>NZ_JBXPBT010000003.1:0-480947 GCF_056931895.1 Sphingomonas sp. jy18 | reverse complement strand
GGGGCGGGTTCAAACATGGGTCAATTCTCAATGGAAATTTATGCCCCTACCGGGTCACTTCTCAGCGGAAATCTACACCCCGAGAAAAGGCGGGACGATCCGGCACGATCCAAGGGCCAATTCCCTTGGATTTCTGCGGGTTTAATACACTTGCTGGGTTCTTCTGAGAAGAACAAATGGTGCCCAGAAGAGGACTCGAACCTCCACGCCCTTACGAGCGCCAGCACCTGAAGCTGGTGCGTCTACCAATTCCGCCATCTGGGCACGGGGTAGGCGGCGCGCTTAGCGGCGGGGGTGCGGGCTTGTCAACTGCGCGACTGACAGATTCTTTCCATCCGCTGCATTGCGCGGGCCTGAGCCGACAAAGCGCTTGCCGCTGGCGATGGATCGTCGCATGCGCTGCGGCGTTCACCAACCTGTCGTCTTCCACCCGACTCGCTCAACCGGCCTCGTCGCGTCCCCGCGCCGTTGCCGGTGGCTGGCCGGGCGACCCCGTTCAATCACCATTACGGAACCCACCCTTGTCCCAGTCCATCGCTCTCTCGGTCGCCGTCGACCTCGATTATCGCCTCGAGTCCCCGGCGGCCATCCTGCTGGCGATCGAGGCGCTGAGCGATGGCGAGCAGACAGTCGAGGGCGAACTGCTGACCTGCAACGGCGTGGCGCTGAAGCCAGCGGAGCCGACTGCGGACGGCATGGCGCGCTATCGCTGGATCTACGCGGAAGCCGGCGATCTCACGTTGCGCTATGCCGCCGATGTCCGCGTCTCGCGCCCGCTCGCCCCGCTAGCAGCGCTGCCGGCCACACCTTACGCGCTGCTCCCGACCGAGGTCGCCCCCTGGCTGCTCGCCAGCCGCTATTGCGATCCGGTGCGGTTCGCCCGGGTGCTTGAGGACGATGTCAACTTGCCGCGCGGGCTGGTCGCCGACGGGTCGACGATCGTCGCGATCCGTGACTGGATACGCGGCCACCTGACCTATCAGCTCTCCAGCACCACGGAGACCAGCGCGACCGACACCTATGTCGAACGGGTCGGCGTGTGCCGCGATTATGCGCACCTGATGATCGCGCTGTCGCGCGCGGCCGGCGTCCCGGCCCGGTTCGTGTCGAGCTATGCCTGGCAGCTCGACCCGCCCGATTTTCACGCAGTCGCCGAAGTCTGGCTGGACGGCGCCTGGCATCTCATCGATGCCACCGGCCTCGCGCCCGAACCGAGTCTGGTGCGCATCGTCCGCAGCCGCGATGCGGTCGACGCCAGTTTCATGACCGTGTTCGGCGCGGCAGAGATGGTGGCGCAGAGCATCACCGTCACGCAGCGGTGACTGCGGCGGTCCTCGGCAGCGAAATCAGGCCGCGGCGAACAGCGGTAGCGCGTCCTCGTCGCTGTCCCGCTCGGCCGCAAACCCGCTCAGCGTCACGCCCATCAGGCGGATGCCCAGCGGGGGCGGGATTTCGGCTGCGAGCAGTTCGCCGGCGATGCGCAGCAGCGTGGCATGGCAATCCACCGTCGCATCGATGGTGCGCGAGCGGGTGATGGTGCGAAAATCGGCGAATTTGAGCTTGAGCGTGACAGTGCGCGCGGGCCCGTCATCCTTGCCGCCGGCACGTTCCCACACCGTGTCGACGATCGTCGCCAACGCCGTTGCCAGTTCTTCGGCGCCGCTCAGATCTTCATCGAACGTACGCTCGGCACCGAGCGACTTGCGCTGCCGGTCCTCGCGCACCGGCCGGTCGTCGATGCCATGGGCCATCGCCAGCAGCCAGTCCGCGCTGGTCCTGAATTCCCTGGCCAGCACCTCACGCGGACAGGCGGCCAGCTCCGCGACCGAGCGCAGGCCCATCGCCTCCAGGCGCCCTGCGGTGACCGGGCCGACGCCGTGCAGCCGCCGCACCGACAGCGTCTGGACAAAGGCCGCCTCCTGTCCCGGCGGCACCACGGTCAGGCCGTCGGGCTTGTTCTGGTCCGACGCCAGCTTGGCCACCAGCTTGTTGGTGGAAACACCGGCGGAGGCGGTCAGCCCGGTCTCTTGGAGGATCCGCTGTCGGACATGCTCGGCCGTCCAGGTCGCGCTGCCGATGCCGCGCTTGTCATTGGTGACATCGAGATAGGCCTCGTCGAGGCTGAGCGGCTGCACCGCGTCCGCGACCTCGTGAAAGATGGCCCGTATCTGCTGGGACACGCTGCGATACACCTCGAAGCGCGGTGGCACGAAAATGAGATCGGGGCACATACGCGCCGCCGTCACCGATGGCATGGCGGAGCGTACGCCATAGCGCCGTGCCTCGTAGCTCGCCGCTGCGACCACGCCGCGCCGCCGCGATCCGCCGACCGCGACCGGCTTGCCGCGCAGCGCTGGATTGTCGCGCTGCTCGACCGATGCGAAAAAGGCATCCATGTCGACATGGATGATCTTGCGGACCGGCGGGGCAGGGGGCACAGCCATGACGGCAATGTTCCTATCATGTTCCTTGGGCCGGTTCAACGCGAAGCCTTGACGGCGGCAACCCGCCCCGCCTATCAGCGCGCGTCTTGGCGATGCGGGTATAGCATAGTGGTAATGCTCTAGCCTTCCAAGCTAGCTAGGCGGGTTCGATTCCCGCTACCCGCTCCAACTTGCCATCTATTGTTGCCATATCCTTCATCTCTCTGGCACAGGATGCGGGCGATGAGCACGCCCTTGGCAGACAGCGGCCTGTCGCCGCAGCAGCAGATCGAATTGCTCGAACGGCGGTTGCGCCGGTCGGAACAGGCGCGCCAGGCAGCCGAAGCGTTGCTGGAGACGCGCGCGCGCGAGCTTGACCGCAGCAACCGGGAATTGCGCGAGCGTGAAGAGCGTCTGCTCGAACGGCTCGAGTTCGGCAATCGGCAATTGCTCGCTGCGCAACGGACTGCGCATATCGCCACGGCCTATCGCGCCCGCAGTGACCGGACAGTCTTCTCGCCAGAGCTGCGCGAGCTGCTCGGCCTCGCACCGGCACAACCGCTCGACGCAGACAGCCTGCTCCACGCCATCCACCCACTCGACCGGGAGCGGGTCGCGCGTGAAGAGACGAAATTCTATACCGTCTTCCCGGCCGGCAGCGATCATGTCTATGAACATCGCATCATCCGCTATTCGGATCAGGCGTTGCGCTGGTTCCGCTGGACGCTGCGCCGGGAAATCGACGGCGAGGGTCATTTGCTGTCGGTGTTCGGCACGGTGCAGGATATTACCGAACGGCGGGAGGCATCGCGACGCGCGGCTGCGCTGAGGGTGCTGGCCGACCGACGTGTCCGCGCGCTCAGCCGGATGACCGAAGAGCTCAAGCTCGCCACCCATCAGGAACAGCAGGCGCTGGCCTTCCTGAGGGCGGTTATCGATACTGTGCCGCAGGGGATTGCGGTGTTCGATGAGGATTTTCGCCTCGCCGTCTGGAACAGCCCGATGGCTGCGCTGACTGAGATCGATCCGGACGCCCTGTCGGTCGGGCTGCCGTTCAACGCCTTTACCGCGCTCCACTGGCAGCATGACCCGGGCGCGAGCACCGACCGCCTGCAGCGCGACCGGCGCGGGCGGGTGGTCAAGCAGGCCTTTGTCCAGTCATTGTCGGACGGCCGCACTGTGCAGGTCGATGTCATCCCGAGGCCCGGCGGCGGCATGGTCAAGATCTACACCGACGTCAGCCAGTTCAAGGCGATCGAGGGAGATTTGCGCAGCAAGAGCCGCGAGCTGGCGGACCGCGTCGACGAGCTGACGCGCCTTTCGTCGGAATTGCAGCGCTCGAACTTCGAGGCGGAGCAGGCCAGCCGGTCCAAGTCGCAGTTTCTGGCGATGATGAGCCATGACATCCGCACACCGATGAACGGGCTGCTCGGCATGCTCGACACGCTGTCGCGCACCGCGCTCGATGCCGGCCAGCGCCGCCAGCTCGAACTTGCCCGTGCTTCGGGCCAGCAGCTCAACCTGCTGCTGGACGATGTCATCGAGATCGTCCGCGCCGAGTCCGGGAAAATCGATCTCCAGCGCGAGCCGCAGGATATCCGCCGCATCGTCACCGGCAGCCACGCCTTCTGGCAGGAGGCGAACCGCAATCCCGCCATCCGGCTGCACTGCCACGTCGATGACGCGCTGCCCGGCTTTGCGTTGCTCGATCCCACGCGGTTCCGCCAATTTCTCGACAATCTCGTGTCCAACGCGCTCAAATATACCCCGCAAGGAGAGGTGCGCATCGCCGCGCTGAAGGCCGGCAGCTATCTGCGCCTGGAAGTGATCGATTCAGGGCCGGGCATCGCCCGCGACGAGCAGAGCCGCCTGTTCGACGACTTCTCCAGGCTGACGATGAATGTCGGTGACGGCAGCAAGAGTGCAGGACTCGGCCTTGCCATCTGCAAACGGCTGGTCCGCGCCATGGACGGTCGCATCGGTGTCGACAGCGAAGTCGGCAAAGGCAGTTGCTTCTGGGTCGAGCTGCCGCTGCTGGCATGCGACCCGCCGGCATCGGCCCTCCTGCCGGACGCTGCACTGGCGCCGTCGACGACCAGCCTCTCCGAACAGCGCATCCTGGTCGCGGAAGATGGCGAGACCAATCGCGAAGTTCTGGCGATCATGCTCGAGCAGACCGGCTGCGTCTTTGTCATGGTCGAAGACGGCCAGGCGGCGGTCGAGGCGGTGCGCAACGGTGGTTTCTCGCTGGTGCTGATGGACGTCAACATGCCGCGCTTGGACGGGGCGGAGGCGACCCGCCGGATCCGGCAGCTCCCGGGGCCGCAGGCCGATGTGCCGATCATCGGCGTCACCGCGCATGTGCTGCGCGGTGAGCGGGAGGCGCTGATCGAAGCGGGCATGGACGCTGTCGTTGCCAAGCCGCTGTCGCTGCGGTCGCTGCTCGATGCGATCGACAGGGTCGAGGCCCGCCGTCACGGCCTTGACGTCGAACAGTCGGCTGAATCCGCTGTGCCGCTGCCGGTTCTCGACACGGCCGCCGTCGGCCTCCTGCTGGGCAGCCTGCCGGCGGCGCGACGGCAGCATGTGCTGTCGCTGTCGCTGCATGAGATCGAGGCGCTGGCCAAGCAGCTCGACAGCTGCGCGCGCGCCGGGGATGCCGCGGGGGTGGCGCGGGCCGCGCACAGCCTCAAAGGCGTGGCGGCCAATATCGGTGCCCAGCGGCTGGCCGAGATGATGGCCGATGCGCGCGATCTGGATCTGGACGCATTTGCCGCGGTGCTCGCCGAAACGCTGGCCGCTCTGCGGCACCAGATCTGAACCGTCGCCCCGGCGCGTCTGCGCTCAATAGGCTCCCCGCCCGGTCGCCACGGCCGGTACCGTGCGCAGCAGCAGCCACAGATCGCGGGCCAGGCCGTGATCCTCGACATAGTCGATATCCATTTCGACCTGCTGGTCGAATGGGATTTCAGCACGGCCGGACACCTGCCAGATGCAGGTGATCCCCGGCTTGACGTCGAGCCGCTGCAGCGCCCGATCCCAATAGGCGGTCACTTCCTTGGGCAGGGCAGGGCGCGGGCCGACCAGCGACATGTCTCCGGTCAGCACGTTGATGAGCTGGGGCAGCTCATCGATCGAGGTGCGCCGCAGCCAGCCGCCAACACGGGTGATGCGCGGGTCCTTGCGCATCTTGAAGCAGACGCCGTCGCGTTCCGACATCGCCTCGATCTGTTTGCGGATGCGCTCGGCATCGACGACCATGCTGCGGAACTTGATCATCCGGAACGGCTTGCCGTTCTTGCCAATGCGGGTCTGGCGGAAAAAGACCGGGCCGCGATCCTCGATGGCAATCGCCAGCGCGATGGCGAGGAACAGCGGGGCAAGCATGCACAGGCCGGCAAGGGACGCGGCGATATCGAAGGCCCGTTTGGCGCTGCCCTGCGGGGCAAGCCCGCGCTGCTCGAGCGCATGGTCCACCGCGCGTAGCAGGAAAGCCGCATTGCCCAGCAGATAGCGCCCGGCCAGCCGCCGGGGCTCCTGCGCCAGCCGCCACATCCATTCGCACCCGGCACGACGCATCCACTGCGGTGCGCGCGGAATGCGTCCCGAATAGTAGTCGAACAAGCCGCCAACGGCGAGCTGCACCGGAGCGGCAATGGTCACGCCATGATCCGCCAGCCAGCATTCCTGCAGTGGCACGCCGAAGCCGACAAACAGCATGTCGGCGCCGCTGGCATTGATCTCGGCGATCACCTCTCCGGTCTGCCGCTGCTCGAAATAGCCGTCACGGGTGCCAGCCACGCGCAGGCCCGGATAGCGCCGCTCCATTTCCGCAGCGGCGTCGGCTGCCACACCCGGTTTGCCGCCGAGCAGGAAGATGGAAACGCCGCACATCGCCGCTTCTTCGCAGATCAGCGGGAAAAGGTCGGTGCCATTCAGATTTTCGCCGAACCGGGTGCCGGCCAACGCGGCTGCGATGCGCAGGCCCGAACCGTCGGGCAGGCGATAATCGCACGCCTGCAGCGCTCGGCGATAGCTGCGGTCCTTGGCCGCGACATTGATGCCATGCGCGTTGACAAAGCTCACCTGCGTGTCGAGTCGCAGCGCGGCCCGCGCCACAAGCATCCGTGCCGTATCGACACGCGCGCCGTCGAGCAGGTCGAGACCGAACAGCCGGGTGGTCGTGCTGCGCTCGAACGGCGTGTGTGAGAGCCCGAGATGGCTGACGACCTCGTCGGCGTGCGCTTCGAAGGCGAAGTTCTGGTACATGGTGGTCCTCCGTGAACTATGCGTGACCGGCCATCGCAGCTTCCATGCCAGATCGGCGAAAGGCTGCGAGAACAGGCCTTTCGTGCACCTGCCCTGGCAAGCGACGTCATCGGGCGATGGCGCGAAATTGCAGCACGCGACGGGTTCTGTGCATTTTGCAACGCAGGTTGCGCAATCGGTTGCAAATCGAGGGTCGCTGCCGGAGCGGTGATCCTGGCAAAGTCGCGCAACGGTGCGCTCTCCGGCCGGCTGGCACGGTTCTTGGTAGTACTGCGGTGTCTCCCTGTTCGAGGATCGCCGATGTCGCCTGCCCACCGCCTCTACCGCCTGCTGCCGCCCTCCATCGTCGCGATGGTGCAGGGGCTGGCGGCTTATGGCGCGGCGGAGCTGGGCACGCGGCTGCTGCGGGTGGTGGCGATCATCGTCATCGCGCGGCACATCGCGCCGGACCAGATCGGCGTCGCCGCGCTAGCTCTCGCCCTCTTCGAATTCATTCGCGTGCTTGCCAACTGCGGGATCGGCCAGCGGATCATTGCTGCCAGCGATGAGGAACTGCCGGCCATTTGCAACCGCGCCCATCGCCTGTTCCATGGCTGGTGCGCGCTGGTGGCGATGGTCCAACTGCTCGCCGCGGCGATCATGTGGCAACTGTTCGGGCAGAGCGCGGTCGCCGCGATGCTGGCGCTGCTGAGCCTGGTCTATTTCATGATGCCGCCCGGGCTGGTGCAGGTGTTCCTGCTGATGCGCGAAGGCCGCATGGCGACGACGGCGCGCATCGCCGCGGTCCAGACCGTGACCGATCACCTGCTGTCGATGCTGCTCGCCCTGCTACTGCACAGCGCCTGGGCGATCGTGCTGCCCAAGCTGCTCACCGCTCCCATCTGGCTGCTGCAGGTCCGCCGTGCACGCGCTTGGCGCCCGGTGCCCGGCGTGGCGCCCGCTCCGGCGCAGGACTTCTTCCGCTTCGGCCTGGCCGTGCTCGGCACCGAGCTCGTCACCGTGGCACGCCAGCAGCTCGACAAGCTGGTCATCGGCGCGCTGCTCGGTACGCAGGCGCTGGGCTATTATTATTTCGCCTTCAACGCCGGCCTCGGCATCACCGGCAGCATCGTCTCGGCGATTTCCATCGTCCTGTTTCCGCAATTGTGCCGTCAGGCGGACTATGCCGCGCAGCGCCGCCTGCTCGGGCAGGCCTTGGCCCTGGCACTGGCCATTTTCCTGCCGATCATCGCTGCCCAGGTGCTGCTCGCACACATCTATGTGCCGCTGCTTTATGGGGAGCGCTGGGCCGGTATCGCGCCGCTGGTGGCGATCCTTTGTCTGGGCGGCGTGCCGGCAGTGTTTGGCGCGGTCTGCACGGCCTGGCTGCGTGCCCTTGGCCGGCCCGAGCGCGATGCGCTGCTGGCGCTCCTCGTTACCGGATCCGCGCTGCTGGCGCTGGCAGCGGGCTGCAGCTTCGGCCTTGCCGGTGCCGCCTGGGGCTATGTCGCTGCGCTGTGGTGCGTCCAGCTCCCCGTCGCCGCCCTGATCATCGCCGCGGCCATCCGTCGGCCCTCCGTTTCATCATCCAACCAGAAGGTTTTCGCATGATGCCGATCATTTCCGCTCGCCCCGTCTTTTCGGTGATCGTCCCCGTCCATGACGCAGCGGCGACCATCGGGCAGACCGTTGCGTCGATCCTCGCCCAGACCGATCCGGACTTCGAACTGATCCTGATCGACGATGGCTCGCGCGACGACAGCCTGACCATCATGCTGCGTCTCGCTGCCAGCGATCAGCGCATACGTCTGGTGTCTCAGGCAAATGCCGGCGTCTCGGCGGCACGCAACTATGGTATCAGCCTGTCACGCGCGCATCTCATCGCCTTCTGCGATGCCGACGATCTGTGGCACCCGCACAAGCTGGCGCAGCACCGCGCCTTCCATGCGCGGCATCCCGGTGTCGCGGTCAGCTATGCGCGCATCGCCTTCCTCGAAGGGGATGCCGCCAACGGGCTGCACAGCCGCACCCAGTCGACCGTTCCCGCGCAAGAGCTGGACGTCGCGGCGATCATTGCCGAAAATCCAGTCTGCACCTGCTCCAACCTCGTCGTTACCCGCTCGGTGGTCGATCGCATCGGCGGCTTTGCTGCGGGCATGCGCTATGCCGAAGACCAGGAATGGCTGGCGCGCG
Source organism: Sphingomonas sp. jy18 (assembly GCF_056931895.1). Lineage (NCBI taxonomy): Bacteria > Pseudomonadati > Pseudomonadota > Alphaproteobacteria > Sphingomonadales > Sphingomonadaceae > Sphingomonas > Sphingomonas sp. jy18. The sequence continues at coordinate 472,083 of NZ_JBXPBT010000003.1, read as the reverse complement.
CAGCCCGCATGGGGGAAAGGATCGCCGGCATCGACGAACTGCTGGTCGGCTATCGGCTGTCCCCCGGCGGCCTCTCGGTCAATCTCGAGCGCATGTACGAAGGCTGGCGGGAACTGGTGGCGCTGCACGCCGCCGGACAGGATGTGTCGGCCGCCGAAGCCGTCTTCTGCCGCTATCTCGCCCGTCGCTCGCTGCGCAGCGGCAACGCCGCGTCAGAAGCGCGTCGCTACGCGCTGCGCGGCCTCTCGCTCGATCGGGGCGCCTTTCTGTCCGATCTGCGCCGCGGTGGCAGCACCCTCGTTGCCGCGCTGGCGGCTGGCGCCATCCCCTCTTCCATCCGCCAGCGCGTTTTCGCCTGAGACATCCCCCACAAAAGGACCGACCGATGCATAGCCCAGCCCTCATCTCCGTCGTGATGCCGGTGTACAATGTGGAGGCCTTTGTGGCCGAAGCGATCGGCTCCGTGCTCGCCCAGACCTACGACGCATTCGAGCTGATCATCGTCGACGACGGCGGCAGCGATGCCAGCATGGAAATCGTCCGCGGTTTTCGCGACGATCGCATCCGCATCTTCAGCCAGAGCAACCGCGGTCTTGCCGGCGCGCGCAACAGCGGCATCGCCGCCGCGCGGGGGGAGCTCATAGCTCTGCTCGACAGCGACGATCGCTGGGCACCCGACAAGCTGATGCTGCACGCGGTACACCTGCGCTCCAATCCGCACATCGGGGTCAGCTACGCAGGTTCGCAATTGATCGACGCTTCGGGTCGTCCGATCGCCGCAGCGATGCGTCCCCGGCTGGAAGGGATCGATGCGGCACACATCTTGCGCCGCAATCCGGTCGGCAATGGCTCGGCGGCAGTGCTCCGTCGCAGCGCGCTCGATGTCGCCGCGTTCGAGCATCCGGCCGAGCCCGGCCGCATCTGCTGGTTCGATGAAAGCTTCCGCCAGTCGGAAGACATCGAAATGTGGCTGCGGCTGTCGGCAAGGCACGGCGTGCGCTTCGAAGGGATCGGCGGCCTGCTGACTGACTATCGCATCATCGGCGGCGGTCTTTCCGCCAACATCGTGCGGCAGTTCGAGAGCTGGCAGCGCGTGATCGAGAAGACGCGCCGCTATGCGCCTGACCTCATCGCGCAGCACGGCGATGCCGCGGCTGCCTATCAGCTTCGCTACCTTGCCCGCCGCGCCATCCAGCTCGGCGACTATTCCTTCGCCCGTTCGCTCACCGCGCAGGCGATCCGCAGGCACCCTGCCATCTTGCTGGAAGAACCGATGAAATCTGCCGTCACGGCCTGCGCGGCCATGGCCAGCGCGCTCTTGCCGACCACACTCATGCAGGGGCTGCTGCGGCGTCGCCTCGGGGAGGCGGCGGCATGACCCGGCTGCACTGTGTCCACCTCAACGATGATTTCGCCATGGGCGGTGTCGTCAAGGGTCTTTCGATCTTCGAGCATCCGCAGGTCAGCGCGGTCGCGCAAAGCAGCGTCCGCGCCGTCGATCCGCGCGGCTCGGTCGCGCCCAGGCTCGATGCCGATGTCATCGTCACCCATTTTCCGCCGAGCTGGTCGAGCCTCAGCTTCACTCTGTCGCTCAGACTGCGCAATCCGCACGCGCGCATCGTCCATGTCGAGCATAGCTACACCCGCGCGTGGGAGGCGCTGAAGGTGCGCCGCACCGCGCGCTTCCGGCTGATGCTCCGCCTTGCCTACGCCTTGGCCGATGAAGTTGTGGCCGTATCGCAGGGGCAGGCCGACTGGCTTACCGGCATCGGCGCGGTCGCTGCATCCAAGCTGAACGTCATCAACCCGTGGAACGACACCTCGGCGCTCGCTGCGCTGCCGTTGCCGGACTTTTCGCGCGATCGCCCGCTGCGGATTGGTGCGATCGGCCGCTTCGTCGAGGCCAAGGGGTTCGATACCTTGGTGGACGCGATGCGCCGCCTGCATTCGACACGGTTCGAGCTGATCCTCGCCGGCATGGGCCCCCAGGCCGGGATGCTGCGCGCGCGCGCCGAAGGGCTGGATCACGTCAGCTTTCTCGGCCGGGTCGACGACGTCGAGCGCTTCTACGGCCAGTGTGACATCGTCGTCATGCCGTCGCGCTGGGAAGCCTTCGGCCAGGTCGCGGCAGAGGCGCGTCGCGCCGGCCGGCCGATCCTGGTCGCCGATCTCGATGGATTGATCGAGCAGGTCGGTGACGCCGGCATGACCGCCGATTGCAGCGATGCACGGCAACTGGCGGCAGCCATTTCGGCCATGGCGACAGCACCGCTGCCGGCGATGGCGGCCGCAGCGCGCCGCTCGATGGTCGATGCCGAAGCCGTCGTCACCGGCGCCTGGGTGGATATGTTTCGCCGTGCCGCACCGGCTGCGGCCAGGCCCGTCCGCAGCGGTGCAAGGGCATCGGTGGCACGGGATGCCGCCATGGCCTGACCGGTCAAAGAGGTCCCCGCCGGATGGTTGAGAATACCCGTCCCGTCCGGCACCCTGAGCGCCCCGACCAAGGACCAGTGGTCGGGGCGCTTTTTCGTGCGCGCGGATCGCGTCCGTCGTTGCGGTGGTTGCGGTCGGGCAAGGCGATGCACCGTCGTTGCTGTGCATGGTGGAGAGCGAGGGCTATCGCCCGTAGCGATCACTTTCCAAGCCATGACGCTGCCGTCGCCCGCAGAACCGCGCAAAGGTGCCTCGCCTATATCGGCGCCCCGCTAAGGCCGTGGAAAACGGAGCGGGATCGCACTTAACATCGGGGCGTAAGGAACTTGTGTGAGGCCGGGCCTTGCCCTTCACACGGCCAGGGGCAATGGCCGTGCAGCGCGCTGCTCCTCGCCAAGCTCGATGGCGCGACGGCCGGCAATGCCGATCAGCACCAGCCCCGGCCAATAGAGATAGGCAAGCATCTCCAGATTCTCGCCGAAGCTGTAGAGCAGCATCACCAGCACCATCGACAGCCCCACCCGCCCGCGCGGATCGCGGATCGCGAGGCGAGCGGTGGCGAGCAGGGCGATGCCCAGCGGCACCGCCAGCGCGATGAGTCCGGTCAGGCCCTTCACGAACAGCAGTCCGTACCAGCTATGGTGGCTGCCGATCGGCATGTATTCGACCATGTGCGGACCCTGTTCGACAATGCCGTGGCCGAACATCGGCGCCTCGGTCTCCCACCGCGTCACCGCGATCCGGCCGAGTGCGGCCCGTACGCGGCTGCTGTCGGCGCGCGCGCTCGAAAAATCGCTCGCGGCCTGGTCGGCGAAGGCAACTACGGTCGGTGCGGTCAGTCCGAACATCAGCACCGCCGGCGCGGCCACCCACCATAGCCATGCCTTGCCGAGCCGCGACACGGCAAAGCTCAGCGGCCAGATGACGGCCAGCGCCACCAGCGCCAGACGCGATTGGGACAGTAGCGCGATCAGCACCGATGCGGACAGGCCGGCGATTTTCCAGCGCATGTCTTTTTCTTCGGCCGCGCAAATGGCATGCACCAGCGCCACCAGCCCCGCGGCGGGCGACCAAGGCGCGAAGAACTGCCAGCGTGCCGAGCCCACGCCGGGCTCGATCGTGTAGAGGATTGTCGCGAAATATTCCGGTCCCGAGCCGCCTACGATCTGCAGGGGCGAGACCCAGAGCTGGCCGGGCAGGCCGAGATAGGGCGCGGCGAGGAAGATCGGGATCACGAACAGGCTTTGCCGCCCGAGCCGGCAGACGGCGCGGTACACTACCTCGGGTCGCACGTTGAGCACGGCTGCAGCGAAGGGAAACAGCGCAATCAACGCCCAACCCTTGGCCCAGCCGATCGATGATTTGATGGTCTGTGCCGCGCCCAGATCATTGGTCGCATGGCCGATGAGCAGGATCAGCTCCATCGCGCCCATGCCGATCAGCATCGACCAGACGATTTTGCCCAGCGGCAACGGTTGCCTGTCTGCGGGCAGCATCGGCGCCGCATAGAGTTTCCAGACCGCCATCGCCGCCAGCACCCAGCCCAGAGCCGGTCCGGCAATATAGAGCCCGCCGACCAGCCACAGCAGCCACGTGCTGCCGATAGTGGTGGCGATCAGCCGTTCGGCAGCAGCTTGCGCAGGATCGGTTGACGGAGCCATGCCAAGGCAAATCCCATGAAGACAAAGATCGAAGCGGCAATCGCGCCGGCGAGGGCGATCAGCAGCGACGGCGACGATGGTTTGACCGGCAGCGATGGCGCTTCGAAGGTCTGGACCAGCGGATAGGAGGCAAAGGGATCGGACTTGTTGGTGTCGAGCCGGGCCAGCGCTGACGAAAACACCGCCTCGGCCACCCGGTGATCGCGCAACAGGTCGGCGAGTTCGCTGGCCTGGCTGACAAGCTGGCCGGACCGGGCATTTTGTTCGCCGATCTGCGACCGGATTTCGGTCGCCATGGCGGCCGCACCTGCGCTCGCGCCCTCGGCACCGATCAGCGCCTCGAACATACGCTCGCGTCCGTCGCTGACCGAGACGTCGGCAAAGCCTTCCAGCGCTGCGGGGGACAGGCCGCTGATACGCCCACCGCGCTCGACGATGGCGGCACGCAGCGTGGCGCGCTCGGCTTCCAGCTCCTCGCGCGTGGCATGTGCGCGGCCGAGCGTGCCGCTCGCCTCGGTCGCTTCGGTATTGATCGTCGCATAGCGGTCGAGCAGCGAACGGAACACCGGATCCGCCTTGAGCAGCAACGCGCGGCGGACCGTGTCCGGCGTCACCTGCAGCACGCTGCCCAGCCGCGCGCGGATGGCGGCGGTCTGCGCCCGGGCGGCGCGGGCCTCGCGGTGGCGGGCACGCAAATCGTCGATCGCACCGATGCGGGTATCGAATTGCTCGAGGCTGACCAGCCCGGTCCGACCCTGAAAGTCGAGCAGCGCGCGCTGCGTCTCGCGCACCTTGCGCTCCAGCTCGGCGATGCGCTGCCGGTCCGCGCCTTCGCGCTCCGTGGCTTCGTCGGCGCGCAGTTCGGTCAGCAGGGTCAGGAATGCAGAGCGCAGCGCTTCGCCGCGCCGCCGCGCATGCGCCGGGCTGTTGCCGGTGATGCTGATCTGGATGAGGTTGGTCTGGTCGAGCAGCTTGATTGTCGGTTCGGGAAAGGCGCTCCCGTCCTCACCGATCAGCCGTGCGGCGCGCTCGCGCGTGCTGTCGGCCATCAGCAGCCGTTTGTAATTCTCGGTCGGGCTCAGCGTCGTTCCGGAAAAGGCCGACGATGTCACGGTGGTCGCCTGGCCGATATCGCTGAGATTGAGCGATCCGCCGACGCCTGATCCCGGCAGGATCAGCGACATGTCGCTGGCATAGCGCACCGGCATCAGCAGCAGATAGGCGGCGGTCAACCCCCAGATCAGCACCAGCGCGGGCGCGATGGCCAGCAGATAGCGGCGATAACGATGGACCGAGGGCAGGCCGTCGCGCACGACATGCCAGGCCCGTACTAGCCGTCGCGGTTGGGTGACCTGCAGCATTAGTTGTTCGCCTTGCTGAGGACGATGGCGGTGGTGGCAGTGCCAGCCACATTGCTGACCATGGAGATAGCGTCGCTAAGGTTCATCCAGCGGCTTTCGTAGCAGGCGAGCGAATCCCCCGGCATCAGATAGGGGTCGAGCCGATCGCGCTCGGCGCTGCGGACCAATTGCTCGACGTCGCGCTCGATCACCACCGACTCGCCGGTCATTGGGTTGCGGGAGATCAACACCGCCCGGCGTCCGGCGTTCATCGCCGATCCGCCGACGCAGTTCATCGCGACCAGCCCTTGCAGGAAGCGCGTCCCGTAAGGCAGGCTGCTGGTCTCGATGCCGACCGCCGATCCGGCATTGTTGTTGGCTGGCCGCGTCAGGTTGGACATGTAGACTCGGATACCGGGCTGGGTGACCAGCGAAGGCCGCACCAGCGCGGCGTCGAAGCATCCGGTCGACGGAACGATCAGCCGGTCGCCTGGCGCGAGCAGAATATCGCTGACGCTGGCGCCATCATGCGCTGCGCGCATGTCGAGCACGAACAGACGATCCTGGCGGACAAGGCCGATCTGCCGCAGATCCGCGTCGGGGCGGACGCCGCCCGCGGCGCGCAGCGCGTTGGCCACCGTCCGGCCATTGTTGGCATCGCCGTGGGCAAGGCCTTCTCGCTGGCCGACCCGGTCCTCGGGAGATCGCACCCCGGCGCGGATTGTGCCGGGGGCAAACACCGCGCCACTTACCGCAATGGAAACGCCGCTGCTTTCAAGCAGGCTCAACCGCACCGCATTGCGCAGCGGCTGGATAATCTCCTGCGCCACCAGCTCGGCCCGCAGGCTCTGTTCGAGCGCGGCGAGCGTCATGCCGGTTGCGCTGACCGACCCGATGCCGTTGATCTCCACCCGGCCATCGTCGCCGATCACATAGGTCCCGCTGATGCGCTCCGCATCGCCGATCACGTCCAGCCGCAACCGGTCGCCCGGCGCCAGCAGCAGTTCGGTTGCCGCCAGAGCGGTGCCAGCGGGCATGGCTGGCAGCGCCGTCGGGGCGTGCATGCAGGTCTGCGCGCTGTCGGCGGCATGCGCCTGCTGCTGGGGCATCCAGGCGGCATGGGCCAGATTGGTGGGCCGCGGCCCTGCCACGCATCCGCCGATCAGGCTGGCGCTGCAAGCGAGCAGGACGAAACGGGAAAAGCGCATTGATCAAACTCCGGTCGATGTGACCGGCAGAGATCAAGCATCGTGCCAATTCCCATTATGCTGACGATTGCACAGCTTTGGACGCGATATCTGCATTTCTGATTGCAAAACGCACAGAAAATTTGCGTTTTGCAAAGCAGTTTCGCGTATCGCTTGGCGCTGGACAGGTCGGGCCGGGCCGATTTCGCAAACTGCCATGCGTTTCGCGAATTGGCATGGCTCATGCTCGAAACGCACCTGCAACACGGCCCTGCAGCGCAGGGCACGATTGAGGGGACCCAATGTGAACGGTGTGATCTTTACCGAGCTCGTCAACTTTATGGAAAAGGAAGGGGGAGTGGTTTTTGCCGATGAAGTTCTGGTCGAAGCCGATCTGCCCAATGGCGGCGCATTTACCTCTGTCGGTTCATATCCGACGGCGCATGCCTTGAAGATGGTCGACATTGCCGCCCAAAAGACCGGCCATTCGGTAGCACAGTTGTGCGAAGCCTATGGCCGTTTCCTGTTCGGCCGCTTCAACGTGCTGTTTCCCGATATCATGAAGATGTACACCACCGTCGACGCGCTGCTCGACCATGTCGGGCCGCATATCCATGAAGAAGTGCGCGTCCTCTACCCCGGCGCGCAGCCGCCCAGTGTCGTCACAAGTCGACAAGGCGATGCCCTTGTCGTCACCTATGAATCGCATCGTCCGCTCGCCCATATCGCCTACGGGCTGATCGCCCGCAGCATCGATCATTACGGCGATACCCGTCAACTGACGTGGCAGGTCAACGCTACCGGAGACCGCGCCACCTTTACCTTGGCTCCTGCATCATGAAACGCGACGCCGCCCGCATCCTCATCGTCGAAGACTCTGTTTCCATTGCCGAAACATTTGCCGGCATATTGGAAGGCAGCGGGCATTCCATCACGATCGCCGCTTCAGGTGCTGCCGCCGACAACGCGATCCGCGCCGCCGACGCGCCGTTCGATGTCATCCTGCTCGATCTGCAACTGCCCGATGGCGACGGCCTGGAGTGGCTGGAAGCGCATGACGATCTTGCCGCCCGCAGCGCGGTGATTGTCGTTACCGCCGATGGCTCGATAAACCGCGCCATCGCGGCCATGCGGCTCGGCGCTTATGACTTTCTCGTCAAGCCGGTGGCCGCGCCGCGCCTGCTCACCACCGCGCGCAACGCGCTGGAGCGGCAGGATTTGGTGGAAAAGGCCGAGACCGTCGAGAAGTTGGTCGGGCGGGACAGCTACCTCGGCTTCATCGGCAAATCGCTGCCGATGCAGACCGTCTACCGCACCATCGACAATGTCTCCAAGAGCCGCGCGACCATCTTCATCACCGGGGAGAGCGGTACTGGCAAGGAAGTGGCCGCCGAAGCGATCCACCGCGCCGGACCGCGCGCCCGGCGCAAGTTCATCGCCATCAATTGCGGGGCGATTCCGGAAAATCTGCTCGAATCGGAATTGTTCGGCCATGTCAAAGGCTCCTTCACCGGCGCCATCTCCGATCGCCGCGGCGCCGCGCGCGATGCCGATGGCGGGACGCTGTTCCTCGATGAAATCTGCGAGATGGACCTGGCGCTTCAGGTCAAGCTGCTGCGCTTCCTGCAGACCGGCATGGTGCAGCCGGTCGGCACCAGTACCCCGGAGCCGGTCGACGTCCGCGTCATTTGCGCCACCAACCGTGACCCGGCCCGCGAGGTCGCCGAAGGGCGCTTTCGCGAGGATCTCTATTACCGGTTGGCGGTAATTCCGCTCGAATTGCCGGCGCTGCGTGACAGGCCGGGCGACGTCGGCCTGATCGCCCAGCATTTCCTCGACCGCTTTGCCGAGGAGGAAGGCCGACGCTTCGAGCCTTTGTCGCCTTCGATGCTGGCGGAACTGGAACGGCGGCGCTGGCCGGGCAATGTCCGCGAGCTGCAGAATGTGATGCGCCGTGCGGTTGTGATGAGCGCCGGGCCGCGGCTGGATATCGCAGATCTCTCAGCCGAGCTCGCGTCGACCGGTGCGCCCGGGCCCATGGCGTCGACGATCGTGACGCCCCCCGCCGCAGGGTTGCCCGTCGCGGCCGCTACCGACCCTTGGTCGTCCGGCAAGCACACGCTGGCAGAGATCGAACGGCTGGCGGTGGAAGCCGCCATCGCACGTGCGCACGGCAGCATCCCCAAGGCGGCACGCGAGCTCGATGTCAGCCCGTCGACGATCTATCGCATGGTCAGCCGCTGGGACGATCAGCGCAAGGCCGGTTGAGGCGCGGGATAGCGCGCTGCTTGGCTGACCCGTGTGCGACAAGCTTGCGACAATTTGGGCGATTGCTGACATAATGATGCGAAGGGTGCGCCCTAGTCCGGCGTTCATCGACAAGAGCCATTGTCGTCAGGAGACCGATCATCATGACCCGCAAACGCCTCATAGTATCCGCCGCGCTGCTGTCACTGGTCGCAGCCGGCGGCGTCGCGGCGCAGAGTCAGACCGCTGCCCGCCCCGCGCCCGGCGGCGCCGAGCGTATGCGCCCGGACGCCGATGGCGACGGCAACCTCTCCCGCGCCGAAGCGATGGCCGCAGCGGCTGCCCGCTTTGCCCGCATGGATGCCAATAGCGATGGCCGCATCGACGCCGCCGACCGCGAAGCCGGCCGTGAGCGCCGCCGAGATGCGATGTTCGCCCGCATGGATGCCGACGGTAACGGCGCGATCAGCCGCGCCGAGTTCGACGCCGCAGGCGAAGCGATGGAGGAGCGTCGCGAGGCGCGCCAGGAAGCACGCGCACATCGCGGCCGCGACCATCGCCGCGGGCCCGGCCAGCGTGCCTTCCGCGCCGGTCAGCGCATGGAAGCGGCTCGCATGGCCGATACCAACAATGATCGTGCCATCGACCGCGCCGAATTCTTGGCGGCTGCCGAAGCGCGCTTTGCGCGCGCCGATGCCAACGGCAATGGCATGATCTCGGCCGACGAACGCCGCGCGATGCGGCCCGGTCGGCCCGGACCGGACGGTGATGGCATGATGCCGCCGCCGCCCGCCGGCGGCGAATAACCCCCCTTCTCGGCCGGTGCAGCGTATTTCTCCTCCCCCGGCGCTGCGCCGGACTGGCCCCCGGCTGCGCCTCGCGCAGTCGGGGGTTCGTGCTATGGATGCTGCATGACTGACTCCCCCGTCCGCCTTCTGCTCGTCGACGACGAAGCCTCGATCCGCGAGCCGCTCGGCGAATATCTCGAAGGGCAGGGGTTTGCCGTCGATCTGGCGGAAAGCGCCGCAGTTGCACGCCAGCGCATTGATGCAGAGCCGTACGATCTCGTCGTCTGCGACATCATGATGCCCGGCGAAGACGGCCTCAGTCTGACCCGGCATCTGCGCGAGACGCGCAATCTGCCCGTCATCTTGCTCACCGCTCGCACCGAACAGACCGAACGGGTGATCGGCCTCGAAATCGGTGCCGACGATTATGTCGCCAAACCTTTCGATCCGCGCGAGCTGGTTGCGCGGATCCGTGCTGTGCTGCGCCGCGCGCAGGGCGGTGCCGCGACCCGTGTCGATGCACCCGAAGAAGGCGAAGTGTTTCGTTTCGGCGACTGGACCCTGTCGACGGCGACCCGCGTGCTGGTGCACAGCGACGGGCGGGAGGCAGACCTGTCGACCGGCGAGTTCCAGCTGTTGCGCGCGCTGCTGCTGCACCCACGCGTGGTGATGAGCCGTGACCGGCTGCTCGACATTGTGCGCGGGCGGGAGGCGGAAGTGTTCGACCGGTCGATCGACAATCTGGTCAGCCGGCTGCGCCGCAAGATCGAACCCTCGCCAGCCGCGCCCACCTATATCAAGACCATCTGGGGCGGCGGCTACAGCTTGTCTGCCGACGTCCGCCGGCTGCGCTGATGTTCCGCCGCCTGGCCCCTCGCAGCCTCGCCGGCCAGTTGATGCTGGTGCTAGCCTTGGCCCTGGTTCTCGCTCAGGCGATCAATCTCGGTCTGCTGGTCCGGGCTGCCGGGGCGGAGCGCCTTGCCTCCATCGCCGGCGGCGCGGCGGCGCAGATTGCCGATGCGTCGGAGCGCTTGTCTGCGGGATTGCCGCCCGGTCCGTTGCGCGCCCTCCTACCGCAGTCCGGCCAGCCCGACGGGCCCGACAGGCCAGAGCGGAGCGAGCGATTGCGCCGCGTCGTCGTTGCAGATCAACCCCGCTTCCGTCCGGGCATGCAACCGTGGCCGGAAGTTGCCGAGCGGGTCGATGAGGTGCTGCAGGAAGGCGGGGTCGAGGTACGCGCGGTGCGTGCCGCACGCATGGCTCTGCCGCTGCGCGGCGGGCAGGTGGGGCGGCGCGAGCGCGGGATGATGGTGGTGGCGGTGGCGGCGCAATTGCCGGATGGGCGCTGGATAACCGTGCGTTCGCGGGGCCCCGCCGCGCAACCTGCTATCGCCGGACTGCTGACCGTGCAAACCGTGATCCTGTTCATTCTGCTGATCGCGCCGCTGCTTTGGGTCGGTTGGCGGGTCAGTCGTCCGCTCAAGCAGCTGGCGCGTGCCGCGACCGATCTGCGGCCCGGGGCCGAGCGCGCGCCGGTGCCTGAGTCAGGCCCAGAGGATGTGCGCGAGCTGACCCGTGCCTTCAACCACATGCAACAGCGCATCAGCGCCATGCTGGCCGAAAAGGACCATATGCTGGGTGCAGTCGGGCACGATCTGCGGACCCCGCTGGCCAGTCTGCGCGTGCGCGTCGAACAGGTGGGCGATGAGGCGCTGCGCCAGCGCATGGCCGCGACCATCGCCGAAATGGCGACGATGCTCGACGATATCCTGAGCCTTGCTCGCGCTGGCCAGCCCAGCGAGCCCTCGGAGCCGACCGACCTGGCAGCGCTGGTCGATGGGCTGGTCGCCGATTACCGTGCCATGGGCCGGGCCGTAGAGCTCGCCGGGGACGGCGTCGTGCCGACCCATATGCTGCGCCCGGCCTCGCTGCGCCGTGCCGTCCGCAATCTCATCGACAATGCGCTGGCCTATGGCGGATCGGCAACGGTCGGGCTCGCGGTCGATGCCACAGGCGCGACCCGGCTCAGCGTCGCGGATCGCGGGCCCGGCATTCCGCCCGATCGCATCGCCGAAATGATGGAGCCCTTTGCCCGGGCGGAAAGCTCCCGCAACCGCAACACTGGCGGTAGTGGCCTCGGTCTCGCGCTGGCCAAGGCATTGGTGCTCGCTGAGGGAGGGCATCTGGAGCTTGCCAACCGCGAAGACGGCGGCCTCGTCGCGACCATCACATTGGGGGCTACCTGACCACAAGGCGTAGCGGGTTACGGCCTCGGTTCGGCCTTGACCGCTGCGATCGGGTCATCGGGGCCCGGCGGCTCGGCATTGGGCGGTACATCGTCGATCATCATGTCCGGACTGCGCACGGATTGCTGGTTGCGCACCGTAACGCTGACTTCGCCACCGGCGATGCGCAGTTCGTTGAAGCTCGCCGGTGTCGAGCGGATCCGCATCGACAGCGTGCCCGCGCCGATCATCCGGATGGGCCCGGCAGGCGTCTGCTGGACCAGATCGAACGGATCATGGACGTGCCCGGTCAGCACCGCGCCCACGCCGGCACCCGCCAATGCTTCCAGCGCGCGATTGCCGCCCATGGTCAGCGCCCGCCCGCGCGTGCCGGCCTCGACCAGCGGGTGGTGCGCAGTGACCAGCACCAGATGGTCCTGCGGCAGCGCCTCGATGGCGTCGAGGGTCCTCTTCAGCGGGCCGCGCCCCACCCAGCCGCGCGACCAGTTGAACCGGGGCTGCGCGCGGGCGGTGGTTTTCAACGGCACCAGGCTGACGCACGGCAGATCGATCTCGCGCTCGACCAACTGCTCGATGCGGCGGATGCGCCGATAGGGGTTGGTGAAACGTTCGAGCAGGTTGAAATAGGGCAGGTCGTGGTTGCCGACCTCGACCGTCACCGGCACTTCGAGCGACAATATCCAGTCGCAGGCTGCGGCAAATTCGCGATGCCGCGCCCGCATCGTAAGGTCGCCGGTGATCGCCACGGCGTCGGGGCGCTCGTCATGGACGCAGGCGGCGAACCAGTCGAGGGCTTCCCGGTCTTCCTTGCCGAAATGCAGGTCGCTGGCGTGGAACAGGCGCAATGGGCGGCTCATGCGGCGGACTCCGCAGCGTCCTCGGGACGGGTGGCGATGAAGTCGATCGGGCTCTGCACCGCCCGCAGCATCAGCGGCGAATGGCTGTGGCCCCGCTCACCGTCGACGAGCAGGCCGATCTCCTCGCTGGCGGCAAGGATCGTCACCTGGCTACACTCGCCAAGCGGGTCATGCGGCCCGTTGCGAAAATCGCCGCCGAGCCATGCGAAGCCATGTTCGAACAATTGTGCGGCATCGTCGGCCGTAAAGCCCATCAGCCGGAGCATGCCGCCGCGCGGCTCGATATAGATGGCGGGATACTCCTCGTCGCTGCCCTCGATGCGCACCATTGCCCCGTTGAATGTCTCTCCGATCGCGCGTGGTACCGCCTCGACCAGTCCGGCCAGATCGTAGCGGCGCAAGGTCTCGCGCACATCGCCCCAGGCAGTGGTTGGCCCGGCGAAAACGCCGACCAGCCCGTCGATCGCGCAATCCGCGCCCACGCCAGCGACCATCGTCACCCGCCGCCGGATGGCCGCCGCTGAAAGCGCGTCGATCAGGATTGCTGCCGGATCGGTCTGGACATGGATATGGCGTGCCAGCAGGTTCATCGTGCCGCCTGGCAAGGGCAGCAAGGCGCCGTGCCAGCCGGCCACCGCCTGCATGGCGGCATTGATCGTGCCGTCTCCGCTGTGCACGGCCAGGATCGTCGCGCCCTCGGCATCGAGCTTGGCCGGAGTCGGCAGCGGCTCATCGGGAAAGCGGGTGGTACCGATCAGCTCCGCCCCGCCCTGGCGCGCCGCTTCGGCCAGTCGCATCGGCACCGATTGGTCGAAGCTTCCGCTTGCGGGGTTCACGACGAGGCGGATGCGTGTCATGGGCGGGCGTTGCCACAGGGGCCGTGGGGCAGCAAGGGGGACGGGATCGATGGGGAAAGCCATGGTAATCGCACTCATCGTGGCAGGCGCATTGCTGGCAGCATTCGGGGTCGGTCAGGCAGCCCGCTGGCAATTGCTGGGCCTGCTCGACGTTGCCGACCGCTGGTGGCCGGGCGACGGGGGCGAACGCCGGGCAACTGCCTTGTCTTATGGTCCATCGACCGAACAACAGGTGGACGTGTTCGTTCCGGCGGGCACGCGCGATACCGATCGCAAGCCGGTGATCATCTGGTTCCATGGCGGCGGCTGGGACAGCGGCGGACGCGATTTCTACGGCTTTGCCGGGCGCGCCTTTGCCGGAGAAGGCTTCGTGACCGTGGTCGCCGGCTATCGGCTGGGCAGCGAGGGCCGCTACCCGGCGTTCATGGAGGATGCCGCAGCCGCGGTGAAATGGACGCGCGCCAATATCGCCGCGCTCGGCGGAGACCCCGATCGCATCGTGCTCGCCGGGCACAGCGCCGGCGCGCATATCGCGCTGCTCTCCGTGCTCGACGTGCGCTGGCTTGGCGAAGAGGCGATGCTCGGCGGGCCGATCAAGGGCGTCATCGCGCTCGCCGCGCCAACCGATTTCCTGCCGTTCGAACGCGGCGGCAGCGCCGACCGGGCAATGGGGCAGGTGGTCCCCCTGAGCTTTACCCAGCCGATTACCTTTGCCCGCGGCGATGCGCCGCCGCTGTGGCTGGCGACCGGCGATCTCGACACCACGGTGCGCCCGCGCAATTCGGTGCGGCTGGGGCAGGCGATCCGCGACGCCGGAGGGTCGGCGGATGTCGTCATCTATCCGCTGGTCGACCATATCGCCATCATGACCGCGCTGTCGCTGCCCTATCGCAACCGGGTGCCGACGTTGATCGAGGCGACGGCCTTTGCGAAGCGGGTGACCCGCCGTTCAGACGGCGCGCTGGGCCAGTCCGAGCCGCTGGCCCAACCGGCCGAGCGAGGCGCGGTCGTCGCCACCGAGGGCGAAACGCAGCGCACACCAGACCGCCGCTAGCGCGACGAAAATCACGGCAGGGATAGCGACCATCGCCGGCAATTGCGCGGCCCCCAGCGCGGCGATCATGGCGGCGCCGGCGATCGCACCTGCGCGGAGGCCGGCCCGGCGCAGCGCCGGACCGAAGGGGTGCAACTGTTCATGTGCCGCCAACTGGAGCAGCGGCACCAGTGCTGCCAGCACGAAACCCAGCGCGGTTGCGGTGGTTACCCCGGTCAGCGGGCCGAGCCAGCCGACAAGCGGCCAACCGATCAGCAGAGCAAGTGCAAGGCCCGCGAGACTACCGGTCAACTGGTGCCGCAACCCTCCGACCACCTGCAGTACCGGCACTGAAATGCCGAAGATGGCCTCTGCCGCGCGTGCGACGAACAAGATCGCCACCGCAGCTACGGCCAGCCCCGCCTGCGGCCCGAACAGACTCAGCAGCGGCGCCGCACCTGCAGCCAACGCCAGTGACAAGGGTAAGGCGACGACCAGAATCAATCGCGTCGCATAACCGTAAATGGCGGCGACCTGCGCGCGGTCCTCTCGCTCGGCCGCCGACGCGAGCGGGGCGAGCACATAGACGAACGCGGTGCGGACAAGCTGCACCAGGCTCGACAGCTTGCGCGCGATCACGAACAGCGCCGCCGCACTCGCCCCGGCCGCGCCGGGCAGCAGCATGTTGAGGAGCAAGGCGGGCGCGTCACCGAACAGACGGGCGATCATGTTTGCCGGAAGCACGGCAAGCCCGGCGAGCAGCGTCTGCCGGCCGATGTCAGAGCGAGTCTCTGCCTGTCCCTTGGGCCCGAGGTGGCCGAGCGCATAGTGGCGCGCGACCAGCCGCAGGGTCAGCGCTGCGGTAACCGCCAGCGAAGCCAGGTGCGCCGCGAACAGGCCGCTGATCCCCCAGTCGGCACCCCACAGCAGCGCTGCCAGCACCAGGCGGATGATCTGCTCCCAGAAGATGCGCAGGCGGATTTCCGGCCCGAACAATTGCCGCGCCCGCAATGCCGATGTCGCGATCTCCACAAAGGCCCACAATGGCAGGGCCCAGCAGAACAGGCGGATAGCGGGAACCACCTTTTCCACATCGGCCGCGGCGACATTGATCAGCGTGGCGATCGAACCGGCGCCGGCAAAGGCTGCAATCGCGACCAGCAGGCAGGGGCCGACACCCCACAGCAGTGCCGCCCGCAGCGCGACGGCGGCCTCCCGCTCGGATGCTGCCTGGGGCACCGTGCGCTGCAGCGCGCTGGTCATACCCAGATCGAAGATGTTCTCGGCCAGGTTGATGGCCGCCCACAGCACCGCGTAGAGGCCGTATCCCGCCAGCCCGAACATCGCGACATACAGCGGCTGCGCCACCAGCTCGACGACTGCGCCAAGCCGCGCCAGCAGCACAGCGCCGACGCCGCGCGCGACATGATTCTCGGTAACGGCGGCGGCAGGCTCATCGGTCGCGGACACGAGAGGTGCCATCGCAGGATCGCACGATTACGGCAAGCGACTGACGCGTGGCGCGCCGGATTAGGCTTATCGCAAAATTCCATCGGCCAGCGTGCTTGCCCCACGCGCACCAGCGGTTTAGGGCAATGCGACTCCGCCGTTTCCGAAGGCGCCAAGCACGGGAAAGCACGCCATGGCCGAATTCACTCTGCCCGCGAACAGCAAGATCAAGAAGGACGGCACCGTCCACAAGGCCGAGGGTGTCGGCAATGTCCGTGCGTTCAAGGTGTATCGCTATGATCCGGACAGCGGCAAAAATCCGCGCTTCGACACCTTCGAGATCGATACCGACAATTGCGGGCCGATGGTGCTCGACGCGCTGATCAAGATGAAGGCGGAGCAGGACCCGTCGCTTACCTTCCGCCGTTCCTGCCGGGAGGGCATCTGCGGCTCCTGTTCGATGAACATCAACGGCAAGAATGGCCTCGCCTGCACCACCGCGATCGAGGACTGCAAGGGCAAGGAGGTGACGATCACCCCGCTGCCGCACATGGAAGTGATCAAGGATCTGGTTCCCGATTTCACCCATTTCTACGCGCAATATGCCAGCATCGAGCCGTGGCTGAAGACCAAGACGACCACCCCGTCCGGCAAGGAGCGGCTGCAGTCGCCGGAGGACCGCGCCAAGCTTGACGGCCTCTATGAATGCATCCTCTGCGCCTGTTGCTCGACCAGTTGCCCCAGCTACTGGTGGAACAGCGACAAGTTCCTGGGCCCGGCCATCCTGTTGCAGGCCTATCGCTGGCTGGCCGACAGCCGCGACGAGCTGACCGGTGAGCGGCTCGACGAGCTGGAAGATCCGTTCCGCCTGTATCGCTGCCACACCATCATGAATTGCGCCAACGCCTGCCCCAAGGGGCTCAACCCGGCGCGGGCGATTGCCGAGACCAAGAAGCTGATGGTCGAACGGGCTGTCTGATCTGGTGACAGCGGGGACGGTGGATGAGGCGGGTCAGACGCGGGGGTTGGAACTTCTCAATCATCGCGCGCAGACGCATTTCCATGACCAGGCGCTGGGCGATGGCTGGATTGCATGGAACCTGAAAGACCCTAGCCGTTTCAATGGGTTGATCGAGCCATTGCAGGTCCGGCGGGACGGTGCGACTCCCGATGGCCGGCCGACCGCGCGGCTGCGGATGTTTCCGACGCGCCAGCACAGCAATCTTGGCAACAATGTCCATGGCGCGATCACCCTGGCGCTGATCGACATCGCGCTGTTCGCGTCCAGTCACCAGTTCGGCGTGCTCAACGTCGGCCCGGCGGTGACGCTGGACCTGTCCACCCAGTTCATCGGCGCGGGGCGAATCGACGAACCGCTCGATGCCGTCACCGAACTGGTGCGCGAGACCGGGCGGCTGGTGTTCCTGCGCGGGATGGTGGTGCAGGGCGAGGGCGACGGGCATATCGTCGCGACCTACGCAGGCACGATCCGCAAGGCCTCGGTGCCTAAGCCGTGATGGCACAATTCCCACTTCGTCATCCCCGCGAAGGCAGGGATTCAGCTGATACCCTATCAGTTGGATCCCTGCCTTCGCGGGGTTGACGACGCGCGGACCCATCATGACCTCCACGCTCATCCGCTACGACGCATTGGTCGCTGCCGGGGAGCTTCGCCCTGACCGTGAGCAACGCTGGGCGGCGGAGCGGCTCGACCGGTTGCAGCAGGAACTGCAGTCCGTGCCGACCCGCGGCAGCCTGGTCTGGCGCATGCTGGGGCGCAAGCCCGACCCGCCGCGCGGCGTCTATCTGTGGGGCGGGGTAGGGCGCGGCAAGACCATGCTGATGGACCTGTTCCACGCCAGCCTGGCCATCACCGAAAAGCGCCGCGTCCATTTCCATGTGTTCATGGCTGACGTCCACGCCCGGCTGCGCGCCGCTCGCGCCACCGAGGCGGGCGACCCGGTGATCGCCGTCGCTACTGCCATGGCCAGCGAGCAGCGCTGCCTGTGCTTCGACGAGATGGTGGTCAACAACAGCGCCGATGCGATGATCATGTCGCGCCTGTTCACTGCGCTGATCGAGCAAGGGGTGACACTGGTCGCCACCTCCAACCGGCCGCCGCACGACCTCTACAAGGACGGGCTCAACCGCGAGCATTTCCTGCCGTTCATCGCGCTGATCGAGACCCGGCTGGACGTGCTGCCGCTGAACGGCCCCAACGATTACCGCCGCGACAGGTTGATGGGGGTGCGCCGCTGGCATTGCCCCAGTGGCGAGGTGGCGACCCGGGCGCTGTCCGACGCCTTTTTCAAGCTGACCGACTATCCGCCAGAGGACCGCAAGCATGTGCCCAGCGCCGAGCTGGACGTCGGCGGCGGTCGCAGCCTGCATGTGCCCAAGAGCCTGAAGGGCGTCGCCGTCTTCTCCTTCAAGCGGTTGTGCGGAGAGGCGCGCGGCGCTGCCGATTATCTGGCGGTCGCGCGCACCTATCACACGGTCATCCTGGTCGGCATCCCCCGGCTGGGCCCGGAAAAGCGCAACGAGGCCGCGCGCTTCGTGACGCTGATCGACGCACTCTACGAATATCGTGTCAAGCTGCTCGCCGGCGCCGATGCGCGCCCTGACGATCTCTATGTGACGGGCGACGGCAGCTTCGAATTCGAGCGCACGGCCAGTCGGTTGAACGAGATGCTGTCGGATGACTGGCTGAGCGAAGGGCATGGAGCGGGGTAGCGCAGACGGCCGGTCGCAGCCGATCTGCCATGCCGAGCGAATCGAGACGCCCTGCTACCCTGCGAAGTCAGGTACCCATCAGCTGGCCTCGTGTGCTGAATGATCGCCGACATGCCATGTTACCGCTGGCGATGGGCCCTTGCTTTCGCAGGGCAACATGGATCGTCGCTCCAGGTGCTCTTCAATTGGGGAATGAGAAGGGTTATCGCAACTCATTCGCAATTTCATTAATCCTGCTATTTCGGCCATTTAGCGGGTTGCAATCGCCCCTGACTCCTCTATTGCCGCTGGCAATATGTGCGTGAGGGGCCGTCGGCCGGACCCCGCTTCGCGCCGATTGCACGCGGCCGGAAAGCAGGGAGATTCCGCATGGCTCGCAAGAAGATCGCGCTGATCGGCGCAGGCAATATCGGTGGCACGCTCGCCCATCTCGCCGCGCAGAAGGAGCTGGGCGATATCGTCCTGTTCGACGTGGTCGAAGGTGTGCCGCAGGGCAAGGCGCTTGACCTGTCGCAGTGCGGCCCGGTCGAAGGCTTCGATGCCAGGATCATCGGCTCCAACGATTACAAGGACATTGCGGGCGCGGACGTCATCATCGTCACTGCCGGTGTCGCCCGCAAGCCGGGCATGAGCCGCGACGACCTGCTCGGCATCAACCTGAAGGTGATGAAGGCGGTGGGTGAGGGCATCAAGGCCAACGCCCCTGACGCCTTCGTGATCTGCATCACCAACCCGCTCGACGCGATGGTGTGGGCGCTGCGCGAATTCTCCGGCCTGCCGCACAACAAGGTGGTCGGCATGGCCGGCGTGCTCGATTCGGCGCGCTTCAGCCACTTCATCGCCGACGAATTCCAGGTGTCGGTGCGCGATGTGAACACCTTCGTGCTCGGCGGCCATGGCGACACGATGGTGCCGGTGGTGCGCTATTCCACCGTCAACGGCATTCCGGTGCCCGATCTGATCGCCATGGGCCTGTCCACTCAGGAAAAGATCGACGCCATCGTCAAGCGCACCCGCGGCGGCGGCGGCGAAATCGTCGCGCTGCTCGGCACCGGCTCGGCCTTCTACGCGCCCGCCGCGTCGGGCATCGCCATGGCCGAGGCCTATCTGGCCGACCAGAAGCGCATCCTGCCCTGCGCCGCCTATGTCGACGGGGCCTATGGCCTAGACGGCCTCTATGTCGGCGTGCCGGTGATGATCGGCGCGAACGGCGTCGAAAAGGTGATCGAGATCGCGCTGGATGATGCCGACAAGGCGAACCTGCAAGTCAGCGTCGATGCGGTGAAGGAATTGCTCGATGCGTGCAAGACGCTGGATCCGTCGCTGGCGTGAGCTTCCCAATCGGCCTGTTAATCAACGAGATCATAATGCCGTTGGCGTTCGGATTTCTTGTTTGGGGAGGGCTGCTCTTGTGGATTGTGGGCGAGAAGCGATTCCAAGGTCTAGCCTTCTATCTGGGTGTCACAATTGCGGGCTGCCTCGCTGTAAGCATTTTGGCTTTCGATGCCGCAGTGGCGCCCAGTCCAGGCACGGGATTTCAGTTGGCCGCTCTGATTGTAGGAATCATGACGAGCAGTTGGGCCTTTATCTGTATCGCGTTCATAATTGCTGGGCGAATGTTGGCTCGACTGGCCACGGCGGAAAGCAAGGTGACCAGCTAATGGCATTCCTCGTCAACATAAACGCTAAAGTCATTGCCCAAGCTGTGATCGGCGCTCCCGATGCGCTTCATATCGAACAGGCGCGGGCGTGATCGGACCATTGCTCTTGATCGGGGTGCCGCTCCTGCTGCTGGCCTGGCTGGTCGGTCTCCCGTCGATGTGGCGCGGGGCGCCGAAATTGTCGCTCTGGGCGAGCGGAATCGCGATCCTGCTGGGATTGGTGACCGCGTTGAGCGGCATGATGGCGCCGCGGCACAACAACTTCTGGACGGGCAACGCCGGGGCAGGCGACGGCTTCGGCTTGATCGGACTATTTGTAGCTGGGGGCCTCCTCGCGGGAGTTGCCTTCATCCTCTTCATCGTAACGGTAACAATTGCGACGATCCGGTCGGATCGCACTGAGAAAAAGGTTTCCGAATGAGCATCCTCGTCGACAAGAATACCAAGGTCCTGACCCAGGGCATGACCGGCGCGACCGGTACGTTCCACACCGAACAGGCGCTGGCCTATGGCACGCAGATGGTCGGCGGGGTGACGCCGGGCAAGGGCGGGCAGACGCATATCGGGCTGCCGATGTTCAATTCGGTAGCGGAAGGCATGGACGCGACCGGCGCGACCGCATCGTGCATCTACGTGCCGCCACCCTTCGCCGCCGCCGCGATCATCGAGGCGATCGAGGCGGAGATGCCGCTGATCGTCTGCATCACGGAAGGGATTCCGGTGCTCGACATGGTCAAGGTCAAGGCAAAGCTGGTTGGCTCCAAGTCACGCCTGATCGGCCCCAACTGCCCCGGCGTGCTGACGCCGGGCGAATGCAAGATCGGCATCATGCCGGGCAGCATCTTCTCCAAGGGTTCGGTCGGCGTCGTCAGCCGCTCGGGCACTCTGACCTATGAGGCGGTGTTCCAGACCACCAATGCGGGTCTGGGCCAGACCACTGCGGTCGGCATCGGCGGCGATCCGGTCAACGGCACCAACTTCATCGACGTGCTGGAGCTGTTCCTGGCCGACGAGGCAACCAAGAGCATCATCATGATCGGCGAAATCGGCGGCAGCGCCGAGGAGGATGCCGCGCAGTTCCTGATCGACGAGGCCAAGCGCGGCCGCAAGAAGCCGATGGCGGGCTTCATCGCCGGCCGCACCGCCCCTCCGGGCCGCCGCATGGGCCATGCCGGGGCGATCGTCTCGGGCGGCCAGGGCGGCGCCGAAGACAAGATCGCGGCGATGGAAGCGGCGGGCATCCGCGTCTCGTCCTCGCCGAGCCTGTTGGGCGAAACGCTGGTCGAGGTGTTGAAGGGGTGATGACCTGAGCCTCCCCGCGCGCGGGGAGGGGAACCGCGAAGCGGTGAAGGGGCCTCTCACCGCAGAGCATTGCTGGCAATCGAGAGCCCCCTCCGTCAGCCCTGCGGGCTGCCACCTCCCCGCAAGCGGGGAGGACATGGAGAATGACGATGGATTACGACGGTAGCTTCGAAATCGAAACCGGCCCCAGCTGGCAGCGCTCCGGCTGGCCGCTGGCGGACAGCGATCCGCTGACGGCGGGGCTCGACCCGACGCAGATGGCGCTTGAGGTGAAGAAGGCGGCGGCGAAAGCCGGGACCAGCCTGTCTGAGGCTGAGGTCGCGGCGGCCGCGGGTGCGTCGATCCGCGCCATGCTGCTGATCCGCACTTATCGCGTGCGCGGGCATCTGGCGGCCGATCTCGATCCGCTGGGCATCCAGAAGCGCGACCTGCCCGCCGATCTGACGCCTGAATATCATGGCTTTTCGGGCGCCGATCTCGACAAGCCAGTCTATCTCGGCGGCACGCTGGGCCTCGAAAAGGCGACGATCCGCGAGCTGGTGACGATCCTGCGCGCCAATTACTGCGGCAAGGTCGGCCTCGAATATATGCACATCGCCGATGTCGAGGAGCGCCGCTTCCTGCAGGACCGGATGGAAGGTGCGGACAAGACCATCGAGTTTTCCCCTGAGGGCAAGAAGGCGATCCTCAACAAGGTGGTCGAGGCGGAGGAGTGGGAGAAATTCCTCGCCCGCAAATATGTCGGCACCAAACGCTTCGGGCTCGACGGCGGCGAGGCGATGATCCCGGCGATGGAAGCGATCATCAAATATGGCGGCCAATATGGCGTGCGCGAGATCGTCTACGGCATGGCGCATCGCGGCCGACTAAACATGCTCGCCAATGTGATGGCCAAGCCGTACAAGGTCATCTTCCACGAATTCATGGGCGGCAGCGCCAACCCCGACGATGTCGGCGGATCGGGCGATGTCAAATATCACCTCGGCACCAGCACCGACCGCGAGTTCGACGGCATCTCGGTGCACATGAGCCTGGTGCCCAACCCCAGCCACCTCGAGGCGGTCGATCCCGTGGTGCTGGGCAAGGTGCGCGCGCAGCAGGTGGTGCGCGACGATCTGGCCAAGCATGAGCAGGTGCTGCCGGTGCTGATCCATGGCGATGCGGCCTTCGCGGGGCAAGGCATTGTCTGGGAATGCCTCGGCTTTTCCGGCATCCGCGGTTACAACACGGGTGGTTGCATTCACTTCATCGTGAATAACCAGATCGGTTTCACCACCTCACCACAATTTGCCCGATCGTCACCTTATCCCAGCGACGTTGCCAAGGGCGTGCAGGCGCCTATCCTGCACGTCAACGGCGACGATCCGGAAGCGGTGACCTTTGCCTGCAAGGTGGCGATCGATTTCCGCCAGAAGTTCAAGCGCGATGTCGTCATCGACATGTGGTGCTATCGCCGCTTCGGCCATAACGAGGGCGACGAGCCGAGCTTCACCCAGCCGCTGATGTATGCGCGCATCCGTGCACATCCGCCGGTGTCGCAGCTTTATGCGGCACGGTTGCAGGCGCAAGGCGTGATCGGCGATGGCGGGGTGGAAGAACTGCGCAGCGCGTTCGTCGAGCGGCTCGAGCAGGACTTCGAGGCGGGCAAGACCTACAAGCCGAACAAGGCCGACTGGTTCGCGGGGCGCTGGTCGGGTCTGCACGCCCCCGCCGATCCGGAGAATGCGCGCCGCAACATTCCAACCGGCGTTTCGGACAAGCTGTTCGACGCCATCGGCCGCACCATCACCACCATCCCCGAGGGTCTGGAGGTGCACAAGACGCTGCGCCGGGTGATCGACGGGCGCGCGGCGATGTTCGCGGCCAAGGAAGGCGAGGTGTTCGACTGGGCGACCGCCGAGGCGCTGGCGTTCGGCACGTTGCTGAGCGAGGGCTATCAGGTGCGCCTGTCCGGGCAGGACAGCGGGCGCGGCACCTTCAGCCAGCGACACGCGGTGTGGGTCGACCAGACCAGCGAAGCGAAATATGTGCCCTTGACCACCGTGCCGCACGGCCGGTTCGAAGTACTGGACTCACCGCTTAGCGAATATGGCGTGCTCGGGTTCGAATATGGCTACGCCATGGCCGATCCCAAGGCGCTGGTGCTGTGGGAGGCGCAGTTCGGCGATTTCGCGAATGGCGCGCAGATCATGATCGACCAGTTCATCGCGTCGGGCGAGGCGAAGTGGCTGCGCGCCAATGGCCTGGTGATGCTGCTGCCGCACGGCTATGAGGGACAGGGGCCGGAGCATAGCTCGGCGCGACTGGAGCGGTTCCTGCAACTGTGCGCAGGCGACAATATCCAGGTGTGCAACATCTCGACGCCGTCCAATTACTTCCATGTGCTGCGGCGGCAGATGCTGCGCCCGTTCAGGAAGCCGCTGATCATCATGACGCCCAAGTCGTTGCTGCGGCACAAGCTGGCAGTGTCGATGCGCAGCGACTTCATCGGTGAAAGCCATTTCCGCCGGATCATGTCCGATCGCACCCCGCCTGCCGATGCCGACGTCAAGCGCGTCGTGCTCTGCTCGGGCAAGGTCGGCTACGATCTGATGGAAGCGCGCGACGCGGCCGAGCTGACCGACACCACGGTGATCCGCATCGAGCAGCTCTATCCCTTCCCCGGCGACCCGCTGGCGCTGCGGCTGTCGCGTATGCCCAAGCTGGAGGACGTGGTCTGGGCGCAGGAAGAGCCGCGCAACAATGGTAGCTGGTTCTTCGTCGAGCCGTTCATCGAGGAGGCGCTGAACGCCGCGGGGCACAAGGGCATGCGTGCGCGCTATGCCGGCCGGGCCGCCGCCGCGTCGCCGGCGACGGGCCTGATGAGCCGCCACCAGACCGAACAGGGCGCGCTGATTTCCAATGCGCTGGGCCTGAGCGTCCGCAAGGAAATCCGCAGGACCATGAAGAAAGCATAATTTCAAGCGGTGTGCCCCTGCGCAGGCAGGGGCCCATCACCCGATGTCAGAAGATGGACCCCTGCCTTCGCAGGGGAACACGAAAGAGGCAAAGATGGCGAGCGAAGTCAAAGTCCCCACCCTGGGTGAATCCGTTACCGAAGCGACGGTCGGCCAGTGGCTCAAGCAGCCCGGCGAAGCGGTCGCGCTCGATGAGCCGATCGCCAGCCTCGAGACCGACAAGGTGGCGGTGGAAGTGCCGAGCCCGGTCGCCGGCGTGATGGGCCAGCAGCTGGTCAAGGAAGGCGATACCGTGCTTGTCGGCGCTGTGCTCGGTGTGATCGAGGACGCCGGCGCGGCGGCGCCTGCCGCAGCCCCCGCGGCTGCCGCCCAGCCCGCTGCCGCTCCGGCGGCCGAAGCGGTCAGCGCCGACGTCACCACGCTGTCGCCGGCTGTGCGCCGCGCGGTGCTGGAGCATGGCATCGATCCGGGCAAGGTCGTCGGCACCGGCAAAGATGGCCGCCTGACCAAGGAAGATGTGCTGGAAGCCGCCAAGAAGGCGGGTGAAGCCCCGGCCCCGGCGCCCGCGCCGACCCCGGTACCCGCTGCGGTCGCCGCACCGGCCAGCGGCGCGCGCGGCGAGGAGCGGGTCAAGATGACCCGCCTGCGCCAGACCATCGCCAAGCGGCTGAAGGACGCGCAGAACACCGCCGCGATGCTGACGACGTTCAACGACGTCGACATGGGCGAAGTGATGGCGATGCGCGAGCGCTATCGCGAGCTGTTCGAGAAGAAGCATGGCGTGCGCCTCGGCTTCATGAGCTTCTTCACCAAGGCGGTCGCGCTGGCTGCACGCGACATTCCGGCGGTCAATGCGCGGATCGAGGGCGACGAGATCGTCTATCACAACTATCTCGACGTCTCAGTCGCGGTGTCCGCGCCCAACGGCCTGGTCGTGCCGGTGGTGCGCAATGCCGATGCGATGAGCTTTGCCGAGATCGAAAAGGCCATCGCCGATCTTGGCAAGCGTGCCAAAGAGGGCACGCTGACCATGGCCGACATGACCGGCGGCACCTTCACCATCTCTAACGGCGGCGTGTTCGGCGGCCTTATGTCCACCCCGATCATCAACCCGCCGCAGAGCGCGGTTCTGGGCCTGCACCGCATCGAGGAGCGGCCGGTGGTCCGCAACGGCCAGATCGTCGCCCGCCCGATGATGTACTTGGCGCTCAGCTACGACCACCGCCTGATCGACGGGCGCGAGGCAGTGACCTTCCTCAAGACAGTGAAGGAAGCGATCGAGGATCCGGGCCGGTTGCTGGTCGATTTGTGAGGACTGACTGATGACCGACTATAACTACGACGTCCTCGTCATCGGTGCCGGCCCCGGTGGCTACGTTGCCGCCATTCGTGCGGCGCAGCTCGGGCTGAAGACCGCGTGCGTCGAAGCGCGTGAGACGCTGGGCGGCACCTGCCTCAACGTCGGCTGCATCCCGTCGAAGGCGCTGCTGCATGCGTCGGAGCTGTATGAGGAAGTCACTGGCGGGCACCTCGCCAAATTCGGGATGAGCTTCGGCACGCCTTCGGTCGATGTGCCCGCGATGATCGCCGAGAAGCAGAAGGCGGTCGATGAGCTGACTGGCGGCATCGCCTTCCTGTTCAAGAAGAACAAGGTCGACTGGCTGAAAGGTCATGCGAGCTTCACCAGGGCCGACACCGTCGAGGTCGCAGGCCAGAGCTATCGCGCCAAGAACATCATCATCGCCACCGGCTCCAGCGTCACCCCGCTGCCGGGCGTCACGGTGGACAATGATGCGGGCGTGGTGATCGATTCCACCGGCGCGCTGACGCTGGCCAAGGTGCCGGAAACGATGGTCGTCATCGGCGGCGGCGTGATCGGGCTGGAACTCGGCAGCGTGTGGCGGCGACTGGGCGCAAAGGTCACCGTGGTCGAATATCTCGACCAGATCCTGCCCGGCATGGATGGCGACATCCGCAAGGAAGCCAACAAGATTTTCAAGAAGCAGGGCTTCGACATCAAGACCGGCACCAAGGTGACCAGCGTCGAGACCGAGGGTGGCAAGGCAGTGCTGACGATGGAACCGGCCAAGGGCGGCGAGGCGGAAACGCTCACCGCCGACGTCGTGCTCGTCGCCATCGGCCGCAAGCCGAACACTGACGGTCTGGCCCTCGACAAGGCCGGCCTCGCCGTCAACGCGCGCGGGCAGATCGACATCGACCATGATTTCCGCACCAGCGTGCCCGGCATCTGGGCGATCGGCGATGTCGTGCCCGGCCCGATGCTGGCGCATAAGGCCGAGGATGAGGGCCTGGCCTGCGCCGAGAATATCGCCGGGCAGACCGGCATCGTGAACCATGACGTGATCCCCAGCGTCGTCTACACCTTCCCCGAAATCGCCGGGGTCGGGCTGACCGAGGAGCAAGCAACGGCCAAAACGGCGATCAAGGTCGGCAAGTTCCCGATGATGGCCAACAGCCGCGCCAAGACCAACCGCCAGACCGACGGGCTGGTCAAGGT
The DNA here is from genome assembly GCF_056931895.1 of Sphingomonas sp. jy18. NCBI lineage: Bacteria > Pseudomonadati > Pseudomonadota > Alphaproteobacteria > Sphingomonadales > Sphingomonadaceae > Sphingomonas > Sphingomonas sp. jy18. Next base: position 444,814 of record NZ_JBXPBT010000003.1, on the reverse strand, counting down.
CATCGCCGACGCCGAGACCGACCGCGTGCTGGGCGTGTGGATCATCGCCACGGTCGCGGGCACGATGATCGCGCAGGCGGCGCAGGCCATGGAGTTCGGCGCGACGTCCGAGGACATTGCATACACCTGCCACGCGCACCCGACGCATGCCGAGGCGCTGAAGGAAGCGGCGATGGCGGTGCAGGGCAAGCCGATCCATATCTGAGCCGCGCGGGAGCCGTAGCTGTGCCGGCTCCCGTCGCCTCTCACCGCGTCACATACGGCACCGCCACGCCGATGCGATGGATCTATCTGCACGGGTTTCCGGGCGGGCCGGAGGAGTGGGCCATGTTCGCCAGACCGCCGACCGGCGTCATGGCGCCCGATCGGCGGACAGACGCACCGCATATCGGTTTCGAAGACTATTGCGATCTTCTCGCCCGGCGCGTCGACACGGAAACAGCCGGCGCGCCGTTGGGCCTGATCGGCTTTTCGCTTGGCGCGCGCATGGCGCTGGAGCTGGCGGAGCGGCTCGGCCCCCGCGTCGCGCGCATCATGCTGGTCTCCGCCGCGGCGCCGCTGGAACTCGGCGATTTCCTGTCCGAGATGGCCGGTCGCCCGGTGTTCAGAACGGCACAAGCCTCCGGTCTGCTGCTGCGCTGGCTGTGTGCAGGAGAAGCCGTGCTGGGCCGGCTGGCACCGGACCGGTTGGTCGACACACTGTTCGCCTCTGCGCGCGGCGGCGATATCGCGCTGGCCCAGGATGCGGGGTTTCGCCAGACCCTGCAGGCCATGCTCGCGCGGTCGCTGCGCGACGGCGCGACCGGCTATCGCCGGGAGGTAATGGCCTTTGTCGCGCCATGGGGTGCGCTGCTGTCGCGCATCGCCGCGCCGGTCTCCATCTGGCACGGGCTGGATGACACTTGGGCTCCGCCGGCCATGGCACAAGCATTGGCCGATGCGCTGCCGCAGGTCGAGGCTGTCCATCTATTGCCCGGCCAGTCGCACTATTCGACGCTGGCTGCGGTGCTTGCCAATCCGGACTTTTGTGCCACACTCGCCGCATGAGCATCAGCGTTGCAAAAACCGTCGCATTGGCCCTAGCGCCGGCCCTGATGGTGATGGCCGCCCCGGCCCTGGCGCAGAAGCAGGACAGCGGCGTGATAGGCTATGCGGCCAACGATGCCGAGATGAACGCCGCCCGCGCCGAGGCGCGGCGGACGCTTCCGCAATTCTTTGCCGCGCTTGCGAACCCCGCTGCCGATGAGGGCTATTTCATGCTCAAATTCGACTTGCTCGCCTCCCCCGAAGAGGCCGAGCATATCTGGGCCGAGGAGATTGCCGTGGCGGACGACGGGACGATCACCGGCGTGCTTGCCAATGTCCCGTTGGCGGACGGGTTCCGCGTCGGGCAGCGCGTCACCATAGCGCGGGATGCGATCAGCGACTGGGGCTTCCTTCGTGGTCGCGTGATGCAGGGCAATTTCACCACCCGCGTCATGCTGCACGATATGCCGGCTGCACAGGCCGCGGAAATCAAGCAATCGCTCGGCTGGTAGGCGCGCGGCTGCGGTTGAGTTGACCCGCCGCCCGGTGCCAACAACGGGGCCGTCGGGTCTGGTGCGGGCGGGCATGCGTTTGCGAATAGTGGCGGGCGCCCTTGCTTCTGTGGACGATTTTGCCACACTCGCCGCATGAGCATCACCATTGCAGATGTCGCCGCGCGCGTGCGTGCGCAGGCCGTCGACCAGCCGGCATTGTTCGGTCGTCTCGATTTCGAGCGCGCTCCTCGACGCTGGGCGGCAGAGGCGGAAGCGGAGACCGAACTGGGCCGCAAGCCGGGCAACAATCGCGACACCTATCTCGCCGATGCCGATCTGGTTGCGCGTATCCGCGAATATACCATGCTGGGGGACCGCACCGGCGATGCCTACGCCGCGCTGATGCGCTCGCTCGGTTTTCGCCGCACCGTCGATCTCTTGACCGAGGCGTGCGACAAGGGCGTCGAGGCGCTGCCCGATGCGCCGCCGGAGCTGGTCGCGCTGATCCGTGAGATGGAGCAGGTGCCCGACTGGCTCGATCGCCAACTGGTCGAAGAGGGGGCGGCCTATGAGCGCAATTCGACCGCCAATATCGCCCCCTGGCTGGTGCGCGGCGCGTTCATCGCCACCTTCCTCAACAAGTATAGCGCATTGCCGATGGCGCTCACCGGCACGCTGGGCCACGCCACCGCCGCGCGGCGGGTGAAGGAGACCGCGACCTTCTTTGCCACCACCGCGCTGCCCGGCGCGCTCGAGCGGTACGGACCGGGTTTCAAGGCGGCTGCAATGGTGCGGCTGATGCATTCGATGGTGCGGGTCAACCTGCTGTCGCGCCCCGGTCTGTGGGATGCCGACACTTACGGCATGCCGATCCCCCAGCTCGACCAGATGCCGGCCGGGCTGATCCCCATCTATTTCCTCTCACTCGATGTGCTGAAGGACGGGCGGACCAGCTTCAACCGACTCGAGCGCGCGCGTGTCGAGCTGGCGCGCTATCGCTGCTATCTGCTCGGACTGCCGGAAGATCTGCTGGCCGATACGCCGGAAGCCATCGTCCGCATCTGGCGCACCCGCAGCGCGACGCTGCGCTACGAATATGACGATGCGATCTGCGGCGGCCTGCTGCGCGCGACGATGGAGGCGGAGCTTTCGAGCGACGCCTCGCTGCTCGGCGGCATCAAGCGGCGGCTCGAGCGCTCGGTCAGCCGGGTGTTCTTTGTGAAGCTCTTCCTCGAAGGCGATGCCGAGCGGGCGGCCTCTGTCGGCGTGCCGATCACCGGCACCGACCGGCTGATCTATGGCGCGATGATGCTGGCGCTGGCCGGGCGGATGACCGCCTTTACCATCGCCTCGAAAATCCCGATCCTGCGCGATCTGGCCGACGCACATCTGGTGGCGAAGATCGAGCGGCAGCTCGCCCGCTACGGTCGCGCCGAATTCACCTCTGACGCTGCCAGTTATCGCCCGGCGGTGGCGTGAGCGCGGCACGGCTGCCGCTCGCCGCCTGTCTGCTCGCCATCCTGATCGGGCTGCTCGGCCTTGGCATGCTCGGCGCGCCGCCGATGCTGCTGGCCGTCAACGGCGCGGCGGCCACGATCGGCCTATTGCTGACAGTCCTGGTCCAGCGGGGGAAGACGAGGGCGGGAGCCGGTGCGGTCATGATGCTGCTGGCTCTGCTTGCCGCACCGCTGCTGTTCGGGCCCGAGCTCGACGGCGTGCGCCGCTGGCTGGCGCTCGGCCCGCTCCGCCTGCACGTCGGCATGCTGATCGTACCGGCACTGATGGTCGTCGCCGCCGGACTTCCCGCGCGCTCGGCCGCGGGCGTGGTCGCAGCGGCCAGCCTGATCGCCGCTGTCCAGCCCGATCTTGCCACCGCGCTGGCGCTGGCGAGCGCCGCTGCGGCCATCGCCGTCGTGGCGCCGCGCGATCCGTGGCGCTGGCTGGCCTTGCTCCTGGCGAGTGGCGCGACGCTCTGGTGCCTGCTGCATCGCGATGCGCTGGCGCCGGTGCGGTTTGTCGAGGGACTGTGGGCTGATGCCGCCGCCCGCGCGCCGCTGCTGCTGCTTGCAATGCTGGCCGCTGCCTTGCTGCTGATCGCCGCGCCGATTTTCCGCTGGCGCACGGCGGGACGGCGCTTGGGCGCCGCGGCGGCGCTCTCGGCTAGCGTGTTCGGTTACATGCTGGCTTCGGCCATCGGTGCCTATCCGGTGCCGCTGTTCGGCGGCGGCGCTTCGCCCATCATCGGATTTCTGCTCGCCATCGCGCTACTGTCGCGCCATGCACCGGGCAAACCTGTGGTCGGTTGACCGCGACCATCGTCAAGCAACGGGGGACCATCATGCCTGCGACCACTGCCAACGGCATCACCATCGAATATGAGGAGCATGGCGATGCCGCTGCGCCGGCAATGCTGCTGGTCATGGGGCTGGGGCGGCAGTTGACGTCCTGGCCCATCGAGCTGGTCGATGCGCTGGTGGCGCGCGGCTTTCGCGTCATCCGCTACGACAATCGCGACACCGGCCTGTCGACCCGCTTCGACGGTGTCGCCACACCCGGCATCAAGGCGCTGCTGCTGCGTTCGCTGCTGCGACTCCCGGTCCGGGTGCCCTATCGCATCGCCGACATGGCTGCCGATGCCATCGGTCTGCTCGATGCGCTGCGGATCGAGCGCGCGCATGTCGTCGGCGCGTCTATGGGCGGGATGATCGCCCAGCATGTCGCGGCGCGTCATCCGCAGCGCACCGCCTCGCTGACATCGATCATGTCGAGCAGCGGCAACCCTTGGCTGCCGCGCGCCAAGCCCGAGGCGATGGCGGTGCTGACCAGTCGCCCGGCCAGCGACGATCTCGATGCGCAGGTGGCCTTCACGATGCACGCCGCGCGCACCATCGGCAGTCCGGGCTATCCGCACGACCCGGAGCGGCTGGAGCGGCGGGTGCGCGAAGAGCATGCCCGTGGGCATTATCCGCAGGGGATCGGTCGCCACATTGCCGCGATCGTCGCCGATGGCGACCGGCGGCGGATGTTGCGCACCATCACCGTGCCGACGCTGGTGGTGCACGGCGATTCCGATCCGCTGGTGCCGCTCGCCGCCGGACAGGATACCGCCAAGACGATTCCGGGAGCGGCCATGCATGTCATTCCCGGCATGGGGCATGATCTGCCGCTGGCGCTGGTCGAGACCATGGCCGATGTCATCGCTGGGCATGCCCACCGCAACAGCGGGTCAGCCTGACGCGTCGCTCTGCCCGGTCGATGCTGCGCCGGCGGAATCGGCCGGTGGCGGGGCAGGGCGTTCCTGCCGCCACAGCCAGCCCGCCAGTGCCGCAGCCGCCAGCCCGGCGACATAGAGCGTCGCCAGCGCAATCCGGGCATAGAGTCCGACGCCGATCAGCCCGCCGCCGAGAAAGGCTGCCCACAGCAGCAAATGCCGGCGCCAGCCCTCCATGCTGTCCTCGCGCAACATCCATCGCGCCAGCCCCTGGCCCAGTCGCACCAGCGTGCCGGTCATGTAGGTCAGCCCGACCGAGACCTCGCCGTTGCGCTCGAAAATGCAGTTCATCGCGCCCATCGCCGCGGCAAGCAGCAGCAATTGCGTCGCCTGGTAGGGGCGGGCGATCAGCGCGCAGCCCAGGATGAGCGCCGCCACCGCCGCCAATATCCGCATCTGCCGATGGCGGCTGGTGTCGCGCCCCAGCAGCGTCGCGCCGATCACCCCGGCGACGAAGCTCAGAATCAGGCCAGCGGCGAGTTGCGCATCGCCCAGATTGCCGCCGATACCGATGGCGAGCCGGGTCGAATTGCCCGACATGAAGCTGGCGAAGAAACCTCCCAGAGAGAGGAAGGCCACGACATCGACCATGCCCGCTAGCGCGGCAAGGATCACGGCGAGGCGGAGCTGTGGTTCGGGGATCGTCTGCACGCCCGCCGATATGGGCGCTGGCACGGCAAGGGGCAATATCGCTCGTCGTCCCCTGGCGCTGATCGCTCGACTTTGACCATGGCGGGCGGCAAAGGGCAGACATGTCGCTGACCCCCGAAGCCGTCGATGCGCTCACCCGCGCCGCTTCCATAGCCATGGAAACGCTGCCGCTGCTCGACGTCGCAGGCATCGCCGTGTTTGCGCTGTCCGGCGCGCTTGCGGCGGCGCGGGCGAAGCAGACGCTGGTCACCTTTGCCTTCTTCGCGCTGATGACCGGGGTCGGTGGCGGCACGATCCGCGATCTCTTGATCGGCGCGCCGGTGTTCTGGGTGCATGCCGACTGGGTGCCCTTGACCTGCCTTGGCAGCGCCTTGCTGGTCTGGCTGACGCCCGAGCGCCTGTGGTCCGGCGCAGATGGCAGATACGGGGCCCTCGACTGGTTCGACGCAATCGGCCTCGCTGCATACGCGGTGTTCGGAACCGCCAAGGCGCTGTCCTACGGCATCGGGCCGATCCCGGCGGCGATGATGGGCGTCATCACTGCCTGCGTAGGCGGCATTTTGCGCGACGTGCTGGCGGGGCAGCCCTCGATCATCCTGCGACCGGAAATCTACGTCACCGCTGCAGCGCTGAGCGCCGGGCTGTTCGCAGGATTGCTGGCGCTCGGCCTGTGGTGGCCGCTAGCCGCGTTCGTCGCCGCGCTGGCCGGGTTCGGTCTGCGCGCGGCGGCGATCGTGCGGGGTCTGGCACTGCCCGGTTACCGGCGCTGAACGCCGATACCCGCATCCGTTGCTTGTTCCGGCCTCAGCGCAGGGAAACTTCATCCGCTACAGGACGAAGTCCCCGGCACCCAGCGCATGCACCCCATCGATGCGGATCAGGAAATCGGCGACGCCGTCGCCGTTGATGTCACCGGTGATCCGCGTCTCGCCCGACACGACCTCGTAGCGCAACTGGCCTGCGACGTTGCCGAAGGCAGCCGTGCCGATGAAGTTGAACGCATTGTCGGTGCCCCCGGTCACCGCGTCGATGGCAGAAAGATCGATGCGGTCTCCCTGAGACTGTGCAAAGTCGCGGATACGGTCGGCAGTGGCAATGGTTGTGCCCGTGTCACCTGTCTGGAACAGGAAGGTGTCGGCACCCAGCCCGCCGAACAGCTGGTCCGCTCCAGTGCCGCCGATCAGCGTGTCGATGCCCGCTTCGCCATAGAGCGTGTCGTTGCCGACACCGCCGAGCAGCCCGTCATTGTCCGCACCGCCATAGAGCAGGTCATTGCCGTTGCCGCCTTCCAGCCGGTCGCTCCCCGCCTCACCGAACAGCTTGTCATTGCCATCTTCACCGAAGAGGGTATCGACGCCGCCGCGCCCGTACACCGTGTCATTGCCCGCTCCGGCAAAGACGAAATCCTCGCCGCCGCTGCCGCCCATCAGGTTGTCGAGCGCATTTAGCCGGATGCCGACGTCGTTGGCGGACAGCACCTGCACCGTCTCGATATCGGCAGCGATCACATAGGGGAGGATGCCGCTAAGGCCGAAGCTGTTGGTGCCCGCCATGATCTGCAGCGTGTCATTGCCGTCGCCGCCATTGGCGACATCGCCGGTCTGATCGACGACGAGGATGTCATCGCCGGTGCCGCCGTTCAGCGTGTCGCTGCCGGTGCCGCCGATCAACCGGTCATTGCCGTTGCCGCCGTTCAGCGTGTCGCTGCCCGCTTCGCCGCCGAGGGTGTCGTCGCCGTCGAGACCCGAGAGCGTATCGCCCGACGCCCCGCCGACAATGCTGTTGGCCAGGGCGTTGCCGGTGCCGTTGAACGCGGCACTGCCGAAATATTCGAGATTTTCGACATCGCCGGGCAGGGTGAAGCTTGCCAGATCGGTCTCTACCCGGTCGGTACCATTGCCGCCGCTTATGGTCGCGGTCGCGGCGCTGCGCACGATGAAGACATCATTGCCATCTTGCCCGGCGAGGCTGATCGCGCCCGCGCGTGCCGCCGTGTCGAGAATATCGTCGCCGCCGCCGCCGTCCAGCGAGCTGGTCGTCGATGCCGCAGTGAAGCGATCGGCGAACGCCGAGCCGGTCGCCAGCTCGAAATTGATCGCGCTGCCGGTCAGCACGGTGGATGTGATCGCGCCTGTGGCGAGGTTGAGCGTGACGGCGCCAGTCGCCCGCTGAAAGCTGATCGTGTCCGATCCGGCGCCGCCGTCGGCAGTGATCGAACCGGACAGCAGGCTGACCAGATCATCGCCATTCCTGACCGCAATATCGTGGTTTCCGGCACCCAGCGTTACCCGGTCGTTTCCGTTGCCGGAGCGCACAGTGAAATTCTCGATGTTGAAGAATTGCAGGCCCGCCGCATCTATGGTCGCTGACGTTAGGCCCAATGTAAGCTGGGAGAAAAGGCCGAGATCGATGATCAGCCGGTCGGTCCCGTTGCCACCGTCGATGAAGTCCAAGCCACCCGTGGTAGTGATGACATCATTACCGTCCAGGCCAAAGATGCCGTCGCTGCCACCACCGCCATCGGAGATCGTATCGTCGTCAGCCGTGCCATCGATATCGTCATCGCCAGGCGTGCCATTGAATATTGCCATTGTGTCTCCCCGAAACTGGATTCTGTCGATTCTATAGCTACAGCAGGAAATCCGCCGCCGTCAGCGTGTGCACGCCATCGACGCGGATGACGAAGTCCGCCACACCGTCGCCGTTGACGTCGCCCTGGATGAAGGTGTTGCCGGAGGTGACCACGGCTCGCAACTGTCCCGCGACGTTGCCGAATGCCGCTGTGCCGATGAAGCTGAAGGCATCGTTGCCGCCCAGCGCGCCATCAGCATCGATTTGCCTGAGGTCGATGCGGTCACCCTGCGCCTGGCTGAAGTCGCGGATGCGGTCGGCAGTGGAGGCGCTGGCGCTGCTGTCGGCGACGCTGGTGAACTCGAATATGTCCGCGCCCAGCCCGCCGAACAGCTGGTCGGTGCCCGCATCGCCCAGCAGCATGTCGTCGCCGGCTTCGCCATAGATGGTGTCGTTGCCAGCGCCCCCATGCATCCGGTCGGCATCGGTCCCGCCATAGAGCAGGTCATTGCCCGCACCGCCGTCGATATTATCTGATCCGGCCTCTCCGAACAGCCGGTCGATTCCATCTCCGCCAAAAAGACCATCGTCACCGCCGCGCCCATAGAGGGTGTCGTTGCCCGCGCCGCCATCGACGAAATCATAGTTGGCGCCGCCACCCATCAGATTGTCGAGCGCGTTGAGCCTGATGCCGACGTTCTGAGCGGAAACGACCTGAACGATCTCGATATCGGCGGCGAGGATGAACGGGAGGAGCGGGCCGATACCGACATTTTCGCTGCCAGTATCGATCACCAACGTGTCGATGCCGTCGCCGCCTGTGACAATGTCGAACGGGCCACCGCCCTGCGTATTGCCCTGGTCAAGGACGAGCGTGTCATTGCCCGCCCCGCCATTCATCGTGTCGAAGCCGGTGCCGCCGACCAGCCGGTCATTGCCATTGCCGCCGTTGAGCGTGTCGTCGCCCGCCTCACCCGCCAGAGTGTCGTCACCGTCGCCGCCATTGAGCGTATCGTTCATGCCGGCTCCGACCATGATGTTGGCAAGCGCGTTGCCGGTGGCGTTGGCTTCGCCTTCGCCGGTATATTCGTAATTCTCGATATTGTCGCCGAGCGCATAGTCGTCGATTTCGACCTCGACCCTGTCGATGCCTTCGTTCGCCGCCTCGATCACCACATCGTCCAGCCCGACGATGTAGACGTCATTGCCGGTGCCACCGCGCATGGTGTCCGCGTCTGCGCCGCCGTCGATGATGTCATCGCCCGCACCGCCATTCAGTTCATCGATGCCAGCCCCTCCGTTCAGCCGATCATTCCCGGCATCGGCATTGATCACATCCGCGCCGCCGGTGCCGTTCAGCACATCATCACCGGTGGTCCCCACGATCGGGCTGAAACTGCGTCTCCCGAATATGATATAGGCTTCTCCGGCGCTGCTCCCGCCATTGTCGCCATAGGGCGCGCCTATCAGCAGATCGTCGATGCCGTCGCCGTTGATATCGCCCGCGCCCGATACACTGGCTCCGGCGACGTCGCCCGCTACATCGCCCTGGATGATCAGCCCGTCGGTGGTCGTCAGATTGGTCAGGTCGATGTTTGGCCGGGTCGCCCCTGAGCGTCCGAAGATGACATAGGCGGCGCCCGCGTTGATCCCGCCAGTATCGCTTAGCGACGCGCCGACTATGATGTCACCGATACCGTCGCCATTGACATCGCCAGCCGCTGCTGCCGCGCTTAGCTGGTCGCCCGCTGCATCGCCTTGGATGATGAAGCCGTCCGTTGCCGCGAGATTGGTCAGGTCGATGTTGGTCCGCGTTGTGCCGCTTTTGCCGAAGATGACATAGACTTCGCCCGCGTTGGACCCGCCATCGTCACCATAAGGCGACGACACCAGCAGATCGTCGATCCCGTCGCCGTTGACGTCTCCGGCATTCGCCACGAACCGCCCGGCCAGGTCGTTTGCTGCATCGCCAATGATGACGAAACCGTCGGTTCCGCTCAGGCCAGTCAGATCGACGGTGGCGCGGGTAGCTCCGGCTTGTCCGAAGATGACATAGGCCTCACCGGCGTCGCTACCGCCATCGTCGCCGAAGCGTGCACCGACGATCAGGTCGTCGATGCCGTCACCGTTGACGTCTCCCGCCGCAGACACGCTGCGCCCGGCCTGATCGCCTGCCGCATCGCCTTGGATCAGGAAGCCGTCGCTCGCCGGCAGGCTGGCAAGATTGATGCTGGCCCGCGTTGCGCCGGTCTTGCCATAGATGACATAGGCCCCGCCGGCGCCATAGCCGCCTGTGTCGAGCCCGAAGACACCGACGATGAAGTCGTCGATGCCATCGCCATTGACGTCTCCTGCATCGGAGACGCTGTAGCCAGCGCGGTCGCTTTCGGCACCGCCGGTGATGGTGAAGCCGTCGCTTGAGGCCAGCGACGCCAAATTGATGTTGGCCCGTGTTGCGCCCGCCTGGCCGAAGATGACATAGGCGCGTCCCGGATTGGAGAATCCGCCAGGGCCACCGCCGCCCGATGCACCGATTATCAGATCGTCGATGCCGTCGCCATTGATGTCCCCTGCGGCAGAAACGCTGACGCCAGCATAGTCGAAGTTGCCGTTGCCTCTTATGCTGAAGCCGTCGGTTGCAGCCAGCGTGGACAGATCGATGTTCGGCCGCGTAGCGCCTGCTCTACCGAAGATGACATAGGCCGCCCCTGTGTCCGTCTGGGTGCCGTTGACGCTGCGCGCGCCGATGATGAAATCGTCGATCCCGTCGCCATTGACGTCGCCAGCGTTCGAAACGCTGCTTCCTGCCGTATCGGAGGCCAGGTCGCCTTGGACAATGAAGCCATCGCCGGGCGTCAGGATGCTGAGATCTATCGTCTGGACGGCCATGCTGTTCCCCTTGCAAGCGAGCAACCGCATGCTGGAAGCGGTGCTTGATGGTCGCGTCAGCCCGAGACAGGAAACGCGGGCCCAGCGTTACGCGGTTTCGAGCGCGAAACAAGCAAATCGTTGCGCCACTGTAGCGATGGCAGCACGTCTGCGCCGATTTACAAGGGCGCGCGAATGCGCAACAGCAGCGCAATGACCGACCAGCCGACCGAAGTCTTCGCGCTTTCGACCTCGCGCCATTTTCCGTCCTGGCTTGCCAGCAGCGGGGGCAGCCTTGCCTTTTCCACCTATCAGGCGGGGAAGCTGTTTTTCCTGGGCACCAAGGCCGACGGCAAGCTCAGCGTCTTCGAGCGCACGCTGGCGCGCTGCATGGGCATCGGCGTGTCGGGTGACGCCCGCTCGCTGCTGGTGGCGTCCGAATATCAGATCGTGCGGTTCGACAATGTGATGGCCGGAAACGCGCCGATGGACGATGGCACCGATGGCCATTTTGCCCCGCACCAGACCTGGATCACCGGCGATATCGACGTGCACGACATCGGCTTTGATGCCGCGGGCCAGCCGTTGTTCGTCAACACATTGTTCAATTGCATCGCCACGGTCAGCGACGGGTTCAGCTTTCGGCCGTTGTGGAACCCGCCGTTCATCTCGCGGCTCGCCGCCGAAGACCGCTGCCATCTCAACGGCATGGCGGTGACCGATGGCGTTGCGCGCTATGCCACCGCGGTGTCGCGATCGGACATCGCCGATGGCTGGCGAGACCGGCGCGCCGATGGCGGCATCGTCATCGATGCGCTGAGCGGGGCCATCGTCGCCACCGGCCTGTCGATGCCGCACAGCCCGCGGTTGCATAACGGCCAATTGTGGCTGCTCAATTCGGGCACGGGCGAGCTCGGCACCATCGATGTGGCCAGCGGCCGCTTCACACCCGTCGCCTTCGTGCCCGGTTTCGCGCGCGGGCTTGCGTTCATCGGCAATCATGCCGTGGTCGGCTTGTCGCTGCCGCGCGAGAACCGCACCTTCTCCGGTCTGCCGCTCGACGAGGCGTTGAAGGCGCGGGACGCCGATGCGCGCTGCGGGCTTGCCGTGATCGACCTGACCACCGGCGACATGGCGCACTGGGTGCGCATCGAAGGCGTGGTGCGCGAGCTGTTCGACGTGGTCGCGCTGCCCGGACTGCGCCAGCCGATGGCGACCGGCTTCAAGGGCGATGCCATCAAACACGTGATCGCCATCGACGCCTGACGGCTGCGGCGGCACCGGGGGGCATCGACCGCGCCGCGCGCCAAGGCTATGCAGCGGCGCGTGACCAGTGCTCCGCTCCCCGATACCCAGACCGCAGGCCTGCTTCGCCTGTTGCCCGCCGCGTCGCGGCCTTTTGCGCTACTCGCCCGCTTCGACCGGCCGATCGGCTGGTGGCTGTTGTTCTGGCCTTGCGCAGCCGGGGTGGCGCTTGCGGGGGGATTGCTGACCCAGTGGGCGCTCATCGTCTGGATGTTGGTTGGCGCCATTGCCATGCGCGGGGCAGGGTGCGTCTATAACGATATTGTCGATCGCGACCTCGATGCACAGGTCGCGCGCACGGCGTCGCGCCCGCTGGCGAGTGGCGCGGTCAGCCTGCGGGCGGCGTGGATCTGGCTGGTCGCGCTGTGCGGCATCGGCCTCGTCGTGCTGCTGCAACTGCCGAGATTGGCGCAGCTCGTCGCGCTGGGCAGCGTCGCGCTGGTTGCCGCCTATCCCTTCATGAAGCGCATCACTTGGTGGCCGCAGGCGTGGCTGGGCCTGGTGTTCAGCTGGGGTGCGCTGGTCGGCTGGGTCGCTGTGGACGAAGGCGCGCGGCTGTGGCCGCTCGCCGCGCTCTATGCGGGCTGCATCGCCTGGGTGATCGGCTATGACACCATCTATGCGGTGCAGGACATGGAAGACGACGCCATGGTAGGCATCCGGTCGAGCGCGCGGGCTTTGGGCAAGGCAATCCGCCCCGGGGTCGCCCTGTTCTACGCGCTGGCCGTGGCCGGTTGGGGCGCGGCGCTGTGGCTGGTCCGCCCCGACCCGCTGGCGCTCGTCGCGCTACTGCCCGCCGCGCTGCACCTTGCCTGGCAGGCGCTGACGCTGGACGCCGCCGATGGCCGCAATGCGCTCGCCCGGTTCCGCGCCAATCGCACGACGGGCCTGCTGCTGTTTCTGGCCTGTGCGACCGTGGGCAGCACCGCCTGACGCAAAGCGCGTGCGGCATGCATCTGTTCGCTTGGCGTTCAGACAAGGGCTGGCTATACGGCGCTCCATGAACCGCGCTCTCAAGGCTGTTGCCGCCGTCGTCCTGCCCGCCACCCTGCTGACTGCCTGCGCTGGCGGCGGCGGGCCGCGCGATACCCGCTATGTCGCGCGCGACGTCAACACGCTCTACGGTGCGGCCAAGAGCCGGATGGATTCGGGCCAGTATAAGCTGGCCGGCGCGCTGTTCGACGAGGTCGAACGCCAGCACCCCTATTCGCCCTGGGCGCGCCGGGCGCAGCTGATGAGTGCCTTCAACTATTATGCCGCCGCGCAGCACACCGAATCCATCGCCGCCGCGCAGCGCTTCCTGCAGCTGCACCCCGGAAATCGCGATGCGCCCTATGCCTATTATCTGATTGCGCTGAACTATTACGACCAGATCAGCGATGTGACCCGCGACCAGCGCATCACCGGCCAGGCACGCGATGCGCTGACCGAACTGGTGCGCCGCTACCCCGATACCGAATATGCCGCGGACGCCCGTCTGAAGCTAGATCTGGTCGCCGACCATCTCGCCGGCAAGGAAATGGAGATCGGCCGTTTCTATCAGCGCAGCTCGCGCTGGCTGGCGGCGACGCTGCGTTTTCGCGAGGTGGTCGACCAGTATCAGACCACCAGCCACGCGCCCGAGGCGCTGTATCGCCTGACCGAATCCTATCTCGCGCTCGGTGTTCCGGACGAGGCGCGTCGTGCCGCCGCCGTACTGGGCCGCAACTATCCGGGTTCCGAATGGTATGAGCGCGCCTACCGCCTGCTGGGCGAGGAAGCGCCGAGCCAGATCGGGGCGACCAACTGACAGTCCTTCGACAGGCCTTGGGTCTTTACCCTAGGGCAAGCGGGTAAGGGTGAGGGCATGATTGTTCCCTTCCCGTTCTCCAACTATAGCATCGGCATGGCTACCCCATGCTGACCACGCTTGCCATCCGCGACGTCGTGCTGATCGAGGCGCTCGACCTCGATTTCCGGCAAGGGCTGGGCGTGCTCACCGGCGAGACGGGGGCCGGCAAATCGATCCTGCTCGACGCGCTCGGGCTGGCGCTGGGGGTGCGCGCCGATAGCGGGCTGGTGCGCCATGGCAGCGACCGTGCCCGGGTGGCCGCGACCTTCGATGCGCTGCCGCCCGCTCATCCTGCGTTGGCGCTGCTCGATGAGGCAGGGATCGAGATCGAGCCTGGCGAGCCGCTGGCCATCCGCCGCGAGGTCAAGCGCGATGGCGGCAGTCGCGGCTTCGTGGCCGATCAGCCCGCCAGTGCCGCGCTGCTGCGCGATCTGGGGGCGACGCTGGTCGAAATCCACGGCCAGCATGATGAACGCGGGTTGATCAACCCGCGTGGCCACCGGGCGCTGCTCGACGCCTTCGGGCGGCTCGACACCGCCCCGGTCGCGCATGCGCATGGCGCCTGGCAGCAGGCGCAGGCCGCGCTTGCTGATGCCAGAGCGCGGCTTGCCACCGATGCCTCCGAGCGCGACTGGCTCGACCACAGCATCGCGGAACTGGCGGCGCTGGCGCCGGAGCCGGGGGAGGAGCAGCAGTTGGCGGAGCATCGCGCCGCCATGCAGAAGGGTGCGCGGCTCTCCGAGGAGATGGCCGCGGTCGACAAGCTGTTGGGCGGATCGGACGGCGCGCTGGCGCAGTTGCGTGCGGCAACCCGCCGGCTCGACCGGCTCGCCGTCGAGCATGCGCTGTTTGCCGAGGCGCTGGCGGCCTTCGACCGCGCGCTGATCGAGGCAGGCGAGGGCGAGAGTGCGCTGGAGCGGGCGGCGGAGGCCTTGCGGCACGACCCTGCCGACCTCGACCGGATCGAGACGCGCCTGTTCGATCTGCGCGGTGCGGCGCGCAAGCACCGTGTCGAGCCAGATGCCCTGGCTGATCTGCTCGCGGAGCTTTCAGCCCGTCGCGCAGCGCTCGATGCCGGGGAGGAAGGGCTGGCCGCGCTGGAGGACGCCGCACGCGCGGCCGAGGCTGCCTACCGCGATGCGGCGATGCAGTTGCACGCGGGCCGCGTGGAGGCTGCGGCGCGGCTCGATGCTGCCGTTGCCAGCGAGCTTGCGCCGTTGAAGCTCGATGCGGCCCGGTTCCGCACCGCGGTCGATCCGCTCGAGCCCGAGCAGTGGGGCCGCCATGGGGCGGATCGCGTCGAGTTCCTGATCGCGACCAATCCCGGCGCGCCCTTTGCGCCGCTGATCAAGATCGCCTCGGGCGGCGAACTTTCACGCTTCCTGCTGGCGCTCAAGGTCAGCCTTGCCGAAGTCGGCGGGGCCGAGACGATCATTTTCGACGAGATCGACCGGGGCGTCGGCGGCGCGGTGGCAAGCGCGATCGGCGAGCGCCTGTCCCGCCTTTCCGCCACCCGGCAGCTTCTCGTCGTGACCCACTCGCCGCAGGTCGCCGCGCGCGGGACGCAGCATTATCTGATCGCCAAGTCGAGCGACGGCACCGTGGCGCGCACCGGCGTGCGCAGCCTGGACGACGCCGAGCGGCGCGAGGAGATTGCGCGGATGCTTTCGGGCGCGGATATCACCGACGAGGCGCGGGCGCAGGCGGAACGGTTGCTGGAGGTGTTTTGATGACCGATGCCGAAGCGGCCAACCGCCTGATGCGCCTCGCCAAGGAGATCGCGCGGCACAACCGGCTGTATCATGATCAGGACGCGCCGGAGATCAGCGACGCCGACTATGACGCGCTGGTGCGGGAAAATGCTGCGCTCGAAGCCGCCTATCCGCATCTGGTGCGCGCCGACAGCCCGTCGAAGCAGGTCGGAGCCCCCACCACCAGCGCGCTGGCGAAGATACCGCATGCGCGGCCGATGCTGAGCCTGGACAACGCCTTTTCCGGCGACGAGATGGAGGAATTCGTCGCGCGCGTCCGCCGCTTTCTGGCGCTTGCCGACGATGCGCCGGTGGTGCTGACGGCCGAACCCAAGATCGACGGCTTGTCCTGCTCGCTGCGCTATGAGCAAGGCGTGCTGGTGCAGGCGGCGACGCGCGGCGATGGCAGCGTGGGCGAAGATGTTACCGCCAATGTGCGGACGATAGCAGATGTGCCGCAGCGGCTGAGCGGGGACGTGCCCGATGTCTTCGAAATCCGCGGCGAAATCTACATGAGCAAGGCGGATTTCGCGGTGCTCAATGAAAGGCAGGCCGCGTCCGGCGGAAAGCTGTTCGCCAACCCGCGCAACGCCGCCGCAGGATCGCTGCGGCAGAAGGATGCTTCGGTTACCGCCGCACGGCCGCTGCGCTTTCTCGCGCATGGCTGGGGCGAGGCTTCCGCCCTGCCGGCGGACACGCAATATGGCGTGATGCAGGCCATAGCCGGTTGGGGTGTGCCGGTGTCGGACCTGCTGGTCTGCGCGGTCGGGGCAGAGGAGGCGCTGGCCCATTATGCGGAGATTGAGGCGCAACGCGCCGACCTGCCGTTCGACATCGACGGGGTGGTCTACAAGGTCGACCGGCTCGACTGGCAACAGCGCCTCGGCTTCGTCGCCAAGGCGCCGCGCTGGGCGATCGCCCATAAATTCGCTGCCGAGCGTGCAACGACGACGCTCGAGGCGATCGACATTCAGGTCGGCCGCACCGGCAAGCTGACCCCGGTCGGGCGGCTGACGCCGGTCGGCGTCGGCGGGGTGATCGTCTCCAATGTCACGCTGCACAACCGCGACGAAATCGCCCGGCTCGGCGTGCGCCCCGGCGACCGGGTCGTGGTTCAAAGGGCTGGCGATGTCATCCCGCAGGTCGTCGACAATCTGACGAGGGAAGAGGCGCGGGAGCCTTTCGTCTTTCCCGATCTCTGTCCCGAATGCGGCAGCGAGGCAGTGGCGGAAGAAGGCGAGGTTGATGTGCGCTGCACTGGCGGCCTGATCTGCCCCGCGCAGCGCTTCGAACGGTTGCGCCACTTCGTCAGCCGGGGCGCGCTCGACATCGAGGGGCTGGGCGAGAAGAGCATCGCCGAATTTCTGGGCTATGGCTGGCTCGAACGCCCCGGCGACATTTTCCGCCTCCACCGGCATCATGCAGAGCTGCTCGGCAAGGAGGGCTGGAAGGAAAAGTCGGTCGACAATCTCTTCGCCGCCATCGACGCCAAGCGTGCGCCCGATGCAGCCCGCCTGCTGTTCGGTCTCGGCATCCGTCACGTCGGGGCAGTGACGGCGCGCGATCTGCTGAAGGCGTTCGGTACGCTCGAGGCGCTGCGCGAAACGGTAGAGGCTGCGCAAGGCGAGGATACGGATGCGCTGAGCCGCCTTACCGCCATCGACGGCATCGGGCCGGCCGTGGTCGAGGCGCTCGGCGACTTCTTCCATGAGCCGCACAATCGCGACCTTTGGGACGATCTCCTCTCCGAAGTCGCGCCGCCGCCCTATGTGTCCAACGCTCGCCAGACCGCATGGAGCGGCAAGGCCATCGTCTTTACTGGCAAGCTCGAGACGATGAGCCGCGACGAGGCCAAGGCGCAGGCCGAGGCACTGGGCGCCCGTGCCGCCGGCTCGGTCAGCGCGCAGACCGATCTGGTGGTGGCAGGCCCGGGCGCGGGCTCCAAGCTCAAGAAGGCGAGTGAATTGGGGATTCAAGTGGTCGATGAGGCGGGCTGGGCGGAAATCGTCGCAAACAGTTGAATTTGAACGGTCATCGCTGTCATCGGGAACGCATTGAAGCAAGCCAGGGCAACGCAGAGACGCTCCGGATTGCATCGCTACGCTCGCATTGACGCCTGTTGTTTACGTCCCGCCTCGAATAAATTCCGGCTGCTGTCGAATCCGACCCGGCTCGTGCGTCTCAGGGGTGAGGCGCAGGATGGACCGGTGCCGGAACCGCAAGGATAGTGACGATGCAATATATGCTTATGATCCACGAGGATGAATCCGCTTACGCAGGGCCCAACGGCGGGGCCGTCATGGCCGATACGATCGCCAAGCACACCGCGCTCGCCGAAGCGCTGATCGCTGCGGGCGTGCCCTTTTCGGGCGAGCGGCTGAAGCCTGCATCGACCGCCACCACCATCCGCTGGGACAATGGCAGCCACAGCCTCCATGACGGGCCCTTTGCAGAGACGCACGAGGAACTGGGCGGCTTCTACATCATCGATGTCGCCGATCTCGACGCCGCTCTGGATTGGGCCAAGCGCATTCCGGTGCCCGGCAAGGGCTCGATCGAGGTCCGGCCGGTTTGGCAGATGCAGGGCTGACATGGCGCGTCATTGCGAGCGAAGCGCGGCAATCCAGCATTGGGTAGCGCCGCACTGGATTGCCGCGCCTCGCTCGCAATGACAGCAGAACCGATAAGCCTCGCCCACGCCATCACCGCTGCCCGGCCGCGCGTGATTGCCGCATTGGCGGCGCAGTTCCGTGATCTCGATGTCGCCGAAGACGGTTTTGCCGAGGCGTGCGCGGCGTTGATCGCGCTCCCCTCCGAGTATCGCCCCGCTAACGTCCCCGGCTGGCTCTATGTCGCGGCGCGCCGCCGCCTGCTCGATGGCGCGCGTAAAGCAGCGCGCCATGCCGAGGCGCTGGCCGGCCTCGCGCCGCTCATCGAAAGCGATGTCGACATGGCCGATATCCTCGCTTTTCCCGATGCGATTCCCGACGACCGGCTGCGGCTGATCTTCACCTGCAGCCATCCGGCGATTGCGCCTGACATCCGCATCGCGCTCGCGCTGCGCACCATCATCGGCGTGCCGATGGAACGGTTGGCCGCCGGATTTCTGGTGCCGACGCCGACGCTCTACCAGCGGCTGACGCGCGCGAAGGCGAAGATCCGCGACGCCGGAATTCCCTTCGACACGCCCGAACGCCGGCTGTGGCCCGAGCGGATGGAGGCCGTGCTGGCCACGCTCGAGCTGGGTTATGCCATAGCCTATCAGGATGGCGCGGCTGCGCTCGACGCCGACCTGGCGCCGGAAGTGCGGCGGCTGGCGCTGTTACTGGTCGAACTGATCCCGGAGGATGCCGAGGTTCTCGGCTTGGCCGCGCTGATCGAGCTCGGTGAATCGCGGCGCGCCGCGCGCGTCGATGCCGAGGGCATGATGGTGCCGCTGTCGCAGCAGGATGTCGGCCTGTGGGACGATGCCGCCATAGTCCGCGCACACGCGCTGATTCGTCGTGCTGCTGAACTGGGTGGAAGCGGTCCGCGCCAGATTATGGCCGCCATCCACCTTACCCACGCCCGCCGCAAGCCGGAGGGCAGGGTGGACTGGGCGGCGATCCTGCGCCTGTACGACCTTCTAATGGCCCTGCGCCCTGGCCCGGCGGTGGCGACGGCCCGGGCGCTGGCGGTGGCAAGGCTGTCTGGCGCGGAGGCAGGTCTTGCGGCGCTCGATGCGATTGCACTGGCGGCCGTGGCGCACCACCGCCCATGGTTCAGCGCCCGCGCGTATCTGCTTGCGGAGAGTGGCGATGCAGCAGCGGCGATCGCTGCCTATCGGCAGGCGCTGGCGCTGATGCCGCCGCCTGCCGAGGCGCGCTATCTCGAGGCTCGCGTCAACGCGCTGTCACGATGATCACTACCCGCCGGTTCTGGGCGCGACCGGCGTCGCTGCCATTGTCGGCGATGGGGCGGGTCTCTCCCCAGCCGCGCAGCGCCAGCCGGTCGGCGGCAAAGCCATGCCCCTGCATGACCGCAGCGACCGCCGTCGCACGCTGTTCGGACAGACGCGCATTATAGGCCGGCGTGCCCGAGGCATCGGTATGCCCTTCGACCCGGGCACGATCGATGCCGACCCGTTGCAGACCGGCCGCCACCCGCCCGATCGTCGCTTGCATCGCCGGCTTAACCTCGGCGCTGTCGAGATCGAACAGCAGCCGGTCGGCAATCGACAATTCCCAGCCCTCGGCGGTCTGGACGAACCCTTCGGCGCGCAACAGCGCCTCCTGCGAGCGGGTGAAGCCGTTGCTCATCGTCTGGCAACCGGCCAGCAGCAGTGCGCCGAAGACGAGCAGCAGCATCCCGCGCCAGCCGCGGGCAGAGAATGTCTGCATCGGTCAATTCCTCCTGTAGATCACGCCGGGTCGACTGGCCGCGTGCGGCTCTTCACGGCATACATGGCGGCATCGGCGTGGCGCATCAGCGCGTCCACCTCGGTGCCATGCTCGGGATAGATGGCGATTCCGACGCTGAGCCCGATGGTCATCTCCGCGCCATCGGTGACGCTAATCGGCTGCTGCATCGCCTCGCAGATACGGTCGGCGACCGCGCGGGCATCGCCTTCGTCATCGAGATGATGGATCAGCACCGCGAATTCGTCCCCGCCGATGCGCGAGGCGACATCGCCGACGCGCAGGATCGGCTCGATGCGGGCCGCAATCTGCGCGATGGCGGTATCGCCGGCGGCATGGCCGTGCCGGTCGTTGACATCCTTGAAGCCGTCACCGTCCATGTAGAGAATGGCGAACCGATCTCCGGTGCGCTGGCTGGCGCGAATGGTGTCGCGGACATGTTCGATGAAGCTGGCGCGGTTGGAAAGGCCCGACAGCGGGTCATAGTTGGCGCGCTGCACCAGCGTCTGGTGGGCTTGCGCCACTTGCTGCTGCCAGTCCTGAAGCTCGTCGAGCAGGGCATTGAAATCCCTCGAAAGGCCGTCGACTTCACTGATCGTTGCATGCGGTGCGCGGCGCGCGAAACTGCGCTCGTTGCGCACGCCGTGCGCGGCCTCTGCGATCTGCTGCAGCGGGGCGATGATCTGCTTCTGCAGGCGCCGGCCGACCAGCCGTGTGGCGAGCGAGGCCAGCACCAGTGCCAGCACCGCGCCGATCAGGCTGGCGAACAGCAGGGTGCCGATGCCGCGGGTCGGCTGCTCGACCGTGATATCGCCGATGCGCGACCCGGTGGTGCGGATGGGCACCGTCACCGGCGGTGGACGCAGCCATTGGCCGAGCGCATTGCCGGCGGTGCAGGCATCCCCGCAGGCGTGGGTGTAGAGTGTCTGCCCCTCCGCATTGCGCACGGTGACAGCGCTCAACTCCTCATTGGCGATCAGCGGCTGCAGTGCTTCGCCGACAGCGCGCCGATCATTGAACACCACTGCCACTTCGACGGTGTAAGCCGCCTGCCGACCGATCAGCTCCAGATTTTGCCGCGCGTAATCGCGCAGCAATACGGTGCCGGTGGTGAGCACTGCCAGCAGCGAGGCGACGATGGCCAGCACCGCGACTGCGGCGAGCGCGCGGTTGAGCGCGGCCTGCATGGGTATGGTGGCGGGCGCGCTCATGGCCGGCCGCTCCCGCGATCGGCAAGCATCAGCACCCTGGGGTCGATCCGTACCCCGCTGCGCGACACCGCGTCGAGGCTGAGATCGAACGTCATGCCGCCGCGTACCAGCCTGAGACAGGCCATCAGGCCGCTGCTGCACTCGGGGTCATTGTCGGTAATGGTGACAATCGCCGCCCCGCTCGCAGAGCGGGCGATGCGCTCCTGCTCGGGGCGCGCGAGCGCCGCGAGAAAGATGGCGTCACACCCGCTGCCCGGCAGTGAAGACGGGCTGCGGCGGGTGACGATCAAGGCCCGGCCGCTCGGCAGCCGCCGGTCGGACAATTGTTGCGACAGGCGCGACTGCCCCGCGACGCACAGCACCACCGGGCCGCCATTGTCGGGCCAGCGGGTATAGGCAAGGATACCGGACACGATGTCTGCCGCCGCCAGCGCCGGACCATCGGCGCCAGGCGGCACCTCTGTCTGCGCGGCGAGCGGATGCACCGAAGCCAGCGCCATTGCGATCAGGGCGGGCAAAGCCACCACCGTGCGTCCATTCCCCCACAGCATCCGACTGACGTCATAATGTCACATCGGTAATGACGCTGTCCCTATAGCGGGAGACCGGTCTGTCAACCGTGACCCGAAGGTGCAGGGGTCAGGTTCCGCACCGCCATGGTTGCAGTTGCAACCAGCGTGGCGCTAGACTGGGGCATGTCTTCCGAAGCCACGCACATCCATGAGTCCCCGCCGCCGGGTGCCGCGCCCGACTGGACCATCCCACAAGACTGGGAGCGGTTCAGTGCCGAGGAGCATGCGGTGTGGGACCGGCTGTTCGCCCGCCAGTCGGCAATGCTGCCGGACAGGGCGTCCGATGCCTTTCTGCGCGGCATCGATGTGCTGCGCCTCGAAAAGCCCGGCATTCCCGACTTTGCCGAACTCAACCAGCGGCTGATGGCGGCGACGGGGTGGCAGGTGGTGGCGGTGCCCGGGCTCGTCCCGGACGACGTCTTCTTCGATCATCTCGCCAACCGCCGTTTCGTCTCGGGCAATTTCATCCGCCGTGCCGACCAGCTCGACTATCTGCAGGAACCCGACGTCTTTCACGACGTGTTCGGCCATGTTCCGATGCTCGCCGATCCGGTGTTCGCCGATTACATGCAGGCCTATGGCAAGGGGGGCCTCAGGAGCCTGACATTTGGCGCGCTGCACAAGCTGGCGCGGCTCTACTGGTACACCGTCGAGTTCGGGCTGGTGCGGGAGAAGGGCGGGTTGCGCATCTACGGCGCGGGCATCGTCTCGAGTTATGGCGAGAGCATCTTCGCGCTCGACGACCCAAGCCCCAACCGCATCGGCTTTGACCTCGAACGCATCATGCGCACCGAGTACCGGATCGATGATTATCAGCAGAATTATTTCGTCATCGACAGTTACGAGCAATTGCTGCGAACCACAGTCGAGACCGACTTCGCCCCCCTCTATACGCGGCTGGAGACGCTGCCGGACATTGCTGTGGCCGAGATCCTGCCCGGCGACGCGGTGCTCACGCGCGGCACGCAGGCCTATGCCGATGCCAAAAGCGGTCCGGTCTGACGTCTATCGGTGCCTTTACGGCCATGTTCAACCAAGACCGTAGTCCTGAGCTTGGCGAAGGGCGCTTATCCGCGGAACGCCCTTCGACACGCTAAGGGCTGCGGATTTGATTCAACCCTGCTGGACAGCGTCCAACGGTCCCATCTGGACCGATAGGACCGCCAGTCACCAGCTTCCGAAATCGCCCGGCGGCTGACCGGCGCTGCCGCTGGCGCGTACCGGCCTGCGCCAGCCGTGCCGATGGCGCAGGCTGAGCTGCAGCACCGGCCATTCCGCGTCACCGCCGTCATCGACCAGTCGCCACCCGGCGCGGCGATAGGCGCGCACCACCGCTTCGCGCTGCTTTCCCAGCAATCCGGCCAGGATCAGCCTGCCCCCCGGCGCGGCGATGGCAGCCAGCGAGGGGGCGAGCGCGATCAGCGGTCCGGCGAGGATGTTGGCGATGAGGAGATCGTAGGGCGCGCGGGCACCGATCGCCGGGTGCGCCGTGCCATCGGCGACAACCAGCGCGAGCTCGCCCCGCCGGGTGCCGAGCGGCACGCCATTTTCCGCGGCATTTTCTGCCGAAACCCGCACGCTGACCGGGTCGATGTCCGAGGCGATGGCGGTTGCCCGCGGCCACACATGCATCGCGGCAAAGGCCAGCAGCCCGGTGCCGGTGCCGATGTCCGCGATATTGGCAAAGCGCTTGCCCGCCACCGCCAGCCCGTCGAGCGCCGCAAGGCAGCCGGCAGTCGTTGCATGATGGCCGGTGCCGAACGCCTGCCCCGCGTCGATGCGGAAGCTGACCACGCCCGGCGCATCTTCGGGCGTGTCGGCGGCGGTATGGACATGGAAACGCCCGGCGCGGACCGGTTCCAGCCCCTGCTGGCTGAGCGTTACCCAATCCTGTGGCGGCAACCGCTCGGCCCTGGGCAGACGTGCCGCGCTGATGCCGAGCAGCCGCCCGAGCGCCTGCACCGCCGCCTTGGGCGGACGCCCCTCGAAATAGGCATCGATCCGCCAGCGATCGGCATCCTCATCCTCTTCGGATGCGACCAGAACCGGCATCGGCTCGATCAGCGCGAGGCCCGGATGGTCTCCGGTCAGCGCCTCTGCCTGCGCGCGGTTGCAGGGCAGGGCGACGGTCCAGCTTTCGGTCATTCGCTTGTCTCCCCCGCCAGCCGGGTCTCGAGTCGGGCGCGCATTGCATGGACGAGCCTGCGGCAGGCGTCGCGGTCGATAAGCGGCTCGGTCCCGCTCATCCGCTGGAACAGGTTGGAAAAGCCGGGGTGCGGCGTCACCAATATGTCGCAGGGCATGCGCGAAACGCGGCTGAAGGTGGTGCGGAATGGCGCCACCCGCTCGGGGTGATCGGTGAAGCGGTAATCGTCGCGCGACACGGCGGTGAGGCTGTCGACATAGGCGAAGGTGGCGCAATTGGTCCCTTCGCACGAGCGCCACGTCCAGCTGGTGCCGCCGCTGGTGTGGCCGGGGGTCAGCACCGGGGTGAATTGCAGACGCGCGTTGACCTGCCGCGGCTGGCCGTCCTCGATGTTCCGGTCCGAGACAGCGACGGGAGTCATCGGTGGCAGCAGCCCGGCCTGTGGATCGTCCGGCGCGGTCTGCCCGGTCTCGAGCACCGGGCGCGCAGCGGCACTGACCAGTATGTCTGCGCCAGTTGCCGCCTTCAGCGCCGCGAACCCGCCCATATGGTCGAGATGCTCATGGCTGCCGATGATGGTGCGGACGTCGCGCGGATCGAAACCGAGCGCGCGGATGTTGGCGAGGATCGACGGAACCGCCTCGGCGGTCGCCCCATCGATCAGCACATGCCCATCCGGCGAGGTGACCAGCAGCACGGCGATGCCGCAGGTGCCGACGTAATAGGTGTTGCCGAAGATTCGCGCGGGCGGCGCGGCGTCGCTCCAACCGTCCCGGCCCTGGCAGGCCGTGGCGAGCGCGGTACCTGCGACGCGGGCGTCGGTGGGTTGGAGAGCGGCTTGATCGGAAGGCGCCGAGGACGAAACGGGCGCACAGCCCATCGCCATTGCCGCCAGGACAAGCGTCAGGCACTCTCTACCGGACATAGCTGGCCCCGTTGGCATCGAGCACCGCGCCGGTCATCGATGGCGGAGCGTCGAGCGCGCAGAAGGCGGCCATTGTCGCGATTTCATCCGGCATCGCCACCCGCCCGAGCGGAATATCGGCAAGCAGCTTGTCGCCGCCGCGGCTCGCCAGATAGTCTTCCGCCATGCCGGTCATGGTGAAGCCGGGGCAGATGGCGAAGGCAAGTACGCCGTCCTTGGCATAGCCTCGCGCAATGGTCTTGGTCATCGCCACCATGCCGGCCTTGGCCGCCGCATAATGCCAGTGCGCCGGACTGTCGCCGCGATGCGCCGCGCGGCTGGCGATGTTGACGATACGCCCTGCGCTGCCCGTCGCGCCTCTACGGACAAGGAAATGCAGCACGGCGAGGCGGGAGAGCTGCGCCGCGCTGGTCAGGTTTATATCCATCGTGCGGTGCCAGCCCGCCAGCCAGTCCGCGTCACTGCTGTCGATCGGCGTCGCTTCGAACAAGCCGGCGTTGTTGACGAGCACGTCGACCCGGCCGTCGAGCTGGCCGAGCGCGGACTGCCAGAGGCGGGGCGCGCTGGCGGCGTCGGCCAGATCGCCATCCCTGCTGGAGAAGGATGCGACGCGGCAGCCGCGCGCTTCGAAAGCGGCCAGAATGGCGGCGCCGATGCCGCGGCTGGCACCGGTGAGGAGGATGTTGGTCATGCCCCCGCGTTAGCGCGGCCGGACGGCGGCCGAAAGGGCAGAGCGCACATATCCCTCTCCCGCAAGCGGGAGAGGGTAGCTGGGTTACGCCACCTTGCGCGTGAACTCGCTCGCCGACTTGCTGAGCTTGGCAAAGCTTTCGTTGATGCTGGCGAAACCGCTTTCCAGCGCGCCGATCTCGCTCACCACCTTGTCGGTGTCCTCGCGGATCGACGCGATGGTGCCCGACATCGAGTCGGCGGCGAGCGCAGTTTCGTCGACCGCGGCGGTAATGGTGGTGACAGTCTGCGCCTGCGTGTCCATCGAATCGCGGATGCGGCTGGCGAACGCCTTGACCTCCTCCACGGTCGCCCGGATCGAGCTGTTGGCAGCAACGGTGGTGCGCGTCGCCGACTGGATCGCGGCAATCTTGCTGGCGATATCGTCGGTGGCACGCGCGGTCTGGTTGGCGAGGCTTTTGACCTCCTGCGCCACCACGGCAAAGCCGCGCCCGGCATCGCCGGCACGGGCGGCCTCGATGGTAGCGTTGAGTGCTAGCAGATTGGTCTGCCCGGCAACGTCGCGGATCAGGCCGAGGATCGATTCGATGGTTTCGGCATGGCTCGACAGCGCCATCGAGATGTCGAGCGCGGCTCCCGCCTGTTCGCTGGCCTTGTCGGCGATGGCAGAGGCGTTCTCGACCTCCTGCCGGGTGGTGTCGATGGCGCGGATGAGGCCGGCCGCGGTGCGGGCGGCTTCGCGCATTGCCAGCGCCGATTGCTCGGCAGCGGCAGCGACTTCACTGGCCTTGCCCAGCATGCTGCGCGCGGCGACTGCGACGGTGCTGGTCTGCCCGCCAAGCTGCGCGCCGACTGCGGATGCACCGAGCATGTCATGCGCGACGGTATTCTCGAACTGCCCTGCCAGCTCGGCGCGCTCGCGCCGCATGACGTGGCTGTCGAGCTTCTGCTTGTAGCTGTGCAGGATATCCGCTTCGAACGAGGCCATCAGCATGATCGACTGCATCAGTTCGGTGGTCGCGGAGAGGTCATCGCTGTGCGCCTTGTGCGCGAGTTCGACGGCGAGGCTGTTCGACGCGCCGAGGCAGGCGATGACCGTGCCGATGTCGAGCCCGGCGGACACCGCGCGCCATGCATAGAGGCAGCAGATCGTTCCCCATTCCTGATCGGTCGGGCGCTGGAACTTGGCGTGGATGTAGCGGCGGCCTTCGAGCACCGCTTTTTCCAGAGCGCCGCCGGTGACGCGCTGCGCCCGGCCGACCCGCTGGTTATAGACCGACCAGAAGGCGCGGGTCAGATCATCCTCGCGGCCTGCGAACAGATCGGCGATGGCTTGCGCGCGCGCCGTCAGCGTGCCGTCGGCATCGAAGACGCCCAGCTTGTCAGCCACCGGCACCGGCGGCACGTCGGAAAAGGCGAGATTGGCGAGAGTCCGGCTCGGCATGTGTCCTCCAGCTCCTGACACTGATGGATGGAGCAATGAAGCATCGATAAGCGGCTTTGGTTAACAGCCTGTAAGTGCGCCCAAAGTCGCTTTACGTTCGCGGCAACTTTGCATCGCTCAGAGGAAATATTATTACAAAGCCCATGCGCGCCAGCCGTGCGAGGTTCGGCCGGACGCGATCAGGAGAGACGACCCATGCGCATCGGCTGCCCCCGCGAAATCAAGAATCACGAATATCGGGTCGGACTGACCCCAGAGAGCGCCCGCGAACTGGTCGCGCATGGTCACCAGGTGCTGGTCGAAAGCGGGGCCGGGCTGGGCATCGGTGCAAGCGACGATCACTACCGCGCCGCTGGCGCCGAAGTGGTCGGCGATGCCGCAACCATCTTCGAGGCCGCTGAAATGGTTGTGAAGGTCAAGGAGCCGCAGGCAGGCGAACGGGCGATGCTGCGCGCCGGCCAGATCCTCTACACCTATCTCCACCTCGCTCCCGATCCCGAGCAGACCGCGGATTTGCTGGAGAGCGGCGTGATCGGCATTGCCTATGAGACGGTAACCGGCCGCCAGGGCGGACTGCCCCTGCTCAAGCCGATGAGCCAGGTTGCCGGCCGCATGAGCATCCAGGCGGGCGCCACCGCGCTCGAAAAGGCGCATGGCGGGCGCGGCGTGCTGCTGGGCGGCGTGCCAGGCGTCGCGCCGGGCAAGGTATGTGTGATCGGTGGCGGCGTGGTCGGTTTCAACGCGGCGCAGATGGCGGTAGGGCTCGGCGCGGACGTGACCATCCTCGATCGCGATCCCGAAGTGCTCGAACGGCTCGGCATCCATTTCGAATCGCGCGCCAAGACCCGCTTTTCCAACAAGGCCAATCTGGCCGAATGCGTCGCGCAGGCGGACCTGGTGATTGGCGCGGTGCTGATCCCCGGCGCTGCTGCCCCGCATCTCGTCACCCGCGACATGCTCGCCACCATGCAACCAGGATCGGTGCTGGTCGATGTCGCCATCGATCAGGGCGGCTGTTTCGAGACCAGCCATGCAACGACCCACTCGGAGCCGACCTATGTGGTCGACGGCATTGTCCATTATTGCGTCGCCAACATGCCCGGCGCGGTGGCGCGCACGAGCACCTATGCGCTCAACAATGTGACGCTGCCCCACGCGTTGCGCATCGCCGATCTCGGCTGGCAGGAGGCATTGCGCCGCGATCCGCATCTCGCCGACGGGCTTAACGTGTGGCAGGGAAAAATCACCTGCGCCCCGGTGGCGGACGCGCTCGGCCTGCCCTATGTAGCGCTTGCGGAGGCACTGGCCTGAAGGCCCCCCAGCCAAAGAGAGTGACATGACCGATACCCCCGACCAGAAGCCCGAAACCGACACGCCTGCCGAGGAAAATGAAGTGCTGCGCGAAACCCGCGCCGCCAAGCAGGCCGGCAGCACGGCCGATGGCAAGCATCGCTTCGGCTGGAAAACCGCTGCTGCGGCGGCGGGCATTGGCTCGGCGGCACTCGCCGCAGCCCTGCTTTACGCTAATCGAAACAAGTCATGAGCCAAGGCCGTCGCCTGACCGGCTGAAGCCCGAGTCAAGCGGTTGCATCGCCCCGGCTTTGCGGTAAAGCACGTCGCCAGCGGGGGCAGGGGGCTTCGGCTCGCTGCCTCTTCATGACCGATCACTTCATCCACAGGGGAGGACCGCACATGGCCGGCCCGAGCAAACGACCGCTGTCGCCGCATCTGCAGGTTTATCGGTGGGGACCGCACATGCTGGTCTCCATTCTCCACCGCGCCACCGGCGACGGCATGGCCATCGTCGGTTCGCTGCTGTTCCTGTGGTGGCTGGGCGCCGCAGCGTCGGGCGAGGCGGCCTACGCAAGCTTTATCGGCACCATCTGGCAAGCGCCGGAGGCGACCGCGCTGAGCTGGCAGAACTGGATCGGCCGTGCCGTGCTGGTCGGCCTGACCTGGGCCTTCTTCCAGCATGCCTCGTCGGGTCTGCGACATCTGTTGCTTGACACCGGTGCGGGGTACGAACTCAAGACCAACCGTCTGTGGTCGATGGTGGTCGCGTCCGTTCCGCTGCTGCTGACCGCAGCCTTGTGGGTCTACATTCTGATGGGGAGCCTGTAAGCCATGGGCGCTGGTACCAAACTCGGCCGGGTCCGTGGCCTCGGCTCCGCCCGCAGCGGCACGCATCATTTCACAATGTCGCGGGTCACCGCCATCTCCAACCTGACCTTGATGGTGTGGCTGATGGTCAGCCTCGTCACCGGCGATTTCACGAGCCATCGCAGCGTCACCGACTGGCTGTCGTCGCCGTTTGCCGCAGTGCCGATGGCGCTGCTGGCGATCAGCGTCTTCACCCATTTCCGCCTCGGCCTCACCGTGCTGATCGAGGATTATGTGCATGACGAGGCGCTGAAGCTCGCCAGCCTGCTCGCGCTCACCTTCTTCTCCTGGGGCGGCATGATCTTCGCCCTGTTCAGCATCGCCAGCATCGCATTCGGAGGCGTCGCCAATGTCGGCCAGTGAGACCAGCACGGCCCAGAAGGCCGCACCCGCCTACAAGATCATCGACCACACCTATGACGCGGTCGTCGTCGGCGCCGGCGGTTCCGGCCTGCGCGCCACCATGGGTGCTGCCGAAGCCGGCCTGAAGACCGCTTGCATCACCAAGGTCTTCCCCACCCGCAGCCACACGGTCGCGGCGCAGGGCGGCATCGCCGCCAGCCTTGGCAACAATACGCCGGATCACTGGCAGTGGCACATGTACGATACCGTCAAGGGATCGGACTGGCTGGGCGATCAGGACGCGATCGAATATCTCGTCCGTGAAGCGCCGCAGGCGGTCTACGAGCTCGAGCATGCGGGTGTGCCGTTCAGCCGCAACGAGGACGGCACCATCTACCAGCGCCCGTTCGGCGGCCACATGCAGAACATGGGTGCCGGCCCGCCGGTGCAGCGCACCTGCGCCGCGGCTGACCGCACCGGCCACGCCATCCTGCACGCGCTCTATCAGCAGAGCCTGAAATATGCGGCGGACTTCTTCATCGAATATTTCGCGCTCGACCTGATCATGGTCGATGGCGAATGCCGTGGCGTTATCGCCATGTGCATGGAGGATGGCAGCATCCACCGCTTCAAGAGCCATGCCGTGGTGCTGGCGACCGGCGGTTATGGCCGCTGCTATTACACCGCGACCTCGGCCCACACCTGCACCGGCGACGGTGGCGGCATGGTGCTGCGTGCCGGCCTGCCCTTGCAGGACATGGAATTCGTCCAGTTCCACCCCACCGGCATCTATGGCGCGGGCGTGCTGATCACCGAAGGCGCGCGCGGCGAGGGAGGCTATCTCACCAATTCCGAGGGCGAGCGCTTCATGGAGCGCTATGCCCCGTCCGCCAAGGACCTCGCCTCACGCGACGTCGTCAGCCGCTCGATGGCGCTGGAAATGCGCGAAGGCCGCGGCGTCGGGCCGGAGAAGGACCATATCTACCTCCACCTCGACCATATCGACCCCAAGGTGCTGGCAGAAAGGCTCCCCGGCATCACCGAAAGCGGCAAGATTTTCGCCGGTGTCGACCTGACCCGCCAGCCGCTGCCCGTTACCCCCACCGTCCATTACAATATGGGCGGCATCCCCTGTAACTATTGGGGAGAGGTGATGACGGTGAAGGACGGCAATCCGGAAACCATCGTCCCCGGGCTTTTCGCGGTGGGCGAGGCCGCCTGTGTCAGCGTGCATGGCGCCAACCGCCTCGGCTCGAACAGCCTGATCGATCTGGTCGTGTTCGGCCGCGCCACCGGCCACCGCCTCAAGGAACTGGTCAAGCCCGGCGCTCCGCACAAGCCGCTGCCCGCGGACAGCGCCGATTTCGCCATCGGGCGCGTCGATCGCTTCCGCTTTGCCAAGGGCGGATCGCCGACCGCGGCGGTGCGCACCGAAATGCAGAAGAACATGCAGAAGCATTGCGCCGTGTTCCGCGACACCGCGCTGCTGGACGAGGGCAAGACGCTGCTTTCGGCCACCTACAAGCGGATGGAAGACCTGCACGTCACCGACCGCTCGTTAATCTGGAACACCGACCTCATCGAAACGCTCGAGCTCGACAATCTGATCAGCCAGGCAAGCTGCACCATCCACGGCGCATCGAACCGCAAGGAAAGCCGTGGCGCGCACGCGCATGAGGATTTCCCCAATCGTGACGACGCCAACTGGATGAAGCACACCGTAACCTGGTTCGACGGCTGGGGCGGCAAGGGCGGCGACGTGAAGATCGACTATCGGCCGGTGCATGAGTATACCTTGACCGACGAGGCCAAATATATCGAGCCCAAGGCGCGGGTATATTAAGGAAGAAGCATCGCCACTTCTTCCGTCTGTGGAAAGGAAGTGTCGATGCGCATCGGCTTTATTGCGGCTTTGACGGTGTTCGCTTCGTCGCTCGTGCCGACGGCAGCGGTTGCGGATAGCTGGGCCGAGCCCAAAGTCGCGGTGACAGCATCGGTGAATGGCGCATATCGTCTGACGGTAACGCCGCGCCCGATCAGCGATCAGCTCGATTTTTTCGAAGACAAGATTGCGGGTCGGGAGCCGGCCGGGCAGGCCGAGGGTCAACCGGACACTGCAACCGCACGGCTGGAGCGCCGCGAGAGCGACGGTAGCTGGAGCGTCGTCTGGGATCGTTCATTGGTCAATGACGTCGCACCGGTGTCCGCACTGGTCAGCGACGACGGGCGCTATGTCGTCACCTTCGACAATTGGCACTCTGTCGGT
The DNA here is from genome assembly GCF_056931895.1 of Sphingomonas sp. jy18. NCBI lineage: Bacteria > Pseudomonadati > Pseudomonadota > Alphaproteobacteria > Sphingomonadales > Sphingomonadaceae > Sphingomonas > Sphingomonas sp. jy18. The sequence goes on along the minus strand of NZ_JBXPBT010000003.1, from coordinate 412,893 downwards.
TTCGGTGACGATGTCGTCGTCATCTACGGCAGTGACGGCGCGCTGATACGCTCGCTGGCGTTGACCGATATTCTACCCGACTATTTCATCGACGGCTTTCCACGGTCGCTCAGCTCTCTGCATTGGCAGCACCAATCGACGCGGATTGCCGGGGGTATGGTGCAGCTGGCGGTGCTTGAGCCCGGCGCGGAAGCCCATAGAGACGGTAGCCCGTTTTACATGGTTAACATCCAGCTCGATACCGGCACGCCTGCGCCCCTGTCTGCGGATCAGTTGCGGCATCTACAGCCTTTGGCGTGTACCGCGCACCGCGCAGCGGTGCTGGACCATAACGAAGGCCTTCGCTGGTTACGGTCCGATCTGACCGCACCGACGACAAGTGACCGTAACGAATGGTCGCGCTATTATTATCAGGCAACCGAGCGGCTGCTCGTATCCGGAAGTAGCGAGGCCGCCGAGTCGGATTTCCTTGAGCAACCCCTATTCCAGCTGCTACACCCTGGCGAGTATATGTTCCGTGATTTTCGTGATGGCTTCCGTGAGGCGCTGCGAGCGCCAGCAGCAGAACTGCAGCGCGGCATTTTTGCAGCTATAGATCAGGCCCGTTTGGTTGAGGAAGTCGAGCGGACCGCGCAACGCATGGCGCCTGGCTCACTGGCTGGTCGAGATCTGTATTTCTTCGCCGACTCAGCGCATTGGCCGCGCATTGCGGCGGCTTTGGCGGGCAAGGGAGCAACCCTGCATCAGATCGACATTGATCGGCCCATCCCGCAACGGGCCGATGTCATCGCGCGGATTGCAGGGCAGGACAGGGCGATCGATCAAGCCTGTGCCTCGGTCAATGACACCGATGGCGGGGCGTCTGCGGGGGTCGCTATTGCGGTTGGCACGGCGTTGTTGGCGAGCACGGCGGTTGCCATCGGTTTCGGCAGATCGCGCTGACCGGCCGTTGCTTGCGATGAGCCGGTCCGCTCTGCTCCTGGGCGGAAGACAGTCCAGTCCGAGCAGGGTAGCCCGGACTGATGTTAGCGACGCTTCAATCAGCGCTGAGGACTAGCCTGCATCCGGCCCGCTTTGCGCCAGTCGTCCTTTCACCCCCAGGTCGAACAGCTTTTGGGCCGCCAGCACCGCCGTCGGCGCGTTGGGGGCGGTGGCGTCGGCGCCGAGTTCGGAGGCGAGCGACGGGTTGGCGGTGAAGAGGGGGCCGCCGACCATGATGCCTATGCTGCGATTCTGCGATTCGGCGCGCACGCGCGCGATGGTCGCCCGCACTATGCCGAGGTCACCGTCCGACCCCGCGGCGAGGCCGACGACGGCGAACCAGCCATTGCGCACCGTTGCGACAATTTCTTCTGTGCTGCCCGACAGATTCGCCTCGACCTGCCATCCGGCCGCGACCAGCAGCTTTTCGATCATCGAGACGCCGAACGAATGCTGGTTGCCCGGTGCGGTTGCCATGAAGACAATGCGCCGGTCCCCGATCTGCGGCAGCACATGGGTCTCATTGAAGATCGCCAGCAGCGCCTGCAGGCGGCCGACACCGATGGTGACATCGATGAAGTCGCACAGGTCCTGCTCCCACATCGTCCCGAGGTGGCGCGCGGTCGGCTCCAGCAGTTCGACATAGAGCGTCTCCATGTCGAGCCCGCGCTCGCGCAGCAGCGCGATATAGGCGGCGGCGGCATCGATATCGTCGCCCAGAATGATGCGGGCCAGTTCGCTGACATCGGCGGCATCGGGGTGGAAGCTGCTTTTGAGCAACTCGACCGGGCACAGCTCCGGCGCGACCTTGCTGTGCAGGCGGACCAGCCGGGGCACGATCTCGGTCGAGACAATGCGTACCAGATCGATCTGGCGATCGGCGATATCGCGGCGCTGATAGATATCCGGCGCAAAGAAATGGCGCACTGCATTGCGCGCGCTGGGACCATGCGTCATGCGCAAGCCCCCGGCCGTCGCCATCTGGCTCATCCCGCTCCCCATCGCTGGCTTGTCGTTTTGTTATCGGGACATAGCAACACAGCGGACGCTGCGAGTCGAGCCGTTTGGACCGCTGATCGAGTCAATTCATCACTGCGGCCAGTGGCGACCGGGCGTGTAGATGCTGGCGGGTAAGCAACCCGCCCGTCAGCGCGTTTCCACCGCCGGGTCGGGTTCCGCCAGGCGCTCGGTCTGCGGTGCCGGCGCCGGCGCGGCAGCCCCGCGCACCCAGGCCGGGCGTCCGCCGACCCAGGTTTCCGCGACCCGCGTCGCGCGCACCTCGGCGGGCCGGCCAAGCAGCGGATCGACGTCGACCAGGATGAAATCGGCGCGCATGCCGGGCATCAGCGTGCCCAGCCGATCTTCGGCAAATCCCGCATAGGCGGCGCTGCGGGTGAAGCCGTCGAGGGCGGCCTCACGCGTCACCGCTTCCTGTACGCGCCATCCGCCGAACGGCTCGCCTGCCGCGTCTTCACGGGTGAAGGCAGTGACCAGACCGGCGAACGGGTCCGCGCTTTCGACCGGAAAGTCGCTGCCGAAGGCGAGCCGCGAGCCGGTGCCGGCAATGCTGCGCCAGGCATAGGCCCCACCCAGCCGGTCCGGCCCCAGCCGCGCCTCGGCCATCAGCCGGTCGCTGGTCTGGTGCACCGGCTGCATGCTGGCGATGATGCCATGCTGGCCGAAGCGCGCGATGTCGGGCAGATCGACGACCTGCGCATGTTCGATGCGCCAGCGCCGGGCGCCGTCGAAGCTGGTCGCAACATCGTCGATGGCGCTGAGCAGCTCGCCATTGGCGGCGTCGCCGATGGCATGCACCGCGACCTGAAAACCGTCGATGCTGGCGCGCACCATGCGGTTGCGCAGCTCGGATTCGCTCAGCATCGGGATGCCGCGGATCGTCGGCGCGTCGGCATAAGGTGCCTTGAGCCATGCGCCGCGCGAGCCCAGCGCACCGTCGAGATAGAGTTTGACGCCGACCATGCGCAGCCGGTCTTCGTACAGCCAGGGCGTCGGCCCGCTGCCGGCGATCAGCGCCATATTGTCGGTGCCGGCGGCATAGCTGATCACGCGCACCCTGAGCGCGCCGGTATCGCCCGCGCGGCGCAGCGCCTGCCAGTCATCGATGGTGGTGCCCATGTCGGCCACGGTGGTGACGCCAAGACTGAGCAGCCGCTCCTGCGCTAGCGCAAGCGCGCGGTCGCGGTCGCGCGCCAGCGGGGCAGGGCGGTGGCGGTCGATCAGTTCTGCCGCCGCGTCGACGAACACGCCGCTCGGTCGCCCGGCGACCGTTTCGATGCGACCGCCGGCGGGCGAGCGCGTTGCCGGGGTGATCCCGGCCACCCGCATCGCTGCGCTGTTGGCCCAGCCGGCATGGCCGTCGACCCGTTCCAGCCAGATCGGCTTGTCGATGCCGAGCGAGTCGAGATCGGCGGCGGTCGGAAAGCGCCCCAGCCCCCACAGTTCCTGGTTCCAGCCGCGGCCCATGATCCACGGCAGATCGGGATTGGCCGCCGCATAGGCACGGATCGCCTCCTGCGCTTCGGCAAGGCTGCGGGTGCCGCTCAAATCGACCAGCATCGCCTGGAAGCCGAGCCCCATGACATGGCCATGCGCGTCGATAAGGCCCGGCATCAGCACCTGGCCATTGCCATTCTTGCGGAAGTCTGGCCGCTCGGGCCGGGCATCGCCGCGCTGCAACAGCCGCTCGACCCGCCCATCGTCATCGATGACAAGGCCGGTGAAGCGGACCACCCGGCCCTCTGCGTCGAGCGTGATGCCGTCGACATTGTCGACCAGCGTTTCGGCGATGGCAGGGGTGGCGAGAAGCAGGGCGATCGCCGCGAAAGAGACAGACCTCACTTCGGCAATCTCCGTACCAGCGCGCTCGTATCCTGCCGTCCCGCGCCCATGGCCTGTATCTCCGCACAAAATTGGTCGATCATCGCTGCCACCGGCAGGCTGGCGCCGGTTGCCCGGGCTTCCTCGATGGCCAGGCCGACATCCTTGCGCATCCAGTCGACCGGGAAGCCGCCCTCGAAATCGTCACGCGCCATCGCGTGCCAGTGATTGTCCATCTGCCAGCTTGCGGCGGCGCCGCCCGAGATCGCGTCATAGACCTTGTCGATGTCGAGCCGCGCCGACTGGGCAAAGCGCAGCGCCTCCGCCAGCCCTTCGACGACTGCTGCGAGCGCGATCTGGTTGGCCATCTTGGTGACCTGTCCGGTGCCGGCGCCGCCGATGTGGACGATGCGCTTGGCGTAAGCATGGAAATAGGGCGTGGCCGCCTCGACCGCCTTTTTCTTGCCGCCGCACATGATGGTCAGCGTTCCATTCTCCGCGCCCGGCTGGCTGCCGGTCACCGGCGCGTCGACCACCATCAGGTCGCGCGACGCGCCCTCCACCGACAGTTGCCGCGCCAGCTTGGCGGAGATGGTGCTGTGGTCGACATAGAGCGTGCCCTTGCGCATCGAACGAAAGGCGCCGTCGCGGCCCATCGTCACCTGGGCGACATCATCGTCGGTGCCGACGCAGGTGATCACCGCATCGGCCTGTTCGGCGGCTTCCATCGGATTGGCGGCGGTGCGCCCGCCGTGGCGCTCGACCCACGCTTCTGCCTTGGCATGGGTGCGATTGAAAACGATCATGTCGTGTCCGGCTACGGCGAGGTGCCGGGCCATCGGCCCGCCCATGATGCCCAGACCGATGAATGCGATGCTTGCCATGCCCACCGTCATAGCGCGGTTTGCGCCAGCCGCCAGATGCGATAGGGGCGACGTCCATGACCGGAACGTCCAACGCCCTCGCAGAATCGTCCCAGCCCGCTGCATCGCCGCTGCTGACGCTCGCCGATATTCGCGCAGCGCAGGCGCGTATCGGCGACGCGGTGCTGCACACGCCGACCACGCACAGCCGAACGCTGAGCGATCTGGTGGGCGCCAATGTGTTCTTGAAGTTCGAGAATTTGCAATTCACCGCCGCCTACAAGGAGCGTGGCGCGCTCAACACGCTGCTGCTCATGGACCCGGAGCAGCGTTCGCGCGGGGTGATAGCGGCCAGCGCCGGCAACCATGCGCAGGGCCTTGCCTATCACGGCGCGCGGCTGGGCGTGCCGGTGACCATCGTCATGCCGCAGACCACGCCGATGGTGAAGGTGCAGCAGACAGCCAGCCATGGCGCCACCATCGTGCTCCATGGCGAGAAATATGACGACGCCTATGCCCGTGCGCGGGAGCTGGAGGCCGAGCGCGGGCTGACCTTCGTCCACCCGTTCGACGATCCGCGAATCGCTGCAGGTCAGGGCACGGTCGCGCTGGAGATGCTGGCCGATCAGCCGCAAATCGATACGCTGATCATTCCTATCGGTGGTGGCGGTCTGTTTTCCGGCATGGGCACCGCCGCGCGCGGCTTGAAACCCGACATCCGTCTGGTCGGTGTGCAGGCGGAGCTGTATCCGTCGATGTATGCCCGGCTGAACCATATGGACATGGTCTGCGAAGGCGACACGCTGGCTGAGGGCATCGCCGTCAAGCAGCCGGGCGATTTCACCAGCAAGGTCGTCGCCAAGCTGGCCGACGATATCGTGCTGGTCGCCGAACGCCATCTCGAACGCGCCGTTTCGCTGCTGCTGCAGATCGAAAAGACGGTGGTCGAAGGGGCAGGGGCGGCAGGCTTTGCCGCGCTGCTGGCGCATGGCGTGCGGTTCAAGGGCCGCGACGTCGGCCTGGTGCTGTGCGGCGGCAATATCGACACGCGCCTGCTGGCCAATGTGCTGCTGCGCGATCTCGCGCGTTCGGGCCGGCTGGCGCGGCTGCGCATCCGCCTGCAGGACCGGCCCGGCGCACTGTTCAACGTGATGCGGGTGTTCAACGAGCATAATGTGAACATCGTTGAGATTTATCACCAACGCATCTTCACCACGCTGCCCGCCAAGGGGCTGATCACTGACATCGAGTGCGAAACGCGCGATCGCGATCACCTCGATTCGCTGGTCGTTTCGCTGAGAAAGGCTGGCTATCAGGTGACTCTGGTGGAACTGGCCTGACCGGACCATCCTGTGTCCCGTTCTGAATCACCGGCGAGCCGACTGCGCAAAGCGTGGTAAATGCACTTCCGTTGCACGCCGGCACTGGGCATAGTCGTCAGCGGATACAGCGTCGGCATCAGGCTGAGGGGGACTTGTGACTGCACCTTTTCGTTTCCCGCGATTTTTCGTCACCAGCCCCACGCCGTGCCCCTATCTGCCTGGCCGGTTCGAGCGGAAGGTGTTTACCGAGCTTAACGGCGCGAACGCCGCCGAACTCAACGATGCACTTGGCCGCATCGGTTTCCGCCGCAGCCAGAATGTCGCCTACCGTCCGAGCTGCCAGCAGTGCAGTGCCTGCGTGTCGGTGCGAGTCTGCGCCGACGAGTTCGAGCCGAGCGCGTCGCAGCGGCGCACGCTCAAACGCAACAGCGACCTGATTGTCGAAGCGCGCGCGCCATGGGGCACCGAGGAACAGTATGCGCTGCTGACCGCCTATCTCGCCAGCCGCCACCCGACTGGCGGCATGGCGGACATGACCGAAGGCGATTTTGCCGCGATGGTCGAACATTCGCCGGTCGAGACCTGCGTCGTCGAATATCGCGAGCCCAATGAGGATGGCACGCCGGGCCGTCTGGTAGCGGCCTGTCTGACCGACCGTCAGGCCGACGGGCTGTCTATGGTCTACTCCTTCTTCGACACCGGCGAGGGCGCTCGCAGCGGCCTCGGCACCTTCGTCATTCTCGATCATATCATTCGCGGCGCCCGCGCCGGCCTGCCCTATGTCTATCTGGGATACTGGATCGAAGGATCGGACCGGATGGCCTACAAGACCAAGTTCCGCCCGATCGAGCGGCTTGGTCCGTCCGGCTGGCGCCGGATGGTGGAAGGCGGCAGCGACCCGGCGTCGTCGCTGGAGCCGTCATGGGTCGGCAGCGATCGCCTTGTGGATGTCGCACGATAATCCACTGGCCCGCCCGTTGGCGGTTGACGCGGGGCGTCGTGGCAAGGCATAGCTAGCACAAAGAAAAGACGGTCGCGGTGCACGCCCTGCCATCCACATGCAGGGCACCTGATTGAGGGCAGGGGGGGCAGCTTGCCGCACGCGTGGGGGATAAGACCGGGTGGTCCGTGCCGTAGGTTGCGCGGAGTGCAACCATGACCGAGCCGCTCGACATCGTCATCATCGGCTCCGGCCCGGCAGGTCTGAGCGCGGCCGGTCGCGCGGCCGAGCGCGGGATGGCCTATATCCTGCTGGAAAAGACCGACCACCTTTCCGACACCATCTACAAATATCAGAAGGGCAAGCATATCATGGCGACGCCGGTGCAGCTGGAGCTGCGTTCGGACGTTGTCTTCGATGCCGGCAAGCGTGAGACCATCCTCGATGCGTGGGATGCGCACGGCGCCAAGCTGAATGTCGCCTACAATGCCGATGTCGCGTCGATCACCGGTGCGAAAGGCGATTTCACGGTCGCCGCCGCAGACGGCCGTAGCTGGAAGACGCGCCACGTCATCCTCGCCATCGGCACGCAGGGCAATCCCAACCGGCTGACCATCCCGGGTGCCGATCTGCCCCATGTGCAATATCAGCTGAACGACCCCACGGAGTATATCGACGAGCATATCACCGTCGTCGGCGGTGGTGATGCAGGAATCGAGAATGCGCGCGGGCTGGCCGAAGATGCGGCGCAGGGCAATACGGTCACCATTCTCAACCGCGATGCCGGCTTCATCCGCGCCAAGGGTCCGAATGTCGCGGCCCTGATGGAACTCGCGGCGCGCGGGCGGATGAACCCGAAGACCGAGACATCGCCGTCCAAGATCGAGCCCGGCTGGATCACGCTGGCGACCCGCGACGGCGAGGAGCGTATCCGCTGCGACCGAGTGATCGCCCGGCTTGGCTCGGCCCCGCCGCGCAAATTCGTCGAGGCGTGCGGCATCGAATTCACCAGCCCGGACCGCGAGGCTTTCCCCAAGCTGTCGCCGACCTTCGAGACGACCAATCCCGGCATCTATGTGATCGGTGCTTTGGCCGGCTATCCGCTGATCAAACATTGCATGAACCAGGGCTATGACGTCGTCGAGTTCATTGCCGGCAACACGGCGCTGACCCCGGTCGACGAGAAGCTGCTGGTCAAGAAGTTCGAAGGCCTGCCCGGCCGCCGCAGTGTCGATGAGTGGCTGCTGTTCCTCAACCAGCGGGTCAGGATTTTCGAGGAAGTCTCGCCGCTGCAATTGCGTGAATTCATGCTCGATTCCGAAACGCGATTTTACCGCGCCGGCGAGGTGGTGTTCGAGCGCAATGCACCGGGATCGTCGCTGTTCGCTATTGCCGATGGTCATGTAGTGGTTGAAATCGACCCTGCCGACAGCAGCCGGACGGTGCCGATCGAAACCGGCTCCATCTTCGGCGAGGTCGGGCTGATTTCTGGCCGTCGTCGTGGTGCCACGATCCGCGCAGGCGCCGACGCCATTCTTGTCGAAATGTCGCGCGCGGCCGCGCTCAAGCTGATGAAAACCGCGCCGGCCGCCAACCGTGCGATCACCCGCATCAGCCTCGAACGGCAATTGATGCAGATGTTCGGGTCCGGCCTGACCCCACCCGACGTGGCCGAGGCGGTCGAACAGGCCGAAGTGATGGATGTGCCCGCTGGCAAGCCGATCATCAGCGAAGGCGAGACCGGCGATGACATCTATGTCATCCGCCAAGGGTCGATGGTGGTGGAAAAGCAGATCGGCGGCAAGCCGGTGTTCCTTCGCTATCTGCCTGCCGGCTCCTATGTCGGGGAAATGGCGGTCATCACCGGCGAGCCGCGCAACGCCACGGTGAAGGCGGCGATCAAGTCCGAAGTGGTGCGCGTGCCGGGCGAGGCATTCCGCAAGATCCTGGCGGCGAAGCCGGCGCTGATGCAGAAGGCCAAGGCCGAAATGGCGGCGCGGCAGGACGTCAACAGCTTCGTCGAAAGCCGCAAGGAGAGTTTTTCGAGCGCGGTCGAGCTTTATTCCGAGACCGCCAAATTCCTGGTCGACAAGGGCATCGGCGAGGCGACCGACGTGCTGCTTATCGACGAGCAGTTGTGCGTCGGCTGCGACAATTGCGAGAAGGCTTGCGCCGATAGCCACGAAGGCCTGTCGCGGCTCGACCGCGAGGCGGGAGCCACCTTCGCACACCTGCATGTGCCGACCAGTTGCCGGCATTGCGAGCATCCGCATTGCATGTCCGATTGCCCGCCCAACGCCATCCACCGCGGGCCCGACGGCGAAGTGTTCATTGATGATACCTGCATCGGCTGTGGCAATTGCCAGCGCTATTGCCCCTATGGCGTCATCCGCATGGAGGCGGTGCCGCCCAAGAAGCCGGGGCTCTTGTCTTGGCTGTTCCTGGGCCTGGGGCCGGGCCCGGGCGAGCCGAGCAAGAAATGGTCGAAGAAGCACCAGCCTGTCGGGGTGGAGATCCCCAAGAAGGCGATCAAGTGCGACATGTGCTCGGGCATCGCCGGGGGGCCGGCCTGCGTGCGCGCCTGCCCGACCGGTGCGGCGCTGCGCGTATCGCCTGAGGAGTTTCTTGGGCTTGCCCGACTGACGCAGGGGGATGACTGATGGCGACCAAAGCCCCGGTCAAGAGCGTACAGGGCCAGCGGCAGCGTTCGGCCGAGCACAGCAGCTTTCTGGGCCATCGCGGCTTCCTGTGGGCCAAGATCGCGCTCGGCCTGTGCCTGATCGTAATCACCAGCTATTTTCTGGTGGACGTGACGCCACGGCATAACGGCGGCAGCTGGTATGGCTATACGCTGGGCACCATCGGTCTGCTGCTGATCCTGTGGCTGACCATGCTCGGCGTGCGCAAGCGGGCGATGACCAGCGGGTCGTGGTCGCTCAAGGCATGGACGTCCGCGCATGTCTATCTCGGTCTGTCACTGATGGTGATCGGGACCATGCACGCCGGCTTCCAGCTCGGCTGGAATGTCCACACGCTTGCCTGGGCGCTGATGATGCTCGTCATCCTCTCCGGCATCTGGGGCGTCACCGCCTATGCGACGCTGCCGGCGGCGCTGTCGGACAATCGCGAGGAGCGCACCCAGGCCCAGATGCTCGAGGATATCCGCAGCCTCGACCGGCAGCTGCATGAAGCGGCCCAGCCGCTTTCCCCTGCGGACGCGGCGACCGTGCGGCTCAGCCTCGATCAGGACCCTTTTGCAGGCTCGCTATGGTCCCGCCTGACCGGCAGTTACCCCGGCTGCGCCACTCGCCGTGCCCGCGACGGCATACGCCGTTACACCGCGTCGCGCCATGACGACGGCTCGGATCCGCTCGAAAAGGTCGACAGCCTGCTCGGCCGCAAGCAGGCGGCGCTGCACCGCCTGCGCCGGCATCTGAAGCTCAAGGCGCTGCTGGAAATCTGGCTGTATTTCCATGTGCCGTTGACCTTTGCCCTGATCGCGGCGCTCAGCGCGCATGTCGTCAGCGTGTTTTTCTACTGGTGAGGGGCAAGAGATGAGCTTCCTTGTCCGCCGCATATCCGTCACCGCCGATGGGCGCGAGATCGTTCGCGGAACGCCGGTCGATGCCAGCAGCATCCTCGTCGGTCGCGATGCCGCCTGCGCGGTCCATCTGGCCGATCTGGCAGTCAATCCCGAACATGCACGGCTGACCACCAACGATGGCCGCCATGTCGAGATAGAGGCTGTCTCGGGGCTCGGCTTCGAAGTCGATGGCCGCACCGTGCAGCGTGCCAGCATCGATGCCGGCAATGGGGCGGAGCTGCGCTTCGGCGGGCATCGCATCCTGGTCGGGCTGGATACGGACGGTGCCGCGCCGCGCATTGCGCTGACCGTCTCGCGCACCGATGAGCTCAGCCATAGCGCGCTCGACCGCGACGAGGCGCAGGCCTTTTCGCTGGGCGGCAAATTGCCAGGCCGGCGCATGTCGGCCTGGGTTTTCTCGCTGTTCGTGCTTGCCGCTTTCCTCGCCGCGCCGATCTGGGCTTACATGAGCTGGCGCGGGGTGGAGGAACGGCCCAACGGCTTCCACGCCGACTCGACCTGGTCGTCGGGCGCGCTGAGCGCGGGGCACGCCAAGCTCAAGGACGACTGCCAATCCTGTCACGTCGACGCGTTCGTTTCGGTCACCGACACCACCTGCGCCAGTTGCCACGATGATGCGCACGAGCATGCGCCGATCGCGCGGCAAGTGTTGGCACGTGGCGATCCGGGCTGGTTCCGCGCGTCACTGAATAGCATCGGCACCGCTTTCGGCCGTCCGGAGGGCCGCTGCGTCGAATGCCATACGGAGCATGAGGGCGCAGGCCCGATGCCCGCTACCGCGCAGCGTTTCTGCACCGACTGCCATGACGGCATGTCCTCGCGCCTGACCGACACCAAGCTTGGCGATGCCGGCGATTTCGGCACGTCGCACCCGCAGTTCCGCCCGGCGGTGCTAGTTTCCACCGGGAAGCAGCCGCGCTTCCAGCGCATGACGTGGCGACCGAATCTAACCGAAAACAACGGTCTGAAATTCACACATGACGAGCATCTGCTGCGCAATGGCAGCGTCGCGCGCATGGCGCGCAACCTCGGCATCGGCCGCGGTCGCGGCAGTCCCGGACTAGACTGCGCCGATTGCCACAAGCCGACGCGTGACGGGGTGCGGTTCGAACCGGTCGACATGGAGCGCGACTGCCAGTCGTGCCACAGCCTGACGTTCGAGTCCGTGGGTGGGGTGGATCGCACCCTGCGCCATGGCGAGCCGGCACAGGTCATCGCCGACCTTTATGCCTATTACCGCTCGACCCCGCCGAGCCGGCCGATCAGCCTGGGTGGCATGGCACGGCGGCGGCCGGGTCAGTTTGCCGAAGGCCAGACCTACAATATCTATTTCCGGGAAGTCGCCGTCCGTCCATCACGCGCCGAAGATGCGGTGCGCGCGGTCTTCTCGCGCGGCGGCGCCTGTTACGATTGCCACACCATCTTCGCGCCTGCGGCAGGCAACCGCAACTGGCGGGTGATGGATGTCCACCAGACCCGGCGCTACTTCAACCACGGCTGGTTCGACCACAAGCCGCATGACGAGGAGAAGTGCTCGAGCTGCCACGCTGCCAAGACGTCAAACAACGCCAACCAGCTGCTGATCCCGGGTCTTGCCAGTTGCCGCGAATGCCATGGCGGCGAGGACTCCAACGCAGATGTTGCAAGCCCGTGCGCTTCCTGCCACGAATATCACGCAGGTGATGCAAATGCGGCACCATGGCGTCCAGCCCGCGATCGCAGGGACCATGATCGTGACCGCCGCCACAGAGTGACTGCCATCACAGACGGGGGCATACGGCGACTTTATGGTGGTGGCTAAGCAACGCCGGTCGAAAGAACCACCTATGCTGGTCGCCCAGATAACGGATATTCATATCGGTTTCGACCCGGGTAATCCCCTGGAGTTCAACCGCCAGCGCGTCGATCAGGTCATCGCGCGGCTGAAGGCGGGCCCCAATGTGCCCAACGTGCTGCTGGCCACCGGCGATCTGACCGACAAGGGCGATGACGAGAGCTATGCCCGCGTGGCGGAGCTGTTCAGCACCGTGCCCTGGCCCGTGCTGCCGGCAATGGGCAATCATGACGTCAGGGAGAATTTCAACCGTCACTTCCCCGGCTATGCCGATCCCAACGGTTTCATCCAGTACACGCGCGATCTGGGCCCGGTGCGGCTGGTCGTCATCGATACGCTGGAAGAGGGCCGCCATGGCGGCGCCTTTTGCGAGCTGCGCGCGGCGTGGCTGAAGGAGCGGCTGGCCGAGGCAACCGACCGGCCGACCTATATCGTGATGCATCATCCTCCGGTAGAATCGGGTATCGAGTGGATGACCACCGATCCGTTCGAGCCATGGGTGGAGCGTTTCGCCGACGCGCTGATGGACGCGCCGCAGGTGAAAGGGCTGATCTGCGGGCACCTGCATCGCAGCTTCACCATCCAGTGGAAGGGGCTGACCGTCGCGGTCTGTTCCTCGACCGCACCGCAGGTGTCGCTCGACCTGCGCCCCATCGATGTCGACAATCCCGACAATCGCGCAATGATCGTTGCCGAAGATCCAGCCTATGCGCTGCACCACTGGAACGGCGAAGCGCTGGTCAGCTTTTTCGACAAGGCCGGCCGCGTCGATGTGCTCGCCAGCTATGACAGCCGCATGCAGGCGCTGGTTACCGAACTGATCGGCGAGCGCCCGGCCTGACCGGCGGTTGACCTGGCCTGACCATGGCGGCACACCCCCCCGGCGACACCAGCGCGGGAGGCAATCGATCATGGCAACGCGAGACCATCGCTATCGGCTGTCGCTCGACTGGACCGGCAATCTCGGCAGCGGCACCAGCGGGTACCGCGACTATGCGCGCGATCATGCGATCGGCGGGAATGGCAAGCCGCCGATCCCCGGCTCGTCAGACCCCACGTTCCGCGGAGACGCCACCCGCTGGAATCCCGAGGAATTGCTGGTCGCCTCGCTTAGCGCCTGCCACCAGCTCTGGTTCCTGCATCTTGCGTCGGACGCAGGCCTGTGTGTCACCGCCTATCATGACGATGCCGAAGGGCTGATGACCGAGGGACAGGACGGCGCGGGGCAATTCACCGAGGTCGTGCTGCAGCCCCGGGTGACGCTCGCCGCGCACCATGGCGCTGCCGATCTCGATCGCGCCAATGGCTTGCATGAGAAGGCGCATGCCCTGTGCTTCATCGCCCGCTCGGTCAATTTCCCGGTACACTGCAAGCCGCGCGCAAGCCTCGCAACGCAATGACCCGCTCCTGCAGGTGCGGGAGCGGGCCATCGCATCTTGTGGTGCGGCAGGGCGGCCGGATGACCGGTTCCCCTGACGCCCTGATCTTACCTCAGCGGTCGCTCAGCGGCACATAGTCGCGCTGGGTCGGGCCGGTGTAGAGCTGCCGCGGACGACCGATCTTCTGGGCGGGATCGGAAATCATCTCGTTCCACTGCGCGACCCAGCCGACCGTGCGGGCGAGGGCGAACAGCACGGTGAACATGGTGGTCGGGAAGCCGATCGCCGAGAGGATGACGCCGGAATAGAAGTCGACGTTGGGGAACAGCTTCTTTTCGATGAAATAGGGGTCGTTGAGCGCCATTTCCTCGAGCTGCAGCGCGGTTTCGAACAGCGGATCGCTGACGTTGAGCGAAGCGAACACTTCGCGCACGGTCGACTGCATGACCGTCGCGCGCGGGTCGTAGTTCTTGTAGACGCGGTGGCCGAAGCCCATCAGGCGGAACGGATCGTCCTTGTCCTTGGCGCGGGCGATATAGTGGGGAATGCGATCAGGCGTGCCGATTTCGCGCAGCATGTTGAGCGCGGCCTCGTTGGCGCCGCCATGCGCCGGGCCCCACAGGCAGGCGATGCCGGCAGCGATGCAGGCGAAGGGGTTTGCTCCCGACGATCCGGCGAGGCGAACGGTCGACGTCGACGCATTCTGCTCATGGTCGGCGTGCAGGATGAAAATGCGGTCCAACGCCCGCTCGACGACTGGATTGACCTCATATTTCTCGGCCGGGACGCCGAAGGTCATCTTCAGGAAATTGCCGGTGTAGGACAGTGAATTGTCCGGATAGACGAACGGCTGGCCGACCGAATATTTGTACGCCATCGCCGCGATGGTCGGCATTTTTGCGATCAGCCGGTGGCTGGCGATGCGCCGCTGCACCGGATCGTTGATGTCGGTGGAATCATGGTAGAAGGCCGACAGCGCGCCGACCACGCCGCACATGATCGCCATCGGGTGCGCATCGCGCCGGAAACCGCGATAGAAGGTCGCCAGCTGTTCGTGCAGCATGGTGTGGCGGGTGATGGTGGTGCTGAACTGGTCCAGCTCCTCGGCCGACGGCAGCTCGCCGTTGAGCAGCAGGTAGCAGGTTTCCATGTAGCTCGAATGCTCGGCGAGCTGGCCGATCGGGTAGCCGCGGTGCAGCAGCACGCCTTCGTCCCCGTCGATATAGGTCAGCGCGCTTTCGCACGACGCGGTCGAGGTGAAGCCGGGATCGTAAGTGAACTGCCCGGTCTGCGCGTACATCTTGCGGATATCGAGCACCGACGGGCCGACGCTGCCTGTAAGAACGGGCAGGTCGACAGTCTTGTCAGCAGTGGAGAGGCTGGCACTGGTCATCTTGGTTCCCCTGTATCTGGTTCCGCGCGCACGCGCAGTTGGGTTGCTGCTGCCTGCTTATGCCGTCAGCGCGGCGCGTATGCGAAGCAGGGATTCGGCCCGTCCGAGCAGGAATAGCACGTCGAATATGCCGGGGGAAATAGCCCGGCCGGTCAATGCGGCCCGTAAAGGTTGCGCAATCTTGCCTAAACCGAGTTCGCGGCGTTCCGCCTCCGCCCGCACGGAGGCCTCCAGCGATTCCATCGACCATTCGGGCAGCGCGTCGAGCACGTCGGCCATCTCGGCGAGCAACCCGGGCGGCGCCGCTTCGATCAGCGCCGCGGCCTTGTCCTCGAACGCCAGCGGCGCGGTATCGAACAGGAACAGCGCGCCTTCGGCCAGTTCGATGAGATTTTTGGCGCGCGGCTTCAGGGCGGGCATCGCCGCCAGCAGCATCGCCTCGTCGTCTGGCTCGAGCGGGCGGTCGATCATGCCGGCCAAATGATCGGCCGTCAGTTTCGTCAGGCGCGCGTCGTCGGCCTCTCGCATGTAATGGCCATTGAGATTCTCGAGCTTCTTGAAGTCGAAGCGCGAGGCCGAGCGGCCGACATTGTCGATGTCGAACAGCGCGATCGCCCGGTCGCGATCGATGATCTCCTCGTCGCCATGGCCCCAGCCGAGGCGCAGGAGATAATTGTTCACCGCCTCGGGCAGCAGGCCCATTTCGTCGCGATAGGCATCGACGCCGAGCGCACCGTGGCGCTTGGAAAGCTTGGCGCCATCCTGCCCGTGGATCAGCGGCACATGCGCATAGGTCGGCTCGGGCCAGCCCATCCCGCGCAGCAGTACGAGTTGCCGGAAGGCGTTGTTGAGATGGTCGTCGCCGCGAATGACGTGGGTGACGCCCATGTCATGATCGTCGACCACCACCGATAGCATGTAGGTCGGCGTTCCGTCCGAGCGCAGCAGCACGAAATCGTCGATTTCCTCGGCATTCACGGTCACTTCGCCCTGCACCCGGTCGACAATGGTCAGCATGCCGGTGCGCGGTGCCTTCAACCGGACCACGGCCGGGCGGTCGTTGGGCAGCGATTCCGCCGGCGCGTCCCGCCACGGGCTGACGATGCGGAACGGGCGCTTTTCGGCCTGCGCACTGGCGCGCATCTCGGCCAGTTCCTCCTGCGTCAGGAAGCAGCGAAAGGCATGGCCGGCGGCCAGCAACTGGTGCGCAACCTCGGCATGCCGCTCGGCACGCGCGAACTGGTACACTTCCTCGCCATCCCAATCGAGGCCGAGCCACCGCATGCCGTCGAGGATCGCGGCGATGGCGGCATCGGTCGAGCGCGCGCGGTCGGTGTCTTCGATGCGCAGCAGGAACTTGCCGCCGGTGCGGCGCGCGTACAGCCAGTTGAACAGCGCGGTGCGCGCACCGCCAATGTGCAGGAAGCCGGTGGGCGACGGCGCAAAGCGGGTGACAACGGGCACGGTGCCTGCACTGGCAGGGCGGGTATATGGGCTTGCGCTCACGCGCTGTTTCTCCGACATGATTGGCCATCCGGGAAAGGCGGCCTGGACAGGATGGACGGCTTGGCCGTCCGATCGGGGGTCGCCTAGCATGGCCGCAGCACCGCTTCAAACACGGGATTGCCGGTGATGGCCGCGCGCGTGGCGGTTGTCGCGGACGCGGTGGACCATTGGCTGTGGCGGGAGCGCGAGAGCCTGTTCCTGTGGCTGCCGGTGGTGTTCGGCACCGGCGTCGGCGCCTGGTTCGCGCTGCCGGGCGCGGCGGCGTGGATCGGTTTCATGCTGGTGATGACTGCCTTTGCGGCCTTCGGCTGGCTGCTGTGTCCGCCGGGTGGGCTGCTGCGGCAGATGCTGGTGGTTGCCGGTATCGCCATGGCGGCAGGCTGCGCGCTGGCCTGGTTGCGCAGCGAACGGGTGGCGGCACCGGTGCTGGAGCGCCCCGCGGTACTCCGTTTTCAGGCGATCGTGGAGCAGACCGAGTTGCAGGCGGCACGAGGCGATGTGCGGCTGATTCTGCGGCCCGATCCGGCGGCGATGCTGCCGCCGCGCATCCGGGTGACGATCGGGATCGATGACCCGGGGGCGCTGGAGATCAGCGCCGGTGAACATATTGCCTTGCGCGCGCGGCTGGTGCCGCCGCCGTCCGCCGCGCTGCCGGGGGGCTATGACTTTGCGCGGCGGGCCTGGTTCGACCAACTCGGTGCGGTGGGTAGTGCGATCGGGCCTGTCGAGCGGCTGGATGGCGCCAATGCCGCTCCGCCGAGTCTTCGCCAGCGGCTCTCGGCGCATATTCAGCGCCAGGTCGATGGCGGCGCCGGCGCGATCGCTGCGGCGCTGGCGACAGGGGATCGCGGCGCTATCCCGCCGGAGGATGATGAGGCGATGCGCCGTGCCGGCCTCGCGCATCTGCTCTCGATCAGCGGATTGCACATCACCGCGGCGGTGGGCGGCGCCATGTGGCTGGCGCTGCGCCTGCTCGCACTCTCGCCATGGCTGGCACTGCGGGCGCCGCTGATCCTGATCTCCGCCGGCGTGGGCGCGCTGGTCGGGCTCGGCTACACGCTCCTTACCGGGGCCGAGGTGCCGACAATCCGGTCGCTGGTCGCAGCGCTGCTGGTGCTGCTCGCGATCGCCTTGGGGCGGGAGGCTATTACGCTACGGCTGGTCGCGGCGGGCGCGCTGTTCGTGTTGCTACTTTGGCCCGAGGCGCTGGTCGGGCCGAGCTTTCAGCTGAGTTTCGCCGCGGTGACCGCCATTGTCGCGCTGCACACCCATCCGCGCGTTACCGCTATGCTGGCGCGCCGCGACGAAAGCCGGGGAATGCGGCTGCTGCGCGGATTTCTGGGGCTGTTGCTGACCGGTCTCGCCGTCGAGCTGGCGCTGATGCCGATTGCGCTGTTCCATTTCCACAAGGCCGGGCTCTACGGCTCGCTCGCCAATATGGTGGCGATCCCCCTGACGACGTTCGTGGTCATGCCGGCAGAAGCGCTGGCGCTGCTGCTCGATGGTATCGGTCTTGGTGCGCCGGCATGGTGGGTGGTCGATCAGGCGCTTGGGTTCATGCTGTGGATGGCCCATGCCGTGGCGAGCGCGCCGGGGGCTGTCGCGGCGGTGCCATCTACCCCGCTGGCCGCGATGCTGCTCTCGGTTGGCGGCGGACTGTGGGTGGGATTGTGGCGGACCAGGGTGCGCTGGGCAGGGCTGCCCGCGATCGTGGCCGGCTTGCTCTGGGCCTTCGCCACGCCCGCGCCGGATCTGCTGGTGACCGGTGATGGTCGTCATGTTGCGGTGCGCGCAGAGGATGGCCGCTATGCGCTGCTGCGTGACCGGGCGGGCGACTATATCCGCGATCAACTGGCCGAGGCGGCGGGGGTCGACGGGGAGCTGACAGCGCTGGCAACGCAGCCAGGCACGCGCTGCTCGGCCGACTTCTGCGTCTGGCAGGTAGAGCGTGCTGGCCGCCGCTGGACGGTGATGGCCGCGCGCAGCGGTTATCGTACCGATTGGCAACCGCTGGTCGCAGCATGCGCCCGCAGCGATATCGTGATCGCCGACCGCTGGCTGCCGCGCGGTTGCCAGCCCCGCTGGCTGAAGGCGGATCGCCAATTCCTCGATCAGACCGGCGGGCTCGCCATCACCCTCGACCCGCCGTCGGTACGCGGGGTTGCGTCAGCAGCACAGGGCAAACCATGGGGCCATCCGCCGACGATCATGCCACCGAGGCAGCCGAGGCAGGCCGAGGCTTCGTCCGCTCAATGATAACGCCGCAGCAAGCCGGCGAGCCGGCCCTGCACCGCGACGCGGTCCGCGCGATAATGCTGCGGGTCATAGGCGGCATTGGCCGGATCCAGCCGGACATTCTGCCCGTCGCGGTGGAAATATTTGAGCGTGGCATCCTGACCGTCGATCAGCGCAACCACGATGTCGCCTTCGCGCGCGGTCTCGGCGCGCTGGATCAGGGCATAATCGCCGTCGAGAATGCCGGCCTCGACCATCGAGTCCCCGGAGACTTCGAGCGCATAATGGTCACCCGGCCCGAGCAGGGCGGCAGGCACGACCAATTGCGCGGAATCCTCGAACGCTTCGATCGGCATGCCGGCCGCGATGCGGCCATGCAGCGGCAGTTCGATCACGTCGTTGGCGACGACGGCACGCGGCGTCGCCCGGGTCGGCATGGCGATGACATTGGAGGCGGGCGCCTGCTCGCGCTCACCGCGCTCCGGATTGCGCACCACCTCGAGTGCCCGCGCCCGGTTGGGCAGCCGACGCAGGAAGCCGCGTTCCTCGAGCGCGCTGATCAGGCGATGCACCCCGGACTTGGACTTCAGCCCCAAGGCATCCTTCATCTCTTCGAAAGACGGCGAAATGCCGGATTCAGCCAGCCGGTCTTCGATGAAGCAGATCAGTTCATGCTGTTTGCGCGTGAGCATGCTCGCTCTCCCCGTGACGGAACATCGGAAGAACATCTATGCAAACGAAAAGGGAACGTCAAGACCCCGCTGATGGGGTCGATCAAGCGATGGGGATGTAGCGCGCGCTTGCGCCCATATCTTGTGGCGGCGCATCGCGGTCCAGCCGGATAAGCACATTCGCACCGGCCAGCGTGAACAGTGCGGCGCTGTCCTGGCTGCCGGCGGGGGCGATGCTGCCATCCGGGTTGCGACGTCCGCGCAGATATTCGGTGCGGTTGCTGCCGGCCGGCAGCGGCGCGGCGAGCGGCGCGGTCTCGTGGCGGGGCAGCGGGTCAGGGCATCCGGCCATGGCGCGCAGCACGGGCAGCGCAAACAGGGTGGCGGTCGCGAAGGCGGAGACCGGATTGCCGGGCAGGCCAAGCGCAACGAGGCCTTCCCTGTGCGCCACGATCAGCGGCTTTCCGGGCTTCATCGCGACACGGCGCAAGGCGATGGTCCACCCCGCCGCTTCGAGCGCCGGGCGGACGAGGTCATGATCGCCGACCGACGCGCCTCCGCTCAGCAGCAGCAGCGCCGGGTCGCGGTGCGTGGCAGCGAAATCGTCGATAAGCGCGGTGATGGCGGTGAGCGCATCGGGCGCGATGCCCCGGTCGTTCACCGATGCTGCCCATGGCGCGACGAGGGCGGCCAGCATCGCGCCGTTGGCCGACGGCAGGCCGGTCTCGCCGGACCCGGGCAGAACCAGTTCGCTGCCGGTGGCGACGATGGTGACCGCGGGGCGGCGGTGGCAGGGGAGGGTGGCGTGATCGGCACTCGCGGCAAGAGCGATGAGGCCGGGGGTGACGGCCGCGCCCGGTGCCGCAAGCGGTGCGCCTTCGGCAAAGTCGCTGCCCCGACGGCGGATCCAGCGGCCGGGGGCGGGGTGGTCGGTTGCGGTCAGCACCGTTCCGTCGACCTTGGCGTCCTCCTGGATCAGGATGCGGTCTGCGCCGGCCGGAAGGGGCGCGCCGGTGAAGATACGCGCCGCCTCTCCGGCGGACAGGGTGCCGGGGGCGCGGCTCTCGGCAGGGATGGCGCTGACGATCTGCCACGGTCCATCGCCAGCGCCGAGGGCATAGCCATCCATCGCACTGAGGTCCGCCCACGGCTGGGTGCGGCGCGCGACGAGCGGGGCGGCGAGCCAGCCATGGGCCTCGTGCAGCGGCAGTTCGACGCGCGGTCCGGGGTGCGCGAGGGCGAGGACCGCGGCCTGGGCGTCCTCCAGGCTGATCAGTCCGCGCGCCATGGGCCGGACTTGCCGCCTTCCTTCGCAACCAGACGCACCTGACCTATGCACGCCGCCTTGTCGATCGCCTTGGTCATGTCATAGATTGTCAGCAAGGCCACGGAAACCGCTGTCATTGCTTCCATTTCTACCCCGGTCTGTGCCGACGTGACGGTTTCCGCGACCGCTTCGATGCTCTTGTCGCCGATGGTGAAATCGACGCGGGCGGAGGCCAGTGGCAGCGGGTGGCAGAGCGGGATGAGATCGGCGGTGCGCTTGGCGGCCATGATCCCCGCCAGCCGTGCGGTCGCCAGCACATCGCCCTTGGGCCCGGAGCCGTCCCGCACCGCGGCGATGGCGGCCGGGGAGAGCAGGATATGCCCGGCGGCGACCGCGCGGCGCGCCGTCACCGGCTTGGCCGAGACATCGACCATCCGCGCCGCGCCCTCGGCATCGATGTGGGTGAGGCCGCTCATGCCGCGAGCAGCGTCCGGGTTGCGGCCTCGACATCGGCATGGCGCATCAGATGCTCGCCGACGAGAAACGCGTGGATGCCGCTGCCGCGCAGCCGCGCGATATCCGCCGGCCCGGCGATGCCGCTTTCGCTGACCAGCAACGTGCCGGGCTGCACCAGCGGCGCGAGCCGTTCGCTGACGCCAAGATCGGTGACGAAGCGCTTGAGATCGCGGTTGTTGATGCCGATCAGCCGGCTGGAAAGCTGCGCCAGCGCGCGGGCCAACTCGGCCTCGTCATGCACTTCGACCAGCACATCCATGCCGAGCGCCAGCGCCTCTGCCTCGATGGCGCGCATCTGCGTGTCGTCCAGCGCTGCGACGATGATCAGGATCGCATCGGCGCCGAGACCGCGGGCTTCGCGCACCTGCCACGGATCGACCATGAAATCCTTGCGCAGCACCGGCAGCGTGCAGGCCGCGCGCGCCGCGACCAGATAGGCGTCATCGCCCTGAAAATAGGGGCCATCGGTCAGCACCGACAGGCAGGCCGCGCCACCGGCAGCATAGGCGCGGGCATGGGCCGGCGGATCGAAATCCGGGCGGATCAAACCCTTGGACGGGCTCGCCTTCTTGACCTCGGCGATCAGTGCCGCCTCTCCGGCAGCGATGCGCGTCGCCAACGCGGCCCGGAACCCGCGCGGCGCACTCGCCGTGGCGATGCGGCGCTCGATCTCGGCATCGCTGACCAGCGCCTTGCGGCGGGCGACCTCGGCAGCGGTGGTGGCGCAGATTTCGGCAAGCTTGTCGGACATGCAGCGCGCGGTAGCGGATTTGGCGCGTCAGGCGAAGGGGGCAATTCGCAGCCTTGCCGGGTGCCCCCGCCAAGGGCCTTGCCGTCGCCGCCCGGCGGGATATGCTGCGCCCAAAAGGCGGGAAGGAGACAGGCCATGGCGACGGTGGTGGAGCAGCGTCTGCACGTGCGGGCGATGAGTCCGGCGATCGGTGCAGAGATCAGCGGTGTCGATTTGCGCGAGGAACAGGATGAGGCGAGCATCGCCGCGATCCGGGCGGCGCTGAACCAGTATAAGGTGATCTTCTTTCGCGACCAGCATATCACCCCGGCGCAGCACATCGCCTTCGCGCGGCGGTTCGGCGAACTGGAAATCCACCCCGCCACCCCGGCGGACCAGCCCGACCCCGAGATACTGCGCATCGAACACGGCCCCAACTCGCGCGGGGTTGAAAATAACTGGCATTCGGACGTGACCTGGCGCGACCGTCCCTCGCTGGGATCGATCCTGCGCGCGGTCGAGGTGCCTCAGACCGGCGGCGACACGCTGTTTGCCAGCATGGAAGCGGCCTATGAGGCGCTGTCTCCGGCGATGCAGGACTGGGTTTGCACCCTGACCGCGGTGCATGACATCGCCCGCGTCTTTGCCAAGCGGCTGGGCAAGTCGACTGAGGAACTGCACGCCAAATATCCGCCGATGGAGCATCCGGTGGTGCGCACCCACCCCGAGACCGGGCGGCGCGCGCTCTACGTCAACACCGGTTTCGTCACCCACATCAAGGGATTGTCGGCGAAGGAGAGCGACTGGCTGCTCGAGCATCTCTACAGCTTTGCCCGCATTCCCGAATTCCAGTGCCGCTTCCGCTGGGAAGCCGGCAGCATCGCCTTCTGGGACAATCGCTCCTCGCAACATTATGCCGCGTCGGACTATTTCCCGGCGGTGCGGATCATGGAGCGGGTGACGATCGCGGGGGACAGGCCGTTTTTCGATCCGGCGCGATAGGTTGGGGGTGGTCGGGCCGGAATAGGGCCATGGCCCTGAATCCGGCGAAGGGCGTCTTGTGGAGCGGACAGCCGCCGTCTGCTGGATTACCGTAATTGCATCCCGTCGCCCCGTGCTCGACACGGGGCAAGGCTTTCTCTGGCTCCGTGGTCAAGGAAGCCAAGCCCCGCATCAAGTGCGGGGCGACGGTGGTTGTGATGGGGGTTTCAGTTGCGGGGGGCTGGGGCGCGGCCAAGGACCGCGCCTGCCGCCCCTGGATTCCCGCTTTCGCGGGAATGACATGTGGGTGGATGGATCGGGTGGCGTCGGACACCGGACTGCGATGAGATTGCGTCGATCCGCATGCCTGCGCTTGTCGGAGCCGACGGTGTTGCGAGGCGTCGACGGCGCTTGTCGGCGAAGCGTGCTTCGACAAGCTCGGCACTACGGTTCCAAAAAGCAGGACAGGCGCTCGGTCGGCACTGCGGCTCGAACTACTGTACCACCTAAGCCGTAGACTCATAAACGCGCAGCCACAGTCGCATTGAAGCGAGTTGGACCATAGCGAGGAAGTTCTCGGCAAGCTTGTCTTAGTGGGTGGCAACCCGGCGGAAGTGCTTGAGCTTGGCGAAGAAGCGCTCGATCAGGTTACGCTCGCGGTAGAGCCAAGTGCTGAAGTACGGTTTTGCCCGGCGGTTGGCCTTGGGCGGGATATTCGCGAACGCCCCCTTCTCGCGCAGAGATGTCCGTATGCGATCAGCATCGTATGCTTTATCCGCGAGCACGATTGTTCCGGCACCAACATGGGCAAGCAGATCGTCGGCAGCTTGGCCGTCATGGCTTTGTCCTGCATTCAGGCTCAGTCGGATCGGGAGGCCTTGCCCGTCGACGACCGCGTGGATTTTGGTCGTGAGCCCGCCTCGGGAGCGACCGAGACAATGATCTCGATCCCCCTTTTTGCCGTCGCGGCCTGTTTGTGGGCGCGAACGGAAGTGCTGTCGATTATCTGGATGTCGCCACAATGCGCGGCGCTGATGGCGTCCATCATCCGATCCCAGACCACGGCCTTTCGCCATCGCACGAAGCGATTGTAGCAGGTGGTGCGCGGGCCAGAGCGTTCGGGCAAGTCTCGCCACGGCGCACCGGATCGCAACACCCAGAAGATGCCGTTCAGCACACGCCGATCATCGGCGCGGGCACGCCTCGGGGTTTGTTGGGCAGCAGCGGTTTGATAACGCGCCACTCGAAGTCGGTCAGATCATATCGGCTCATGCCGATGCTGAATCAGAGTTCGGGGCAATATGAAAGCTACCTTTCGGCTGCCGCCCATTGCGGACATTGGCAGCAGTGTTAGGTTCATCGGATGGCACGTTGGGTTGAAGGCATAGTTTCCGTTCTGCGATGCGAGGCCGAGGCGCATTTGACGCCTCACTTCACGTTTAGCGGGGACACCGATATGGCCACGATCGGGCTTGCGTCGCTGTCGAGTGCGATTTCCGACGAGATCGTTATCGCCGAGTTGAGACCCAACGAACTCAACGATGCGTCAGGTGAGATTTTCCAATCCCGGATCAATCAGCTACTTCGCAGAGATGACCTGAGGCTCTTGAGGCTGCGACGGATAGAACCTGCCGCTGGCGCCGCCGGTACATCATTTCGAGATTTTCAGAAGGCCTATGCGCCAGCACGCTTGGTGTTTTTCTGCCCATTGTGTGACAGTGAGGCCGTCGCGATCCGCACTGAAACTCCAGCCGACTACACCCTACGCGGCGGAACGCTGACGCTGATGACTGGCCTTGAGGTTCGAGCCTGAACCGGCAAACGGCGGCAAACCAACGAAATCCCGGTTATCCCGTTTATGGGTTGACGACCTAGAATGCGATCCAGCAGTCGAGGAGGGCCTTGGCGAGGCCCTTGTCGAGGGCTTCGGCGGCTTCCTCTGCGCCCTCGGCGAGCGTTGCTGCTTCGCCCGCGACGATCAGCGCGGCGGCGGCGTTGAACAGCACCGCGTCGCGGTAGGGGCCGGGTTCGCCCATCAGCAGTGCGCGCAGTGCGGCGGCATTGTCGGCTGCCTCTCCGCCGCGGATGGCGTCGACCGGGTGGCTGGGCAGGCCGGCGTCGGCGGCGGTCCAGCGGGCGAGCTGGTAACCGCAGGCGTTGACCGTGGCGACCTCGTTGCCGCCCGCGAGGCTGAGCTCGTCGAGTCCCTCGTCGCCCGAGACGATCAGGCTGTGCTCGGTGCCGAGCTGGCCGAGCGCGTCGGCATAGATGGGGACATAGGCGGGGCGGGCGATGCCGATCAGCTGGCGGGTGACGCCAGCCGGATTGGCGAGCGGGCCCATCAGGTTGAAGATGGTGCGGCGGCCGAGCGCACGGCGGATGGGGGCGATGCGGCCCATCGCCGGATGGTGGTTTTGCGCGAACAGGAAGCAGATGCCAAGATCGGCGAGGGTCGCCTCGGCTGTTTCGGCGGCGCGATCGAGATTAAGGCCGAGTGCCTCCAGCGTATCGGCCGCACCGGCCTTGGACGAGGCGGCGCGGTTGCCATGCTTGGCGACCGGCACACCGCAGGCCGCGACGACCAGCGCGACCGCGGTCGAGACGTTGAGGGTGTGGTGCCCGTCGCCGCCGGTGCCGCAGACGTCGATGGCGTTGGCCGGCGCTGCGACCGGGATCAGCCGCGCGCGCATCGCCCGCGCTGCCGCGGCGATCTCGGTGGCGGTTTCGCCGCGATCCGAAAGGGCGACCAGAAAGTCGGCAATGGCCCGATCGCTGACCGTGCCGTCGAGGATCGCCGCGAAGGCAGTGGCGGCTTCTGCACTGGAGAGCGGTTGGGCTGGATCGGGGAGTGTTGTCATCTAGCGGGGCTTATCTTTCCTACGTCGCTCGGCGTTGACCCGTGGGCACTCACAGCCTGTCGCAACATCGATAGCGGCCCCGGGTCAAGCCCGGGGCGACGATATATGCGCGCTCACTCGACCCAGTCGAGGCCCATGTCGCGATAGACGCTGCGGTCTTCGTCCCAATCGGGCTTGACCTTGACGTGCAGGAACAGGTGGCATTTGCGCCCGAGTTGCAGCGCGATTTCCTCGCGTGCGGCGCTGCCCAGCTTGCGGATCATCGCGCCGCCCTCGCCGAGCACGATGGCCTTTTGCGTGTCGCGGGCGACGAGTATCTGCTGGTGGATTTCGACCGAGCCGTCCTTGCGGCTGCTGAATTTCTCGGTCTCGACCGTGCTGGCATAGGGCAGTTCGGCGTGGAGGTTGCGGTAGATCTGCTCGCGCGTGATTTCGGCGGCGAGGATGCGTTCGCTGGCGTCGCTGACCTCGTCTTCGGGGAAATGCCAGTCGCCGGTCGGCAGCATGGCGGCGAGCCGGGCCTTGATTTCGGGCACGCCATCGCCGGTGGTCGCGCTGATGAAGTGGATTTCGGTGAAGGGGGCACGCTCGCGCAGCATCGTCGCCAGCGTCAGCAACGGTTCCTTGGCGACCAGATCGACCTTGTTGATGGCGAGGACCAGCGGCTCACTGCGCTCCCTGAGCGCGGCGAGGATCGCTTCCAGCCTGGCATCGATGCCCTTCTTCGCGTCCATCGTCAGCAGGATGGCGTCGGCGCCCTCGGCCCCGCTCCACGCGGCGGCGACCATCGCCCGGTCGAGGCGGCGGGCGGGGGTGAAGATGCCGGGCGTGTCGATCAGCACGATCTGCGCCTCGCCATCGATGGCGATGCCCATCAGCCGGGTGCGCGTGGTCTGCGCCTTGGCGCTGGTGATCGCCACCTTTTGCCCGACAAGGGCATTGACCAGCGTCGACTTGCCGGCGTTGGGCGCGCCGACGACGGCGATGAAACCGCAGCGGCGGGTCATGGATTTTTCTCCAGTTGGGCGATGAGCGCGGCAGCGGCGGCGCGCTCCGCTTCCTGCTTGTTGCTGCCGGTGCCGGTTGCCTCCCCCAACGCATGGATGGCGACGGCGACGGTGAAGCGCGGGGCATGATCGGGGCCGTCGCGGCTGACGATGCGGTAATCGGGCGCGCGGCGGCGGTGCGCAGCGGCCCATTCCATCAGCGCTGCCTTGGGGTGCTTGGGCGCATCGCGGACCGAATCGATCCGCTCCCCCCATGCGGCGAGAACGAAGCGGCGCGCGGCATCCAGCCCGCCATCGAGGAACAGCGCGCCGATCAGCGCCTCGGTGACGTCGCCGAGGATATTGTCGCTGTCTCGCCCGCCATCGTCGCGGGCCTGCTTGCCAAGGCGGATCAGCGGGGCGAGGCCGAGCTGGCGGGCGACATCGGCGCAGGCCTCACGCGTGACGAGGCCGTTGAGGCGGGCGGAGAGCTGGCCTTCGCTCTCACGCGGGAAGCGGTGGTAGAGCTCGGCCGCGACGATCAGGCCGAGCACGCGGTCGCCGAGAAATTCGAGGCGCTGATAATCCTTTGCGCCGCCCTTGCCCTTCGGGCCGCCGTGGCTGCCGTGGGTGAGCGCTTCGAGGAACAGCGCCTCGTCCTGCGGGCGGTGGCCGGTGATCGCGGCGAGGGTGGCAAGATCGCTCAAAAGCCTTCCCCGATGCGGCTGCCGCGGGTGGCGGTGAACCAGCTGACGGGATTATACCAGCTGGCGCTGCCGTCGGTCGAGAAGATGGTGACCAGCGCTTCACCGACCAGCAGCTCCTGCGGCACGATGCCGACGCCCATGCCGGCGCGGGGATCGAAGCGGCTGTCGAGGCTGCGGTCGCGATTGTCGCCCATCACGAACATCTGGCCCGGCCCGACTTCGTAGACGCCGGTGAAGTCCTTTTCCGACAGCTCGGTGTCGAGCACGCTGTAGCTGCGTCCGCCGGGCAGCGTTTCCACATAGCGCGGGTAGCGGCAATAGCGGCGGCCGCCGAGGATGCGCTGGAAGGCGATGTCGCCGCAGGGGTGGCTCAGCCACGCTTCCGAGGCGGCGACCATGTTGTCGGTGACCGGCAGCAGCAGATCGGCGATGCGGCGGCGCGGCAGATCGCGCCCGTTGAGGCGCACGATGCCGTCGATGACCTGGATGCGGTCCCCCGGCAGGCCGATGACGCGCTTGATATAGTCGACGCGGTCGACCGGATGCTTGAAGACGACGACATCGCCACGCTCGGGCTGGCGCGGCAGGATGCGGCCGGGGATCAGCGGCCAGCTGAACGGCAGGCTGTGCCGGCTCCAGCCGTAGGCGGCCTTGTTGACGATCAGATAATCGCCGATCAGCAGCCGCGGCTGCATCGATTCCGACGGGATGTTGAAGCTCGAGATCAGGAAACTGCGGATGATCAGCACCGCGAGCGCGAATTTGAGCAGGAATTTGCCGAAGTCGATCAGCTCGCGCTGGACGTCGATGGGGGTTTCGTCCCCGGCCGGTGCAGGGATCGGCGCGACGGCATCGGCAGACAGCGGGGGCGTTTCTGACATTGGCCGCGCTTTGCGACGTGTGCGCGCCATGGTCAAGTTTTGCGCTTTACGCGTCCGGCAGCTTGGCGGGGGCAGGCGGGGTGGCTAGGGGCGGGGGCGTACCATTTTTCCCTGTGGAAGTTGCACCATGCCATCGACCGACGCCGCCTGGACCGCCATCGAGGAACTGCGCCCCGCCGTTCCGATCCGCGAGCTGATCGAGAGCCAGGGCACGGCGCGGATCGAGCGGCTGGTGCGCCGGGTTGCGGGCATCCGCTTCGACTGGACCAAGACCCATCTCGACGACCGGCTGCTGGGCGCCTTTGCGGCGCTGGCCGAGGCGGCGGGGCTGGACGAGGCGCGGCGCGCCCTGTTCGCGGGTGAGCCGGTCAACGTCACCGAGGGCCGCGCCGCCGAGCACAGCGCCGAGCGGGGCGAGGGCGATGCGGAGAGCGTCGCGCTGTCGCACGCGCTGCACCTGCGCATGCGCGGGCTGGTCGATGCCATCGATGCCGGCATTTTCGGGCCGATCCAGCATATCGTCCACATCGGCATCGGCGGATCGGCGCTGGGGCCGGACCTGCTGGTCGATGCGCTGGGGCGCGAGTCCGGGCGCTACGATGTCGCCATCGTTTCCAATGTCGACGGTGCGGCGCTGGCCGAGGCGCTGGAGGGGTTCGATCCGGCGGCGACGCTGATTGCGGTCGCGTCCAAGACCTTCACCACCACCGAGACGCTGCTCAACGCGCGTTCGGCCATCGAATGGCTGGCCGAAGGCGGCGTGGCGGACCCGCTGGCGCAGGTCATCGCGCTGACCGCGATGCCGGACCGGGCCATCGAGTGGGGCGTCGACGAAACCCGGGTGCTGCCGTTCAAGGAAAGCGTCGGCGGGCGTTATTCGCTGTGGTCGTCGATCGGCTTTCCCGCAGCGCAGGCGCTGGGCTGGGAGGCGTTCGAGGCGCTGCTCGACGGGGCGGCGGAAATGGACCGGCATTTCCGCGATACGCCGTGGCAGGAGAATGTCGCGGTGCTCGCGGCCTTCGCCGACCTCACATATTCGCAGTTGATGGGGTGCCAGACGCGCGCGCTGTTCGCCTATGACGAGCGGCTGCGGCTGCTGCCGAGCTATCTGCAGCAACTGGAAATGGAATCGAACGGCAAGCGGGTGACGCGCGACGGCGTGCCGCTGAGCCGCCCGTCGGCGCCGATCACCTGGGGCGGGGTCGGCACCGATGCGCAGCATGCGGTGTTCCAGCTGCTCCACCAGGGCACGCATCTGGTGCCGGTCGAATTCGTCGCCGCGATCGAGCCCGGCCATGATTTCGACCCCGAGCATCATGCCGTGCTGCTGGGCAATTGCATCGCGCAGGGCGCGGCGCTGATGGCCGGGCGCCACAATGCCGCCGATCCGGCGCGCGATTATCCCGGCGACCGGCCATCGACCACGCTGCTGCTCGACCGGGTCGACCCGCGCAGCCTTGGCGCGCTGATCGCCTTCTATGAGCATCGCACCTTTGCCAATGCGGTGCTGCTGGGAATCAATCCGTTCGACCAGTTCGGGGTGGAACTGGGCAAGGAAATGGCCAAGGCTATCGATGGCGAGGGCGATGCCCGTTTCGATCTGGCAACCCAGGCCTTGCTCGATGCCGCCTTCGGTGCGGCGGATGCGGCTGAATTGTAACGCGGCGGCCTCGCGTCACGAATGCAGCAGGCCCGATGCGCAGGCGCGTATCGGACTTGGTTGGAGGGACCAGTTGATATGACCCATGATTATGACCTGTTCGTCATCGGCGCAGGCTCCGGCGGCGTGCGCGCGGCGCGGATCGCGGCGGGCTATGGCGCGCGGGTGGCGGTTGCCGAGGAGCATCGCGTCGGTGGCACCTGCGTGATCCGTGGCTGCGTGCCCAAGAAGCTGCTGGTCTATGGATCGCATTTTGCCGAGGATCTGAAGGACGCGCAGAAGTTCGGCTGGACGGTCGGCGAAACCAGCTTCGACTGGGTGACGCTGCGCGACAGCGTGCTGGGCGAGGTGACCCGGCTCGAAGGCATTTACGGCGAGACGCTGGCCAACCACAAGGTCGAGGTGATCAAGCAGCGCGCGGCGCTGGTGGGGCCGCACGAGATCGCGCTGGCCGACGGCAGCCGCGTCACCGCCGGGCATATCCTGATCGCGACCGGCGGCTGGCCGGTGCGCCCCGAGTTTCCCGGCGCCGAACATGGCATCACCTCCAACGAGGTCTTCCACCTCGACGCGCTGCCGCGCCGCGTACTGATCGCCGGCGGCGGCTATATCGCCAATGAATTTGCCGGTATCTTCAACGAGTTCGGATCGGAAGTGACGCTGGTCAACCGCGGCGACACCATCCTGCGCGGCTATGACGAGCAGATCCGCGACCGGCTGCTGCAGATTTCGATGACCAAGGGCATCCAGTTCCGCTTCAACACCAAGTTCGAGCGGATCGAGAAGCAGGAGGATGGCAGCCTGCTGGTCAAGCTGAGCGGCAGCGATGCTTT
This sequence comes from Sphingomonas sp. jy18, assembly GCF_056931895.1. Lineage (NCBI taxonomy): Bacteria > Pseudomonadati > Pseudomonadota > Alphaproteobacteria > Sphingomonadales > Sphingomonadaceae > Sphingomonas > Sphingomonas sp. jy18. The sequence continues at coordinate 381,908 of NZ_JBXPBT010000003.1, read as the reverse complement.
CGAGGTCGACGTGGTGATGTTCGCCACCGGCCGCGCCCCGCGCAGCGCCGACCTGGGGCTGGAGGCGCTCGGTGTCGAACTGGCGGACAATGGCGCGATCAAGGTCAACGACTATTCGCAGACCAGCGTCGAGCATATCTATGCTGTCGGCGATGTCACCGACCGGGTGCAACTGACCCCGGTGGCGATCCGTGAAGGCCATGCCTTTGCCGACACCGTGTTCGGCGGCAAGCCGACGGTGGTCGACCATAGCTGCATCCCCACCGCCGTCTTCTCCAACCCGCCGCTGGCCGGCGTCGGCATGACCGAATCGCAGGCGCGCAACCGGCTGGGCACGGTGCGCACCTACACCTCCGATTTCCGGCCGATGCGCAACGTGCTGGCGGGGCGCAACGAGCGGGCGCTGTACAAGATGATCGTCGACGACGCGACCGGCCGGGTTGTCGGCCTGCACATGATCGGCCCCGATTCGGGCGAGATCATGCAGGTGGCAGCGATTGCGGTGAAAGCCGGTCTGACCAAGGCCCAGTTCGACGAAACCGTGGCGCTGCACCCGACCATGGCCGAGGAGCTGGTGCTGCTGAAATAGGGCGGCCGGCAGGCTTTGCGGGGCGCTGATACCGTGGGCCCGCTTCCGTAGCCCTGAGCCTGTCGAAGGGCGCCTCGCAATACGCAGAACCGCCCTTCGACAGGCTCAGGGCTACGGTCCATGCTCAAGGATCGCGCGCACCGCCCTGGATCGGTTGGCATGCGGCCGCCTTCGGCAGTGCTGCGCTTGCAAGGACAAAAATAGATTGCGTTTTGAAACTTAATTGCTAGTGTCTCCGTAACGACAATTGTTACGGGGAGCGCGCAGCATGGCAGGGAAGGTTCTGGTCACCGGCGGGTCGGGTTACATCGCCGGATTCATCATCCGTCAGCTTATCGAAGAAGGATGGGAGGTCAATACCACCATCCGCAACCTGAAGCGCGAGGCCGAGGTGCGGGGCTGGCTGCAGGTCGACAACAGCCGGCTGCATTTCTTTGCCGCAGACCTTGAGAATGACGCGGGCTGGGCCGAGGCGGTGGCCGGGTGCAGCCATGTCGCACACGTCGCCTCGCCGCTGCCGTCGGCGGCACCCAAGAGCGACGACGAATTGATCGTGCCGGCCCGCGAGGGCGCGCTGCGCGCGCTGCGCTTTGCCCGCGATGCCGGCGTGCAGCGCGTGGTGATGACCTCCTCGGTCGCGGCGATATCCTATGGTCATCCCGGCCAGACGCGCTTCACCGAGGCCGACTGGACCAATGTCGACAGCCCGCAATCCTACGCCTACGTCAAATCCAAGACCATCGCCGAGCGCGCCGCGCGCGACTGGATGGCGGCCGAAGGCGGCGCGATGGAATATTGCACCGTCAACCCGTCGCTGGTGCTGGGGCCGCTGTTCACCGCCGATTTCTCGACCTCATTGGAAGCGATCAAGAAGATCCTCGAAGGATCGATGCCGGGCATCCCGCCGATGGGCTTTGGCCTTGTCGATGTGCGCGATGTCGCCGACATGCATGTGCGGCTGCTGACCGAGCCGGGCATGAACGGCGAGCGCTTCATCGCCTCCGGACCGTTCATCTGGATGGAAGAGATCGGCCGCATCCTGCGCGAACGGCTGGGCGATGACGCGCGCAAGGTGCCGACCCGCAAGCTGCCGGCCTGGCTGGTGCGCATCGTCGCCAATTTCGATCCGGTGCTGAAGCAGGTGAAGGGCGAGATCGGCAACGTCCGCGAAAATGACGCTAGCCATGCCAAGGCCGTGCTCGGCTGGGAAACGCGCCCCGCCGCCGACAGCATCGTCGATTGCGCACGCGACCTGTTGCGGTTGGGCGTGGTCAAGGTGTGAGGGTGGCGGCCGGCCAAGCCGCTTTCCTGACATTTTCCGTTGCTGCGTCATTGCGAGCGCAGCGAAGCAATCCAGTGCGGTGTAGCGACGCACTGGATTGCTTCGCTGCGCTCGCAATGACGGGCAATGGAATAGTTTGTTGCTGACGCGCTCTATCGTTCGCCCAGCCGCGACATCAGTTCGACGAAATTGCAGGGGGTGTGGCGGCTGTCGAGCTGGAAGCGCAGGATCTCGTCCCAGCCGTCCTTCACCGCGCCGGTCGAGCCGGGCAGGGCGAAGATATAGGTGTTGTGGCTGACCACCGCGCAGGCGCGCGACTGGATGGTCGAGGTGCCGATCTTGGCGTAGCTGATCCAGCGGAACAGCTCGCCGAAGCCCGGGATGTCCTTGCCGTCGAGCCGGTGCAGCGCTTCGGGGGTGACATCGCGTCCGGTGACGCCGGTGCCGCCGGTGGTGATCACCGCGTCGACATCCTCTCGCAGCGCCCAACTGTGCAGGCGGCTGACGATTTCCTCGACGCTGTCACGGCAGATCGCGCGGTCGGCGAGGATATGGCCATCGCCGGTCAGCCGCTCGACGAGCGTGTCGCCCGAGCGGTCGTCGGCAGGCCCGCGCGTGTCGGACACGGTCAGCACCGCGATGCGGACGGGGGTGAAGGGGCGGCTTTCGTCGATCGGCATCCGCCCGGCTCCGTCAGCGCCGGGCCGCGAAGACGGGGCTGCTCAGCGACGCGACCTGCGCGGCCTGCGGTGCCGCCGGTACGCGCGGCCAGCGGCCCTGCGCGAGCTCGCGGCGGCTGTCACCGGCGACGCCCATCTCATTCTCGTAGATCCACAGGTTGCGCAGCACGGTGCCGACATAGGCCCGGGTTTCCCAATAGGGGATCGATTCGATCCACAGCAGCGGATCGCCGCCGTCCTGGATCTCGACATTCCAGCGTTCGACCGGGGTGGGGCCGGCGTTGTAGGCGGCGATCACCTTGGGCAGCGCGCCGCCGGTGGCCGTGCTGTCGCGCAGATGCTCGATATAGGCCTGGCCAAGCTCGAGGTTGGTGGCGGGATCGGTCAAGCGGTTGCCCATCGCGCCCAGCCCCATCATGCGGGCGGTGCCCGGCATCAGTTGCATCAGGCCGATGGCACCGGCCGGGCTGACCACATTCTGGCGGAACTGCGATTCCTGCAGGGTATGGGCATAGACCAGCGCCGGGCTGATCCGCCAGCCACCGGCGGGCATCCAGCGCGGCGCAGGGAAGCGCGCGGGCGCATCCGGGCGCGCACCCCGCGGGGCGTTGTGGGCGAGGAACAACTGGGTCTCGGGCAGGCCGAGCGAACCCGCAAGCATCGCCAGCGCGGCATGATCGCTGGCCGGACCGATCCGCGCCTGATGCCGCAGCGCTTCGCCGGCGAGATCGAGATTGCCGATGGCGGCAAGCTCTATGGCGGCGCGGACATTGGCGTTGCGGGTCAGGCGGCGCTCCTCGGCCTCGCGATTGTCGGCGCGGCGCTGGGTGCGGATGCCGAGTGCTTCGGCGGCGAGCAGACCGTAGAAAGTCTCGTCGAGCGCGGCGGCGCGGCGCAGGGCGGGGGCGGCTTCATGCGCCTCTCCGCAGCGGGTGGCGGCGCGCGCGTACCAGAAATGGCCCGAGGCCTCGATCTCCGGCTCGGTGGCGCGGCCGGCGACGTTGCGGAAGGCGGCCATCGCGGCCCGGCAGTCATTGTCGCGCCAGGCGGCGAGCCCGGCAGCCCAATCGGCGTGCGCCACCCAGTCGCCGCTGCCTTGCTGGGCGAGCGCGGCGACGCGGCGGGCGTTGGGCACGTCATTTTCGATGTAGTAGGACCAGGCGACGCGCTGGCGCCATTCGGTCAGCGCCTCGGGCGAGAGATTGGTCTCGACGCCGGTCAGGATCGCTTCGGCCCCGGCAGGATCGTCGGCACGGATCCGTTCCTGGATGCTGGTGCGGATCAGCCCGGCGGCAGGATCGCTGACGGCACGCGGGTTGCCGCGGCGGGGCGAGCTGCCGGCCCAGGCGAGGCGCTGCGCTGCGGGCAGTTGCGGCAGGCTGGTGACGCCGCGGCGCTGGGCAAGGCGGGCGAGCTGTTCGGCCTGCGGCAGGGTCGGCGCTTCATTGATCAGCGCGAGCAATTGCGGGCCGGTGACGGTGGGGCTGCCGGCCGCGACATAGAGTTCGGCGCGCGCGAAGGCGGCGAGCTCACGGTCCGGCATTGCGTCGATCGCGGCACTGGCGGCGTCCCAGCGGCCGGCGGCGATCAGGGCCATGGCTGAAGCGAAATTGGGCGCGCTGGCGGCGGCGGCCGGCAACTCTGCCGTGCTGCGTTCTGCGGTGGCGCTGTAGGACGGGGTCTGCTGCGCCGTCGCCTGCTGGGCCGACAGGGCGGTTCCGGCCAACAGCACTGCAGGGATCAGTCTCGTCAGGATCGTCACGGGCGCAGGCTTTCCCTGATATGTTTCAATGTTTCCCATGCCGGTCGCTTGAGCAGCGGACGCTCCAGCAGCAAGCGCGGATGGTGGATCGCGAAGGCTGCCGAGGTGACGCCATTATGGTTAAGATCCTGTTTATCGGGCGTCGCCGGAATCGCACTTTGTGCGACGAGCTGTGCGCTTTGCTGGCCGAGCAGAAGCAACGCGCGCGGCGCAGCCAGCGCGACATGGTGGCGGGCGAGCGCGGAAAGGCGCGGAGCGGCAGCGCCATCGATTCGCCCGCCGACGGGGCGGGTGAGGGCGACGCTGCCGATCCGGCACTGCGCGCGGCCGAGCCCGATCGCGGCGAGCATCGCGTCGACGAGCTGGCCCTGCTTGCCCGAGAAGAGCTGGCCCGCCTCGATATCGGCAGGCTCCGGCACGTCGGCGAGCAGCATCAGCGGGGCGGCAGCCGGGCCGGCAGGCAGGATGCGGCGTGCCGACCAGTCGGCGCCGGGCAGGTCCGCCGCGTTGGCCAGCCATGCGTCGAAGGCAGCAAGATCCGCCGGCAGCGGGGTTTCCGCCGAATGCGGGGCAACCGGCGCCGCCACGCTGCGTTGGATGGCGACGGTGGCCAGCGGCATGCCGCGCTCGACCGGCGGCGCGAGCCACGCGCACGGCGCATCGTCCACCGCGTCAGCCAGGCCGGCGGCCGACCACCAGTCGAGATAGGAAGTGATGGCCTGTGCGCCCGCCGCAATCATGGGCAGGATGCAAACAGCCGGTTGACGGATACGTCAATTGGCGGGCATCGCCTTTTCCGACCAGATGAGGCAGTGTCGCGCCGACAGGAAGGTGCGCCGAGCAGCAAAGAGGACCCCGCGATGAGCGAACGTGAATCCATGCCCTATGACGTCGTGATCGTCGGCGCCGGCCCTGCCGGGCTGGCTGCGGCGATCCGGCTGAAACAGCGCGCGACGGAAGCGGGCAAGGAGATTTCGGTCTGCGTGCTCGAAAAAGGGTCCGAAGTGGGGGCGCACATCCTCTCCGGCGCGGTGATCGACCCCAAGGCGATCGACGAGCTGCTGCCCGAATGGCGTACCATGGGCTGCCCGCTCGCCGAAACACCGGTGACCGACAACCAGCACTGGTTCCTGACGCGCGGCGGCAAGTTCGATGTGCCGCATCTGCTGACGCCGCCGTTCCTCAACAACAAGGGCACCTATACCTGCAGCCTCGGCAGCCTGTGCCGCTGGCTGGCGGAACAGGCCGAAGGCATGGGGGTCGAGATTTTCCCCGGCTTTGCCGCCGCGGAAATCCTGTTCGACGAGAAGGGCGCGGTGAAGGGCGTCGCCACCGGCGATCTCGGCATCCTGCGCGATGGCTCGCACGGGCCGGACTATCAGCCGGGGCTGGAACTGCACGCGCGCTACACGCTGTTTGCCGAAGGCGCCCGCGGCCACCTGACCAAGCTGCTCAAGCCGCAATTTGCGCTCGACGCGGACTGCGAGCCCCAGGTTTATGGCATCGGTATCAAGGAATTGTGGGACATTCCTGCGGAGCAGCATCACCAGGGGCGGGTGATCCACACACAAGGCTGGCCGATCGAGGACGAGGATGGCTTCGGCGGTGGCTTCCTCTATCATCAGGCCAATGGCCAGGTCGCGCTCGGCTTCGTCACCTGGCTCGGATACTCCAACCCGCATCTCTCGCCGTTCCAGGAATTCCAGCGCTGGAAGACCCACCCGGCGATCGCCCCCATCCTCGCCGGCGGCAAGCGCGTGTCCTACGGCGCGCGGGCGATCTGCGACGGCGGCTGGCAATCGGTGCCCAAGCTGGTCTTCCCGGGCGGCGCGCTGATCGGCTGCGCGGCCGGTTTCCTCAACGTGCCGCGCATCAAGGGCAGCCATACCGCGATGAAGAGCGGGATGATGGCCGCCGACGCCGCGGCCGACGCGGTGTTCGCGGACCGCGCGCAGGATGAGCTGACCGCCTATCCGCAAGCCTATGAGGCGAGCTGGGTGTACAAGGAATTGCGCATGGTCCGCAATTTCGAGCCGATCATCGCCAAGTTCGGCGGCCTCATCGGCACGCTGATCTGCGGCATCATGCTGTGGATGGAATATCTCGGCCTGCGCTGGCCGTTCACGCTGGGCCACAAGCCCGACGCGCAGAAACTGTACCGTGCCGATGTCGCCCGCAAGATCGTCTACCCCAAGCCCGACGGCGTGCTGAGCTTCGACCGATTGTCCTCGGTGTTCCTGTCCAACACCAATCATGAGGAGGACCAGCCGGTCCACCTGCAGGTCAAGGACCCCGAGCTGCAACTGACCAGCGAGCTGGGCGAGTTCGGCGGGCCGTCGCAGCTTTATTGCCCGGCGGGGGTCTATGAATGGGTCGGCGAGGAAAGCGGCGCGCCGAAATATGTGATCAACGCGCAGAATTGCGTGCACTGCAAGACCTGCGACATCAAGGACCCCAACCAGAACATCAACTGGGTCGCCCCGCAGGGTGGCGGCGGGCCGAACTATCCGAACATGTAGGCCCTCCCCCAGCGGGGGAGTGGGACCAGCGAAGCTGGCGGAGGGGCAGGCGGTTGTTCGCTGACGTCACAATATGGTGTGACTGCCCCTCCACCATCCTGCGGATGGTCCCCCTCCCCGTGCCGGGGAGGACCTTTGGAGCCGACCTTGCCCCTTATCGAAACCTCGTGCACCAAGACGAGCCTCGCGCTTTTCGCAGTCGCCATGCTTGGCGGCTGCTCGCAGAAGGCGGCATCCTTGGCGATCACTTCCGACGATCAAGCCTGCATGCGGACGATGGCAGTGCTTGCCGCCAATGGGACATATCAGCCGGAACGAATGGCCGGTTGCGAGGGCGGGAAAGCCGATGAAAGCTCCCGATTTTACGTCCTGCGCGTCAATGGGTTTTGCCGGGATCCGCAAGGCTGCGGGAGTGTGCTGATGGGTTGGTACGCCGTCGATTCCTCTACCGGCGCCGTGTACGAATGGGACGTCACCGAACGGAAGCCCGTCCAACGGATCGACCGGAAACAGTGATGCGCGAAACCGCCTATGCCAAGATCAACCTCGCGCTCCACGTCCGGCAGCGGCGGGCGGATGGTTATCATGTGCTGGAGACGCTGTTCGCCTTTGTCGATGACGGGGACCGGCTGACCGTCGAGCTATCCGACGCCGATCGTCTGACCATCGACGGCGATTTTGCGGAGGGTCTTTCGGCCGGCCCCGACAATCTGGTGCTGCGCGCTGTGGCGCTGGCGCGCGAGGTTGGCGCGCCTGTTCCCCCGCTTGCCATTGCGCTCGAGAAGAATTTGCCAGTGGCGGCGGGACTGGGTGGCGGGTCGGCGGATGCCGGCGCGATCCTGCGCCTCATCCATCGGGAATGGCCGGGCGCGGTGACGATCGATGCACTGACGGCGGCATCGGCCGCGCTGGGCGCCGACGTGCCCGCCTGCGTGGTCAGCCAGACGATGCTCGGCACCGGGGTCGGCGACATTCTCCAGCCGTTACCCGACAGCGATGTCGCCGGGATGCCGGTGTTGCTGGTCAATCCGGATGTGCCGCTGCCGACCGGGCCGGTGTTCAAGGGCTGGGACGGCGTCGATCGCGGGGCCCTGGAGCCGGGCAGCGTGCTGGCGCAGACGCGCGCCGGGCGCAACGACCTGCAACCACCCGCCATCGCGCTATGCCCGGACATCGACGAAGTGCTGACCACGCTGCGTGCGCAGTTGCCGCTTGTCGCGCGCATGTCCGGCTCCGGTGCGACCTGCTTCGCGCTCTTTTCCAGCGATGCGGCGATGGAGGCGGCCGCCGACCGCATCTGGAACGATCAGCCCGACTGGTGGCTGATGGCGGGGCACATCCGGTGAGCGAGGCGTGGCGGCAGATCGGATCCCCGCGCGCAGGCGGCGTGCTGCTGATCGGCGATCATGCCTCCAACCATGTGCCCGACGATATCGATCTGGGCATCGATCCGGCACTGCTCGCCGAGCACATCGCCTGGGACATCGGTGTCGCCGCGGTGGCGGAACGGCTGGTGGATGCCGGCGCCGTCGATGCAGCGATCCTCGGCGGCGTCTCGCGGCTGGTGGTCGACTGCAACCGCGACGAGCATGCGCCCGGGCTGATCCCGATCGCCAGCGACGGCCATGCCATCCCCGGCAATGCACTGGATCATGCCGGGCACCGCGCCCGGCTCGAGCGTTTCTATTTCCCCTATCATGCGCATCTCTCCGCGACGCTGGCGATGGCACGCCCGGCGATGATCCTGTCGCTGCACAGCTTCACGCCGACGCTTCTCAGCCAGCCCGAACCGCGCCCTTGGCAGATCGGCATCCTCTACAATGAGGACGACCGGCTGGCGCGCATCGCCATCCCTGCCTTTGCCGCGCGCGGGCTGATCGTGGGGGATCAACTGCCCTATTCGGGCAAGCTGCTCAATCACACGATGAATATGCATGCGGAAGCCAATGCCATCCCCTATCTGGGCATCGAGATGCGACAGGATGAGGTCGGCGATGCTGCCGGGCAGGCGGCGATGGCGGCGCATGTCGCAGCCGTGCTCGATGCCTGCCGGGGCTGGCTGGCGCAAGAGGGGCGTCAGTAGCATGGAGCACCGGGGGGCGATGATACGGATTGCGATCGGGATCGGCGGGCTGGCCGTGCTGCTGACGGGGTGCAATCGCGAGCCGGACAATGCCGTGATCGCGGCCGTCGAGGCGAAGCAGCTGACCGATGCCGCCGAAGCCGGCCGGGTGCCGTGCGCGCTGGCGGGTGAGGCGGAATTCCGGCTCAACTGCACGATGGAACGCATCGCCGGTGGCGATGGCGAGACGCTGGTGCTGGGGCGCGCCGACGCCGGATATCGCCGCTTCCGCATCGTCAGCGACGGGCGCGGGGTGGTCGCCGCCGACGGTGCCGAGCCGGCGCGTGTCTCGATCGTTGCCGAAGGCGTGATCGAGGTGGCCGTAGGAAACGACCGCTATCGCCTGCCCGCTGCGATGCGCAATTGAGCGGCTTTGCGCCGGCCGACTTTCATTTAATGGGTCCTGACCCTAGGAGCCGGCGATGACCAGCGGATGGCCGATTTTGACAGCGCAAGCGATGCGTGACGCCGAGCAGGCGGCGGCAGAGAGCGGTACAGCCTTGGCAACACTGATGCAGCGCGCCGGTGAAGCGCTGGGGCGGCTGGCGCTGCGCATCGGTGGCGGGCGGGCGGTGCATGTGCTGGCCGGGCCAGGCAATAATGGCGGGGATGGCTATGTCGCGGCACGCTGGCTGCAGGCGCAGGGCGTGCCGGTCAGCCTGACCGCTCTGGCCGCGCCTGCGACCGCGCTGTGCAGAGACGCTGCGGCGCAGTGGCACGGACCGACCCATGCCGTCGATGCACCAGCCACCGGCGCTGCGGTGCTGATCGACTGCCTGTTCGGCACCGGGCTCAACCGGCCGCTGCCGCAAGCCGTCGTCGATCTGCTCGGCCGCCATGCGGCATCGGCCGGGCGGATCATTGCGGCCGATCTGCCCAGCGGGGTCGATGCCGACAGCGGCGCCCGGCTGGGCTGCCCGGTTGGAGCGCACGTGACGCTGGCGTTCGGCGCGCTCAAGCCTGCGCACCGGCTGCTGCCGGCGGCGGGCTTGTGCGGAGAAGTGCTGCTCACCGACATCGGCATCGCTGCAGACGGCCCGGTGCGGATGGCGGCGATGCCGCCGCTCGCCATGCCCGCCGCCGACAGCCACAAATACAGCCGCGGTCTGGTCGCGGTCGTTGCCGGGGCGATGGGCGGCGCGGCCGAGTTGGCGGCGCGCGCGGCGCAGCGCAGCGGCGCCGGTTACGTCCGGCTGATCGGATCGGCGCTGCCGCCATCGCCGCCCTTTGCCCTGGTGCGGGAAGGGTGGCGCGATGGCGCCGCGCTCGCCGACCGGCGCATCGGCGCGCTGGTGATCGGCTGCGGGCTGGGGCGCGACGAGAAAGCGCAAGCGCGGCTCGACGCGGCGCTGGCGAGCGGCCTGCCGCTGGTGATCGACGCCGACGCGCTGGCGCTGCTGGGCGATTCGCGGCTGACGGTGCCTGCCATCCTGACCCCGCATGGCGGCGAGTTCGCCCGGCTGGGCGGCGAACCCAAGGGCAGCAAGATCGAAGCGACGCTGGCGTTGGCCGAGCGGCTTGGCGCGGTGGTGATCCACAAGGGTGCGGATACGGTGATCGCCGCGCCCGATGGCCGGGCTGCGCTGCCGCCGCCGGGCCCGGTCTGGCTGGCGAGCGCCGGCACCGGCGATGTGCTGGCGGGCATCTGCGGCGCGATGCTGGCGCGCGGCCTGGCGCCGTTCGAGGCGGCCGAGGCCGCGGTTCTGCTGCACAATCGCAGCGCGGCGCGGGCAGGGCCCGGCTTGATCGCCGACGATCTGGTTCAAGAAAGCATCTGGCCATGACCGAGACTGCCAACAGCATCGTCCGTATCGCCGCACGCGGTGACGGGGTGACCCGCGACGGGCGGCATGCGGCCTTCGCCGCGCCCGGAGACCGGCTGCGCGAGGATGGCAGCATCGAGCCCGGCCCGCATCACCAGACGCCGCCATGCCGCCATTTTCCGCGCTGCGGCGGCTGCCAGTTGCAGCATGTCGACGATGCCGCCTATCTCGCCTACCTCACCTCGCGCGTGGCTGGCGCGCTGGCCGGGCAGGGATTGCCGCTGCCCGATATCCGCGTGCCGCACCTGTCCCCGCCGCGCACCCGGCGCCGCGCGCTGCTGAAGGCGCAATCGCTGGGCCGCGACGTGCGGCTGGGCTTCAACGAAGGCGGCACGCACAAGCTGATCGATCTGAGGCAATGCGAGGTGCTGGCGCCCGAGCTGTTCGCGCTGGTGGCCCCGCTGCGCAAGCTGCTGTCGGTGCTGATGCCGCGGCGCGGCTCTGCCAGCGTGCAGCTCACCCTGTGTGACCAGGGGGTCGATGTGCTGCTGGGCGGCGTGCAGGCGGAGGGGCTGGAGGCGCACGATGCGCTGCTCGATTTCACCGCCGCGCACGACATCGCCCGGCTCGCCATCGACAGCGGGGACGGGCCGGAGGATCGCTGGGCGCCCGATCCCGCCACCATCACCCTGTCTGGCACGCCGGTGGGCCTGCCGCACGCAGCCTTTCTGCAGGCGACACGCGATGGCGAGGCGGCGCTGGTCGCGGCGGTGCGCGAAGCGGTGGGAAGCACCGCGCCGGTGGTGGACCTGTTTTCCGGGCTGGGCACCTTCTCGCTGGCGCTGGCGGGCAGCGAGCCGCTGCTCGCGGTCGAGGCGGCGCGTTCTGCGGTGATGGCGCAGCAGATTGCCGCCAACCGCCACCATCGCGCGGTCAAGGTCGAGCACCGCGACCTGTACCGCCGCCCCCTGACCGCCAAGGAACTGTCGGCGTTCGGCGCAGTGGTGCTCGACCCGCCGCGCGCCGGCGCGGAGGAACAGGCGCGCGAACTCGCGGCGTCTGCGGTGCCGGTGATCGCCTATGTCAGCTGCAATCCGGCCAGCTTCGCGCGCGATTGTGCGATCCTGGCGGGCGGGGGCTTCGGCATCGACTGGGTTCAGCCGGTCGGCCAGTTCCGCTGGTCGACGCACATGGAACTGGCTGCGCGGCTGGTGCGGGCGTAGCGGTGCCACCTTTGCCCTATATTCGTCATTGCGAGCGCAGCGAAGCAATCCAGGGCGATTGGCGCCGACTCTGGATTGCTTCGCTGCGCTCGCAATGACGAGGAGGTCGAGAAGGTCGGGAAGTTAGCGGCCTTACCGCGTCACCACCCCGTCCTTGGGCCGCCGGTCCACGCTCAGTTCGAACACGTCGGGCCGCGCATAATGGCCGTCGGTGTCGAGCGCGGCGAGGGCGGTGTCGCGCAGCGCGGTGTCGCAATCGGCGAGGATCAAGTCGCCCTGCGCGCCCGCCTCAGCCAATACGCTCGTATCGGGCGCAATGATCATGCTGCCGCCGAACTGCAACTGGCCGTCGGGCATCGCCGAGAACAGCTCATGCGCAGCCCCGTCCCCGCCGACCGCGGCGAGGCCGTCGAACAGGTCCGACTGGTGCATCACCGTGCCTGCGGCGAGCACGAAGCAGCGCCCTTCGAAGGCATAGTGGCGAGAGGCAATGGCGTAGGTTTCGCGCACCGTCGGCCAGGCGGCGATGTGGAACACCTCTCCTGCATGATGCATCACCGCGCGCGCCAGCGGCATCCAATGCTCCCAGCAGATCAGGCTGCCGACCGCGCCGAACGGCGCCTGGTGCACGTCCAGCGTCGATCCATCGCCGCGTCCCCAGATCAGCCGTTCGCCATGCGTGGGCACCAGTTTCAGATGATGCAGCGGCGCCGCGCCGGGGCGCAGCAGCAATTGATCGTTGTAGAGGCTGGCGCGCTTGCGGAAATGCGCGCCGATCGAGACGATGACACCCAGCCTGTCGACCGCCTGCTGCAGAGGGCCGAGGCGCGGGTCATTGTCGACCAGCGCCTGTCTGAGCAGGATGGCGTGCAGTGCCTTGGTGCCGGGATGGTCCCACAGCGCCGCGCCGGGCGCCTCGTCGAGCCAGATCGGATAGCCACCAAGGAAGGTTTCCCCGAAGGCGATGAGCCGGGCGTCCTGCGCCGCTGCCTTTTCGACATGATCGATTGCCGCGGCGATGCCACTGTCGATCGACAGGGGCACCGCGGCCGCCTGGACGATGGCGGTGCGAACGATGCTCATCGGCGGCTCAATGCGCCCACAGCGCCAGCGAGGCGTGCAGGACGAGCGCGATCAGCGCCAGCGACGAGAGGGCGAACAGGCCGAAGCGGATCATCACCTTGTTGACCGTCGACTGCCAGATCGAATGCACGATGCGGATGCCGACATACACCCAGGCGATGGTCGCGTTGAGATTATCGCCTTGGCCGATCATCGCCAGCACGATGCAGATGGCATAAAACACCGTCGGTGCTTCGTGCAGATGATTGTAATTATGGGCTTTCCACTGGACCGATGGCGGCAGCAGTCCTTCGAGCTTGGCGCCTGTCCAGCCCACGTCGGCATCGGGCGTGTCGGGCTTGGGCAGGGCGTTGATCGCCGGGATGCGGGTTGCGTACATCCAAATCCACATCACCATCGTCCATGCGGCGAGCGCGACGACGGGGCCGAGAATGGCGGGAATGCTGTCATGAGTCATGGATCTGGCCTCCTCAGCCGAGCGTCAGGACAACCGCCATCACCGCGAGCGCGACGAGGCAGAAGGTCGAGGTGATGAACAGGGTAAAGCGCACCGGGATGGTGTTGACCAGCGCCTGCCACAGGCTGTGGACAATGCGCAGCACGGCATAGGTCCAGGCAAGGCCGACGGTCACCGGCGTGACCCCGCCGCCGACCGCGAGGATCAGCACCACCGCATAGAAGATCGTCGGCTGTTCGAGCAGGTGGGTATAGTTGTGCGATGCCCAGCGCGCGCGGTCCGGCAGCATGGGGTCGATATCCTGACCGCGCCCGCCCGGCGCGGTCTTGCCGAGATCGACACCCACCGACTTGAACGAGCTGAGCCTGGCATAGGCCAGCCAGCCGACCATGATGGTGGTCCACAGCACCAGCACGGCGGCAGGTGCCAATATGGCGTTGGTTTCCATGTAAGCCTCCCCGAAGGCAGCCGCGTTGAGCGGTCTGCGGTGCGGGGAGGCTAGAGGGCTGGTTGCGAAACGCAACCGGCGATTGCTTAGAACAGCTTCGTGACGTTGGAAGCGCGCCGCTCCGGCGCGACTTCGCCGGTGTAGAGGCTTTCCATCGGCTCATCGATCACGCGCACCACGGTTTCAGCACCGAACCCGTTGAACTTGGTGCGCATCGCGCAGCCATAGGCGCCGAGCATGCCGATCTCGATATAATCGCCCGCGTCGATATCGTCGGGCAGCAGGAACGGACCTGTCATATGGTCGAGATCGTCGCAGGTCGGGCCGTAGAAGCTGAACGCGGTCATCCCGGCCTTGCTCGCCTCGCCACGCAGCAGCGTGACCGGGAAGCGCCAGCCGACATGCGCCGCATCGAACAGCGCACCATAGGCGCCATCGTTGATGTACAGCTCGTCGCCGCGGCGCTTTTCGACGCGCACGATCAGCGAGCTATACTCGGCCGACAAGGCCCGACCCGGCTCGCACCACAGTTCCGACGAATAGCTGACCGGCAGGCTTTCGAAGCCGCGGTGGATGACGTCGAAATAGGCGCCGAGCGGGGGCGGCTCCATGCCGGGATACCAGCTGGGGAACCCGCCGCCGACATCGACGATGTCGACCGTCACGGACGCCTCGACGATCGCAGCGCGCACACGCTCGAGCGCGACCGCATAGGCGTGCGGGCTCATCGCCTGGCTGCCGACGTGGAAGCAGATCCCCAGCGCGTCCGACGCCTGGCGGGTCGCGACGAGCAGTTCCTTCATTTCCGAAGGATCGGCACCGAACTTGGCCGCCAGGCTGAGCTTGCTGTGATCCGACGATACGCGGATGCGCACCAGCAGGTTGAGGTCTTCCGCGCCTTCGGTGGCGCGCACGATCTTTTCCAGCTCGTCCATCGTGTCGAGCGAGAAGGTGCGCACGCCATGCTTCCAATAGGCTTCGGAAATCGCTTCCTCGGCCTTGACCGGATGCATGAAGCACAGGGTGGCTTCGGGCAAGGTGCGGGCAACCAGGCGCACCTCGGCAATCGAGGCGACGTCATAATGCGTCACACCCGAATCCCACAGGACGCGCAGCAGATCGGGCGACGGATTCGCCTTGACCGCGTAGAGCGTTTTACCCGGAAAATGGTCTGCGAAATAGCGGGCAGCCCGTCGTGCCGCGTGCGGACGCACGAGCGTGACAGGTTCCACCGGCTTGAGGTCGCGTACTAGACCCAGCGCGCTATGATGCTCGTGCAACTCAAGGGACCCCCAAAAACGGTTAGTGAGACAAAGGCTGCCTTGCGGTTATTGGAAGTCCCCCTGGGGCAGCGGGGGGCGATATATGGGGGGGTGCCCCCCCTGTAAAGTATGTTTCTGCAGCATTCTGTCTTTTTAGTGTAACAATCGGGCGTGACGATGCCTCCACGGTAGAGCGGGTTGCCGGTCGCCGCGGCCGATCCGCCGCACATCCGCCAGAGGAGCTGGTCATGGCCACCGCGTTCGACGTCAATCACAGCTTTTCAGAAGCCGAGCTCGACGAACTCAAGCCCTATGGCACCATCGAATCGCATGCGGCCGGGGACCTCCTGGTCCCCGAGGGGACAATCGGTGCCGACCTCATCGTCACCCTGTCCGGCCACACCGACATCCACATCGCCACCGAAGACGGCGAGCGGCGGGTGGGCTGGATGGAAGCGGGGCAGTTTGCCGGCGATCTTTCGGTGCTGACCGGCCAGACGCACATCTCGCGCGTAACCATGGGGGCGGATGGCGAGATATTGCGCATCTGCCATGCCGATTTTCAGCGACTGCTCGCCGCTAATTCCCATTTTTCGGACATTTTCGTGCGCACGCTGGCGGCGCGCCGCGAATTCAGCAGCGCGCGGGACTTCGCCGCGATCATCGTGATCGGCGCGGCGATGGACCGCAGCGTCTACGCCCTGCGGGACCTGCTCGCCAAGCACGGCCTGCCGCACCGCTGGTTCGACCCCGCCGACGGCAGCATCGCGGCGCGACTGCTGGCGCAGCATGCGCTTGGCGAAGACGATGTGCCGGCGGTGCTGCTGGGCGCGACGCAAACCCTGGTCAGGCCGTCGACGCAGGAGCTGGCCGCGGCACTGGGGCTGGACCTGCTGCCCGACGGCGCGACGGCCGATGTCATCGCCGTCGGCGCAGGGCCGGCGGGGCTGGCGGCGTCGGTCTATGCGGCATCGGAAGGCCTCAGCGTGCTGACGCTCGACGCGCTCGCCCCCGGCGGGCAGGCGGGCACATCGTCCAAGATCGAAAATTATCTCGGCTTTCCCACCGGCATTTCCGGGCGCGATCTGGCGCAGCGGGCGGCGGTGCAGGCGCAGAAGTTCGGTGCGCGGCTGGTCGCGCCCGTAAAGGCGAGCGGGATCGAGCGTGACGGCGAGGCCTATTGCCTGGCGCTGGAGGATGGGCGCCGGGTGCGCTCCCGCGCCGTCGTCATCGCCACCGGGGCGCAATATCAGCGCCTGCCGATCGACGACATCGAAGCCTATGAGGGCCGCGGCGTCTTTTACGGCGCAACGCCGATGGAAGCACAATTGTGTGCCGACGCCGAAGTCGCGGTGGTCGGTGCCGGCAACAGCGCCGGGCAGGGGGCCATGTACCTCGCCTCGATCGCCCGCCGCGTCCATGTCGTCTATCGCCGTCCGGACATTCGCGAGACGATGTCCGAATATCTGGTCAAGAGGCTGGAAGAGCACCCCAATGTCGTGCTGCACCCGTCCACCGATGTGGTGGCGTTGCACGGCGCGGGCAGCGGCGACGGACGGCTGCGGCAGGTGACCTTCCGGGACCGTGCGGCGGCCGAGGACCGCTTGTGCGACGTCGGCTTCCTGTTCCTGTTCATCGGTGCCGCGCCCTTCACGCGCTGGCTGCCGCGCGAGATGGTGTGCGACGATAAGGGGTTCGTCAAAACCGGCAGCGACATCACGCCGCTCGAGCTGGTCCGCGCCGGCTGGTCGATCGAGCGCATGCCGACCCGGTACGAAACCAGCTGGCCACGCATCTATGCGGTGGGCGACGCGCGGCTGGGATCGGTCAAACGCGTGGCATCGGGCGTCGGCGAAGGCTCGGTCGTGGTCAGCGACATCCACCGCGCGCTGGCGCACGATAAATAGCGATCAACGTCGCGCCTGTTCTGCCGTTTTGGCTGCTTCGATGGCCTGTTGGCGGGCGCCGAGGCTACTCATCACATCGGCGACCCGTATCAAACGGCTGCGATGTGCTTCCCAACGCGCAGGCAAGGCATTGCTGTCAACAAGCACGGCGAGCACCGCGCCCTCGTTACCGGCATCGACGGTACGTGGCCCCGAAAAAAAGTATCCGGAGGTGGTGACGTTGCGATCAAGCAGATGCCTGCCAACTATAAGAAAGCTGTCCAGCCCTTCCCGCTGCGCATAGGTTGCGGCAGCCAGAATCACCAGCTCGTCTGCCGTTGCACCCGAACCGGATCGCGTGCCGAACCGGATAGTGCGAACGTCGCCGTCCCGCAGCGGGGCTTGTGAATAGCCAAGCTCACGCCCGACCAGAACGCCATCCGCATGACCGAACCGGGGATAGGTTAGCAAGGACTCGGCCTCGGGCAGCAAGCGGATCGCATCCTCCATGTCCATGGTGGCGGTGTCACGTAGCGCCTTTTCTTGCTCGGAGCGCAGCAGGGCCATGATTTCGGCACGTTCGCCCAGATTTGCGTTTGCGACGGCGCGCAGAACGTCGAGTCCGGCTGGGAGGTTTATCACCTCACGAAACCGCGGCTGCTCGAAAATCTCGAGTCCTGCCCCATCCGCGGCCTCTGCACGCATATCGATCGCCGCCCGCCAGTTGGCGGCGGCCTGCCGCAACTGGTCGGCACGTCCTACCCGGGCTTGCCATGCCTGCAAATCTGCCGGTCGAACTCGGCGGCGCTGCGGTGTCGGTACGGGTTGTGGCCCGGCATAAGCCGTCAGTCTTTCTTCCACGCGATTGAACATCGCTGCCGATCCAGCAGCGTCGCCGAGTGCAGCTCGAATATAGGCGCGCAGATAAAGGAGTTCGATTTCGTCCGCCAAATTTTGCTCGACCGGATCCTTGCCTGCGATGACCCATCCGCCGATGAGGGCCGGCCTTCCGAAAAAGATTTGTTCGGCCGTGATTTCGGCAGCGGCTAGCTCGCCAGCGAAAAATTGTTGAAGGAACAGGTGACGTATTGCCATCGGATCGGTACTGAGGTGCCGTTCGGTCATCGGACGTAGCCGGTCGATGTCCCGCGTGATTGCCATTTCGTAGCGATCGATCGCAAGCAGGATGGACAGGCTGTACGGGCGCACGGTACGCGCCTGTTCAAGCAGCGAGAGCGCATCCGCCCGCCGGTTCTGACGATCCAGGAGAAGGGCACGCAGCATCATGTTGGCAATGCCGGTCGAGCCATCGAATACCAGCCTTGAATCCCTGGTCGATGCGGCGGCATCGTCAGACAGGTCGAGCGAGGCGAGCGCATCCCTGTCGAGACCGCTGGCAAATTGCCATACTGCCTTGTTGTGCAACAGCACCGCCTGACGATGCCAGACGTGCACATCGTCCGATGGATCGCGAAGGGCCCGATCGCACGCCGCAATGCGGTCTGCGTTCAGTCGGGTGATCGTTTGGGGTCTAGCAATGCAGCTATTGAAATCATCGCGCATGTCGCGCTGTCTGCGGGTGCCATCCGGCGATGTTTGCAGCGCCATCGAGGCATTGACGCTAGCGGTGGCGACCGGAGATTGTGCGCTTAAGGCGGACGGGAGCGCCAGTCCCGCGAAAACGAACGATATCAAGCGCTGCCGCATTATAGTCTCCCCCTGAAATCCTCGTAGCCGAAACGGCGGATTTCCGCCAATTCGTCGGTCTCGCTGTCCCACAGCCAGATGCCGGGCAGGGGGACGCCGTTGAAGGTGTTGGTCTTGACCATCGAATAATGCGCCTGGTCGAGGAAGGCGAAGCGCTGGCCCACCTGCGCGCCGCCTGGCAGGCGGTAATCGCCGATCACGTCGCCAGCGAGGCAGGAGGGGCCGCCGAGACGGACCGGTGCGCCCTCTGCCTCTTCGCCCAGCATCGCCGGGCGATAGGGCGCCTCGATGACGTCGGGCATGTGGCAGGTGGCGCTGATGTCGGTGATGCCGATGGCCATGCCGTTGTCGAACAGGTCGAGGATTTCGCCGACGAGGATGCCGGCATCGAGCGCGACCGCCTCGCCGGGCTCGATCATTACCTTGCAGCCGGTTTCGGCGCGTACGTCGGCGAGGAAGGCGACCAGATCGTCGATCTGGTAGTCGGCGCGGGTGACATGGTGGCCGCCGCCGAAGTTGATCCACTTGAGCTGGCCGAACCACGGTGCCAGCGTCGGCTTTACCGCCGCCCAAGTGCGCGCGAGCGGCGGGAAATCCTGCTCGCACAGCGTGTGCATGTGGATGCCGTCGATGCCGGCCATGTCCTCAGGCGTGAGCTGGTCGACGGGATAGCCCAGCCGGCTACAGGGTGCGGCCGGATCATATTTCGCCACTTCGCCCTCGCTGTGCAGAGGGTTGATGCGCAGGCCGACGTCGAATGTCTCGCCGGCTGCCCGCGCTGCATCGAGCAGCGGCGCGAAGCGGCGATGCTGGCCGGGTGAGTTGAAGATGATATGGTCGGACAACCGCAGGATCTCGGGCAGGTCCTCGGCCTTGTAGGCGGCGCAATAGGTGGCGACCTCGCCGCCATATTCCTCCCGGCCGAGACGGGCTTCGTAGAGGCCGGAGGCGCAGACGCCATCGAGTTGCCCGGCGACCGTCCGGCTGAGCGACCACATGGAGAAGGCCTTGAGCGCTGCCAGCACCTTCGCCCCCGAACGGTCACCGATGTCGCGCAGTACCGCCAGATTGGCACGCACCTTGGCCGCATCGACGACAAAGGCGGGCGAGGGCACGCGCGTCAGATCGAAGCGGGCGAATGCTCCGGGGTCGCCGGCTTTAGTTTCCATGGTTCTACCTAATCCACTATCTTCATCTGCACCGCACTTCCGTCCGGCAGGTCATGCAACTGGCGAAGGATATGCGCCAATCCAACCAGAACTTCGCGGGCAGGGACCGGATTCAGATTGTCCGCTTCGAACCGGCATTGTTTGAAAATCGGCAGGATCACGAAGGCGTAGCATTGGTCTGGTGCCGCCCTCTTGCCTGCAGCATGCAGCCGCTCGACAAGACCCGGCGCGAACCAGATGTCGATATCCGGTGCACCTTCGCTACAAAGCCGGTCGAACTCCTGCCGACTGCTCGCCGCCACAGAGATGCTGCCATCGGAACAACTCAGCCGCTCGATCGCGCCCCCGTCGGCCTCGTAAAAGACGTCACCCAGTCTTGAGCACAAGAACGGTGCAAATGGGCGACCGCCCAAAAGCCATGCCCACGCCTGCTGTATCTCGAGCGCCAGATTTGGGCCGGGTTGAAACGCTATGTCTGCCCAGCCGACTGGCACCTCAAAACTCCACCGGTCCATCCAGCGTCTTCACCTGCCACGGCAGGCCGTGCTTGTTCAGCATGTCCATGAACGGATCGGGGTCCATCTGTTCCATGTTGAACACGCCTTCGCCGGCCCAGATGCCCTGCACCATCAGTGCGGCGCCGATCATCGCCGGCACGCCCGTGGTGTAGCTGACCGCCTGGTTGCCGGTCTCGGCATAGGCATCCTCATGGTCGCATATGTTGTTGATGTACATCGTCAGCGGCTGGCCGTCCTTGTCTATGCCGGTGGCGATGCAGCCGATGTTGGTCTTGCCCTTGGTCGTCGGGCCCAGCGACGCAGGCTCGGGCAGCACGGCTTTCAGGAATTGCAACGGCACGATTTCTACGCCCTGATAGATCACCGGGTCGATCCGCGTCATGCCGACATTCTGCAGCACGGTCAGATGCTTGATATATTCGTCGCCGAAGGTCATCCAGAAGCGCGCGCGCTTCAATTCGGGCAGGTGGGTGGCGAGGCTTTCCAGCTCCTCATGATACATGAGGTACATGTTCTTGGGGCCGACGCCTTCGAAGTCGAAAGCGACCTTGGTCGACATGGCGGGGGTTTCGACCCACGCGCCATCCTCCCAATGCCGCGCCGGCGCGGTCACTTCGCGGATGTTGATTTCCGGGTTGAAGTTGGTGGCAAAGGCCTGGCCATGGTCGCCGCCGTTGCAATCGAGAATGTCGAGGGTGTCGATGCGGGCGAAGTGATGCTTCTTGAGCCACATGGTGAAGACGCTGGTCACCCCGGGATCGAAGCCCGAGCCGAGCAGCGCCATCCGCTTGGCAGCGACGAAGCGGTCCTGATAGGCCCACTGCCATTTATATTCGAACTTGGCCTCGTCGATCGGCTCGTAATTGGCGGTGTCGAGATAGTCCGCGCCGGCTGCGAGGCAGGCGTCCATGATGTGCAGGTCCTGATAGGGCAAAGCGAGATTGACGACGAGCTTCGGCTGAACCTCACGGATCAGCGCGGTGGTGGCGGCGACATCGTCGGCATCGATCTGGGCGGTGGCGATGGTGACGCCGGTCCGCGCCTTCACCGATTCGGCGATCGCATCGCATTTGGCCTTGGTGCGGCTGGCCAGCGTGATATGGCTGAAGATGTCTGCATTCATCGCCATCTTGTGCACCGCGACCGAACCGACGCCGCCCGCGCCAATCACCAATACCTTGCTCACCGGGAAATCTCCTGAAGGATGCGCCTTTGCGCGCTCATGGCGGCGGCATATAGGGGCAGACTATGACCGATCAAAGCCTTCTCGATCCGCTGCGCGCTCCCACCCGTGACGGCGTGCTGCGCGCCGCTGCCAAGATCGCGGAAATCCTGCCGCCGACGCCGTTGCTGCCGCTCGACGTCGACGGCCGGACCATCTGGTGCAAGGCCGAATGCCTGCAGCCCATCGGCGCCTTCAAGATTCGCGGCGGCTGGCACCGCCTCTCCGATCTCGACGCCGATGGCCGCGCGCGCGGCGTGGTCGGCCTGTCGAGCGGCAACCATGCGCAAGGCGTGGCGTGGGCGGCACAGCGCCTCGGCATCCCCGCCATCATCGTCATGCCCAATGATGCACCGCAGGCGAAACTCGATGCGACCCGCGCGCTCGGTGCCGAGGTGGTGCTTTATGACCGGCCGGGCGGGGTCGATCGCGATGCGGTGGCGCGGCAACTGGTCGAGGAGACCGGACGCACGCTGGTGCATGCCTTCGGCGATCCCTGGGTGATCGAGGGGCAGGGCAGCCTTGCCATCGAAGCCGCAGAACAGCTCGAGGCGGCGACCGGTGCCAGCTTCGATTCCGTCGTCGCCTGTTGCGGGGGCGGCGGCCTCACCGCCGGTATCGCGCTGGCGCTGCCCGATGCGCGGATCTTTGCCGTCGAGCCCGAAGGTTGGGACGATGTCGGCCGCAGCCTTGAAGCCGGCAGCATCCAGCGCGTCGCCAATCCACCGCCGACCGCGTGCGATGCGTTGCAGACGCCCGCTACCTATCCGATCAATTTTGCCGTGATGCAGGCGCGCGGTGTCACCGCCGTTTCGGTCAGCGAGGCTGAGGTGCGCAGCGCGCAGCGTCTGGCGTTTGCGCGGCTGCATGTCGTGCTTGAGCCAGGCGGCGCGGTTGCGCTCGCCGCCGTTCTCGCCGGCAAGGTGCCAGTTGGCCCCGCGACACTGGTCACGCTGTCGGGCGGCAATACCGATCCTGCCGCATTCGCGGCCGTGCTGACCGAAGCGGCTTGAGCGAGGCGCGGGCCCGGCTGGCGGCGCTGCTCGGGCAGGTCGGCGCCGGGCGCAGCGACGCGCTGAAGTCGGTCTATGGGCTGACCTCGGCCAAGCTGTTCGGTATCTGCCTGCGCGTCACCGGCGACCGGGCGGGGGCAGAGGAGGCGCTGCAGGACGCGTTCGTCAAAATCTGGCGCAAGGCCGCGGTGTTCGATGCGGAGCGGGCCAGCCCGATCACCTGGATGGCGACCATCGCCCGCAACTCGGCCATCGACTGGAAGCGCGCGCACGGCATCGTGCTGGCGCAGGATGAGGGCGATGGTGCATCCGATGCGGCGGATGCCAGCGTAGATATGCTCGACGTCATGGAAGCCCGCTCGACCCGCCATCATATTCTCGACTGCATCGGCCGACTGGAGCCGCAGCAGGCACGTGCGGTGCGCACCGCATTCTACGATGGCCTGTCGCATTCGGAGCTGGCGACGCACATGGATGTACCTCTGGGCACGTTGAAAAGCTGGATCAGGCGCGCAATGGTGGCGCTCAAGGACTGTATCGATGACGCACGCTGAACCTCTCTCCCCGCAAGATCGCGACGCCATGGCCGGCGAACTGGCACTCGGCGTGCTTGAGGGTGAGGAACGGGCGCAGGCGCTGCGGCTGATGCTCTCCGACCGCGATTTTGCAGCGCGGGTCGAACAGTGGCGTGCGCACCAGTCGGGGCTGTTCGATGCCATCGAAGACGTCGATCCGCCCGCGACGGCATGGGACGGCATCGCCGCGCGGATCGGTGCGCCCTCCGCACCCGCTGCTGTCCCGGCATCACTGCGCTGGTGGCGGACGGGGGCGATCGGTTCGGGCGCAATCGCGGCGGCGCTGGCGCTGTTCATCGCCATCCCGCGCGGCGAGCCGCTTCCGGCCGCGTCGCAAAGCTATGCCGTGGCGCAGCTCACCGGCCCCATTGAGGGCCTGCGCATTGCCACCCGCTACGATCCCGCCACCGCGACGCTGCGTGTGCGCGCTACTGGCATGCCCGCCACGCCCACCGAGCCGGAATTATGGGTCGTGCCTGCCGGCGGCGGCGCCCCCGTCTCGCTCGGCCAGATCATGCGCGACGGCGAGACGGTGATCATGGTGGCGCAAGGGCACCGAAGCCTGATCAACGACCGCGCGCATTTCTCGCTGTCGATGGAGCCACGCTCGGCCACGCCGAGCGCGCGGCCATCCGCGGATTTTGTCGCGGACGGGGCGATCGATCTGATTTGACATACACCGCCCGTTTTTAACGTCATTGCGAGCGCAGCGAAGCAATCCGGAGCGGCGCTGCTCTGCCCTGGATTGCTTCGCTGCGCTCGCCATGACGAATTTTTCTCTACCCCCCGCATCCGATCGTCCAGCCCGACCCGTATCTCCGCCCGCATCCCCCGAGCGATGCAGTTCAACTTCGGAGATACGCCATGACCACCCCCCGTTTCATCGCCGCAGCCGTCGCCGCTTTGCTGCTCGCCGCCCCCGCCGTCGCGCACCAGCACAACGGCCATGCCCGCCCCGCCGCGGCGACGCAGGCGACCGGAGAGACCATTGTCGCCAAGGCGGCGAGCCTGCCCGATTTCTCGACGCTGGTAACCGCCGTACAGGCCGCAGGGCTGGCCGACACGCTGAACGGTGCCGGTCCGTTCACCGTGTTCGCGCCGACCAACGCCGCGTTCGACCGTCTGCCCGCTGGCACCGTCGGGACGCTGGTCCGCCCGGAAAACCGTGCGACGCTGACCCGCATCCTCACCTATCATGTCGTCCCCGGCCGGATCATGGCCAGCGATGTCGTCAATGCGGTGCGCGCCGGCGGTGGCCGTGCCACCTTCACCACCGTCGCCGGGGTGCAGCTGACCGCGCGCTATGACAGCCACAACCGCCTCGTCCTCGAAGACGCGACCGGCGGCACATCGCGCATCACCGCGACCGACGTCACCCAGTCGAACGGCGTCATCCATGTCATCGACCGGGTCGTGATGCCGGGTTGATCGACCGGCGGTGCCCGGCTGCGTGCTCTTTTCCCCCCGGGGCCGCAGCCGGGTGCCGTCTTGTTACGCTATTGTCATCGCGCCGTAGCGTCACTGCCATCAAACCGACCTAGGGGCGTCGCAACCGCGATGCATATGCTTCGCAACAGGTCGGAGACAGATCCATGGCAGGCGCACACAAGGCCGTCGACGGCAAGGTTATCGACCGCGCGGTCATCCAGAACAAGGCGGTCAGCAAGGCGGGGCTGCTCGAACGCGGCTTCGCCTTTGCCTTCAAGGGCCTCGTTTATGCGCAGATCTGGGAAGACCCGGTGGTCGATCTGGAAGCGCTGGCGATTACGCCCGACTGCCATGTCGTCACCATTGCCTCGGGCGGCTGCAACGTCCTCTCCTATCTGACCGCCGATCCCGCCGCGATCACCGCGGTCGACCTCAACACCGCGCATGTCGCGCTCGGCAAGCTCAAGGTCGCCGCCGCGCGGCATCTGCCCGATCATGCGCATTTCCACCGCTTTTTTGCCGAAGCCGACAGCAAGGCCAATATTGCCGCCTACAAGGCGTACATCCGCCCGCACCTCGACGAGACCACGCGTCGCTATTGGGAGGGGCGCGACATCGTCGGGCGCAAGCGTATCGGCGGCTTTGCCAAGGGCATCTACAAGCGCGGCCTGCTCGGCAATTTCATCGGCGCGGCGCATCTGGTCGCGAAGCTCTATCGTGTCGATCTCAAGGCGATGCTTGGCGCGCAAAGTCTCGACGAGCAGCGCGCCATCTTCGAGGAAAAGCTCGCGCCCGTCTTCGACCGCAAGTTCGTGCGCTGGCTGTGCGATCAGCCCGCCACCCTGTTCGGTCTCGGCATTCCGCCCGCGCAATATGAGGCGCTGGCCGGCGACGAGCAGATGTCGCGGGTGCTGCGCCGCCGCCTCGAAAAGCTGGCCTGCGATTTCGAGCTGGCCGACAATTATTTCGCCTGGCAGGCATTCGGGCGCGGCTATGCCCGCTTCGGTGACGCGCCTCTGCCGCCCTATCTGATGCGCGGCCATTATGCGGATGTGGTCGGGCGGGTCGACCGGGTCGAGTTCCTCCACGCCAATTTCACCGAGCATCTGGCGACGCTGCCCGACGCCTCGCGTGACCGCTACATCCTGCTCGATGCGCAGGACTGGATGACCGACGTGCAACTGACCGATCTGTGGCGCGAGATCACGCGCACCGCCAAGCCAGGGGCGCGCGTGCTCTTCCGCACCGCCGCCGAGCCGACTTTGCTGCCCGGCCGCGTACCCGATACGATTCTCGACCGCTGGGACTATCGCGCCGAGGAATCGCTCGGCTTCACCGCGCGCGACCGCTCGTCGATCTACGGCGGGGTGCATCTGTATGTGCTGAAGGGCTGAGCATGCTCGATGCCAGCCATGCCGGCCGCATGGACGCGATCTACCGCAGCCAGCGCCATATCTATGATCTGACCCGCAAATATTATCTGCTCGGGCGGGACAGGCTGATCGACCGGCTGGCGGTGCCCGATGGCGGCACGGTGCTGGAGGTGGGCTGCGGCACCGGGCGCAACCTGATCCTCGCGGCGCGGCGCTGGCCGCAGGCGCGATTGTTCGGGCTCGATATCTCCGAAGCGATGCTGGAGACGGCGCGCACCAATGCCGCCAAGGCCGGGCTGGCGCACCGCATCCGCTTTGCCGCGGCCGATGCCGCCTGCTTCGATCCTGCGGCGCTGTTCGACGAACCGGCTTTCGACCGCATCTTCCAGAGCTATACGCTGTCGATGATCCCCGACTGGCAGGGCGCGATTGCCGAGGCGGCGCGGCATCTGGAAGCGGACGGCGCGTTGCACATCGTCGATTTCGGCCAGCAGGAAGGCTTGCCGCGTGCCTTTCGCGCGGCGCTGCTGGCGTGGCTCGCCCGTTTTCATGTCACGTCGCGCGCCGGATTGCGGCAGGCGCTCGAGCGTGCGGCGGGCGACCGGACGGTCGACTTCACGCCGCTCTATCGCGGATACGCCTGGGCGGCGGTGCTGCGCTGAGCCTCAGCCCTGCTGCATGCTGGCGTGGTGGCGGATCACCTCGTCGATGATGAAGCGCAGGAATTTCTCGGTGAAATCGGGGTCGAGCTGGGCGTCGGCGGCGAGCCGGCGCAGACGGGCGATCTGCGCGGTCTCCCGCCCCGGATCGGCGGGGGGCAGCTTCAGTTCGGCCTTGAGCTGGCCGACCGCCTGGGTGACCTTGAATCGCTCGGCCAGCATCGCGACGAGCGCGGCATCGATATTGTCGATGCTCTGGCGATAGCGTGTCAGCCGTTCGTCCATTTCTGCGACCCCGCTTGCAGATTGCTGTGTGTTGCGGCCAGATTGCCTGCTTTGCCGGGCAGGGCAAGCAGGAAAACCATTGCCACAACGTGACGGCGCGGGCAGAGCGTGCGCCATGAGCGCCACGATTGTTCCCTTGAAGTCGTCTCGTCCCCCCTCGCTCGACCCGATCATTGCGCTGGTCGCGCCGGACATGCGCGCGGTCAACAGCGTCATCCTCGACCGGATGCAATCGGACATTCCGCTGATCCCCGAGCTCGCCGGCCACCTCATCGCTGGCGGCGGCAAGCGCATGCGGCCGATGCTGACGCTCGCCAGTGCGCGGCTGCTCGATTATGGCGGCACCCGCCACCATCTGCTCGCCGCTGCGGTCGAATTCATCCACACCGCCACCTTGCTGCACGATGATGTCGTCGACGGCTCCGACCTGCGCCGTGGCCGCCGCACCGCCAACATCATCTGGGGCAATCCGGCGAGCGTGCTCGTCGGCGATTTCCTGTTCAGCCGCTCGTTCGAACTGATGGTCGAGGACGGCAGCCTCAAGGTGCTGCGCATCCTCTCGCACGCCAGCGCGGTCATTGCCGAGGGCGAGGTCAGCCAGTTGACCGCACAGAGGCAGGTAACGACCAGCGAGGACGTGTATCTCGACATCATCGGCGCGAAGACGGCGGCGCTGTTCGCCGCCGCCTGCCGTATCGCTGCCGTGGTCGCCGAGCGCGACGAGGCTGTCGAACTCGCGCTCGATGCCTATGGCCGTAACCTCGGCATCGCCTTCCAGCTGGTCGACGACGCGATCGACTATGTCTCGGACGCCGAGGCAATGGGCAAGGAAGTGGGCGACGATTTCCGCGACGGCAAGGTGACCTTGCCGGTGATCCTTGCCTATGCGCGCGGCGATGCTGCCGAGCGCGCCTTCTGGGAGGCGGCGATGCTCGGCCATCGCACCAGCGATGCCGATCTCGCCGAGGCCAAGCTGCTGCTCGACCGGCACGGCGCCATCGCCGACACGCTGGAGCGCGCGCGCCACTATGCGCGCCGGGCTATCGATGCGCTGGCCATCTTCCCGGCGAGCCAGGCGCGCGCCGCGCTGGCGGAAGCCGCCGAGTTCGCGGTCGCGCGCGGCTATTGAGCCGCCAGGGGCCGGCCGGACTCAGTCGTCCTTGTCGGCGTCGTCATCCTCGTCGTCGACGTCCAGAGCATCGTCTTCATCGCTGTTGAGCTGCTCGTCGAGTGCCTCGACCATCAGGTCGAGCTGGTCGTAGCTGGCTTCGAACTCCAGCGTCTCGCCATCGTCGGTATCGATGCTGAGCAGATAGTCGCCGCCGCTGGCGCGGGTGATGGTGAACTGGGACAAAAGCTTGGCCATGGGATGTCTCCTGAAGTTGGGCGGTTTCGGCCATCGGTAACGCGCGCCTGTGACGGGAGTGCCATGGCGGCTGCACCAGCCGCGAATTTTTTTGGCCGGCCCTTCGCATAGGGGGAATGAGCGCCTAATCGCGGGCGATGACTGCGCGCACCGCCAATCGTGAGGAACTCGCTGCCACTGCCCGGCTGGCGTGGCCTTTGGTGCTGGGCGGGATCGCGCAGATGGCGATCCACACCACCGATGTGGTGGTGCTTGGCCGCTATTCGGTCGATGCGCTGGCGGCGTCAGCGCTGGGGCTCAACCTGATGTGGGCCTTTGCCATTTTCGGCATCGGCGTGATGACCGCAGTCGCGCCGCTGGTTTCCGCCGAGCGGGGCAGGGCGCGGCACAGCGTCCGCGAGGTGCGGCGCACCGTCCGGCAGGGGCTGTGGGCAGCGGTGCTGGTCACCCTGCCGATGTGGCTCGCACTGTGGAACGCCGACCTTCTGTTCCGCCTGCTCGGTCAGGATCCGGAGCTGGCGCGCGCCGCCACCGGCTTCGTGCGCATCGCCATGTGGGGTATCCTGCCCTTCCTGATGTTCATCGTGCTGCGCTGTTTTGTCACAGCGCTCGAACGCCCGCTCGCCGCGCTGATGGTGACGGGTGCAGCGGTGCTGCTCAATCTGGTCACCTGCGTGCCGCTGGTATTCGGGCTGGGCGACTGGCCTGGGCTGGGGCTCGAAGGCGCGGCGATTGCCAATGCAGTGGCCAACAGCCTGCTGTTCGTCGGGCTGGCAGGGTATATCCTGATTGACCGGCGTTTCCGCCGTTTCCGCCTGTTCGGCCGATTCTGGCGCGCGGACCCGGTGCGGCTGGGCCAGCTCCTGCGGCTCGGCCTCCCCATCGGCGTCACGCTGGCGATGGAGGTGACCGTGTTCAATGCGGCGGTGTTCCTGATGGGCATTCTCGGCAAATCGCCGCTGGCAGCGCATGCGGTGGCGATCCAGATCGCCAGCCTCGCCTTCCAGTTGCCGTTCGGCGTCGCGCAGGCGGCGACGGTGCGGGTCGGGCTGGCGCATGGGGCCGGGGACCGGGCCGGGGTGGCGCGCGCCGGGCGCACCGCCATCCTGCTCGGCCTCGCCATCGCCACTTTGCTGTCGCTGTTCATCGCGCTCGC
Source organism: Sphingomonas sp. jy18 (assembly GCF_056931895.1). Taxonomy (NCBI): domain Bacteria; kingdom Pseudomonadati; phylum Pseudomonadota; class Alphaproteobacteria; order Sphingomonadales; family Sphingomonadaceae; genus Sphingomonas; species Sphingomonas sp. jy18. The sequence goes on along the minus strand of NZ_JBXPBT010000003.1, from coordinate 352,361 downwards.
CGCGCGCCCCCTGGTCGGGCTGTTCATCGATGCGCGCGATCCGGCCGCCGCCGCGACCTTTGTGCTCGCGGTGCATTTCACGCTGGTCGCGGCGCTGTTCCAGCTGGTCGACACCACCCAGGCGATCGGCGCGGCGATATTGCGCGGCATCCAGGACACGCGCTGGCCGATGCTGTTCGCGGCCTTCGGCTATTGGGCGGTCGGTTTCGTGGTCGCCTGGTCGCTCGCCTTCCACACCCCGCTCGCCGGGGTCGGCGTGTGGCTGGGCCTCGCCGCCGGGCTGGCGGTGGTATCGGTGCTGATGCTCGCCCGCTGGTTCATGAGGGAGAGGCTGCGGCTGCTCGCCTATCCGGCCGCATGAGCGCGCTGCCGATCCACGCCGTGCTGCCGCACTTGCTCGACGTGCTGGCGCAGCGCGCCAGCGCGGTGCTGATCGCGCCGCCGGGGGCGGGCAAGACCACGGCAGTGGCCCCGGCGCTGCTCGATCAGCCTTGGTGCAGCGGCCAGATCCTGCTGCTCTCCCCCCGCCGCCTCGCCGCACGCGCGGCGGCCGAGCGGATGGCCGACTTGCTGGGCGAGCCGGTCGGTCGTACCATCGGCTACGCCACCCGCCTCGACAGCAATCAGTCGGCCGCGACGCGCCTGCTGGTGCTGACCGAGGGCATTTTCCGCAACCGCATCATCGCCGATCCCGAGCTTGCCGGCGTCTCGGCAGTGCTGTTCGACGAGGTGCATGAGCGCAATCTCGACAGCGATTTCGGCCTCGCGCTTGCCATCGAATCGCAGGGCGCGCTGCGGCCCGATCTGAGGATACTCGCCATGTCGGCGACGCTCGATGGCGAGCGGTTTGCGGCGCTGCTGGCGGGTGCGCCGGTCATCGCCAGCGAAGGGCGCAGCCACCCGCTGACACTGCATCACATCGGCCGCAACGCTGCGCGCAGCGTGGAGGAGGATATGGCCGCAGCGATCCGCCGGGCCTTGGCCGAGCAGGCGCAGGGCGACATCCTCGCCTTCCTGCCCGGCGTGCGCGAGATCGAGCGGACCGCCGAGCGGCTGGCCGGCCTGCCGCACGCGCTCCACCCGCTGCACGGCCAGATCGAACCGGCGGACCAGCGCGCCGCGCTGCGCCCCGATCCGCAAGGCCGCCGCAAGATCATCCTGGCCACCAGCATTGCCGAGACCAGCCTGACCATCGACGGGGTGCGCATCGTCGTCGATTCGGGGCTGGCCCGCCGCGCCCGCTTCGACATCGCCGCCGCGACCGCGCGGCTGGTGACCGAGCGCGCCAGCCAGGCGTCAGCCACGCAGCGCGCCGGGCGCGCGGCGCGGCAGGGGCCGGGGGTCGCCTATCGCCTGTGGGAGGAAGCCGCGACCGGCGGGATGCCGCACTTCGACCCGCCCGAGATTCTCGAGGCCGATCTGGCGCCGCTCTGCCTCGACTGCGCGGCGTGGGGGGAGCATGATCCGGCGCGCCTGCCGTGGCTCGATCCGCCGCCGGCCCCGGCGCTGGCCGAGGCGCGGGCGCGGCTGGTCCGGCTCGGCGCGCTGACGGCAGAGGGCAGCATCACCGAGCATGGCCGCGCCATCGCCGCGCTGCCGCTGCCGCCGCCGCTTGCGCACATGCTGCTGGAAGGCGCGGCGATGGGGTCTGGCATGCTCGCCGCCGAACTCGCCATGCTGCTCTCTGAGCGCGGACTGGGCGGCCGCGATGCCGATATCGCCCGCCGCCATGGCCGCTGGCGACACGAGCGCGGGGGCAGGGCGGAGGCAGCGCGGCAGACCGCGCGGCGCTGGGCCGCGTCCCTGCCTGCTGCGCCGCCTGACCAGAGCGAGCCGCTCGACCGGCGCATCGCCCGGCTGATCGCGACCGCCTATCCCGATCGCGTGGCACGCCGCCGCAATGCCGCGGGAGAGGATTGGGCCAGCGTCGGCGGGCGCGGCTACCGGCTCGATGGTGCCTCGCCGCTTGCCGCTGGCGAATGGCTGGCGGTTGCCGATGTGCAGGGCGCCGCTGCCGGCGCGCGCATCCTGTCTGCCGCGCCGATGGATGCGGCGCTGGTCGAAGACTGGATCGCGCTCCACGGCGAGACCCGCCGCACCGCCCGCTACGATACGGCGGCCGACCGGGTCGAGGCGCTGCGCGAACGCCGGTTGGGGGCGATCACGCTGGCCCGGGCGCCCGATCCGCAGGGCGGCGACCCGGCGCAATTGCTGCTGGCGGCGGTGCGCGATGGCGGCATCGCGCTGCTCGGCTGGGGCGACCGGGCGCTGGCGCTGAAGGCGCGCTCCGCCTTTGCCGGGCTGGATGCGCTGAGCGACATGCAGCTTGCCGCCACGCTCGATACCTGGCTGGCGCCGCTGCTCGCCGGCAAGCGGCGGCTCGGCGATATCGGCGATGGTGCGCTGCATGATGTGCTGCTTGGCCTGCTTTCGTGGGACCAGCGCCAGACGCTCGACCGGCTCGCGCCCGCCGATTTCCGCACCCCAGCGGGGTCGACCCATGCCATCGATTATGCCGCCGAGGCGGGCCCCACCGTCACCGCGCGCGTGCAGGCCTTCTTCGGGCTGGAAAGCCATCCGGCGATCGGCCAGCCGCCGGTGCCGCTGGTGCTCAGCCTGACGTCGCCGGCGGGTCGCCCGATCCAGACGACACGCGATCTGCCGGGCTTCTGGCGTGGCAGCTGGGCCGATGTCGCGCGCGAGATGCGCGGCCGCTACCCGCGCCATCCCTGGCCGGAGAGGCCGTGGGAAGCAGCGGCCATGCTGCGCACCAAGGCGGCCGATGCGCGGCGGTCTGCCGGTTGAAGCGGGCTGGAACCTTCGCTAAGCAAAGCCGGAATAAACACCCGTAGCCCTGAGCCTGGCGAAGGGCGCTTCGCAGTACCGAGGAGCGCCCTTCGCCAGGCTCAGGGCTACGGCTTTGAAATGGAACAGCCATGCAGGCCCGCATCTTTCAGGAACCCAAGAATGCCATGCAATCGGGCCGCGCCCGCTCGCGCCGCTGGGTGCTGGAATTCGCGCCGGCCGAGGCGCGGCGCGCCGATCCGCTGATGGGCTGGGCCGGCAGCGGCGATACGCAGCGGCAGGTGCGGCTGACCTTCGACAGCATCGATGCGGCGCGTGCCTATGCCGACAAGCAGGGCATCGACGCGCATGTCGTGCCGACTCCGTCGCGCACGCTCAAGCTGCAGGCCTACGCCGACAATTTCCGCTGACAGGTGAGGGCGGCCTGTGCCGCCTGACATCGCGTTGGGGAGAAAATGGTGGGCGTGGCAAGGATTGAACTTGCGACCCCTGCGATGTCAACACAGTGCTCTACCACTGAGCTACACGCCCACTCGGGAGAGGCGCCTCTAGAGCGCCCGGCCGCGCTTGGCAAGACGCCAGGCGGCGAAATTTTGACTCATCCGGCGTCGATGCCGCGCACGCCCGCGAACAGGCTGTCGACCTGCCCCACCAGATCCTTGAGGTGAAAGGGCTTGGACAGCAACCGCGCTTCCGGCACCGCATCATTGGCGTGCAGCGCGACCGCGGCAAAGCCGGTGATGAACATGATCTTTGGCGCAGGGTCGAGCTTCTGTGCCATCTGCGCCAGTTCGATGCCGTCCATCTCGGGCATCACGATGTCGGTCAGCAACAGGTCGAACGTGCCGGATTCGACCAGCGCCAGCGCCTCCTGCCCGGTCGCGGCGGTCGAGACATGATAGCCGCTGCGCTCCAGCGCCCGGGCCAGATAGGTCCGCATGGCGTCATCGTCTTCGGCCAGCAAAATGCGAATCATGGTCCCGAGAGTCTCCATCGGCCGCCGGTGCAGCGGCAATCATCCCCGGGGCGGGTGATAGCGCGTGTGGCTTAACAGATTCTACCCCCCTGGCGCTTTGTCAGGCGCCGCCGCTGGCAATCGTCCCCGATTGCTGCTTTCGTGCGGGGATGAGCGATACCCCCTATGCGCTGCACGGCCCGCAGCCCTCACCGCGTGCGGTCCTGCTGTCCGTGCCGCACGCCGGGCGGCTCTATCCGCCCGAGATCGTGCGTCGTGCCCGCGCGCCGCTCGCCGTGCTGCGGACATTGGAGGACCGCCACGCCGACGCGCTCGCTCTGCCGCTGGCAGCGCAGGGCTTTGCGGTGCTGGTGGCGCATGTCGCGCGCGCGGTCATCGATCTCAACCGCGACGAGGACGAGTGGGACTCGCAACTGGTCCATGATGCGCTGCCGACCACGCCGCCGAGCAGCCGCGTCCGTGCCGGGCTGGGGCTGGTACCGGTCAGGCTGCACCGCTTCGGCGCGCTGTGGCATGAGCGGATCGGCGTGGACGAGGTCGAGGCACGGCTGGCGGCCGTGCACCGGCCGTGGCACCGCCAGCTCGGCACGATGCTGGAGGCAACGCGCAATGCCCATGGCGCGGCGCTGCTGGTCGATCTGCACAGCATGCCGCAGCAGCCGGACGCGGGGCCGCAACTGGTTATCGGCGATCGCTATGGCCAGACGGCCTCGCCCGAGCTGGTCGAGCTGCTGCTCGGCATCGCCGAGGGCAGCGGGCTGCGCGTGGCCCGCAATGCACCCTATGCCGGAGCGCATGGCATCGCCCGTCACGGTCGGCGCGGGTCGGGCGTGGAGGCGCTGCAGATCGAAATCGACCGCAGCCTCTATCTCGATGCCGGGCAGGAGCCGCTGCCGTCTGCTGTCGCGGCGCTCTCCGCGCTGCTATCGACCATGGCGCTTGCCGCCGACGGGTGGATACGGCGCGATTCGGGATTGGCCGTCGCCGCCGAATGATGCGGGTGCACGCAGCGCCCCCTGATGGCAGGAACAGCCATCAACCCATTAAAAAACCGCCCTGCGATTGCTCGCAGGGCGGCCAGGGTCCAGGGAGGAGACACCCCGAGGGGCATCTGTCACCAAGCCGGAAAGGGGGGGATCCGGCGGGGAGGTGACTTTTGGAAGATAGGACGATGACAGGCGGGTTGCAAGGCCCGCCCGCCATCCTCGATCGATCGGACTCAGTTGACCGGCTGCAGCAGATCCGGAACGGGCATCTTGCCGGCTGCCATCTGCATGCCGAAGATGTCGCGCATCAGCTGCAGCGAGAACAGGTGGGCATAGAGCAGCGGCAGCATGCCGCTCTGGCTGATCTTGCGCAGCGTGTCGCCGCGCAGTTCCTTCAGCTTCTCTTCGTCGACCATGCGGAAGCCGCGATAGACGAACGGCTTTTCCTGGCCGTCGGCCTGGATGGCGACCTCTCCGTCCATCAGGATGTCGAGCTTGTTCAGCTCGTCCATGAAGGCGGCGGTGCGCAGGCCGGCTTCTTCGAACTGCTGGCAGAAATTGAGGATGTCCCTGGTCGCCTGCGAGGGCTGGTCGCCGTCGAACAGCGGCTGGCCGTCGACATCCGGGCCGATGCCGGGCGCCGACGGATCGAAGCACAGCGACAGCTCATCGGTTTCCGGGCGCAGCTTGGCGAGCAGGAACGGATAGCGGCGCACATAGGCGGGGATGTAGACCGGCTTGGTGACCGAGCCGTCGTCCTCGACGAACATGTTGACGCCTTCGTTGAGGCCCATCAGCGCCAGCGGAACCGACTGGTTGCCCGACGAGAAGACGATCGGGAAATGGCGGGCGACCGAGACGAATTCGTCGACCGTCACCGGCAGGGCATGCTGGCCGACCAGGAACGGCGCCTTCGACTGGGTCTGGATTTTCCAGCCCTGGTGCTGGCTGGTCGACAGCGGCACCAGGTCTTTGAAGAACAACGGCAAATTGGGCACGGTGGCCATGCGGGGTCACTCCATCACGAATCTGTTGTCAGCCGGGAAGGGCAGACACCGCCCCCGAACGAAGCGCCGCCTTTATTGCGCACGGCGCGCATGTGCAAGGCGGGGCGGGAATCGCGCGCACGTTGACCTTGGCGGTGATGCTATTCCCTGATCCCCCATCCCGCTTGAGCTAGGGGCCGGGGGAGGGCGCAGCCCACCCCCCAGGCCATCACTCCGGCACGAGCACGCCCGGGTTGAGCATTCCCGCCGGGTCCATCGCTGCCTTGAGCGCGCGCAGCACCGCCATCCGCGCGGGATCGCCGATCTCGCCGAGCAGGTCGCGCTTGACGCGGCCGATGCCATGTTCGGCGCTGATCGAGCCGCCCCGGGCCAGTGCCTCGTCATAGACCAGCCGGCTGGCGGCAGGGCCATGCGCCGCAATCCACGCTTCCGCATTGCCACTCGCAGGCGGGCGGACGTTCCCATCTGCGTCCACACCCGCAGGCGGGCGGACGTTTCCTTCTGCGTCCACACCCGCAGGCGGGCAGACGTTTCCTTCTCCGTCCACACCCGCAGGCGGGCGGACGTGATAATGCACATTGCCGTCGCCAAGATGGCCGAAGGCGAGGCTGGTGGCGCCGGGGAAGGCGGCGGCGATCTTGCCGGGCACGGTTTCGATATAGTCGGGCATCGCCGCCACAGGCACGCTGATGTCATGCTGGATGGCGGGGCCGATGGCGCGCTCTGCCTCGGAAATTGCGTCCCGCAGCTTCCAGAAGGCTTCGGCCTGCGCCTCGGATGCGGCGATGGTCGCATCGTCGATGAGATCCGCCTCGAGCAACGCTTCCAGCGCCTCGGCCAGCCGGGCGGCCGGGTCGATGCCCGGCGCGTCGGCGACCAGCTCGACCAGCACATGCCAGGGCGAAGGCGCGGCAAGCGGCGCGCGGGTGCCCGGCACATGCATCACCACGTGATTGAGCGCCTGTTGCGGAATCAGTTCGAACCCTTCCAGCGCGGCGCCGACCCGCGCTTCGAGCGCGCGCAGCACCGCCAGCGCCTGGCTGGGCGAATCGACCGCCAGCCAGCCGACCGCGCGTGCCGCCACCCCCGGCACCAGCCGCAGCGCGACACCGGTGACGATGCCCAGCGTGCCTTCCGCGCCGATGAAGATCTGCTTGGGGTCCGGCCCCTGATTGTCCTTGGCGAGCGGGGTCATCAGATCGAGCAGGCTGCCGTCGGCGAGCACCACTTCCAGCCCCGCGGTCAGTGCGCGCATGGTGCCGTGGCGCAGCACCTGCGTGCCGCCTGCGTTCGTGGAGACGAGCCCGCCCAGCGTCGCCGATCCCTTGCCGCCCAGTGTCAGCGGAAAACGCAAGCCGGCGGCCTGCGCCGCCTCATGCGCGTGGACCAGGATCACCCCGGCATCGCCCTTGAGCAGCATGGCATCGGCATCAAGGCTGCGGATGCGGTTCATCCGCCTGAGCGACAGCAGCAGCGCCTCGCCACCCGTATCGGGCGTCGCGCCCGCGCATTGGCCGCTGTTGCCGCCCTGCAACGTCAGCCTCGCGCCCGCCGCCGCGCACAACCGCACCACCGCCTGCACCTCCGCAGTAGAGGCAGGGGACAGCATCGCCGCGGCCCGCCCATGCACTCGCCTGCGCCAGTCGCTGAGCCACGGCGCCATGTCCGCCTGATCCGCCGTATAGCCCTTGGGGCCGAGCAGGGCGGCGAGATCGTCGAGCAGGCGGGCGTCGGGCATGGCCCTGCTCTGCGGCAATCGCCGCGCCAAGTCAAAGCGCAGGCGGCCGCGCGCGAGGCCAAATCGCTTGACTTTTCGCCCGTTGCGCCTAGGCGCGCAGGGCAAGCGCAGCGTTACGCCGGACCTTCTCCGGACGTTGGATGACGCGCCCCGACTCTGCCTGAAAGCGCGACTGAATGAATTTTGCCGATCTCGGCCTTTCCGATGAATTGCTGCGCGCCGTAACCGAGGCGGGCTACAGCGAGCCGACGCCGATCCAGGCCGCCGCCATCCCGCAGGTGCAGATGATGCGCGATCTGATCGCCATCGCCCAGACCGGCACCGGCAAGACGGCCAGCTTCGTGCTGCCGATGATCGACATTCTCGCCGAAGGGCGCGCCCGCGCCCGCATGCCGCGCAGCCTCATCCTCGAACCGACCCGCGAGCTTGCCGCGCAGGTCGCCGAGAATTTCGAGAAATACGGCAAGTATCACAAGCTCAGCATGGCGCTGCTGATCGGCGGCGTGCAGATGGGAGATCAGGTCAAGACGCTCGAAAAGGGCGTCGACGTGCTGATCGCCACGCCCGGGCGGCTGATGGACCTGTTCCAGCGCGGCAAGATCATGCTCAACGACTGCAAGCTGCTGGTGATCGACGAAGCCGACCGCATGCTCGACATGGGTTTCATCCCCGACATCGAGGAAATCTGCACCAAGCTGCCCAAGGACCGGCAGACCCTGCTGTTCTCGGCCACCATGCCGCCGCCGATCAAGAAGCTGGCGGACAAGTTCCTCAGCAACCCGCGCTCGGTGGAAGTGGCGCGCCCGGCCAGCACCAACCTCAACATCACCCAGGCGCTGGTAAAGGTCAGCGAGCGCGACAAGGGCAAGGCGGTCCGCCGCCTGCTCGGCGACGATGCCGACAAATCGGTAATCATCTTCTGCAACCGCAAGACGATGGTGCGCGATCTCGCCAAGAGCCTGAAGCAGGACGGCTATCGCGCCGGCGAAATCCATGGCGACATGGACCAGTCGAGCCGCATCGCCGAGCTCGACCGGTTCAAGGCGGGGACGATCAACATCCTCGTCGCCTCGGACGTCGCCGCGCGCGGGCTCGACGTCAAGGGCGTCAGCCACGTCATCAATTACGATACGCCATGGCATCCGGACGATTATGTCCACCGCATCGGCCGAACAGGGCGCGCCGGGGCCAAGGGGCACAGCTTCACACTGGTCACCGACCGCGACGCCGAGGCCATCGACAATGTCCAGAAGCTGATCGGCGTCAAAATCCCGTGGGATGAGAGCGTCGGCAGCAAGGCACCGGCGGCGGAGGAGGGCGACGCCAAGCCCAAGGCAAAGGCTGCGCCCGCCAAGGGCGACAAGCGCCGCAAGGCGAAGGACACGCCGGCCGCGCCGGTCGACGACCAGCCCGCACCGGAAAAGACCGCGGCTGCAGACAAGCCCAAGGCCAAGCCAAAGTCCAAGGCGAAGCCCGTACGTGGGGGCGACGCGCCGCGCGAAGACCGGTCCGGCCGTCCGCCGCGCTATCAGCAGCAGGATGCCGAAGAAGACGGCGCCTGGAACGGCCCGGTTCCCGATTTCCTCGCCTTCGGTTTCGGCGGGCAGGGCTGAAGCCCCCGCGCTCAGTCGAGCCCGTCGGCGAACAGCTTGGCTTCCTCGCGGCGGCGGCGCTGCAGCCCTGCCACTGTCGGCCAGATCCGCTGCATGGCCCTGATTTCTGCCGGAATCGCCGCGAAGTCGCGTGCCGTCATGTGCATCTTGATCGCACGCATCTCGCGATACCGGTCGGTGGGGTCGTTGGCGGAGCGTGCCCGCCCATAGCTCGGCCCGCGATTGAAGGTCAGCGAGACCAGCGCGCCGAAACTGTCGGGGGACAGACGGTCGGTGTTGGGCAGGGCGGAGATCGTCGCGGCCTCGAATTTCGGCAGTGTCTTGTCCCGGAACACGGCATAGGCGGCCTCCCACGGCACATCGACCTGCGGTTTCAGCCCCGAGAGCAGCGCCTTGGCATCGGCGCCCTTCTTGCCGACGGCTGACTTCAGCGCCTCGATCATCGTCGGGGCAAGGTGCGGCCCCCAAGTCGCGACCATCTCGGCGCGGGTCACATAGCCCAGATCGTAGCCGACGCCGATGGTGATGCCCGATTGCCCCTCGGGCCAGATGACGCTGCAATAGCGACGCTCATAGACCGCGCGGCTGGTCACCTCGAACGAAATGATGAACTCGATCGCACGCTTTGATGGTCTGGGCATGCTCCGTTCCCCACTGATGGCATTGAACGGCAGGCTAGGTCGTAAACTCATAAAGTGCGCGTTCGAGGTTCGAGGCCATTTTGTTCAGGACTAGGAGGCAAGCGGCAGGAATATGTCCATATTTCAACGCTTGCCGACGCAGCTCTGGACAAAATGGGTCGAACCCCTTCGGGGCGGTGAAATGGCTTCGATCTCGGGTCCACGCGGCCTTGCAGGTGGAACCACCACCCGCGGCGGCCGCATGAACCCGATATGTTCAGCTACGCTGGCCTTCGGCTCCGCCATTTCACCGCCTCGAACGCGCATTTTATGAGTTTACGACCTAGCGCTTCTGCCGCCGTCACGCGGTGAGGATGGTCACATCGCCGTCAGCTGGTGGCGCCGAGCGCCGCCACTATCTTCGACTCAAGCCACGCGCGCGCTTGCGCATCGGCAAAGCCGTGCGATGCGCTGTCGATCGTCTCGACGGCCGCCTTGCCGCGCACCGCCGCAAAAGCAGCCGACTCCCAGGCGGCGGCGAACGCCTGCGCCGTTCCGTCCCGGCTCGCGAGCAGCACGTTGACCGGGCAATCGGCGCGCTCCAACGCCGCTGCGAGGTGCGCCGCCAGACCGCTCGCAGCGGGTGTGGCGCTGGCGGAGCGCAGTCCGCGCGCCAGCTTGCCGAGGTCGACCCCGCCGCGCAGCAACCGCAGCCATTCGCGCGGATCCTTGAGCTTGGCGGCATAGCGTGCGCGGATCGCGGCGGGTGGGGGCAGGCCGTCTGCGCCGCCGGCACCCTCGTCAGCGTTGCCCGGCTGGTCGATGGTCCAGGGATTGGCGAGCAACAATGCGTCCGCGCCACCGGCCCGGCGGTGCAGCAGCAGGGCGGCCGCCGCGTCGCAGTTGCCAAAGGCGGTGATGCGGGTGAGCTGTGGGCATGTGGCGCGGAACAGCGCCAGAGCCCCGGCAATATCCTCTCCCGACTGTTCGAAACCCCGGTTCTCGCCCTCGCTGTCCCCGACACCGCGCCGGTCGAAGCGCAGCACCGGATGGCCTGCCGCGGCGACTGCTGCCGCCAGCCGCGCCATGCCGCGATGCGCGCCGCTGCGCACTTCATTGCCGCCGGAAACGATCAGCAGGCCATGCGTGCCCGCCGCCTCGTCCAGCGTCGCCGCGCAGGTCGCGCCTTCGACCGTGAAGCTCAGCCAGCGGCGCATGTCATCGCCCAGTTGTGGAGGTCCGCTGCCATCGCTGTGGCCATCGCCGCATCCTCTCCCGGCTCGGCGCGCAGCCACAGCGCGCTGCCGGGCAGCTTGCCCTCGCCGGAGCCGACCGTCACGCTGCGCAGTGGCGTCACTTCAGCCGGCGTGGCAGCATCGAGTTGCATCAGCATGGCAGCGTTGAGAAAATTGCCGGCCAGTTCGACAGGTCCGTCGGTAGCGCTGGCGCGCAGATCCTCGGCGGAGACGGTGCGGCCTGCCTCCTTTTCGCCGGCGATGCGCGTGCGGATCATGGTCTTGACCAGGCTCGCGCCCGCCACCGGCGCCATCCGCCACCAGCCGATAGCCCCGCTTGCTGCATCGTCGATCAACGCCCCACCGCGCCAGCTCGCGACCAGTAGCGGCCCCGGCTCGGCGGCAGCCACAGCGGCCAGCGCGGTCCGCCAGTCGGCCAGCGTCACCGCCTCGGTCGGCACCAGGCTGTCATTCTGTCCCGGCAGATCGGGCAGCAGGCTTGCCACCCCGCGCGCGCTCAGGGCGCGCATGGTCAGCACCAGCGTGCGGCGCAGGCGGTTGGCTTCATCGAACAGCGGCGGAAGGATGAGGATGGTCGGCGCGCCGGGCGTGCCGGGGAAGCGCAGGCAGTGTTCGGGGCTCACCGCCTCGAAACTCTAACGCTCGTCATTCCTGCGCAGGCGCGAATCCATCCGATGTCCGCGCCAAGCGCGCCGTCCGGTGATGGCTTCCCGCCTGCGCAGGAGTGACGAAGGAAAATGATCAATCACCCCAGCGCCTTGCTCTCGGCAAAGCGAACCAGCGCGCCGAAGGTCTCGAACATCTCCACATCGACGTCATCGTCATCGATGGTGATGCCGAGGCGATCCTCCAGCTCGGTGAGCAGCGTCGCGACCGCCATCGAATCGAGTTCGGGCAGCGCGCCGAACAGCGCGGTGGTCTCGTCGAACGTGGCAACGCGCGCTTCGTCGAGGCCGAGGATATCGACCAGGGTCGCGCGCACCGTTTCCTCAACCACACCGCTATCGTCAGTCATAACGTCCCCGGACCCTCGCGCTTTTGCCGTATCGGAGCGCCGCGCTAGCGCGGGCGCACCCGCGCCGCAACCCGTTTGGCCAGATGCTTGGCCAGCGATGGCCAGGCCGCCGGTGCCGCCGGATTCCACGCCCGCACCGTCATCAATGGCGCGCTCGCTTCCATCCAGTCGCGTTTGTAGCCATCGTCGCCGGTGCCGAAATCGATCCGCGTCACCCGGTCGACGTCGAAGGCGTGGCGGAACAGCGCGTGGGTCAGCAGCGTGCCGGGCGACAGCGCATCATGGCCGGCGACGTGCGCCAGCTTGTTGATATAGGCGATGCCGTCATCGACCATCCAGAATTGCGCTGCCACCGCCGTGCCGTCGATACGGGCGATGCCCAGACGCAGCGTGCCTTGCGCCGCTTCCCGCTTGGCCCAGGCGCGGATGAAATCTGGGTGGCTCTCCGGCGGCTTCCAGCTTGCGCGGTACACTGCCTCATAATCGTCCCATAGCGCGTCGCTGACATCATGATGGATTTCGAGCGCGACGAGGCCCTTCTTGCCTTTGCGCTGTACGGTCGAGCGCAGCGCGCCCGGACGGGCCGCCCACCAAGCGTCGAAACTGCGCCCTTGCGTGTCCAGCCAGTGGTTGGCGCCGGTCGCGGCGACATCGACCACCCAGCCGGCGCGCTTCAGCGCCCCTGCCACCAGCGCCGCGCTGCCATCCTCCTGCGGAAGCGGGCCGAGGTCGAGCATCTCGCCATGGGCTTTCAGCCCCCGCGCCAGCGCATCGAGCGCCGCCGTGCGCACTGGCCCCTGCCACACCGGCCGCCAGGCAAAGCTGTAATAGTTGGACAGCGCCGCAACCCGTGCCCCCCGTCGCACCAGAAACAGCCAGACCGCGCTATCGCCGTGGCGGGCGTGCGCGATCAGCGGTTCGGCATCGGCCAGGCAGCCGCCGTGCAGCGCCTCGAACCAGGCGATACGATCGAAGGCATGATGCTGGCCTGCGGCTCCGGCGATAGCTGAGTCGTTCGGCAGGCCCAGCGCCTCCGCCCCCTGCGCCCTCGCCGCGGCAAAGTTAGAATGATATTCACCCTCTGCCGTCATGCTAAACGCCTATGACCTTTCCGTTCGATCCGCGAGTCCTGCCCGCTTCTATGGCCGATGATTTAACCAAGCGTGATGATCTGTGGGGGGATGTGCGCCCGATCGATCATCTGGCGCTGACGGGCGCGCGCGATACGCCCGCGCTGCTGCTCAAGGACGCGCCGGTCAGCCATGCAGAGCTCGATCGCCGGGTCGGCCGGCTCGCCGCGCTGCTTGCCGCGCAGGGCTTTGCTTCCGGAGACCGTGTGGCGACATGGCTGGGCAAGACCATGCTGGCCTGCCTGATGCCGCTGGCGGCGGTCCGCGCCGGCCTCGTGCATGTGCCGGTCAACCCGCTGCTCAAGCGTGCACAGGTCGCGCATATCCTCGCCGACAGTGGCGCCCGGCTGCTGATTTCCAATCCCGCCCGCGCCGGTTCGCTGGTGGAGGGCGATGTACCGGCCGGCTGCACGGTGCTCGACGATGCCGCGCTGGTCGCCGATGTTCTGTCACAGGGTGCGGCACTGCCCGCCTCCAGCCATGATCCGCGCGCGCTCGCCGCCATCCTCTACACCTCGGGCTCGACCGGTCGCCCCAAGGGGGTGATGCTGACCAGCGCCAACATGTGGCTGGGCGCCCAGAGCGTCGCCACCTATTTGAGGCTCAGCCCTGCCGACCGCCTGCTCGGCGTCCTGCCGCTCAGCTTCGACTATGGCCAGAACCAGCTGCTGTCGGCCTGGTATGCGGGCGCCAGCGTTGCGCCCTTCGACTACCTGACCGCCCGCGAAGTGGTCCGCGCGGTCGACCGCTTCGATGCGACGACGCTCGCTGGCGTGCCCCCCCTGTGGGTGCAACTGGTCGAGATCGACTGGCCGCCTGAGGTCGCCGCCAAGCTCAGGCGGCTGACCAACAGCGGCGGCGCGCTGACCCGCAGCCTCGTCGGCAAGCTGCGCACGACCTTCGGCAGCGCCGACATCTACCCGATGTACGGCCTGACCGAAGCCTTCCGCTCGACCTTTCTCGACCCCGCGCTGGTCGACAGCCGCCCCGAATCGATCGGTAAGGCCATTCCGCACGCCGAAATCCTGATCGTCCACCCCGATGGCAGCCCGACCGCGCCCGATGAGCCCGGCGAGCTGGTACATTGCGGCCCGCTGGTCGCGCAGGGCTATTGGCAGGACCCGGACCGCACCGCGATCCGCTTCAAGCCCGCCCCGCCGCATTCGCGCTACGGCGGCACCGCGGTCTGGTCGGGAGACAAGGCCAAGGTCGATGCCGAAGGCTTCATCACCTTCGTCGGCCGCGATGACGAGATGATCAAGTCGAGCGGCAACCGCATCAGCCCGACCGAGCTCGAGGAAGCGGTGGTCGCCACCGGCCTCGTCGCGGAAGCGGTCGCGCTCGGCGTGCCCGATGCCGATCTCGGCCATGCTATCGCCATCGTCGTCCGCCCCGCGGCCAGCGCGGATGCCGCCACGATCGAAGCCGATCTGCGGGCCCGCCTGCGCGTCGATCTGCCCAATTTCATGCAGCCGCGCCACCTGCTGGTCCGCGCTGACCTGCCGCGCAATCCCAATGGCAAGCTCGACCGGGTGACCATCTCCGCCGAAGCTCTGCAAGAGATCGCCAATGGCTGAGCGCAAGGCCAAGCCGCACGGCCCAATACCGCCCTATTTCGCTGCCGATGCCGATCACATGCTGCTGATCGGCGGAGAGCGCGCCGATGCGCTGGTGGCAAGGGCAGGGGATACGCCGCTGTTCGTCTACGATGTCGGCATCGTCCGCCAGCGCATCGCCGCGCTGCGCGCCGCCATGCCGCCGGCGCTCGGCATCCATTATGCGATCAAGGCCAACAGCCACCCCGCCTTTCTCGCCGCAATGAAGGCAGAGGTCGACGGGTTCGACATCGCCTCGGCAGGCGAACTCGCCAAGGCGCTCGATGCCGGGCTCGACCCCGATCACATCAGCTTCGCCGGCCCCGGCAAGCGGGACCGCGAACTTGAGGCTGCGATCCGCGCCGGTGTCACCCTCAACCTCGAGAGCGAGGGCGAGGCGCGCCGCGCCTTCGCCATCGGGGAGCGGCTGGGCGTCACCCCACGGTTGGCGGTGCGCGTCAATCCGGACTTCGATCTCAAGGGGTCGGGTATGCGCATGGGCGGCGGGGCCAAGGCGTTCGGCGTCGATGCCGAACGGGTGCCCGCGCTGGTGCGGGAAATCATCGATGCCGGTGCCGACTGGCGCGGCTTCCACATCTTCGCCGGCAGCCAGGCGCTCGACGCCGCCGCGATCGCCGACACCCAGGCGCAGACCGTCGCGCTCGCCGCGCAGCTTGCGCAGGCGGTTGGCGCCGCGCCGGCCAAGGTCAACATCGGCGGCGGCTTAGGCGTGCCTTACTTCCCCGGCGACGTGCCGGTGGACATCGCCCATGTTGGCGCGGAGCTCGCACAAGTGCTTGAGGGCAGGGACGAAATCCTCGCCGGCACGCGCTTCGTGATGGAACTGGGCCGCTATCTCGCCGCCGATTGCGGCGTCTATCTGTCGCGCATCGTCGACCGCAAGACCAGCCATGGCGAGACCTTCCTCGTCATCGACGGTGGCCTCCATCACCAGCTTGCCGCCTCGGGCAATTTCGGCACCGTCATCCGCCGCAACTACCCCATCGCCATCGCCAACGCCTTCGACAGCGAGCCTGCCGAGATCGTCCATGTCGTCGGCTGCCTGTGCACCCCGCTCGACCGGCTGGGCGATCAGGTGCTGCTGCCACGCGCCGATGTGGGCGATCTTGTCGCCATTTTCCTCGCCGGCGCCTATGGCGCCAGTGCCAGCCCCGCCGCCTTCCTGGGCCACCCGCCAGCGCTGGAGCTGGTGGTGGGCTGACCCTCGGCGTCGATGTGCAAGAGTTTCTCGCGGAGGCGCAGGGGAAGAAAAGGGGAGGCGCAGAGGGATCGTGATGGGTTGCGCCGCAGGTTCTTCCCTGTGGCGGCGCGGTTGACGCGGGGGTGCTCTAGATAAAGCGGCGGAACCGCATGGCGCGACATCTCCGCGTCCCTGCTTTCCTCTGCGTGCAAAGCTGCAGACGTCGAGGCTGGCGGTGGCATCGACAAGGACCAATTCTTGGCGTCCTCCCCCCTTTCCCGCATCCCTAACGAGTCAGTCAGCGTTCAATCCTAACGCTATATTCACCCTTCGCTGGCAATCGGGAGAGGCGGGACTGCGCCCGCTCGCGGTAGCGCAGCCCGTTGAAAGGAATGCCAAGCATGTCGAAGTCCGCATTGCGCAATGTTCTGGTGGCGGGTGTCAGCCTGACCGCCATGGTGATTACCGGTTGCGCGACCGGCCCGAGCGGCGGGCGGCAGCTGCCGCCGGCCTCCTTCGTCAGCGGCCAGGAAGGGCCGGGCGAGGAATATGTCATCGGCCCGCTGGACGAGCTGACCATCTTCGTCTGGCGCAATCCGGAACTGGGCGGAAAGGTGCAGGTGCGCCCCGACGGCCGCATCTCGACCCCGCTGATCTCCGACATGCCCGCCGTCGGCAAGACGCCGACGATGCTGGCACAGGACATCCGCCTGCAATTGTCGCGCTACATCAACGATCCGATTGTCAGCGTCATCGTCAACGAATTCTCCGGCACGTTCAGCCAGCAGGTCCGCGTCATCGGCGCGACCGAGCGGCCGGCCTCGCTGCCGTTCCGAGCCAACATGACCCTGCTCGATGCGATGATCGCGGTCGGCGGCCTTGGCGAATATGCCAGCGGAAACCGCGCCCGGCTGATCCGCTTCAACCGCGGCACCGGCCAGCAGCAGGAATATGCGCTGCGCATCAACGATCTCATCCGCCGCGGCGACACCAGCGCCAATGTCCGGCTGCAGCCGGGCGATGTCATCATCATCCCCGAAAGCGCTTTCTGACCGATGACCGCGCTGATCGACGAACTCAAGATCATCCTCCACGGCGTGTGGCAGCGCCGCTGGCTGGCCATGGCTGTCGCCTGGGGTGTCGCCCTGCTCGGCTGGCTTGTGGTCGCGCTGATTCCCAACAGCTATGAATCGAAGGCGCGCATCCAGGTCACCGTCAACGACATCATCCCTGATTCGACCAGCAACCCGCTCGACCAGCAGCGCCGCTTCGAACAGCTCAAGGATTCGGTCGCCTCGATCCGCAACCTCAGCCAGGTCGTGGTCGCCGCCGGACTGGTCGATCGTGCCGCCGACGATGCCACCCGCGTGCGCGCCGCCACCGGGCTGCAGACCAGTACCAAGGTAACCTCGACGCCCAACAACACCATCGAGATCATCGTGACGATGGGTGGCGGCGGCCGCTCCGAGGCGGAAAATGCCGCGCTCGCCACCCGTGTCGTCGAGGCGATGATCGCGCAGTTGCGCGATGCCCAGGTGCGCGACGGCGCCGCCGATGCGCAGCAGAGCGTGGCCTTCCTCGACCGGCAGATCGTCGAAAACCAGACCAAGCTTGCTGCTGCTGAATCGGCGCGTGCGGGCTTCGAATCGCGCAACCTTGGCATGCTGCCCGGCATCGGCAGCCCCAGCGCGCGCATCGATGCGGCGCGGGCAGAGCTCAACCAGATCGAATCGCAGCTGATTGCGGTCAACAGCCAGCTTGCGGCCACGCCGCCGACCATCGCGACCCCCGGCCTGCCATCGACCGGTATCGGCGTCGCACGCCAGCAGCTCGCCTCGGCCGAGGCCGAACTGGCGGGCATGCGCGCGCGCGGCCTGACCAGCGCGCACCCTGACGTGATTGCGCTCACCTCCCAGATTTCCGCCTTGCGTGCCCAGGCCGCGCGTGAGCCGAGCGGCGGCGGGGGCGGCGGATCGAGCCAGAACCCGGCCTATGCCGGCCTGGTCGCCCAGCGCGCTGCGCTGAGCGCGCGGCGTGGCCAGCTCTCGGGCGAAATCGCCCAGATCAACGCCAGCCGTATCCAGGAACCGGCGGTGGCCACCGAATATGACCGGCTGACCCGCGAATACAACACGCTCAAGGCACAGAACGACAGCCTCGTCGCCCGCCGCGAGCAACTGCGCCTGCGCGGCGCGGCGGAAAGCAATGCCGATGCCGTGCGCGTGGCAATCCTCGACGCGCCGAGCCGCCCGACCGCGCCGGCTGCTCCCAACAAGCCGTTGCTGATCGTCGCGGTGCTGGTCGCATCGCTCGGCGCTGGCATGGCCACCGCGTTCGCGCTCAGCCAGATGCAGACGACCTACGCCACCGCCTCCCGCCTGTCGCGCGCGTCCGGCCTGCCGGTGCTGGGGTCCGTCACCGAGATTTTGACCGAGGAACTGCGCAACGCGCGGGCGACGCGGTTGAAGCGGTTTGCGCTCGCCGGCAGCGGCCTCGCCGTCCTGTGCGTGGTGCTGCTGGTGGTGGAAATCGTCCAGCGCAGCACGGTGAGCTGAGCGTGGCATGGCACAAGACAATGGAAACGGCGGCAAGATGACCGAGATGAAGCCCGGAAAGCCGAAGCGCTCGCTGCTCGAACGCGCCGATGCCACGTTCGATTTCTCCGGCCAGTTGCGCCGGATCGAGCCGGGGCAGATCGGCGACGGACCGGTGGTCGATGCTGCCGCGCGCTCGCGTGCGGCCCGGCCGGGGCGCAAGCCGGCCCGCGTCGTCGACGAGGCGCCGCCGCCTGCCGCCGAGACACCGGAAGCCGCCGCCGCTGCGCCCGCACCGGCGCCTGCGCCCGCGTCCTCGCCGGCACCCACGGCCGGTTCGGCGCCAGCCCCGGCTCCTGCGCCGCGCGCGCGGATGCCGGTCGAGCATCGCCGGTTCGTGCCGCGCGCGCCGCGTCAGACCATCGATCGGGCGCTGCTGGCCGAGCATGCGCTGATCGATCCGGAAACCAACGCCGGCGCGGTCGCGGAGGAATTCCGCATCGTCAAACGTCAGTTGCTGCGCTCCGCGCCCAGCCTGCCGTTCGGGCGGCGCATCCTTGTCACGTCGGCCCAGCCCGATGAAGGCAAGAGCTTCTCGGTGCTCAATCTCGCGCTCAGTCTCGCCTCCGAACAGGATCTGTCGGTGATCCTGATCGACGGCGATTTCGCGCGCGGCGATGTGCCGCGCAAATTGGGGCTGAAACCGGGGCCGGGGCTCAGCGATGCGCTGCTCGATCCCGCCATCGCGCTTGCCGATTGCGTCATCCCGACCGATCTGCCGCGCCTCTCCATCCTGCCCTCCGGCCCCGCCACGCCGCGCGACACCGAATTGCTGGGCTCGGCGCGGATGGCCGAGCTGCTCGACGCGCTGGAGGCCGACGCGCCCGAGCGCATTATCCTGTTCGATTCGATGCCGCTGCTGGCGGCGTCGTCGCCGGGCGTCATCGCCCATCATTGCGGCCAGGTGCTCGTCGTCGTCCGCGCCGACGTCACCCGTGAAGCCGCGCTGCGCGATGCCATCGGCCTGATCGGCCAGCACAGTGGCATCTCCCTGCTGCTCAACCGCGTCCGTTTCACGCCCGAAGGGCGGCGGTTCGGCAGCTATTATGGCGAAGGCACCTGATATGACCCGCCGCACCACTCTCCTCATCGGCTCCGGCGTCGCTGCGGCCTTGCTGACCGCGCTGCCGGCCGCCGCACAGACGGTCAGCGACACGTCGGGGCCGCCGCCGGTCTCGGGCTTCAGCGGGCCCGAAGAGCCTGCGCCACTGGCCGAAGACAGCGCCGGGGACGAAGGCGCCCCAAGCGGCCGCCGCGGCACGCCGCGCCCGCGCGTCGAGGTCACGCCCTATATCGAGATCGGCCAGGTCCTCTCGGCGCAGCTTTCCAACGGCGGCGATGTCCTTACCTATTCGAGCGCCGCTGCCGGGGTCGAGGCCAGCGTCTCGACCCGGCGCGTCCAGCTCGCCGCCGACGTCCGCTACGAACGACGCTTCTCCTGGGATGACGAGCTGGGTGACAATGACGCGATCTCCGGCCTCGTGCGCGGGCGCATCGATGTTGCCCCCGGCCTCGCACTTGAAGCCGGTGCGCTCGCCAGCCGCGCCAGCGTCGATGGCCGCGCCGGATCGGGCCAGTTCACGGTCGGGGATCGCGGCAGCACCGCATCCATCTACAGCGTCTATGCCGGGCCAACCTTCGGCCGCCGCATCGGCGATCTCGATGTCGGCGCGGCCTACCGCTTCGGCTACAGCAAGGCCGATATCGAATTCGCGCCGGACCTGACCGGCGCGCCGACCACGCTCGGCACCTTCGACGAATCGACCAACCACGCCGCCATCGCCAGCATCGGCATGCGCCCGGGCCGCCTGCCGTTCGGCTGGCGGGCGTCGGGCGGATGGGAGCGGGAAGATGCCGGCCAGCTCGACCAGCGCTACCAGGGCCTGTTCGGCCGGCTGGACGTGACGGTGCCGGTCACCCCCACGCTCGCGCTGGTCGGTGGAGTCGGATACGAGGATATCGAGGTCAGCTATCGCCCGCCGCTGCTGACGCCTGCGGGCCAGCCGGTGGTGGACAGCAACGGCCGCCTGGTTGCCGATCCCGCCCAGTCGCGCCAGATCGCCTTCGATACCTCGGGGCTGATCTGGGATGCGGGCGTGCTCTATCGCCCCAACCGTCGTACCACGCTCGAGGCGCGGGTCGGCCGCCGCTACGACAGCTGGACCTACACCGGATCGTGGAGCATGCAGACCGGACGCAACAGCGCGCTACAGCTCAGCGTCTATGACGGCATCTCCACCTTCGGGCGCCAGCTCAGCACCGGGCTCGCCGCGCTGCCGACCGATTTCGACGCCGTGCGCAATCCGATCGACGGCAACCTCGGCACCTGCGCCTTCGGCCAGAGCGGCGGCAACTGCCTGACTCCCGCGCTCGCCAACGCCAACGGCCTCGCCTTCCGCAACCGTGGCGCGGTCTTCTCCGTGTCGAGCAATGTCCGGCCGTGGAGCCTCGGCTTCGCGCTCGGCTACGACCGGCGCAGCTATGTGCTCGACGGGATCAGCGGGCTTGCCGGGCTCGATGGCGTGGTAGACGAGACCTATTACGCCTTCCTCTCGGCCTCGCGCCCGGTCTCGGATCGCACCAGCTTCGGCAGCAGCCTGTATGCCACCTATTTCGACAGCGGGCTGGATGGCGGCAATGCCTTCTCGGGCGGGGCATCGGCGGCGCTCAGCCATGTCTTCGCACAACGCCTGACTGGCAACGCCGCCGTGTCGCTCAACACCATCGATCCCGAAGGGTTCGAAGCGCAAACCTTCGTGTCGGCCTTGCTGGGCCTGAGATACTCCTTCCGCTGAGGCGCGGGATAGGAGTCGCAACGGCCCGCAACAGGGGATAGACAGTCGCCATGTACGAACATTTTTACCGGTTCACCGCCCGCCCGTTTCAGCTGACGCCCGATCCGCGCTTCTGGTTCGAAAGCGCGACGCACCGCACCGCCATGTCCTATCTGGGCTATGGCCTCGCGCAGGGTGAGGGCTTCATCGTCATCACCGGGGAAGTCGGTTCGGGCAAGACGACGCTGGTCGGCCACGTCCTCCAGTCGATCGATCCGTCGCGGATGACCGCCGCCCGCCTGGTTTCGACCCAGATTGCCGATGCCGATCTGCTGCGGCTGGTGTGCGACGCATTCGGCATCGCCATCCCCAGCCCGGCCAAGTCCGACGCGCTGGCGGCGATCGAAACCTTCCTGCACGAGGAGGCGCGCGCCGGGCGGCGAGTGCTGCTGATCGTCGACGAGGCGCAGAATCTCGCGATCAGCGCGCTCGAAGAGCTGCGCATGCTTTCCAACTTCCAGCTCGGCGAAACCTCGCTGATGCAGATTTTCCTGCTCGGCCAGCCGGAATTCCGCGCGACACTCGCCTCGGCCCGGCTCGAGCAGCTTCGCCAGCGCGTCATTGCCACCCATCATCTTGAAGCGATGCTGCCCGAGGAGGTCGAGCCCTATCTGATCCACCGTCTGAGCCTGGTCGGCTGGAAGGAAGACCCGGCGCTTGCCCCTTCCGTCTATGATGCGCTGTGGCAGGCCTCGGCCGGCGTGCCGCGCCGCATCAACACCATCGCCAGCCGCCTGCTGCTACATGGTGCGGTCGAGGAATTGCACGAGCTCGATGGCGAGGATGTGCGCACCGTCGTCGCCGACATGGGCCTGTCGCGCGAAGATCTGACCGCGCCGGTACCCTCCTTCGGCACCGCACCTGCGCCTGCCGATGCACCTGCGGCCGTTTCCGCGCCCGAACCGGTGGTCGAATCTGCGCCCACCACGCCCGCGACCGCGGCGATGCCGCAGGGCCATGCCGCAGAGGCTGCGCCTGGCTTTTCGGTCGCCGATTTCGCCCGCCCGCCCGAGGTCGCGCCCCCGCCGCCTGCACCGCCGGTGGCGCTGGTGCCGCCCGCGCCGCGCCTGCCCGACGATGCCGAGATCAACGCGCTGCGCGCCCAGCTGGCCGCGCTCGAGGCGCGCTGCAGCGAGCAGGACGCGGCGATCCGCCGCATCCTCGGCCTGCTGATTCAGTGGGTCGAAGACGATGAGGCCCCGCGCATGACCGGCCGCGCCGCCTGAGGCGCCGATCCATGCCTGCGGCGCCCTCCTGCCAGCCGGTCAACGGCCTGTCGGTCGATATCGAAGACTGGTTCCAGGTCGGTGCGTTCGAACATGTCATCGACCGCGCCGATTGGGACGGCCTCGAATACCGGTTCGAGGCGAACACCGACCGCGTGCTGGCGCTGTTCGACCGAGCAGGCGTCAAGGGCACCTTCTTCACGCTCGGCTGGGTGGCGGAACGCATGCCCGCGACCGTCCGCCGCATCGTCGATGCGGGGCATGAACTCGCCAGCCACGGCTATGATCACAAGCGCGTGTTCCTGATGGATGCGACGGAATTCGCCGCTGATCTCGCCAAGGCACGCGCGATCCTCGAGGATCTCGGCGGCGCCGCGATCAGCGGCTAT
Organism: Sphingomonas sp. jy18; assembly: GCF_056931895.1. Lineage (NCBI taxonomy): Bacteria > Pseudomonadati > Pseudomonadota > Alphaproteobacteria > Sphingomonadales > Sphingomonadaceae > Sphingomonas > Sphingomonas sp. jy18. Next base: position 329,376 of record NZ_JBXPBT010000003.1, on the reverse strand, counting down.
CGCGCGCCCAGCTTCTCGATCGACACCCGCACCCCCTGGGCGCACCGCGTGCTTGCCGATGCCGGCTATCTCTATTCATCCTCGGTCGCGCCGATCGGCCACGATCATTATGGCTGGCCGGAAAGCCCGCGCTTTGCCTGGCGGCCGCTCGGCGACAGCGCGCTCGTCGAACTGCCGGTGACCACCGCCGAGATCGCCGGACGGCGCTTCGCCGCAGGCGGTGGCGGGTTCTTCCGGCTGCTGCCCTACGCGCTGTCCGCCTTTGCGGTGCGCCAGGTCAATGCTGCGGGCCATCCGGCGATCACCTATTTCCACCCGTGGGAGATCGACCCCGATCAGCCACGCGTCGCCGACGCACCGCTACGCTCCAAGCTGCGTCATTACAGCCGACTCTCCGCAATGGAGGGCAAGCTTGAGCGGCTGCTCCGCGACTTCCGCTGGGATCGCATCGATGCGCTGGTCGCCGACCGCGCGGCCGCCCCCGCAGGTCAGCCGCAGCCAGCCCTGGCGGCATGAACATGCCCGTCCGCTTCGACACGGCGCCGCCCTCGGTCTCAGTGCGCGACGGCGCGAGCGATTCGGAGCTCGCAGCCTTCCTTGCCGCTACACCCGGCGCGACTCCTTTCCACAGCGCGGCCTGGGGCAGGGCGGTCGAGGCCGCAACCGGCCACCGCTGGCACCTGCTCGCCGCGCGCGACGGCACGGGCGCGCTCACCGGCATCCTGCCGCTGCATCACATCCGCTCGGCGCTGTTCGGCAGCGCGCTGGTCTCGACCGGCTTTGCGGTCGATGGCGGCATCCTTGCCCGCAACGACGCGGCCGCCGATGCGCTCGCCGCCGCCGCCATCGATCTCGCCCGCGATCTCGGGCTCGGCAGCATCGATCTGCGCGGCGGGCCGCATCCCGCCGGCTGGCACATCGATGCCGATACCTATCTCGGCTTTGCACGCCCGCTCGCCCCCGGCCGCGACGAAGAGCTGGCCGCCATCCCGCGCAAGCACCGCGCCGAGGTCCGCAAGGCGCTCGCCAACGATCTTGCCGTGCATGTCGGCCGGGGCAGGGCGGACCGCGACGCGCATTATCATGCCTATGCCACCAGCGTGCGCAACCTCGGCACCCCCGTTTTCCCCCGGCGCCTGTTCGATTGCATGCTCGATGGATTCGGCGACGACGCCGATATCCTCACCATCCGCCATCAGGGTGCACCGGTGGCAAGCGTGCTCAGCCTGTACTGGCAGGGCAGCGTCATGCCCTATTGGGGCGGCGGCACCGCGGCTGCGCGATCCTTGCGCGCCAACGAGCGCATGTATTTCGAGCTGATGGACCATGGCCGCACACGCGGCCAGACCCGCTTCGATTTCGGCCGGTCAAAGGCCGGCACCGGCCCCGCCGCATACAAGAAGAACTGGGGTTTCGACCCCGTCCCGCTCGCCTATGCCCGCTGGACTGCGGATGGCGCCGCCGCGCGCGACACCAACCCGACCAGCGCCAAATACCGGCTGATGGTCGAAGGCTGGCAACGCCTGCCGCTGTGGCTCGCCAACCGGCTGGGGCCGCTGATTTCGAGGCAGCTCGGCTAAGCTGGCATGACCGCCATTCTCTTCCTCGTCCATCGCGCGCCCTGGCCGCCGGACCGCGGCGACCGCATCCGCTCGTGGCACCTGTTCGAAGCGTTGCGGAAAATCGCCCCCGTCCATGTCGCCGCGCTCGCGGACAGCGAAGCGGAGGCGGAGGTCGCGCGCGCCAAGCTCGAGCCGCTGGCGGCGAGCGTCCACATCGTCGTGCGCCGCACCGGCCGTATCGCGGCGATGGCGTCGGCGGTGCTGCGCGGTTGCCCCGCGTCGTTGCCGCTGTTCGCCAGCGCCGAGCTCGCCCGCCATGTGGGTGGGCTGCTCGACCATGGGCCGATCACCCACATCGTCGCCTTTTCCAGCCAGATGGCGCAATATGTCCCCGCCGGTTGCGACCTCCCCTTCGTCATGGATTTCGTCGACGTCGATTCGGCCAAGTTCGAAGCTTATGCCGCTGCAGACCGCCCGGGCGTGATGCGCTGGGTGCATGCCCGCGAAGGCCGGCTGCTTGGCGCCTATGAGGCATCGGTGGCACGCACGGCCGACCGTTGCCTTTTCGTCAGCGAGGCAGAGGCCAGCCTGTTCCGCGCTCGTACCGGCCTTGATGCCTCGCGTGTCGGCGCGCTTGAGAACGGCATCGATCTCGACCGCTTCTCGCCCGACGGCGACTGGCAGCGGTTGGCAGAGGCTGATCGGGGCACCGGCCCGCTTGTCGTCTTCACCGGCCAGATGGATTACCGCCCCAATATCGAGGCGGTCAGCGATTTCGCGCACGCCACCCTGCCGCTGATCCGCGCCGCGCACCCCGGCGCCCGCTTCGCCATCGTCGGCCGGGCACCGACACCGGAAGTGCGTGCGCTGGCGGACCTGCCCGGCGTGCTCGTCACCGGCGAAGTGCCCGACACCCGACCGTGGCTGGCCGCTGCCAGCGCTGTTGTCGCGCCGCTTGCCGTCGCGCGCGGCGTGCAGAACAAGCTGCTAGAAGCGATGGCCATGGCCCGCCCCGTGGTCGCGTCGCCCAGCGCGGCGCAGGGTATCGATGCCACCGTCGGCACCCACCTGCTGGTCGCCGAAGGCCCGGCGGCCACGGCCGAAGCGGTCGGCACCCTGATCGCCGACCCCGCCCGCGCCGACGCCATGGGCCGCGCCGCCCGCGCCCGCATGCAGGCCCGCTTCGGCTGGGATGCGACGCTGGCCGATCTCACCCGGGTCCTCCCCGGTACGGGGCGGGGGACCAGCGAAGCTGGTGGAGGGGCAGTCGCCGCAATCGCCGATGTCGAGTAGTCCGGCCAAGCCTCTCCACCATCCTGCGGATGGTCCCCCTCCCCGTTCCGGGGAGGCCCGGATGCGCCGCCACCTCGCCGCGCTCACCCTCGCCGCACTTGCCATCCTTGCGCTGTTCCATGCCGATGCGCTGCACCTCGCGGCGCAGTGGAACAAGTCGACCTTCGCGCATTGCTGGCTGATCCCGCCGATCATAGGCTGGCTGGTGTGGAACCGCCGCAGCGCGCTTGCCCAACTTGCGCCGCAGGCCTGGGCGCCGGGACTGCTTTGGATAGCGGCGGGCGCGCTGGTGTGGCTGCTCGGGGATGCCGCCAGCATCGCGCTGTTCCGCCACGCCGGCCTCATACTGATGCTGCAGGGACTGGTGCCGACCTTGCTCGGGCCGCAGCTCACCCGCGGCCTCGCCTTCCCGATCTTCTACGCGCTGTTCCTGATTCCGTTCGGGGAGGAACTGGTGCCGCCGATGCAGTTGATCACCGCCGACATGGCGATGGCGTTGCTGCGGGTCACCGGCATTCCGGCGCATATCGACGGCATCTTCATCACCACGCCCGGCGGGCATTTCGCGGTGGCGGAGGCCTGTTCGGGGGTCAAATTCCTGGTCACGATGGCCGCGCTGTCGGTGCTTGCGGCGCATCTGTGCTTCCGTTCGTGGCAGCGGCGCGCCGTCTTCATCCTGTTCGCGCTGGCGGTGCCGGTGCTGGCCAATGGCTTTCGCGCCTATTCCACCATCTGGATGGCGGAAAACTGGGGCATGCGCTTTGCCGTCGGCGCCGATCACCTCATCTATGGCTGGATCTTCTTCGGCCTCGTCATGGCGCTGACCGGCTGGGCGGCATCGCCCTGGTTCGATCGTAATCCCGAAGACAATCCGGTCGATGCCGCGCGTATCGCTGCAATGCATGCCAGGCGCGCTGCACCGATGCTGCCGGTCGGCCTGGTCGCCCTGGCGCTCGCCAGCGCACCGCTTGCCTGGAGCCAATTCCAGAGCGCGCGGGCGGGCGAACTGCCGGCGCTTGCCGCACCCGCCATCCCCGGCTGGAGCGTGGCAGGAAATGGCGGCCCCGCCGACTGGCGCGCGCGCTTCGACGGGGCGGATCGCCGCATCGACCTGCTGCTCGATGACGGGCGCGGCGCCCCGGTCACGCTGACCCTGGTCGGCTATGCCGCGCAAGCGGAGGGGCGCGAGCTAGTCGGCTATGGACAGGGCGCGGTCGATCCCGACAGCGACTGGAAATGGGGGCAGGGGCTCGAACCGCTCGGGGCGGCGCGCGTCGACCGCATCGAAAATGCCGGGCGCGTGCGCGATGTGCTGTCCGTCTATGTCGTCGGTGGTGCGGTCACGTCCGACCCGCGCACAGTCAAGCTGCGCACCTTGCGCGCACGCCTGACCGGCAGCGACCAGCGCGCCTATGCGCTGCTGCTCTCGGCTTCGCCGGGCGAGGGGCAGGGCGGACGCGAGCGGATCGCCTCGCTGGTTCGCGCGGCGGGCGGCATCGAAATGCTCGCCCGTCGCTTGACGCCCATCCGCTAAGCAGCGAGGGCGAAACCATGTGCGGCATCGCCGGTCTTTATCACCCTGAACAGCCCCGCCCGCTGAACGAATCGCGTGTCGCGGCGATGCTGGCGGTGATGCGCCATCGCGGGCCGGACGGGGACGGGCTGTGGAGTGCGCCGGGCGTCGTCTTCGGCCATCTGCGCCTGTCGATCATCGACGTCGCAGGATCGCCGCAGCCGATGCATTCGGGCGACGGTCGATTCACCATCAGCTACAATGGCGAAGTCTATAATTATCGCGAGCTGCGCCATGAGCTGGCCGCGCTCGGCCATGTCTTCCGTACCGAAGGCGATACCGAGGTCATCCTCGCCGCCTTCGCGCAATGGGGGCCGGCCAGCCTCAGCCGCCTCGACGGCATGTTCGCCTTCGCCATCCACGATGCGCGCGACGGCAGCCTGTTCCTCGCGCGCGACCGGTTCGGCGTCAAACCGCTGCACTATGCCATGCTGCCCGATGGCAGCATCGCCTTTGCCAGCGAATTGAAGGGCCTGCTGACCCTGCCCACGCTCAGGGTGCAGGCGCAACTGACCGCGGTCGAGGATTTCATGGCCTTCGGCTATGTGCCCGATGACAATTGCATCGTCGCCGGGGTCGAGAAGCTGCCCGGCGGCCATTACCTCCACGTCACGCGCACTCGCCCGGTCCCGCGCCCGACCCGCTGGTGGGACCTCGATTTCACCCGCCGCATCACCGCCAGCGAGGGCGAGGCGGAGGAGCATCTGTTCGCGCTGCTGCGCGCCGCCGTGCGCAGCCGCATGGTTTCCGACGTGCCGCTCGGTGCCTTCCTCTCGGGCGGGGTCGACAGCAGCGCCGTCGTCGCGCTGATGGCCGAGGCGTCGCCGGCTGCGGTCAACACCTGTTCGATCGGCTTCGACGAGCAATTGCTCGACGAGACCACCTATGCCGATGTCATCGCCCGCCGTTACGCCACCGATCACCGCACCCGCATCGTCGCGTCAGACGATTTCGCGCTTGCCGATCTGGTTGCCGCGCATACCGACGAGCCGTTCGCCGATGCCTCCGCGCTGCCCACCTACCGCGTCAGCCAGCTCGCGCGGGAGGAGGTCACCGTCGCGCTCTCGGGCGACGGCGCGGATGAAGCCTTTGCCGGCTACCGCCGCCTCGTCTTCCAGCATCAGGAAGAGCGTATCCGTGGTTTCATTCCCTCGGGCCTGCGCCGCTCGCTGCTCGGCCCGCTGGCGCGGGCCTGGCCGCAGATGGACTGGGCACCGCGCCCGTTGCGCGCCAAGGCCACGCTGACCAGTCTCGCGCGCTCGGGCGAGGAGGCCTATGCGCTGGGTATCGGCATTTCGGGGCCGGACATGCGCGCCACCCTCTACAGCGACGCCACCCGCGCTGCGCTTGCCGGTTACGCGGCCGAGGAGCGCTGGTGGACGACCATGCGCAATGCCCCCGCCGCCGAACCGCTCGACCGCGCCCAATATGCCGACATGATGATCGCGCTGCCCGGCGACATCCTCACCAAGGTCGACCGGATGAGCATGGCGGTCAGCCTGGAGGCTCGCGAGCCGTTGCTCGACCATCATCTCGTCGAATTCGCCGCGACCCTGCCCGCCGCCATGCGCGTGCGTGGTGGCACCGGCAAATGGCTGATGAAGAAAAGCCTCGAACGCAGCCTGCCGCGCGACATCCTCTACCGCCCGAAAATGGGCTTCGTCACCCCCATCAGCCGCTGGTTCCGCGGGCCATTGGCCGCCGAAGCCCGCGCTCTCGCTGCCAGCCCGACGCTGGCCGCCACCGGCTGGTTCGACATGAAAGCCATCGACCGGCTGGTCGCTGCGCATCAATCGGGCAGACATGATTACGGCCGCCAGATCTGGCAGTTCTTCATGCTTGAGAAGAGCTTGAAGCGCGTGTTCGGACTCTAGCACCAGCACCTCTCCCCTTGCGGGAGAGGATAGCGAAGGTTGCCAGCTTGCTGGCTACCGAAGCTTGGAGAGGGGGGCGGTTTGCGCTGTCGTCGGGGGTCAACCGCTCCCCTCACCAAGACTTGCTAGGCGCTTCGCGCCAAGCCAAGTCTATCCTCTCCCGCAAGCGGGAGAGGTGCTTACGCGTACCGCGCCCCGACGAAATACAGCCCATCCGGCGGTGCATTGAAGCCCAGCGCCTGCCGGTCGCGCGCCTCCAGCGCTTGCCCCAAGTCCGCTGCCGTCCATTGCCCGCGCCCGACCATCGCCAGGCAGCCGACCATCGATCGCACCTGATGGTGCAGGAACGATCGTGCCTCCGCGCGCACCATCACCCGGTCGCCAGCGCGCTTCACGTCCAGCACGTCGAGTGTCTTCACCGGCGACGCCGACTGGCACTGCACCGAGCGGAAGGTGGTGAAATCGTGCAGGCCAACGAGGCTCTGCGCGGCATCGTGCATCGCACTCACATCCAGCTCCGCCGGTACCCGCCACGCCAGCCCCTTTTCCAGGGTGAGCGGGGCGCGGCGGTTGATGATCAGATAGTCGTAGACGCGGCCGACGCAGCTGTGCCGCGCGTGGAAATCCTCCCCCACCACGCTGCACGCGATCACTGCCACCGGATCGGGCAGAATCACTGCATTGATCGCCTCCATCAGCCGGAACGGCGGCAGCTCCTTGGCGATATCGACATGCACCGGCATCGCCCGCGCATGCACGCCCGCATCGGTGCGCCCGGCGGTGAAGGCGATCACTTCTTCTCCGGTGATCTGCTTGCACGCTCGCTCCAGCGCCTCCTGCACGCTCGGCCCATGCGCCTGCCGCTGCCAGCCCATGAACGGCCGCCCGTCCCACTCCAATGTCAGCCGGTAGCGGGGCATCAGCTCAGCCGCGTCCCCACGGGAACCGCAAAGCCGCGCAGCAAGTCCTCCGCGCGCATCGTGCCGCGCCCGGCCCGCTGCACCGTGACGCAACGCAGCGCCCCGGGATTGCAGGCGATGGTCAGCGCATCGTCGAGGACGGTGCCGGGGCGTTCGGGCGTGTCAGCGGGAGCCAGCACCTCCGCGCTCAACAGCTTCACCCGCTCCCCCGCCACATCGAACCACGCACCCGGAACCGGCGCAAATGCCCGAACCATCCGTTCGACCTGCACCGCCGACAAATTCCAGTCTATCCGTGCCTCGTCCTTCAAAATCTTGGGCGCATAGATCACGCCCTCCTCAGGCTGAGCCACCGCCGGATGCGCGGCCAAATCCGAAAGCACCTGCACCATCAGCTCTGCGCCCAGCGCCGCCAGCTCGTCGGTCAGCTCGCCGGCGGTCTTTCCCGCGATTGCCGTCCGCCCTTCCAGCCGCACCGGACCGGTGTCGAGCCCCGCTTCCATCTGCATGATGCCGACGCCGGTCTCCCGGTCCCCTGCCAGGATCGCGCGCTGCACCGGTGCCGCCCCGCGCCAGCGCGGCAGCAGCGAGCCATGCACGTTGAGACACCCGTGCCGCGGCGCATCGAGCACCGCCTGCGGCAGGATCAGCCCATAGGCGGCAACCACCGCGACATCTGCCGAGAGCGCGGCAAAATCCGCCTGTTCCTCCGCCGATTTCAGCCGCACCGGCGTGCGCACCGGCAAGCCCAGCGCCGCCGCCCGCGCATGCACCGCCGACAGCGTCTCCCGCTTGCCTCGATGCGCCGGACGCGGCGGCTGCGTGTAGACGCACGCAATTTCATGCCCCGCCGCTACCAGCGCGTCGAGCGTAGGCACGGCAAAGGCCGGCGTCCCCATGAAGATGATCCGCATGGCGCGCCTTTAGGGGAGGGGGGCGGGGGCGTGCAAGGTCCTCCCCGGAACGGGGAGGGGGACCAGCGTAGCTGGTGGAGGGGCCTTCTCCGGCAGGCACAATCGCACGACACTACGCCATGCGGCCTGTGCCCCTCCACCATCCTGCGGATGGTCCCCCTCCCCGTTCCGGGGAGGACCTTATTGCACTGCCCCCGCTCCCCCCCTATCCCCCCCGCATGGCCTCCGCCGATATCGAAGCCCTCGTCCAGCAACTCGCCCGCCTCCCCGGTCTCGGCCCGCGCAGCGCGCGGCGCGCGGTGCTCCACCTCATCAAGCGCCGGGAGACGGCAATGGCCCCGCTGCTGGCCGCGCTCACCCGCGTCAACGAAACGCTGGTCACCTGCAGCATCTGCGGCAATGTCGATACCGCCGATCCATGCGGCATCTGCGCCGATCCGCGCCGCGATCCGCGCGCGCTGTGCGTGGTGGAGGAAGTCGCCGACCTCTGGGCGCTGGATCGCTCGCGGCTTTTCCCTGGCAAATATCACGTCCTCGGCGGCAAACTCTCGGCGCTGGACGGCGTCACCCCGAACGACCTTGCCATCGAATCCCTCGTCCGCCGCGTCGCTGCGGGCGGCATCGACGAGGTGGTGCTGGCGATGAACGCGACGCTCGAAGGCCAGACCACCGCGCATTACATCACCGACCGGCTCGAAGGCCTGCCCATCCGGCTCACCCAGCTGGCGCACGGCCTGCCGGTAGGCGGAGAGCTGGACTATCTCGACGAGGGCACGCTGGCACAGGCGCTGCGCGCGCGGCGGCCGGTCGCCTGAAACGTCCTCCCGCCTGCGGGAGAAGGGGAGCGCGCTTCAAGGAAACAGGCCCAACCCGCCGGTCAGTCCACCGGGTCGACGCCGGGCGGCATATAGCCCACCTCGATGCGCAATCCGTCGGGGTCGCGGAAGAAGACGGCCTTGTGCTCGCCGAACGACTGCACTTCGGAGGCGAAATGCCCCGCCGCAAGCATTGTCTCGCGAATATGCTCGACCGTCGCCAGGTCGGGCGCGGCAAAGCCGGCATGGTTCAGCCCGGCACCATAGCGTTCATAGGCGCGCGTCTCGGGCTTGGCTTCGCCGAACTGGAAGAACAGCCCGGCATCGTTGGTCCACACATGCGCACGCGTGCGGCGCATGCCCAGCATCGGCAGCAGTGTCTCGTAAAAGGGCATGACCCGCTCGAAGCTGCTGACCAGCAGCGTGAGGTGATCGAGGGGGAAAGCGGCAATGGTCATCGGCCCGCTCCTGTGTACCATGCGCTACATGGTGCACCCCCGACCCGCACGCCGCAAACGAAGTTTTGCTTGGGAGCGTGAAGGCGCTGCTACAGCTTGCCCACGTTAGTGTCGGCGCACATGCAACTGAGCTCAATCGACGATTTTGTGGGCGGGCGACGGCGAGCGCACCCTGATTACCGATGATGATTTGCAGCGGATGTATTCTGGTTCGCTCGTCACTGGCGCCAAGCGGCATAGGCTGTGGGGCTGCAATCCGGCCCAAGATCCAGCGGGGCGCAACCGTCGGCTGACCCCGCTGGACGTTTCCAGACCTAGCCGGTTCTAGGCGTCACGGGTTTTCGCTCACCTCACGCGGGCAGGGGAACGGAATCAGGAAAGGGTAGCCGTTGCCGCCGATGTCGATGTAGCATTTGTCACCGATGCGGATGTATCCGGTCTCGGCATTTGCGGCAACTGGTGCAGAAAGCGCTGTCATCGCGACAGTCAACATAACAGGCAGAGCAAATCGCTTCTTCATCGTTCCGACTCCTATTTGGTGACCCGAGACATTTCGACGATAAGTATACACTGTGGCGAGTCAAGTTTATTTGGGAAATAAATGATTAACCATTACTCATTCGCTGAAAGTAAAATTTGTGCTGGCGAACCGGCCGGTATTTTGCTGGTGTCATCGCAAATCCTCCCCCCTTGACCCCCGCCCCCAGCCGCCATACCTCGCACCCATGGCCATTCTCCCGATCATAGAGACCCCGGACCCGCGTCTGCGCGTCATTTCCAAGCCGGTCGAGACGTTCGATGCCGCGCTGAAAACCCTCATCGCCGACATGTATGAGACGATGTACGACGCGCCCGGCATCGGCCTCGCTGCGATCCAGGTCGGCGTCGACAAGCGCATCCTCGTCATCGACTTGCAGGAGCCGGATCCTGAGGATCCGGAGGGCAAGCGCGTCATCCGCACCCCGCGCACCTTCATCAACCCGATCTTCTCGGAATTTTCGGAAGAGCATAGCGTCTATTCCGAAGGCTGCCTGTCGGTGCCCGAACAATATGCCGACGTCACCCGCCCAGCCGAGCTGACCGTCGACTGGCAGGACGAGGACGGCAAGCCGCACCGCGAGCGCATGAGCGGCCTGATGGCGACCTGCATCCAGCACGAGCATGACCATCTCGAAGGCATCCTCTTCATCGACCATCTGTCGAAGCTGAAACGCGACATGGTGCTGAAGAAACTCAGCAAAATGCGCCGCGCCGCCTGACCACCCCTCCCGCTTGCAGGAGGGACTTGGGGTGGGCATGCACGCGCAAATGCACCCAGGTGCCAGCGAAAAATCTCGAACCATCCCCAAACTGAAAAGAGTTCACGCAGAGGCGCTAAGGCGCAGAGGCGTTGTACCAACCCGCGAAGCGGCCTCATCGATCCGACGCAGCGGAACACACATCACTTTCATCGTGAAAGCGGCTGCGCCGCCGAGCGCCACATCCCTCCGCGCCTTTGCGCCTCTGCGTGAAATTCTTCTTCCTTCCCCTTCGCCGTGCTGTCTTGTGAGACGATAATCCAAACCCCTCAGTACACGCATCAATCGCCACACCCCAAGGCAACCAACCCCCACCCCCCACGTTCTCCCCCGCAGTCAAATGGGGGAGCGCAGATGCCCAATATTGCCACACTCGAAACCTTCGCCCGGCTCGGCTTTGCCGCGCGTGGGGTGATGTATTGCCTTATCGGCTGGATTGCGCTGCGCACCGGCACCAGTGCCGACGGGCAGGCGGCGCTCGACTGGCTGGCCTCCGGCACCGGCGGCATCGTTGTCGCGGCCATGGCGCTGGGCTTCGCCGGCTATGGCCTGTGGCGCATTGCCGAAGCCGCCATGGATAGCGAAGGCCATGGCAGCGATGCGAAAGGCTATTCGGTGCGGACCGGCGGCGTGGTCAGCGGTCTCGTCCATCTCACGCTCGCGCTTTACGCCATGCGCCTGTTCTGGACGAAAGATGGCGGCGCGTCGGGCGGCGCCAGTGCAGACATGGGCGCGCAGGCGGCGATGGATCTGCCCGGCGGCACCACGCTGATCCTGCTCGCGGCCATCGCCATCGTCGGCACCGGTCTCTACCAGTTCGCCAAGGCGATCCGGCTCGGCTTCCTCAAGCAGATGGACCCGGCGGTGGCGCGGCAGGGCTGGCTGCGTTGGGTCGGCCGGGCGGGTTATGCCGCGCGCGGCGCCACCTTCCTGATGATCGGCTGGTTGCTGCTGAGGGTGTGGCAGACCGAAAATGCCGGTGCCGCCGGTGGCATCGCCCAGGCGCTCGACGCGCTGCCGCGCGGCCTGTTCCTGCCCGTAGCGCTCGGCCTCGGTCTGTTCGGGCTCTTCAGCTTCGCCGAGGCACGCTATCGCCGCATCACCGACCCCAAAGTGATCGAACGCTTGAAGCGCGCGGTGGGTTAGCCTGCCAAAAGACCGATAAGAGGAAATTGGTTCACGCAGAGGCGCGGAGGCGCGGAGAGGCGTTGCGCTTGGCGGCGCAGCCGCTTCGTTATGCCAATGATGCGTTTGACGTGGCGGTGGATGGATGAAGCCGCTTCGCGGAAATGCGCAATCTCCTCCTCTGCGCCTCCGCGCCTCTGCGTGAACTAATTTCTTCTTCGCATCGCGCACGCGTGTTCGACCCCGATTTCCAACCCGCCACCGCAAAGCCACCACCCAAATCGAGCACCCCCTTCCACCCCAACCACGTTCCAGCTATGTTCCGAGGCTACGCGCCGCATCGCAGGCGGAGCAGGGAGCTAGCGCATAGTGGAAACCGGCCTCATCATCATCGGCGCCCTTCTCGCGCTCGCCGTCGGGGCCCTGGTGGGCTGGCTGGTCGGCGGGCGTGGCGCCGCCGCGTTCAAGGCCGAGCGGGACGGTGCGGCGGCCGAGCGCGACCAGCATCTTGCCAATTTCAAGAAGGCTGCACTCGATCTGGAAGCGGCCAGCCGCGAGCGGGAAGCGCATGCGCTGGAGCTCGCCGCGCTGCGCGCCACCCGCGATGCCGACAGTCGTGCCCATGCCGCGCAGGTCGCGGCGCTGACCGAGGCCCGCGACGCGCTCTCCGCCCAGTTTCAGGAGGTCGCCGCCAAGCTGCTCGATCGGGCCCAGAACCAGTTCATCGAGGTCGCCGGCAGCCAGTTCAAGCAATCGGAACAGGCGGCCAGCGCGCGGCTGGCGCAGTTGCTGGCGCCCGTCAACGAACGGCTGCAACGCTATGAAACCGCTGTTGAAAAGGTGGAGAGGGAGCGGCAGGCGGCGTTCGGCAACCTTTCCGGCCTGTTGGAATCGTTGCGCGTCTCGAACGAAGGGGTCAAGGCAGAGGCTGCGCGCCTCTCCAACTCGCTGCGCAATGCCCCCAAGGCGCGCGGCCGCTGGGGTGAACAGCAATTGCGCAACGTGCTCGAAAGCTGCGGGCTCAGCGAATATGCCGATTTCCAGACCGAGGTCAGCGTCGGGCTGGAGGATGGCGGGCGGCTGCGCCCCGATGTCATTGTCCGCGTGCCCGGCGGGCAGAGCCTGGTCATCGATGCCAAGGTTTCGCTCAACGCCTATCAGGATGCGTTCAATGCGGAGGATGAGGGCGCGCGCCAGTCGGGCCTGATCGCCCATGCCAACTCGTTGAAAACGCACATCAACAGCCTGGGTAACAAGGCCTATTGGACGCAGTTCGATACCGCGCCCGAATATGTCATCCTGTTCATTCCCGGTGAACATTTCCTCGCCGCCGCACTGGAAACCGATGCCAGCCTGTGGGACTTCGCGTTCGACAAGCGCGTGCTGCTGGCGACGCCGACCAACCTCATCGCCATCGCCCGCACCGTCGCGGCGGTGTGGCGGCAGGAACGGGTGGTCGAACAGGCCAGGGAAATCGCGGCGCTCGGCAAGGAACTGTACGCGCGCATCAGCGTGATGGGCGCGCATGTCTCGCGCGTCGGCAAGAATCTCGACACCGCAGTCAGCGCCTACAACAGCTTTGTCGGCAGCCTCGAATCGCAGGTGCTGACCTCCGCTCGCCGCTTCGACGCGCTCGACATCGACACCGCCGGCAAGACCATCGATCCGCCGCCGATGATCGACACCGCCATCCGTCAGCAGACCAAGCTGATCGCGGCGGCGGAAGCAGATGTCTCGCCAGAACCTCCCCGCAACGGGGAGGGGGACCGCAAAGCGGTGGAGGGGTAGCGAGCGCAGCGAGCGTGCGGGCTAGAGAGCAAGGGCAGGCGCTCGCGTTGCTCGCCCCCCTCCGTCTTGCCTGCGGCAAGCCACCTTCCCGTGCCGGGGAGGTCCTCAGACGCTCCGCTCCAGCACCATCGTCGCTCCGCCATTACCCGTCAGCACCATCCGCCCCCGCGCATCGAAGCTGAGCCCCAGCGACTGGCGGAACAGCTCCAGCACCCGCGCCTCCTGTGCCATCAGCTCGGGCGCGCACGCCATCCGCGTCGCCGCGACCTGCGCGACGGTCAGCCGCGTCCCGTCGCTGGTGAAGCTGCCGTTCAACCGGTTGCACCCGGCGCTGCCGCTGATCCGCCCGCCCTCGAACCGGAACCCCATGTCGCGACCCGCCACCGGTTCGCGCCCGTCGATGGAGAGGATGCGCCACGCCGTCCCGTCGAGTTCGGCCGGCGGCAAGACCCGCCCGCCGCATCCCCGGAGGTCGCGTCCGTCGACTTGCACCAGCACGGTGTCGGCATAACGCCGGTCGCTCATCCCGTCGCTGCAGGGCGTCGCGGTGATGTCCACGGTGATGCGCGGCGTCACATAGCGCCGCCCGTTGAAACTCGGCCGCGCGCCGGGATTGGCGACGCGCACCACCCGGTTCTGTGCATCATTATACGCAATCCGCGCATCGGTGATCTCCACCGACCAGAAGGGCTCGGTCCCCAGCGCCAGATAGGCGTCGCCGCTCGGCACTCCCGGCGGCGCATCGCCAGCGGGGATGGTGGCACACGCCGGCAGCAAGGCGAGGGCGGCGAGGGCAGGGAAGAGCTTGGTCATGTACCAGCATTATCAGCGCCCGGCTGTGCAGGGAATGAACGAGACCAGATCCGGATCTGAGCTACCGCCCCTGCTTGTCGAGCACCCGATAGGCCATCACTGCGGTGGCCACGGCTGCATTCAGGCTGTCGGCCTTGCCCAGCATCGCCATCTTGACCCGGATGTCGCACGCCGCCTCATAGTCCGCCGGCAGCCCGCGTGCTTCATTGCCCACCAGAATGAATGTGGGCGCGGGATAATCTGGCGCGCGATAATCGACCGTGCCGGGCGCCAGCGACGTGCCGACCAGCACGCCCGGGCCGTCGCGCAGCCAGGCCAGGAACTCCGGCCAGCGCGCCGTGGCGAGGGTCTGGGTGAATAGCGCGCCCATGCTCGCGCGCACCGTCTCGACCGAGAAGGGATCGACGCAATCGTCGATCAATATCACCCCGCCGGCGCCGACGGCATCGCCGGTGCGCAGGATGGTGCCCAGATTGCCGGGATCGCGCATCGCCTGCACCACCAGCCAGATCGGTGCTTTGTTCCGGTCGACATGCGCCAGCGGCACCAGCCGGTCCCGATAGAGGCCGATCACCGTCTGCGGATTGTCCTTGCCGGACAGGCGGGAAAGGATGTCGGCGCTGGTTGCCACCACCTCTCCGCCGGCCGCCAGCGTCGCGGCAAACAGGGCCTCGGCAAGCGGATGACTGTCCCGGTCCGCGGCGTAGAACAATTGTTCGGGCAGCACGCCAGCCTCTCGCGCCTCGGTCAGGATGCGCAGGCCTTCGGCCAGGAACAGGCCCTCGGCGCGGCGATGCTTCTTGTCGCGCAGGCTCTTTGCCCGCTTGATCGCCGGATTTGAGTGACTTTCGATCAGCCGGTGGCCGCGCGCGTTGCGCTCCATCGCCCGGCTCAATCCTCGCCGAAACTGTCTTTGACGAGGCCTGCGAGCTTGATCAGCGCCTGCTCGGCGCCTTCGCCGGAGGTGTGGATGGTGATCGAATCGCCCTTGGCCGCGCCGAGCATCATCAGCCCCATGATCGACAGGCCGTTGACGCGGTTGCCGTCCTTCTCGACCTCGACCTTCACCGTCTCGGGCAGGGCGGCGACAAAGTTGACGAACTTGGCGCTGGCGCGCGCATGCAGCCCGCGCTGGTTGGTGATGGCGACGGTCTCGCTGAGGCTGTTGAGCTGATGGCTCATGCCGTCGTCCCCAGCAGATCGGAGGCGACGGAGATATATTTTTGCCCGGCTTCGCGCGCCGCCTTCACCGCCTCGCGCACGCCCATCGTCCGTCGGGCGGACTCAAGCCGGATCAACATCGGCAGGTTGATGCCGGCGATCACTTCGACGCTGCCCGGTTCCATCAGCGAGATGGCGAGATTGGATGGAGTGCCGCCGAACAGATCAGTTAGCAGGATAACGCCCTGTCCGCCGCGCACCGACTCGATGGCGGCGCCAATTTCGGCGCGGCGCGCCTCCATATCGTCGTTGGGGCCGATGCAGACGGTGGCGATGGCGCGTTGCGGGCCGACGACATGTTCCATCGCCACCTTGAATTCCTCGGCGAGACGGCCGTGGGTGACGAGAACGAGGCCGATGGCCGGGGCGGGGGATGCTGGCATAAGGCGTGCCGCTTTAGGGCGAAGGACGCCGTCCCTCAAGCGACTCTTGAGGCTGGCTGCTCAGGTTTCTGTGAATTACGTTCGGATTGTGCCCGAGCGTGCGCAAAAAGCTGCCGATCCGCTCGGCGACATGCACCGATCGATGCCGCCCGCCGGTGCAGCCGATGGCGATGGTGACATAGCTTTTACCCTCCGCCCGATAGCGCGGGATCAGCGTTTCGAGCAGGCTTTCGATCTTGGCCAGCGCCTCGTCATAAGCCGGATCGGTGCGGATATGGTCCGCCACCGCCTGATCGAGCCCGGTGCCAGGCCGCAACGCCTCCACCCAATGCGGGTTTTTGAGGAAGCGCATGTCGAACACCAGATCGGCATTGCGCGGCAGGCCACGAGCGAAACCGAAGCTCATCACATTGACGATCGGGCCCGAGCGGTCACCCAGCGAAAAACGCGATCGTATTTCCTGCTGCAGATCGTTGCTGGTGCAGGTGGTGGTATCGATCAGATGGTCGGCCCAGCGGCGCAGAGGTTCCATCATCTCGCGTTCGCGTGCGATGCCATCGGCAGCGGGCCGGTCCTCGGCGAGCGGGTGGCGGCGGCGCGTTTCCGAATAGCGCCGGTCGAGTTCCGTGCCGGCACAGTCGAGATAGAGGGTGGCAATGCTAACGCCGTCGGTCTCGCGCAGCCGCTTGATTGATCGGACCACGGCTTCGGCGGAAAAGCCGCGGGTGCGACTGTCGATACCCAGCGCCAATGGCCGCTCACCGCCTTCGCCGCCATCCCCAGGCGTCGCCAGCAGAGGTCGCAACAGGCGGATCGGCAGATTGTCGACCGCTTCCCAGCCGAGATCCTGCAAGGCCCGCAGCGCCGTCGACATGCCCGCGCCGGACAGGCCGGTGACCAGCATGATGGTCTGGCGCGGCGACGACTCGGCGGGTGCGGGCGGAGACATGACGCTTGTTTAATGACCCCAGCGGTCGAGAGCCAGCAGCAGCATGTCGGTTGCGGCAGCGGTATCGAGCGGCAGCGCGACCTGCGGCAGCCACAGGCCGTCGATAGGGCCGAAGCGATCGACCGCCGCCTCCCGATCGCGGCGCCGCGCAGCCGGATCGCCCGTGACGACCAGCGACGCCGGCGTAGCGCCGGCCGTCTGCACTGGAACGCTGCCGATGCCGGACACGCGCAAGCGGCTGGCGGCTTGTGCAAGCGGTTCGGCAATCAGGCCCCCCCCCTGCGCGGTAAGGGTGATGCCGTCATCGCCGATCAGCGACGCGCCATGACGCAGCATGCGCAGCGCCAGTCCGGTCTTGCCGCAACCCGGCGGCCCGATCAGCAGGATTGCGCGGTCGGCGATGGCGATGGCGGTCGCCTGGACAAAGGCCATGGCGCTCAGCGATCCGAACCGGCGGCTGCCGGCAGCCGGATCTCGAAGCAGGCGCCTTGGCTTGCGCCCTCGCGATCCACGGCGCGGATTTGCCCGTCGTGCGCCTCGATGATGGCGCGGGCGATGGCGAGGCCAAGGCCGCTGTGCTGGGCAAAGCCTTCGCTTTCGGGCCTGACCGAGTGAAAGCGGCGGAAGATCAGTTCGCGCTGGTCATCGGGCACGCCCGGCCCGTCATCTTCGACGCGCACGATGATCGCCTCGTCCGCGCAGGTGGCGGAGATCCGGACCACGCCGCCCGGCGGGGAAAAGGATATCGCGTTGTCGAGCAGGTTTTCGAACACGCGGACCAGCCGTGATGGCTCGCCCATGATCCTGGCCGTGCCGGCTCGGGGCCGGGCGAAGGCAATTGCCGGTGCACCATCGCGCGCCCGCGCCCGCCGCGCCTCCAGTATCGGCTCGATAAGCTGCCCGATGTCTATGGGGACGAAGCGGGTGCGCGACAGCTCGGCATCGATCCGCGATGCCTCGGAGATATCGGTGATCAGTCGGTCGAGCCGGCGGACATCGTCCTGCGCGACATCCATCAACTGCCGCCGCAGCGCCGGGTCCTCGATCCGTTCCAGCCCTTCGAGCGCGGACCGCAGCGAGGCGAGGGGGTTTTTGAGTTCGTGGGCGATGTCCGCCGCCAGATGCTCGCCCGCATCGATGCGCTGCCGCAGTGCCTGGGTCATGTCGCTCAGTGCGCGCGCCAGCATGCCGATCTCGTCGAGCCGGTCAGGCAGGCGTGGCACGACCACCTCCCGCGCGCGGCCCTGTCGCACGCGCACCGCAGCGCTGGCCAGCCGGCGCAGCGGACGGACGATGGTCCGGGCGAGGAACAATGAGAGCAGCACCGACAAGGCGGTAACCGCCACCAGCACCAGCCCCAGGCGGAAGCGTTCGGCGCGCACGGTGCGCGTTATGTCACGGGCATTGACGGTCAGCAGCAGGCCGGCCTGCGCATCGGGATTGGCGATGGCGACGCTCAGCATCGGCGTGCGGTCCGGCGCGAAGCGATAGGCGGTCGCCGGTTGCCCGGGCTGCCGCATCGCCTCGCGCAGCTCCGGCCAGGCGCTCGCGCTATCGACCGCAGGTTCGGCATAATCGCCGGGGAAGCGCGCGCCGACGACAAAGTCGAGCGCGCGGTCGAGACTGCGGGCGAGCTGCCGCTCCCAGCCCTGCGTGGTCGGGTCGCGCAGCATGTAGGTGGGCGGGGCGAGCGCAAAGCTGTCGAGTTCCAGCCGACCGGTGGCATCGTAGCGACGGATGCGCGTCCCCGTTTCCTGCGCAACGCGGCGGACCACCTCTGCATCGGCGGCCGGCGGTGACAGGTCCAGCGCAACGATGGCGAGCTCGGCATCATGGCTCAGGCTCAACAACCGCGTTTCGACCAGCCGGGTGCGATAGCTGTCGAGATAGAGAAAGCCCCCGACCAGCAGCAGGATGACGAAGATGTTGATCGCCAGAATGCGGGTGGTCAAAGATGCAGCGCGCTTGAGCGGCTGCGGCTCGAGCTGGACGGGCTCATTCATCTGTGAAGCGATAGCCTGCGCCATACAGCGTTTCGATGGCATCGAACGTCGCATCGACGCTGCGGAACTTGCGCCGGATGCGCTTGATATGGCTGTCGATGGTGCGGTCATCGACATAGACGTCGTCCTGATAGGCGACGTCCATCAGCTGGTTGCGGCTCTTCACCACACCGGGGCGGACGCACAATGTCTCCAGGATCATGAATTCGGTGACGGTCAGCGTGACCGGCTTGCCATCCCATTCCACCCGGTGCCGCGGCGGATCGAGCAGCAAGCGCCCGCGTACCATCGGTTCGGCGACATCCTCCTGCACCGTTTCCGGCCCGGCCCGGACCAGCTCCGCGCGGCGCAGGATGGCGCGTATGCGGGCGATCAGCAGCCGCTGCGAAAAGGGCTTGGCGATATAATCGTCGGCACCCATCGCCAGACCCAGCGCCTCGTCGAGTTCGTCGTCCTTCGATGTCAGGAAGATGACGGGGATCTGGGACCTTTCGCGCAGCCGCCGCAGCAGCTCCAGCCCGTCCATCTGCGGCATCTTGATGTCGAAGATGGCCAGGTCCGGCGGGGTGTCGAGCAGCGCCTTCAATGCCGATTCGCCATTGGTGTAGACGCGGGTGGCAAACCCCTCCGACTGCAGGGCGATCGAGACCGAGGTGAGGATGTTGCGATCGTCGTCGACGAGCGCGATGGTTGCTGTCATGCCGCGCAGATAGCCGATGCGCCACGTCATGGGCAACAGCGGCCTCGCCGTAGGCGCTTTATGGTAACCCGCCCGTTTCTGTCCTGCGGAAGACAGAAAATCCCAGTTCTCCGCCGCGCAATATTCATTTTGACCTCGCGGCCACGGCTGACTAACGGAACGGCTGACTCGCCACGCATACGAATGCGGAGCAGGTCGATTCAACCCTGAGCGGGGTGTGAGGAGAGAGAGAATGGCGCTGACGATCGGTGGAACATCATTGGCAACCAAGGCCGTGCTGTTCGAAAATCTGACGACGGCGCCGCTGGTGGAGCACGCCATCCGCAACGGCGAGGGGGTCCTGTCGAAGGACGGGCCGCTCGTCGTTGCCACAGGCCAGCACACCGGCCGCAGCGCCAACGACAAGTTCATCGTGCGCGACGCCGAGACCGAATCGACGATCTGGTGGGGCAAGACCAACAAGGGCATGGAGCCTGCCCATTTCGCCGCGCTCAAGGCCGACTTCTTCGCCGCGCTGACCGATATGGACAAGCTCTACGTCCAGCATCTGTTCGGCGGCTCGCAGCCCGAGCACCGCGTCTCGGTGCAGGTCATCACCCAGTTCGCGTGGCACAGCCAGTTCATCCGCACCATGCTGTGCCGGCCGACGGCGGCTGAGCTCGCTGCGTTCGAAACGGAATATACCATCATCGACCTGCCCGGCTTCCGCGCCGACCCCGCGCGTCACGGCACGCGCAGCGAGACGGTGATTGCGGTCAACTTCTCCGAAAAGCTGATCCTGATCGGCGGCACGGCCTATGCCGGCGAAATGAAGAAGTCGGTGTTCGGTCTGCTCAATTATCTGCTGCCGGCCAAGGGCATCATGCCGATGCACTGCTCGGCCAATATCGGTGCCGATGGCGACACGGCGGTGTTCTTCGGCCTCTCCGGCACCGGCAAGACCACGCTCAGCGCCGATGCCTCGCGGACCTTGATCGGCGATGACGAGCATGGCTGGTCGGACACCGCGGTGTTCAATTTCGAAGGCGGCTGCTACGCTAAGATGATCCGCCTTTCTGCCGAAGCCGAGCCGGAAATCTACGCCACCACCAAGCGCTTCGGCACCGTGCTGGAAAATGTAGTGATCGATCCGGCGACCCGCACCATCGACCTCGATGACGACAGCCTCGCGGAGAACAGCCGCGGCTCCTATCCGATCGATTTCATCCCGAACGCGTCGGAAAAGAATATGGGCCCGGTGCCCCGCACCATCATCATGCTGACGGCCGATGCCTATGGCGTGTTGCCCCCGATCGCGCAGTTGACCCCCGATCAGGCGATGTATCACTTCCTGTCGGGCTACACCGCGCGCGTGGCCGGTACCGAAATCGGCGTCACGGAACCCACCGCAACCTTCTCGACCTGTTTCGGCGCGCCATTCATGCCGCGCCATCCCAGCGTCTATGGCAATCTGCTCAAGGAGCGGATCGCCAAGGGCGGCGTGACATGCTGGCTGGTCAACACCGGATGGACAGGCGGCCAATATGGCGTCGGCAACCGCATGCCGATCAAGGCGACCCGCGCCTTGCTCAATGCGGCGCTCGATGGCAGCCTCGCCCAGGTCGATTTCCGCACCGATCCGAACTTCGGATTCAAGGTGCCGGTGGCGGTACCGGGCGTGGACAGCGCCATCCTCGACCCGCGCAGCACCTGGGCCGACAAGGCAGCCTATGACGCGACCGCGCAAAAGCTGGTCAGCCAGTTCATCGACAATTTCGAACAATTCGAAAGCCATGTCGATGAAGGCGTGAGACAGGCAGCGCCGAAAGCCGCTTGATCGCCCGGACCATGCAGCCGGGCACCCCATTCAGGAAGTCCCGGACATGACCGACCACCCCATCCGCCCCTTTGCCGACGACGCTGCCGTGCGCCGCGTCGGCAGCGGCTTGCTCGACCATAGCCTGCCACGCCCCGAATGGACGCATGAGGCGCATCTCGCCGCTTGCTGCTGGTTGCTGACCGAGCGTACCGACATCGATGTGCCGCGCGCGTTGCCGGACATAATTCGCAGCTACAACGTCGCGGTCGGCGGCGTGAACGACGACCGGCAGGGCTATCACGAGACGATCACCCAGCTGTACATCGCGGCGGTGCGCGCCTGGCTGGCGCGGGCGACTGAGCGGAGCCTGCTCGCGCGGGTCAATGCTTTGCTGGCGTCGGAGATCGGTCGGCGCGATTGGCCGCTGACCCTCTATTCACGCGAGCGGCTATTCTCGGTCGACGCGCGGCGGAGTCTGGTCATGCCCGATCTGGGAGACTGGCCTGCATAGGAAGCGGCAGGACTGGACCCTATGGTCCCCACGGCAACGGCGGCCTTGGTGAGAGTCGTTGCCAAGCCGCACCATGCTGGTAACAATCGGTTGCCGTTGCAGGCGTGTGCCGGACAGGCCCGGCCGCCGCGGCTTGGGGAGAGGGACGACATGGATATTGCAGGCATGCTGGCGCAGTCGGGCGCGCTGGAATCAGCGGCGCGCGAATTGGGCATCGACCCTGCAACTGCTTCGGCCGGGGCCGCCGCGCTGTTGCCCTCGATCCTCGGCGGTTTCAAATCGCAGGCGCAGGCTGCGCCAGGCGGGCTCGATGGCTTCGGCGCGATCCTTGGACAGATGGGCGGCGGCGGCCTGCTCGACGCGGTGGTCGGGGCGCAGCCGACGCCGGTCGATCAGGGCAACTCGATCCTTGGCACCATCTTCGGCAGCAAGGATGTCAGCCGTCAGGTCGCGGCTGCCGCGTCCGCACAATCGGGAATCAGTGCCGATACGCTCAAGAAGCTGCTGCCCGTCGTGGCGATGCTGGTTGCCGGCTATATGGCGACCCAGCGCGGCGGTGAGAGCGGTGGTGGTGCGCCGGCCGCGGCCGGGCCGATGGGCGGCATGCTCGGCCAGGTGCTGGGATCGGTGCTTGGCGGCGGCAGCGCGGCGGCGCCAGCGACGGGCGGGCAGCGCGCCGGTGGTCTTGCCGGCATGCTCGACATGGATGGCGACGGCAATCCGCTCAACGACCTGATCGGCATGGCCGGCCGGCTGACCCGCTGAAGCCTGCGGCCCGTTCAGGGCGCGGTGTCAGGGGCCGACGGTCAGCACGCCATTGGCTGCACCGGTGACGGTCAGCCGTGTACCGGCAGCGGCGTCCGCGCCGGTTGCGGGCCAGACCCCGTCGCCGACGCGCACCCGTCCGCGACCGCCGACAATCGCTTCCTCGACCACCACCGGTTCGCCCACCAGCCGCGCCAGCCGGTCATTGAGCAGCGGATCGTCGCTCGGAATTTCCCGACTGCCCGACCAGCGCCGCCCGGCATAGACGGTCGCCACGGATAGCACCGCGAACAACAGCAGTTGCGCGGCGAGCGGAATGGGGAGGATGAACACCACCACCCCGGTCAGCAATGCGGCGATGCCCAGCCACATCAGGAACACACCCGGCACGATCATCTCGGCGATGCACAGTACGATGCCGATGCTGAGCCAGGCGGTTGGGTGGTTCTGCAGAAACTCGGGGAGCATGGCTTATGCTCCCTCGAACGGACCAGGTCGGCGCGGCGCAGGGCGCGGGGCCGGCGGCGGGGTGGAAGGGCCGCCCAGCGCATCCTTCGCCAGCTCGCCGATGCCGCCCAGGGTGCCGATCAGCTGGGTGGCCTCTACCGGGAACAGGATGGTCTTGGCGTTGGGCGAGGTGGCGAACTGGCCGACAGCCTCGACATATTTCTGCGCAATGAAATAATTGATGGCCTGGGCGTTGCCGCTGGCGATGGCGTCCGACACCATCTGCGTTGCCTTGGCCTCGGCCTCCGCCTCGCGTTCGCGGGCCTCGGCGTCGCGGAAGGCGGCTTCGCGCCGGCCCTCGGCCTGCAGGATCTGCGCCTGCTTCTCGCCCTCCGCGCGCAGGATTTCCGACGCGCGCAGGCCTTCGGCTTCCAGGATCGAGGCGCGCTTCTCGCGCTCGGCCTTCATCTGGCGGGCCATGGCGTTGGAAATATCCTGCGGCGGGCGGATGTCCTTGATCTCGACGCGCGTGATCTTGACGCCCCATGGAGTGGTTGCATGATCGACCACCGAGAGCAGCCGTGCGTTGATGTCGTCACGCTTCGACAGCGTCTCGTCGAGGTCCATCGAGCCCATCACCGTACGCAGGTTGGTGGTGGTGATCTGCATGATCGCGAGATAGACGTCGCTCACCTCATAGGCTGCTTTGGCCGCGTCGAGCACCTGGAAGAACACCACCGCGTCGACCCCTACCATGGCGTTGTCGCGGGTGATGATTTCCTGTCCCGGAATGTCCAGAACCTGCTCCATCATGTTGACCTTGCGGCCGACCCTTTCGAAGAACGGCACGATGATGGTGAGCCCCGGCGCGGCGGTCTTGGTGTAGCGGCCGAACCGTTCGATCGTGTAATTATACCCCTGCCGGACCATCTTGACCGACGAAAAGAGGAAGACGATGGCCAGCACTACGATAAGCCAGAAGAATTCCACGGTTTGCCTCCCTGTGATCCCGTTCCGACCGGCAGTTTAGGCGCGCCGCGCCGTGCTGCAAGCCGAAAGCATGTCCATGCCCGATGCCTTCCTGCCGCCACCCGTGTCGTTGCTCTATGTCCCAGGTCACAAGGCCCGGGCGCTGGAAAAGGCGCATGGTCTGGCCGCCGACATGCTGATCATCGATCTTGAGGATGCCGTGCCTGCCGCGCTGAAGGCGGAAGCGAGGGCAGGCGCGAAAGCGGCGGTCGCGGCGGGCTATCCCGGCAAGCTGGTCGCCATCCGCATCAACACGGCCGGCAGCTCGCATCACGCCGAGGACATCGCGCTGCTGGACGACATCGCGCCCGATTCTGTCGTGCTGCCCAAGGTCGACAGCCCGGCAGAGCTCGATGCGCTCGCCGTGCCTGCCTCGCTGCCACTGCTCGCCATGATCGAGACGCCGGCGGCCATTTTCGATTGTCGCGCAATCGCCGCCCATCCGCGCGTCACCGGCCTGATTGCCGGCCTCAACGATCTGGCCCATGCCTTGCGCCTGCCAGACGGGCGCGATCGCAGCGCCATGAGCCATGCGATCCAGACCATCGTCCTTGCCGCACGCGCGACGGGCAAGCTGGCCTATGACGGCGTCTGCAACCTGATCGACCAACCGGAGACCTTTGCCGCAGAGGCGGCGGACGGCCATCGTCTCGGGTTCGATGGCAAGACGCTCATCCACCCGTCTCAGGTCGATCTTTGCAACAGCGCCTTTGCGCCGTCGCCGGCGGCGCTTGCGGCAGCCCGCGCGCTGGTCGCTGCGTCGACCAGCGGGGCCGAGCGGCACGACGGTGCGATGGTCGAGGACATGCATGTTGCAGCAGCGCGCGCGCTGATCGAGCGAGAGGCATTGCGTGCGGCGCGGCGCAGCGGCATGACGCGGCCATGATCAAGCACATCCTCTTCGCTGCCACTGCAGCGCTCGCCCTGTCGTCCACCAGCTTTGCCCAGACTGCCCCCGGCCCGGTGACCGAGGCGGAACTGCGCGCCCATATCGCCGTGCTCGCCGACGACGGGTTCGGCGGGCGTTACCCCGGAACGGCCGGCGAGACGCTGACCGCCCACTATATCGCCACGAAGCTGGCCAGCTACGGCTTTGTCGGCGGGGCAGCGGATGGCAGCTTCTATCAGGCGGTGCCGCTGGTGGAACTGCACAACAGCACCGGCCGGGCCGCGTTTGCCGATGCGCGTGGCCGTGCCGTCGCCATTGCCGACATCCGCCTGCGCAGCCCGCAGGGCGGCGAAGCGCGACTGGCCGATCAGCCGCTGGTCTTCGTCGGCCATGGTGTCGATGGGGAGGGGCGCGTCACTGCCGACGTGCGCGGCAAGATCGCATTGGTGCTGCTGCGCGATCGCAGCGGTGAGCGCCAACTCAACCTGCGCGAACGCCAGGCCGCGCTGATCGCGGCCGGGGCCAGCGCGACGCTGATCGTACCCGAAACGACCGTCCCCTTCGCGGCATTGTCGGGCAGCTTCACCACCCCGCGCATGCAGCTGCAAAGCCGGGCCAGCCGCGCCGCAATCGAAGGCGTGCTGTCCGGCGAGGCCGCCGACACGCTGCTGCGCGCCGGCGGACTCGATCCGGCGGCGGTCCGCGCCGCCGCCGCTGCCGCCGATTACGCCGGCCAGCCGCTCGGCGTCACCGGCACGCTCTCGGCAAGCAGCGTTCGCCGGGCCTTCAACAGCTACAATGTCGTCGCCAGGCTGCCGGGCACCCGCAACGGCAGCGGCGCGGTCTCGGTGATGGGCCATTGGGACCATGTCGGCCTGTGCCGTCCGGAGGGCGCCGAAGACCGCATCTGCAATGGCGCAGTGGATAATGCCAGCGGCATTGCCGTCATCCTCGAGGCCGCCCGTCGCATCGGCGCGGGCCCGCGCCCCGATCGCGACACCGTCATCATCGCCACCACGGCGGAAGAACAGGGCTTGCTCGGCGCCTATCATTTTGTCGCGCAGCCGACGCTGCCGCTCACCGACATCATCGTCAATCTCAACATCGATACGGTCGCCATCGCCCCGCGCGGCGCGCCGATGGCGATGGTCGGGCGCGGCACCACGCCGCTTGAAGCCGGCGTCGATGCGGTGGCCGGCCAGCTCGGCCGCGCCATCGACAGCGATCTGGAAGCCAACGCCTTCATCCAGCGACAGGACGGCTGGGCGCTGACCCAGGCCGGGGTCCCTTCGATCATGGCCGGAGGCAGCTTTGCCGATATGCCGCTGCTGCAGACATTCCTCGGCGGCAGCTACCACGGCCCGGACGACGAGCTGACCGACGCGCTGCCGCTCGGCGGCGCGGCTGACGATGCCGATCTCCACGTCGCGCTGGTCCGCCACTTCGGCAGCGTAACGGCGTGGCCGGGCGCACGCCCTTGAACACCGCGCCGCAGTTTTTCACTGCCTCCGACGGCACCCGCCTCGCCTATCGCGCGATGGGGCAGGGCAGGCCGGTGGTGATGCTGCACGGGCTGTTTTCCAACGGCACGGTCAACTGGATCAAGTTCGGCCATGCGCAAAAGCTGGTCGATGCCGGTTTTTGCGCAATCGTGGCCGACTTGCGCGCGCACGGGGATAGCGATGCCCCGCACGATCCCGCTGCCTATCCCGATGACGTCCTCGCCCGCGATGCGGCGGAGCTGGTCGCGCATCTCGGGCTTGCCACGTTCGATCTGGTCGGCTTTTCACTGGGCTCGCGCACCAGTGTCCGCGCCGTCATCGGCGGGCTGCAGCCGCGCCGGCTGGTGCTGGGCGGCATGGGGCTGGAGGGGCTGGCTGGCTGGACCAGGCGCAGCGCCTTTTTCCAGCGCGCCATCGCCGAGTTCGAGACGGCGCGGCGCGGCGACGATAGCTGGATGGCGATCCAGTTCATGAAGACGATGAAGGTCGATCGTGTCGCCGCCGGCCATCTGCTGCGCACCTTCACCGACACGCCGCCCGAGGCATTGTCGGCGGTGACGATGCCGACCTTGCTGGTCTGCGGAGAGGCAGACCAGGATAATGGCTCCGCTGCCCGCCTGCGCGACGCCTTGCCGGACGCCCGTCTGGCCGAAGTGCCGGGAACGCACATGTCCAGTGTCACCGAAGCGGCGATGGGGCAGGCGATCGCGGAATTCTTGAGCGGCTGACCCCTGTCCCGCAGTCGCGACGGGGAATCCGGCTTGACCCGCACTCGCCTGCGTTCCACTCTCCTGCGCAAGAATCTTGCTTGAGAGAGGGTATGTCATGATTGCCACCCGTCTGTCCCGCGCGGTTGCGGCGCTGGCCTTCGCTGTCTCCCCGCTGGCGCTGGCCACAGCCGCGCATGCCGAGGAGGAGGCTGCGCCCGCTGCCCTCGCGCCCATGGTCGCCGCTGCTGCACAGGCCTCCGGTTCTGCGCGCGCCGCCCCGCAACCGACCATCGCCGAGGTCGAACGCTTTGTGGCCGATGCCGAAGCGCAGCTGCTCGCTTATTCGAACCGCGCCCAGCGGGTTGCCTGGGTGTATGAGACCTACATCACGCCGGATACCGAGGCGCTGAACGCTGCGGCCGGGGCAGAGGGCACCGAGCTTTCCGTGCGCCTCGCGCTCGAAGCCGCTCGTTATGCCGAGGTTCCCGGCCTCAGCGACGAGGTGCGGCGCAAGCTCACCATCCTGCGCACCGGCATCGTCTTGCCCGCGCCGACCACCGAGGGCGCGGCCGATCAGCTGGCGACGCTGGTTACCGGCATGCAGTCGCGCTACGGCGCCGGTCGCGGTACGTTGCGAGGGGCGCCCATCTCCGGCTCGGACATCGAGGAAGCGATGGGTACCAACCGCAACCCCGACGAGCTTGAGGAGATGTGGACGAGCTGGCACAACAATGTCGGTGGCGGCATGGGCACCGACTATGCGCAGATGGTCGAGATCGCCAATCGTGGTGCCCGCGAGCTGGGCTTTGCCGATGTCGGCGCGCTGTGGCGCTCGAACTACGACATGCCGCCCGAGGAATTCGCCCGCCTGACCGATCGCCTGTGGGCAGAGGTGAAGCCGCTTTATGACGAGCTGCATTGCTTCGTCCGCGCCGGCCTCAACGCCCGCTATGGTGACGAGGTGCAGCCCGCCACCGGCCCGATCCGCGCCGACCTGCTCGGCAACATGTGGGCGCAGGAATGGGGCAATATCTACGATATCGTAGCGCCTCCCGGCACGGGCGAGATCGGCTATGACGTCACCGAGCTGCTCGTCGCGCAAAATTACGACGCGCAGCGCATGGTCCGTGCGGGCGAGGGCTTCTTCTCCTCGCTCGGCTTCGCGCCGCTGCCCGACACTTTCTGGCAGCGCTCGCAATTCACCAAGCCGGCTGACCGCGAGGTGATCTGCCACGCGTCCGCCTGGGATGTCGACAATGTCGACGATCTCAGGATCAAAATGTGCATCAAGATCAATGGCGACGATTTCGTCACCATCCACCATGAGCTTGGCCACAATTATTATCAGCGCGCCTACAACCGGCAGAGCTACCTCCACCTCAACGGCGCGAACGATGGCTTCCATGAAGCCATCGGCGACATGATCGCGCTCTCCATCACGCCCGATTATCTGGTCGAGATCGGCCTGCTCGATCGCGCCAATGTGCCCGGTCCGGATCGCGACATCGGTCTGCTGCTGCGTCAGGCGATGGACAAGGTCGCCTTCCTGCCCTTCGGCCTGATGATGGACCGCTGGCGCTGGGGCGTGTTCTCTGGCCAGATCCGCCCCGCCGGATACAATCAGGCATGGAATGCGCTGCGCCTGCAGTATCAGGGCATCACCCCGCCGGGCGAGCGGCCGGCCGATGCGTTCGACCCCGGCGCGAAATACCACATTCCTGCGAGCGTGCCCTACAACCGCTACTTCCTCGCCCGCATCCTCCAGTTCCAATTCTATGAAGCAGCCTGCAAGGCCGCGGGCTGGGAAGGGCCGCTGCACCGCTGCTCCTTCTACGGTAACGAGGAAGTAGGCACCCGCCTCAACGCGATGCTCGAAATGGGCGCGAGCCGCCCCTGGCCCGACGCACTCGAAGCCTTCACCGGCAGCCGCGAGATGAGCGGGCAGGCGATGGTCAATTATTTTCAGCCGCTGCTGACCTGGCTGCGCGAGCAGAACCGGGGACGGAGCTGCGGGTGGTGAGATGGGCAGCGGCGCTGCTGGCGCTCTGCGCGACCAGCGCCGCGTCCGCTCCGCCGCCTCCCCCACCGCCATGGTTTTTCGACTTTTTGCCGGAGCAAATTGACGGATATGATGTCCGTTTACTGTTCCGAATGTATTTCAATTGGCTGAATTACCGTCGCGCCGACATAATTAGAGAGAAAGTTGCGCAGCCGGAGGAGCGCGCCGGTCTCCGTCGGGAGCATGTGGCTTTTCATCGCTTCGAGAAATACAGCTTGGGCGGGTTGGAATTGGTCGGAGAGATTGCGACCTGGTGCCCCCAACCGAGCAGTGGTGAATTTGAACCCAACGAGCACAATGGCTGCATTTACGTCCTGCAGAATGCGTTCATGCAGCCTGCCGTTCTGGGGAACGAAGACGTCATCGGTCGATTTGCAAGGCAGTCTTTTGATGCCCGCAGGGTCATAGATGGCCTCAAAGCGGCAGGAATCTCGCCTGACCAATTATCAGAATTTGACTTGGTAAGCCCGGCTGATGACGCCTTTGCCTTGCTAGCCGATCCGTTGCCCATGTTACGACAGCATGTCTCGACGCGGACGGTGTCTTCGGCCGACTGCCCAACCATGCGCCGCCACATCCGCGACCTCGAAGGCAGGCGCATTTCTCTCACGATCGATCTTCCATCTGTCGGTCGAGATCAAGAGCAAACGCGGTACTTCAGCGAGTCGGATCGACGCGATACGCTCACAATCCAAACGCGTGATGGAACCGTCGAGTTAAGCGGCAACCAGTTTGCGATGTTGCGCTATGTCGGGCCTATTCTTGACGCAGCCGATGCATGTTTAGCGCGTCGCCCTTTGCAGAATTGACTTGGCTCACGCATTGCGCGCCATCAACCCCCCATCCACCGGGATCACCGCGCCGGTGATGTAGCTCGCTGCCGGCAGGCACAGGCTCAGCGTCACATGCGCCACCTCCTCCGGCTCGCCATAGCGGCGCAGCGCGGTGCGGCGCTTGGCGAAGATGGTCTTGTGCTCGTCCGCCACCGTATCGGTCATCGCGGTGTTGATCGGGCCGGGGCAGATGCAGTTGACGGTGATCCCCTCCGGCCCCAGATCGACCGCCAGCCCGCGCGTCAGGCCGGTGACGCCAGTCTTGGCCGCGACATAGGGCGTGTCCCCCGGCGTCGCGCCCAGCCCTTCGGTCGAGGCGATGTTGACGATGCGGGCGGCATCGCTTTGCCGGAGCAGGGGCAGGGCGGCCCGGACGATCCGCTGGTGCGCGGTCAGCATCACCGCCAGCGCCCGGTCCCAGATCGCATCATATTCGTCTCCGGCATCGAGCGGCGCGAAGCTCGATACCCCGGCATTGTTGACGATGATGTCGATTGCTCCGAAGTCCGCCCCGATTGCAGCGACGGTGGCGCGGATCGCCGCATGGTCGGCGACATCGAGCGCATAGGCTCGGCATCCCTCGTGCCCCGCCGCCGCGATCTCCGCCGCAACCGCGTCGCACGCCGCGCCATCCCGGTCGACCAGCGCCACGCGCGCGCCCTCGCTGGCAAACAGCCGCGCCGTCGCCCGCCCCATGCCGGATGCCCCACCGGTGACGATGGCGACGCGTCCGGCGATAGAGCGGCTGAGCGTGCTGCTCACCGTGGCCGTCCGCTGAACCCGACCGCCTCACGCAGCGCATCGGCATCGATCAGCCGGCCGTCGGTCATCACCCAGACGGTGCGGCGCAGCGCGCCGATCTCGGTCGAGACGTCACCATCGACCAGCACCATGTCCGCTTCCTTGCCGACATGGATCGATCCGGTCTGCTGGTCCGCGCCGACCAGACGGGCCGGGCGCAATGTCGCGGTCTGCAGCGCCTGCGCCGTGCTCATGCCAGCCTCGACATAAAGCTCCAATTCCCGCACCAGCTCGAGGCCAGAGCCATCGGTGCCGGCGACGAGCAACACGCCCGCCTGGTTCATCCGGCCGACCAGATCGACCAGCTTGCGGAAGCTCGCGCGATAATCGGCGCGGGTCAGGTCCGGCGGGGGGGCGAATCCGCCCGACAGGAAACCGCGCTCGACACTCGGCGGCATCGTCCCGCTGAACGGCGCATAGGCGGGAGAGACCACGCCCGCTTCGCCGGCCAGCATGCCTTCGAACACCACCAGCGTCGGATCGCTGACGATGCGGTCGTTGACCATCCGTGCGATCAATGTCGTCATCGGCGGGGCATCGAGGTCGATGCTGCGCGCATAGCGGCCGGGGCCGGAGAAGCGGGCAAAGCCGTTGGACACATTGACGACCTCGTCGGGCATCGCCTGCATCGCCAGCATGTTGATGTGGGTGATTTCGTCATAGCCCGCATCGATCGCGTCGAGCGCGCGCATTGTCGCGGGCACATGGCCATGAACATGCATGCCCAGCCGGTGCGCCTCGATTATGCCGGCCCGCAGCCAGTCGGGCCGCATCGAGGTATAGAATTTGATCGCCCTGAACCCGCCCTCATGCGCCTGCTGCACCGCGGCCACTGTTTCTTCGGCAGAATTGACGGTCACGCCGCCCTGCGCCGCCAGCGGTCCGGCGCCGTCGATCAGCACCGACGTGAACAGGGTCGGCGCGAGCAACTGGCCGGTGGCGATACGGTTGAGCCGCGCGCGCGCCGGCTCGACATCGGCACCGGGATCGCGGGCCGAGGTGACGCCCAGCGAGAGCAGCATCGGCCCCGATGCATCGTCGCCGAAATGCATGTGCGCGTCCCACAGGCCGGGCACCAGCGTCTTGCCGCGTCCGTCGATGCGGCGGGCATTGGCGGGCACCGCCGTGGTGGCGCTAGGCCCGACAGCGGAGATCAGGCGCCCGTCGCTGACCACGGTCATGTCGTCGCGGAACACCGCTTCCTCGCTGTCGTACAGGCGGACATGCTCGAATGCGACGGGGACGCCCGGCAGCTGGCCGAAGCGGTCGACGAACATCGGGTTGCGCCGCGCCAGCGCCTCGTCCTGGATCTGCTGCAGACGGGTCATGTCGCCGGTTGCGCCCTCCGGCATGATCGAGACCCACGAGACGAAGGCGTAGAATTTGCCGCCGTCCATCCACACCGGAAAGGGGGAAAGGCCGAGCCCGCCGATCGTCCAGAGCTGGATCTCGCGCGCGGCTGCGCCTTCGCCGATGGTGGCGGTGGCAATCTGCTCCATCCGCGCTTCGCCCGAAGGGTAGAGGGGCATGCGGTGGCCGGGCTCTGCCATGACCCGCTCGGCAAAATCGGCGCTGAGCAGGAACGGCCCGCCGAAATTGGCGTAAGCGCGCCGCTGCTCGGCTGCGGTTTCGCCACGGTCGACCGGGCTCTGCCAGCGCGCCATGCCGTCTGCCACGGTGAAGCTTTCCGCCGCATTGCCGCTGGGGGTAAAGCCGCGCACGACGATCGACTGGGTCAGTCCGCTCGGCGCATTGGCGACAACCGCATCCTGTTCGAAAATCTGGCCGCGCAGGTTCATCGATTCGCGAAACCAGGTACGGCCGTCGGCATCCTGCCAGCGCGCGGAGCGGCCATGTTCGCCGGCTGTCGACACCAGCACATAGCGCTGCGCCGTGGCCGGAACCGGGGCCAGTTGGTCGACCGGGGTTGCGCCATCGGGTGCTGCCGGTGCAGCGGCGGCCGCCGGCGCATCGCCATGGTTGTCATGGGCTGCCGCGGACAGCGATGTGCTGGCCAGAAGCAGGGCGGCAAGACAGGTCAGACGCATGATAACTTCCCCCTCGGTATTGGTACCGACGGGGAGAGTGACAGCGATGGCGAGGCGTTGGCAAGTACCAACGGAATATGCCGGCTCAATCGACGGTCAGCAGGTGCAGTTCTGCCTTACCGACCTTGCGGCTGACCAGCGGCCTCATGCCATCGCAGGATATCTGCGCACCGGCGGCCGTCTCGACGCTGATCATGCAACCCGGGATCGCCCAGCCCTGATCGATCAGTCGCATCAGGACCGGCCCCAGGTCGATGGCGCCATAGGGCGGGTCGAGGAACAGCAGATCGAACGGGGCAGGGGCCTGGCCAAGCGTCTGCACCGACTGCTGGCGCACATCGACATCGATGGCATGCAAAGCGGCGGCATTGGCGCGGATCGCCGCAATGGCCGCCCGGTCCTGCTCCACGAACACGCAACTCGCCGCACCGCGCGACAGCGCCTCGAAACCCAGGGCTCCGGATCCGGCGAACAGGTCGGCGACCCGCAGCCCGCTGAAACCGCCCAGCCGGCTGGTCAGCATGGAAAACAGCGTCTCGCGGGCCCGGTCTGCCGTCGGTCGCGTCGCCTGGCCCTCTGGCGCAGTCAGCCGCCGCCCGCGCCATCCTCCCGATATGATCCGCATGGCGCCGCTCAGCCGTCCAGATTGAGGCCGCGCTTGAGCTTGGCCACCTCGCCGCCGCGCACCTCCTCGATCGCCCGCACCGGCGCGTTGCCGAGGACGAACGGCCCGTAACGGGTCCGGATCAGGCGGGATACCTGCAGGCCCAGATGCTCGAGCACGCGCCGGACCTCGCGATTCTTGCCTTCGGTCAGCGTCAGCTCGATCCAGACGTTGCGCCCGGTGCTGCGCTCCAGATTGGCGTCGATCCGCCCATAGCGCACCCCGTCGATGGTGATGCCCTCGGCCAGATCCTCGAGCATCGCCTGGGTGACGTTGCCGAAGGTGCGCGCGCGATATGTCCGCTCGACGCCGCTGGCGGGCAATTCGAGCGCGCGCTTCAGCGCGCCATCGTTGGTCAGCAGCAGCAGCCCCTCTGTATTGAGGTCGAGCCGCCCGACCGGCACGAGACGAGGCAACCCCTCCGGCAGCACCGAATAGACTGTCGGCCGGCCTGAAAAATCGCGCTCTGCGGTCAGCACCCCCGTCGGCTTGTGGAACAGGAACAGCCGGGTCGGTTCCGGTGCGGCGACCGGCTTGTCGTCCACCGTCACGCCGGCGAGGTCGGCTAGAAGCGTTGCCGGCGTCTCGACCAGCACGCCATTGAGCTTGACCCGGCGATCGTCGATCATCCGCTCGATTTCACGCCGTGATGCCACCCCGGCGCGCGCGAGGAGCTTGGCGATACGGTGCAGCCCGTCATCGCGGGCGGTCGCGACGCGGCTCGCTGTGGTGGCCGGTTTGCGCTGTGGCGCGGATTTGATGGCTGGTGCACGCGCAGGCCGCGCTGGCGCGCCCGCAGCAGGCGCGCGACGCGGGGTGCGGGCTCTGAGTTTGCCTGACCCGGTTTCGCCGCCTGTATCCTTGCCAGCTCTGCTCACGCGTTTGCCATCCTGTATCGTATCCGCCTTGCCGCAAAAATGCCGGGCTTGGGCGCTATGCCGGAACCCGATGCGCGATGCGAGCGTATTGAGCGAAACGATCGATCGGCCCGCACCAACACAAGCGAGAGAAACTTGGCCCTGTTCAGGAAAAACCGGAGGGCAATCAAGCGGTTGCTGATCGTCGAAGATGAGCCGCTGGTAGCCTTCGACAATGAATATCTGTTGGGGCAGGCCGGGTATCAGGTCGTCGCGACGGTCGACCGCGGCGAAGCGGCATTGCCGCACGTCATGCCCGAGCGGGTCGACGCCATCGTTCTCGATGTCGGTCTGGCCGGGGAGATCAACGGAATAGAGGTGGCGCGGCTCGCGTCCGAGCGCGCGATTCCGGTGCTGTTCGTGACCGGGGAATGCCCGGCCGATGCGCGCGCCTTCGCCTACGCCTGTCTCGCCAAACCCTATTCGGCGGCGAGCCTGGTCGGCGCACTCGCGGCCATGGATGCCATGGTTCAGGGCAAGACCCCGGTCGATCTGCCGTCGGGGCTGACCTTGTTCCGGCAAGTGGACGCCTGACCAACGCGATTTGCGCTTGCATCGTGGATGCGGCTGGACAAACGGCCTGCCATGGAGCCCAGGTCCCTCGCACATGCCATCCGCACCGTGCTCGCCGTCGATGCGCCGGCGCGCCATGTCATGGCGACGCGTGCGCTGGTGCGCGATTGGCGGCAGGGGCGGCTCGCGTGGAGCTTCGATGAAGCGATGCCGGACACGCCGGCGCGCCCCGCGGAGCCTGAGCTGCGCGGTCCTGGACAGATGCCGAAGCGTGGCAAAATCGGCTCCGAGCGCAACCGCATCGCCATGCTGCACGCCCTTGCCCATATCGAATATGTAGCGATCGCGCTGGCGCTCGACATGGCCGGCCGCTTCGGCGCGCACTTCCCGCGTGGCTTCGTCGACGACTGGCTGAGTGTAGCAGCGGATGAGGCGATGCATTTCGCGCTCCTGGACCGCAGGCTGCGGCAACTCGGCAGCCATTATGGCGCGCTGCCGGCGCATGACGGCCTTTGGCAATCTGCGCGCGCAACCGCCCACGATCCACTCGCCCGGCTCGCGGTCGTGCCGATGGTGCTGGAAGCTCGCGGGCTGGACGTGACGCCGGCCACTGTGGAGCGGTTCGTCGCCGCAGGGGATGCGACAAGCGCGCGCATCCTGACCCGCATCTATACCGATGAGATCCGGCACGTGGCGGTGGGTACGCGCTGGTTCGAACATGGCTGCGCCGAGGCCGGCCTCGAATCGCACGCACATTGGAAAATGCTCGTTTCCCAAGGCTTTCGTGGGGCCGTTAATCCACCGTTCAACGACTCGGCGCGTCAGGCAGCCGGTTTAACGCACTTATATTATGCCGCTGTTGCGTGATTAATCTCACACCCGCATGAAAGTTCCCGAGCGGGGACCGGAAAAGTTCGGCCCATAGGAAGATAAACTTGCGATGCGCTGCCGGTACCGGATCGGGCGCATCGAACCAGTCTCGGGGTCGCATGTTTCTCACCTCTTTCCGCACCGTATCGCGTAGTGTTCTTCTCGTCGCCGCCGTAGCCGGTCTCAGCGCCGCCTCTGCCAACAGCAGCACAGAAACCCCGGTCGACCTCGACTCGCCCGACACCGAAATTGAATCGGCTGACGCTCTTGCCGCGGTCGAAGCGGCCGATGCCAGTGCGGCGGCGCTGGTGCGGTTCAACCCCGCGCTGCAGCGTCGCAACGAGACCGGCGCGTCGAACGATACCCGCTTCCGTTCGCTGTTCAGTGCCTGGCGCCAAATGGATGGGCCGGATGCGCAGGCCATCAACTTGCCGTCGCGCCGCCCGGTCGATGCGATGAGCCTGACTTCTTCGTTCGGCAACCGCAGCGATCCGTTCACCGGCCGTCGTGCCCGCCACAATGGTATCGATATCCCCGGTCCGGTCGGCACCCCGATCTATGCGACCGCTGACGGTCAGGTTGGCCGCGCCCAGCGTCTCGGCGGCTATGGCAATTACATCGAAATCGAGCATGGCCACGCGCTGCAGACCCGCTACGGGCATCTTTCGCAGATTCTGGTCGAGCCCGGCCAGCGCGTTCGTCGCGGCGATCTGATCGGTCTGATGGGGTCCACCGGCCGTTCGACCGGCCCGCACCTCCACTATGAAGTCCGCATCGCCGGTGCTCCGGTCAATCCGATTCCGTTCATTGCCGAAGACGGCGTGATGGTGGCAGCGGCCGGCCATGGCAATGTCGCGCTCGGCGGCCCGCGCGAGTAGGCATCGCTTGTTGCCGGGCTCGCGGCCCACTATCTTGGGCACATGAGCGAAATTCAGCTTTCCGAATCCGTTGTTCTCACGCCCTCGGCCGCGGCGCGCGTCCGTGCGATAGGCGTGAAGCTCGACAAGGCGCCACGCTTGCGCCTGTCGGTCGAAGGCGGCGGCTGTTCCGGCTTTACCTACAAATTCGGCATGGCCGATGCGGTCGAGGCCGATGACCATGTCAGCACCACCGATGGCGTGGAACTGGTCATCGACGAGATCAGCCTCGATCTGCTGCGTGGCGCGCAGGTCGATTTTGTCGAATCGCTCGGCGGCACCCGTTTCGAAGTGACCAATCCCAACGCGGCGTCGGGCTGCGGCTGCGGCTCGAGCTTCTCGATCTGAGTTAGCCGCTGGCATGCGGGGGCATTTCTGCTAGCCAGCAAACCATGAAAATCGCGACCTACAACGTCAACGGCATCAAGGCCCGCCTGCCGCGCCTTATCGAGTGGCTGACCGAAACCCAGCCCGATGTGGTCTGCCTGCAGGAACTGAAATCGTCCGACGAGACGCTGCCGATCGCGGATGTCGAGGCTGCCGGCTATCGCGGTGTGTGGCACGGCCAGAAGGGGTTCAACGGCGTCGCCATTCTTGCGCGGGGCGAGCAGCCCGTCGAGGTGCAGCGCGGTCTCGCGGGCGATCCGGAGGATGTGCAGAGCCGCTACATCGAGGCGGACGTGTTCGGCTTGCGCATCGCGGGCATTTATCTGCCGAACGGCAATCCTCAGCCGGGCCCGAAATTCGATTACAAGCTGGCGTGGATGGAACGGCTGAGGGCGCGTGGACAGGCCATGCTGGCCGAGGAAGTGCCGGCAATCATCGCGGGCGATTATAATGTCATTCCGCATGACGACGATATTTTCAAACCCGCAGCCATGGCCGACGACGCCTTGATGCAACCCGAGAGCCGTGCCGCCTATCGCCGGATGCTGGGCGACAGCTGGACCGATGCGCTGCGCTCGCGCTGCCCCGCCGGTGGCGTCTGGACCTACTGGGACTATCAGGCCGGCGCCTGGCAGCGCGATGCCGGGTTCCGGATCGACCACCTGCTGTTGTCACCGCAGGCCGCCGACCGCATGATCGATGCAGGTGTCGACAGGGACCATCGCGGCCGCGAAAAGGCCAGCGACCATGCGGCGACCTGGGTGGAACTGCGCTAAAGGGGCGCGGGCGCTCTGCCGACGACTGGCTGGTACCCGTCGACTATCAAAAAATTGCGGTTTTGTATTGTCGCAAGCCTTGACCCGGCGACCACATCCATAGTCATGACTACGTGTGTAGTCGCACCGTGGAGTGAAGTATGTACGTCTGGACCCTTCTGTTTCCTCTGACCTCCCTCTCGCTTACAGCCGCACCGAATGCTGCGGCATGTGCGGATGCGCTCGCGGCAGTGGGCGAAGGATACCGCTGCGCAGCCTCGGCCAACGGGGTCGCCTTGTCGACCGATCAAGCGCAGGCGAATGCCCTGCTTGGCTTCGCCGAGGCAGGCGAAGCCGCGTTCCGCGACTCGATGGGGAGGGAAGCCCCGCGCTATGCGGTGGTCGAGATCGAGGGCACCGTGCTCGATGAGACCAAGCAAGATGCCTTGAAATCCGCCGGCTTTACCATCGTGCTGCCCTGGTTCTCCCCTGCGGCCTATCGGGCGCAGGTCGAGGCGTCGGTGCGACGCTCCATCGAGCAGCAGGCGGCCGCAGCCAATCTGCCGGTGGAGCAGATCGACGCCCTTGTGCAAAGTCAGGTAAGCCGGATTCCGGACGTCGGCAGCCCTGAGAGCCTGGCAGCGCGCGCCGCCGTGGTGATCCCGCACGAGCTCGGCCATATCTGGTATCGGCAAAGTTTCTGGCCCGGTGCGGAATCGTCGCGGGGTCATTATGGCAGCCCGGGACCTGACTGGCTGGACGAGGCAGCAGCGGTGCGTATGGAACCGGCATCATCCTACGCGACCCGACTCACTGGTTTCTGGGCGCGCTATCGACGCGATCCGGTCGCGGCGACGACATCGACCGACACGGCCGTCGGTGTCGCCAATCTGCGGCTTTACTTCGATTCGGCGCACCCGCTGGCCGAGCTGGCGCGGGCGGTGGTCGATGCAGACCAGTTGCCGGGCGGGCGTGGCAGTTCCGGTACCCGCATCGTACTGCGCACTGGCGCCGAAGCCGAGCGGATCGCTGGCGACGGTGTGCGCTATTATGAACAGGGCGCTATTGTCGCTCGCTATCTTGCCGAGCGTAGCGGCGATCCGGCAATATTGGGACGGATCGGTGCGGCATTCGGCCGAGGTGAAACTATCGATCAGTGGCTGGCCAATGCCGAAGACAAGGGGGGGCTGCCCCGCAGCGTCAGTGCGATGCAGCCTGACTGGGAAGCGTGGCTGGCCGCCAACCTTCCCCCGCTCCCCGGAAGCTGAGCAAGCTACCGAGGGCTGCGGGGAAGGCGGGACAGGCCTGCTCACCGATCAGGCATAGCTCACGATTTCATATTCGATGCCATCCCAGTCGAAGAAGTAGAAGCGCTCGCCGGGCTCGTAGCGTTCATGGTTGAACGGCTCCAACCCGGCGGCGGCCACCGCTGCTTTCACGGCCGTGATGTCATCGACCAACAGCCCGACATGGTTGAGCGGCGCGCCCTTGGCGAAATCCTTGGGGCATCCGCAATCACCGGGCGGGGTGTAGAGCGCGAGGTAGAATCGCGAATCGCCGACATGGATCGAATGGCCGCCGTCTCGCGCCGGGCCTTCCCAGCGAACGTGCCAGCCGAACAGGCTGGAAAACAGTGCCGCGGCCCTGCGGTTGTCGGATACGGTGAGATTGACGTGCTCGATGATCGGTGCGGCCATCGCGTGCCTCCTGTGGTTGCGGGCTGCGGGGTTGCGGCCCGATTCGGTTGCGATGACGGGCTTATGCAAGCTCAAGTCAGCTTGAGGTCAAGCCTCTTGTATGAGATGCAGTCCACCGCTGCGCATGCGCGTGGCGAGGAGGGCTATGTGTCATGAAAGCCAGCGATCTTCTCCCTATCGGAGATCTCTCCCGGCGGACCGGATGCGCGGTTTCGGCGATCCGCTTTTATGAGGAGAAGGGGTTGGTTTCCGCGCTGCGTACCTCCGGCAACCAGCGGCGCTATCCGCGTAGCGAAATCCGGCGTCTGTCCTTCATCCTGATCGCGCAGCGGCTGGGCCTTAGCTTGGACGCGATCGCGACCGAACTGGCTCGATTGCCGCAGGGCCGCACACCGAACCGCGCGGACTGGTCGGCGATCAGCGGCAGGCTGCGGACAGAACTTGACCGGCAGATTGCCACGCTGGAGCAGACTCGCGACAATCTCGACGGATGCATAGGCTGCGGCTGCCTCAGCCTCGATCGCTGTTCGCTGTACAATCCCGCGGACAGGGCCGCGCTGCGTGGCTCCGGGCCGCGCTACACCATGGGCGACCGGGCAGGGGAGACCTGTGGCAATTGACAGAGGCGAAGATTTCTGAAATAACAGAAATAAAGAAAGGATGAGTCGATGGATGTCGAGCGCTATCCTGAAGCGATGGAATTCATCCTCCACTGGGGGGAGATGGGCACGCATTGGGGCGCCAACCGATCGGTCGCGCAGGTGCATGCGCTGCTTTACCTCAGCGATGTGCCACTCGACGCCGAGGCGATCTGCGATGCCTTGGGGTTGGCGCGGTCTAACGTGTCGACCGCGCTCAAGGAATTGCAGGGCTATGGCATTGTCCGCCGGACTCACGTTCCCGGCGACCGGCGCGACCATTTCGTGGCAGAGACCGACCTGTGGACATTGTTCATGGCGATCACCGCCGAACGCAAGCGCCGCGAGATCGACCCGACAATCGCCAAGCTGGCTGAATTGCAGGCGCGAATGGATGCGAACGCAGCCTTGCCCGCGCATGTGCGTGAACGCATCGGCGCGATGCACCAGTTCATCGCCACGCTGACCGACTGGTACAGCCAGGTTCGCGGACTGAAGAAATCGACATTGGTATCGCTGATGAAGCTGGGGGCAAAGGTCGCCCGCTTTGTTCCCGGTTCGGGCAAGGACTGACCGGCCGCCACACTTGGCCACAACCGGGGCACGCCCATCGCCCAGCGGCCCGAGCACGCCAAACAATTTCGACATTTACCGAAACAACCGAATTAACGAAAGGAGACAGCCTATGACGATCACCACCATCGCCTACATGCTCTATCTCGCTATCGCGATTGGCATGACCATCTGGGTGGCCTGGACGCTGTCCACCAACGGCAAAGTCTATCTGGTGCGCTGTTTCGGGCATGATGAGGAACTGGCGACATCGGTCAACCATCTGCTGGTGGTCGGCTTCTATCTGGTCAATCTGGGCTTCATCGCGCTGGCGTTGAGCACAGCGGGCACTGTAGCCAGCGTCGAGGGGCTGATGCGTTTCCTCGGCTGGTATGTGGGTATCGCCATCCTCCTGCTAGGCTTCATGCACTTTTTCAACATGGGCGCGGTCACGCGTCATGGGAAGAAGGTCGCGGATTGGATCCACGGTCAAAGCGGCGGCGCGCCGGACGTGTTTGCGGGCGATGCGGCGAAGGCGCGGCCGACTCCTGCGACCAGCTTCCACGGTTGAGCGTCCTGCCGCCGACATGCCAAGCCCCTGTCCGCGACACGCAGGCAGGGGATCCGCGTTGATCTGCGGTCTTCGGCGCCCCATATCCGGGCTATGCCCACACGATTATTGCACTGGTCCATCCTGTTTCCGATCGGCGGGCTCGTGCTGCTGGCATTGTCTGCCTTTGTCGCCATCCCGGTGTTCCTATCCGCACTGGTGCTGATCGCCGTCGTGGGAGCGGCAGTGCATCACGCCGAGCTGATTGCGCATCGTGTGGGGGAACCTTTCGGCACCTTGATCCTCGCAGTGGCCGTGACGATCATCGAAGTCGGGCTGATTGTGTCGTTGATGCTGTCTTCGGCCGATGGCGCACCGGCCTTGGCGCGCGACACGGTGTTTGCTGCGGTGATGATCATTCTCAACGGCATACTGGGTATCTGCCTGCTGATCGGCGGGCTCAACCATCGCGAGCAGAGTTTCCAGCAGACCGGGGTAAGCGCCACCCTGGCCGCGCTATCCGCATTGACGGTGCTGGTGCTGGTGCTGCCCAACTACACCATCAGCGCTGCGGGCCCGGTCTATTCCGGGCTGCAGCTCGGCTTCGTCGGGGTCGTTTCGTTGATCCTCTACGGTACTTTCGTGATGGTGCAGACGGTGCGCCACCGCGACTATTTCCTGCCCGACGGCCCCGAGGTTACCGATGCGGATGCGCACGCGCCCTTGCCGTCCGATCGGGTCACGGCAGCGTCCTTCGCCATGCTGCTGATTGCACTGTTCGGCGTCGTGCTGCTGGCCAAGGGTATTTCACCGGCAATAGAGGCGCAGGTCGCGGCGGCGGGTCTGCCGCACGCCATCGTCGGCGTGGTGATCGCGGCGGTGGTCCTGTTGCCCG
Organism: Sphingomonas sp. jy18; assembly: GCF_056931895.1. Lineage (NCBI taxonomy): Bacteria > Pseudomonadati > Pseudomonadota > Alphaproteobacteria > Sphingomonadales > Sphingomonadaceae > Sphingomonas > Sphingomonas sp. jy18. The sequence goes on along the minus strand of NZ_JBXPBT010000003.1, from coordinate 286,940 downwards.
AAAGTGTTGCGGCCGTCCGAGCGGCGGTTGCCAACCGCTTGCAAACCAGCCTCAACCTCGCGCTCGGCTCGGCGATGGCGACGATCGGTCTGACCATTCCGGTGGTTGCGGCAATCTCCATCCTGTTCGCCCTGCCGGTGGCTTTGGGCCTGTCCGCAAAGTCGATCGTGCTGCTGGTTCTGACCCTGCTGGTATCGTCCCTGTCGCTGGCAACAGGCCGCACGACCGTGATCCAGGGCATGATCCACCTGCTGATCTTCGCGGTATTCCTGTTCCTTACCGTCGTACCCTGACCGGCAGCAGGCCAGCTAAAGGGCCTTTTCGTAGATGCGATAGGTCTTGTTGATCTTCCCGCCCACCGCTTCGCCGACCGATTTCATCGGCTCGTTGCTGGCCAGCACCCAGCCGAAATCGCCGTGGGTGGCGCCATATTTTTCCACCGAGGCGCGGCGGATATATTCGATCAGCATGAAGGCGAGCTGGCTGGCCATGCGCGTGCCCTGCAGCTTGCTGGCCACGCCCATCAGCGGCACGCGCATCAGCCGGACCTTGGGCTTGCGCAGCCACCATAGCAGCTTGGCCCAGTTGAACGGCAGCAGCGTGCCGTCATAGTCGGCGAGCTGTTCGTTGAGGTTGGGCACGGTCATCATGAAGGCCACCGGTTCGCCATCGACTTCGGCGATGCGGATGAGATCCTCGAACACGATCGGCTTCAGTTTCTTGCCGCCATAGGCGATTTCGGCGTCGGTCCAAGGGGTGAAGCCCCAGTTGCCGGCCCAGGCATCGTTGAGGATGTCGATGATCAGCCGCGCTTCGGCATCGAACCGGCTCTTGTCGACGTTGCGGATGCGGATGCGGCCGCTCTTTTCGCCCAGCGCGACGATGCGGTTGACCAGCTCGGGAAAGCCCTTGTCGATGGGCAGGCGGTAGTTGATCAGGTCCTGCGCGGTGGCGTGGCCGAGTGCCTCGATCCAGCTTTGGTAGACCGAGCAATTGTGGCCCATCATCACTGACGGAGCCTGCGAAAAACCGTCGATCAGCAACCCGGGCTCGTCCCACATGGCGAGACTGACCGGACCCAGCATGCGGGTCATTTGCTGCGTGCGCAGCCACTCCTCGGCGGTGGCGAGGAGCAAGGCGGTGACCTCCTCATCTTCGGCTTCGAACAGGCCCCAGAAGCCGGTACCGGGGCCGAAACCCTGTTCGGGCGGCTGCTCCAATGCCAGCCGGTCGATATGCGCGCTGATCCGGCCGACGGTGCGTTCATCCCGGCGTGCGAGGAACAGCTGCGCCTTGCCATGCTCGAACCAGGGATTTTTTCCCGGCGTGATCAGGCTCAGCACCTCGCCACGCAGCGGCGGCACCCACGCCGGGTCGCCGGCGTTGAGGCGGTAGGCCAGTTCGACGAACTCGCGGCGCTGGACCTTGGTCTTTACCGGTACGATCTGGATTTTGGAGGATGGCACACCATATTCCCGTCTGGAAGTTTGACCCGCGTCAATGTCGCGTTGGCCATAGCAAAGCAGGACAGGGCGGCAAATATGGGGCGCGGCAATGCATGCGGCGCCCCGTCACTGCCATGTTGGTGCCATGACCGCTGCATAGACGAGCTATGAGAGGTGCGGGTTTTGCGTGCGGAGGCTGCACGCGGTAAGGAATGACGATGACGGTTTCGACATTGACGCCCGACCTGGCCTTTGCGCCCGCCGATGCTCCGGCGGCGGCGCCGAAGACACGGATCGAAGACGACCGGGCGATGATCCGGGCGGCGGCCGAGCTGACGCGCGACCTCAACGCGCCGCGCCCGCTGACTTACTGGACGGATTTTCTGGCCTCGGCCGCGATCGGCTATGGCGCGATGACGGTGGCTGTGACCGCGAGCGGCTGGCCGCTGCTGCTCGCCGCTGCTGTTGTTTCGATACTCGCGCTGTATCGCGCCGGCAGCTTCATCCACGAAATCACCCATATCAAGCGCGCCGCACTGCCCGGTTTCTGGGCAGGCTGGAACGCGCTGGTTGGCGTGCCACTGCTGATCCCGTCTTTCATGTATGAAGGCATTCACAACCTCCACCATGCGCGTACGCGCTATGGGACGGTGGAAGACCCAGAATATCTGCCGCTGGCGTTGATGAAGCCGTGGACCGTGCCGTTGTTCGTCGCGGTTTCGGCGCTCGGGCCGATCGGCCTGATCCTGCGCTATGGCGTGCTGGCACCGCTGTCTGCCTTGATCCCGCCGCTGCGGCGGCTGGTGGTCGCGCGCTATTCGGGCCTGGTCATCAACCCGGCCTTCCGCCGCCGCGCGCCCGAGGGCGAAGCGCGGCGCGAATGGCTGATCCTGGAGACGGCGTGCGCGCTGTGGGCGATCGCATTGATTGCCGGTGTCGCAAGCGGTGTCATTCCCCTCGTGCCCTTCCTGATCGCGCTTGCGATCGTCTCCGGCACGCTGGTGCTCAACCAGGTGCGCACGCTGGTTGCGCATCTGTGGGAGAATGAGGGCGAGGTGATGACGGTGACCGCGCAGTATCTGGACAGCGTCAACGTGCCCCCGCCGGCGCTGCTGCCCGCGCTATGGGCGCCGGTTGGCCTGCGCTACCACGCGCTGCACCATCTGCTTCCGGGTCTGCCCTATCATTCGCTGGGTGAGGCGCACCGTCGCATTTCCGCGCAGCTGGGACCGCAATCGACCTTTGCGCGCGGAGACTATGGCGGACTGCCCGGGCTGGTCAGCCAGCTGGTCGGCAGTACCTTCGCGCGCGGGAGCTGAGCGCCGTCATTCCTCGCTGCGCCCTCATTCCTCGCTGCGGATGAGCACCAGTTCGCCGATCAGCAGGAACAGGAAGAAGGGCCCCCACGCCGCGAGGAACGGCGGATAGGCGCCGAGGCTGCCCATCGCGAGGCCGAAATTATCGGCGACGAAATAGGCGAAGCCAAGCGCCATGCCGATCACGGCACGCACGAACAATTGACCGGACCGCGCGAGGCCAAAGCCGGCGACGGCGCCGAGGATTGGCATCAGCACCGCGGACAATGGCCCGGAGATCTTGTGCCAAGCCATCGCCTTCAGCTCGTTGGTCGGCCGACCCGCCGCATCGAGTTCGGCAATGGCCGCGCGCAGGGAAGGCAGATCGAGTTCGTCGCCATCGACATTGGCGAGCGTGAAGCGGTCGGGCGTCAGGCCGAGATCATAATTCCTGTCGCCGAGCACGGTGTTGCGCGCGCTGCGCACCTCGAACCGCCGGACGTTGGTGAGGGTCCACATCGTCCCCGAGGCGGCGACGCGCGCGGTATCGGCACGAACGATGACCGACAACCGGCCCGCCTCGCGGCCGTAGATCGCGACATTGCGCAGCAGCACGTCGCGCCCGCGGCCCTGCACCGTCTGCGCGTTGATCAGATTGTCGCCACTGCGCACCCAGACATTGCTGCGCACACCGCTGTCGGGCGGGATGGCTGCATATTCGACCTTCTGCCAAGCATTGAGGCTGGCTGTCGCACGCGTGACGATGCGTTCGTTGAATGTGAAACTGACCAGTGCAACGAACAGCGCGGCAAGCAGCAGCGGCGCCAGAATCTGGTGCGCGGACATGCCGCCGGCCTTCATCGAGACGATTTCACTGTTCTGGTTGAGCGTGACCAGCGTCAGCAAGGTGCCCAGCAAAACCGAGAAGGGCAGGAACGTCTCTATGATCTGCGGTAGCCGCAGCGAGACATAGCGCCAGATCTGCGCGTCGCCATCGACCGCCGCAGCGGCAATCTTGCCGCTTTCGCCGAGCAGGTCGAGCGTCTGCAGCACGACCACCAGCATGGCCAGGATCGCGAAGCTGCGGACCAGGAACAGGCGCGCGACGTACCAGCCGAGCTGGCGCGACGGGAAAAAGGAGGGCGCGGCGACGAGCCTGCTCATGCGGCTTGCCTTTTCCACAGGCGGCCGATCCAGACCGCCAGTTTGGCGAACAGCCGCTCCAGCGCCCCGATCGGCTGCCCGCCCGGCACGAAGGCAACGGTGCGGAACATCCAGATGCTCAGCCCGGCAAACAGCAGATAGGGTATCCACAGCGCGAGCACCGGGTCGACGCGGCCGAGCGCGCCGAAATCCTCCGCATATTCGTTGATCTTGTGTTGCGTAACCAGCAGCACGATGGCGAGAAACACACCCAGCGCCGAGGTCGACCGTTTGGGGGGCACAGCTAGCGCGATGGCCAGCAAGGGCAGCACCAGCATTGCTGCCACCTCGACCAGCCGGAAGTGGAAGTTGGCGCGGCTTTCCAGCCGGGTGATCAATGGCGCGTCCTCATCCTGTCCGACGATGGCAAGCTCAGGGATGGTCAGCTCGCGGTCGGCACCGCCGCGCTGCCGGAATTCCGCAATTTTAGGCAAATCGATCGGCAGGTCGTGCGACGAGAATGTCAGCACGCGGGGGGTGGGGAAGGCCGGGCCCTCATGGATCAGCATCCCGTCGGTCAGCCGGAGCACGATCGTGTCGCGGTCACCTGTCGCCAGAAACTGGCCCTGCGCCGCGCTGGCCGCGATGGTCTGTGTCTGGTTGACGCGGGCGCGGACGAAGATGCCGGAGAGCTTGCGACCGTCGTCCTCGCTCGATTCCACCCTGAGGCTGAGCTGCGAGCCGAGGTTGGTGAACTCCCCGACCTTGATCGATGCGCCAAGTGCCCCGGAGCGCAGCTCGAAGCGCAGCGCCTCATAGGCGTAGCGGGCGTTGGGCTGGATGTAGCCGACGATGGCCAGATTGAGCAGCGCCAGACCGATGGCATAGGCATAGGGGGCGCGCAGCAACTGCACATAGCCGAGCCCGACGGCACGCATCACGTCCAGTTCCGACGATGTGGCCAGTTTCCGGAAGGCCAGCAAAATGCCCAAGGTCAGCCCGATGGGTATGCCGAGCGAGAGATATTCGGGGATGAGATTGGCGAGCATCCGCCAGACGACGCTGACCGGGCCGCCTTCATTGGCGACGAAATCGAACAGGCGCAGCATTTTCTCCAGCACCAGCAGCATCGCGGACAGGATGAGTGTCCCGAACAGCGGCATGGCAATCAGCCGGGCGATGTAGCGATCAGTCGCGGTCCAGGTAAAAAAACGAAGCAGCGGGGGAGTCTCCAGCGATGCAGATGCGCCTAGCCGAATGTGCAGCCTATCGAAAGGGGCCGTGTCATCTGACGTTCAGCCCAGCGCCACGCCTGTAACGTCCAGCCACCCCAATTCTGCCGCAAATTCCGACGATAGGAATAGCAAGAATAAGACAGGGGGTCATGGCTGATCCGGCACGCCGGCTCAGCTCCGTCACATAACGGAGGTGACCAGATGAAGATGACGTTTCCTGCCTTGGCAGCCGGCCTGTTGGTCGCGGCAGCCTCGGCCACTCCGGCGGCAGCGGCGATCGGGCCGCATGCCGCCCGTTGCGACTCCGGCGAGGCGTCGGTGATCGTCAACGTCACCGGCTTCAGGGTGCGCACGGGCACGCTCAGGGTGCAGCTCTATGCCGCCAACCCGCGCACCTTCCTCGAGCGGCGCCAGTATCTGGTGCGCGTCGACCTGCCCGTAACCGCGTCGGGCGATATGCCGGTGTGTGTGCCGGTCACTGCGGCCGGGCGCTATGCGATCTCGGTGCGGCATGATGCGAACGGCAATGGCCGCTCGGACCGGTCCGACGGCGGCGGTTTCTCGGGCAACCCCGACGTCAGCCTGTTCGACCTCGCGCTTCGTCGCAAACCCAGCCTCGATCGGGTGGGTTTCTCGGTCGCGCGTGCGCCGGTGCGGGTGAATGTGGTCCTGAACTATGTTCAGGGCTCCCGATTCGAGCCCATCGGTAGATAGCCATGGTCGCAGTCGCCCTTCTTTCGAATCCTCGATCGACGGGTAACCGTGCGCAACTGCCGCGCATCCGCGCCTTTTGTGCCAGCCGCACGGACGTGTTCCATTATGAGGTGGAGGAGGTCGACCAGATCGCCGAAGCGATGCGCTCGTTTGCGCTGGTGCGGCCGCAGGTGATCGCCATCAACGGCGGCGACGGCACCGTGCAGGCGGCGCTGACCGAGTTGCACAATGGCGATTACTTCCTGCCGGGGCAGGTCCCCCCTGTCGCGGTGCTGCCCAATGGCAAGACCAACCTGATCGCACTCGATCTGGGCGCGACCGGCGATGCGCTGGATGCGCTGCGCCATGTCGTCGATCTCGCCCGGTCGGGCACCGCCGGACACATCGTCGAGCGCGAGCTGATCGCGCTGTCGAGCGGCAGCGGCCAGCGGCCGGTACTCGGCATGTTCCTGGGCGGCGCGGGGCTGGCCGACATCATCCTTTACTGCCGGCACAAAATCTATCCGCTCGGGCTGCCCAACGGCATCAGCCATGTCGTCGCGGCGCTGATGGTGATCATCTCGCTGATCCCTGGGCTCGGGCGACTGGTGCAACTGCCATCGCGCCCGGTGACGGTGACCGTGCACCGCAATGCGGCGCTCTATGGGCGCTTTGCCGTGCTCATCGTCACTACGCTGGAGCGCCTGCTCTATCACGCCAAGCTGAACGACGGCAGCGCTGCCGGTCGGATGAAGATGCTGGCGGTCGACAAGAAGCTGAGCGCCATTTTCGGCATGCTCAAGGTCGGCCTGTTCGGCAAGCTGGGGGAGACCAAGGCAGTGGGCTTCCACTTCGAACGCGGCGACAGCATCAGCATCGAGGGCGAGCATTCGAGCGTCGTGCTCGATGGCGAGATATTCGAAGCGCGCAGCGGTCAGCCGATCACGCTGCGATCGACGGCGCCGTTTCCGTTCCTCAAGCTGGCGGCGTGACTGGCAGGCGGTGAGCGAACCCCGATCGACCCGGCTTGACGCGCTGGTGCGCGAGGAACTGGCGCAGCCGGTGCAGCCGCAGGTCTCAGACATGGCCGCGGCGATCGCGGCGCTTTACCCCGGATCGGCCCGTGCGGTGCTGTTTTACGGCTCCTGCCTGCGCGAGGCGCGGCTCGACGGACTGATGCTCGATTTCTACCTGATCGTCTCGGACTATGATGCCGCGTACCCGCGCCGCTGGCTGCGATGGGCCAATCGGCTGATTCCACCCAATGTCTTTCCATTTGCCGCCAACGGGCTAAGCGCCAAATATGCGGTGCTTTCCGAAGCCGACTTTCATCGGTTGAACGGGCCGGAGACGCGCAACGTCTCGGTCTGGGCCCGATTTGCGCAGCCATCGCGGCTGGTGTGGAGCGCCGACGCTGCTGCAGCAGACCGCGCCGCCGCGGCTATTGCCCGCGCTGCGCCGACGCTGCTGGCGGCGGCCGAGGCGCGGCCGGGCGAAGACCCGCTCGATTGGTGGCGCCGGGCGTTCGCGCTGACCTATTCGGTCGAACTGCGCGCCGAACGCGGCGGCCGGGCTGCATCGGTGGTCGATGCCGATATCGAGCGCTACGGGCGGTTCAGTGCGCCGGCTGCCGCTGCAATCGCGCCGCGCACGCGCGGTGGCGGGTGGCGGCGGCGCCGGATCGAAGGCAAGATGCTGACCGTGCTTCGGCTGGCCAAGGCGGCGTTCACCTTTGCCGGCGGCATCGATTATCTCGCGTGGAAGATCAACCGGCACGCGGGGACGCAGATTGCGATAACGCCCTGGCAGCGGCGCCATCCGTTGCTCGCTGCGGTCTTGCTTGTGCCCCGTCTGCTCAGGCAAGGCGCCGTGAAGTGAGCGAAACGATTCTCCCTGACCGCGCGGACGCACCGGTATATGACCTCGCCGTCATTGGCGGCGGCATCAACGGTGCGGGTATCGCCCGGGATGCGACGCTGCGCGGTGCCAAGGTGCTGCTGCTGGAGCGCGGCGACCTGGCGCAAGGGACGTCGTCTGCCTCGACCAAGCTGATTCACGGCGGCCTGCGCTATCTCGAACATTATGAATTCGGGCTGGTGCGCGAATCGCTGACCGAGCGAGAGACGCTGTGGAAGATCGCGCCACACATCATCCATCCGATGCGGTTCGTGCTGCCCTATCGCAAGGGCCTGCGCCCGCGCTGGCTGCTGCGGCTGGGGCTGTTCCTTTACGACCATATCGGCGGCCGCAAGCTGTTGCCGGCGACGCGGACCATCCGTCTCGCCGAGCATCCCGCTGGCGCGCCGTTGCAGGCAGGCTTCTCCACCGCGTTCGAATATTCCGATGGCTGGGTGGACGATGCCCGGCTGGTGGTGCTCAATGCCCGCAGCGCCGCCGACCACGGCGCGACGATATTGCCGCGCACCGAGGTGACAGCACTGGCGCGCGACGGTGGCCAGTGGCGTATCGAGACCTCGGCAGGCGAGTTTGCCGCGCGAGCGGTGGTCAATGCAGCAGGCCCCTCCGTCCTCGGCCTGACTGCGCGCGCGCAGGTCGCATCGAAGCATGGGCTGCGGCTGGTGCGCGGCTCGCACATCGTCGTCGATAAGCTGTTCGACCACAACTACAGCTACTTCTTCCAGTTGCCCGATGGCCGCATTTTCTTTGCCATCCCCTATGAGCGCGATTTCACGCTGATCGGCACGACCGACCGCGATCATGCAAACCCCGCAGAGCCGCCGCGTGCGAGCGAGGAGGAGATTGCCTATCTGTGCGACGGCGCGAACGGCTATTTCCAGACGCAGATCACGCCGGCCGACGTCGTGTGGACCTATTCCGGCATCCGCCCGCTGATCGATGACGGATCTGGCAAGCCCGAGGCGGCGACGCGCGGCTATACGTTCGAGGTCGATGCCGGGCAGGGGGGCGAAGCGCCGCTGCTGTCGGTGTTCGGAGGCAAAATCACCACCTACCGCGAGCTGGCGCGTGAAGCGGTCGACCGGCTCGCGGTCACGCTGCCGATGCTGGCCACGCCCTGCTCAACCGCTGCGCAGCCGCTACCGGGGGGCGATTTTGCCGTCGACGGGCTGGCAGGACAGATGGCGGCGCTGCGCCGGGACTATCCTTTCCTCGACGAGGCAACGGTCGACCGGATTGCGCGCGCCTATGGTACCGATGCGCGGAGCTGGCTGGGCGACGCACAGGGCATGAATGCGCTCGGCACGCATTTCGGCGCCGGACTAACCGCGGCCGAGGTCGATTGGCTGCTGACCCGCGAATGGGCGGCGAGTGCCGACGATATCCTGTGGCGACGGACCAAGCTTGGTCTGCGTATCGATGCGGCAGGGCGCGCGGCGCTGGAGGGCTATCTGGCCGGGCGGACGACCGCCTGATTTTTCGCTTGTGTCATGCCCATTGTCGCGGGAAGGACGGTCTGCGGAGCAGGGGGGAACCATGACCGACCGTTACATCCTCGTCCTCGACGAAGGCACCACCTCGACGCGCGCAATGCTCTATGCGCCGGACGGCACGGTCATTGCCAGCAAGGGCCACGAGCTCGATCAGATCTATCCGCAACCCGGCTGGGTCGAGCATGATGCAACGCAAATCTGGGAACGCACGCTCACTTGCGCTCGTGCGGTAATCGAACGCGCCGGCGGGGCAGACCGCATCGCAGCCATCGGCATCACCAACCAGCGCGAGACGGTGGTGGCGTGGGACCGAACGACAGGAGCGCCATTGTGCAACGCCATCGTCTGGCAGGACCGGCGCACCGCCGATCAATGCGCGGCGTTGCGCGCGGGCGGGCACGAGACCGAAGTGCAGCGCCGCACCGGCCTGCTGCTCGATCCCTATTTCTCCGGCACCAAGATGCGCTGGATCATGGACAATATCCCCGCTGCACGGGCGCTGGGGGACCGGCTTGCGTTCGGGACCATCGAAAGCTGGCTGGTTTGGAAGCTGACCGGCGGCCTGCATGTTTCCGATGCCAGCAACGCCAGCCGGACCATGCTGCTCGGGCTGACCGGTGCGAGCTGGGACGAAGGCCTGGCCGAACTGATCGGCGTGCCGCTCCAGGCCTTGCCGCAGGTGGTCGATACCTGCGGGCAATTCGGAACCACCATGCCCGAGCTGTTTGGTGCACCAATCCCGATCTGCGGCATGATCGGCGATCAGCAATCGGCCACCATCGGCCAGGGCTGCCTGTCCCCCGGCGAGACCAAGGCGACCTTTGGCACGGGCGCATTCATCCTGTCGAACATGGGCGCGGCCGTCCCCTCCTCGACCCACCGCCTGCTCGGCACGGTGCTGTGCCAGACCGGTGGAGAGCGACACTACGCGCTGGAAGGGTCGGTATTCGTCGCGGGCAGCGCGATCAAATGGCTGCGCGACAGCCTCGGCTTGCTGGAAGGTGCGGCAGAAAGCGAGCATCTGGCGCGGTCCGTGCCGGACAATGGCGGGGTCGTGTTCGTCCCTGCGCTGGCCGGTCTCGGCGCGCCGCACTGGAAGGCCGATGCCACCGGCGCGATCAGCGGACTGACGCTGGGATCGACCAAGGCGCATGTCGCCCGGGCCGCACTCGAATCGATGGCCTACCAGTGCCACGATCTCGCCGCGGCATTCCGCGCTGACGGGGCCGGGTGGGACGCACTGCGCATCGATGGCGGCATGAGCGCCAACGACTGGATGGCGCAGGATCTGGCCGACATGCTCGACATCCCCGTCGAGCGGCCGGCCGATGTCGAGACCACCGCGCTGGGGGCGGCCATGCTGGCGGCGGTCGGGGCGGGCCTGTACAAGGATCTGCAGGCGGCGCAGTCGATGCGTCCGGCCGTGCAGCGGTTCGAGCCGGCAATGGCTGCAGACGTACGTGCCCATCGGCTGACCCAGTGGCAGGATGCGCTGGCCGATGTGCTCGGTTCGCCGCCGGTCGCTGGGCTGGCCGGATGATTGTCATGCAATGCTGAGTGGCCCAAGACAGGCACAATGACATTTTCCGTCCCGCAGCAGCATGACACCGGCCATGGCGCAGCGCCATCTGGTGTAAGCGGACGATTGGCGGGGCAGTTTTTCCAGCGCTGGGTGGAAAGGCTGGATGCCGCCTTTGCTGTCGGCAGCCTCGATGCAGTGCTGCCCGATGGCTCGACCCGTCTGCTCGGCGGGCGCTCGCCCGGTCCCAAGGCACAGATCCATCTCCGGCGCTGGTCGGCGTTGGCGCGGTTGATGCTGGCCGGATCGGTCGGCTGGTTCGATGCGTGGATGGCGGGCAGTTGGACCAGCGACGATCCGGTGCAGCTGTTCGCGCTCTTCTCGGCCAATCGCCGCACGCTCGCCGGAGCAGGACGCGCGCAAGGGCCGCTGCGCTGGCTGGGCCGGATATATCAGCGCTGGCATCGCAATGACCGGCGCGGCGCTGTGCGCAACATCCATGCGCATTATGACCTTGGCAACAGCTTCTACGCTGCCTGGCTCGACCCGAGCATGACCTATTCCGCCGCGCTCGACGTGCGAGACGGCGAGGCGCTGGAGGTGGCGCAACGGCGCAAGATCGATGCGGTGCTCGACCGGCTGGCACTGGCGCCAGGCGCGTCGCTGCTCGAAATCGGGTGCGGGTGGGGCGGGCTGGGGCGCCGGGCGCTGGAGCGGTGGCCGCTCGATTATCTCGGCCTGACGATCAGTGCCGCACAGGCAGAGCACGGCCGCGCGCTGCTCGGGCAGCAGCGCATCGCCATCCGTGACTACCGCGACCAGACCGGGCAGTTCGATGCGATCGCCAGCGTGGAGATGGTCGAAGCGGTGGGCGAGGAATATTGGCCCGCCTATCTCGGCACGATTGCGCGCCTGCTGCGGCCAGGTGGCCGGGCGGCGATCCAGTATATCGCGATCGATGATGCGATCTTCCCGGGCTATGCCACCAACCTCGACTTCATCCAGCGGTACATCTTTCCCGGCGGATGCCTGCTGTCGGTCGACCTCTTCCGCTCGCAGGCGCAGGCGTGCGGGCTCGCGTGGACCGACCAGCGCGATTTCCCGGTCGATTATGCCGAGACGCTGAGACGCTGGCGCCTCGCGTACGACGCGGCTGTGGCAGCGCATCGGCTGCCACAGGGATTCGACACCGATTTTCACCGCCTGTGGCGCTACTATCTGATGTATTGCGAGGGCGGGTTCCGCGGCGGTGGCATCACCGTGGCGCAGGTGACATTGGTGAAGCCAGATTGAGCAGGAAGGGACAGAGCGAATGATATTGCGCAATAGCGGCTGGAAGGCCCTTGTGGCGGGCGCGCTGGTGATGGCGACCGGTGCCAGCATGGCCCAGACGACAGCGCCGGCTCCAGGTGCCGCGCCAGCGGCCCAAACGACAGTCGAGCTGCCGCGCGACCAGAATGTCCTGTTCTGGACGCAGGCGCAGCGCGATCTTGCCTTTCGCATGTTCGACACGGTGACCCCGGCCAGCACCATCCGGGCGGGCACTTCCCCGCTGGCCTTGCCGGAGGGCCGCCCGTTGCGCGGCGAAGCGGGCGAGGGGCCGGACATGACCGTCGACGCCTATATGCAGCGGCAGCGGCTGGCTGGCCTCATCGTCCTGCAGGATGGCCAGATCAGGTTCGAACGCTATGGCCTCGGCTTCAACGCCGAAGGCCGCTGGACCAGCTTCTCTGTCGCGAAGAGCTTCACCTCGACACTGGTCGGCGCGGCGATCCAGGATGGGCATATCGGATCGCTGAACGACCCGGTCACCCGCTATATCCCCGCATTGACCGGCAGCGCCTATGACGGTGTGACCGTGGCGCAGTTGCTGGCCATGTCATCGGGCGTGCGCTGGAACGAGGATTATACAGACCCCAACAGCGACGTTGCCCGCTTTCTGGCGCAGCAGCCCGAAGGGGATGTCGATGCGGTGACTGCCTATATGCGCCGCCTTCCCCGGGCGCATGCGCCGGGCACGCGCTGGAATTACAATACCGGCGAGACCAACCTGATCGGCGTGCTGGTGGAGCGGGCGGTCGGCCGTTCTCTGGCCGACTATATGACCGAAAAAGTCTGGCAGCCGTTCGGAATGGAAGCCGACGCGACCTGGGTGCTCAATGCCAGCGGCAAGGAGGTCAGTGGCTGCTGCCTGCAGATGCGGCTTCGCGATTATGCCCGTTTCGGGCAGTTTGTGCTGGGCGGCGGGGTCGCAGGCGGCCGGCAGGTCGTGCCGGAGGGCTGGTTCGCTGCCGCTGGCACCAAACAGGCAGAGATCGGCCGCCCCGGCGCGGGCTATGGCTATCAGTGGTGGACCTATGACGACGGCAGTTTTGCCGCACAGGGCATTTTCGGCCAGGGCATCTTCATCGATCCGGCGCGGCGACTGGTGATCGTCGGCGTCGGCAACTGGCCGACGGCAACCGATCCGCAGCTTGGCGGCGAACGGCTGGCCTTCTATCGCGCCGTGCAGCAGCTGATCGATCGGGAGGCGGCCGCAGCACGCTAGAGCCTGATCACTCTTCTGAAAATGGATCGCACGGCATTCCCGCTTTCGCGGGAATGCCATGGCGTTCAGCTTTCGAGACATCGCGCTCTTGGCTGGTCCAGCGGCGGCTCAGCATGGCGAAAGACGCCCTGCGACACGTTCCGGCCGCCAGCGCGGCCTTAACGCACTACTTCGCGAGCGCGAGGAACTCGGTCGACTCGAAATCGCGCTGTAGCAGCGCGACGATGGCATCGGCCACAATGTCGGGCGACTTGACCGTCTCCGGATTTTCGCCCGGGAAGGCGCGGGCGCGCATGGTGGTGCGGGTCGCGCCCGGATCGACAATGGCTGTGCGGATGGTCGAGACCGTACGCATCTCCTCGCCGAAGGTGGCGACCAGATTTTCCAGCGCAGCCTTGGATGCGGCATAGGGCCCCCAATAGGCGCGCGGCTTGCGCGCGACGCTGGAGGTCAGGGCGACGACCCGGCCGGCATCCGACCGGCGCAGCAGCGGCTCGAACGCGGCGAGCAAGGCCTGCTGCGCGAGCACGTTGAGCGTGAAGACGCGGTTCATTTCCTTGAGATCGGTTGCCGCGACCGGCGCCAGCGTGCCGAGCATCGCGGCATTCAGCACGAGGATGTCGAGATGCTGCCAGCGCTGGGCGATGGCGGCGGACAGGCGGGCGATATTGTCGCCTTCAGCCATGTCGAGCGGGGCGATGGTCGCGCTGCCGCCGGCGGCATGGATGCGATCCTCGACCGCTTCGAGCGCGTCGGCCTTGCGCGCCACGAGAATGACATGCGCGCCCGCCGCCGCCAATGCCTCGGCGGTTGCCGCGCCGATCCCCCGGCTGGCTCCGGTAACCAGCGCGACCTTGCCTGAAATGTCCATGGATCAGATCACCCGTTCTGCCAGCAGCGCGAATTGGTCCTCGCCGCCTTGTTCGTCATAGTCGGTCAGCGGGGTGGGATAGTCACCCGTGAAGCAGGCATCGCAATATTGCGGCGATGCCCGGTTGCGCTCGGCCTCGCCGACCGCGCGATAGAGGCCGTCGATGGTCAGGAACGCGAGGCTGTCGGCGTGGATGAACGCCTTCATCTCCTGCACATTATGCTTGGCAGCGAGCAGTTTCGACCGCTCGGGCGTGTCGACTCCGTAGAAGCAGCTGTGCCGGGTCGGCGGGCTGGCGATGCGCATATGCACTTCGCTCGCGCCGGCATCGCGCATCATCTGCACGATCTTGAGGCTGGTGGTACCGCGCACGATGCTGTCATCGATCAGCACGATGCGCTTGCCCTCGACCAGCGCACGGTTGGCGTTGTGCTTCAGCTTCACGCCAAGATTGCGCACCTGATCGCTGGGCTGGATGAACGTGCGGCCGACATAGTGCGAGCGGATGATGCCTAGCTCGAACGGGATACCCGACGCTTGGCTGAAACCGATTGCCGCCGGCGTGCCGCTGTCCGGCACGGGGATGACATAGTCGGCCTCGACCGGGCTTTCGATGGCGAGTTCCGCGCCGATCGCCTTGCGCACCGAATAGACCGACGTGCCATCGACAATCGAATCGGGCCGACTGAAATAGACATGCTCGAAGATGCAGGGGCGCTGCTTGGTCGCCGGAAAGGGGCGGATCGAGCGGACTTCGCCATTCTGCACGATGACCAGTTCGCCGGGCTCGACACTGCGGACGAATTCGGCACCGACCACGTCGAATGCCACGGTTTCCGAAGCGAACAGCCAGGCGTCGCCAAGCTTCCCCATCACCAGCGGGCGCACACCGAGCGGATCGCGGCAGGCGATCATGCCCTCGCTGGTCAGACAGATCAGCGACCAGGCGCCCTCCACCTGCTTCAATGCATCGATGAACCGGTCGAGCAGGGTGCGGTAGCTGGAGGTTGCCAGCAGGTGGATTATCACTTCGGTGTCGCTGGTCGACTGGAAGATCGACCCACGCCGGACCAGTTGCCGCCGCAGTGCGACCGCGTTGGAGATATTGCCATTGTGCGCGATGGCAAAGCCGCCGGTGTTGAGGTCGGCGAACAGCGGCTGGACATTGCGCAGCGCCGATGCCCCCGTGGTCGAATAGCGGACATGGCCGATGGCGTTGAAGCCGGCCAGCGTGTCGATCACCGCTTCGCTGTCGAAATTGCCTGCAACATGGCCCATCGCGCGGCGCGCGTGGAAGTCGTTGCCGTCGAAGCTGACGATGCCGGCGGCTTCCTGGCCGCGATGCTGCAGCGCGTGCAAGCCCAGCGCGGTGACGGCGGCGGCGGAATCGCTTCCGGCGATGCCGAAAATGCCGCATTCTTCGCGCAGCTTGTCGCCGTCGATCTCGTCGGAGAGGAAGGGATGAGTTGTCAGCATGCCGTGCGCCCGGATCGCTACTGCCCGCTGCCGCGGACCGGTTGCGCTGCCTATAGAAGCGGCCTGCCCGCTTGTCGCCCCCAAAGGCGCCCCCCGATGACAAATCTATGACGCTTGACAGCGCCGACCCCGCACCGCTTGAGAAACGGGATGAGCGACGCAATCGAAACCTCCAGCCGGTTGACGCCCCGCTTTGATGCGCAGGGCCTGGTGACCGCCGTCGTGACCGACGCGGCCAGCGGTGCGGTGCTGATGGTCGCCCATATGAACGCCGAGGCGATTGCCGTGACGCTGGCCACCGGCGATGCAACATTCTGGTCGCGCAGCCGCCAGATGCTCTGGCGCAAGGGCGAGACGTCCGGGCATGTGCTGAAGGTCGAGGAAATCCGGGTCGATTGCGATCAGGATGCGCTGTGGCTGGTCTGCACGCCGCATGGCCCGACCTGCCATACCGGTGCGGTGTCCTGCTTCTACCGGCGCGTCGAGCAGGACGGCTCGCTTTGCGCGGGCGAATGAAGCCGGTCGTTGCCGCGATACTGCTGCTGGCGCTGGCCGGCTGCGGCCGCTCCGGTGGCACCGGCGCGGAAGCGATCGACAGCGACAGCCCGCTGGAGAATGCGGCGCGTGAGGCCAATCTGGTGGTCGATCCCGATGAAACAGCGCCGACTGGCCTGTATGAGCTCGTTCATTCGAGTGGCACCGATGCCATGTGCCTGGTGCCTGCCGAGGGCGAGACCTATCGCTTCGGCATGGTGGCGAGTTTCGGCGCGACGCTGATGTGCGAAGGCAGCGGGCAGGCGCGCCACCGCGGCGCAGTGGTCACACTCGACTTCGATGGTGCGGACTGCACCATCGAGGCCAGCTACGATGGCCAGTCGCTGACCATGCCGGGTATCGTCGAGCCCGGCTGCAGCGCCTTGTGCGGCCCGCGCGCTTCGCTGTCCGGGATCGCCGTCGGCAGGGTCGGCTGGGAGGAGGGCGATGCGCGCCGTCTGCGTTCGCGCAGCAGCGATCGCGCACTGTGCGGAAGCTGATGCGGCCCGCCGCGCCATTGCGCAGCAATATCCGTTGACGTTAACGTGAACGTCACATAGCAATCACGCATGACAAGCGAATACGGACAGTCCCACATCGACACGATCGATGAAGCAGGACGCGAAAGCTATACGATTACCGACCTCTCCAACGAGTTCGACGTGACCGCGCGCGCACTGCGCTTCTACGAGGACGAGGGGCTGATATCGCCATCGCGCCGCGGCATCGCGCGCATCTATTCGAAGCGTGACCGTGCACGGCTGGCGTGGATCCTGCGCGCCAAGCGGGTCGGGTTCAGCCTGTCGGACATTCGCGAGCTGATCGATCTCTATGACCTTGGCGACGGGCGCAAGACGCAGCGCGAGGTGACCATCGACAAATGCCGCGACCGCATCGACCTGCTCAAGCGGCAGCGCGCCGACATCGATCAGGCCATCGACGAGCTCGAGCAGTTCATCGCCGTCGTCGAGACCGCAAAATCGGGAAAATGAATGAGCGTCGCTGACTGACAGCGCGCTCGTTTCGCCCTATAGTGGGCCTCGAGTTTCTTACCTGACAAGGATTCCGCCATGCCGAGCTACAAGGCCCCCGTGAAGGACATGCTGTTTCTGCTCAACGATGTCATCGGCATCGAGAAATACGCAAACCTTCAAGGCTTCGCGAACGCCTCGCCTGACCTGGTGGAAGCGGTGCTCAATGAAGCCGGTAAGTTCTGCGAAGATGTGCTCGCGCCGATCAACTATTCCGGCGATCAGCAGGGCTGCACCCGCCATGCCGATGGATCGGTGACCACCCCCGACGGCTTCAAGGAAGCGTACAAGGCCTATTGCGATGCCGGCTGGACGCTGCTTACCCAGCCCGAGGAATTCGGCGGACAGGGCCTGCCGCACGTGGTCGGCTTCCCGGTCGAGGAATTCCGCATGTCGGCCAACCAGGCTTTCTCGATGTACCCCGGCCTGACCCAGGCTGCGATCTCGGCAATCCTTGCCAAGGCGTCTGACGAGCTGAAGGCCAAATATGCGCCGAAGATGATCAGCGGCGAATGGGGCGGGACGATGAACCTGACCGAGCCGCATTGCGGCACCGATCTGGGCCTGCTGCGCACCCGCGCCGAACCCAATGGCGACGGCAGCTATGCGATCACCGGCACCAAGATTTTCATCTCGTCGGGCGAACATGACCTGACCGAGAATATCATTCACCTGGTGCTGGCCAAGACCCCGGGCGCTCCCGACAGCAGCAAGGGCATCAGTCTGTTCATCGTCCCCAAATATCTGGTCAACGACGACGGGTCGCTGGGCGAGCACAACAAGCTGATCTGCGGTTCGATCGAACACAAGATGGGCATTCACGCCAATTCGACCTGCGTGATGAATTATGACGGCGCCACCGGCTGGATGGTCGGTGAGGAGTTCAAGGGGCTCGCCGCGATGTTCATCATGATGAACTCGGCACGGCTCGGTACCGGCATTCAGGGCCTGTCGCAGGGCGTCGTGGCCTATCAGAATGCCGTGACCTATGCGATGGACCGTCGTCAGGGCCGCGCGCTGACCGGCCCCGCCGAGCCTCAGGAAAAGGCCGATCCGCTGTTCGTCCACCCGGACGTGCGCCGCATGCTGATGGATGGCAAGGCTCTGACCGAGGGGCTGCGCGCGCTGGCCGTGTGGGGTGCGCTGCAGGTCGATCTCAGCCATGTCGCCGAGACCGAGGAAGAACGCCAGCTCGCCGACGATCTGATCAGCCTGCTGACGCCGGTGATCAAGGGCTATGGTACCGACAAGGGCTATGAGGTCGCGACCAACGCCCAGCAGGTCTATGGCGGCCATGGCTATATCGAAGAATGGGGCATGAGCCAGTTCGTCCGCGATGCGCGCATCACCATGATCTACGAAGGCGCCAACGGCGTGCAGGCCATGGACCTTGTCGGGCGCAAGTTGGCGTCGAATGGCGGTCGCGCGATCCAGACGCTCTTCGGCATCATTGATCAGGAAGTGTCCGACGCAAAGGGCAGCGCGACGCTGGCCGATTTTGCCGGCCGGCTCGAAAAGTCCGCCAACGACCTCAAGGCAGCGACCTTGTGGTTCATGCAGAATGGCATGGCCAATCCCAACAACATCGGGGCCGGGGCGCACCATTATATGCACATCATGGGCACGGTCGCGCTCGGCCTGATGTGGCTGCGGATGGCGACGGTGGCGCAAGCCA
This sequence comes from Sphingomonas sp. jy18, assembly GCF_056931895.1. Taxonomy (NCBI): domain Bacteria; kingdom Pseudomonadati; phylum Pseudomonadota; class Alphaproteobacteria; order Sphingomonadales; family Sphingomonadaceae; genus Sphingomonas; species Sphingomonas sp. jy18. The sequence goes on along the minus strand of NZ_JBXPBT010000003.1, from coordinate 268,065 downwards.
AGCTCGATGCGGGCGAGGGCGATGCCGAATTCTACAAGGCCAAGCTCGTCACGGCGCGCCACTTCGCCGAACGGATCATGCCCGATACCGGCGCGCTGCGCCGCAAGATCGAGGCGGGATCGGATGCGATGATGGAGCTGGCACCGGAAATGTTCGTCGCCGCGTGATTTTATTCTGACGCAAGCGAAACACTTTTGCCCGGCAGACGTTGTTCGGCCAGCGCTGCGGGGGATGCGATGGCTGACGACAGGGCAAGCACGGTTCCGGTAGTGCGCGTCGGCGAGAACTGCTGGCGCATCGCCCATGCCGGGCGCGCGACAGTGGTGGTGGATGCCGCGCGCTACTATCATTTCGTGCGGGAAGCGATGGAGCAGGCCGGCCGCCGCATCCTGCTGATCGGCTGGGATTTCGACGTGCGCATCCCGCTCGAACCCGATGAACGGGGGCAGGGCGAGAGCCTTGGCCAGTTCATGCTGCGACTGGCTCGGCTGCGGCCCGACCGGGACATCGCTATCCTGAAGTGGAGCTTCGGCGCGCTCAAGCAATGGCTGCGGCCCTCGGCGGCGATCATGCTGATCCGCTGGGCGATGACCAAATCGATCCGCTACCGGTTCGACAGCGCGCACCCTGCGGGGTGCAGCCATCACCAAAAGATCGTGGTCATCGACGATTGCTTTGCGGTCTGCGGCGGCATCGACATGTCGACGGCACGCTGGGACACGTGCGATCATGTCGATGACGAGCCGCGGCGCAAGCTGGTCAACGGCAAGCCCTATGACCCGTGGCACGATGTGACGATGCTGGTCGACGATGCCGCTGCTGTGGCCCTGTCCGATCTGTCGCGCGACCGCTGGGAACGCGCCACCGGCAAGGCGATGGAGGCGCTGTCACCCCAGCCATGCCACTGGCCGGACGACATCGTGCCGATGTTCCGCGACGTCGATGTGGCCATCGCCCGGACCCGCGCCGCCTATCATGACAGCCCGGAAATCCGCGAGGTCGAGGCGCTGTGGCTGGATATGATCGCGGCGGCCAGGCGATTCATCTATATCGAGAACCAGTATCTTACCAACGGCAAGGTCGCCGCGGCGATTGCCGAGCGCATGGCCGAGCCGGACCCGCCGGAGATCGTGGTGGTGATGCCGCGCACCGCCGACGGGTGGCTGGAACAGCGCGCCATGGACGGCGCGCGGGTGCGGCTCGCGCGCGCGATCGGCAAGGTCGACTGCCACAACCGGTTCCGCATCTATGTGCCGGTAACGGCCGGCGGGGCGGACATCTATGTCCATGCAAAGGTGGCGATTGTCGATGACCGGCTGTTGCGGGTCGGTTCGGCCAATCTCAACAATCGCAGCTTCGGGCTCGACAGCGAATGCGATCTGGTGATCGACTGCGCGCTACCGACCAACAGCCACTGCCATGCCCCTATCAGGGCGTTGCGCGAACAGTTGATGGCGGAACATCTCGGCTGCCGTCCCGAGGACGTGGCCGAACAGTTCGACGCCACCGGATCGCTGATAGCAACCATCGACGCGCTCGATACGGCGGGTCGCCGGCGGCTAGAGCTGCTGGACCTGCAGAAGCCAGGGGAATTCGACAGCTTCATTGCCGACAATGAGCTGCTCGATCCCGAGAGCCCGGATCGATTCCTTGAGCCGCTGAACCAGCGCAGCCTCTGGAAAAGCTGGAGTGAGGGCCGCAATCGCCTGCGACGGCGCATGCGCCGCTTCGGCAGAGGCAGACAGCGGCCTGACTAGGTCGCAAATTTTTTTGAGTTTACGACCTAGCGGCGCATGCACTGGGTGGCGGAATCGCGGGCGAACTCCTCGCAATTCCACAAGGCGCGCTCGAGGCCGCGCTGTTCGTCGCGTAGGTAGCTGAAGCTCATCGCTGCCCGCGACAGGCCGCTCATATTCTCGCCTGTCGGCATCAGCGCCGGGTTGGTCCAGCCCATCACCTTGCAATAGCTGCGTGTGCCGCATGCGGCCTCCGCCAAGGCGGCAAAGCTGGACGATTGGTCGCGTTCGAGCGTCAGGATGATCGTATCGCCCAGATTGACGGTGCTGCGCGGGATGACGTTGCTGACTGCAGCGGTCACCGCTGCGGGTGTGACTTCGGGCTGCTCGCCTGCTTCCAGCAGCAAGGCCAGCTCGGTCGTGTCTGCGGTCGCGGCATGGACCGGCGACAGCGGTGCCAGCCGGGCGATAGCGGGCTCGTTCTCGCTGATCACCAGTTGCTGGACGGCGCTCGAGCCGAAATGGCCGGGGATTCGGAAAAACAGGTGCGTGCCAACGCGGGCGAGCTTCTCCAGGCTGTTGCTCCAGCGCGGATGCACCCAGTCGGTATGATAATGGGTGGCCAGACCCACCGGGCGATACACCTCGCCCGACAGCATGGCGAGCGCGGTCGATCGCGCGCGGTTCCAAACCTCCGGGCTGTAGCGGCGCATCAGCGCCCCGTCGCAGGTGAAGGTGAACTGGCAGCCGGTGCTGCGCTCGCTGCCCTGAAAGACGACGCCGCAGATGGTCTTGGGGTAGGCCGGATGCCGGGCCCGGTTGATCACCACCTGCGCCACCGAGCGCTGCCCTTCGGGATCGTCGCCCGCTTCGTAGAGCACGGCGGCGGCCATGCAGTCGAGCGCTCGCGCCCGCGACTCGACGGTGCCGTTGAGCAGGAAGGGCAGGGCAGCCGGAAAACTGCCCTTGAAAAAGGGCTGGGCCGCGTTGAGCGCACGGGCCTCGTCGGGGTCCAGATCCGGGCCAGGTTCGGCAAGCATCTCGACGGGATCGAGCCCACCCGGCAGCAGGATGCGTCCATCCGGTGCGCGCACCAACTCGGTTTCGTAGATAGGCGCCGTGCCGCCACCGAGCAGGCCAAGCACCACGGCGACGACCAACAAGGTCGTCGCTACGGCGATGAGGGCGTTGTTCGGACGGCGGCGCATGGCGCGGCCCCCTTACAGCTCCGGAAGGAAATCTGGAACCGACAAATAACGCTCGCCTGTATCGTAGTTGAAGCCGAGTATGCGGCTACCTGCGGGCAGATCCGGCAGCTTCTGCGAAATCGCGGCCAGCGTCGCCCCGGACGAGATGCCGACGAGCATGCCTTCCTCGGCCGCCGCGCGCTTTGCCCACGCCTTGGCATCGGCCGGATCGACCTGGACCACGCCGTCGAGAATGTCCGTGTGCAGGTTGGCGGGCACGAATCCGGCGCCGATCCCTTGGATGGCATGGGGCCCAGGCGCGCCGCCGGAGATGACAGGCGACAGCGTGGGCTCGACGGCAAAAACCTTGAGATTGGGCCAATGCTGCTTGAGGAACTGTGCCGTGCCGGTGATGTGGCCGCCGGTACCGACACCGGTGATGATCGCGTCGATCGGCGTATCGGTGAAGTCGGCGAGGATTTCGGGGCCGGTGGTGCGGACATGCACGTCGATGTTCGCCGGGTTCTCGAACTGCTGCGGCATCCACGCCCCGGGCATGGTCGACACCAGTTCGAGCGCGCGTTCGATAGCGCCTTTCATGCCCTTCTCGCGCGGTGTCAGGTCGAAGGTCGCGCCATAGGCCAGCATCAGCCGGCGACGTTCCAGTGACATGGATTCGGGCATCACCAGGATCAGGCGATAGCCCTTGACCGCGGCGACCATGGCCAGGCCGATGCCGGTGTTGCCCGATGTCGGCTCGATGATGGTGCCGCCGGGCTTCAGCTCGCCGCTCGCCTCGGCCGCTTCGATCATGGCGAGGCCGATGCGGTCCTTGATCGACCCGCCGGGGTTGGCCCGTTCGGACTTCACCCACACCTCTGCATCCGGAAAGAGCCGGGACAGGCGGATATGCGGACTGTTACCTATGGTCTCGAGGATCGATGCGGCTTTCATGATGCCTGCTCCTTGGGCTGTCGATCTGGAATGTCGGGCGGGTCGAAGCTTTTGGCAAGCCTGAGCTCCGGAATGAGTTTTGCCCACATCAGGGTGATGGCAATCGCGCCAACCCCGCCCGCCACCACGGCGGCCACCGGGCCGATCAGCGCGGCGAGGAAACCGCTCTCCGCTTCGCCCAGCTCGTTGGAGGCCGAAATGGTCAATTGCGAGACCGACGACACCCGACCGCGCATCTCGTCCGGCGTGTGCAGCTGGATCAGCGACTGGCGGACATAGACTGAGATCATGTCGGCGCATCCAGCGACGAACAGAGCGCCCAGGCTGACGAGGAAGATCGTCGAGAGGCCGAAGATTATGGTGGCAAGCCCGAACACCACGACGGCGCCCAGCATGGCGTTGCCGACGTTGGATTTGAGCGGGCGTACTGACAGTAGTATGGCCATCAATGTGGCACCGACGGCGGGCGCTGCCGCCAGCACGCCCAGTCCCTGCGGCCCGACATGCAGGATATCGCGGGCATATACCGGCAGCAAAGCGGTCGATCCGGCCAGCAGTACGGCGAACAGATCGAGCGTGATGGTCGAGAATACCATCCGGTTCTGCCACACATAGGTCAGGCCATCGACCATCTGGCGCACCGGATGGACATTGCGCGCCATCACCGGTTGCTCGACCCGGCCGATCAGCCAGAAGCCGAGCTGCGCGATGGCGAAAAGCGTCATGGAGCCGAGATAGGCGATGGTCTGGTCGACAGACAGCAGGACGCCACCGAGCCCCGGGCCGACGATCGAGCCGGTCTGCCAAGCGATAGAGCTGACGGCGATGGCGGTGGGCAGCACCGCCTTGGGCACCAGATTGGGGGCAAGAGCGCTCATGGCCGGGCCGGAAAAGGCGCGGGCGACCCCCATCAGCGCGGCGAAACCGAATAGCATCGGCAGGCTGAGCGCATCCGTCCACGTCAGCCAGGCAAGCAAGGCGGCCACGGAAAGCTGCAAGGCGATGGTCGAGCGGGCGATGAACCGCCGGTCGAAGCGGTCAGCGACCCAGCCGGTGACCGGTGTGAGGACGAACAGCGGCAGAAACTGCGCCAGTCCGACCAGACCCAGCATCAACGCTGCCTGCTTGACGCCCATGCCGAGTTCGCTGCGCGCATGGTCATAGACCTGCCAGCCCAGGATCAGGACCAGGCTGGTGATGCCGAGCGTCAGCGATAGGCGGGCGACCCAGTAGGCGCGGAAATCGGGGATGCGCAGAGGGTGAGGTGCGGCATCGCTCGCAGCGGTCTGGCTCATGCGGCTTCCTTTCCGCGCGCCGGGTCGACGCGGTCGATCGCCTCGAACAGCCGGGCCAGCAATGCCCGTTCCTCGACAGGGATTTCGGGACGCCAGATTTCGAAAAGCAGGATGGTGCGGTCCGCATTGCCGCGGTTCCATGCTTCATGTTCGACGCTGTCATCGAAGATCAGCATCTCGCCCAACCGCCATTCGCGCGTTTCATGGCCCACCCGGAGCGCACAGCCACCGGGGACGACCAGCGGCAGGTGGCAGATCAGCCGGGTGTTGAGCAGGCCGTGGTGCGGCGCGATGTGCGTGCCGGGGCGAAGCCGCGAATAGAGCGCCATCGGCGACCGTTCGGCAATATGCGGGATCGGCGCGCTATCGAGCGCGGCCATGGTGGCAGGGACCTGCGCTGCCAGCGCGGTGGGCGCGCCATTCTGCCAGAGATAGGCTGCCCCCCAACTCGGATCGTCGAGTAGCGGACTGGACGAAGCCGGTCGGTTTTCGCTGCGCTGGATGTAGGGGGCGAAGGGCTCCTCTCCAGCGGCGGCAAGTGCCAGAAATTCGTCGCGCAGCTCCCCAGCTTGCGCTTCGATCGCCGTTACCCAGTCGAACTCGTGGCGCTCATAGAAGGCGCGCTGCGGCAGGCCGGGATAATAGAACATGGTGGGCTGCTGCAGGAATATCTCCGAGCGCCCCTGCAACAGATCGACCGCATGGCGCAGCGCCGGGGTCGCGGCGGAATCGCTGACAATGGTCTCCAGAGTGCTTTCGAACCGCGCCGCAAAACCGGCCTTTGCCTCCTCGCAATAGGCATGGGCACGGTCGAGCAGCGGCACCAGCGCGGGGGCCGTCTGACTGACTCGTGCCTGATTGAGTGCTGTGGTAAACCAGGAAACAGCGGCCCGCTGGTCGCCGCTGTCGGCAAAGCTCTGCGCCATCGCCAGCAGCGCGCGTATGTCGCGGCTGTTGGCGCGCAGGATCGATTGCAGCGCAGTGCGTTCTGACGCCCGGTCGCCGGCCCTTGCGCTGGCCTGGGCCAGCAGCCAGTCGGCTTCCACAGACCAGTGCGACGCGCTTGTCCTGTGAGCCATCAGCCGCTGCAGGGCCTCGGCCGGGCGACCTTCCCCGATATCGCGCTTGGCCATTTGCAGCAGGGTTGAAAGGGCGTCGGCCATCTGGGCGGGTTAGACGGCTGGGGGCGGGGGTGGCAAGGCCGTATGCATCAGCCAGTCCAACCGTCATTGCGAGCGCAGCGAAGCAATCCAGAGCGGTTTGCGCCAACTCTGGATTGCTTCGCTGCGTTCGCAATGACGTCAGCCCATCACGCGAGCTTCACGAATGTGTCGAGCATCCGTTTCGGCTCGCCCAACTCGAAGTCGACGACCACCTTGTTGCCCTCGATGTCGATAATGGTGCCATAACCGAACTTCTCGTGGAAGACGCGCATGCCGATGGCGAGATCGCGGCGGCCGGGGTTGCCGAGGCTGATGGCGCTCTGGCGCGTTTCCACCACTTTCGCTGGCGCAGAGTTGTAGCCAGTGGCGGCCGCGCGCTGCCAGCCAGGGCCGCGTCCGGTGCCGCGCGCCACATCGGCAAAAGGATCGGCGGCGCTCGACCAGTTGGCGCGCCAAAGGGATTCGCCACCGGACATGGTGGTCTCGGTTTCGATATGCTCCGGCGGGAGTTCGGCGATGAAGCGCGAGGGAATGGCGCTCTGCCACTGGCCGTAAACGCGGCGATTGGCGGCATGAAAAATGGCGCAGGCCTCCCGCGCGCGGGTGATCGCGACATAAGCGAGACGGCGTTCCTCTTCGAGCGCCTTCATGCCGCCTTCGTCGAGCGCGCGCTGCGATGGGAACAGACCGTCTTCCCAGCCGGCAAGGAATACGTGCGGAAATTCCAGCCCCTTCGCGGCGTGCACGGTCATGATCGTGACCTTCGGCTCGTCGCTCGCGGCCTCATTGTCCATCACCAGGCTGACATGGTCGAGGAATTCGGCCAGACTGTCATATTCGTCCATCGCCCGGACGAGTTCGGCCAAATTCTCCAGCCGGCCTGCGGCCTCGGCGCTGCGATCCGCCTGCAGCATCGCGGTATAACCGCTTTCTTCCAATATCGTCTGCATCAGCAGCGTGTGGCGCTGGGTGCTGGCCGTGTCGCGCCACCGGCCGATGGCGGCGGCGAACCCGCCCAGCGCGCGGCGGGCGGCTGGCGTGCCTTCATCGCTGTCCGCCAGCATCGCCGCCGCGCCGAGCAGGGAGATGCGCTGGTCGCGCGACAGCCGGTGCACGCTGGCCATCGCCTTGTCGCCGATGCCGCGCTTGGGCTGGTTGACGATGCGTTCGAAAGCAAGGTCGTCGGCAGGCTGGTTGACCAGGCGCAGATAGGCGATCGCATCGCGGATTTCCGCGCGCTCGTAAAAGCGAAAGCCACCGACCACCTTGTAAGGCAGGCCGATGTGGATGAATCGTTCTTCGAACTCGCGGGTCTGGAAGCCGGCGCGCACCAGAATGGCTGCGGCGTCGGGCGAAACCCCGCGGCGCTGCAGCGCCTCGATCTCCTCGCCAACCCGGCGGGCCTCTTCCGGCCCGTCCCACACGCCGATGACCCGCACCTTGTCTCCGGCGTCAGCCTCGGTCCACAAGGTCTTGCCCAGCCGCTCTCCATTGTGGGCGATCAGGCCAGAGGCAGCGCCCAGAATGTGCGGGGTAGAGCGGTAATTCTGTTCGAGACGGACGGTCTTGGCGCCCGGAAAATCCCGCTCAAAGCGCAGGATGTTGGCGACTTCCGCCCCGCGCCATGAATAGATCGACTGGTCGTCGTCCCCCACCACCGCGATATTCTTGCGCTCCTGCGCCAGCAGCCGCAGCCACAGATATTGGGCGGCATTGGTGTCCTGATATTCGTCCACCAGGATGTAACGGAAGCGTTGCTGATACTCCTGCAGCACTTCGCGGTGGCTGCGGAAGATGACCAGCATGTGCAGAAGCAGATCGCCGAAGTCGCAGGCATTGAGTGTCTTCAGCCGCTCTTGGTAGAGGCGGTAGAGATGCTGCCCTTTGCCATGCGCAAAACCGTCATCGTCGCCAGCCTGCAGGTCGTCGGGCGTGAGGCCGCGGTTCTTCCACCGGTCGAGCAAGCCGGCAAACTGCCGGCTCGGCCAGCGCTTGTCGTCGACGCCCTCGGCCTGCAGTATCTGCTTGATGACACGCAACTGGTCGTCGGTGTCGAGGATGGTGAAATTGCTGTGCAGCCCGACCAGCTCGGCATGACGGCGCAGCATCTTGGCGGCGATGGCGTGGAAGGTGCCGAGCCAGCCCATGCCTTCGCTGGCTGGCCCGATCAGCCGTTCGATCCGCTCGCGCATCTCGCGCGCTGCCTTGTTGGTGAAGGTGACCGCGAGGATTTGCCCGGGATAGGCGAGGCGTGTGGCCACGATGTGCGCGAGCCGCGCGGTGAGCGCGGATGTTTTCCCCGTTCCCGCGCCCGCCAGCACCAGCACCGGGCCTTCGGTTGTCAGCACCGCCTCACGCTGCGCGGGGTTCAGTCCGGCGAGGAAAGGGCTGTCGGTGGATGGTGCAATCGGGGCGGGGGCAGGGCTGTTCACCCGCGAACGGGTAGGGAACATTGGCGGGCAGGGCAAGCTTTGGGTGGTGCCACTGGCGCAAAGTGCGCACCTTGGTTACATGGGCCGCCACCCGCGACTCGGCGCTTCCGCCGCTCGCCCGACGACCAGACAGCGAAAGTGGCAGCTCATGGACATCCGCCTCGGCCTTACCTTTGACGATGTGCTGCTGCAGCCGGGCGCATCCAATGTGTTGCCGAGCGGCGCGGACACGACGACACGGCTGACGCGCGGGATCTCGCTCGCCATCCCCATCATCTCATCGGCGATGGATACCGTGACCGAGGCGGAGATGGCGATCGTGATGGCCCAGCTGGGCGGCATCGGCGTGCTGCACCGCAATCTCGACATCGAGGAACAGGCGGCCGCCGTGCGGCAGGTCAAGCGCTTCGAGAGCGGGATGGTGGTCAACCCCATCACGGTCGGCCCAGACGCCACGCTGGCCGAAGTGCAGGCGCTGATGGCGCAGCACCGCATTTCCGGATTTCCCGTGGTAGAGGCTTCGGGCCGGCTGGTCGGCATCATCACCCACCGCGATATGCGCTTTGCCGACAATCCGGCGCAGCCGGTACGCGAGTTGATGACCAGCGACGATCTGGTGACGGTGCGCGCAGGCGTGAGCCAGGCCGATGCGCGGCGGCTGCTACATCAGCGGCGCATCGAAAAGCTGCTGGTGGTCGACGAAGCGCAGCATTGCGTCGGGCTGATCACCGTCAAGGATATCGAGCGCGCCGTCACTTACCCCACCGCGACCAAGGACGATGCCGGTCGCCTGCGCGTCGCCGCGGCGACCACCGTTGGCGACAAGGGGCTGGCACGCGCCGAAGCGCTGCTCGATGCCGAATGCGACTGTCTGGTCATCGACACCGCGCACGGCCATTCGAGCATGGTCGCCGAGGCGGTGACCGCGGTGCGCCGCATGTCCAACACGGTGCAGATCGTTGCCGGCAATGTCGCGACGGCCGAGGCGACCCGGTCGCTGATCGATGCCGGGGCTGATTGCGTCAAGGTCGGCATCGGGCCCGGCTCCATCTGCACGACGCGGATCGTTGCTGGTGTCGGCGTGCCGCAGCTCACGGCGGTGATGGACTGTGCCGAGGAAGCGGCAAAGTCCGACACGCCGGTGATCGCCGATGGCGGGCTGCGCACGTCGGGCGATATCGCCAAGGCGCTGGCGGCGGGTGCGACGACAGTGATGGTCGGATCGCTGCTTGCCGGCACAGAGGAAGCACCGGGCGAGACATTCCTCTACCAGGGCCGCAGCTACAAAAGCTATCGCGGCATGGGGAGCGTCGGCGCGATGGCGCGCGGCTCTGCGGACCGCTATTTCCAGCAGGACATCAAGGACCAGCTCAAGCTGGTGCCAGAGGGGATCGAAGGCCGCGTACCCTACAAGGGCAGCGCGCGCGACGTGATCCACCAGCTGGTCGGCGGCGTGAAGGCGGCGATGGGATACACAGGCGCGGCGACACTGCCCGAACTGCGGCAGAAGGCGCGTTTCGTGCAGATCACCAACGCTGGTCTGTCCGAAAGCCATGTCCATGATGTGACGATCACGCGCGAGGCGCCCAATTACCCGACGCGCTAAGCCGCAATCGGTATTGCCATTCGTCATTGCGAGCGCAGCGAGGCAATCCAGTGCGGCGCAAAGCGGCCCTGGATTGCTTCGCTGCACTCGCAGTGACGGATAAGGTCTGTCAGAATGAAAGAACATAAAATGGCACAGCCCCACCCATGACCCCCGCAGCCCGCGTCCAGTCCGCCATCGAGTTGCTCGATCAGATTATCCATGCCGCGCGCGAAGCCGGGGCAGCGGCGGACACCATCGCCAGCCGCTTCTTCAAGGAGCGCCGCTACGCAGGATCAGGCGATCGTCGTGCCATTCGGGAGCTCGCCTGGATGGCCATCCGACGCTTCGGCAAGATGCCCGAGACCGGCCGCAGCGCGATGGTGGCGCTGGCAGACGAGGATGCGGCGCTTGCGGCGTTGTTCACCGGAGCGAACAACGCGCCAGGGCCGATTTTGGGCAGCGAACCGCGGGCCGACGGATCGGTGATGCCGAAATGGCTGCTGTCGCATCTCGATGCGCGTGTCGGCGGCAAAGGGGGCAATGCTGCCGAGCTCGCCGCCCTACTCGCCCGCGCTCCACTCGATCTCAGGATCAACCCGATGCGCGCCGATGGTGTCGACCTCCCGGACGGCGAACCGCTTCCGGCGCCGCTCAACGGCTTGCGGTTGCCGGGTGACACGCCGGTGCTGCAGACCGGTGCCTATCTCTATGGCGCGATCGAGGTGCAGGACGCTGGCAGCCAGTGGGTGTCGTGGGCGTGCGATGCCAGACCCGGACAGACCGTGATCGATCTGTGCGCCGGTGCAGGCGGAAAGACGCTGGCGCTCGCCGCCGCCATGCAGGGGCAGGGCCGGCTGATCGCGTGCGACAGCGATCGTCGTCGCATACAGGCATTGCCGCCGCGTGCCGAACGGGCCGGGGCCGAGGGCATCGAGACCCGCCTGCTCAATCCCGGCGATGAATGGGACAGCCTGTCCGATCTGGAAGGGGCGGCGGACATCGTGCTGGTCGACGCCCCCTGTTCGGGCAGCGGCACCTGGCGGCGCAACCCGGAGGCGCGCTGGCGGCTGACCCCGGCGCGGCTGGCGCGACTGGAGCAGCAACAGGCACGCCTCCTCGATCTCGCCAGCCGGCTTGTCCGGCCGGGCGGGGCGCTGGTCTATGCGGTATGCGCGATAACCTCTGCCGAAGGGCAGCAGCAGATCGACGCGTTCCTGCAGCGCCACAAGGGATGGCAGGTGCGCGACCCGCTCGGAGCGCTGCAACCTCCGGTCGGCCGCGCCGCTGGCAGGGGGCGTCTGCTGACGCCCGGCCATGATGCAACAGATGGTTTCTTTATTGGCTGTTTGCAGGCAGGATGACGGCTCGATGCCGAATCTCGACCAGCCAACCATCTGGACCACCATCATGCGCTTCACGCCTGCTGCCTGTGCGACTGCCCTCATTTTCGCGACTGTTTCCAGCACTTCGCTGAGCGCGCCGAACCCGCCGCAGCCGATCAGCGAATTGTCGCGCCAGATGGAAGCCGAAGGGCGCCGCCTGCTCGGCGAGGGTCAACTCGACGAGGCGGCCGGTTTCTTCGAAACCGCACTGGTTGCCGATCCGCGCAATGCCAATGCCTTCATCGGCCTGGGCCAGATCGCCCGCGCGCAGGAACTGCCGGGCAAGGCCATCGGTTTCTACCGGGAAGCCCTCGCACTCGACCCCGCCAATCGGGCGGCGCTGGTCGGGCAGGGCGAGGCGATGGTGCAGCGCGGCGCAGTCGATCGCGCCCGGCAGAATCTTGCGCGATTGCAGACAGTATGCGGCACTGGCGGCTGCGAGGAACTGACAAGGCTTAACAGCGCCATCACCAATGCCGGAGCCCGCACCGCGCTGCGCGCCGAAGAGGTGATGCCGCGTCCGACTGTAGAAGCGGCCCCGCAGGCGTCGAATTGACAGGGTGGACCAAAAATCCAGACCCCGTAGCCCACCCCCCACTACAATGAGCCTGTTGAAGGGCTGCCCCTTGTTTGTTTCACTTAGTGTACTGCCACTGTATCTCACCCCAACTATCACCACAATTTTGAAATCGGGATTACGGTAAAACTGCGGCTGAAATTACGGTGACAGTGCTCTTATTGCCCTAACCCCAACGCCCGCGCCAACCCCACAAACTCCTCCACTGCCAAGGTCTCCGCCCGCCGGGTCGGCTCGATACCGCACGCCTCCATCGCCGCATCGGCCCCCGCGATCCCTTTTAGCGACTGGCGCAGCATCTTGCGGCGCTGGCCGAAGGCGGCGGCGGTGATGCGGGACAGGGTCTTTGGCTCGACGCCTGCGGGCATCGCGCCCGGCACGATATGCACCACGGCCGACATCACCTTGGGCGGCGGGGTGAAGGCAGAACGGTGGACTTTCATCGCGATGCGCGCCGTGCTGCGCCACTGGGAAAGGACGGCGAGGCGGCCGTAGGCGGAGGTATCGGGCTTGGCGACGATGCGCTCGGCAACTTCCGCCTGGAACATCAGCGTTAGGGAGGCCCAGGCCGGTGGCCACGCGCTCGCCTCCAGCCAGCTGACGAGCAGCGCGGTGCCTACATTATAGGGCAGGTTGGCGACGACGTGGTGGCGACCGCCGGTCAGCGCGGTGGCATCCACCGCCATCGCATCGCCCTCGGTGACGTGCAGCTTGCCGGGGAAGGCCGCTGCCAACTCGGCGAGCGCGGGCAGGCAGCGACGGTCGCGCTCGACCGCGAACACCTCCGCGCCGCTGCGCAACAGCGCCCGGGTCAGCCCGCCGGGTCCGGGGCCGACCTCGAACACACGTTCGCCGGCCAGCGGTCCGGGAATGGCGGCAATGCGGTCGAGCAACTGCTCGTCGAGCAGGAAATTCTGCCCCAGCGCCTTGCTGGCCGACAGGCCGTGCGTGGCGATGACGTCACGCAGCGGGGGCAGGCGTGTGGGCGGACTGCTGCCGCTCAACAGCAGGACCTGGCGCGGTGCGCGGCAATCTCTGCAGCCATGCGCAGGGCGGCGATCATCGGCCCGGCACTCGCACGATCCTGCCCGGCGATGTTGAAAGCCGTGCCATGATCGGGCGAGGTGCGAACGATCGGCAGGCCGAGCGTGACATTGACGCCCTCATCGAAATGCAGCGCCTTCAGCGGTATCAGCGCCTGGTCGTGATAGAGGCACAGTGCTGCATCATAAGTGCTGCGCATGGACGGCGTGAACAGCGCATCGGGGGAAACCGGGCCGACGATCTGTATGCCATCTTCGCGCAGCCGCTCGATCGCAGGGATCAGCACCTCGATTTCCTCGCGGCCGATGCTGCCATTTTCCCCGGCATGCGGATTGAGCCCGGCCAGCGCCAGCCGTGGCTCGGCAATGCCATAGCTGCGGGTCAGCCCGCGAGCGGCAGCCTGTGCGCGCGCTACCACCAGGTCGATGGTCAGCAGATCGGGCACATCGCGAAACGGCACATGCACGGTGATTGGCACCACCTTGAGACCGGGGCCTGCCAGCAACATCACCGCATTGGTGCGTGAAACGCCGCAGCGGTCGGCGACGAATTCGGTCTGCCCGGCATGGGTGAAGCCGATCTTGTAAAGCTGGTCCTTGCAGATCGGCGCTGTGACGAGCGCGCTCACATCGGCATTGCGAGCAAGACCGACGCCGAGCTCGAGCGCGTGCAGCGCACAATGGGCACCTTCCATGGTCGGCTCACCAGGCCGGCTTTCCCCCGAATCTTCGATGTGCCAGACCGGCAATGCTTCGGCGAATGCCGCTGCTGCCTCATCCGCTGCGCCGATTGGCGCGATCGGCCCGTCCCACACCGCGCGCACGGAATTGACGTCGCCCACGGCGAAAAAGGGCGAGAGGCCCTGCACGTTGCGAGCCTCCCACGCTTTGGCGACAATCTCGGGACCGACCCCCGCCGGGTCACCGAGCGATATGACAATAGGCTGCAAACCCGATTCCTTTTGCTGCCTCATTATGGAGTGCCGCGTCGAACGCGCGGCTTTCCCCGAGAAACTTAGCTATATTCGATCACCGCATCCCGGCGGATGTCGCGCAGATAGCGCTGGGCGCGACGATTGACGCGCTCCTGCTGCATGCTTGCTGCGATGTCCTCGACCGACGGCAAAGTAATATCTTGCGGCATATCCCGCCCGCACAGGACGAGGACGCTGACGCCCTCATCGGGCGAGCCGAAGGGCGGCGTTACCTGCCCGATCTGCAATGCCGCCAATGACGGCTGAAGCTGGGGCGGAAGGTCGCGCATTGCGATCTGATCCCGGCTGATCAATTCTGCGCCCAAGGCTGCCGCAACCGCATCGGCCTGACCGCAACCGGCGATGGCGCGGGTGCGCGTGGCGAAATCGGATGCGATTTCCGAGGCGCGGGTGACCGAGGTGCCCGGCGAGAAATTGAGCGTGATCTGCTTGAGGCTGAGCACGGCATCGCGGGGATCGGCGGTAAGCAGGCGCCGCTGGTCGATGAGATAGAGGATGGAGACGCCGCCGGGTACCGGCACCGGGCCGACCAGCTGACCAGGCTGCATTTGCTGAATAGCCTCGGCCATCGCGGGCGGCAAGGTATCTGGGCGCACCCAGCCAAGGTCGCCGCCTGCGGCAGCCGTTGTCGACTGCGAGTGACGGCGGGCGAGTTCAGGAAACGCAGCCCCTTGGCCGAGGGCATTCATGATCTGCCGGCCAGTCTCGACCGTCGCAGCCATGCTGTCCGGCGTGGCACGCAGATATATTTCGCCCAGACGGAATTCCTGAGTGCCGCGCTGGGCTTCGATGCGATCGCGCGTCGCCGCCGCTTCTTCCGCACTCACGTTGGTTACCGGGGTAACATTGCGTGCTAGCAAATTCTGCCAGGCGATATCCCCACGGATCTGCTGCTTGAGCGAGGCCATCGAGGAGCCGGCCGCCGCCAGAGACTGCGCAAACTGTTCCGGGGTCTGGCGCTGTGCCGCGGCGATGCGCGCGAACTCGGCGTCGACTTCCGAGGCTTCGATAGTGATCTCGTTGGCGCGCGCTTCCTGGATTTTCAGGATTTCATCGACCAGCTGGCTGAACACTTCGGCGCGTACCGACTCAAGCTGGTCGGGAGGTATGACGCCACGGTTGGCGAGACGGACCAACGCGACGCGCTGCTCGACATCGGTGGCGGTGATGATCTCGTCATTGACCCGGGCGGTGGGGCGGAAGACATTGCTGTCCTGCTCCCCGAACAGTTGCACGTTTGAGGGAATGTCGGAGGTTTCCGACACTGTCTGCGCAAGAACCATGGTGCTGGTCAGCATGGTCGCCGCGATAGTCAGGCCGATCCGGGCGCTGGCCCTGCGGATCGAAGGTCGTGCAGTCGATGATGTCGTCATTGTCGTCCCAAGGTTGCCAGCCGGGCAAGGTACGCCGGCCATTCCGGTGGTAAGCCGATGTGGCATGGCCTGCCTTAACCTCTGCTGAGCCGGATATCTGCCGATGATGGCCCCCATCTACACGCCCAGATTGCGGAATGCCAGCCGCAGCAGGAAACTGTTGCCGGCTTCGGCGTCGCCAGTGTCCTGATAATCGCGTCGCCAGGTGATGCCGATGGTCAGGCAATCGTCTTCATAGGTGATACCGAGGCGATGGCGGATGGCGGTGAAGCCGTCACCGGTCGCCGTCGGATCTTCCTCATCGTCGGTCAGATCGACGATGGCCGATCCGAAGATCGACCAGTAACGCGCGATCTGGATCCGTCCGCCGACCCGCACCTCTTCGCGATCGCGCAGATCCTCACCCAGCGACGCAATGTCACGGTTGAGTCGGGAGTAGCCGATAAGCGCATAGGTCCGGTTGGTGCCGACCGTGGCGTCGATCTCGTTCCTGCGGACCGAGAGATCGTCCTTGTCGAGCCGGAAGCGGTGGGTCAGGCGAATGACGTTGCGGAAGGCGACGGTGGTACGGCCGACAATATCCGAGCTGCGGTCAGTGAGGCCGGTGCCGTCGGGGAACAGGACGGGCCGGTTGTCCAGCCGGTAACTCTGGCCGATGCTGGTGCTCACGGCGAGGCCGGGGCGATTCCAAGACCAATCGAGGCCATAGGTGATGCGTGCGCCATCCTCGAACCGGTCGTAGCCGGGAAAGCGGTTGAGCGCGAAGATATTGCCGTCTTCCAGCTCGAAGGCGCGGCTGTCCTCGTTGGGGATGTCGACATTGTCGACCGGCGAGGTCGCAACCAGCTGGATGCGCGGCGTGAGCCGCTGCGTCCCGCCAGCGAAGGGCCCGATCAGCGGCCAGCTGACGTCGACCGCCCCGGTCGCGAAGGCGCGACCCTGCCATCCGTCGGTGCCGCGATAGCCGGGCACTGGCGTCAGCAGCGACGAATCCGTGTGGTAAAGGTCGCCGCGACCCAGCGCGGTGAAGCGTACTTCCTGGCCCAGACCGGTGATGGTCCGCAAATCCCATTGCACGCTGGCGAACGCCCGCTGCGTATCCTGACCCGATGTGCGCGTGAGCGCGAGGCTGTTGACGTGCAGCAGCAACTGGCCGCCGAGCAGCGGGTCGTTCAGGCGCTGCCTGAAATCCAGCACCGGCAGGGCGATCGGCTGCTGGCCCTGCCGTTCGCCGGTCCGCAGGGTCTGCGTCGCCCAGCCGGAGATGGTGAAATAGCTCGACCCACCGTTGCGCGCCAAGGTGAATGTCGACCGCAGCCGGTCATCGCGACTGATGTCATAGCGGCGGAGGAAGGTGCGGTCGGTGGCGAGTCGGCCCGAGAAGGACAGGTTCCAGCGCGGATCGAACTGAAAACCGCCACTGGCATCGATATAGCCCCGGAAATCGTCCTCGCCGGTGGCACCCGGCGATCCGACCGGCAGGCGCTGGCTATAGGTCGCATAGCCGCGTGTGCGCCAGGCACCCATGCTGGACAGGCCGCGCAACTCGGCCTCCGCCATGGGCGCAGCATTGCTGTAGACATGCGGCGTCAGCGTAAGATCCCGATTGGCGGACAGCCGCAGATAATAAGGGACCGCAAGCTCGATGCCATTGTTCCGGTCGATGCGCACCGTGGGCACGAGAAAGCCGCTGTCCGCTTCGCTACCGAGCGGATGCGAGAGGCCAGGCAGCGGGAGCAGCGGTATGCCGAACAGTTCGATACGCGCGCCGGTGTAGCGCACGCGCCCTTTTGCCCGGTCATAATAGACGCGGGCCGCGCGCACTTGCCAGCTCGGGTCCCTTGGGCAGCCCTGATCGTCGGTGATAGGGCAGGGCGAGTAGGTCGCGCGCTCCAGTGCCATGTCGCCATTGGCCAGCCGCTCCCCGCGTGTGGCGGCCAGCCGGCCGCCTTCGGTGAACACGACCAGCAGATTTTCGACGACGCCATCGCGCAGCGTGTCGGTCAGCTCCACGGAATCGCCGTAGGCCGTGTCTCCCTGCGGGCTTGTCAGCGCGACATTGCCATTGGCCGTGACACGACCGGTCCCGCGATTCCAGACCACCTGATCGGCGCGCAGCCGCCATGCGTCCCGGTCAAGCTCTACATTCCCGCTTGCTGTGACGATGTCTGTGGCATCGTCATAGCTGACGGAATCGGCCGAGAAACCGATCGTCTCTTCACCGCTTTGGGACATTGCAGGGGTAGAAGACGGAGCCGCGGGCGCGGCCTGCGCCGCCGCGATAGAGGGCAGGGCAGCCAGCAGAGCAGCCGTGCAGAGACCAGCGGCCAGGGACCGTCGGGCCTGACGGGTCCATGTTGCGGGCGGTCGCTGTAGAGAAAGCATCGAGCGCATCGAGTCCCGAGATGATGGTGTTGGCGTTGCCGAGTGACGCCGCTGGTGGCTCCCTGCAATCCTGCTCATAATGCCAAGCGGGGGCTTTGCAACATCGACGCAGGACGCCTATCTGACCGCCAGCGACTGTTGGCTCGATGCACACGGTCTTTGCCATTGACCTAAGGATCACCTCCCCATGCACATCATATTCGCCGACGGACCAGTGACAGCACAGGATAGTCTGGCCATCCCTGTGGCCAGCGGGGCGATGCCGCAGGCCGTTGCGCTGGTCCCTGATGCGCTGCGCCCGACGCTGGCGGCGGCGACCGAGCAGGCCCGGTTCGATGGTGCACCGGGGACAGTGTTCGAATGTTTCGGCGACGATGCCGGCGTGGTGCGGCGCGTGCTGCTGGTCGGGGTCGGCAGCGGCGACGCTGCCGGCTACGAGAGGGCCGGCGGAGCAGTTTCCGCACGGCTGATCGCTTCCGGCGTTACCGGCGTCGTGGCGCGCCTCGACGGCGTCGATGCGCAGCGTGCAGCCCGGTTTGCGCTTGGTGCCAAGCTGCGCGCATGGCGCATCGACCGGTATCGCACGCGTCTCTCGGACAAGCAGAAGCCGACGCTCGAGCGGCTAACGGTGGCCGGGGCAGCCGACGGTTCGGAACAGGCATGGCAGCGCCTTGAAGCGGTGGCGGACGGTGTCGCCTTCACCCGCGAACTCGTGTCCGAGCCGGGCAATGTCATCTATCCGGAAAGCTTTGTGGAACGGTGCCGCATGCTCGGCGAGCAGGGCGTCGCCATCGAGGTGCTGGACGAAAAGCAGATGACCGGGCTCGGCATGGGTGCGATTGTCGGTGTCGGGCAGGGCTCGGTGCGTCCGCCGCGCTTGCTGTGCATGGAATGGAAGGGCGAGGGCGCATCTGGTGCCGCGCCGCTGCTGATCATCGGCAAGGGCGTGACGTTCGATACCGGCGGCATCAGCATCAAGCCTGCCGCCGGCATGGAAGATATGAAGTGGGACATGGGCGGAGCTGGCGCCGTTGCGGGCCTGATGCTGTCGCTCGCCAAGCGCAAGGCGCCTGTCCATGTGGTCGGCGTCTGCGCGCTGGCTGAAAACATGCCCGACGGCAATGCGCAGCGTCCGGGCGACATCGTCACCACCCTGTCGGGTCAGACCGTTGAGGTGATCAATACCGATGCCGAAGGTCGGCTGGTGTTGTGCGACGCGATGACCTGGGCCCAGCGCCGCTTCAAGCCGGATGTCATGGTCGATCTTGCCACCTTGACCGGGGCGATGATCATCAGCCTCGGCAAGGAGCATGGCGGTGTGTTTGCCAACGACGATGGCGTTGCCAACGACCTGATCGACGCCGGGGCGTCGGTTGCCGAGAAGCTGTGGCGTTTCCCCTTGGGCGATGCCTATGACCGGCTGATAGACAGCCCGATTGCCGACATGAAGAATGTCGGCCCGCGCGAGGGCGGGTCGATCACGGCGGCGCAGTTCCTGCAGCGCTTCGTCGAGCCCGGCGTGAAATGGGCGCATCTCGACATCGCCGGCATGGTCTGGTCGGACAAGGACGGGGCGACCTATGCCAAGGGTGCGACCGGCTATGGCGTGCGTCTGCTCGATGCCTTCGTGACCGCGCGTTGCGAGACCGTGCGTTGAGATGAGCGCGCGGCGGGTCGATTTTTATCATCTGACCCGTGATCCGGCACCGGCCGTGGTGGCGCGGCTGGCCGAGCGGGCCTATGCGTCCGGTGCGCGCATGCTGGTCGTCGCACAGGATCGTGTGCTTCGCGAAGCGGCGGATGCGGCCCTGTGGACGACAGTGCCCGAGAGCTTCGTACCGCATGCCCTGGCCGGTACGGCGGACGAATGGGAAGAGCCTGTGCTGATTGCCGGGGGTTGCGACAAGCCCGGCAATGGCGCGACCATGGCGGCACTTATCGACGGTGTCTGGGACGATGCCGCGCTCAAGTTCGACCGGACCTTCTACCTGTTCGACGGCGAGCGGATCGACGATGCACGCGCAGCCTGGCGCAGCCTGTCCCGCCGCGACGATGTCGACAGCCATTATTGGCGGCAGGATATGGATGGTCGCTGGCGCGAGGGCCCCTGAGCGCGATTGCAACCGGCGCTGCCCGACCTATGTGTAGTCCTGCCCTTGCTCAGGAGAGACGGCCATGTCCATGCGTCTGATTGCTCTAGCCCCGCTGCTGCTGCTTGCCGCGTGCGGCTCGTCCGGTGCCGAGGATGCTGCGCCGAAGCAGCCAGTGTCGCGCACGGACCCCGCCCTTCCTGCAGGCTTTACGGTGTATCTGGGAACCGACGGCACCAGGGAATTTGCAGTCAGCCGCCCTCAAACCGGGGGTCTGGTGGCGACTTGGACGGTGATCGCCGAGCCGGAAGAGGTGATCCGCCACTATCAGCGCGAGTCGCTCAACGCCGGCATGCGCTACGCCGGGCGCCTCAATGGCGGCGAGATTCTCTCCTATGAGGCGCGCCGCCAGGGCGAGGGTACGCCCAAGACCTTCAGCGCAACCGTGCTGCGCAAGGGTGAATACACCAACATCACCCTCAATTTCGATGTGACCCCCTGAACGCTACTGCGCTTGCCAGTTGCCATTGCTGCCGCTAGGGGCGCGCGCAACCAAAGGCACGCGCGTCCGGCGCGGTCGCAACCCGAGCAGCAGGAGCTTTCCCATGGCGGTCACCCGCACTTTCTCGATCATCAAGCCCGACGCCACCCGCCGCAACCTGACCGGTGCGGTCACCAAGATGCTTGAGGACGGCGGCCTGCGCGTCGTCGCATCGAAGCGCATCCACATGACCCGCGAGCAGGCCGAAGGCTTCTACGCGGTCCACAAGGAGCGCCCCTTCTTCAACGATCTGGTCGAATTCATGATCTCCGGCCCGGTCGTGGTGCAGGTGCTCGAAGGCGAAAACGCCATGCAGCGTAACCGCGACATCATGGGCGCCACCAACCCCGCCAACGCCGAGCCGGGCACCATCCGCAAGGAACTGGCCGAGAGCATCGAAGCCAATTCGGTCCACGGCAGCGACAGCGACGAAAATGCCGCGATCGAGATCGCCTATTTCTTCAAGCCGGAAGAAATTGTCGGCTGATTGCGGATCGAGCTGATCACGAGAGGGCCGTCGGAGCGATCCGGCGGCCCTTTCGATTAGAAACTGTCCGCCACATCCATCAGCAGGGTCAGCTTTTTGGGCGCAATCGCCCGCCAGCTTTTCGCCAGCCAGTCGCCGATCGCGTCCCAGTCATTGTCTCCCAGGTCGAGGCGGATGCCGATCCAGCCATCGCCGAAATAGGCTGGGCGGAAATAGCGGGCCGCGTCCTGCTCGATCAGGTGCTGCTGCTCGTCGAGTCCGCTGATCTTGACCAGCAGCGCCGTTCGTCCATCGCCATGATGGTCGTGGGTGAAATAGGCGAACTTCTTGCCCTTGACGATGCCGAAGCAAGGCATGCCGTGGCTCACGATCTCGTCCGCTTCCGGCAGCGCCATCGCGCGTTCGCGTACCCGCGCCAGCCAATATTCCGGCGTGCGCTCGCGCATGACGAAGGCGGTGAGGGTGCGCGGATAGAGCTGATGTTCGGCAATGCGGACCCGTGCGGCAAGCGTTTCCGCCGTGTCACCCGGAAGGATGGCGACCGGCGTCTGCGCCAGTACCTCGCCGTCGTCTACCGCCTCGGTGACAACATGCACCGAACAGCCGCCATGGCTATCCCCGGCGGCAAGCGCCCGTGCATGGGTGTCGAGGCCCTTGTATTTTGGCAGAAGGGAAGGGTGGATGTTGATCATCCGGCCTGTCCATTTCTGCACGAATGCCGATGACAGCAGCCGCATGTAGCCGGCCAGCGCCACGATATCGACACGGGCCGCATTCAACTGCCCGTCGATCAGTGCATCGAACGCGGCGCGTTCCATGCCCTTGTGACTGTGCGCAAAGGTGGCGACGCCCTCGGCTTGTGCCAAGGCCAAGCCCGGCGCATCT
Source organism: Sphingomonas sp. jy18 (assembly GCF_056931895.1). NCBI lineage: Bacteria > Pseudomonadati > Pseudomonadota > Alphaproteobacteria > Sphingomonadales > Sphingomonadaceae > Sphingomonas > Sphingomonas sp. jy18. The sequence continues at coordinate 245,952 of NZ_JBXPBT010000003.1, read as the reverse complement.
GGGTTATTCGAGGCAACCAGCACCACCTCATAAGGGCAGTCATCGGCCCGGCTGGCATAGAGCAGCGCCGCCATATTGGTGCCCTCGCCGGAGATCAGGATGGCGACACGGGATTTCATTGGGGTCCTCCCCCGGCGGGGGAGGGGAACCAGCGAAGCTGGTGGAGGGGCCCGCGTTTCGTGCGTGACCTGACGTAACGACGCACCAGCCCCTCCACCATCCGCCTTCCCGCGCGTCCCCCACCGCAAGCGGTGGTGCGGCGGATGGTCTCCCTCCCCGCGCAGGGGAGGACCACATCACCCGTCATGCGTCGCGCTCCACGCCGACTTGGCGCTCCACGTCTCGGCCCCGCCCCGTACCGTGCAGCCCCGTAGACCCTCGGCTATCCACCCGATCCGGTGCACCACCTCGCCCGCTGCTTCCAGCGCCGCCGTCACGGCCTCCACATCGGCCTCGGCGACCACCACCGCCATGCCGATGCCGCAGTTGAACGTCCGTGCCATCTCCTCCGGTTCTATATGGCCCTGTGCCTGCAGGAAGGCCATCAGCCGTGGCTGCGCCCAGCCATCCGCATCGACATGCGCATGCAGGTGCGCGGGCAGCACACGCGGGATGTTCTCGAGCAGCCCGCCTCCGGTGATGTGGGCGAGCGCATGGATGTGGCCGGAGCGGATCAGCGGCAGCAGGCTTTTCACATAAATGCGCGTCGGTGCCATCAAAGCGTCGATCAACAGCACGGTCTGGTCGAACAGCGCGGGCCGGTCGAGCTTCCAGCCCTTGTCGGCGGCGAGGCGGCGTACCAAACTGTAGCCGTTGGAATGCACGCCAGAGGAGGCGAGGCCCAAGATCACGTCACCCGCCGCCACCTTATCAGCGGTCAGCACCTGATCGCGCTCGACCGCACCGACACAAAATCCGGCAAGGTCATAGTCGCCGTCCGAATACATGCCCGGCATTTCCGCCGTCTCGCCGCCAATCAATGCGCACCCCGCCAGCTTGCAGCCTTCGGCGATGCCCGCGACGACGGCGGTGGCGACATCATTGTCGAGCTTGCCGGTCGCATAATAGTCGAGGAAGAACAGGGGCTCGGCGCCTTGCACCACAAGATCGTTGGCGCACATCGCCACCAGATCGATGCCGACTGTGTCATGCTTGCCGCTGTCGATGGCCAGCTTGAGCTTGGTGCCCACGCCGTCATTGGCAGCGACCAGCAGCGGATCGGTGAAGCCGGCGGCGCGCAGATCGAAGAAGCCACCGAAGCCACCGAGATCGGCGTCGGCGCCGGGACGGCGGGTAGCCTTGGCCAGCGGCGCGATGGCGCGCACCAGCGCATTGCCGGCGGCTATGGATACCCCTGCGGAGGCATAGGTGTATCCGGGCGAAGAGGCGTTTTGATCGGTCATCACCGGGCGCTACTCACATCGGGCTTGGATTTCCATGCCGATATAGCCAAAAGGCACCCGTGACCGAACTGCCAATCCCTGCGCGCCGCAAAATCAAGTCGCTGGCCATTGCTTTGAGCCTGCTCGCCGCCTGCGGCGTCGGCGCGATTGTCTATGCCCAGATCGAGAGTGGGGACCGAGGCATCGCCCCGATCAACAGCTCCAGCGACCTGCTGGTCAGCAATGTCAGGGTCGACGTCACCGGCCCGAACCCCGACGAAGCGCGCGCGCGCGGATGGCAGGAGGCGCAGCGCAAGGGATGGGAGGCGCTGTTCAAGCAGGTCAACGGCGGGGCCGCTGCACCACGCTTGCCCGATTCGACGCTTAACGGCATCGTTACCGCCATAGTCATCGAGCGCGAACAGATTGGCCCCGGCCGGTACATTGCCACGCTTGGTGTGCAGTTCGATCGTGCCCGGGCCGGCCAGATTCTGGGGATCTCCGGCCGGATCTTCCGCTCACCGCCTTATCTGGTGCTGCCGGTAGTCTATGAGGGCGGCATTCCGCAGAGTTTCGAGCGACGCAGTGCCTGGCAACGGGCTTGGGCGGAATTCCGCACCGCGGACAGCAGCGTCGATTATGTGCGCACGTCCGGTCTCGGTGCCGACACGCTGTTGCTCAATCCAGGCCAGATGCGGCGACGCAACCGTGGCTGGTGGCGCGAGATTCTCGATCAATACGGCGCATCCGATGTGCTGGTGCCGACGGTGAGGATAGAGAGGACCTGGCCGGGCGGTCCGATCGTCGGATATTTTTCGGCGCGGTACGGCCCGGACAATGAGCTGCTCGGCAGTTTCACGCTCACCACCCGCAACCCCACCGGCCTGCGCAACCTGATGGTCGAGGGTGTGCGGCGGATGGATGCGATCTACACCGGTGCGCTCGCCGACGGCCGGCTCCGCACCGATCCCAGCCTGATCATCGAAGCCCCGGTTGCACCTGAAGAAATCGAAAAGCCGGCCGAGGAAGCGACCGACGCTGAATCGACTGCTCCCACGGGAACCGAGGCGACCGCACCCGCGGTGGTCAGCGCGACCTATTCGGTTCAGGTCGATACCCCCGATTCGGCGGCGGTGCTCGCTGTGGAATCGTCGCTAAGGTCGCTTCCCGGCGTAGAAAATGCCAGCACGAGCAGCGTGGCCATCGGCGGCGTGTCGGTGGTCCGGGTGCGCTATCGCGGCGATGCGGCGGCGTTGCGCGCGGTGCTCGCTGGCGCAGGCTGGCGCGTGGCGGAAAACGGCGGCACATTCCGTATCTCGCGATGAGCGAAGCACAGCACGACCTGTTCGGCAGACGCGTTGCCGCGACCGCGCAGCGGCGCCAACTGCAGTTGCCGCTGGGCTGGCGCGGGCCGGCACAGAACGAACCTGCCGCACGGCGCTTTTTGACGAGCGACAGCAACAGCGTCGCTGTGCAGCACATCCTCAGTCAGGCCAATTGGACCGCGCCCGCGACATTGCTGTCCGGCCCGAAGCTGTCGGGCCGGTCGACACTGGGCCGCATGTTTCTTGAGGCAGGGGGCGGCCTCCTGATCGACGATGTCGAGCGAGCTGACGAGGAGGCGGTGTTCCACGCCTGGAATCGCGCGATGGCCGATGGCACGACCTTGCTGTGCATCGCAGGCTCGCCGTCATGGCCGGCGACCGTACAATTGCCCGACTTGCGCACGCGGGTTGCCACTATGCTGCATGTCGAAATCGGCACGCCCGATGCCTGTCTGACCCGGGACATTGTCGAATGGAGCCTCGCGGAACGCGGCATCGCGGCTGCCCCGCGCCTCGGCAATTATGTCGCCGCACGAATCGAGCGCAGCTATGCCGCGCTCCACGCTGCCGTATCGGCTATCGAGACGGCGGCCGTCGCCAGTGGGCAGGGCGCAAGCATCGGCGTCGCCCGGGCTGCGCTGATCGAGGCGGGCCTGTATGACGGGTCGAACCCCAACCCCGACGATTCGCCGGAGCCTGCGTGACCGAACCCGCCCACAAGACCCTGCTCTCCACGAACGACAGCGGCGGTGTCGGCGACGCGGCGTCGTCCGATGCGCCCCAGCGCATGTTCAACCGGGAACTGTCTTGGCTGGCCTTCAACCGGCGGGTGATGGAAGAGGCGCGCAACGAAGCCCATCCGCTGCTCGAGCGGCTGCGCTTTCTGTCGATTTCAGGGAATAATCTCGATGAGTTCTTCATGGTGCGCGTGGCCGGCATCAAGGCGCACCAGCTGCAGGGCATCGAGGAGCGATCGCAGGACGGGCTGACGCCGACGCAGCAGCTTGCCGCGATTGGCGAAGCAAGCCAGCGTCTGGTTGCTGAACAGCAATCGGAATGGCTGACTCTGTCGCGCGAACTTGCCCGGCAAGGCATCGAGGCCGTGCATGACCTTGCCGGAGCCGCACGCTACCGCGCCCAACTGCAACGCCATTTCGTCGAGCAGATTTTCCCGATCCTGACTCCGCAGGCACTGGATCCCGCGCACCCCTTCCCCTTCATACCCAACAAGGGTCTCGCCGTGATGGCGGACCTTGTTCGCCAGTCGGACGGCGAAGCGGTGCGCGAGCTGGTGATGATCCCGACTTCGCTGCCCCGTTTTGTCAGGGTGCCGGGACCGCGGGCGGTCTATGTCACGATCGACACGGTCATCCCGCTGTTTGCCGATCTCCTGTTTCCCGGTTTCACCTTGCTTTCGCACGGCAGTTTCCGGGTCATCCGCGACAGCGATATCGAGGTCGAGGAAGAAGCCGAAGACCTCGTCCAGCATTTCCGTACTGCCATTCGCCGCCGTCGCCGCGGTCGTATCGTGCTGTACGAATTCCATGCCGACACACCCGATTCGCTGATCGAAGAGCTGATGGAGGAAAGCGCAGGCGAAGAGCCCGAGATGCTCAAGCCTGACGGCATCATCGGTATCGCCGATCTGGCACAGATCGTCGGTGAGGACCGGCCCGACCTCAAATTTCCGCCATTCACGGCACGTTTCCCGGAGCGTATTCGCGACCATGGCGGTGACTGTTTTGCAGCTATTCGCAGCAAGGACATCGTCGTCCACCATCCCTATGAGAGCTTCGATGTCGTGCTGTCGTTCCTGCGTCAGGCAGCGGCCGACCCCGATGTCATTGCCATCAAGCAGACGCTGTATCGCGCGGGCGACCAATCGCCCGTCATCCGCGCGCTGATCGAGGCGGCGGAAGCCGGCAAGTCGGTGACGGCAGTGGTAGAGCTCAAGGCGCGGTTCGATGAGGAACAGAATCTGCACTGGGCAGGGCAGCTAGAACGCGCAGGTGTGCAGGTGGTGTACGGGTTCATCGAATGGAAGACCCATGCGAAGGTCTCGATGGTCGTACGGCGGGAGGGCAATGCCTTCCGCACCTACTGCCACTTCGGTACCGGCAATTATCACCCGGTGACGGCGCGCATCTATACCGATTTCAGCTTCTTCACCGCAGACAAGCGCGCCGGGCGGGACGCAGCGCAACTATTCAATTATATCACCGGCTATATCGAGCCGACCGGGCTGGAGATGCTGACCATGTCCCCGCTCGGCATGCGCAAGACGCTGAGCAGCCTTATCGACGATGAAATCGCGCACGCCCGCGCCGGACGCGGTTCGGGCATCTGGGCGAAGATGAACAGTCTCGTCGATGAAGCCATCATCGAGAAGCTGTATGAGGCCAGTGCAGCCGGCGTACCGATTGCGTTGATCGTGCGTGGAATCTGCTGTCTGCGCCCCGGGGTTCCTGGCTTGTCCGACACCATCAAGGTCAAGTCGGTGGTCGGCCGCTTCCTCGAGCACAGCCGCGTGTTCGCGTTCGGCAACGGCGCCTCGCTGCCATCGCGCGGTGCCAAGCTCTACATCAGTTCAGCCGACTGGATGAACCGCAACTTCGACCGGCGCGTCGAATATATGATCCCGATCGAGAACAAGACGGTCCACGACCAGTTGCTCGATCAGGTGCTGGTGGCCAACCTGATCGACAATGAACAGAGCTGGGTCTTGCACCCCGATGGCAGCTATCAGCGCATGGACCCCGGCAACAAGCCTTTCAATCTGCATCGCTATTTCATGAACAATCCGTCCCTTTCCGGACGTGGCGATACGTTGCGCAAGCGCAAGGACGTCCCCAAGCTCGATCTGGCCAGGTGGCATGGCTGACGGGCAGCAACGCCGAGCGGCGATAATCGATATCGGTTCGAACTCGATACGTCTGGTGGTGTTTGCAGGGCCGGCCCGCGCGCCCACGCCGGTGTTCAACGAGAAACTGATGGTGGGTCTGGGGTCTGGGCTTGCGTCCAGCGGGGCCATCGACCCCAAACCTTATCGTCGGGCGCTCGCCGGTCTCGCGCGCTTCCGTCTGCTCGTCGAGGAGATGCAGGTTAGCGAACTGCGCTGCGTCGCCACCGCGGCAGTACGTGAAGCCAGCAACGGGGCCAAGTTCCTTGCCGATGCGCGCGACATCGGCCTCGAAATCGAATTGCTGTCGGGCGTTCAGGAGGCGCGGGCATCGGGCTTTGGCGTCATCTCGGCGATACCCGAAGCCGATGGCATCGTCGCCGATCTTGGTGGTGGCAGCCTGGAACTGGTTCGGGTCAGCCAAGGGCAGACCGCGCATCACAGCAGCTTTCCGTTCGGCGTGCTGCGTCTCGCGGCCCTGCATCAGGCACATGGCGAGCGGTTCGGCGCTTACGTCCTGAAGGTGTTGCGCGATGCCGGATGGCCGGGCGAGGATGTCGGACTTCCCCTGTATCTGGTCGGCGGCTCGTGGCGGGCGCTTGCACGCTATGACATGATCGTTGGCCGCGATCCGCTGCCGATGGTGTCCGGCCACCAGATGGCCGTCCGCAGTGCAGCGCAGTTGGCGGAAAGCCTGCAATCGACCGATCCGGCGACGCTCGGCAAGCTGCCTGGCCTCGCATCGGCGCGCGTTGCGACCTTGCCCGCCGCTGCCTCCCTGCTTGTGCCGCTGCTGCGGCAGCTCAAGTCCAGCCGACTGGTGGTGACGACCAGCGGACTTCGCGAAGGTCTGCTGTACGAGGCGCTCGACGAGTCGGTGCGCAGGCAGGATCCGCTGATCGTAGCTGCGGACTATGAGGGCGCGCGCTTCGCCCGCTTCACGCCGCACGGGCGTGAACTCGATCGCTGGATCGCGCCGCTGTTCACCAGCGACCCGCCAGCCATGGCACGGTTGCGGCTGGCGTGCTGCCTGCTGTCTGACGTCGCGTCGACCGCCAACCCCGATTTCCGGGCCGAACGGGCAGCGGAAATGGCCTTGCATGGTCAGTGGTGGGGCATCGATCTCGATGACCGTCTGGTGATGGCGCAGGCGCTTTTCACCGCCAGCGGCGGCCAGGGTGCAGCGATCGATGCACCGCGCGTTGCCGAACTGCAGGACCGGCTGGACCGCGCCTCGCAATGGGGCCTTGCCATCCGGCTGGCACAGCGCTTGTCCGGTGGGGCCGGCGCGCTATTGCGCACGTCGGCGCTCGGTCACGACGCGACGCATGTCAGGCTGACGGTCGACAGTGCCAGCAAGGCATTGGCCGGAGAGCAGGTCGAAAAGCGGTTGAAAGCGCTTGCCGAGGCCTTGGGTTTGAAAGTGGCCGTGTCCGTCGCCGATTGAGCGTGACGGTCAGCCGCAGCGCAAGACCGTAATCACGCCGTCAGCGTCCAGCTCTGCGTTAAGGCGGTCCGCGCGGAAATCCATCGTTACCGCCATGCCCGGCTCGATCCAGCGAATGGTTTGCGCGCCGGAGCGGGTGGCGATTTCAGCGCGCAGCGTCTCATTGGCGCGGATACCGACGAAGCTTTGCACCAGGCTCGCCCCGCATTCGTCGCCATCGTCGCGCAACGAAATCGGCTCGCGCTGTCCGGTCTCATAGCGATCGGCCCGTCCGGTGGCACAGGCGGCAAGCGCCCAGCAGGCCAGGACGGTAAAGCCGGTCATTGCGTATCGCATTGCTGTTCCTCCAAGCCATCGCCTCCTTCGACCGGAGGGCGGGTCATCACCAGCCTGCCTTTGCGTACGGCAAAACTGAGCCGACCTTCGACAAGTTCCAGCGCATCACGGCCAAAAACTTCGGCACGCCAGCCGGTCAGGATGGCGAGGCCGCTCCGCGCGCCGGCCGCAAGCTGTTCGATGTCATCGCTGCGGGCAATCAGGCGCGAGGCCACATTGAGTTCTCGCGCGCGGATCTTGAGAAGCAGCTTGAGGAGGTCGGCGACGAGCGCGCCGTCCTTGCCGAGACCCGGCCCGCGTGCCGGGGCCTCGGGCATTTCCTCTCGCTTCATCGGCTCGGCGTCGGCCAGTGCCAGCATCAACCGCGCGCCTATGTCATTGTTGCGCCAACTGGCGGAAAGGCCGCGCACCTTGGCCAAGTCGTCCTGCGTGCGCGGCGGATGGGCTGCCATGTCGGCCAGCGTCTCATCCTTCGCAATGCGACCGCGCGGCAGGTTCTTGGAGCGCGCCTCCACCTCGCGCCAGGCGGCGAGGGCGCGCAGGCGGCCGAGCACATCGGGCTTTTTGGACTGGATCTTGACCCGGTGCCATGCGTCTTCCGGGTGCATGGCGTAATTGGCCGGATCTGCGAGCTTTTCCATCTCCTCGTCCAGCCACTCGCCGCGCCCAGTCTGCTTGAGCTTGTCGAGCATACGCGGAAAGATGATGGCGAGGTGCGTGACATCGGCGATCGCATAGTCGATCTGCCGCTTGTCGAGCGGACGGCGCGACCAGTCAGTGAATCGCGCACCCTTGTCCAACGTCAGACCCAGCCAGCTTTCGACCAGATTGGAATAGCCAAGCTGCTCGGCCTGCGCGAGCGCCATTGCGCCGATCTGCGTGTCGAAAATCGGATGCGGGGTCTTGCCGGTCAGATTGTAGATGATTTCGACATCCTGCCCACCGGCGTGGAACACCTTGAGGATGTCTTCACGCTCGACCAGGAGATGGAGCAGCGGATCGAGATCGATATCGCGCGCCAGCGGGTCGATGGCTGCCGCGATTTCAGGCGTTGCCACCTGGATCAGGCAGAGTTCGGGATAGTAGGTCGACTCGCGCATGAATTCGGTGTCGACGGTGATGAACGGGGCGTCCGAAACGCGCTGGCAGAAATCGGCCAAGGTTGCGCTGTCGGTTATCAGTTGGTGTCCTGCCATCGGCCAGCCTTAGGCGCGAATCGTAGAAGTTTGAAGTGGGCGTTTCATTGCGTACGCGGACCCTGCCGCCCGGCGAGGCAGGTCAGAAACGCGAGCGCCGTGCCGATGCACAATTGCCATGGAAAGGCGAGGCTGCCCCAGCTGTCCGGAAGCCCCAGCGCCTCGACGACATAGCGTTGCTGCACCAGCGTGGCGAGGAAACCCATGGCGAGCGCGGCGATGACCGAGGCGGTCGATCCGCGGCGTGTGAACAGCGCCACGCCATAGACACCAAGCAGACCGGAGTAGGCGAACGCCATCACACCGAGCACGAATTCCAGCAACGGCGTGTCGGCATAGCGCTGCCAGTAGAAGCAAAGGATGGAGGTGGCGAACAGGGCGAGTGCCAAGAGCACCATCGCCACGCGCCCGGCCAGTACATAGTGCCGGTCGGGCAGGACGGCGGTGCGCTCGCGCAGCGGCCGGTAGAAATCGCTGACCAGCACTGCCGCCATCGAGATCAAGCCGGAGTTGATCGCTGCCGCCGCAATGACGCCCACGGTCACCAGGCCCCGCAACACGGGTGGAACCTCACTCAATATGTAGGACATGAAGACGGTGATCTTCTCGCCAGCAAAGGTCGCGCTCGCCGCTGCCGCATCGCCGCCCATCAAGTCGGGCCGGTTGTAGAAGATCCACATCAGCGATCCGATCGCCATGAACAGGGCAACGACAGGGATCGTCGCCAGCGCCGACGCATAGAGCGCCCGCTGTCCCGCGCGCGCATCCTCGCAAGCGAGGAAGCGCTGGGTGGTATCCTGATCGAGCCCGGCATTGCCGATGTTGAGGAGCACGACGCCGGTCAGGATCGCAGCGAGGGAGAATGGCGCGCTGAAGTCCAAGGACGTGTCGATGAGTTGCAGCTTGTTTTGCCCATCCGGGGCATGGGCGAGCGCACTCCACACCTCAGCAGGGCTGGCCGTGATCGAAGACAAGAGCAGCGTCAGCACCAGCAGCGCTGCCCCGACATAGAGCACCACTTGCACCAGATCGCTCCAGATCACGGCGTTCAAACCGCCGAACAAGGTGAAGGCGATGCCGAACAGGACCAGCAGCATCGATGCGATGAGCATATGGTCGGCATCGACGTCCAGAAAGATCATCATCGATACCGCGATTGCGGCGAGATACAGCCGCGCGCCGCTGGCGAGGATGCGGCCGACCAGATACATCGCCGCAGCCGCACGGCGCGCACCCACGCTGAACCGGCTTTCCAGCAGTTCGTAGACGGTGGTCACGCCCAGCGCATAGAAGCGCGGGATCAGCAGCCGGGCGACGAGGAACGCGGCAATCAGCGCGGCGATGTTGCTGGCAAGATAGCTGTAATCGCCACGATAGGCATAATCGGGCGCGCCAAGAAAAGTCGCGGCCGATTGCGTGGTCGACAGCACGGACACCGCCACCAGCCAGGTCGGCGCATGATGGCCGGCGAGGAAGAAATCCTCACTGCTGCGCATCCGCTGTGTCGCCAGCCATCCGGCGACAGCAAGCGTGCCGATATAGGCAAGAACGACGGCCCAGTCGGCAGCGGTGAAAGACAAGGTCATGATCTGTCGGGCCCCCCGGCAATGGCCCGACTGGTTGCCGGTTTGGCACCGGTTGGCAAGCGGCAGACCAGTGGCGCAACCCTTATCCTTGACAAATGCCGCGCTCGACTGTGTTAGGCGCGCTCAAGATTGCGCGGCCCGCCATGTGGTCGCCGAACCCATCGAAAGAGCTTATCCATGCACGCCTATCGCACCCACACTTGCGGCCAGCTCCGCAGCACAGACGTCGGCGGCACCGTCCGCCTGTCCGGCTGGGTCCACCGCAAGCGCGAGCACTCAAACGTTCTTTTCGTTGATCTGCGCGATCATTATGGCGTCACGCAAATCGTCTTCGAGACGGGCTCAGAGCTAAGCAAGATGGTCGACGCCCTCGGAGCCGAGTCTGTTCTGACTGTCACTGGAAATGTGTCGGCGCGTGCCAAAGAAACATTGAACCCCAAGCTGCCGACCGGCGAGATCGAAGTTTTCCCCAGTGCCGTGGAAGTGCAGTCGACTGCTGACAAGCTGCCGATGCCGGTGTTCGGCGAGCAGGAATATCCCGAGGATATCCGCCTCAAATACCGCTTCCTCGACCTGCGGCGCGAGCGGCTGCACAAGAATATCCTGCTGCGTTCGGGTGTCATCGCCAGCTTGCGTCGCCGGATGATCGAGCAGGGCTTCACCGAGTTCCAGACGCCGATCCTCACCGCATCGTCGCCCGAAGGCGCGCGCGATTTCCTCGTGCCGAGCCGCGTCCATCCGGGCAAATTCTATGCGCTGCCGCAGGCGCCGCAGATGTTCAAGCAGCTGCTGATGGTGGCGGGGTTCGACCGCTATTTCCAGATCGCTCCCTGTTTCCGCGATGAGGATGCGCGGGCTGACCGCAGCCCGGGCGAATTCTACCAGCTCGACTTCGAGATGAGCTTCGTCACTCAGGACGATGTGTTCGCCGCCATCGAGCCGGTGCTGGCGGGCGTGTTCGAGGAATTCGCCGACGGCAAGACGGTGACGCCTGCACCATTCCCGCGCATTCCCTACCGCGAATCGATGCTGAAATATGGCAACGACAAGCCCGATCTCCGCAACCCGCTCATCATCACCGATGTTTCCGAGCATTTTGTCGGCTCGGGTTTCGGGCGCTTCGCGGACATGGTCGCCGCGGGCAGCGTGGTGCGCGCCATCCCGGCACCCGGCACTGCGGAAAAGAGCCGCAAATTCTTCGACGACATGAACGCCTGGGCGCAAGGGGAGGGTTATCCCGGCCTGGGCTATGTCACACGCAAGGGCGGCGAGTTCGGCGGGCCGATCGCCAAGAACCATGGCGAAGCTGGCATGCAGGCCATCTATGATGCGCTGGGCCTTGGCCCCGACGATGGCTGTTTCTTTGCCGCTGGCAAGGAAGCGCAGGCCGCCAAGCTGGCTGGGCTTGCCCGTACCCGTATCGGCGAGCAGTTGGACCTGATCGAGCAGGGCTGCTTCAAATTCTGCTGGATCGTCGATTTCCCGATGTTCGAGGCGGACGAGGATACCGGCAAGATCGATTTCAGCCACAACCCCTTCTCGATGCCGCAGGGCGAGCTGGAGGCGCTGGAAACCAAGGATCCGCTCGACATCCTCGCCTGGCAATATGACATCGTCTGCAACGGCATCGAACTGTCGTCGGGCGCGATCCGTAACCATCGCCCGGACATCATGTACAAGGCGTTCGAGATTGCCGGTTACAGCCGCGAGGATGTCGACCGGGATTTCGCCGGCATGATCAACGCCTTCAAGTTCGGCGCACCGCCGCACGGTGGCTCCGCGCCCGGCGTCGACCGCATCGTCATGCTGCTGGCGGACGAGCCGAACATTCGCGAAGTCGTGCTGTTCCCGATGAACCAGAAGGCCGAAGACCTGATGATGAACGCGCCGTCGGTGGTCACCGACAAGCAGCTCAAGGAGCTGCATATCCGCGTTGTCGATGGCCCCAAGGCGGGATGACAGCGGCGCCGCTCGAGCATCGGCTGACGCTTGGGCCAGGCGAGCTGTGCTGGTTCGAGTGGGGTAAGCCCACCGACCGGCCGTCGCTGCTGCTGCTCCACGCCACGGGCTTTCACGCCCGGCTGTGGGACCAGACCATAGAGGCGCTGGCAGCGCTCGGTTCGCCGCTGCCACACATCGTCGCGCCCGATCTGCGCGGCCATGGGCGCAGTTACAAGCCGGCCTCGATCGGAGACTGGAGCGCGACGGCAGCCGATCTTGTGCCGCTGGTGTCTGCCGCCATTCCGGGTCGGCTGGTCGCAGTCGGCCACAGCATGGGCGGCTATTGCGCTGCGGTGCTGGCTGGACTCCTGCCGGACAAGGTCGCGCGGCTGTTGCTTGTCGATCCGGTGATCCTGCCGCCAGAGACCTATGATACTGGCGCTACTGAGCCTGACCCCTCGACGCACCCGGTGGCGCGTCGGCGCGGGCGGTGGCCGGACGCGCAGGCGATGATCGATGCCTTTGCTGGGCGCGCGCCTTATAGTTCGTGGCGCCCGGCGGCGCTGGCGGACTATTGCCGCTTCGGTCTCAATCCGGCTCCGGACGGTGACGGGCTGGTGCTGGGCTGCCCGCCCGAGATCGAGGCCAGCGCCTATCTGGGCGCGGCGCGCAACGATGCGATGGGGATGCTGGCGAAGGTGCGTTGCCCCGCCACCGTCCTGCGCGCGCGGGTGGCGGAGCGGCAGGGGCCGATGGACTTCAGCATCAGCCCGACCTGGCCGGCGCTGGCGGCGCACTTGCCTGAAGCCCTAGACCTATGTTGGCCGGATGTGTCGCATTTCATTCCGATGGAGCAGCCCGAACGGCTGGCCGCGCTGATCAGAGAAATCTATTTAAAAGCAACAGGTTAACAAGGCTCGCGCCGAAAGGCGGAAGCCGGTAGGCTGTCGGGATGGAAGGAGCGTGCGATGGCTGTCGATCTGGGCGATTTCGAGAAGGGCGCAAAATATAGCGGCGATTATGATGCCGACCTCCTGGCGCTGCAGGAGCGGCTGGCCCGCATTCAGGCCGCGCACATCATCCATCAGCGCGAATCGATCATCCTGCTGGAAGGCTGGGACGCAGCGGGCAAGGGGGGCATCATCCAGCGGCTGTGCGCCGAATGGGACCCGCGCTATTTCCAGGTCTGGCCGATTGCCGCCCCGACGCAGGCCGAGAAGGACCGTCACTTTCTCTATCGCTTCTGGACGCGGATGCCCGGAAAGCGCGAGATCGCGGTGTTCGACCGGAGCTGGTACGGGCGGGTGCTGGTCGAGCGGGTCGAAGGCTTTGCCTCCGAGCGCGACTGGAGCCGGGGCTATGACGAGATCAACGAATTCGAGGCGCAACTGACCGAACATGGCGTGACCCTGATCAAGCTGTTCACGCATGTGACGCAGAAGGAACAGGACCGGCGGCTGGCCGACCGGCTCGACGACCCGTGGAAGCGCTGGAAAACCGGTGCCGAGGATTTCCGCAACCGTGCCCGCCGGAGTGACTATCTGCGCGCCTATGCCGACATGTTCGATCGCACCGACACGCGCTGGGCGCCGTGGACCGTGATCGACAGCAACAACAAGAAGGCGGCGCGCATCGCCGCGCTGACGCATGTTGCCGAGCGGCTGGAGGCTGCAGTGCCGATGGTCGCGCCTGCGGCCGATGCGGAGGTGGTCAGGCTGGCTGAGGAGGCCTTCGGCTACAAGCCGGCCGAGCGCTGATCCTGCCGCGGCGCCGACCTTTCGCAAATCAGGCATTGCAATGCGTGGCCTGCTGCGAAAGAGACGATGCAAAGTGCGGACCGCCGGGAGAGTGCATCGATGTCATCCAACATTGCCGAACTGGAACGCCGCCGCGCCGCCGCCCGATTGGGCGGGGGTGAAAGGCGGATTGCAGCGCAGCACGCCAAGGGCAAGCTGACTGCGCGCGAGCGGCTGGATGTGCTGCTCGACGAAGGATCGTTCGAGGAGCTCGACATGTATGTCGAGCACAACTGCACCGACTTCGGCATGGCCGAGCAGATTTTCCCGGGCGATGGCGTCGTCACCGGATCGGGCACGATCAACGGGCGGCTGGTCTACGTGTTCAGCCAGGATTTCACCGTGTTCGGCGGATCGCTGTCCGAACGGCATGCGCAGAAGATCTGCAAGGTGATGGACATGGCGATGAAGGTCGGCGCGCCGGTCATCGGCCTCAACGACAGTGGCGGCGCGCGCATCCAGGAGGGCGTGGCGAGCCTGGGCGGCTATGCCGAGGTATTCCAGCGCAATGTGCTGGCGAGCGGCGTGGTGCCGCAGCTCAGCCTGATCATGGGGCCGTGTGCGGGTGGGGCGGTCTATTCGCCTGCGATGACCGACTTCATCTTCATGGTGAAGGATTCCTCCTACATGTTCGTCACCGGACCGGACGTGGTCAAGACGGTGACCAACGAGGTGGTCAGCCAAGAAGAGCTGGGCGGGGCGATCACCCACACCACCAAGACCAGCGTTGCCGATGTCGCCTATGAGAATGACATAGAGGCACTGCTGGCGGCGCGCGACTTCTTCGACTTTCTGCCCGAGAACAACCGCACCGGCGTGCCCGAACGGCCGACCGACGACCCGTGGGACCGCATCGAGGACAGCCTCGACACGCTGATCCCGCCATCGGCCAACCAGCCCTATGACATGCACGAGCTGATCAGGAAGGTGCTGGACGAGGGCGATTTCTTCGAAATCCAGCCTGGCCATGCGGCCAACATCATCTGCGGCTTCGGGCGCATCGAGGGGCGGACCGTCGGCGTGGTCGCCAACCAGCCGATGGTGCTGGCGGGTGTGCTCGACATCAATTCATCGAAGAAGGCGGCGCGCTTCGTGCGTTTCTGCGACGCGTTCGAAATCCCGATCCTGACCTTTGTCGACGTCCCCGGCTTCCTGCCGGGCACGAGCCAAGAGCATAATGGCATCATCAAGCATGGAGCGAAGCTGCTGTTCGCCTATGCCGAGGCGACCGTGCCCAAGATCACCGTCATCACCCGCAAGGCCTATGGCGGGGCCTATGACGTGATGGCGTCGAAGCATCTGCGCGGCGATTTGAACTATGCCTGGCCGACGGCGGAAATCGCGGTGATGGGCGCGAAAGGCGCGGTTGAGATCATCTTCCGGTCGAAAGACCCTGAGGAGATTGCGGCGCGGACCAAGGAATATGAGGACCGCTTCGCCAATCCGTTCGTGGCGGCTTCGCGCGGGTATATCGATGAGGTGATCTATCCGCATTCGACGCGGCGGCGGGTGGCGCTGGGGTTGCGGAAGTTGCGGAACAAGAGCCTCGAAAATCCTTGGAAGAAGCATGACAATATTCCGTTGTAAGCCATGACCGCGATCATATTGAAGTTGATCGGCGCGTTCGTCTTCGGAGTCTTGGGATATGGGCTCTGGAAGCAGGGAAGCGAGTGGAGAGCAAAAGGTGAAATCCCGCGGGATTGGATCGAATCAAAACAGCCTAAGCCAGTATTGAAAGGCCAAGACGGGTTTTATGCCGGTGTAGCTTGGCAAAGGGCGATGGGGGCCTTGGTTTGGCTTTTTGCGGCGTTGTTTGCTCTTTCTATCATTTTGCAAATCTTGGGAATTTTCTGATGAAACTCGGCCGCCTCAACCACATCGGCGTCGCGACGCCGTCCATCGCCGACAGCATCGTCTTCTACCGCGACGTCATGGGTGCGACGAAAATCCATGAACCCTTCGACCTGCCCGAACAGGGCGTGAAGGTATGCTTCGTCGACACGCCGGGTGCGGATGGGGCGATGACGGGCACGCAGATCGAGCTGATCGAGCCGCTGCCGGGCAACACCAGCATTGCCTCTTTTCTGGAGAAGAACCCGGCGGGCGGGCAGCATCATGTCTGTTACGAGGTGCCGGATATTCACGTTGCCAAGGCCGAGTTCGAGGCGCAGGGCAAGCGCGTGCTCGGCGAGCCGCGTATCGGTGCGCATGGCACGCCGATCTTCTTCGTCCACCCGCGCGACATGGGCGGGGTGCTGACCGAGATTATGGAAACACCCGCAGCCGACCACTAGACTTACGTTTACGTAAAGGGCAGCTTGCGCGCCGGGGCAGGAGAGTCGTTCCGGCCGGATCATCTGGGAGAGATGCGCATGACCTATGAAACCATCACGCTGGATATCAGCGAGGATATCGCCACCATCACGCTCAACCGGCCCGAGCGGCTCAATGCCGCGTCGTTGCAGATGGCCGACGACATCAATCTGGCGTTGCACAATCTGGGCGGTGCGCGCGCGCTGGTGATCACCGGAGCAGGGCGGGCCTTCTGTTCGGGCGCCGACCTGCAGGCGCGCGGTGGCGGATCGATTTCCGGCGGGGATGCCAGCTATGTCGCGCTGACCCGGCACTATAATCCGACGATGATGACGCTGGCGAAGCTCAACATCCCGGTGATCACGGCGGTCAATGGCCCGGCGGCGGGCGTGGGTTGCTCGATCGGCCTGTGCGGCGATTTCGTCATTGCTGGCAAGTCGGGCTATTTCCTGCAGGCCTTCGTCAACATCGGGCTGGTGCCTGACGGCGGCGCGTCGTGGATGCTGCCGCGGCTGGTGGGCAAGGCGCGCGCGACCGAGATGATGATGCTGGGCGAGCGCATCCCGGGCGAGAAGGCCGCCGAATGGGGCATGATCTACAAGTGCGTCGAGGATGACGCGCTGCAGGCCGAAGCGCGCGCGCTGGCGGCACGGCTCGCCGCAGGGCCGACACTGGCCTATGGCGTGATGCGGCGCAACATCCTGACTGCGCTTGAAAATGATTATGCCGCCGCGCTCAATGCCGAGGCCGAAGGGCAGCGCATTGCCGGATCTAGCGCCGATGCGATGGAGGGTGGCCTCGCCTTCCTGCAGAAGCGCAAGCCGGCGTTCAAGGGCGCCTGATGCTGTTCTTCAACAGCCCCAACCCGGCGCCCAACCCGCGCCGGGTGCGGATTTTTGCGGCGGAGAAGGGGATATCGCTGCCGATGCGCGATATCTCCATTCCGGCACGCGAGCAGAAATCGCCCGAGTTTATGGCGCTCAACCCGCGCGGGCAGACGCCGGCGCTGCAGCTCGACGACGGAACGGTGATCGCCGAAAGCGTCGCCATCTGCCGTTATCTCGAAGGCCTGCATCCCGAGCCGCCCTTGTTCGGTGGTGATGCGCTGTCGCAAGCAGTTGTCGAGATGTGGAGCCGCCGGGTCGAGATGGTGCTGATGCCGCCGGTCGGCGCGGTGTGGGTGCACACCCACGCCTTCACTGCGCGGCTGCCGGGGCGCAATGCGGAATGGGGCGAGGCCAATCGCCCGCGTGTCGACGAGGCGTTGCGCTTCTTCGACGAGAGCCTGAAGGACGGTATCTGGCTGGCCGGTGCGGATTACAGCATTGCCGACATAATATTGCTGACAACGGTCGATTTCGCCGGCTTTGTCGGTATGACGATCCCCGACGAGCTGACGGCGTTGCGTGACTGGCACGCGCGCGCATCCGCCCGGCCGAGTGCCGCGGCCTGAATGGTGAGAGCATGAGCGATCCGACGATTTCCGACTGGCAGGTGGCTGCGGCGAAAGAGGTCAAGGGCAAGGACCTGACCTGGCAGACACCCGAAGGCATCGCGGTGAAGCCGCTCTACACGGCGGACGATGTGCGCGAAGACCCCGGTCTGCCCGGCTTCGCGCCGTTCACGCGCGGGGTGCGGGCCTCGATGTATGCGGGGCGGCCGTGGACCATCCGGCAATATGCGGGCTTTTCGACGGCGGAGGAGAGCAATGCCTTCTATCGCCGCAACCTGGCGGCGGGGCAGAAGGGGCTGTCGGTCGCCTTCGATCTGGCGACGCATCGGGGCTATGATTCGGATCATCCGCGCGTGGTCGGCGATGTCGGCAAGGCGGGCGTCGCCATCGACAGCGTCGAGGACATGAAGATCC
Organism: Sphingomonas sp. jy18; assembly: GCF_056931895.1. NCBI lineage: Bacteria > Pseudomonadati > Pseudomonadota > Alphaproteobacteria > Sphingomonadales > Sphingomonadaceae > Sphingomonas > Sphingomonas sp. jy18. Next base: position 227,864 of record NZ_JBXPBT010000003.1, on the reverse strand, counting down.
TGTTCGACGGCATTCCGCTCGACCAGATGTCGGTCTCGATGACCATGAACGGCGCGGTGATCCCGATCCTCGCCTTCTTCATCGTTGCCGGGGAAGAGCAGGGGGTCGATCGTGCGGCTCTCGACGGGACCATCCAGAACGACATCCTCAAGGAGTTCATGGTCCGCAACACCTATATCTATCCGCCCGAACCATCGATGCGGATCATCAGCGACATCTTTGCCTACACCAGTCAGGAGATGCCCAAGTTCAACAGCATCTCGATCTCCGGCTATCACATGCAGGAGGCGGGGGCGACGCAGGTGCAGGAACTGGCCTTCACCATCGCCGACGGCATCGACTATGTGAAATATGGCGTCGCTTCAGGGCTTGATATCGACAAGTTTGCAGGACGTCTCAGCTTCTTTTTCGCCATCGGCATGAACTTCTTCATGGAAGTCGCCAAGCTGCGCGCGGCGCGGGTGCTGTGGCACCGGGCGATGACCAGGCTGGGCGCGCAGGACGAACGCAGCAAGATGCTGCGCACGCATTGCCAGACATCGGGCGTCTCGCTGACCGAGCAGGACCCGTACAACAATGTCATCCGCACCACGGTGGAGGCGATGGCGGCGATGCTGGGCGGGACGCAGAGCCTGCACACCAATGCGCTCGACGAGGCGATCGCGCTGCCCACCGATTTTTCCGCGCGCATCGCCCGCAACACGCAGATCGTGCTGCAGGAAGAAACGGGGATGACGCGCGTCGTCGATCCGCTGGGCGGCTCCTATTATGTCGAAGCGCTGACCAGCGAACTGGTCGATGCTGCGCAGGCGATCATCGACCGGGTCGAAAGCGAAGGGGGCATGGCCAAGGCGGTCGCGGCCGGCTGGCCCAAGGCGATGATCGAGGAGGCCGCGGCGGCGCGGCAGGCGCGGGTCGACCGGGGCGAGGATGTCATCGTCGGCGTCAACAAATACCGTCTGGCAAGCGAGGACCGGCTGGAGACGCTGGAGGTCGACAACGCCGCGGTGCGCGAGGCGCAGATTGCGGGGATTGCGCGGGTGAAGGCCAGCCGCGACGAGGCGGCGTGCCAGGCCGCGCTCGCGGCGCTGAGCGAAGGCGCGGCGGGCAAGGGCAATTTGCTCGCCCTCGCCGTCGATGCCGCGCGTGCCCGTGCGACGCTGGGAGAGATCAGCGCAGCGATGGAGGCGGTGTTCGGTCGCTACGGCACCACGCCGACCCCGGTGAAGGGCGTCTATTCCGCACCCTATGCCGAGGATGATCGTTGGGCGCAGGTGACCGCGGGGGTCGAGGCTGTGGCGCGGCGGCTGGGGCGCAAGCCCAAGCTGCTGGTCGCCAAGATGGGGCAGGACGGGCATGATCGCGGCGCCAATATCATCGCGTCGGCGTTCGGCGACATGGGCTTCGACGTGGTGTCCGGCCCGCTGTTCCAGACACCCGAGGAAACAGTGGTGCTGGCGCTCGACAGCGGTGTCGACGTCGTCGGCGCGTCGAGCCTCGCGGCCGGGCACAAGACGCTGATCCCGCAACTGATCGACGGCCTGCGCGCAGCGGGTCGCCACGATATCAAGGTTATCGCCGGCGGCGTAATCCCGCCGCAGGATTATGATTTCCTGCGCGATGCCGGAGTGCAGGGCATTTACGGGCCGGGCAGCAATGTCGTCGAATGCGCAGCGGATGTGCTGCGGCTGCTAGGGCATAATATGCCGCCGCTGGATGGATTGGGCGAGGCTGCACAATGATTACACTGATGGTTTTGGCGCTCGGCGTGAGCGAGCCCCAGTCGGCTGCGGTCCGCGGTTGTGAAGAGAGAGCGCCAATCCGCGATCCCTCTGTATGTGCTCCACTTTATGACGATGGCACTATTGTGATTTACAATATGGAAAGCGTGGCAGTTGGCTCGATTGAGGAGATGCAGCGAGTCCGGGAAATGACGAGACATTGCCGGATCGACAACCGGATCGATTACGTTGGCGCGGTCGACGTTGCAGTCTACGACATTGTAAATGCTGACGAAGGGTCCAGAGCTTGCGTGATCGGATGGATAGCGGAGAACGCACCGAACCTTGCCTTCTCGGAGGAGAGGTTTGAGCAAAGGTTCGAACGTGCACGGCAGATTAAGCAGAGAGATTTGTCCGAATGATCGGCCCCCGTACTGATTGGACCCGCGAAGAGATCGCCGCCCTCTTCGACCTGCCGTTCACCGACTTGCTGTTCCGTGCAGCGGAAACCCATCGCGCGCACCATGCGGCGGGCGAAATCCAGCTCTGCACCCTGCTCAGCATCAAGACCGGCGGGTGTCCGGAGGACTGCGGCTATTGTTCGCAGTCGGTGCATGCCGACAGCGGGGTCAAGGCGACCAAGCTGATGGATGTGCGCGCGGTGCTGCAGAAGGCGGCGGAGGCGAAGGATGCCGGGTCGCAGCGGTTCTGCATGGGCGCGGCGTGGCGCAATCCCAAGGACCGGGATATGCCGGCGATCGTCGAGATCGTGAAGGGCGTGCGCGCCATGGGGCTGGAAACCTGCATGACGCTGGGCATGCTGGAGCCGCATCAGGCCGAGATGCTGGCGGAGGCCGGGCTCGATTATTACAACCATAATATCGACACCTCGCCCGAGCGCTACAATGAGGTGATCAGCACGCGGACGATGGATGACCGGCTTGAAACGCTGGCCCATGTCCGCAATGCGGGCATCAATGTGTGCAGCGGCGGCATCGTCGGCATGGGGGAGACGCGCGCCGACCGCGTCGGCTTCATCCACACCCTCGCCACGCTGCCGCGCCACCCCGAAAGCGTGCCCGTCAACGCCTTGGTCCCGGTCAAGGGCACGGTGCTGGGCGACATGCTGGCCGATAAGCCGCTGGCGAAGATCGACGACATCGAATTTGTCCGCACGGTCGCGGTGGCGCGCATCACCATGCCGCTGAGCATGGTGCGGCTGAGCGCCGGGCGCGAGTCAATGTCCGAGGCGACACAGGCGCTGTGCTTTATGGCCGGCGCGAATTCCATCTTCACCGGCGACAAGCTGCTGACGGCGGCGAACGCGGGCGATGATAAGGACGCGGCGCTGATGGCGAAGCTGGGGCTGCGGGCGATGGTGGCGGAAGAGCCGATGCGGGCTTGCCGGGTTGCGGAGGTTGTGGAGTAACTCATGGGGATGAGAAGTCTGGCAGTTGGGCGTGTGCCGGGTTTGCTCGCAACTGCGCTGCTGTTGGGGCTTGTACCTTCTGCTGCACTTGCCTGTGGTGACCCAACAGATGACTGGTATGAGAGAGTCAGCGATGTTGTTTTCGAGGCGACAGCGCACTGCTCGGTAGAGCGGCGTAGTTGTACCCTGCGGGTCCACCGGATCGTGAAGAATCCGCTCAATCTTCAATTGCGAAGCCGCCCGATCGAGGTCGATTATCAGAATTGGTACGATGACTTTTACGCTACCAACCCAGATGAAATCATCTTTGTTTGCGGGGTGCCGGTGTTCGAACCAGAACAAGAGCGCTTTCGTGCTCGATTTTATGCCAATCTAGACCCACGAACATCCGAATTGATCGTCCGGCGTGCTCGTTTGACAAACCAAAACAGAATTGAGGAAGAGTAACAATCGATGGTCAAAAAAATCCTCATTGCCAACCGTGGCGAAATCGCTGGCCGGGTTATAAAGACCGCGCGGCGCATGGGTATCGCCACCGTCGCGGTCTATTCCGATGAGGATGAGCCCTTTGTGACGTTAGCGACCGAGCAGCCGATGCGGGCGTGCCGGACATTGGAGGCGGCGGCGTGATAGCCGCCGCTGCCGCGCTATTGGGTGCCAGCCTGGTCGTGTTCTTGCGGTCGGCGGGGATATTCGGGAACGGAGGTATCCGCCCCCGCCTGATCGCAGCGACAGCTCTCTGGGTGGTCGCCGCTGGTGCCTGCTGGCTGGCTCTGCAACAGCAAGGCTTCGATGCGGCGAGGGCGGGCCTTTTCACCTTCGGCTGGGCGCAATTGGGCTACGGGCTGTTGTTCGGTGTGCTCGCCTTTCTGACTTTCCCCCTCTATGTCTTCATCACGAGCAAGCTGGGCGGCACGCCTCCTTCGACCGACACATTGGCGACCATCGCCTCGGCGTCCTTGCCCCAGAGGCTGTTCCTGCTGTGCACTGCCGCAGGTGCGGAAGAACTGATCTTCCGCTTCGCTGCAATCGGCGGGCTCATGGCGGCTGGCGTCAATCACGGCGCTGCCGTAGCGATCCCCCTTGTCGTGTTCGTCCTTGCACATCGTGCATCGTGGGGATTGGCGCATCTGGCTTTCGTCACCGTCGTCGGCATGCTGATGACAGCCGCGTTTCTGTCAGGCGGGCTGTGGGCTGCCGTTCTCGCGCACTTCATCGTCGATGCGCCCCTTATGTTGGCAGGAAAAGCAGTATCTGCCCGCGGCAACGGCAGACAGGTTGTGGAAACTGGAAAAGAATGATGTTCAAGAAAATCCTCATCGCCAACCGTGGTGAAATCGCTTGTCGGGTGATCAAGACGGCGCGGCGGATGGGCATTGCCACCGTCGCGGTCTATTCCGACGCCGACGCGCGTGCTCCGTTCGTAAAGATGGCTGATGAAGCGGTGCATATCGGGGCGTCTCCGGCGGCGCAGTCCTACCTGGTGGCCGAGAAGATCATCGAGGCGTGCAAGGCGACGGGCGCGGAGGCGGTGCATCCGGGCTACGGTTTCCTGTCCGAGCGCACCTCCTTTGCCGAGGCGCTGGCGGCGGAGGGGATTGCGTTCATCGGGCCGCCGGTCGGTGCGATTGCGGCGATGGGCGACAAGATCGAGTCCAAGAAGCTGGCCAAGGCGGCTGGGGTCAACGTCGTTCCGGGCTTCGTCGGCGAAATCGAGGATACCGAGCATGCGGTGCGCATTTCCGACGAGATCGGCTATCCGGTGATGATGAAGGCCAGCGCCGGCGGCGGTGGCAAGGGGATGCGGCTGGCCTATTCGGAAGCCGATGTCCGCGAGGGGTTCGAGGCGGTCAAGCGCGAGGGGCTGAACTCGTTCGGCGACGACCGCGTATTCATCGAGAAGTTCATCCTCAATCCCCGCCACATCGAAATCCAGATCCTCGGCGACCAGCACGGCACCATCCTCTACCTCAACGAGCGCGAATGCAGCATCCAGCGCCGCCACCAGAAGGTGGTGGAGGAAGCGCCATCGCCGTTCGTCACGCCCAAGATGAGGAAGGCCATGGGCGAGCAGTGCGTCGCGCTGGCGCGGGCGGTGGGCTATTACAGCGCGGGCACGGTCGAGCTGATTGTCTCGGGCGCCGACCCGAGCGGCGAGAGCTTTTACTTCCTCGAAATGAACACCCGCCTGCAGGTCGAGCACCCGGTGACCGAGGCGATCACCGGCATCGATCTGGTCGAGCAGATGATCCGCGTTGCCGCCGGCGAGAAGCTCGGCTTCACGCAGGACGATATCGGCATCGACGGATGGGCAATCGAGAACCGCGTCTATGCCGAAGATCCCTATCGCGGCTTCCTGCCCTCGACCGGGCGACTGGTGCGCTATCAGCCGCCGGTCGAGGGCTGGACCGACGATGGCAGCGCCAACGGGCGGCGCGGTGTCGATGGCGTGCGCGTCGATGACGGCGTCTATGAGGGCGGCGAGGTCAGCATTTTCTATGACCCGATGATCGCCAAGCTGGTGACCTGGGGGCCAACCAGAGACGACGCAGCGGACAAGCAGATCGCCGCGCTCGATGCCTTCGAGATCGAGGGGCTGGGCCACAACATCGATTTTGTCAGCGCGATCATGCAGCACCCGCGTTTCCGCTCGGGCGAACTGACGACGGGGTTCATTGCCGAGGAATATCCCGATGGCTTTACCGGCGCGCCCGCGTCACCGGAGCTGCTGCGCAATCTTGCCGCCATCGCCGGCTTTGCCTCGGCGGCAGAGGCGGATCGGGCGCGGCGGGTCGACGGGCAGCTCGGCAAGCGGCTGCACCCGCCCGCCGAATGGGCAGTGACGATCGGCGGGGCGACCCATCTGGTCGAGCTCGACGAGGACGAGATTGCCGTGGACGGCGAACCGCTCGACCTGGCGATGGAATATACGCCGGGTGACCGGCTGATCGAGGCCGAGGTGGATGGTGCGCCGCTGACCGTGCGCATCGCGCGCACCCGCAGCGGCTTCATGCTCACCGCGCGCGGGGCCAGCCACAAGGCGACGTGCCTGCCAGCGCATGTCGCGCCGCTCGCCGGCCACATGATCGAGAAGATTCCGCCCGATCTCTCCCGCTATCTGATCTGTCCGATGCCGGGGCTGCTGGTGGCGCTGCACGTCGGTGTCGGCGACAAGGTCGAGGCGGGTCAGCCGCTCGCCGTGGTCGAGGCGATGAAGATGGAGAATATCCTGCGCGCCGGCAAAAGCGGCGTGGTCAAGTCGGTCAACGCCGCGCAGGGCGAGAGCCTAGCGGTGGATGCCATCATCCTTGAAATGGAATGAGCGCGGTCAGGGATAGCTGACGGTCTTCGGTACCGCCGGAATCTCGATCCGCTCCGCATCGTCGCCGGGCACGACCGGGAAGCGGTGCGCATTCCAGTCCTCGCGCGCCTGCACGATCCGATCCCGGCTGGAGCTGACGAAGTTCCACCAGACGTGGCGCCGGGTGGTAAAGGCTTCTCCGCCGAGCAGCATGACGATGGCCCCATCCTCGCTCGCCAGCGTGGCGGCGTGGCCGGGCTTGAGGATGTGCAGCAATTGTGGTGCGAGTGGCTGGCCGTCGAGCGTGGCGCTGCCGCCGACGACGATCAGCGCGCGCTCGTCCGCCCCGGCGTCGATGGGGACGCTGCTGCCGCAGCCCAGCCGGATGTCGGCGTAGATGGTCGCGGCCTGCTGGGTCGTCGGTGCGGTCGCGCCCCACAGGCTGCCCATGATCACGCGGGCTTCGACGCCGCCGTCGCCGATCACCGGCAGATCGCCAGCCCCGACATGCTCGAAAGCCGGGGCAATTTCCTCCTTGCCGTCGGGCAGGGCGAGCCAGGTCTGCATGCCGTAGATGCGGCCCATGTGGCTGCCCGCCGCGCGCTGGCGCTCGGCCAGCGGCGAACGCTCGGAGTGGACGATGCCGCTGCCCGCCGTCATCAGATTGACCGCGCCTGGTTCGATCACCGCCACGGTGCCGAGGCTGTCGCGGTGGCCAATGGCGCCATCGAACAGATAGGTGACGGTCGACAGATTGATGTGCGGGTGCGGGCGCACGTCCATGCCCGTACCCAGATCGAATTGCGCCGGACCGAAGGCGTCGACGAAAATGAACGGGCCAACCATCGTCCGTCCGCGCGAGGGCAGGGTGCGACGGACTTCGAAGGCGCCGATGTCATGGCTGGATGGCGCGACGGTCTCGAGAATCGGGCCGGGCGCGCTCATTCGCCCGGCGCCTTCGCCTTGATGGCGAGCGCATGGATCGAGTCGCGCAGCAACGCGCCGAGGGCATGATTGACCATGCGCTGCCGCTCCACGCGCGATTTGCCTGCAAAAGCCTGCGCGACGATGGTCACGTTGAAATGCGACTCCCCGCTGCCGTCGTCTCCGGCATGGCCGTGGTGGCTGGCGCTGTCGTTGCTGACCAGCAGCTGGTCGGGCGACAGCGCGGCGGCGAGACGCTGGTTTATCTGTGTTTCGACGGGACCCATGCTGCATCTTTCTGCACTGGCCGCCTTGCAACCGGGGAGGCGGGTTTCCTAAATGTGCTAGGGAAAGGACGCTCCGGCGACAATCCCGTTTCAGCGACGGGCGGAGCTATCACGGCATTTGGCAGACCGATATTCCCCCCGCTTTCACGGCCGCGTGCCCGGCGACCGGCCCTGCGCGATCGCCGGCTGCCCGGAGACCGGCGAATTTCGCGCGCCCGGCGACCGTCGGCCGGGTTTCGACGGGCCGGGCGACTGGCGCTGGCTGTGCCTGGAGCATGTGCGCGAGTTCAACGCGCGCTATAATTTCTTCGACGGCATGAGCGCCGACGAAATTGCCGACGCGCAGGCGCCCTATGGCGGCTGGGAGCGGGAGACTCGCGCCTTCTCCTCGGTAGGGGCGGACGCACCGCCGAAATGGTCGGACTTCAGGGACCCGATGGATGCGATCGGCGCCCGCTATCGCAAGGTGCGTGCGGCGGCCGAGGATCGGGCGCAGGGGATAAGCGCGGAGATGCGATCGGCATATCGCGTGCTCGGGCTGACGCCGGGCGCCGACCTCATGGCGGTGCGCCGTGCCTATTCGACGCTGGTGCGCCGCTACCATCCGGATCGCAACGGCGGGGATCGCAGCCATGAAAAGCAGCTTCAGGCGGTCGTCGAGGCCTATCAGCTTGTCCGCAAGCAGGCCGCCCACCGATCGTGAGCGCACCGGCGATGCCGGGGATGTGATTTGCGCTTTTCGTCGCCGATGCTTTGCGGCATGGGGCTGCTTCACGTTAACGGAAAGCCGCCCATGTCCGATCTCCCCAATAGCCAGCCCGACAGTCGCAATGCCACGGTGCTCGCCGCGCCCGACAAGACTGTCGATGTGCGGGAAACGTTCGGGATCGATATCGACATGTCGGTGCCCGCCTTCAGCGAGGCGGATGAACGCGTGCCCGATTTCGACCCCGCCTATGTCTTCGATCCGGACACCACGCTGGCGATCCTCGCGGGCTTTGCCCACAACCGCCGGGTGATGGTGCAGGGCTATCACGGCACCGGCAAGTCGACGCACATCGAACAGGTCGCGGCGCGGCTGAGCTGGCCGTGCGTGCGCATCAACCTCGACAGCCATGTGTCGCGCATCGATCTGGTCGGGCGCGACGCCATCGTGCTGCGCGACGGCAAACAGGTGACCGAGTTCCGCGAAGGGCTGTTGCCGTGGGCGCTGCAAACGCCGACCGCGCTGGTGTTCGATGAATATGACGCGGGCCGGCCCGACGTGATGTTCGTGATCCAGCGGGTGCTCGAAGCCGACGGCAAGCTGACCCTGCTCGACCAGAATCGCGTCATCCGCGCCAACCCCTGGTTCCGGCTGTTCGCCACTGCCAACACCGTCGGCCTGGGCGACACCACCGGCCTCTATCATGGTACCCAGCAGATCAACCAGGGGCAGATGGACCGCTGGAACATCGTGGTTACGCTGAACTACCTGCCGGCGGAGACCGAGGCGCGCATCGTGCTGGCGAAGTCCGGCGAATATGACGATCCCAAGGGCAAGGCCATGGTGGAAAACATGGTCAAGGTGGCGGAATTGACCCGTTCCGGCTTCATGAACGGCGATATCTCGACCGTGATGAGTCCGCGCACCGTGATCAGCTGGGCGCAGAATACGACCATCTTCAAGGACGTCGGTTTCGCCTTCCGCCTTTCGTTCCTCAACAAGTGCGACGAGAATGAGCGGATGCTGGTTGCCGAATATTATCAGCGGGTGTTCGGCAAGGATTTGCCCGAGAGCGTGGTCGGCACATCCTGACCATAGTTGGCGGATAATTAACCGGTTCATTGCTAGCACCTGGGCGTCAGACCGCTCGGGACCGCAAGAATGACCAGATACCTTGCCATCGTCGTCGTGAATTTCGTGATCGCGTTGCTCATCGCGGTCAACGCCGCCTGGACCATGGCAAGAGGCTATAGCGGGGCTGCCCAGTATCAGCCCGATGCCGGCAGCGTGGCATTGCTGGGCGGTGCTTTGCTGGCCGTTCTCGGTTGCGTTGTGGTCGCCGTCTACATCTGGCGGACGCGCCCGCGCGAGACCGTGCAGCGCATCGTCATCCCCAAGGCAGCGCAGAGCGAAAGGCAGCCGAGAGGCCCGGAACCGGATACGGTGGCCGATGCATCGATGTCTGCCCGGCTGGCGCGCATGACGACAGCAGCGCATGTCGCTCCCGACGAGGAGCCGGAGGCACCTGAGCCCGAGCAGGAGTGGACCGACGAGGCCGCCCTCGAACCAGCCCCCGAACCGGCGATTGCCGGGAGTGACGCCGCGCAAGACGATGGCGCTGCGGCGGAGGAGGATCCGGCACCAGCGGCAGCGTCTCAGCCTGCCATGGACGAAACGCCTGCCATGGACATCGCTCTGCCCACGGACTTTGTGCCGACAGCATCGCTGCCCGCTGAGGCGGCGCCACTGCAGTCGCACAACCCCGAAGTGGACCAGCAGCCCGTCGATTCGCCAGAAAGCCCCATCGCTGCAGCGCATGCTCCGGACAATGTCTGGATGCCTGCCGGGGGCAGAGTGGTGCCGTTGCGGTTTGCCGAACCCGAGCCTGAGACCGAGCCCGAAGCTGATGCCCTGCGCGACTGGCTGTTCGACGATTCGGTGCCGGGGGCGCCGGCGCGCTTGCGTGCCGGATCGGGCTTCCCTTGGGCTGTCGCGGGAATCGACCATATGTGCATCGGCGTCTCCCGGCTGGGCCACCGCCTTGTCGGGACCGATTATCCGGCCGAGGCGGCGGCGTGGCGCCAGGTTGTTTCTTCCTTGCCGCGCCAGCAGCGCCTCGCTGGCGACGATGCCGCTGCCTTTGCCGACTGGATCAACGGCATGATCGACGTCGCGGGCCAGGACGGCGCGGACAGCGTGGTCGATTGCATCCACGAACTGGGTGCGGAAGCCGCGATCGACCCCGCGGTGGCAGCAAGCCTGCCCGCAGAGTTGATCGCCGCGTCGATGCTGCACCAGCCAATGGTACAGACTCGCTTTTTCAAATAGGCGCGTTTCGCTGTCGGCGCATTTGCGCCTTGCGTGCCGCTGACGCCTGCCTAATGCAGGGGCATGGCCAAGGACAATCCTCTCGATGACCTGAAATCCGTCCTGTCCGGTGCAGCGCGTGCGCTGACGGGCGAACCGGAGATCGAGGTCGGGTTCACGGCAGACGCGCCGCACGCGGTGGGCCGCGCTTTCAAGATCGGTTCGCCCTCGCGCGCGCTGCCCGCCGGGCAGGTGGCGATCGCGCGTGGGCAGGCGGATGCGCTGGCGCTGCGCCTCAAGCATCATAATGCCGCAACGCACGGACGACACCGACCCGTCGATGCCACCGCCGCGGCGGTGTTCGATGCGGTGGAGCAGGCGCGCGTCGCCGCTTTGGGCGCGCGGCGTATGGCAGGACTGCACGCCAATCTGTCGGCGGAGACCACCGCGCGGCTCGCCAGCGACCCCATTGCGCGCGCGCGCACAGCGGCAGACGTCCCGATGGCAACCGCGGTCGAATTGCTGGTCAGGGAGCATCTTGCCGCCTTGCCCGCTCCCGAGTCGGCGGTGGCCGGGCTCGCGCTGGTGCGCGAAGGCATCACTGCCAAGGCGGCGGCAGACCTCGATGCGCTTGCCTTGCTGATCGACGATCAGGCAGCGTTTGCCGAACAGACGCGGCAGATGCTGCAGCATCTCGACCTGCTGGCACCGGACAACCCGCTCGAACCGAGCGAGCCGGACGAGGAAGGCGAAAGCAACGCCGAGCAGCCCGACGAACAGCAACAGGACGGCGAAGAGGACCAGTCGGGCGGCGCGGCGGAGACCGAAGCGCGCATGGAGTGGCGCGAGGGCGAAGCCGGAGACACGCAGGACGGCGATGTGGACCTCGAGGCGCTGGACGGCGATGAAGAGGATGAGATGGGCGGGGAGGGCGACGATGCACCGATGCCGACCCGGCCCAATCGCCCGCATCACGACATCCCCGATTTTGCCTACCGCGTCTTCACCGACAAGCATGACGAGACCATCGCCGCGACCGAATTGTGCGATGCCGAGGAACTGGCGCGCCTGCGCGGGTTCCTCGACCAGCAGTTGATCCCGCTGCAATCGGCGGTCACCCGCCTTGCCAACCGCCTGCAGCGCCGCCTGATGGCGCAACAGAACCGGGCGTGGGATTTCGATCAGGATGAGGGCACGCTCGACGCCGCGCGGCTGGCGCGCGTCGTCGCCAACCCGACCCTGTCATTGTCCTACAAGGTGGAGCGGGATACCGAGTTCCGCGATACGGTGGTGACGCTGCTGATCGACAATTCGGGCTCGATGCGCGGCCGGCCGATCAGCATAGCCGCGATCAGCGCCGATATCCTTGCCCGCACGCTCGAGCGGGTGGGCGTCAAGACCGAGATCCTCGGCTTCACCACCCGCACCTGGAAGGGCGGGCAGGCGCGCGAGGACTGGCTCACCGCCGGCCGTCCGCCCAATCCGGGACGCCTCAACGACGTCCGTCACATCGTCTACAAGCCCGCCGACGAACCCTATCGCCGCGCCCGCAACTCGCTCGGCCTGATGATGCGCGAAGGGCTGCTGAAGGAGAATATCGACGGCGAGGCGCTGGTCTGGGCGCACAGCCGCATCATCGGCCGCCCTGAGGACCGCCGCATCCTGATGGTGATCTCCGATGGCTCGCCGGTCGACGATTCCACGCTCAGCGTGAACTCGGGTGGCTATCTCGACCAGCATCTCAGGCAGGTGATCAACTGGATCGAGACCAAATCGCCGGTGGAACTTGTCGCCATCGGCATCGGCCATGACGTGACGCGCTGGTACAGTAAAGCGGTGACGATCATGGATGCCGAGCAGCTGGGCGGCGCGATTATTGATCAACTTGCTGGATTGTTCGACATCCAGAAATAGCAGCCGTGACTCCGACCGCCGCCTTCGCTACACCTCGAGACGCAGGTGGAATCGACGGCCGGGGCACGCAATTCTGGCTCGCGCCAGCCGCACGGGTTGCCCTTGATCATGGCTGCGCCGCAATGACGCGGGCGCGAGTCTAATGCGCGGTAGGGGGAACATATGTCCGGTGCGGGGAAAAAAGCGTCCGATCTGTTCATCGAATGCCTGGAGGCCGAAGGTGTCGAATATATTTTTGGCGTGCCGGGTGAGGAAAATCTCGACTTTCTCGACTCGCTGTCGCGCTCGAAGCAGATCAAGCTGATCCTGACACGGCACGAGCAGGGCGCCGGCTTCATGGCCGCGACCTATGGCCGGCACACCGGCAAGACTGGCGTGTGCATCGCCACGCTGGGGCCGGGCGCGACCAATTTCGTCACGGCAGCCGCCTATGCAACGCTGGGCGGCATGCCGATGATGATGATCACCGGGCAGAAGCCGATCAAGAAATCCAAGCAGGGTCGCTTCCAGATCCTCGATGTGGTGACGATGATGTCGCCCATCACCAAATTCACGCACCAGATGGCGTCATCCGACAATATCCCCAGCCGCGTGCGCGAAGCGATCCGCCTGGCCGAGGAGGAGAAGCCCGGCGCGACGCATATCGAGCTGCCCGAGGATATCGCCGACGAGCATACCGACAGCGTGCCGATTCCGCGCAGCCTCACCCGCCGCCCGAGCGCCGACCCCAAGGCGGTGCGCGCGGCGGTGACGGCGCTCGAAAAGGCCAAGAACCCGATCCTCGTCATCGGCGCGGGCGCCAACCGGACCATGACCAGCAGGATGCTGCTGCAGTTCGTCGAGAAGACCGGCATTCCCTTCCTCACCACCCAGCTCGGCAAGGGCGTCATCGACGAGCGGCACCCGCGTTTCCTCGGCTGCGCCGCACTCTCCGCCGGCGACTTCGTTCACCGCGCGGTCGAGGCGTCGGACTGCATCGTCAACATCGGCCATGACGTGATCGAAAAACCGCCCTTCTTCATGCGCGCTGGCGGGCCGACCGTGATCCACGTCTCGACCAAGACCGCCGAGGTCGACCCGGTCTATTTCCCCGGCATTGAGGTGATCGGCGACATCGCCAACGCCATCTGGCAGATGAAGGAAGACATCGTCCCCAACGTCGACTGGAAATGCGACGACCTGCTGCGCTTCCGCAAGGCCGAGGTCGAGCATACCGAGAGGCTTGCCGCCGACGAACGTTTCCCGATCTTCCCGCCGCATCTGGTGCGCGCCGTGCGCGAGGCGATGCCGAATGACGGCATCATCTGCCTCGACAACGGCGTCTATAAAATCTGGTTCGCACGCGGCTATTGCGCCTACCACCCCAACACTGTGCTGCTCGACAATGCGCTGGCGACGATGGGCGCGGGGCTGCCCAGCGCGATGATGTCCGCCATGCTCTACCCCGAGCGCAAGGTGATGGCGATCTGTGGCGATGGCGGGTTCATGATGAACAGCCAGGAAATGGAAACCGCCGTCCGCCTCGGCCTCAACCTCACCGTCCTGATCCTGCGCGACGATGCCTATGGCATGATCCGCTGGAAACAGGCGAACATGGGCTTCGTCGATTTCGGTCTGACCTATGGCAACCCCGATTTCGTCAAATATGCCGAAAGCTATGGCGCGCACGGGCATCGGGTGGAGAGCGCGGCGCACTTGAAGGAACTGCTCGCCCATTGCCGCGATACGCCGGGTGTGCATCTGATCGACTGTCCGGTGGATTACACCGAGAACGACCAGATTTTGAACAAGGACATCAAGGAGTTGAGCAAGGCGTTGTGAGCAAAGGGTTTCACAAACTTGTCATTCCCGCGAAAGCGGGAATCCAGAGGTGGTCGCAGCGCCACCCCGACAGGCCCACCCCCGACCCCTCCCGCAAGCGGGAGGGGGGAGAAGCGCAATGAAACTTAACGACACCTACCCGCTGTACCTCAATAACAAGGCCGCGCAGCCGAACACCGATCTCAAGGTGACCGACAAGTTCACGGGCGAGGTCGCCTTCCGTACCGCGCTGGCGACGCCCGATGTCATCGACGAGGCGATTGCCGGTGCCGTGCGCGCTGCCGAGCCGATGGCAGAGATGGCGAGTTATGAGCGGCAGGCGGTGCTCGATCATTGCGTGGTCCGCTTCCGCGAGCGGTTCGACGAACTCGCCTATGCGCTGTGCGTCGAGGCGGGCAAGCCGATCAAGGATGCCGAAGGTGAGGTCACCCGGCTGATCGACACCTTCCGCATCGCCGCCGAGGAAGCGACCCGCAACTATGGCGAGGTCCAGCCTCTCGACATCAGTCCTCGCGCCAAGGGCTATATGGGCATGTGGCGCCGCGTACCGATCGGCCCGTGCAGCTTCATTTCGCCGTTCAACTTCCCGCTCAACCTTGCTGCGCACAAGATCGCCCCGGCCATCGCGGTCGGCTGCCCGTTCGTGATGAAGCCGGCGTCGCTGACCCCGCTCGGCGCGATCATCATGGGTGAGGTGCTGGCCGAGACCGACCTGCCCGAGGGCGCGTTCAGCATCCTTCCCGCCAGCCGCAACGGGGCTGACCTGTTCACCACCGACGAGCGGCTGAAACTGCTGAGCTTCACCGGTTCGCCGGGTGTCGGCTGGGATCTCAAGGCCAAGGCGGGCAAGAAGAAGGTGGTGCTCGAACTCGGCGGCAATGCCGCGGTGGTGGTCGACAAGGATGCCGACCTCGATCATGCGCTCGAACGCATCATCTTCGGCGCCTTCTACCAGTCTGGGCAGAGCTGCATCGGGGTGCAGCGGATCATCATCCACGCCGACATCTACGATCGCTTCCGCGACATGCTGGTGGCGAAAACCAAGACGCTGATTGCAGGCGATCCCAAGGACCGCAACACCTTCATCGGCCCGATGATCTCCGAGAAGGAAGCGAGCCGGCTGAAGGGCTGGATCGATGGCGCGG
This sequence comes from Sphingomonas sp. jy18, assembly GCF_056931895.1. Lineage (NCBI taxonomy): Bacteria > Pseudomonadati > Pseudomonadota > Alphaproteobacteria > Sphingomonadales > Sphingomonadaceae > Sphingomonas > Sphingomonas sp. jy18. Next base: position 212,309 of record NZ_JBXPBT010000003.1, on the reverse strand, counting down.
TGGCGGGCGGTGCCACGCTGCTGGTGGGCGGCGGCTGCACCGGCAATATGCTCGAAGCCACGCTGCTCGAAGGCGTGGACCGCAGCGCCGATGCCTATCGCGAGGAAGCCTTCGGCCCGCTCGCCATCCTCTCGAGCTTCACCGAATGGGATGCGGCGCTGGCGGAGGTCAACGACAGCAAGTTCGGCCTGCAGGCGGGCTTGTTCACCAACGACATCCACAAGGTGCTGAAGGCGTGGGACAAGCTCGACGTCGGCGGCGTCTGCGTCAACGATGTGTCGAGCTTCCGCGTCGACAACATGCCCTATGGCGGGGTCAAGGACTCGGGGCTTGGCCGCGAAGGCGTGCGCTTCGCCATGGAAGACATGAGCGAGATCAGGAACCTGCTGATCCGGCGGGCGTAGCCTGACGAGATATAGGTCCTCATTGCGAGCGTAGCGAAGCAATCCAGGGCAGTGGACGTTTGCTCTGGATTGCTTCGCTACGCTCGCAATGACGTTTCAGGGTGAGGCTGTCCTACCCCGTCGCGCGCTCTCGGTTAACCCGCTCGAGCTTGTCGCGCAGCGCCGATACGGTCGCGGCATTGAGCTCGGCGGCAATCGCGGGCTGCACCGCGAGGAAGGCCGTAAGCCGGTCCTTGGCAATGAACCACAGCCGGTTGCGCTCTGCCGCGAGGCGGACGGTGGCGCTGGCGCGGCCTTCGCCGAGCAGGGCCGCTTCGCCGATGAGGTCGCCCGGCCCGAGCCGACCGACGATCGCATCGTCGACCAGCACCGCAGCTACGCCATCCACCAGGAAATGCAGGCTCTCGACCGGCTCGCCTTCGCGGGTGAGGATTTCTCCCGCCCGACCTTCGATGAAATTGCCCTGCGCGATCAGCAGGCTGGCCTGTGCCGGGGTCAGGCGGGAAAGATGGCGCTGGTAAAAGGCCTGCGCATCGTCGCCGTCCAGCCGGTTGCCGCCTGCCATGCGCAGGACGGCCAATCCATTGGCGACCAGCACGATGGCGGCAAGGGCAGGGGCGGCGATACCCGCCGGACGCAGCAGCGCATCGACGATTACCACGGCCGCCGCTAGCGCCAGCCCGACCCGCAGCCAGCGCCCGCCGCTGACTGCAGAGGCGGCAGCGACGAGACCGCCGGCGAGCAGCAGCAGGCCTCCGGTGTCGATCCATGCGGTCATCGGCGCGATCCTCCATCAGGGAAACCTGCGCCAGACTGACGGTGGCTTGGCCAGGCGTCAAGCAGGCCACCCGGCCGCCGCACCGGTCAGAACCGCTTCTGGATGGACAATTCGATGTACCGGCCCTGCGGGTCGAGATAGCCTTGCTGGTAGCGCAGCGGGATGACGCCGCTGTCGTCGCGCACCGTCTGCCGATCATTGAAGATGTTGTCGACCGCCAGCCGGACGCGCATGTTGCGGAACAGCGGATTGTCGCTGATCCGGCTCACGTCGGCAAAGGCGCGCAGGTTGACCGTCATCCGGTCGGAAAAGCGGAGGTCGCTCGCCGTCCCGCCGCCGGCGACCGGGCCGCCAATCACGGTCGAGCCTTGCCGCCAGGTGCCGTTGAGCCGGAAACCGATGCCGTTGTTGAACCAGCCGCCGTCGAACTCGACGCTGTGGCGGGACGACCCGCCATTGCCGCCCGTCGCCGATCCGTTGAGCAGATCCAGCACCGGCACCCCCGTGCGGATCAGAACTTCGTCTTCAAACAACACGGTGTGGTAGGCTGCGACGCTCCAGCGGCCGCCGCCGCCGGGCCCGCCGAACCCGCCCGGACCGCGCGGCCCGAAACCGCCTCCGCCAACGGGCCCGCCACCGGGGCCGCGCCCGGCGCCCGGCGGAGGGCCGCCGCCGCCGCCCGGCCCGCGACCGCCACCGGGAATTGCGAGGCCGCCCGGCCCGCGTTGCGGCTGACCGAAGCTTTTCGAATAGCTGATGCCGCTGCGCAGTTGCCGCCCGGAGGTTGCCTCGAAATTGACCGGGCGCTGATCGACGCTGACGATCTGGCCACTGCCGTCGCGCACCACCCGGCCCGGGAAGGCGGCTTCGATTTCCGGGGTGAGCAGCGGGAAATCGGCGGTGGTGTTGCGGCTGCGCGTGCGGGCATAGCTGGTGGTCAGCAGCAGGTCAGTGTCCGCAATCGGACGCCAGTTGATCTGCGCGCGGAAATCGCGCCGCCGCTCGGCCTGCAAGTCCGGATTGCCGCCGGTGATCACGTCCGCGAGCACGGTTTCGCCGCGGGTGAAGTCAAAGATGGTGCGCAGCGGCGTGGTCAGCGCCGGCGCGCCGAGTTGCGATACGCCCGGCGCATTCTCCTCACCCACCCAGCTGATCACCATGTCGAGCCGTTCGAGCGGTGACCAGTTAAGGCCGATGGTCCAGCTCTTGAGCAGGCGAAAATCGCTGACATCGCGCAGCGCGTAGCGGGCGTTGAGCGCAAGATCGCCGACCGGTGCCAGCACGTCCTCTCTGCGGCTGGCGATAGGCAGGTCGAGCGTGGCGCTGCCGGTCCATGCCGTGCGCCCCAGGTCGGTTTCGACGATGCTGGCGCCGCGCTGGCTGACGCTCTCGAAGTCGATATTGCGCCAGCCGGCCTGCAGCGAGCTGCGGATCGGCCCGGCGGGGAGATCGAACAGGCTGCCCGACAGCACGGCATCGGCATCCGCGGTGTTGGAGAGGGAGCGGGTGCGGTCGACCAAGAGCGGGCCGCCCGCAGGATCGTCCCGCTCGCTCGCTACGCGCGCTTCGGCCCGGTCGTAATTGCCGGTCAGCGTCCAGCGCCAGCGGCCGAGGCGGCCGTTGCTGCTGGCACCGGCGTGGAAGGTGTTGCTGTCGGAATCGGCCTGCAGCGGTTCGCCCGGGTTCAGCGCCTGCGGCCCTTGCAGGCTCAGCGTCTGCGAGAGATCGTAGCGCAGGTTGAGCGAGGCATCGATGGTCGAGGTCAATGGCCGCGCGATCGTGCCGTCGACGCTGAAGCTGTCGCTGCCGCCGAGCAGCGTGCGCAGCGCGCCTTCGCTGGCGATGCCGCTCGCCTGGATTATGTCCCGCTCCGCCTCGGTCAGCGGCGTTGCCCGGTTGTATTCGGCGTTGATGTTGATGCGGCCGTCACCGGAAATGCGGAACACGCCGGCCTCGACTTCCTGCGACCAGCGGCCGCCGTCGGTCACCGTGCCGCCTTCCAGCTCGACGGTGATGGCGTTGAACTGCCTTTTGAGGATGAAGTTGATAACGCGCTGATCGGCCGAATAGCCGTAATCGAGCGCGACTTCGGGCGGGAAGATTTCCAGCCGCTCGATCGCCTCGGGCGGCAGGTTGCGGATCTCGCCGAAGCCGGACACGCGCCGGCCGTTGACGAGCACCACCGGCGGGCCGCTGCCGCGCCCGCGCCCCGAGCCGGTCTGGGCCGAGAGCGCCGTGACCAGATCGCCGATGTTGCTCGCGCCGTACGCTGCCACCGCTTGGGCATCGAGGATTTCATCGGCAGGAATATCGGAGATGACCGAATTGTGGCTGCGCGTGGCTGTGACGATGATGTCGCCCGAACTGTCCTCGCCTTCCTCGCCACCTTCCGCGGCGGCGGCGTCCGGTGCTTCGACCGGCTGTTCGGCGTCGAGCATGGTCCGCTCGCTGGCGAGTGCAGCGGGAGCGACCGTACTGCAGGCGATGCCCGACAGGAGCAGGGCGGGGAGGGAGAGACGAGGCATGGGGGGAGCGCCTTTTGGTTATGAACTGTGCGTCCTTGGACTGCGGGTGACAGCCTGTGACGGTCTATTGTCGCAAAAATATGGTGCAGCGACCGTGATTTGGTCTCAACGCCAAGTGGGATTGCTGCGCAAGAAAACAATCCTGTTTTGTGTGATCGATGAGGCCGTGAACTCATAAATTGCACGTTCGAGGTTCGAGGCCATTTTGTTCAGGGCGAGGCGGCAAGGCGCAGGGATAGTGGTTCTATCTCCAGCCTTGCCAACGCAGCCATGGACAAAATGGGTCGAACCCCTGCGGGGCGGTGAAATGGCTTCGATCTCGGCTCCACGCGGCCTTGCAGGTGGAACCACCACCCGCAGCGGCCGCCTGAACCCGATATGTTCAGCTACGCTGGCCTTCGGCTCCGCCATTTCACCGCCTCGATCGTGCAATTTATGAGTTCACGGCCTAATTGGGGCTAGGCAAAAGCCACAAAGGGGGCCATTGCGCGACCCCCTGAGACATGAACGCAAAGTGAAAGGAACGTCGCGTGGCCGCGAACTGGGCCCCCGATAGCTGGAAACAGGCCGATGCACGGCAGATGCCGCATTGGCCGGACGCCGATGCGCTGGCGCGCGTCGAGGGCGAGCTCGCCAACTTCCCGCCGCTGGTGTTTGCAGGGGAAGCACGCAACCTGACCGCCGAGCTGGGCAAGGTCGCCGCAGGCCGCGCCTTCCTGTTGCAGGGCGGCGACTGCGCCGAGAGCTTTGCCGAATTCCACCCCAACAATATCCGCGATACCTTCCGCGTCATCCTGCAGATGGCCGTGGTGCTGACCTTCGCCTCCAAGCTGCCGGTGATAAAGGTCGGGCGCATGGCCGGGCAGTTTGCCAAGCCGCGCTCGGCAGACATGGAGACGGTCGGCGGGGTAGAGCTGCCCAGCTACCGTGGCGACATCATCAACGACATCGCCTTCACCCCCGAAGGCCGCGTGCCCGATCCCAGCCGGATGATCCGCGCCTATTCGCAGTCGGCGGCAACGCTCAACCTGCTGCGCGCCTTTTCCTCGGGCGGCTATGCCAACCTGCAACAGGTCCACGCCTGGACGCATGATTTCATGGGCCGCAGCCCATGGGCGGCGCAATATCGCGATGTCGCCAACCGCATCGGCGAGGCGCTCGACTTCATGGCCGCCTGCGGCATCGACGCCGACAGCGTGCCGCAGCTCAAGACCGCGAGCTTTTACACCAGCCATGAGGCGCTGCTGCTGCCCTATGAGCAGGCGCTGACCCGGCAGGACAGCCTGACCGGCGACTGGTACGACACCAGCGCGCACATGCTGTGGATCGGCGACCGCACCCGCTTCGAAGGGTCGGCGCATGTCGAATATCTGCGCGGCGTCGGCAACCCGCTGGGTATGAAGATCGGCCCGAGCACCGAGCCGGACAGCCTGCTGCGCCTGCTCGACACGCTCAACCCCGCGCGCACGCCGGGCCGGATGACGCTGATCAGCCGCTTCGGCTATGACAAGATCGAGAGCGGCCTGCCGCGCCTCGTCGCCGCGGTCGAGCGGGAAGGGCATCCGGTGGTGTGGTCATGCGACCCGATGCACGGCAATGTCATCAAGACCGACAATGGCTACAAGACGCGGCCGTTCGAGCGCATCCTCGCCGAAGTGCGCGGCTTCTTCGCCGTCCATCGCGCGGCCGGCACGCACGCCGGCGGCATCCATATCGAGATGACTGGCCAGAATGTCACCGAATGCACCGGCGGCGCGGTGGACGTGACGCAGATGGATCTGGCGGATCGTTATCACACGCACTGCGACCCGCGATTGAATGCGGCGCAGAGCATCGAGCTGGCGTTTCTGCTGGCGGAGATGCTGAATCAGGAAATGCAGGAGCGGCGGAGGGCGGCGGCTTAGCAATAATCCCTCTCCCGCATGCGGGAGAGGGAAAGACGCCGGAGGCGGCGAGGGTGAGGGTGTGTCAGGGCACCGCTGCTCTCGTTACACACCCTCACCTTGGAGCTTCGCGCCTGTCCCTCTCCCGCACAGCAGGAGAGGGGTGTGGCCTATCCACCTTCACTAATTGAACTATCATGTCATTCCCGCGAAAGCGGGAATCTAGAGCGGTACAGCACGGCTTTTGCCGTTCCTGGATTCCCGCTTTCGCGGGAATGACAAACATCACCAGCTTGCTCTATGATGGCGTCCGATGCAGAAATTTGACCCCGATGTTCACGACGACAATCCGCCGATGGATGCCGCGTTCATGTCTAAAATGCAGCCATCCCGGCGCGGCCGCCCGAAATCGGATGCGCCAAAGGTCGAAGTGAAGATCAGGCTCTACGCCAAGACCGTTGAGCATCTGCGAGGCAGCGGCCCCGGCTGGCCAACGCGCGTCAATGCCGCTTTGGGCGATCTTGTGGCTAATGGTCGGATTTGAAGCAAATGGCCCCTGCCGATCGCTACCACACCCACTGCGACCCGCGTTTAAATGCGGCGGGGAGCATCGAGCTGGCGTTTCTGCTGGCGGAGATGCTGAATCAGAAGATGCAGGAGCGGCGACGGGCGGCGGCGTAGCGGGATGCGACCCAGTTGGGGTCGTTAAGCGCGACTATATATCTGCAAATCTGACGATGTCGCAATGACAAGCGATTTGCCGGTTGGAGAAAAGCCGTATGCTGTCAATGATGAAGCTAGCGGCCGCATTTTGAACAATGCTGGCTCCGTCGCAGAAGAGTTCCACAACATCGTCTGACCCGGAGGGCACAAAAAAAGCTCTTCTTGTGGCCACGATAGTGGATGCAGCTCGATGAGCCAGCCGTCCTCAGTGGTGCGGGGTAAACCGCCCCCGTAGATTCCGGCCATACGTATATGCTGCCCGTCCAACGGGCTTATGCCTTCGGCTTCTAGAGACCCACAATCGGGGTAATACTCAACTTCATCTCTTCCGATTTTACAGCCAGTGGCGCAGTCAACAACGCCGCGTCCGCTCGTTGAAATAACCAAAAGTAGGTCGGAATTCGGCGCAAACCCAATATGCTCGAGGCCCCCGATAGCGACCATCGCCAATTCACACCATGGCCCCAAAGCTGTGGCCGGCGCAAGCCCGTCCAAATAGCGAAATCGATCTTTTAGATGATCAGGAACGACGCCTTTGCCGTTTGGTTTCGGTCTTTTGAACATTGCCTCTTTGTATAGAAACTTTGTTCGCCTTCCACCCATAAACAGCCGCATTTTGGCTGCTCAATGCGCCCCCACACTCCCGAACATCAGCGCCCGCAGCCCAGTCCGCTCGAACGGCTTCCACGCCCCCTCGCGCTGCGCCAGCCGATCCGCAATCGCCACCATCACTGACGGATTGACGCCCAAGCCGCAGTGGCTGGCGAGGACTTCGATATTTTCGGTCTGGCCGCCGCCCTTTTGCACCGATCCGCGCCAGGCGACGATGCCGTCGGTCTTGGTCAGGATCGAAGTGGTCGGCACCGGCGGCGCGGTTTCTAGGTCGCGGTAGCGGCCTTCGCGCACGGGCTCGGGTTCCTTGCCGTTGAGATATTCGAACAGCCGGCTGGCGTTGGTGGCGCTGCGGTCATTGCTGATCGGGCTGCCGAGCGAGATGACGAGGCGGACATTGTCCGGCTGCACCTTGGCGATCTCCCGCGCGAAGACGCCGCCCAGGCTCCAGCCGACGATCGAGACCTTGCGCCCGGCCTTGTCGGCGATGCGCTTGAGCACATCGTTCATCTCGCGCTCGCGCATACTGTCGATGCGGACGTTGCGGCCGAGGCCCCAGCCGTGCGTTTCATAACCCAGATCGTCGAGCAGACCGCGCATCGGCTTGGTCGAGGTGTCACCGGCCATGAAGCCGGGCAGCACCAGCACCGGGTGGCCGTCACCCTTGGGCAAGCGCCCGAGCAGGCCGCGCAGCGCGTAGAAGGAGCCAAGCTCGAAGATCGCGCGCCCTTCGGCCAGCATCAGCAGGCGGTGCGGCGGGGCGAGGCGGGATGCGGTGGCAGTGGTCATAGGGACAATGGTCCTTGCGTGGCACTATGGCACGGGGTGAACGAACCGGCGCTCAGGCCTGTTCCAGCTTCTTCTTTCGCGGTGTCGCTTTGCGTTTCGCGGGCGCCGCGGTTTTGGTGACAGGCGCAGCAGCAGCGGCAGCATGTGCCGCCATCAACGCGTCGAAACTGTCCTGGATGCACTGCGCGTAAAATTCGGGATCGGGCATCAGCTTGCGGTCGGCGGTGAAGCCGACGGTCGCCTGCGTGCAATAGCTCTGCACGACATGGCCGATGCCCATGCCGTCGGTCAGGCACAGCAAACCCTGCATGTGCAAGAGCTTGGCTCCCGCCGAATAGATCGGCACCGGCGGGCCGGGGACGTTGGTGACGACGGTGTTCATCACCGGCTTCATCACATCGGCGATGCCCAGGCTGGTGTAGAGCCGCGCGCCCAAGGCCATGAACAGGGCAGGGGAGACCTTGCTCATCTCTGTCATCTGCCGCGCGCCGATCGCCTCGGTCATCGCCTTGGACTTGCCGGTCTGGGCATGGACATAGCGCAGCCGCTCCGCCGGATCGGCGATATGGCTGCCGAGCGGCACCAGCATCGCCGACACCTGATTGCCCATGCTGTTCTTCTCGCCCTCCGAGCGGACGGAGATGGGGGCCATCGCCGTCATGCTTTCGGCGGGCAGGTCGTTCTTGGCCGACAGATATTGCCGCAGCGCCCCGCCGATGATGGCGAGAAACACGTCATTGACCTTGGCACCGGGCGACAGGTCGCGCAGCGCCTTGATGTCCTTGAGGTCGAAGGCGCGGCCCTCGACCACGCGGTTCGGCGACAGCTTGGTGTTGAAGCGGGTGCGCGGCGTCTGCACTGCGGGGTCGAGATCGAAATCGCGGTTGGCAAGGCCCTTCACCGCGCGGAACAGCCCCGGCATCGCCTTGCGCGCGACGTCGATCTGGCGGATGGGGTTGAGCCAGGCGTTGGCATAGCCCTTGAGGAACAGGCCGAGCGGGTTGGGGGGCGCATCGGCGCGCCATGTATCCGGCCCCGGCGGCGGCGGCTCGTCCGGCGTCAGCGTGTGCAGCGCCTCCATCAGGTCGATGCCGCTCATCCCGTCGATCGCGGCATGGTGCACCTTGGTGACCATCGCGAAACAGCCCTTGGGCACGCCGGGGATGTTATCCAGCCCCTCGACCACGGTGAATTCCCATGGGGGACGGGTGAGGTCGAGCGGGCGGGCGAAGATGCGCGCGGCCTGGATGCACAATTGCCGCCAGTCGCCGGGCTTGGGCAGCGCGACATGGCGGACATGATATTCGAGGTCGAATTCCGGGTCCTCGATCCAATAGGGGTAGTCGATGGAGAGCGGTACCTTCACCAGCCGCTGCCGCATCGTCTTGGAGAGCTTCATCCGGCTCTCATAGAAGGCGAGAATATCCTTGAAGCGGACGAAACCGCCGGGAGCGGTGGAGGGATCGTAGATCAGCAGAGAGCCGATATGCATCGGCGAGTTGCGTGTTTCCATCGCAACAAAGGATGCGTCCATCCCCTGGAGCTGTTCCATGCCTGCTCTCCCCTCGCGAGCCGCTCGATCATGCGCGCGGCTTCTGCCAGAGGGGAAGGTTAGCAGGGATTAAGGGGATGGCAAGGCGGCTGGTCCTCCCCGGAACGGGGAGGGGGACCACGAAGTGGTGGAGGGGCAGCTGGGTGTTCGGTGACATAAGGCAAAGACGCGCCAGCCCATCCACCATCCTTCGGATGGTCCCCCTCCCCCGTTGGGGGAGGAACGGCTGCTTACTTCCCCGTCCAGTTGCCCGGCCGCTTCTCGACGAACGCCGCCATGCCTTCCTTCTGGTCCGCCGTGCCGAACAGGCCATGGAACAGGCGGCGTTCGAAGGTCACGCCCTGCTGCAGCGTGGTTTCGAACGCGGCATTGACCATTTCCTTGGCGGCGAGCGCGGCGAGCGGGGCCATGCCGGCAATCGCCTCCGCGGCCTTGATCGCTTCTGCAACCAGATCTGCCGCAGGTACGACGCGGGCGACGAGGCCGCTGCTTTCGGCCTCTGCGGCATCCATCATCCGCCCGGTCAGGCACATGTCCATCGCCTTGGCTTTGCCCACCGCGCGCGTCAGCCGCTGCGAGCCGCCCATGCCGGGGGTGACCGCCAGCTTGATCTCGGGTTGGCCGAACTTGGCGCTGTCGGCGGCGATGATGAAATCGGCCATCATCGCCAACTCGCACCCGCCGCCCAGCGCATAGCCCGCCACCGCCGCGATCCACGGCTTGCGGGTGGCGGTGATGCGGTCGTAGCCGGCGAAAAAGTTGCTGCCATACATGTCGGCGAAGGACTGGCTCGACATCTCCTTGATGTCTGCACCCGCGGCAAAGGCCTTTTCGGAGCCGGTCAGCACCAGGCAGCGCTGGCTGGCGTCTGCGTCATAGGCAGCGAAAGCGGCGATCAGATCGGCCAAAACTTGGCTGTTGAGCGCATTGAGCGCCTGCGGCCGGTTGAGCGTCACCAGCGTGACCGCGCCACGCGTTTCGGCGAGGATGGTTTCGTAGGTCATGGTTCAATTCCTCCGTCGCCCCGGGCTTGACCCGGGGCCGCTATCGATGCTGCGCTACGCTGCCAGCGGCCCCGGCTCAAGGCCGGGGTGACGGTCAGGGTAGCGGCGTCCACTCCTCATCGGCAGGCAAGGGCGCGAAAATGCTGTCGATCAGGGCATCGGTAACGCGTTCCGGCGTCGCCGGGTCCCACTGCGGGGCGTTATCCTTGTCGACGATCACCGCGCGCACCCCTTCTGCGAAATCGGGGCGGGTGAGAACGCGGGCGCCGATGCGATACTCCATCGCCATGTTCGCGGCGAAATCGGCGCAGTGCAGGCTGTCAGCCAATTGGCGCAACGCGACTTTGCATGTCTGCGGCGATTTGGTGGCGAGCGTTGCCAGCGTAGCTTGCGCCCAGTCGCCATCGTCGGCGGCGAGACTGGCGAGAATGTCCTCATAGCGATCGCTGGCGAAATGGCGGGCGATGGCATCGGCGTGGGCGGTCAGCTTCGGCTCGGGTGCGCCTGTCGAGAGGGCATCGAGCACCGCGCCGGGCTCTTCACCGGCAGCGATGCGGTCCTTGGCGTCGGCAAGGCTGTCGCTGCCGAGATAATGCGTCGCCAGCCCGGCCCACAGGCACTCGGCCCCGTCGAGCCGCGCCCCGGTCAGCGCCAGATATTGGCCCAGCCGTCCTTCCAACTGGGACAGATACCAGCCGCCGCCGACATCGGGGAACAGGCCGATCCCGGTCTCCGGCATCGCCAGCCGCGTATTCTCGGTTGCCACGCGGAACAGTGCCGGCTGCGAAATTCCGACCCCGCCGCCCATGGTGATGCCATCCATGAAGGCGATCACCGGCTTGGGATAGGTGAAGAGCAGGTGGTTGAGCCGATATTCGTCGTGAAAGAATTTCCGGCCTGACGCGCCGTTGTCGGTAAGCGCGCTGTTGCGCAGGAAGGCGATATCGCCGCCCGCGCAGAAACCACGGGAGAGTTTGGGATCGCCATCAGGCGCGGCCGCATGATCGATGATCACTGCATCCACTGCGTCATCGTCGCGCCACGCAAGCAGCGGTGCGGTCATGGCTTGGACCATGTCGAGCGTCAGCGCGTGAATAGCCTTGGGGCGGTTGAGGCTGATGCGGGCAGCGGTGCCGGTGGTGGAGGTGAGGATTTCGCTCATCGCAATTCGCCTTTTTGCGCTTCGATAAAATCCCAGCGGTTGCCATATTTGTCGGCCAGCACCACGATCCTCCCGTACGCTTCGATACGCTCTTCCTCGAGAACGGCGATGCCCCTCGACCTGAGTTGACTCACGTCGGCGTCAAAGGACGAGCTGCGGAGAAAGAAAGCAACACGTCCACCCGCCTGGCACCCGATCACCGCTCGCTGGCGATCATCCGCCGCCTCGGCCAACCGCAATCGCATGCCTCCACTGACGCCAACTTCGACCCAGCGATGGCCGGACTCATGACGATCATTGGTAACCAGAGAAAAGCCCCAGTCGTCGATGTAATGTCCGATGGCGTCTTCCATGTCGGGAACGACCAGCGTAACCATGAACAGCTCGGTGGTGGTCACTGCCGCAGCAAATCCCGCCCGACGATCATCCGCATCACCTGGTTGGTGCCTTCCAAAATCGAATGCACCCGCAAATCGCGCCAGAACCGCTCGATCGGATAGTCCTTGAGATAGCCGTAACCGCCGAACAATTGCAGCGCGTCATTGACGATCTTGCTGCCATTGTCGGTCGCCAACCGCTTGGCCATCGCCGAAAAACGCGACTTGTCCGGTGCATTTGCATTGACCTTGGCCGCCGCCAGATAAAGCAGCGCGCGCGCCGCCTCGAGGTCGGTCGCCATGTCGGCGAGCATGAACTGGGTGTTCTGGAAATCGGCGACGGGCTGGCCGAACTGCTGGCGTTCCTTGGTGTAGGCGATCGCCTCATCAAGGCAGCGCTGCGCCCCGCCGAGCGAGCAGGCGCCGATGTTGAGCCGCCCGCCATCGAGGCCCGCCATGGCAAAACGGAAACCATCGCCCTCCGCGCCGACGCGGTTGGCAACCGGCACGCGGCAATCCTCGAAAATCACCTGCGCGGTCGGGCTGGCGTTCCAGCCCAGCTTCTTCTCGGGCGCGCCGAAAGAGAGGCCAGGCGTGCCCTTTTCGACCACCAGGCAGCTGATGCCCTTGGACTTTTCCTCTGACGTGCGCACCATCACCACATAGATGTCGTTGACGCCCGCGCCCGAAATGAACTGCTTGGTGCCGTTCAGCACATAATGGTCGCCGTCCAGCCGCGCGCTGGTCTTGAGCGCAGCGGCGTCCGAACCCGATCCCGGCTCGGTCAGGCAATAGCTGGCGATTTTCTCCATGCCGACAAGATCGGGGAGGAATCGCGCCTTTAGGTCCGCGCTACCGAACCGGTCGATCATCCACGCAGCCATATTGTGGATGGAAATATAGGCGGAGGTGGCCGGGCAGCCATAGGCCATCGCCTCCATGATCAGCGCCGCATCCAGCCGGCCTAGCCCGATGCCACCACTCTCTTCCGAGACGTAAATGGCGCCGAACCCCAGCTCGCCGGCGGCCTTCCACACATCCACCGGATAGTGCGACTCCTCGTCCCATTGCGCGGCAAAGGGGGTGATGCGGTCGGCCGTAAACTTGCGGGCCATATCCTGAATGGCAAGCTGATCTTCGGTGAGTGCGAACTGATCGGTCATTCAAACCTCAAACTAATCGTCATTGCGAGCGTAGCGCGGCAATCCAGGGCGGTTTACGCGACTCTGGATTGCCGCGCTACGCTCGCAATGACGCGTGGCAATGTCATCGGAAAACCACCGTCCGCGCACCATTGAGCAGCACCCGCCGTTCCGCGATCCAGCCGACAGCGCGCGCCAGCACTTGTGCCTCTATGTCGCGGCCGATGGCGATCAGCTGTTCGGCGCTGGCGCGATGGTCGACCCGTTCGGCCGCCTGCTCGATGATCGGTCCTTCATCGAGGTCGCCGGTCACGAAATGGGCGGTGGCGCCGATCAGCTTGACGCCGCGGGCATGCGCCTGGTGGTAGGGCTTGGCGCCCTTGAAGCTGGGCAGGAAGCTGTGGTGGATGTTGATGCATCGGCCCGCCAGCGCTGCCACTGTGGTTTCGGAAAGGATCTGCATGTAGCGCGCCAGCACCAGCAGTTCCGCGCCGCAGCGCTCGAACAGCGCGAGCAGCTCGGCCTCCTGCGCCGCCTTTGTCTCGCGCGTCACCGGCAGATGGAAATAGGGCAGGCCGTGCCATTCGGTCATGGTGCGCAGCGTTTCATGGTTGGAAACGACCCCGGCGATGTCCACCGGCAGGCTGCCGATCGACCAGCGATGCAGCAGGTCGTTGAGGCAATGCGACGTGTTGGAAACCGCGATCAGGATGCGCGGACGGTCGACCGAGCTGGTCAGGCTCCAGTCGAAGCCGAAATGCGTCGCGATGGGCGCGAAGCGCTCGATCAGTCCGCTGGTGTCGTCGATGAAACGCGGTCCGCCGCGCTTGAACACCAGCCGCATGAAGAAACGGCCCGATTCCAGATCGGCATATTGCTGGCTGTCGAGGATGAACCCGTCGCACTCGGCCAGCGCCCCGGTCACCGCGGCGACGATGCCGACCTGGTCGGTGCAGGTGAATGTCAGGGTGTAAGCGGTATCGGCTTGCATCGGCTGTGCCCTAGGGTCAGGACCCATTAAATGCGCGTTCGAGGTTCGAGGCCATTTTGTTCAGGGCTAGGAGGCAAGTGGCAGGAATATGTCGATATTTCAACGCTTGCCGACGCGGCCATGGACAAAATGGGTCGAACCCCTGCGGGGCGGCGAAATGGCTTCGATCTCGGGCCCACGCGGCCTTGCGGGTGGAACCACCACCCGCGGCGGCCGCCTGAACCCGACATCTTCGCCATTTCGCAGCCTCGAACGCGCATTTGATGGGTTCTGACCCTAGCAAGCCGTCGGCCAAGAGCAATAGGTGAGCAAGGCGCGAAGGGTTTGCCGATGTGCAACGTTTGGCCATCATATCGTGGCCGGCGCGATGTAAGGGGATATACAGACTGAATGACGGGGCAGCCGTCCATACAGCCGCAATCGTCTGACGATGACGCCATGATGGCGCGCGTCGCCGCACGCGATGCGTCGGCGTTCCGGGCCATCGTCGATGGCCATGCGCCCCGCGTCCATGCGCTTGCCTGGCGGATGACCGGGGATGCGACGGCGGCGGAGGATATCGCGCAGGAGGCAATGATGCGGCTGTGGAGCCATGCCGATCGCTGGCAGCCTGGCGGAGCCGGCATCGCCGCGTGGCTGCGGCGCGTCACCACCAATCTGGTGTTCGACCGCAGCCGCCGGTCCCGCTTCCTGTCGGGCGAGGCACCCCCTGACCGCACCGACGAGGCGCCGCTGGCCGACGAGCAGATGGCCGCAGACCAGTTGCGCAGCGCGGCCCGTGCGGCGGTGATGGCACTGCCGGACCGGCAGCGCGCTGCGATAGTGCTGACCTATTATGAGGAACTGCCCAACGCCGATGCTGCCGAGCTGCTCGGTCTGCACATCAAGGCCTTCGAATCATTGCTGCTGCGTGCCCGCACCGCGCTCAAGCAGCGCTGCGCCGCCCTTACGGACTTGCCATCATGACCAACCGTCCCGATCCCGACCTCGATCGCCTGCTCGCCGCATGGACGGCACCGTCCTTGCCCGCAGGTTTTGCCGAGCGGCTGGAGCAGCGCCTGGCTGCGGCCGATGCACGCACAACACTTCCCCCGGCGTCCCCGCCCCGCCATCGCCCGCGTCGCTGGGGCTCGCCCATGCGCCTCGGCGGGGCTGCTGTCGGCATCGCACTGATGGCCGCCTCTGCGACCGCAGGCGTTTTCGGCAATGTCGGCGTGACCATCCCGGTCTGGCAGCGCACAGTGGAGCGCGCGACCGGGCTGCAACTGGCCGAACGCGCGCCGCCCCGGCGTGTCGCTGCTGCGCCGTCTGGTGCGTCTCGGCCAGCCGCTGCTCCGGACGCATCTGAGCCGGCACCTTCGCTGCGGGAGATCGTTGCCGACGGCAAAATCGAAACCCGCGAGGAACTGGACGCCGCCGCCGCCGCACTCGACGAGCAGGCGAGGCTGCGGCGGGCTCTGGCACGGGAGCGTCGCAACCAGCGGATCGATGCCGCGATCGCCGCACGCCGCGACGCGGGATTGCCCGTCCCCAGCGACGCGCAGCTCGATCGCATGCGCGCGGCGCGCGAAGCGCGGATCGATCGCCGCGAACAGGCCATCGACCGGCGCCGCGAGGCGGTTCGTCAAGAGGCGCAGCGGCGTATCGACAGCGGCGAGACGATCACCTTGCCGCCCCCCGCCGCCGGGCCGGAAACCCGCGCCGAGCGGCGTGAGCGCCTGCGCCAGTGGCGCGTGCAGCGCCTGCAGGAACGGCGCGTCCAGCCGGACGGAAACCAGCCGCAGGCAGCGGGCGAGGCCGAGCCGTCACCGGCCACCGATCAATGAAAATTTGCAAACGCCGCGAAGGGTAGCGGCAGCACGGGCGTTTTTCCGATTGTCTCTGGCGCGCCATGCCGCGGCCAGGACCTGGACAAGACAAGGAGATGCCCGATGCGCTCGCTTTCCCTTCCCCTGTTTGCCGTCATCCTTGCCTGCGCCGGCACCGTCGCCGCGCATGCGCAGACCCGCACCGCCGAAGGGCCGCGCGGTACCGTCAGCCAGACCGTCACCCGCGGCGACGGCAGCCGCACAGTCGAGACCAGCGCGACCCGTGCGCGGGACGGCGCAACCGCGAACTCCAGCCGCACCCGCAGCCGCACCGAGACCGGATCGACCTTGTCGGTCGACCAGACCGGCTTCGGCGGACGCAGCCGTAGCCTCGATGCCGAGCGCGTGTGTACCGACAACGGCTCGACGGCGACCGGCCGCTACACCAGCCGCAGCGGAGAGACTTATGGCCTGTCCGGGGTGCGCCAGCGTACCGACACCGGTGCGACCGTCGAACAGCGGGTGACGGACAGCGCCGGCAGCACCGTATTCAGCCGCTCGGTCGCGCGCAGCCGCAGCGACGGCCAGGTCAGCCGTTCGGTCCAGACCTCGCGCCGCGAAGGTACCCGTCGCCCACCTCGCGCCAACCCGCGCCGCCGCTGATCGTCTTTTCCGGCACCGGCGAGCCGCCCCGCCCGCCGGTACGGGAAAACCGTCGGCACCGCTCTGTTGGCTGACGGTGACCTGGCGGGAGCGCGCACCCTTGCCCCCAAGGCGCCGGCGCGCTCCCGCTCTTCACCATACCGATATTTGAAAAAGGCATTGGTCCCGCGTCGCTGCGCTGGTAGCAGCATGGTCACAAGATTTCGAACCATGATGGGAGAGATGCCATGAGCGACCTGCCGACCGACGGCCTTGCGCTGTTTTCCACCGCCACCGCCGACGGCAAGATCCGCGTCAGCCTGGAGCCGCAGCAGCTTGCGCCGCTCGCAGATGACGAACTGCTGGTGCGGATCGAGGCAACGCCGATCAATCCGTCCGACCTCGGCCTGCTGTTCGGCCCCGCTGACATTTCGACCGCGCGTCGCGATGGCGATCATGCCCTGCTGATCGACATAACCGAGCGCTTCCAGCGTGCCGTCGCAGCTCGCACCGGGCAGCCGATGCCGGTCGGCAACGAAGGGGCCGGCACGGTGGTCGCCGCTGGTGCGTCCGATGCCGCGCAGGCGCTGGTCGGGCGCGTCATCGCCACCTTCGGCGGTGCCATGTACCGCAGCTATCGCGTGGTGCGCGTTTCCGATGCGCTGGTCCTGCCCGAAGGGTCTACGGCACGCGAAGGCGCGTCGCTGACCGTCAATCCGCTCACCGCGCTGGCGATGGTCGGCACCATGCGGCGCGAAGGCTATTCGGCGCTGGTGCACACCGCCGCCGCCTCCAACCTTGGCCAGATGCTGGTGCGGCTGTGCCAGGCCGAGGGCATCGGCCTGGTCAACATCGTCCGCTCCCAGGCGCAGGTCGATCTGCTCAAGGGGCTCGGCGCCGAACATGTCGTCGACAGCTCGCAGCCCGATTTCTTCGACCGCCTGGTCGATGCGCTGGTGGCGACCGGTGCGACGCTGGCCTTCGACGCCATCGGCGGCGGCAAGCTTGCCGGCCAGATCCTCACCGCCATGGAAGCCGCTGCGGCGCGCACCGGCGCAGGCTTCTCTGTCTATGGATCGACGGTGTGGAAGCAGGTCTACATCTACGGCGGGCTCGACATGGGACCGACGGAGTTCAACCGCAGCTTCGGCCTCTACTGGGGCATCAGCGGCTTCCTGCTGACGCCCTATCTGATGAAGGTCGGTGTCGAAGAAGTGGGCAAGATGCGTGCCCGCGTCATCGCCGACCGGGGCACGGTGTTCGCCAGCAACTACACCAGCGAAGTGTCGCTGACCGGCATGCTCGATCCGGAAACGGCCAAGGCCTATCAGGCCAAGGCCACCGGCAGCAAATATCTGCTGAATCCCTCGCTGTGAGCGTCGCCCCGGACCTGATCCGGGGCCGCTAGCAGGTCACACTATGCTGCCAGCGGCCCCGGCTCGGAGGCCGGGGCGACGAAAGGATGTTCGATGCAATCGCTCTTCGATCTCAGCGGCAAGACCGCGATCATCACCGGGTCGACCCGCGGCATCGGCAAGGCGATTGCCGAGCATTATGCGCTGCACGGCGCCAATGTCGTAATCTCGTCGCGCACTGCCGAGGCGTGCGACGCGGTGGCAGCCGAAATCAACGCCCGCGACGGCGGCCGCGCCATCGCGCTCCCCGCCAGCATATCCTCCAAAGCCTCGCTTGAGGAGATGGTCGGCAAGGCGCGGGAGGCGTTCGGTCCCATCGACATCCTTGTCGCCAACGCCGCGTCCAACCCCTATTACGGCCCGGCCGGCGGCATCAGCGACGAACAATATCGCAAGATTCTCGACAACAATATCCTGTCGAACCACTGGCTGGCGCAGATGGTGCTGCCCGACATGATCGCCCGCAAGGATGGCGCGATCATCATTGTCAGCTCTATCGGCGGACTGAAGGGCTCCGAAACCATCGGCGCCTATTGCGTGTCCAAGGCCGCCGACATGCAGATCGCGCGCAACTATGCGGTCGAATATGGCCGACACAACATCCGCACCAACTGCATCGCGCCGGGCCTGATCCGCACCGATTTCGCCAAGGCGCTGTGGGACAATCCGGCCGCGGAGGAACGGTTCAACACCCAGCACCCGATGCGCCGCATGGGTGTGTCGGAGGATCTGGCGGGTGCCGCGCTGCTGCTCGGCAGCCGGGCGGGGGCCTATATCAACGGCCAGACCATCGTGGTGGACGGCGGATCGACGATCTCGGGGTAGCCGTCATTGCGAGCGCAGCGAAGCAATCCAGAGCGGTTTGGGCCGACCCTGGATTGCTTCGCTGCGCTCGCAATGACGACCTACGCTTTCGGCGCCCGATAGCGGATCAGTCCCTCCTGCGCGACGCTCGCCACCAGCCGTCCGTCGCGTGTGAAGAAGCGGCCGCGGTTGAAACCGCGCGCGCGGCCCGCCCACGGGCTGTCCATGGCATAGAGCAGCCAGTCATCGGCGCGGAAGTCGTCGTGGAACCAGACGGCATGATCGAGGCTCGCCGTCATCATGCCCGGCGTGGTCCAGTTGACCGCGTGTGGCAGCACGCAGGTGCCCAGCAGCATCATGTCAGACGCATAGGCCAGGATGGCGCGGTGCAGGTTGGCATCGTCGCCGATCGGCGCGCCGAGCCGCAGCCAGCAGTGGGTAATCGGCTGCTGCGCCACCGGTTTCGCCATCGACCGTCGCTCGACCGGGCGGACTTCGATGGGGCGCATGCGCTGGAAATGGGTCAGCAGCCGCGCGGTCTTGGGGTCCGCCTCCTGCTCGATCCGCTCGCGCTCGGTCAGCAGCGCCTCGGGCTCGGGCACGTTGGGCATCGGTTCCTGATGCTCGAAACCGGCTTCCAGCTTGTGGAATGACGCGGTCATGGTCAGGATCGGCCGCTCCGATTGGGTGGCGATAATGCGCCGGGTCGAGAAACTGCCGCCGTCGAAGTCGGTCCGCACCTGATAGCCGATTTCTTGCGATTCATCGCCCGCGCGCATGAAATAGCAATGCAACGAATGCAGCAGCTTGGCCGGATCGACCGTCTGCATCGCCGCGATCAGCCCCTGCGCGATAACCTGCCCGCCGAACACGCGGCCGACGCCGCCGGGCTGGCGTGAGCCAGTGAAGGCGAGGTCGCCATCGGCCTTGAGGTCGAGCAGGCGCAGCAGTTGCTCGACGCGTCCTTCGATGGTTTCGGCTGGCTGTTCCTCGGTCATGCCTATCCCTCCTGATCGCACCGCCGCGCCTATCGCGTCCTACCGCCAATCACCATACTGCGATTAAGAATTTTCTCGCATCCTGCCGAACTTTGGCGCTACACTGCGCGGACAATAATTGAAGCCCCGGATACAGGGGCACGGTGGAGAGGCAAGGATGGCAGATGGCAACCCGGCTGTAGCCGGGCACGATGGCGTGGTGTGGCCCGTCATGGGTCTCAAGCAGATCGAAACCTTGCTGTGTGCGCCGGGCGCCCGCTTCGAAATGGAGACGCTGCCGATCCGCGGGGTGCCGACCCGCGTCTGGAAGAATGCGCCGCCGCACCTGGTCGCTCTGCTGGCGCATGGGCGCACGCATGGCGACCGGCTGTTCTGCATCTATGAGGATCAGCGGGTAAGCTATGAAGGCTTTTTCCGCGCCACCGCAACTTTGGCCGCGGAATTTTCAAGGCGCGGCATTGCCAAGGGGGACCGGATTGCGCTGGCGATGCGCAATCTGCCTGAATGGCCGGTGGTATTCTTTGCCGCGGCGGCGTGCGGCGCCATCGTCGTGCCGCTCAATGCCTGGTGGACCGGTGCCGAGCTCGAATATGCGCTTGCCGATTCCGGGTGCCGGCTGATGGTCTGCGATGGCGAGCGCTACGACCGGATCGCGCCGCATCTCGCCGCGCTGCCGCAACTGGCCGACATCCTTGTGACCGGCGGTCGGGACGGACAGGGCGAGCCGCTGGCCGCGATCATCGGCGATCCCAACAACTGGGCACAATTGCCCGAATGCGCCTTGCCGCAGGTCCCTGTCGCGTCGGACGACGATGCGACGATCTTCTACACCAGCGGCACGACTGGCCACCCCAAGGGCGCGCTGGGCACGCATCGCAACTTGATGACCAACATCATGTCGACGGCCTATGTCGGCGCGCGCACCGTGCTGCGGCGCGGGGAACCGATACCCGAGCCGCAGCCGCGGACCATGCTGACGGTCATCCCGCTGTTCCATGTCACCGCGTGCAGCGCCGCGCTGATGGGCCTGATCGCCGGTGGCTCGACCATGGTGCTGATGCGCAAATGGGATGTGGTGCAGGCGATGCAGTTGATCGAGAAGGAAAAGATCAACGCAACCGGCGGCGTGCCGACCATCGCCTGGCAGCTCATCGAGCACCCTGATCGCGACAAATATGATCTCTCCAGCCTCGAGGCTGTCTCTTATGGCGGCGCACCCTCCGCACCGGAGCTGGTGCGCCGCATCCAGTCCGATCTGAAGGCGATGCCCGGCAACGGCTGGGGCATGACCGAGACGATGGCCACGGTGACGTCGCACTCGGCGGAAGACTATCTGCACCGGCCGGACAGTTGCGGGCCGCCGCTGCCCGTTGCCGATCTCAAGATCATGGATGTCGACGGTGAGACCGAATTGCCCGTTGGCGCGGTCGGGGAATTGTGGGCGCGCGGCCCGATGATCGTGAAAGGCTATTGGAACAAGCCTGAAGCCACAGCCCAGACCTTCATCGACGGATGGGTGCGCACCGGCGATCTCGCCAAGCTCGACGAGGAAGGCTTCTGCTTCATCGTCGATCGCGCCAAGGACATCATCATCCGCGGCGGCGAAAATATCTATTCGTCGGAAGTCGAGAATATTCTCTACGACCATCCGGCGGTGACCGACGCGGCGCTGGTCGGCATCCCCCATCGCACGCTGGGCGAGGAGCCGGCTGCGGTGGTCCATCTCGCCCCGGGCATGAGCGCCAGCGCAGAGGAACTGCAGGCATGGGTGCGTGAACGGCTCGCGGCCTTCAAGGTGCCGGTTCGGATCGTGTTCTGCACCGAGACGCTGCCGCGCAATGCCAATGGCAAGATATTGAAGCGCGATCTCAAGGCGTTGTTCGACTGATGGCGAGCACGCTCGACGAAACAGGGGCGTCGGGCCGCGAGACACGGCGCTTCCAGGAAAAGAAGGCGCTGGTGCTCGATGCCGCATCGGCGCTGATCAACGAGAAAGGGGCGGCCGGCATGACGCTCGCCGCGGTGGCGGAGGCCGTCGGTCTCAACACCGCCAGCGTCACTTATTATTTCAAGCGGCGCGACGATCTCGCCGTTGCCTGCTACCATCGCGCGCTCGAACGCATCGAGGAGATGGTGGATATCGCGGCGGCGGAACCTGATGCGCGCGCCCGCGTTCGCCGCTATCTCGATCTCAATATCGATCTGCTGCGGCAGGTGCGGGCAGGGGAGGCGCGGCCGATTACCGTCCTTTCCGACATCCGCACCATGGACGATCCGGTGCGCGTCGGCCTGTCCGACCGATACCGCACCATCATGCGGCGGGTGCGCGGGTTCTTCGGGCCGGACAGCGACGCCGCGACCAAGAACCGCCACGTCGCCCGCGCGCATCTGCTGCTGGAAAATGTCTATTGGCTGCCAGCCTGGCTCAACCGCTATTCCAGCCACGATTTTCCCCGAGTGCTGGCACGAATGATGGAGATTTTGGAGCATGGGCTGGTGCCGACCAAAGCATCGGTGCAGCCAATGCACATTCTCGACGTCACCGCGGCCGCCGATCAGGCCGGGGCGGCGCAGCAGCGGTTCCTGCAAGCCGCCACCCGGCTGATCAACGAGCGCGGCTATCGCGGAGCGTCTGTCGAGCGCATCGCCTCTGAACTCAACGTCACCAAGGGCAGCTTCTACCACCATCTCGAGGCCAAGGACGATCTCGTTCTGGCCTGCTTCCGGCGCAGTTTCGAGACGGTGACACGGGCGCAACGTCAGGCCGACGTCGCAGGCGGCGATCATCTCCGGCGGTTGATGACGAGTTTCGCGACCCTGCTCGACGTCCAGTTTTCGGAACGCGGCCCATTGTTGCGCACAACGGCGCTGCAGGCGCTGCCGACCGAGTTCCGCGAAGGTGTCATCGACAGCAGCAACCGCATGGCCCGCCGCTTCGCCGGCACGATCATCGACGGCATCAGCGAAGGCTCGATCCGTGCGGTCGATCCGCTGATCGCCTCGCAAATGCTGATGCCTGCGATCAACTCTGCCTATGAGCTGCGCAAATGGGCGGCGGGCATGGACGCCGGCGAAGCCATCCGGGTTTACGCGTCGACACTGGCAACCGGGTTGTTTGATAGCTAAGCACATCTCCCCTTGCGGGCGAGGTGCATTCAATCTTCCACCATCGCCACCGCCCGTATCCATCCCGCGCTCGCCCGTTCGATCTTCACCGGAAAGCAGCAGAAGGTGAAGCCGGTGGCCGGCACTGCGTCCAGATTGGTCAGCTTTTCGATCTGGTAATAGGGCCTGATCCGCCCGGCCTTATGCCCTTCCCAGATGATCGAGGGATCGCGCGTCTCGGCCCAGCGGCGGGCAGTATGGCTGAACGGTGCGTCCCAGCTCCAGGCATCGGTGCCCACCACTTTCACGCCGCGCCCGGTCAGGTACAGCGTCGCTTCCGCCCCCATGCCGCAGCCCTGATCGGTGAAATTGTCGGTCCCATAGACTGCGCCCGATTTGACCAGCACGATGTCGAGCGGCTGCAGGTCGTGGCCGATCCGCGCCAGCTCGGCCTCAACCTCGGCCGCGCTGACCAGCGAGCCGTGCGGCTTATGGCTGAAATCGAGCTTCACGCCCGGCCGCATGAACAGGTCGAGCGGCGCCTCGTCGATGCTGGGAGCAGGGCAGGCGCCTTCGTCGGTGGTCGAATGATAATGCCAAGGCGCATCCATGTGAGTGCCATTGTGCGTGCTCAACGTCAGACTTTCGACGGCCCAGCCTTCACCGTCGGGCAGGTCGTCGCGGGTCAGTCCCGGGAAGAACATCGCGATCTGTTCCCAGGTGCTGTCGTGCGTCATGTACTGGACCTGCGGCCGCATGACCGGCGGATCGGAGATGACGCTGCTGGTGATGGGAATGCTGAGATCGATGAAGCGCATGCCCGTGATGCTGCTGCAATTTCCTGTCGATGTCGAGTGGCTGCACCGCGCCGCGCCCGCTCGACACGGCACGGTAATTTTCATACGCAAGGCAAAATGATATTGGGGATCAGAGCCAGATGACAGAAGCCGCCGCACCGGGCGCAACCACGCAACCGGAACCGACTCCTGCCGACATCCGCATGGTCATTGGCGCATCCGCGCTGGGCACCGTGTTCGAATGGTATGACTTCTTCATCTATGGCATATTGGCGGCGCTGCTCGGCGCGCTGTTCTTCCCGGCTGACAATCCCACCGCGGCTACGCTTGCCAGCCTTGCGACCTTCGGGGCGGGTTTCGGCGTGCGCCCGCTCGGCGCGCTGCTGTTCGGCTATTTCGGCGACAAGATCGGCCGGAAATACACCTTCCTTGTCACCATCACGCTGATGGGGGCGGCGACGGCGCTGATCGGCGTGCTGCCGACCTATGCCGCTGCCGGCATCGTCGCGCCGGCGCTGCTCGTGCTGCTGCGCCTGCTGCAGGGTCTGGCGCTCGGCGGCGAATATGGCGGTGCGGCCATCTATGTCGCGGAGCATGCGCCGCCCGGAAAACGCGGCCAGTACACCAGCTGGATCCAGGTATCGGTGGTCGGCGGTTTCCTGCTCGCGGTGATCATGGTGCTGGTCTGCCATATGGCGTTGACCGACGAGCAGTTCAGGAGCTGGGGCTGGCGCATCCCCTTCCTCGCCAGCACGATCATGCTTGCCATCTCCATCTACATCCGTCTGCAATTGTCCGAGAGCCCGGTGTTCAAGGCGATGAAGGAGGCGGGCACCACCTCCAAGAACCCGATCGCCGATTCCCTGCGCGAACCCGGCAATTTCGGGCGGGTTGCCGTCGCGCTGTTCGGCGTCGCGGCTGGTCTCACGGTCATCTATTACACCAGCCAGTTCGGCACGCTCTACTTCCTCCAGGGCACGGCGCGGGTAAGCGAGACCGAAGCGCTGCTCTACATGGCGGTCGGCGCCTTGCTGGCGGCACCGCTTTACGTCGGCTTCGGCTGGCTGTCCGACCGCATCGGGCGCAAGAAGCTGCTGCTTGCCGGTTATGCGCTCGCCATGCTGCTGGTGTTCCCGCTGTTCCACATGATGGCGGACGGTGCCAATCCTGCGCTCGCGCGCGCCACTGCGGCCTCGCCGGTGCGGATCGAGCTGCCCGCGTGCGATTACAGTGTGTTCGGCAAGCCCGAGACCGAGTGCCAGAAGGCGCTCGCCTTCCTGACCAAGCGCGGCATCAGCTACACCAAGGTCGATGCCGAGGCGGTGACCTTGCGCGTCGGCACCACCAGCGTCGCCGGCTTCGACGAGGCGGCCTATCTCGCCGCGCTCACGGCATCGGGCTATCCCGACAAGGCCGATCCCGCCGAGAAGCAGAGCTGGAAGATCATCCTCGCCATCGCCATCATGGTGGCGCTTTCGGCGATGACCTACGGCCAGGTCGCCGCGATTCTGGTCGAGATGTTCCCGGCGCGCATCCGCTACACTTCCATGTCCGTGCCCTATCATATCGGCACCGGCTATTTCGGCGGCTTCCTGCCGTTCATTTCGCAATATATCGTCGTGTCGACCGGCAATGCCTATTCGGGGCTGTGGTACACCGTGGCGGTGGTGGGCATGGCGTTCGTCGTCAGCGCGATCTGGTTGCCGGAGACCTACCGCAAGGAGCTTGAATAGCGCCGGGGCGCGGGGCAGGGGGCGGTGATGACCCACTATAGTCCGCCGCTGCGCCTTGCCCTCTCGACCGACGCGCTCGTCGCCAACTGGCGCTGGCTTGCGGCGCGCAGCGGGCCGGCGGCGTGCGGTGCGGCCGTCAAGGCCAACGGCTATGGGCTCGGCGCGCGCGAGGTGGTGAGCCGGTTGCGGGCCGTCGGCTGCGACGATTTCTTCGTTGCGACCTGGGCCGAGGCCGCCGAGCTCGCCGATGTCATCGGCACCGCGTCCTTGTCGGTGCTGCACGGTCTGCGAGAGGCCGATCTCGACCTTGCCGCGACCCTGCCTGCCCGGCCTGTCCTCAATTCGTTACAGCAGGTCGCGCGCTGGCGGGCGGTGGGCGGCGGTGTGTGCGACGTCATGGTCGACACCGGCATGAACCGCCTCGGCCTGACGCCACAGGAGGCGCTGTCCGGCGCGCTCGAGGGGCTGGCGATCGACACGCTGATGAGCCACCTCGCCTGCGCTGACGAAGATGTGCCGATGAACGCGGCGCAGCTTGCAACCTTCCGCAACGTCGCCGCATCGGTTCCGGCACGGCGCCTCAGCCTCGCCAACAGTGCCGGCATATGCCTGGGCAGCGACTATGCATTCGGGCTGACCCGGCCTGGGTTGGCACTATACGGCGGCATTCCCCGCGCAGAAGCAACCGGTGGCATCCGGCAGGTCGTGGTCCCGCAGGCCGAAATCCTGCAGCTGCGCACCGTCCCAAGCGGCCAGAGCGTCGGCTATGCCGCCAGCTGGGCGGCCGAGCGGGATACGCGTGTCGCCATCGTCAATCTTGGCTATGCCGACGGTTATCTGCGCAGCTTTTCGGGCCGCGGCTCCGCGCATGTGGGCGGACAGCAGTTGCCGGTCATCGGCCGCGTATCGATGGATCTGATCGCCCTGGCTGTTCCGGATGGTGTCGACGCCAGCGAAGGGGACTGGGTCGCCATCGATTATGACCTCGCTACCGCAGCCGCGACCAGCGGGCTCTCGGCCTATGAGCTGCTGACTGGGCTGGGCAACCGCTACCAGCGGATCTGGAATTAGTCTCTGGCCGGGTCGCTCTGCGGCGGTGTCTGATCGCTCTCTCATCTGCGAAAATGAAAAGGGCCGCTCCCGGATGGGGAGCGGCCCTTTTCATTGTCTATGCGTCAGGCCTCAGAAGCCGAACCGCGCGCTGACAGCGAAGCGGCGACCAAGCAGGTCGTTGTAGCTCGCGGGCAGCAGCTCGCCGAAGTACTTCTGACCTTGACGGTTGAACAGGTTCGTTACCGAGAAGGTCAGACGGAAATCGTCGGTCGGATCGATGAAGAAACCGCCGCTCACGACGACATAATCGTCGAGCTTGTCGATTTCGCGCGCATCGAAACCCTGACCTGGCTGACCCACCTGACGGTTGAGCCTGCTAAACAGCTGCTCACCGGTATAGGTGATCGTTGTGGTGAAACCGAAATTCTCGTTGGAGTAGCGGAACCGCACTTGGCCGGAGAATTCCGGATCGCCGATGGCGCCATCGCTGCGCGTCGGCGCGACGCCGGTGATGTCGACCAGTCGACGACGAACATAGAGCAGGTCGCCAGCCACCGTGAATGTCCCGTCCGCAACCGGGAAATCGTAGTTCAGCGTACCCTGGATACCGCGGAACCTGATCTGGTTGCCGTTCACGAAACCGCTGCGGACAGCCGGGTTCTGGGTGTCGCCAACGACGCGGCCATTTGGACCGTAATTGATCTGCGAGCAGAAGCTGTTGCCGTTGCGCGGATCCGCCGTGTTGAAGTTCGGGTTGTCGAAACAGCCCGAAGCAATCTGAGCGACCGAGAGGTTCGCAATCGGGTCGTTCAGCGTGATGCTGATATAGTCGGCGGTCAGCGAGAAACGCGGCAAGAAGCGAGGACGGATGATGACGCCATAGCTGAAGCTGTCAGCCTGCTCGTTGTTGAGGTTGGGGTTACCACCCGACTGTGCGGGCACGCTGGCCGTGGACGCCGGATCCGGCACGCTGAAGTCCGTGCCAGGGAACGCAGCGATGAACGCGGCGCAGTTTGCTGCACGGATCGCTGGTGCCGGGCCCAGGTTGCGCTGGGCAGGCTGACAAAGGTCAGGCACGAATGCGAAGGTGTTGACCACCGGGAGGAACAATTCGGTGATCGCCGGCGCGCGGAAAGAGCGTGTGATGTTGCCGCGGAACTCGATGTCCTCGATCGGCGCAAAAT
The DNA here is from genome assembly GCF_056931895.1 of Sphingomonas sp. jy18. NCBI lineage: Bacteria > Pseudomonadati > Pseudomonadota > Alphaproteobacteria > Sphingomonadales > Sphingomonadaceae > Sphingomonas > Sphingomonas sp. jy18. Next base: position 184,828 of record NZ_JBXPBT010000003.1, on the reverse strand, counting down.
TGCCTCCGAACGTGTAAGACCAGAAGCCGCCATTGACGGTGTTGTCCGTGTAGCGTCCGCGCGCGGTAACCGACGCATTGTGCACAAACGGGATGTCCGTTTCCGGCGTGGCTAAAGGAACAACGAGTTCACCAAAGACTTCGTCAAGGTTATACTCGCCAGCCAGTGCCGTGATGGCAACCGAGCGGCCACGGCCGGCCTGCTGGAAATCGCTGGGCGTAAAGCTGGCTGACTCGTCGCGGTGCTCGTAACCCAAGTTGAACCCGATCGGTCCGGCCCAAAGATCGAACAAAACGCCACCGATGTTGGCGTTGAATACCGTCTGCTCCTGCTCGCTGACCGTCACGAAATCTTCGATGATGTAATCACGTGCGGCCTGCGACGCCCGTCCCTCGCCGAACACATCGAGCGGCACGCAATTCGGATCGGCAATCGGCGTGCCGCCAGGCGCTGCGAAACCAGTCAGGGCACTTCCCACCAGCCGCGTCGGAGACGTGGTACATACAATCTGGCCAGCGGCATTGCGCGTGACATTGACGGCGTTGATGAAGTTCTGCGCGTTCAGGTCCTGCCCGAAATCGCGGCTGCGGGTGTTGCCGTGCGTGATGTATGTTTCGAACTTCAATTCGCGACCGAACGCCTCGAACTCGGTCCGCAGCCCACCGACGACGTTGTAAAGGCGGGTCTTGTTGTAGCCGGTAAGGTCGGCGTAATCGTCCGATGCACGCGAGATCGAGAACGTTGTGACGCCGCGTGACACGAGCTCGTTGCGGGCCTGCGCAGTCAGGAACGGGTTGTCGACCGAGAAGGTCAGGGCACCGCTCAATCCACCGAACAGCGAGCTGTTGAACGTCGGCTGCTGCGTCAGTTCGTCTGCGCGCGACCGGAAATAGGTGCCTTCAAAGAACAATTCGACGTTATCGACGACTTCATAGTTGATGAAGGCATTACCCGTGAAACGATTGAGATCGGAGGTGATCTGGGTGAAGTCCGAGAACACGAAGCCGTCGCCGCCAGAACCTGACGTACCCGGGAACACGATGCCCTGATTGAAAGGTACGAGGTTGCCGTTGGTGTCGAACTGCAAGCCGTTCCGCGTCCGCACGCCGAAGGGCACTGCGGGGTTGAGCGGGTTGGTTCCGGCACCGGTCAGGTTGGTGCCGGTGATCAGTCCGCCCCGGGTCAGGAACGGGATGTTGACGGCGCGGATCAAGACGGTGCCCGGATTGCCATCCGAAGTGCTGTTGTTGAATCCGAAGCCGGTATTCAGACGGCCGTCATTGGTGTTGTCGACGCCTGGAAAGCGCAAGGTTCCGTTCTGCGCGGTGGAGGGGTTGGTCGCACCACCAATCCGCCGACGCAAAAACTCGCGCGAATTAAATTCGGCGCCGTCGAGTTCGTCGTACGAGAATGCAAGGGTGATGTTCAGCCGGTCTTCCAGAAAGGAATGCCCGACGATACCGGAGAAGTTATAGTTGGCGTTATCGCCCTGCTCCGTAACGCCTGCCTGAACAGAAAATTCCGCGCCCTCGAAACGCGTGCGCAGGAACGTGTTCACGACGCCGGAAATGGCATCCGAACCATAAACCGGCGCACCGCCGACGCTCAGGGTATCGATGCGATCGGTCAGGATGCTTGGCAGGACGTTGAGGTCGACCTGCGTTCCAGCCCCGGCATTGGTGAAGATGGTGGCGACGTTGGAGCTGACAAAGCGCCGGCCATTGACCAGCGTCAGGGTCCGGTTCGAACCAAGGCCATAGCTGTTGACGAAATTGACGCCCTGTCCGAACCCTTGACCGCCCTGGGGCGTAACGCTCCCGCGGAAGTTCGGCAGTTCGTTAAGCGCATCGGCGACGTTCGTGAAGTTGCGCTCGCGAAGTTGGCGATTGTCGAGCGTCGTGATGGGCTCGATCGACTCAAGATTTGGCAGCCGGATACGCGAGCCAGTGACAAAAATGTCTTCGCCTGAATCGCGACTTTCCTGTGCATCGCATACGGAATTGTCGTTTTCATCGACGCAATCGTCTGCCGGCGCCGTGTCCTGTGCCATTGCCGGCATGGCCGACGCGATCGCTAACGCAAAAAATGTGGTGCTGACCAGAAGGCTGCTTTTACGCATGGGGGGTCTCCGCTTTTGCCCGTCTCGGTTGATCCGGCGGGCGGTTAATCGGAGGTTCAACCGCATGCGCGTGGCCATCGCAACCGTTGAGCATCCGTTTTGTGCCCGACGTGGCAATTTTGTGTCGTCAGTGTTGCAGTTCGGCAACGTGGTTCCTTGCGCCAGGCCTTGGGCTTGAGAGCCGCCGAAATTTTATAACGGCTGGGCGGCGTTCTACCGCCCTAATGTTGTTTCAGCCAGCGTAGCAGCGGCAGATGCAGCGTCTCCACCGCGCGGCTGCCGACGATCATTCCTACATGTCCGGCATGGCATTCGCGCGTGCGAATCGCATCGGGGGCGGTGGTCACCGGGACGATCCGGTCATTGCTCGCGGTGAAATGCAGCGCCGGGCAGGCGAGCGACGCCGGATCGATGCGCCGCCCGACGATGCACCATGCTCCGGCGCCGGGCCGGTCCTGCTGCATCATATGCTCGAAAATGTCCTGTGCCGCAGCCCGCGTCAGCGGCGCACCGCCATTGGCCCAGTCTTCGACCGTCGCGAATGCCGCGACCGAGGGATCGTCGACCGGGCGCGCCGACAGCGCCGCGAACTTGGCGACGGTGCGGTGCTGGTCGAGGCTCCAGAAAGCGGTTTGCAGCAGCTCGATCGGTGCCAGCCCCATCGCTTCGACCGACGGTCTATGCCGATCCCAGAGCGCACCGAGACTGGTCCGGGCATCGTTAGGGTAGCCCGTGAACCGCCATGGTGCCGCCATCAGGGTAAGCGATCGTGGCGGTGCAGCTATTGCATGGGCGAGCGCGATCGTGCCGCCCAGACAATAGCCGACCAGATGCACCGGCGCGCCGACCGCGGCAATCAGCGGTGCCAGCAAGTCGGTGACATGGGCACCGATGTCCTCATCGGCATTGACGGGCGTCGGCCTGCCCCAGTCGACCAGCAGGGCGTGAAAGCCGCCGTCGGCGATGCGCGAGAGCAATGAGCGCTGCGGATCGATGTCGAGCACCTCAGAACCGTTGATCAGCGATGGCACCAGGACGACCGGAGGGCCGTCGCCGCCGCCGTCGAGCAGGCGCGCGCGCCCCGCCGTGGCTACAACTGTCCGGGCGGCGCGCTCGGCGCGCGGCGCTGCGGCATAGACGGAAAGGCCTGCCAGAGCATCGGCCGCCATCGCCGGATCGGTGCGGGCAATGTCGCCCACCATCTGCAGGAACAGCGGCAGTGGCCGCGGTGTCCGGGCATGGCCGCCGTGTTGCAGTGCACTATGCTTTGCTGCTACCTGTGGCTCAGCCGACATTGGCAGGTTCAGCAGGCAAAGCAGCTATCATGGCCAGCAAGACGCATTCTCCCCGTGGTGCTGCAGCTTCGGCTGACAGCATAGTCACGATCAAGAAATACGCCAACCGTCGCCTCTATGACACCAGCCGCTCTTCCTACATCACGCTCGACGATCTGGCGTCGATGGTCAGGGCAGGGCAGGAGTTCCGCGTCGTCGATGCCAAGAGCGACGAGGATCTGACCCATCAGGTGCTGACGCAGATCATCATGGAGGCCGAGCAGAAGGGACAGACCATGCTGCCGGTCAGTTTTCTGCGCCAATTGATCACGCTCTATGGCGATTCCATGCAGTCGCTGGTGCCGGGCTATCTCGAAGCGTCGATGGACAGTTTCCGCACCAACCAGCAGAAATTCCGCAGCGCGATCGAAGGCGCGCTGGCCGGCAATCCGCTTGCCGAAATCGCCAAGCGCAACATGGCCATGTTCGAAGCCGCCACCGCCGCCTTCCGCCCCGCGCCGTCGACGGCCAAGGAAGACGAGATCGCCGCATTGAAGGCCGAACTGGCTGCGCTGAAAGCGGAAATGCGCAAGCGCGACTGAGCTTTGGGCAGCCTTTCGGGCAATGTGGTTGACCTTTCATTTGCCATCGTCCCGTAGCGTTCATTAAGTCCCGCTATCTATTGTCGGGCCAATTGCACGACAGGGACCGCTGCGATGCTGGACATTCTGACGTTTGATCTGGACGATATGGGTGCCGGGGGCGCAAAGCTCTTGGCCATCCTCGCCGTTGTACTGGTTGCCATCTTGGTCGTCATGCTGCGCGACCTGTTCCTCTGGTTCGAAGCACTCGGCCAGCAGGAGGACGAAGCGGCGGAAAGCGATGCGGTGGTCGAGGATAGTGCCGATCTGCCGGACAGCGCGGCGTCTTCCGCCGTCGAACCGGCCAAACCCTTTGTCGATCGCCGCAACCCGGCCAATCCGGTCACTGGCTTCGGTCGGCGCAAGGGCGATGTCGAGATGGCGCCGAGGCAGCACGCGGCCTGAAACCAGGGCGGCTTGAGGCGGCGCTTGCCGCCGCCCGTCCGGCTCGGCTAGGGGCGGCGGCATGACGATCAAGCACGCCCTCTCCACATCCCGCGCCGCCGACTTTGCCGGCTGGTATCAGGAAGTCATCGCCGCCGCCGACATGGCCGAGGAATCGGGCGTGCGCGGCTGCATGGTCATCCGCCCGTGGGGCTATGGAATCTGGGAGCGGATCCAGCGCCTGATGGACGACCGCATCAAGGCGGCCGGTGTCGATAACTGCTATTTCCCGCTGTTCATCCCCTTGAGCTATTTTGCCAAGGAGGCCGAGCATGTCGACGGTTTTGCCAAGGAAATGGCGGTCGTCACGCACCACCGGCTGATCGCGGACGGCAAGGGCGGGCTGATGCCCGATCCCGACGCGCGGCTGGAAGAGCCGCTGATCGTGCGCCCCACCTCTGAAACCGTGATCGGTGCGGCAATGGCGCGCTGGGTGCAAAGCTGGCGCGATCTGCCTCTGATGGTAAACCAGTGGGCCAATGTCGTGCGCTGGGAAATGCGCACCCGCATGTTCCTGCGCACCAGCGAATTCCTCTGGCAGGAGGGCCATACCGCCCACGCCACCCGCGAACATGCGATGGACGAGACGCTGCGCGCGCTCGAAATGTATCGCGAATTTGCCGAAACCGTGCTGGCAATGCCGGTCGTTGCCGGCGAAAAGCCAGAACATGAGCGTTTCCCTGGCGCCACTGCGACCTACAGCATCGAAGCGATGATGCAGGATGGCAAGGCGCTGCAGGCCGGCACCTCGCACTATCTGGGCACCAGTTTCGCCGAGGCGGCGGGCATCCGCTACCAGACCAGCGAGGGCGGCCATGCGCTCGCCCACACCACGAGCTGGGGCACCTCGACCCGCATGGTCGGCGGGGTCATCATGACGCATGGCGACGACGATGGCCTGCGCGTGCCCCCTGCAATCGCACCGCACCAGATCGTCATCATCCCCATGCTGCGGGAGGATGAGGGAGATGCTGCCATCCTCGACTATTGCCGCAGCCTCGCGGCCGAGCTTGGCGCACAGAGCGCGCTCGGCGAGCGCATCCGCGTGCATCTCGACAAGCGCCCCGGCAAGAGCGGTCCCAAGCGCTGGGAGTGGCTCAAGAAAGGCGCGCCCATTGTCGTCGAGATCGGCGGGCGCGACGTCGCCGCCGGCAAGCTCGCGGCAATCACCCGTACCCGCCTCTATCGCGAGGACGGCAAGCTCGACACCGATTTCCCGGAGCGCGCGGACTTCGTCGCCTCGGCCAGCGCCGCGCTCGAGGGAATCCAGGCGCAATTGTTTGCCGAAGCCAAGACAAGGCTGGACGCCAACATCCGCCGCGACCTTGGCGATTGGGACAGCATTGCCGCCTATTTCACCGACACCGACGTTCCCGGATGGGTAGAGATCGGCTGGTCGCGCCCGACCGGGGCCGCGCTCGATGCTGTGGTCGAACGGGTCAAGGCACTGAAGCTGACCATGCGCAACGTGCCGCTTGGCAGCAGCGCGCCCGATGGCCTATGCCCGCTCACCGGCGGACCCGCGGTCGAAAGGATATTGATCGGCCGCGCTTACTGACGCGACAGCGCGTTACAGGCCGAGGCCGCGCAGGCTGGTCTGGTCGAACTTCAGGCGGAAGGTCGCATAAACGCCCGAGCGGCTGAACCGGTTTTCCTCGAAATCGCGATCGCGGAAACCGGCGAAATTGTATCCGACGACCAGGTTGGCGTTCTCGAACGGAACGACCACGATCTGCGGGCCGCCGCTCCACGCGGTGGTGCGCGCATCGGTGCCGACACGCACATTGCCCGAGACACCGACGCCGACATGCGCGCTGAGGTCAAAGCGGAAGTCGCCGCCGACCACCGCCGACCAGCCTTTGACATCGTCCTCGCCGAACCGGTCCGACGTGTGGCGCACGCCGACGAACAGCGCATGCTCGCCGGCCTCGTACCAGCGCGGGGTGCTGTCATCCTGGTCGACCGGTGTATAATTGATGGTGAGGCTGTTGATGATGCGGCGAGAACGGGCATCGCCAGTGATGCCCAGCGCAGGGCCGCCTATCGGGCCGGGCTGGCCGGCAATGGCATTGTCGACGGCATCGTAGCGCAGTTCGAGCTTGTCGAGGATGCTCCAGCGGCTGTGAGCCGGGCGGTGCGCCCAGCTGATTTCGGCCGACACTGTTTCGGTCGAGGCTGCGACATCGCTGTCGGCGCGGGTCCAGGTCAAGAGACCGCCGAAGGCGCGACCGTCGCCGATGCGGCGGATGCCACCGAGCGTGATGCCGGTGCGATCCGCAATCTCGCCATCGCGATATTCGGCGCGGCCGCTGATCGACCAGTCTTCGTTGCGCCATGTCGCGCCTGCCGTCACCGCGGTGAAATCCTCGGTGATCGAATCATAGCCGTCGAGCAGCCCGCCCGAAGCCACCGGCTGTGCCGGATCGAGGATGTCGGTGGCGGAGATGCCGCCCAGCGTCTTCTGCCCGTCGATGGTCGCATCGATGGTCAGATTCTCGCTGATCTGGAAGCTCTGGGTCAGGCCATAGGCGGCGAAGCTGCGCGGGCCGAACTCGCCGAGATTCTGCTGGTTGCCGCTCAGCACGACGCGTCCACCGTCCCACGGCCTGACATCGAAACCCAGCCGTGCGGTACGCGCATCGACCGTGCCGCCATCGGCAATCTCGTAGGTGCCAACCAGGCCGACCGACTGGCTCAGCGCATAGCGCGCGCCGAAGCGGTGGCGCGCCGGGAAGTCGACGCTGGCGTCGTCTCCGCCGAGCGCGAACTCGGTCTGGGCGTCCAGCTCCAGCTTCTGGTTGAACAGGCGCTGTGTGGCGCCGAGCTGGACCAGCGTAGACCGGTTGCTGGTGCCATCGCCCAGATCGTCGTCGGCATAGGTCAGGCCGGCGCGCAGCGTGGTGTCGAGCGTGCGCCATTCGGCCTGCAGCCGCCCAGCCCGCCGCCGCGCATCGCGATCAACATAATCTTCCTGCCAGGCGCTGGCGAGCAGCGAGATGTCGCGGCCGAGTTTCAACCGGCCATCGAAGCCGAAGCGCCGGCTGCCGGCCCCCGCGCCGGTCAGTTGGCCGACGCCGAAGCCCGCATCACGTTCCCGTGCATAGGCGAGCAGGTCGAAGTTGGCGCCATGGTGCTCGACCTCCACCAGCCAGGCGCTGGCCATGCCAGGGTCGGCCGCCGCTGCGCTCGCAGGATCGCTGTCGCTGGCCGCATATTCCGCGCGCACCTCGGTCGAGGCGTCGGGGCGATAGCGCACGTCGACACCGCCGAGGTTGGTGCGCAGGCTGTCGGTCTCGTCATGGATGCCGGTCAGGCCGATGCGCAGGCTCTCGTCATCGTTGCGCCAGCTCGCCCGAGCACCGCCATTGGTAACGCGCTGGCCGACGCCGTCGACCTCGTAATCGGCGACGATGAATTGCGGATTGAGGCTCTCGTCACGGCTCAGGATCGGTTCACGGAAGCGAAGCGTTCCGGCGAAATAGTCGATGTCATAGTCGATGTGGCGGGTCAGCACGCGGCTGTCGATGACGATGTTCGAGCGCAGCCGGTCGCGCACCTCGATGGTGACGCGCTCGGAATTGGCGAGGATGTCCCGCGCGCCAAGCTGGTAGGGGCCGCTCAGGCCGTTGCCCTGCAGCTCGTCGCGCCGATAGCGGTAGGGTGTGTCGGCCACGAACGCGGTAGCGGCCAGGTTCTCGCCCCGATATTCGGCCTTCACACCGTTCATCGCGCGCTGGTACCGCGCCAGTTCCGGCTCGTTGATGCCGGTCTCGAAATCGCCGAACAGCGCATAGAATTGCGGCCGTTCAAGGCGCAGATAAAGGTTGCGCACTGACGCCGCGTCGAAGCCGCGGTCGGCGCGGTCGGCGTAGATGGTGTAATAGGCGCGCGGATCGATGACACCGCCGAAGCGCGATTCATCCTGCTCGCGGTCGCTGTCGTAAGACAGGGTCATCAGCCACTGGCCGAGGATCCGGCCCTTTGCGTAGAGCGCGATCCGGCCGTCGATATTCTCACTGTCCAGCGTTTCGGCAACCGGCTCCATGCGGTCGTCGAGCGTGTTGAAGCCAGCCGTGCCGGCAGCAAAGCCGACCACGGTCCACGGCCGTTCGCCGGGATTCAGCCACACGTCGAGCTGCTGGTTGCGGACGACATCATCGTCCCGGAAGGTAAAATCGATCCGTGCCGAACCGGATGCCGTGGTCGGTTCCAGTTCGATATAGGCCAGGCCATCGTCGCCTTCGACCCGCCAGGTGGTGCGGACCTGCTCCAGCCCCGACAATTGCCGCGCCTGTTCGGCATCGACCGACTGGGCGGCCCGGTGCGGCGGCGCGACCGAGAAATCGCCGACCACGCCATGCTTGATCGGACGGCCGTCGCGGTCGGTCAGCCGTACCGCGATCACCGGGCGATTGAGACCGTCGGCGAGCAGCAGCGACTGGTCGCGCACCAGTTCCGCGCGCAGCGCGCCACCCGAATAATGGACGGTGCGGCTCAGTTCCTCGACCAGCGCGCCGCTAGCGTCACGCACACGCGCCACGAAGCGGTTGTCGCGTGGCAACAGCTCGATGCCGCGCCAGCTCGAAATCTGGAAGCTGCGATCCGGCGATGTCGTGGCACCATCTGCGTTCAGCGAGTCGACAGCGCGGCCGTTGAGCAGCAGCTCTACCGTCTGGCCCGGCAGATGCTTGATGGCGATGCGGATCGACGGCGCTCGGGGATTGTGGTTTTCCTCAGGGAACACCCAGCCGATGCCCGCCGTCTGGCCGGCAAAGAAATCGGCGTCGCCGCCGGCATGCGTGCTGTCATCGACCACGGTCGGACGCGCCGGCGCCTCGACGCGCGGCACCTGGGTCATCTCCGCTTCGATAGGTGCCTCTTCAGAAGCGATTGAAACTGCATGAAAATCCGCACGCTTCAGCTCACCGCCACGGCCTTCGACGAAGCGGGAGATCGCGCTGCCGGCGCTGCGGCCATTGCGCGCGCAGTCGACCGGGGTCTGCGAGGAGGGCAGGGTGGAGGGATCGATCTGCACGACGCTGAGACCGGGCCGGACGCCCTCGAAATGGTAGCGCCCGTCGCTGTCCGTTACCGTGAAACTGCCGTCCTGCAGCATCACGCGCACCCCGGCGATACCTTCCGCCGTGTCCGGATCGACGCTGCAGCCGCCGGTGGTGACCCGGCCGATGATGACGATGCGATCGCCCAGCGTATCGCGCCGGATGCGCACATTGGCATCGGCGACATTGCTGACCGTGCCGCGATTGTCGCGTGCGGAAGCGATGTTGTTGGCATCGCCCGGCCGCGCATCGGTGCGGACCTCGCCGATATAGGTCAGCACGCCGCTGCCGCCACCGGGCAGCGCGGGCAGGGTGACCGTGAAACGCCGCCCGCCGGCGTCGGTCTGGGCAGTGATGGCGGTGCCATTATATCTTATCGTTCCGGGCCTCAGCCGGACTGCGGCGGGCAGATCGTCGGTCACGACAATCGGCCCGGTCGGCCTTCGCGCGTCGCTGTTCAGCACGTCGATCCGGTACTGCAGCGCCTCGCCCGGCAGGGCGATGGTGGTACTGGCCTGCTTGCGCAGTTGCAGGCCGGCCCCGGGCCGGTCGATGGGGATGTCGACGCGCACCGGTTCCGGGGTCGATAGCGTGAATATCTGCCCGTAACTGGCGCCGAACACGGTGTAGGGCGCGCCATTGTCGGGGCGGCGGAACCCTGCAAGCTCGGCTGCCGTGGCCAGCGACGCCCAGCTATAGGGGCTCGGCGGCTCGACCAGCAGTCGATACCGGCCCGGCGCGACGAACGGGAAGCGGTAGTCGCCAGGCGGGAAGGAATAGGTCGCGCCGCTGGCATCGGTGACCGTGGAGCCGGTGATCAAGCTGTTGGGGAAGGCCGACGTCCCGTCATCGCCGAAAACCTGCGCCGGCTGGCCGGTATCGGCGTTGATCAAGGTCACCCGGACGCCGCCGACGGGCTGGCCGTCGCCGCTGTCGAAGACGATTCCGAAGGGATCGACCAGAAAACTGACCGTCGCGCTCGCCAGTTCCTCGCTCGAACCGTCGCGGCTGAGCGTCAGGCGGATCGCTTCGCCGGCATCGACGGACAAGCGACAATCGAGGCTGACCGGCGCCGGTGGCGTGCGGATGGTGGCAATATAGCCCACGAAAAATCCGCTGTCGGGCGCATCTTCGCGCAGACGCACGCGCTCCAGGTCGCCATTGGCGGTGCGGATGACGACTTCAAAGCTGTCCCGGGTCAGCGGATCGCGATTATCCGCGGCGGAGCGAACGCCGAAGGCGACCGACTGTCCGGCGGAAAACTGGCTGGCGGGGACCAGCGACACCGGCGATGGCCCGGTGGAAACGGCCGGGCCGCCGGGGTCGCTCGACGCAACCGGCCCGATGACACCGCAGCCGCTGCCGTCGATGCGGGACGGAATGCCGCTACCCAGCGGCTCGATGCGATAGATTTCAGCCTGGATCGGACCGGGAGGCGCGGTGACGCGCACGTCGACCTGGTTGGATCGCTGGCGGATGGGCCCGGATGGGCTGGTCCAGTCGATGGTCGCTATGTTGCTCACCACGCGCGCATGCCCCGGGGACCCGAAAAGGGTCGCCGCCGCGGCAAGCGAAGCGAAAGTGAGGGAGCGCCACAAGGACATGGTTAATTCGGTCAGACACCAAAGGGCCGAATTGCCTGACGCTGGTCCACGTCGGCAAATCGGCCCCTAGGAGATCAGTTGACGGTGGCGCGGAAGACGAGCGTGCGCGTATCGCCCGCGGCCACAGTGGTGATCGTGCCCGACACGGTCCCCGACGCGAAGCTGCCGCCCGCCGAACCATCGGCGTTGCAGGTCAGACCGGTCACGGTGCCGTTGAGGCGGATCGAGCTCGCGACATAGGTCAATGTTGCCGGCAGGATATCGCTGACGGCGATATTGTTGGCCGCAGCGCCGCCCGAGGCGTTGCTCACGGCGATGCAATATTCGACCGTCGCACCAGGGATCAGCTTGGGATTGGTCGTGCCGTTGACCGGATCGCTGATCACGGTGCTGCGCTTGTCGAGCGTCAGCGTCGCGGTGACGACGGTGTAATCGTCATCGTCGCTGTGCGCTGCGTCGCGCAAGGCATCGGCGACACCGGCGGCATCGGCGAACACCGTATCCATGCCGGCAGTGTTGGCGCCGGTGGTCTGAGTCAGCGCTGCGCCCTGCGTGCCGCTGGCACCGGCTTCGCGGCCGGTTGCGGTCAGGCGGACGTTGGCGACGTCGTTGGTGGCGCGGCTCAGCGGCACGTTGGCCACGGCAAACACCGTCACGCTGGCGTCGGCAGCCACTTCGTCGAGGAAGGTGACTGCGACGTCGGTGCCGGCGTCATAGCTGTTGTTGCCGTTGGTGTCGCGATAGAGCGTCAGCGCGGTGACATCGAAATTGTCGGTGCCGCCGTGCGACGCCGTTCCGCCCGTGGTCTGGGTGGCCGTCAACAGGAAGTCGAGCGGCGCGTTCGAGGTGTTGGTGACCGTGAAGGTGGTCACGGCCGCCGACTGGCCAGGCACGACAACGGTCGTGGCATTGCCGAGCTCGGCGACGGTCAGGTCGATGCGACGGTCGACGACGAACACGTCGCTGTCGTTGATCGACGGCTGAGCCACGCCACCAACCTGGTAGTTGATGGTCGCGGTGTTGGTGATGGAGGATCCGGCAGTCGTGCCCGCTGCCATCGCCGGTGCGGAACCGACAATGGCAATGGCCAACAGGCTGCCCGACCCGAGATGCAACAGCTTACTGGTCATTGCTGTATCCTTTTTGGGTGCAGGGGTGCGACCCGGCACCGCCGGGTGACGTAAGTCCGCGATATCAATGGGTTATCGAACGATGCCGCGGAACATCAGTCGTCCGGCTTCTCCGGCCGGGATCGGCTGGGCAAAGGCCCAGCGAATATGGGTCACGTCGCTCGCCTGCGCGGGGCGCTGGCTGCCGTCGGCTTCGCGGATGGTGAGCGATGCGAGCCGCCCCCAGTTGCGACCGCCATCGACCGACACTTCGGCGCGCTCGTCGCCGGCTGCCTGGAAGGCGACCGCTTCGGGCAACGGGTTGGTCACGACGAAGTCGGTCGCCGGCTGCGCGCCATTGTTCCGGTAGCGTAACACGAACACCAGCTTGTCGCCCGGGACGACCGTGGTCGGCTCCTCCAGCGTGGTCTGGGTGCGGCCGTTGGCATCGGTGGTGCTGCGCTCGACCAGCACGTCGCTGACGAGCGAGACGGCATTGCCGCTCTGGGCAGCGGCCGGCGCGGCGATCAACGCGGCGATGAGCAAGGCGAAACGATAGATCATGGTCCGATCCTTCAGTTGATGGTCACCTGGAACGTCACGGTGCGGGTTTGCCCGCCTGCGACCGTTCCGAGCGCAACGGAAATGCTGTTCGATGCGAAGCGACCGGCGTCGGCATCGCTGGCGTCGGTAAGGGTGCTGCCGCCCAGCGTGATCGAGCCCGGCACATAGGTGGTGCCGGCCGGGATGGCGTCGTTGATCGCAAGGTTGGGCAGGCTGCCCGACCCGGAGGTCGTCGCGACGATCTGGTAGGTGATGGTCGATCCCGGCACGGCATTGCTGCCCCCGAACGGATCGACGACCGTCGCCGACTTGACCAGCGAAACGGTGGCCGCGGCCACCTGGAAATAGCCATCGTCGGTGCCGTCGGCGCCGGTGGTGCCGACAACGGCATCGCCACCGCCTTCGCCCTGGCCAGCAAAGGTCGTGCCGGGCGCGCCGGTGCCGGTCACGGCAGCAGCCGTCAGGCGGATGCCGCCGCGATCGCCGTCGGAAAGACCGCCAGGCGTGTTGGCGACGACAAAGACGGTGATCGTCTGGTCGGGATTGAGGACAGGGTTGCCGGCGCCGGCGACATAGACGGTGTCGATTCCCGGCTCATAGACGCCATCGCCATCGTCGATGACGATCGACACCGAGGTCGGGTCATAATCGTCGCCGCCGAGGGTGTTGACGGTGGAGAGCAGGAACGCTTCCTGGCCGTTGCCGGTGTTGGTGACCGTAAAGGTCAGCGCCCCGCCGGTCGCGCCGGGCGTGGTCGGCACGTCGGCACCATTGTCCCACGCCACGACGGTGTCGAGCAGTTCGTCGACGGTCAGGCTGTTGAGATTCGAGTTGACCTGGACCGGCGTGCCGCCTTCGTCATAGGTGGCCGTCGCCGTGTTATCGATGACCGTGCCGGCACGTGTGCCGGTCGCTTGGGCCGTCGAAGCCACGGAAAAAGCGGCCATCAGGGCTATGGCTGCAGTCGCGGTGCGCGCGTTGAAACGGCGCGCGCCGGTGTTGTAATCGGTTGGCATAGCTGGTCCTCTTGCCATCTGGTGGCATTGGCTATGCCGAAAAAAGACAAACGACCGGTTAATGGCGGATGCATTGGCGGCGTGACGTCAGCACCTTCTCCTGTCATAACCCGGCGGTTATGACGTCATCTCCTCCGGCACTTCCCCCCACGCCGCCGCCACCCAATCCGCTGACCCTGGGTTATATCCGCATGGCGGCCTATGCGGTGGTGACCGCCGTCGCGCTCGGCACACCGTTTGCGCTTCAGGCCGGCGCCGAATTCTTCCTGCCGATCACCGCTGCGATCGTCATTGCCATAGCGCTGGTGCCGGCGCTCGAATGGCTCGAGCGGCGCGGCGTGCCGTCGGGCCTTGCCGCGCTGGCCTGTGTCCTTGCCTTCCTTCTGCTCATCAACGGCGGACTGGCGCTGATCGTGGTGCCAGCGAGCGGCTGGTTCGTGCGGCTGCCCGAGAGCCTGCCGCGCATTCAGGCCAATCTGGCGCCGCTGATCGATTTCTACGCCAGCCTGCAGCGCTATGTGGATGAAGCCTTGACGGCATTTGCGGACAATACCGCCGCGCAGATGCAGCAGGTCGCCGTTCAGACGCCGACGTCATTGCTCGACTATCTGACCGGGTCTGCCCCTGCGGCGGCAATCCAGACGCTGTTTGCCATCCTGCTGATCTATTTCTTCCTCGCCGGCTGGACGCGCCTGCGCGGCCGCACCATCCGCAGCCGGGGCAGCTTCGACGATGCGATGAACACCGCGCGCGTCATCCAGAATGTGGTCGACGCCACTTCGGCCTATCTGTCGACCATCGTCTTCATCAATGCGATGCTGGGCCTCTCGGTCGCGCTGCTGCTGTGGGCGCTCGGCATGCCGTCTCCCTTCATGTGGGGCGGCATCGTCACGCTGTGCAACTTCATTCCCTATGTTGGGCCGATCGTCGCGGCCGGGCTGCTCGGCATCGGCGGGCTGATGACCTTCGATTCGGTGGGCCTCGCGCTCTTGCCGGCGATGATCCAGATCGGGCTGCACACGGTGGAGGCCAATATCGTCACGCCGCTGGTGCTGGGGCGCCGGCTCACCATCAATCCCATGCTGATCCTGATATCGTTGAGCTTCTGGGGCTGGGTATGGGGAACGCCTGGCGCACTGCTTGCGGTGCCGATCCTGATCATCGCGCAGACCCTGTTCCTCTCCTTCCGCGGCGAGCGGCCGGAGTGGGCACCGCCGGTTTCGCGGGTCGAACCGGGCGAAGAAGAAAATGTTGCGAATGCCGGCGCGAGCGGTTGACTTGTCCGTCGCTCGCGCATAATCGCGCCGCTCCACACCGAACGCGGGTGTAGCTCAGTTGGTTAGAGCGCCGGCCTGTCACGCCGGAGGTCGCGGGTTCGAGCCCCGTCACTCGCGCCATTTCCTGCCCGTCCGGCGCAGGAAATCAGCGCCACCGCCCGGTTTCCATCCACAGCAGTATCGGCCGCAGCGGCAGGATCCACACGATTCCGGCAACGGCATAGACCAGGATCGCGGCCAGCGTCGGCAGCGGGCTCATCCATTCGATGACCGTCACCACCAATGCCGCCCACACGGCAATGATCAGCAGGATCAGGCCTGCGCCCGCCGGCTTGCGCCAGCTAGGGTCGGGTTGCGGTTCGATCACGGTAGGATCCACTCCTGTTCGGTCAGTATCGCATCGAGCGGAATGTCCCACTCGGCGACCGGTACCTCGTCGATTTCCTGCACCGACCAGGCAATGCCCAGCCGGTAGGCGTCGGGCAGCCGGGCCAGCGCGCGGTCGTAATAGCCGCCGCCCTGACCGAGTCGGTGCCCCCGCCGGTCGAACGCCAGCAGCGGCACGATGACCAGCGCAGGCTCGGCCTCGGCACAATGGCCGCGCGGCTGGATGACACCATAGGGGCCTTCTTCCCAGTCGGCATGGGCCAACGGTAACAGGAAGCGCATCAGCCCGGCGCCTTCGACGCGGGGGTAGCAGAGCTGGCCGCCCTGGGCGCGGATCAGCGTCTCGAGCGGCGCGGGGTCGATTTCCGAGCCGATCGGTCGATAGGAGGCAATCGTGCCGCCGAGACGGGCGTGCAGCGCCTCCGGCGGAACCACCGGGGCCGTGCACTGCGCCGCATAGGCCGCGCGGGTGCGCCGCAAGGCATCGCGAATCTGGGGCTTGCTGCCGCTCATTGCCGGCAATCCAGGTCATAGGCTGGGTGACGGGACCGCATTGGCCGGTGGCTGGAATATCCTCTGACGCCAGTAACGTCAGGTGGGGACCATATACGTCGGGCCAGGACCCGGGCAGGGACAGCCCCCATGGATGATTTTATCGCCTCAGGGATTTTCGCTAAGCCTCGCACCAGGCAGTACCCGTCGAGGCACAAGCTAAGCATTGTCACCCGCTTTCTCAACCCCTCGCGAGGGCGGTGGCGAGCGTCTCTATCCGTGCCGCAAGCGCGTCGATTTTGTCGGCAAGCGCGGCATCGTCGCCGCTGGAGTCGGGCAGCTTGTCGGCCAGGAACAGCGCCGCGAACAGCAATTGCCGGCTTTCGCTGAGTCCGCCGACCGATCCGCGCGCGGCGCGCACCTCGGCATCGACCAGGCCGCCGAGCCGCTGCAGATGCGCCTCCTCGCCGTCGGCGCAGGTGACCATATAGCTGTGGCCGCCGATGCTGAGCTGCACCTCAGCCATGCCGGACGGCGATCATGCGGTCGAGCTCGTCGATCACCGCGCGCACCTCGGCCCGCAATTCCTCGTCTCTGGGCGCGGCTACGTCACGGTCATGCTGCGTGCCGATGCCGCTTTCCAGCGCCGCGACGGCACGTTCCAGACGCTCGATCGATTGCACTAGACGCGGGTCGGCCATGCGCCGGACATAGCCTTTGCGTTGCGTCGCTGTAAACCATCGGCCGGCACGCAGGCGAAACCGCTGCGGTTGACGCTTGGGGCAGGGGACAGCAAAGGGGCGTCGCGCCGAATCGGAAGCCGGAACCTGCTCCGGCACCGTTGGCCGAAGGCGCGTCACGCAAGGGAAACAGCATGTCCGTCGATGACCGTCGCCTCGCCAATGCCATCCGTGCGCTGGCGATGGATGGGGTGCAGGCGGCCAACAGCGGCCACCCCGGCATGCCGATGGGCATGGCCGATGTCGCGACCGTGCTGTTCCGCGATTATCTGAAGTTCGACGCCGCCGCCCCGCACTGGCCGGACCGCGACCGCTTCGTGCTGTCGGCGGGCCATGGATCGATGCTGATCTACGCGCTGCTGCACCTCTCCGGCTATGCGCACCCGACGCTCGACGACCTTCGCAACTTCCGTCAACTTGGCAGTCCATGTGCCGGACATCCCGAGAATTTCGAACTGGCGGGTGTCGAGACGACGACCGGTCCGCTGGGGCAGGGGCTTGCCACTGCCGTCGGCATGGCGCTGGCCGAGCGGCATCTCAATGCGGTGCATGGCGACGATCTGGTCGACCACCGCACGTTCGTGATCGCAGGCGATGGCTGCCTGATGGAAGGTATCAACCACGAAGCGGTCGGGCTTGCCGGGCATCTTGGCCTCGGTCGGCTGATCGTGCTGTGGGATGACAATCGCATCACCATCGATGGCGCGACATCGCTGTCGACCAGCGAGGACATCGCGGCGCGCCATGCGGCCGCCGGATGGCATACCGTGGCCTGCGACGGGCATGACGTGGCCGACATCCGCCGCGCCATCGATGCGGCGATTGCAGATCCGCGGCCCAGCCTCGTCGCCTGCCGCACTGTCATCGGTTATGGCGCTCCCAACAAGCAGGGCACGTCGGCCACGCACGGTTCGCCGCTCGGCGCCGACGAGGTCGCTGCCGCCCGCACCGAGCTGGGCTGGGACCATGCGCCGTTCGAGCTGCCCGGCGATATCGTTGCCGAATGGCGCGCCATCGGCGCCCGCGGCGCGATCGCGCATCACGCATGGTCGGCCCGGCTGGCGGCGAGCGGCAAGGATGGCGCGCTGTTCGGCGCGCCGGTGCTCGACGTGGCCGGCAATCCGGCGTGGCAGGCCTACAAGGCCGGGCTTGCCAGCGATGGCCCGAAGATGGCGACCCGCAAGGCCTCCGAAAAGGCGCTGGGTGCGCTCACCGAGCAGTTCGTGCCGCTGGTCGGCGGTTCGGCCGACCTGACCGGCTCCAACAACACCAAAACGTCCGCGACCCGGCCGATCAGCCGAGAGGATTATGCCGGGCGCTATGTCTATTACGGCATCCGCGAATTCGGCATGGCGGCGGCGATGAACGGCATGGCGCTGCACGGCGGCGTGGTGCCCTATGGCGGCACCTTCCTGGTCTTTGCCGACTATTGCCGGGCTGCGATCCGCCTCTCCGCATTGCAGCAGGCGCGCGTCGTCTATGTGATGACGCACGACAGCATCGGCCTTGGTGAGGACGGGCCGACGCACCAGCCGATCGAGCATCTGCAGAGCCTCAGGGCGATGCCGGGGCTCGACGTCTATCGCCCCGCCGATGCGCTCGAGACCGCCGAATGCTGGGAACTGGCGCTCGAGCAGGCCGCCGGTCCTTCGCTGCTGGCGCTGACCCGGCAGGATCTGCCGGCGCTGCGCGACGATGCATCGGACAATCTGTGCGCGCGCGGCGCCTATCGCCTGCGCGGCGCGACCGCTGCCCGCAAGGTGGTGCTGATCGCGACGGGATCCGAAGTCGCGATTGCCGTCGGCGTGGCAGAGGCGCTGGAAGGGCAGGGGATCGGCGCTGACGTCGTCTCCATGCCCTGTACCAGCCGCTTCGACCGCCAGGATGCCGACTATCGGGCCACGCTGCTGGGTACGCCCGATCTGCTGCGCGTCACAATAGAGGCCGGCACGACCTTTGGCTGGGAGCGCTACGCCGGGCTCGACGGCCTGCGCATCGGCATCGACAGCTTCGGCGCGTCCGCACCGATTGCCGCGCTCTACGACCATTTCGGACTGACCGTTGACAAGATCGTCCCGCAAATCGTTCAGAAACTGTCCCAACCCACGGAGTAAAGTCATGGCCGTCAAGGTAGCCATCAACGGATTCGGCCGCATCGGCCGCCTCGTCGCCCGCGCCATCCTCGAGCGCCCCGATTGCGGGTTGGATCTGGTCGCGATCAACGATCTGGCCGACGCCAAGGCCAACGCCCTGCTGTTCAAGCGCGACAGCGTGCACGGTGCCTTTCCCGGCGAGGTCAGCACCGATGGCGACACGATGATCGTCAACGGCAAGCGCATCCGCGTCACCAAGGAGCGCGATCCCGCCAATCTGCCGCACGCCGAGATGGGCATCGACATCGCGCTCGAGTGCACCGGCTTCTTCACCGACCGCGATTCCGCCGGCAAGCACATCACAGCCGGTGCCAAGCGTGTGCTGGTGTCCGCCCCGGCCAAGGGCGTCGATCTGACGGTCGTCTATGGCGTCAACCACGACAAGCTGACCGGCGATCACACCATCGTGTCGAACGCAAGCTGCACCACCAACTGCCTGGCGCCGGTCGCCAAGGTGCTGAACGATGCGCTGGGCATCGAGCGTGGCCTGATGACGACGGTCCACGCCTATACCAACGACCAGAAGATCCTCGACCAGATCCACAGCGATCCGCGCCGCTCGCGCGCGGCCGCGATGTCGATGATCCCGACCACCACCGGCGCCGCGCGCGCGGTGGGCGAGGTGCTGCCCGAGCTCAAGGGCAAGCTCGACGGTTCGGCGATCCGCGTGCCGACGCCCAACGTCAGCCTGGTCGACCTGACCTTCACCCCCAAGCGCGACACCAGCAAGGAAGAGGTCAACGCGCTGCTCAAGGCCGCTGCTGAAGGCGCGTTCAAGGGCGTGCTCGCCTTTTCCGACGAGCCGCTGGTGTCGATCGACTACAACCATTGCCCGGCGAGCTCGACCATCGACAGCCTGGAAACCGCGGTGATCGACGGCAAGCTGGTGCGCGTCGTCAGCTGGTACGACAATGAGTGGGGCTTCTCCAACCGCATGGTCGACACCGCCGGCGTGATGGCAGGGCTGATCTAGGCAAGGGCGTCGCTGGCCGCCAGACATGGGCGGCGCGGTGCGATGAGGGGAACAAGGAACCGCTATGAGCTTCAAGACCCTCGACGACATCGGCGATGTCCATGGCCAGCGTGTGCTGGTCCGCGTCGATCTCAACGTGCCGATGCAGGATGGCGCGGTCAGCGACGCCACCCGCCTTGCGGCGATGGCGCCGACGGTGCTCGAACTCGCCGACAAGGGCGCGATCGTGCTGCTGCTGTCGCATTTCGGCCGTCCCAAGGGCGCAAAGAATCCGGCGATGTCGCTGAGCCTGGTCATCGACGCAGTCGCCGACACGCTCGGCCGCAGCGTGATGTTCATCTCCGATTGTGTCGGCGAAGGCGCGAAGGCCGGGCTGACGGTGCTGGCGCCGGGGGACATCGCGGTGCTGGAGAACACCCGTTTCCATGCCGGAGAGGAAAAGAACGACCCGGCACTGGTCGCCGCGATGGCCGAAATCGGCGACATCTATGTCAATGATGCCTTTTCCGCCGCGCACCGCGCGCATGCCTCGACCGAAGGGCTGGCGCATGTGCTGCCGGCCTTTGCCGGCCGGGCGATGGAGGCCGAACTGAAGGCGCTGGAACGCGCGCTCGGCAGCCCCGAACGCCCGGTTGCTGCCGTGGTCGGCGGGGCCAAGGTGTCAAGCAAGATCGACGTGCTGCGCCATCTGGTCGGCCGGGTCGATCATCTGATCATCGGCGGCGGCATGGCCAACACCTTCCTCGCGGCGCGTGGCATCGACGTTGGCAAGTCGTTGTGCGAGCATGATCTTGCCGGAACCGCGGAGGACATATTGTCGGCGGCCGACGCGGCGAACTGCACCGTGCACTTGCCATACGATGTCGTCGTCGCCACCGAATTCGGTGCCAATCCGCCGAGCTTGCGCACCTCCAATGTGCATGAAGTGGCGGCCGACGAGATGATTCTCGATGTCGGCCCGGCCGCGACAGAGGCGTTGGCCGATGTCCTCAAGACATGCCGCACACTGGTGTGGAACGGCCCGCTCGGTGCGTTCGAAACGCCGCCCTTCGATGCCGCCACCGTCGCGCTGGCGCGCACCGCCGGGGCGCTGACGCGCGAAGGCTCGCTGGTGTCGGTCGCTGGCGGCGGCGATACGGTGGCCGCACTCAACCACGCGGGCGTGGCCGGCGATTTCAGCTTTGTGTCGACCGCCGGCGGCGCCTTCCTCGAATGGATGGAAGGTAAGGACCTGCCCGGTGTTGCCGCTCTGCTGCGATAACAGCTTTTTCATGCCCGCTTGCTAATAGGCGGGCATGGCGACCCGCGTTTTCCTGACTGTCGATACCGAGCTGGCCTGGCGACACCATGTCGCCGGCCATGCGCCGGAGGAAATCTACCGCCGGTCGATCGAACCGGCCGGCGTCGGCCTGAGCTGGCAACTGGCGCGTCTGAACGAGCATGGCCTCAAGGCCTGCTTCTTCGTCGATCCCGCACCGGCTCATGTCTACGGCCTGGAGCTGATCGAGCGGATCGTCTCGACCATCGTCGGGGCGGGGCAGGATGTGCAGCTCCACCTGCACCCGGGCTGGTATGGCGCCAGTGCCACCCGTCGGGCACAGGCCGCACCCGGCAATCTCATCGATTATGGCGCCGATGAACAGGGCACTCTGCTGGCGCAAGCCAAGGCACTGCTCATGGCCGCCGGCGCACCGGCGCCGCGCGCTTTTCGCGCCGGCAGCTATGCCGCCGATGACGCCACACTCGCGGCTCTGGCTCGGATCGGCATCCGCCACGACAGCAGCTTCAACGCCGCCTGGCCCGATGTCAGCCGCATCGGTGCCCCGCCGCGCAGCCTGGCGCCGCTGCGCCATCAGGGCATGAACCTGTTCCCGGTCGGCTTTCTCGAAGACCGAGGCCAGACCGCGCGCACGCTGCAGATTTGCGCGCTCAGCGCGGAGGAAATGGCCGCTGCCCTGACGCACGCCGCCGCCAACGATCATGCGCTGGTCACCATCGTCAGCCACAGTTTCGAGCTGGCGACCCGCTCGGGGCTGCGTCGCAACGGCGGGCATGTCCGCCGTTTCGAGTGGCTGTGCCGCCATCTCGCCGACCACCGCGACACGCTGCCCACCATCGATTCCGCCGCGCTCGACGCCATTCCGCTGGACCGGGCCGACGAGCCGCTTGCTTACCAGCCGCAGCGCTGGCTGCGTCGTCAGGGCGAACAGTTGTGGATCAACGAGATGATCGAATCGCGGCGCGGCGCGGTCGCCGCCGCTGCGGCTGCCGCAAGCATGGCCGCGGGTATCGAGGCGCTTTGACCGCGTAGCTCCGGGTCACGTACCAGGGCGGAGAGGCGCCCCCGCGCTGCCCACCTGCCAAAACCGGCGAAACAGCCGTTGCCCGAAACGTACCTCGCCGCTAACGGCGCATCACATACGTATGCGTAACCCCCGGAGTTTCAGATGACCGCGCTTTCCACCTTCGCCGAAATGCACGCCAAAATCGCCGCAGGGCAAGGCTTTATCGCAGCGCTCGACCAGTCCGGCGGCTCCACGCCCAAGGCGCTGAAGGGTTATGGCATAGAGGCCGATGCCTTCTCGACCGACGAGGAGATGTTCGCGCTGATCCACGCCATGCGCAGCCGCATCATCACCTCGCCCTGCTTCACCGGGGACAAGGTGATCGGCGCGATTCTGTTCGAGCGCACCATGGACGGCGAGGTCGACGGCAAGCCGACGCCCGCCGCGCTGCTGGAGCGCGGCATCGTCCCCTTCATCAAGATCGACAAGGGTCTGGAGGACGAGGCCAACGGCGTCCAGCTGATGAAACCGATGCCCGATCTCGATGCGCTGCTTACCAAGGCCAAGGCGCTGAACGTGTTCGGTACCAAGGAACGTTCGGTCATCAATTCCGCCAACCGCGACGGCATCGCTGCCGTGGTCCGGCAGCAGTTCGCCGTCGGCGCGCAGGTGCTGGCGCACGGGATGATGCCGATCATCGAGCCTGAGGTGAATATCAAGTCCGCCACCCGCGCCGATTGCGACTCCATGCTGCTCGAGGAGATTCTCGCCAACCTCGACGAGCTGCCGGAGGGTCAGCAGGTGATGCTGAAGCTGTCTCTGCCCGTCGTTCCGGGCACATTCGATCCGCTGGTCGATCATCCCAAGGTGCTGCGCGTGGTGGCGCTGTCGGGTGGTTTCAATCGCCCCGATGCCTGTGCCGAGCTGGCCAGGAACCGCGGCATCATCGCCAGCTTCAGCCGCGCATTGCTCGAGGATCTCCGCCACCAGATGAGCGATGAGGCGTTCGACGCGGCACTCGGTTCGGCTATCGACGCCATCCATGGGGCCTCGGTCCGCAAGGCCTGACCATCGCGGCTGTTCATTGCCGGTCTGCAACAGTAGAGTCAGGCAGTGACGCGGTCGGTGCCGCGTTTCTGTCTGGAGCGCGGGCGCATGATACGGTTTGGAACGATTTTTGTGGTGGCGGGACTATTGTCGGCGGCACCCGCTGCCGCGCAAACGGCCAGCGACGGCAAGCAGGCCGCAGTCGAGAACGCGACAATTGCCGAGGCCAGCCGCCAGTCGGAGGCGTTCGGCCAATGGCTGCTCGGCGTCAACCAGGCAGTGTCGCCGGCGCTTGAGTCGGTGCGGGAATTGCAAGGGGCTTGGGGACAGACCATGTCCAGCCCCAATGTCCGTGCCGCTGCCGCCAGCTTCATGGGCGTGATCGATCGCACACGGGCAGACATCGCCCGGTCGCGCACCGCGGTCGAGGGTATCGCAACGCCCGCTTTCAACGCGATCGACCTGCCGGCCGACTTGCAGCCGACCGCCGTAAAGCAGCAGATGCTGACCATGCTGACACAGATCGACGCGACCGTGGCTGGCTTCCCCGCGCTGCTCGATGCCATGCTCGCCAACGACGAGGCGGCAGGGCGGACGGCTGCGGCCAATCTGTTCCGCTCGGCTGCGGCATTGTATGACAGTCAGCGGCTGTTTGCCCGCGCGGCGCTGGCGACATCGCAGCCGGACACCAGCGATTACCACGCGGCGCGGTTCGAGGTGCTGTTCTTCGAGGCTGGCGGGCGCATGATCGACACCGCTAGCCGCCTCGTCGCCGGCCGCACCGACCCCGCCTTGCCGGCGGATTTGCTGCGCTACGCCGATCAGATCGATGCGATTGCCGAGGAGGCGACCGTCACCGCACGCGCGGCGAAGCAGGCCGCCGAAGCGGACGCGGCAACAGCAGGCGGGCAGCGCCCGATCCTGTTCGAACGCGCCCAGCGCATCGAGGCGCTGTCGATCGAGAATATCGGTATCTGGCGGCGCTACTCGGCCGCGCTGCGGACCGGTGCCAACCAGATGGCCAACGGGCAGGTGACGTTCAATCGGCTGCAGCCCATCATCCAGATCATCACCCCGACCCGCGCCGCGCTCGACGACGTCGGGATGCGGCAGATAGAGATACTGGCGGGCAATCGCTGATCTTTGCCTGATGCACGGCCATCGCGGATGCCATGCATCCGATCGCGGCCAGCGTCCCCCATCCATCCGTGATTGCACTTCGCAGCGTCGCGCCTATCGGCTAGAGCCACGCCATGAACGATCTCAACCATGACGACGATGGCGATGCCCTTGCGCTCGACCCCGATTTTGCTGCCCGCTTCGGTGGCCAGGCCCGACCCCCCTGCCAGCTTTACCTGATTTCGCCGCTCGAAGTCGGCGGTGCCTTTCCCGATCGGCTGGCGGAGGCGGTCGCCAGCGGGCAGGTCGCGGCCTTCCAGTTTCGCGTCAAGGGCGTCGATCAGCATCAGGCGGCGCGCCTCGCCGCGCCGCTGCAGGCGATCTGCGCCGCGCATGACGTCGCCTTCATCGTCAATGACGATATGGCGCTGGCCAAACGGATTGCCGCCGATGGCGTGCATCTGGGACAGGGCGATGGCGACCCGCGCGAGGCGCGGCAGTTGCTCGGCCCGGATGCCCAGATCGGCGTGACCTGCCATGCCAGCCGCCATCTGGCGATGGACGCGGGGGAGGCGGGTGCAGACTATGTCGCCTTCGGTGCCTATTTCCCGACCACCACCAAGCAGGTCGAGCATCGTGCCGATCCGGCCCTGCTCGGCTGGTGGACCACCGTTTCGGAAATTCCGTGCGTCGCGATCGGCGGAATCACCCCCGACAATTGCGCGCCGCTGGTGGCGGCCGGAGCGGATTTCTTGGCGGTTTCGGCTGCGGTCTGGACCCATCCGCAAGGACCGGCGGCCGCAGTGACGGCCCTTGCAAAGGCCATGGCTGGCACCGCCCGGGCCTGAACCCGGCCGCCAGCGTACACGGCCTAGCCCCGGTCGCGGGCGGCGGGCTGCTCCCACAGCGGGTGGGCGTGGGTGCCGGAGAGATAATCCTCGACGAATTCCTCGGTGCTGGGCTCGCCCGCGTCGCGCGCAGCCGGGGGAGGCTGCCGGAACGTCATGGCGCCGAACAGGCCCGCCGCGGGGGCGGCCTTGCGCGCTGTCGGCTCGATGGTTGCTGTCCTGCTCATGGTTCTCAACTTATGACTATCGGATGCCCGCGTCTTGGACCGAAGCGACATCCATGCCGCGTGAGCGCTGTCACGGCGATGAACGGCTCGTCGCAAATCGCGCTCCGGCATGCCAATCTTGCCTTTGGCGTGCCGCTTCGCTAAGCGCCCGCCTCCGGTGCCGGTCAGACTGGCGCCTCGGCTCTTTTCCCCTGTCAACCCCGGCGCAGCGCGCCCATCCAAGGTGCAATTCCCATGAAGATCAGCGGCGTGGA
This sequence comes from Sphingomonas sp. jy18, assembly GCF_056931895.1. Lineage (NCBI taxonomy): Bacteria > Pseudomonadati > Pseudomonadota > Alphaproteobacteria > Sphingomonadales > Sphingomonadaceae > Sphingomonas > Sphingomonas sp. jy18. The sequence continues at coordinate 159,195 of NZ_JBXPBT010000003.1, read as the reverse complement.
CATCCGTCCCGGCAACATCCTCGAATATGAAGGCGGCATCTGGAAGGTCGCGAAGATCCAGCACACCCAGCCGGGCAAGGGCGGCGCCTTCATGCAGGTCGAAATGAAGAATCTGGTCGATGGTCGCAAGACCAACGTCCGTTTCCGCAGCGCCGACACGGTCGAAAAGGTCCGCCTCGACACCAAGGATTTCCAGTATCTCTATGCCGAGGGCGAGGATCTCGTCTTCATGGACAAGGACAGCTACGAGCAGATCACCCTGCCGCGCGACCTGCTGGGCGATGCCGCCGACTTCCTGCAGGACGGCATGGATGTCGTGCTCGAACTGTGGGACGAGCGCCCGATCTCGGTCGAGCTGCCCGAATTTGCCGAAGCAACCATCGTCGAGGCCGACGCCGTGGTGAAGGGTCAGACCGCGTCGTCCAGCTACAAGCCTGCCAAGCTCGACAATGGCGTGCGCGTGATGGTGCCGCCGCACATCGAAAGCGGCACCCGCATCGTCGTCAACGTCTACGACCGCGAATATGTGAGGCGCGCGGACTGAAATACCCTCTCCCCGCCGGGGAGAGTACCAGGGGGAGGGGCAGTCTCTCTACTCAAGACCAATGGCCGGAGGATCAGGACTGCCCCTCTCCCCGGCCCTCTCCCCAGCGGGGAGAGGGAGACAATATCATGGCCGCACAATCCGGCGTCATCACCGTCATGGAACGCGCCGCGCGCAAGGCGGGCAACAAGCTGCGCCGCGATTTCGGCGAGGTCGAGCATCTGCAGGTGTCCCGCAAGGGGCCGGCCGATTTCGTCAGCCGCGCCGACAAGGCGGCCGAGGCAACGCTGTTCGAGGAATTGCAGCGCGCCCGCCCCGACTGGGGCTTCCTGATGGAAGAGGGCGGCGTTGTCGAAGGTGCACCGGGCAAGCCGCGCTGGGTGGTCGATCCGCTCGATGGCACCAGCAACTTCCTGCACGGCATCCCCCATTTCGCCATTTCGATCGCCGTGCAGGATGCGCGGCCCGACGGCGGCTGGGGGGACATCGTCGCCGGTCTTGTCTATCAGCCGGTCACCGACGAAAGCTTCTGGGCCGAGCGGGGCAGGGGGGCATGGCGCCATGACCAACGCCTGCGCGTGTCCGCCCGTCGCGACCTTGCCGATGCGCTGATCGCCACCGGTATCCCCTATTTCGGCCATGGCGACATGGGCCAGTGGACCCGCATCTTCGGCGCGGTAGCCCCCGAAGTCGCCGGCATCCGCCGATTCGGCGCCGCCGCGCTCGATCTTGCCTGGGTCGCTGCCGGCCGTTTCGACGGTTTCTGGGAATCGGACCTGTCGCCGTGGGATGTCGCTGCGGGCATGCTGCTGGTCAAGGAAGCGGGCGGTTTCGTCACCGACTTCCGCGGTGGCGAGCGCAGCCTCGAACGCAGCGAGTTTCTCGCCGCCAACGACGGGCTGCACAGCAAGCTGCACAAGCTGGTTGCGGGGGCGCTGCGCAACGCCTGACGTTACGGAATCGAGCGGCGTACGCCGCGCGATTGCAAACGCTTCGCAGCGCAGCAAAAAGGCGGTTGCGAGCCTTGCGACTGCGGATTTTCGGGCCTAGAAGCGCCCCGTTCGGTGCCTCTCCCGGCACCTTTGAGCCAAGAGAGAAGCCCGCGTGGTCGACCTGTCGCAATATGCCCCGATCCTGCTGTTCCTGTTTGTGGCAGTCGGGATTTCGACACTGTTCGTGTTCCTGCCGATGGGTGTCTCGCGCCTGACCGGCAGCCACAAGCCGGACACCAACAAGCTCACCGAATATGAATGTGGCTTCCCCGCGTTCGAGGACAGTCGCGGCCAGTTCGACGTGCGTTTCTATCTTGTTGCTATTCTTTTCATCATTTTCGATCTCGAAGCCGCCTTCCTCTTCCCTTGGGCGGTCAGCTTGGAGGAAATCGGCTGGGCAGGCTGGGCGACGATGATGGTCTTCCTCGGCGAACTGGTCCTTGGGCTGGTCTATGCGTGGAAGAAGGGCGCTCTGGATTGGGAATGAGCAGCATGGCCACCTCTCCTTCGATCATCCTGCCGCAGGGCGCACAGATTCCCGCCGACGGCACCGGCCCCGACGAGGCCTTTTTCCGCGATCTCTCGTCGGAGGTCGACGACAAGGGCTTCCTCGTCACCAGCACCGAGGACCTGTTCAACTGGGCGCGCACCGGCAGCCTGTGGTGGATGACCTTTGGCCTCGCCTGCTGCGCGGTCGAGATGATCCATGTGAACATGCCGCGCTACGACATGGAGCGCTTCGGCGTCGCCCCGCGCGCGTCCCCGCGTCAGTCGGACGTGATGATCGTTGCCGGCACGCTGTGCAACAAGATGGCCCCGGCGCTGCGCCGCGTTTATGACCAGATGTCCGAGCCGAAATATGTGATTTCGATGGGCAGCTGCGCCAATGGCGGCGGCTATTATCACTATAGCTACAGCGTCGTGCGTGGCTGCGATCGCATCGTGCCGGTCGATATCTACGTCCCCGGCTGCCCGCCGACCGCCGAGGCGTTGCTCTACGGCGTGATGCAGTTGCAGCGGAAGATCCGCCGCACCGGGACGGTGGAGCGCTGAGATGGCCTCTCCTGCCCCCCTCGTCCGCAATCCCGAAGGACTGCTCGATACGCTCCGGGCCGCGCTCGGCAGCGTGGTCGTCGACAGTGCCGATCTGGTCGGCGAACTCAGCATCACCGTGGCGCGTGACAGCGTCGCCGATGTTCTGAAGACGCTGCGCGACGATCACCAGTATCAGCAGCTGATGGAAATCGCCGGCGTCGATTACCCCGACCGGCCTGAGCGGTTCGAGGTGGTCTACCACCTGCTCAGCGTCACCAAGAACCACCGCCTGCGCATCCGCGTCTGCACGGACGAGGCGACGCCGGTGCCGACCGTCACCACCGTCTATCCGAGCGCCGGCTGGCTCGAACGCGAAGTGTTCGACATGTATGGCGTGATCTTCGCCGGGCACCCGGACCTGCGTCGCATCCTCACCGACTATGGCTTTGCCGGCCATCCCTTCCGCAAGGATTTCCCGCTGACCGGCTATGTCGAGCTGCGCTATTCGGAAGCCGAGAAGCGGGTGGTCTATGAGCCCGTCTCCCTCGCGCAGGATTTCCGCAGCTTCGATTTCATGAGCCCGTGGGAAGGCGCCGACTATATTCTGCCCGGCGACGAGAAGGTCGGCGGGCAGGGCGAGGCCAAGGGCGCGCCGACGCCCGCGACCGCCGATCAGTTCAAGAAGTCGGACGAAGCCAAAGCCGCCCCGCCGCCGCCGACCCCCAAGACCACCGAAAACAAGGGGCAGACCGGCGCCGGCGAGCCCGCCTCGACCGAGGCCGCCAAGCCCAAGGCGCGCAAACCGCGTGCGGCCAAGGCCGATCCGGCCGCAACGCCGGCGGCTGAGAAGAAACCCCGCGCCCCGCGCAAGCCGAAGACGGAGGGCTAAGCCATGGCTGAAACCTACGATATCCCCACCGGCTATGCCGAGCTGACCCCCGACGACGCCAACACGGCGGGCGATCGCGAGATCACCAACTACACGATCAACTTCGGCCCGCAGCATCCTGCCGCGCACGGCGTGCTGCGCATGGTGATGGAGCTCGACGGCGAAATCATCGAGCGGATCGATCCGCACGTCGGCCTGCTCCACCGCGGCACCGAAAAGCTGATCGAGTACAAGACCTACCTGCAGGCGCTGCCCTATTTCGACCGGCTCGACTATTGCTCTCCCCTGGGCATGGAGCACAGCTATGTGCTCGCCATCGAAAAGCTGCTCGATCTCGAGGTGCCGCTGCGCGCCCAATACTTACGCGTGCTGTTCGCCGAGTTGACCCGCATCTGCAACCATATGCTCAACATCGGCAGCCACGTCATGGACGTCGGCGCGATGACCCCCAACCTGTGGGTGTTCGAATTGCGCGAGGACTGCCTCAACTTCTTCGAACGCGCCAGCGGCGCCCGCATGCACAGCGCATATTTCCGCCCCGGCGGCGTGCATCAGGATGTGCCGCTCAAACTGCTGACTGACATCGGCGAATGGTGCGAGACGCGCCTGCCCAAGCTGTTCGGCGACGCGATGAGCCTGGTCATCGACAACCGCATTTTCAAGCAGCGCAATGTCGATATCGCCACCGTCAGCAAGCAAGACGCGCTCGCATGGGGCTTCTCCGGCCCGATGATCCGCGGCTCCGGCATCGCCTGGGATCTGCGCAGGTCGCAGCCCTATGACGTCTATGACCGGATGCAGTTCGAGATCCCGGTCGGCACGCGCGGCGATTGCTATGACCGTTTCATGGTCCGCGTCGAGGAAGTCTACCAGTCGGCGCGCATCATCAAGCAGTGCCTCAACGAGATGCCCGAAGGCCCGATCGCCAGCCTCGACCGCAAGGTGGTGCCGCCCAAGCGCGGTGAGATGAAGATGTCGATGGAGGCGCTGATCCATCACTTCAAACTCTACACCGAAGGCTTCCACGTCCCCGCCGGCGAAGTCTATGTCGCGACCGAAAGCCCCAAGGGCGAATTCGGCGTCTATCTGGTGTCGGACGGCTCGAACAAACCCTACCGCTGCAAGATCCGCCCGACCGCGTTCAGCCACCTGCAGGCGATGGATTTCATGTCACGCGGGCACATGCTGGCGGACGCGACCGCGATTCTGGGCGCGATGGATATCGTGTTCGGGGAGTGCGACCGGTGATTGCTTTGCTTACCCGATATAATTGGTCATTGCCTAGAGCGCTTACATTGCTTGCGCTGGTAGGAATGCTTGCCGCAACCAAGTTCGGTTTGTTGCCAGAAGGCGGCTGGCTAAACGACATTGCCATGGTGGGCATCACGATCATTTCGATCATGAATCTATGGCTCATGCGGCATCTTCTCAGCGCGGGAAATCCGGGAAAGCACCATGGCTGACATAACCCTCCCCGACGAAGCCGAAACCCGCGCGCGCTGGGGCGCTTTTGCGTGGACGGCGGAGAATGCCGCGCAGGCAGAACGCATCATCGCCCGCTATCCCGCCGGCCGTCAGCGCTCGGCGATCATGCCGCTGCTCGACCTTGCCCAGCGGCAGGTGGGGGCGGAGACACAGACCCAAGGGTGGCTGCCGGTGCCGGTGATCGAATATGTCGCGGCCCAGCTCGACATGCCCTACATCCGCGCGCTCGAGGTCGCGACCTTCTACACCATGTACAATATGGTGCCGGTCGGCCGCTATCATGTGCAGGTGTGCGGGACGACGCCGTGCATGCTGCGCGGGTCGGACGATGTCATGGCCGCCTGCAAGAACAAGGGTTTGGTCAAAGGCAAGACCACGCCCGACGGCCTGTTCACTCTGACCGAGGTCGAATGCATGGGCAATTGCGCCTCCGCGCCGATGGTCCAGATCAACGACGACAATTACGAAGACCTAGATTACGACCGCACCATCGCCATCCTCGACGCGCTGGCCGCGGGCGAAACGCCCAAGACCGGCACGCAGGAGCCGGGCCGGCATACGGTCGAACCGCTCGGTGCGCCGACCAATCTGGCGGCGATGGTCAGCGAAAATCACGATTATCGGGGGGAGTGGTGATGAACTTTTCCCATTCCGTCATTGCGAGCATCGCGAAGCAATCCAGGGCGGCGCTGCGCAACACTGGATTGCTTCGCTGCGCTCGCAATGACGTGGAGAGAGCAGCATGAGCCTCGCTGACAAAGACCGCATTTTCACCAACGTTTACGGCTATCAGGACTGGGGCCTGAAAGCCGCGCAGGCGCGTGGCGACTGGGACAATACTGCCGCCCTCATGCAGCGTGGGCAGGACCAGATCATCGAGGATATCAAGGCATCGGGCCTGCGCGGGCGCGGCGGGGCAGGGTTCCCCACCGGCCTCAAGTGGAGCTTCATGCCCAAGGCGCCGACGCCAGAGCGCCCCAGCTTCCTCGTCATCAACGCCGACGAATCCGAGCCGGGCAGTTGCAAGGACCGCGAAATCATCCGCCACGATCCGCACAAGCTGATCGAAGGCGCGCTGATAGCCGGTTTCGCGATGCGCGCACGCGCCGCCTATATCTACATCCGCGGCGAATATATCCGGGAGGCGGAGACATTGTTCGCCGCTGTGCAGCAGGCCTATGACGCCGGCCTGCTGGGCAAGAATGCTGCCAAGTCGGGCTATGATTTCGACGTCTTCGTCCATCGCGGCGCGGGTGCCTATATCTGCGGTGAAGAAACCGCGATGATCGAAAGCCTGGAAGGCAAGAAGGGCCAGCCGCGGCTCAAGCCGCCGTTCCCGGCAGGTGCTGGCCTGTACGGCTGCCCGACCACGGTCAACAATGTCGAGAGCATTGCTGTGGTGCCCACCATATTGCGGCGTGGCAGCACCTGGTTCTCCAGCTTCGGGCGGGAGAATAACAAGGGCACCAAGCTGTTCCAGATCAGCGGCCATGTCGAAAAGCCGTGCGTGGTCGAGGAGGAGATGAGCATCTCTTTCCGCGAGCTGATCGAGCGGCATTGCGGCGGCATCCGTGGCGGCTGGGACAATCTGCTCGCGGTTATCCCCGGCGGCTCCTCGGTGCCGCTGGTTCCCGCCGAGCAGATCATTGATGCGCCGATGGATTTCGACGGGCTGAAAGCGGTCGGCTCCGGCCTCGGCACCGCGGCGATCATCGTCATGGACAAATCCACCGACATCGTCCGCGCGATCAGCCGCATCAGCTATTTCTACAAGCATGAAAGCTGCGGCCAGTGCACCCCCTGCCGTGAGGGGACGGGCTGGATGTGGCGCGTGATGGAGCGGCTGCGCACCGGCGACGCCGATATTTCCGAGATCGATCTGCTCCAGCAGGTCACCAAGCAGGTTGAAGGCCACACCATCTGCGCGCTGGGCGACGCCGCTGCCTGGCCAATCCAAGGGCTGATCAGGCATTTCCGCCCCGAACTCGAACGCCGCATCGTTGCGCGCAAGGGCGATGGCCCCGCGATGCTGGAGGCGGCGGAGTGAGGCTTGCCGCCGCCTTGATTGCGGTTGCGTGTCTCGCATCGTTGGATGCGGCTCCGACGCGTGCCCAGTTCAGCGTCGAAGACCGCGTTGCCTCTGAGCGGGACGCCTTGCGTGTCGCCGATGATTTCGGCGCGTGCGTTGTAAGCCAGTTCCGTGCAACGGCCCGCCGGATCGTGACCGAGCCCGTCGCTCATGATCGCCTGTTCGAGGATTTCCGCACGGAGATCAACGGACGGTGCGTGAACGAAAGCGACGTGTCCGGGCCTCCGTCGCAGATGTGGTTCCCCTACCCGACGGTTCATGCGGTCCTGGCTGACAATCTGATCAAGCGGGACTTCCGCCGCGGCGGCCCCGCCGACCTTTCTGCGGCTCCGGCAATCCAGCCGATCGACGAGCCGGTGCTCCCCGACGTTCTGGCGATGGCAGATATGAATGCGGATCAACGTGCCGCCGTCGTCGCCGAACACGCCAGCCACGACGCATGGCAGGTGTTGCAGCGCGTCGGCATATGTACCGCTAGGAGAGCGCCCGAAGCGGTGCGTCAGCTTGCCCTGACGCGCATCGGCTCTGACGAGGAGCGCGTTGCGCTGCGGATGCTGTCCCCTGAAATCGGCGGGTGCGTGCCAACCGGCGCCACCGTCCGCTTGCGTCCGGTCGAGGTCCGTTGGGCCTCGGTGCTGGGCTACTATCGACTTGCTGCGGCGATGAATATGGGCGCGAACAGCGCCGAAGGATCAGAATAATGCCTAAACTCACCGTAGACGGCATCGAAGTAGAAGTCCTCGCTGGCGCCACCGTGCTTCAGGCGTGCGAGGCTGCGGGCAAGGAAATTCCGCGCTTCTGCTATCATGAGCGCCTGTCCATCGCCGGCAACTGCCGCATGTGCCTGGTCGAGGTGTCCCCCGGCCCGCCCAAGCCGCAGGCGTCGTGCGCGCTGCCCGCCGCCGACAATCAGGTGATCCGCACCGACACGCCGATGGTCAAGCACGCCCGCGAAGGCGTGATGGAATTCCTGCTGATCAACCACCCGCTCGATTGCCCGATCTGCGACCAAGGCGGCGAGTGCGACCTGCAGGACCAGTCCATCGCCTATGGCAAGGGCCACAGCCGCTACGACGAGAACAAGCGCGCGGTGACCGAGAAATATATGGGCCCCATCGTCAAGACGGTGATGACCCGCTGCATCCACTGCACCCGCTGCGTCCGCTTTGCCGAGGAAGTCGCCGGGGTCGAGAGCATCGGCGCGCTCTATCGCGGCGAGAATATGCAGATCACCTCCTATCTCGAAGAAGCTGTGAACAGCGAGCTTTCGGGCAATGTCGTCGATCTCTGCCCGGTCGGCGCGCTCACCGCCAAGCCCTATGCCTTCGAGGCGCGCCCATGGGAGCTGAGCAAGACCCCGGGCATCGACGTGATGGACGCGGTCGGCACCAACATCCGCATCGACGCGCGCGGGCGGCAGGTGCTGCGCGTGCTCCCGCGCATCAATGATGACGTCAACGAGGAATGGGCGCACGACAAGACCCGCCACCATATCGACGGCTTGATGGCCCGCCGCCTCGACCGCCCGTGGGTGCGCCGCGACGGCAAGCTGCAACCGGCGACCTGGGGCGAAGCCTTCGAGGCAATCCGCGCCATCGACGCTGGTCCCTCGGTCGCTGCCATTGCGGGCGATCTGGTCGATTGCGAGACGATGTTCGCCGCCAAGGCGCTGGTCAATGCGCTCGGCTCGACCATGCTGGAGGGCCGCCAGACCGGCCTCAGTTATGATGTCTCCAGCCTGTCGGCGGTCAATTTCAACACCGGCATCGCCCGTGCGGAAGAGGCCGACGTCATCCTCCTCGTCGGCACCAACCTGCGCTGGGAAGCGCCGCTGATCAACACCCGCATCCGCAAGGCGGTGTGGCGGCGCAAGGCGCGAGTCTTCGCTATCGGGCCAGAGGTCGACCTGACCTATCGCGCCGAATGGCTGGGCGATGACGCTGCGCTGCTCGCCAACTTGCCCAAGGCGGTGACCGAAGCCTTTGCCAAAGCCGAACGCCCGATGGTCATCGTCGGCGGCGGCGCGCTCGCCGTCCCCGGCGCACAGGGCGCGGCGCAGGCGCTGGTCGAGAGGCTGGGCCTGGTCAAGGACGGCTGGAACGGCTTCAACATCGTCCACATGGCTGCCGCCCGCATGGGCGGGCTGATGCTTGGCTATGCCCAGCCCGGCGGCATCGCCGACATTGTCGCGGCACAACCCAAGCTGGCCTTCTTCCTCGGTGCCGACGAGGTCGATTTCACCAAGTTCGACAGCAGCTTCAAGGTGTTCGTCGGCCATCACGGCGACAAGGGCGCGGCTGCTGCCGACGTCATCCTCCCCGCCGCCGCCTGGCCCGAAAAGCCGGGAACCTATGTGAATACCGAGGGCAGGGTGCAGATGTCCGAACGCGCCACCTTCCCGCCCGGAGACGCGCGCGAGGACTGGAGCATCTTCCGCGCCCTCGCCGACGTGCTCGGCGTCACCTTGGGCTTCGACAGCTTTGCGCAGGTCCGCGCCGCAATGATCGCCGCCGTCCCCGCGTTCGGGCGCGAGAGCGAGATCGCCGACTATGGCTGGAGCCTTCCGATACTCGACGCCAAACCGTCGGGCCCCATCCCCAGCCCGGTCAAGGATTTCTACCTGACCAACGCCATTGCCCGCGCCAGCGAGACGATGCAGCGCTGCTCCGCGGAGCTGGTGCATGGGCAGAGCTTTGCAGAGGCTGCGGAATGACCGCCTATCTCCAATCCACCTTCCTCGGCGTTGAGCTCGGTTGGTTTGTCGCCACCCTCGCGCTCATCCTCATGATCGCTCTGCCGGTCATGGCCGCCGTCGCCATGATCATCTATGCCGACCGCAAGATCTGGGCGGCGATGGCGCTGCGGCGCGGGCCCAACGTCATCGGCCCGTGGGGCCTCCTCCAGTCCTTTGCCGACGGGCTCAAGGTCTTCCTTCAGGAAACCATCATCCCGTCGAGCGCCAACAAGGGGCTGTTCCTGCTCGCGCCGATCATCACCTTCACGGTCGCGCTGATGGCCTGGGCGGTGATCCCGTTCAATTCGGGCGCGGTGCTGGCGGATATCAATATCGGCCTGCTCTACATCCTCGCGATCAGCTCATTGGGCGTCTATGGCGTCATCATCTCGGGCTGGGCCTCCAACTCCAAATATCCATTCTTCTCCGCGCTGCGCGCCGCCGCGCAGATGATCAGCTATGAAGTGTCGATCGGCTTCGTACTGATCTCAGTCGTGCTGATGGCCGACAGCTTCAACCTGCAGACCATCATCCGCGAACAGACCGGACATATCCTAGGGCTGTTCAACGGCTTCGGCTTCAACCCGCTGCTGTTCCCGATGGCGGTGGTGTTCCTCATCTCGTCGATGGCCGAAACCGCGCGCGCGCCTTTCGACCTGACCGAGGCGGAGAGCGAGCTCGTCGCCGGTTACCAGACCGAATATAGCTCGATGGCCTTCGCTCTGTTCTGGCTGGGCGAATATGCCAATGTCATCCTGATGTGCGCGCTGAACGCCATCCTGTTCTGGGGCGGCTGGCTGCCGCCGATCGACTGGGCGCCGCTGTATGTCGTCCCCGGCTGGGCATGGCTGTTCCTCAAGATCTGGATTTTCTTCTTCATCTTCAGCTGGGTCAAGGCCACCGTCCCGCGCTACCGCTACGACCAGTTGATGCGTCTGGGCTGGAAAGTGTTCCTGCCGCTGTCGCTGTTCTGGGTGTTCCTGGTCAGCGGCTTCCTCATGCTGACGAGGTATGGGTGATGCGTTATTTCGCTGGATTCTTGGCTTTTGTGATCTTGCCCCTAACGACGGTAAGCGCACAATCTGAGCAATCGGAGACGGGCACTCCGGCCAAACTGATAAATTGCGAACTCGGTCGACCATCGGCGGCTTCGTTTTACATGCGATCTGCGGGACCAGTGCACCCATTTTCGTTGTTGGTTGGCCCTCATGAAGTGGGTCAGCGAACAGATCAGGTGCGCTTTTTCGATCCAGCTAACTTTTTGTCAGGCGCGTCACTTCAAAACGCAGTCATCGAAAACAATGGCGACGTTATCGTTGCCGAGACCGATCGGGCCGCGCCTGTGCGCTTTAAGTTGATCGTAATCGTCGGCAGCGGTCAAGGCGCGTTAGCTCGGTACGGCGAGGGCGCACAAAGCGGTCAGTTGGCCATACAATTTGTAGGGCCTTGCTCGATCAATGAGTCGGCCAATGCTGCCGAGTTGTTCGAAGAAATGAGTAACCCTCAATGACCCTCTCCCAAACCATCAAAGCCTTCACCCTGTGGGAATTCGTCAAGGCGCATGCCCTGACGCTGCGTTATTTCTTCAAGCCCAAGGCGACGCTCAACTATCCGTTCGAGAAGAACCCGCTGTCCCCGCGCTTCCGCGGCGAACATGCGCTGCGCCGCTATCCCAATGGCGAGGAACGCTGCATCGCCTGCAAGCTGTGCGAGGCGGTGTGCCCGGCGCAGGCGATCACCATCGAGGCAGAACCCCGCGAGGACGGCAGCCGCCGCACCACGCGCTACGACATCGACATGACCAAGTGCATCTATTGCGGCTTCTGTCAGGAAGCCTGCCCGGTCGACGCCATCGTCGAAGGCCCCAATTTCGAATTCGCCACGGAAACGCGCGAGGAATTGCTCTACGACAAGGCCAAGCTGATCGCCAACGGTGACAAATGGGAACGCGCCATCGCCGCGAACCTTGCCGCCGATGCGCCGTATCGGTAGGGGCGCGGGCGACATGATTCAGAGCATCGAACAGCAGGTCCTCCCCGGCACGGGGAGGGGGACCAGCGAAGCTGGTGGAGGGGCACGCGGTTATCCGGTGACCTCCCGAAACCCCGCGCTTGCCCCTCTGCCATCCTGTGGATGGTCCACCTCCCCGCGCCGGGGAGGAGCTGGGCAATGATCCAGACCATCGCCTTCTACCTGTTCGCGAGCATCCTGATCGCATCGGGCGCGCTGACCATCCTGTCGCGCAACCCGGTGCACAGCGTGCTGTGGCTCATCCTCGCCTTTTTCAACGCCGCCGGGCTGATGCTGATCCTAGGCGCGGAGTTCATCGCAGCGCTGCTCGTCATCGTCTATGTCGGTGCGGTCGCGGTGCTGTTCCTGTTCGTGGTGATGATGCTCGACATCGATTTTGCCGAGATGCGCGCGGGTTTCGTGCGCTATCTGCCGTTCGGCGCGCTGATCGCGGTGGTGCTCGCCGCCGAGCTGATCTTCGCGCTGGGCGCTTGGCAAGCCGGCTCGATCCAGCTGGCGCAGCGGATCGCCCCGGCCGATCCTACCATCAGCAACATCCAGGCGATCGGTGAGCTGCTCTACACCCGCTACATCTTCCTGTTCGAAGCCGCGGGCATCATCCTGCTCGTCGCGATGATCGGCGCGATCGTGCTGACCAACCGTCCGCGTAGCGGCGTGCGCCGTCAGAATGTCGACGCTCAGAACGCCCGCCGCCCGCAGGATGCAACGCGGCTCGTCGATGCGCCGGTGGGTGAGGGGGTAACGCTATGATCGTCGGCATCCAGGTCCTCCCCGGAACGGGGAGGGGGACCATCCGCAGGATGGTGGAGGGGCAGCGTTTTGCCGCTCATTCCGTGACAGGCCCCAGCCCCTCCACCACTTCGTGGTCCCCCTCCCCGTGCCGGGGAGGACCGGCAGCATGATCGGTCTCGCCCATTACCTGACCGTCGCCGCGATCCTGTTCGTGCTCGGCGTGCTCGGCATCTTCATCAACCGCAAGAATATCATCATCATCCTGATGGCGATCGAGCTGATCTTGCTGTCGGTGAACATCAATCTGGTCGCGTTCAGCGCCTATCTCGGCGATCTGGCGGGACAGGTGTTCGCGATGTTCGTGCTGACGGTGGCAGCGGGTGAGGCCGCGATCGGTCTTGCCATTCTCGTCATCTATTTCCGCGGTCGCGGCACCATCGCCGTCGATGACGCCAACCGGATGAGGGGCTGATCCGGACATGATTACCGCAATCGTCTTCCTGCCCCTGCTGGCAGCGATCATTGCCGGGCTCGGCGGTCGCTGGCTCGGTAATGTCCCCAGCAAGGTCATCACCACCGGCGCGCTGTTCATCTCCTGCGCCTTGAGCTGGCCGATCTTTCTGGGTTTCCTATCGGGCGATCTGACCGCCAGCGTCACTCCGGTGTTGACCTGGGTGCAGTCGGGCGACCTCAGTTTCGACTGGTCCCTGCGTGTCGACACGCTGACCGCGGTCATGCTGGTGGTGATCACCAGCGTCTCCGCGCTCGTCCACCTCTACAGCTGGGGCTATATGGCCGAAGACCCCAGCCAGCCGCGCTTCTTCGCTTATCTCTCGCTGTTCACCTTCGCCATGCTGATGCTGGTGACCGCCGACAATATCGTCCAGATGTTCTTCGGCTGGGAAGGCGTCGGCCTCGCTTCCTATCTGCTGATTGGCTTCTGGTACCACAAGCCATCCGCCAACGCCGCCGCGATCAAGGCGTTCGTCGTCAACCGCGTCGGCGACCTCGGCTTCATGCTCGGCATCTTCGCGCTGTTTCTGGTCTTCGGGACGGTCTCGATCCCGGAAATTCTCGACGCAGCGCCCGGCATGGCCGGCTCCAGCATCACCTTCCTTTCGATGCGGCTCGACACGCTGACCATCGTCTGCCTGCTGCTGTTCATCGGCGCGATGGGCAAGTCCGCCCAGCTCGGCCTGCACACCTGGCTGCCTGACGCGATGGAGGGGCCGACCCCGGTGTCGGCGCTGATCCACGCCGCAACCATGGTCACCGCCGGCGTGTTCATGGTCTGCCGCCTGTCGCCGCTGTTCGAAGCCGCGCCGATGGCGCTCGGCTTCGTCACCTTCATCGGTGCCGCGACCTGCCTGTTCGCCGCCACCATCGCGCTGACCCAGCACGACATCAAGCGGGTCATCGCCTATTCGACCTGCAGCCAGCTCGGCTACATGTTCTTTGCCGCGGGCGTCGGCGCCTATGGCGCGGCGATGTTCCACCTGTTCACCCACGCCTTCTTCAAGGCGCTGCTGTTCCTCGGCGCGGGCAGCGTGATCCACGCGATGCACCATGAGCAGGACATGCGCTATTATGGCGGCCTGCGCAAAAGCATCCCGCTGACCTATGCGGCGATGATGATCGGCACGCTGGCGATCACCGGTGTCGGCCTCATCCAGATGGGCCCCGTCCCGGCGCTGGGTTTTGCCGGTTTCTTCTCAAAGGACATCATCCTCGAATCCGCCTTCGCCAGCGGGCCCTACGGGCAGATCGCCTTTGTCGTCGGCTCCTTCACCGCGCTGCTCACCAGCTTCTACAGCTGGCGGCTCATCTTCCTGACTTTCCACGGAAAACCGCGTTGGGAGCAGTCCGAGCACATCCAGCATGCGGTGCATCATGACCATGATCATCATGCGCATGACGGGCACGATATGCGTGATGATGGCGACGTTCATCACGGCGACGGCACGCTTGGCTACCACCCGCACGAAAGCCCGTGGCCGATGCTGGTGCCGCTGGCGCTGCTGTCTATCGGGGCCGTGCTCGCCGGACAGATTTTCCACCACGCCTTCGTCGACGCAGAGCATGGCGCGCACTTCTGGGCCGGCAGCCTCGCCTTCGACGCGCATCTGATGCACGCCGCGCATGAGGTGCCCTTGCTGGTCAAGCTGACGCCAGCCATCGTCATGCTGCTCGGCCTCGCCATCGCCTGGCAGAACTATATCCGCGATCCAGGCGCGCCTGCGCGGATCGTTGCCACCGTGCCCGATCTGCACCGCTTCCTGCAGCGCAAATGGTATATCGACGAGCTGTACGACCTGCTGTTCGTCCGCCCGTCGCTCGCGCTCGGCCGCATCTTCTGGCATCGCGGCGACGAGCAGACCATCGACCGCTTCGGCCCCAATGGCGCTGCGGCGGCTGTGGCGGGCGGCAGTGTGCTGACCGGTCGCCTGCAGTCCGGCTTCCTCTATTCCTATGCCTTCGTCATGCTGCTCGGCCTCGCCGCGCTGGTGACCTGGGCGATGGCGACCTTCGCATGAACCAGCTTGGCTTTCCCATTCTCACCCTGATGCTGCTGCTGCCGACAGCGGCCGCCGCCCTGTGCCTGTTCCTCAGTGCCAACGCCGCGCGCTGGACGGCTTTGCTCACTTCGCTGGTGCTGCTGGCGCTCGGCATCGTGCTGTGGGCCAATTTCGACGTCGGCGGCGCGCAGTGGCAGTTCACCGAGCGTCTGCCTGTTGTGGGCTGGTTCAACTGGTCGCTGGGTATCGACGGCATCGCGCTGATGCTGATCATGCTCTCGGTTTTCCTGATGCCGATCTGCATCGGCGCTAGCTGGAACACGATCACCGACCGCGTCGGCCTCTACATGGCCTGCTTCCTGTTCATGGAAGCGCTGATGATCGGCGTGTTCGTGGCGCAGGATCTGATCCTGTTTTACATCTTCTTCGAAGCCGGCCTGATCCCGATGTACCTCATCATCGGCATCTGGGGCGGCGCCAACCGCATCTACGCCAGCTATAAATTCTTCCTCTACACGCTGCTCGGCTCGCTGCTGATGCTGGTGGCGATGATCTGGATGATCGCGACCAGCGGCACCGCCGATATCCCGACGCTGATGGTGACGGATTTCGCCCCGGCGGCGCAGACCTGGCTATGGCTGGCCTTCTTCGCCAGCTTTGCCGTGAAGATGCCGATGTGGCCGCTGCACACGTGGTTGCCCGACGCGCATGTGCAGGCACCGACCGCAGGCTCGGTAATCCTCGCCGGGGTGCTGCTGAAGCTGGGTGGGTATGGTTTCATCCGTTTCAGCCTGCCGATGTTCCCCGATGCGTCCGCGCAGCTTGCCTGGCTGGTCTTCGCCCTGTCGATGGTCGCGGTGGTCTACACCAGTCTCGTCGCGCTGGTGCAAAGCGACATGAAGAAGCTGATCGCCTATTCCTCGGTCGCGCACATGGCGATCGTCACCGCCGGCTTGTTCGCGATGAACCAGCAGGGCCTCGAAGGCGCGATGATCGTCATGCTCAGCCACGGCCTCGTCTCTGGCGCGCTGTTCCTGTGCGTTGGCGTCATCTATGACCGTTTGCACACCCGGGAAATCGCGCGCTACGGTGGCCTGTCCAACAACATGCCCGGCTATGCGCTGCTGTTCCTGCTGTTCACTATGGCCTCGATCGGCCTGCCGGGGACCAGCGGTTTCGTCGGCGAATTCCTGAGCCTGCTCGGGGTCTATGCCGCATCGAGCTGGGTCGCCTTCATCTGCACCACGGGCATTATCCTTGGCGCCGGCTACATGCTGTGGCTATATCGTCGCATCGCCTTCGGCCAGGCTGCCGGCGAGGATACCGCCAGTCTGCCGGATCTGAGCCGTCGCGAATGGGCCTTGCTCGCCCCGCTGGCGGCGGTGGTGCTGTGGATGGGTGTCTATCCGGAACCGTTCATCGCCCCGATGCGCGCCGACGTGACCACGCTGGTCGCGCGGCTCGCGGAGTCCCGTCCGGCTGGTGACGCCATGCTGACCGCGGGCAACGCCACCGCTGCCCACAGCCCTGCAACCGCCCACGGGGCAGGGGAGGCCCACTGATGTCTGCCACCGAATTTCTTCTCATCGCCCCGGAGCTGGTGCTCACGGTCGGCGGATTGCTGCTGTTGATGATCGCCGCTTTCGCCGGCGATCGCCAGGCCGCTCTGGTCAATGCGCTGGCGGCTGTCGTGCTGGCCGGCGCGATCATCGCTGTCGCTTCGCTCACCGGCGTGCGCGATAGCGCCTTCTTCGGCACGGTCCGCGTCGATGCCTTCGGCTCCTTCGCCAAGTATCTCATCTATGGCGCGGCGATTGTCGCGCTGCTGATGGCGCCGCGTTTCTTTGCGGCGCAGGGCTATCGCGCCGAATATCCGGTGCTGATCGTGTTCGCATCGATGGGCATGGGCATCATGGTGAGTGCGCACGACCTGCTGGGCCTGTATCTCGGGCTCGAGCTCAACAGTCTCGCTGCCTATGTGCTCGCCAGCTTCATGCGCACTGACGCGCGATCAAGCGAGGCGGGGCTCAAATATTTCGTTCTCGGCGCCCTCGCATCGGGCATGCTGCTCTATGGCCTGTCGCTGCTCTACGGCTTCAGCGGCACGCTTGCCTATCGTGGCATCGCTCTCGCCTTTCTCGACGTCAGCAACATCGGCCTGCTGATCGGCCTCGTCTTCACGCTGGTCGGCATCGCCTTCAAAATCAGCGCGGTGCCGTTCCACATGTGGACGCCCGACGTCTATGAAGGTGCTCCCACGCCGGTGACGGCCTTTTTCGCCAGCGCACCGAAGGTCGCGGCGATGGCGATGCTGGTGCGCCTGTGCGTGGAAGCGATGCCCGGCGCGGACAGTGCCTGGCAGCAGATCATCACCTTCATGGCGATTGCCTCGATGCTGCTCGGCGCCGTGGGGGCGATCGGCCAGCGCAACATCAAGCGACTGCTCGCCTACTCCTCCATCGCCAATGTCGGCTTCATCCTGATCGGCCTGGCTGCGGGGTCGATACAGGGCGTTTCGGCGGTGCTCTTCTACCTCGTCGTCTATGTCGTGATGACGCTGGGCAGCTTCCTGGCGGTACTGCAACTGCGCACCGCGGATGGCGAAATGGTCGAGGACATGGCGGCGCTTTCCGGCCTGTGGAAAACGCGGCCCGGGCTTGCTGCGGCCATTGCCATCTTCATGTTCAGTCTGGCCGGCATTCCGCCGCTGTTCGGTTTCTGGCCCAAGCTGCTGGTGTTCCAGGCGGCAATTTCTGCCGGACTGGTGCCGCTGGTGGTGATCGGCGCAATCGCCTCTGCCATCAGCGCCTTCTATTATCTGCGCGTGATCAAGGTGATGATGTTCGATCCGCCCTCGGACGTCACCTTCCCAGTACATGGCGGCATTGCCGAGCGGGGCCTGATCGCGGTATCCGCAGGCTATGTCAGCGTCATCGGCTTCCTTGCCATTGTGCCGCTCAGTGCAGTGACTTCGGCCGCAGCAGGATCGCTGCTCTGAACATCGCGTTCGTCGCCGAAACAGGCTCGACCAATGCCGATCTGCTCGCGCGCATATCCGCTGGCGAGCAGACTGACGGGCAATGGCTGGTCGCAGAGCGGCAGACCGCCGGGCGCGGCCGTCTTGGTCGGCAATGGACCAGCCCGAAGGGCAATTTCCACGGGTCGGCCGGGCTTGCTCTGCGTCCGGGCGACCCGCCCGCGCCGACGCTGGCGCTCGTCGCCGGCGTGGCCTTGCACGACGCGCTGATCGACGCCAGTCGCGGTACGGTCCGTCCGGTCATCAAATGGCCCAATGATCTGCTGGTGGGGCAGGCGAAGCTAGCCGGAATCCTGCTGGAGCGCAGCGGAGAGCAGATCGTCGTCGGCATCGGCGTCAATCTGACCTATGCGCCCGAGATTGCCGGACGCGAGACAGTCGCGCTGGCGGCGCTCGGTCCGCTCGTCCCTCCGCCGGCTTTTGCGGAGATACTCGCCGCAGCGCTGGCGCGGGAGGTGGATCGCTGGCGCAGCAACGGCTTGGCGCCGCTGATCGCGCGCTGGATGGAGCGCGCGCATCCGCAAGGCACGATGCTGACCATGACCGAGGGCGGCGATGCCGGGCTGACCGGAGCATTTGCCGGTCTAGACCCCAGTGGTGCCCTGCGGCTGCGCCTCGATAACGGCAGCTTGCATCTCGTCACCGCAGGCGAAGTGCGCTACGCGCTGTAAAAGCTTCTCGGAGACAGACATGCTTCTCGCCGTCGATGCGGGCAATACCAATATCAAGTTCGCGCTGGTCAATGCCGATGGCAGCCCGCGCACGCGCTGGCGCATTGCCACCGATGCGCGCCGGACGGCCGATGAATATGCCGTCTGGCTGATCCGTCTGATCGAGCTCGAAGGCTTGAAGCGTGAGGATGTGACCGCGGTCGCCATCTCCACGGTGGTGCCGCGCGCGCTCTACAATCTGCAGGCACTGGCCACCAAATATTTCGGCGTCGAAGCCCTGGTCGCCGGCCGCGCCCCGCTCGATTATGGCATCGCGCTCGACGTCGATGAGCCGCATGCCGTCGGTGCGGATCGCGCCTGCAATGCCATCGCCGCCCATGCCGCGCATGAAGGGGACCTGATCGTCATCAGTTTCGGCACGGCCACCACCATCGACCATGTCGACTATCGCGGCGCCTACAAGGGCGGCATCATCGCCCCAGGCCTGAACCTCTCGCTCGATGCCCTGGTCGCAGCGGCGGCCAAGCTGCCGCGCATCGCTATCGAAGCGCCGGGCAGTGACAGCGTCATCGGGCGCACGACCGAAAGCCAGATGCTGATCGGCATCTATTGGGGCTATGTCGCGATGGTCGAAGGACTGATCGCGCGCATGCGCACGCAGATCGGTCGCCCGGTCAAGGTTGTCGCCACGGGCGGCCTCGCCATATTGTTTGCCGAGCAGGAGGGCCTGTTCGACGCTGTCGACCCCGATCTTGCCCTCAAGGGCCTCTCTCTACTGTGGCGGCGCAACGCCGCGTGACCTGCCTGTTTTCCTTTAGAAAGACATCATGACCAAACCTGGCAAGGAACTTCTTTTCGTCTCGCTCGGCGGTTCGGCCGAAATAGGCATGAACCTCAATCTCTATGGCTGCGATGGCAAATGGCTGATCGTCGACATGGGGGTCACCTTCGGCAACGCAGATTACCCCGGCATCGACATCATCATGCCCGATACCGCGTTCATCGAGGAGCGGTCGAAGGACCTGGTCGGCATATTGCTGACCCACGCGCATGAGGATCATATCGGCGCGGTCGCCTATCTTGCCGCCGATCTCGGCGTCACCGTCTATGCCAACAAATTCACCGCCGGGCTCGTCGCACGCAAGCTTGCCGAGGAGAAGCTGGAGCGTGAGGTCAAGCTCAAGATCGTCGACAATCAGGCCAGTTTCGCGCTTGGCCCGTTCGGCATCCGCCTGATTCCGCTGGCGCATTCCATTCCCGATATGTGTGCGGCGGTCATCGACACGCCCTATGGCCGAGTCTTCCACACCGGCGACTGGAAGCTCGATGACGATCCCAAGCTGGGATACCCGCAGGCCGAAGCCTCCGTTCGCCCGGTGGGCGACGAAGGCGTGCTGGCGCTCGTCTGCGATTCGACCAATGTCTTCAATCCTGAACCGTCGGGTAGCGAAGGCAGCGTGGTCGACGGGCTGAAGCAGGTCGTTGGCGAAGCCAAGGGCAGGGTGGTGGTCACCACCTTTGCCAGCAATGCAGGACGGTTGCACACGCTCGGTGAGGTCGCCAAGGCGACCGGCCGTCAGTTGGCCGTGGCCGGTCGCTCGCTCGATCGCATCATCGAGGTGGCGCAGAGCTGCGGCTATCTCAAGGACATGCCCGCGCTGATCGATTGGGACACGGCGATGCGGCTGCCGCGCAACAAGGTGATGATCATCGCCACCGGCGGCCAGGGCGAGCCGCGCGCCGCGCTGGCCCGCATCGCCGAAGGCGGACACCCGATCAAGCTCGAGAGGGGCGATCGCGTCGTCTATTCGTCCAAGCAGATCCCCGGCAACGAGATCGCCATCGGTCGTATCATGAACCAGCTCGCGGAACGCGGCATCGAGACGGTGACCGAGAAGCAGGCGCATATCCACGTCTCGGGCCACCCGGGTCGCCCGGAATTGAAGGCGATGTATGATTGGGTCCGCCCCGATGTGCTGATTCCGGTGCATGGCGAGATGCGCCACATGCTCGAGCAGGCCCGCTTCGGGCGCGAATGCGGCATCCCCAATGCGCTGGTACAGAAGAACGGCCAGCTTGTCCGGCTTGCCCCCGGTGAGCCCGCGATCATCGAAACGGTGCGGTCGGGACGGTTGATTCTGGATGGCGACATGATCGTTCCGGCGGACGGCGGGGTCATCAACGAACGCCGCCGCCTCAGCCAGACCGGCCATGTCGTCGTGGCCGTGCACGGCAAGGATGCGGATGTCGTGGCGCGCGGCCTTCCGATCGAGCCCGAGGATATGGACAAGTTCGTCGAAGAAGCGTCCGGGGCTGCAGCACGCGCCGCAGGCGAACCCGCTGCTACCGACGACAAACGCCGCGAGGCCATCCGCCTTGCCGTCCGCCGTGCCGCCACCGACTGGACGGGCAAGAAGCCGCTGGTCGATGTGCTGCTGTTCGACAGGTGACCTGAAATGTACTGGACCTCGGCTCTCGCCATCTATTTCATCATTTGGTTCTTCTGCCTGTTCCTGGTGCTGCCGTTCCACGCGCGTCGCGGCGCCGAAAGCGAGGGCGTTACTGTGCCGGGGGAAGACAACGGCGCGCCCCCGCGCTTCAATGCGGGACGGGCGGCCCTGCAGGTGACGCTGCTTTCAGCGCTGGTCTTTGGCCTATATTACGGCAACTACACGCAGGGCTGGATCACGCGCGACAGCTTCACTTTCCTGCCGCAACCGCCAGACCGGTAAGCGCCCGCAGGCGCTAGCGCAGAATGACCGGCATCGGCCAGCCGTGCGCGCTGTCGACTTCTGCTTCGACGCCGAACAGCGTCTGGATCCAAGCCGGCGAAATCACCTCGGTCGGCGGACCATCGACCAGCACGCGCCCCTGCTTCATCCCGACGATGCGATCGGCAAAGCGCGCGGCAAGCGCCAGGTCGTGCAATACCACGACCAGGGCTTTTCCGGCATCGGCTTGCGCGCGCAGCAGGCGCATGATGCCCAGCCGGTGTCGTGGGTCGAGCGCTGCGACGGGCTCGTCTGCAATCACCAGGCCGCTTTCGCCGACCAACGTCCGCGCAAGGTGGACACGGCCGAGCTCGCCACCCGAAAGATGCGCCATGCTGCGTTCGGCCAACTCGGTCAGATCGCAGGCCTGCATCGCCTGCTCGAGCGCAGCCGCGTCGGCGGGGCTGAGCCGCTCGGGCAAGCCGCCATGCGCAAAGCGACCGATGGCGACGGCGTTCCGTACCTTGACCGGCCAGGCGAGCGGCATGGCTTGCGGCAGCCAGCCGATCGCCCGCGCGCGCACGCGCGAGGTCATGGCCATGACGTCATGCCCGTCCACCGTCACGACGCCTGCCGATGGGCGCACATAGCCGGCGATCGCGCGCAACAGGCTCGATTTGCCCGCGCCATTTTCACCGACGATGGCCACCAGCTCGCCACCACGGGCGTCGAGCGACACTGTGTCGACAAGCCGCTTGGGGCCGGCGTTAACGGTCAGCGATCGGACGATCAGCTCAGCCATTGCGCACCGTCCCCAGTCGCAGCGCAATGATGACGAACAGGGGCGCACCGATGAGGGCGGCAAGCGTGCCGAGATGCAGCTCATTCCCCCATGGAAACAGACGGATAAAGATATCTGCTGTAACCAGCAGGCAAGCGCCTGCCAATGCCGCAGGCAGCATGGCCCGACCGGGATCGTGACCGACAGCACCGCGCACCATGTGCGGCGCGACCAGGCCGACAAAACCGATCATCCCGGCGAGAGCGACCGCGCCACCGGTGGCGAGGCCAGTGCCCAGAATGACGAGCATCCGGCTGCGCTTCAGATCGACGCCCAGGCCATGCGCGACTTCCTCCCCGAAACCGAGCGCACTCAGCGCGCTGCGCGCAAGCAGCAGCACCGCCAGCCCGCTGCCGATGAAAGGCAGGGCAAGGGCGATATCGGCCCAGTCGCGGTTGGCCACCGAGCCGGCGGTCCAATTGATGAGATCGGACAGTGAGAAGGGGTTGGGCGCCAGATTGACGAACAACGCCATCACCGCCCCTGCCAGAGATGACAACGCGACACCCACAAGGATCAGCGTTGCGACGCCGCGCAGGCGCAGGCTCGCTCCGGCGATCAGCGCGGTTGCGCCGAGCGCGCCCGCCAGCGATGCGAGTGGCACCACCCATGGCCAGACGGTCGCCAACCCGAAATAGATGGCTCCTGTTGCGGTCGTCGCTGCCGATGCGCTGACCCCCATCACTCCCGGCTCTGCGAGCGGGTTACGCAGCAGACCCTGCATCGCCGCACCGCTCGCGCCCAGCGCAAGCCCCGCCAGCGCTGCCGCCAACGTGCGTGGCAGGCGGACTTCGTAAAGGATGGTTGCCGCCATGACGTCATTGCCGGATAGCCCGTTCAACAGCGCTTGCGGGCCAAGTGCGACTGGGCCGATAGCCGTTGCAGCAAGCATGGCCAGCAGCAGCACGCTGCAGAGCGCGATGGTTGCCCGATCCGGCCTCATGACGGGCGCCGTCCATTGGCGATGCGCTCAGCAGCGCGGCCGACCAGCCAGTTGCCACAAGACAATTCGCTCCCCGGCACGGTGACCGTCGGTACCCCCGCCAGACGATCGCGCAAGGCGGCATGGGCGGACGAGGCCCACCGGTCCTGCTGATGGGCGGTCGTTTCGAAGAAGCCGCGCACCACCAGATCGGGAGGCTGAACCACCAGACGCTCCACCGGCAGGCGGTGCCAGCCGGGGCGCTGCTCATAGGACAGATAGGCTGCGGCCGCGAACAACTCGCTGATCATCGATCCCGGTCCGGTAGTGACGTCGCCCGGGGTCATGTAGAGCGCGCTGCCGCCGGCACCCTGCCGACGTGCCCGTGCCAATGCCTCCGCCAGAGCTTCACGCCGCCGTGACGCCATCGTCTGAGCGCCGAGCGCTTCGCCCGCTGCCGCCATGACGTCATCAACGTCGGCCAAGGTCGCGGCATAGGGCAGGGTGAAGACGGGCACACCCGCCGCCTCCATCGCCTCCGCAAACCGGCCGCCGCCGCCATAGCTGCGCACCACCAGCGTGGGGCGCAACGCCAGCACGCGCTCTACTTCAGGCCGGACGCGCGGAAGGCCGGCTGAGCGCGGCAGGGAAAATCCGGGATCGCTCGCGACATCGATCGATACGGCAGCAATGCGATCACGTTCGACCAGCCCCAGCACCATCTGATCAGCGCAATAATCAATGCTGACGATGCGGTCGGCCTGGGTCTGCGGGGCAACGGGAACGCAACCCGCAAGCAGCAACGCTGCAAGCAATGACAGGGCCCTGCCGCCACCACGGCGTCGGCGCCGCACCCAGCGACCCGTCCCGGCCGTTTTGGGCTGTTGCGCGTCGACCGCGGTGGCGGCGAAGTCCGTCATGATGTCAGAACTGCCCTCTAACGCCGGCATAGACCGACCGGCCATAGGTCGAAAAGCCGTTGACGACCCGGTATCCTGCGTCGAAAAGATTATCGACGCGACCATAGAGTTCGACGCCGTCGGCCAACGGCAGGCTCGCGCGCAGGCCGACCAGCTGGTAGCCGTCCAGCCGTCGGCTGTTGAAGGCATTATCGAAGCTGTCACCCACCAGCAGCAAGCTCGCACCGACGCTCAGGCGCCACAGCGTCTGCCAATCGGCGGTCAGGCTGGCGAGGTGTTCCGGCCGCAGGGCGAGGCGGTTGCCGAAATTTGCCCCGGGCGAACGGTTGATGGCATCGGTCAGCGTATAGCTGGCCTGGATGTCGACCCGGTCGGTCGGGCGCAGCGCCAGCGCCGCCTCGATACCCTCGGTGTTTACGCGATCGATGTTCTCAGACCGGAAAGTGACGGTGGAAAAGGCGATAAGATCGGTGCTTCTCCGGTTGAAATAGGTGACGGCAATCTGTGCGCGTCGGTCGAGCAGAAACTGTTCTACACCGACATCGAAATTACGCGCCGTCTCCGGGCGGAGCGCTGGATTGCCGAATGGCGGCTGCCCCTCGCTCAGCGTTGGCGCGCGAAACCCCTCGGCATATGTCGCGCGCAGCACCGTCATGCCGCCATTCGGCGTGTAGGCCGCGTTGCCGCCAAGCGTCGTTTGCCCGCCATAATCGCTATAATCATCGTGCCTGACGCCGCCCGTCAACGTCAGTCCTGCAATCGGCCGGACGATCGCCTGGAAGAAACCGCTGGTCACGTGATTGCGCGCCACATCCGGGTCTGCACCCTCGAACGAGGTCGAGGCGAATGTGCGCTCATGCTCGATGCCACCGACCAGCGTGATCGTCTCGTTCAACGCGAACTGGCTGTGAATCTCATACCGATCGACGGCAGCTTCAATGTCGAAGTTATTGAAGCTGAAGAGAACCGGATCGGTGCCGATCCGCTGGAGATCGGTGCGCGCATAGGAAATGCGATTGCGCCAACGTCCGCCCGCCAGATCGATATTTGCGCCGATGTAGCCCAAGAATTGCCGGTTGTCGGAAACCGGCAAGGCATTGGCGCCAATGCCGAAGGGCGAATCATATTCGACCCGGCCATCATTGTAATAGCCACGGAAATCGAGCGCGACGCCGGGGGCGAGATTGATCTTCAGCCTGCCGTTTGCCGACCAATTGCGATAGCCATCGCGTTCGCTGCCGCCCACCAGCGACGAAATGCCGTCACTGCGATAATAGCCGCCGCCCAAACTGCCTTCGAAAGCACCGGTGGTGCCCGAAAGATTGACGCTCGACCGCACCGTGTCCGCATAGCCGTAGTCCGCACTGCCCTGGACGACTAGCGCTTCGGTCGGCGCCAACGACTGGATGTTGATGACGCCGCCGATTGCCTGGCTGCCCCAGATCACCGAATTCGGCCCGCGCAACAGTTCGACCCGGCCGATGTTGCCCGTCAGCAACGCGCCGAAGTCGAAAGCGCCATTCGGGCTCGACGGGTCGTTGATGCGGACGCCATCGATGAGCACCAGTGTCTGCGAGCTGTTGCCACCACGGATGAAAGCGCTCGTCTGGCTGCCCACCGGCCCCCGCTGGGCGATGCGCACCCCTGGCAGCGTCTGCAAGGCATCGGCGATCGTGGCGACCTGTAGCGTCTCCAGCCGGTCGCGATCCACCACTGCAACCGCTTGGCCGGTCTCCTCGCGGTTCTGCTCGAAACCGCTGGCGGTGACGACAATGTCCCCGTCAGTGCGCTCTGCCAGGGCCGGGGCGGCAGGCACGACAGACAATGCAGCCACGGCTGCGCTCAGTTTGCGGAAATTCACCTGTAGATTCCTTTCATAACGACCACACTCAGCCGTCATGAGAGGACTTGTCCCCGCTCGCATCGGTACACCCCGCCCGCGCGAATAACGGCAACGCAGGGCAGGTCTCCTGGCTTGCCGGGTCACCATCTCCGTGCTGGCCTTCCCAAAGTCCGATCCGGATGGACCATCGCATCAGTGGCACGTCATGCACGGTGACTCGCCGGTCACAGTTGCGGGGGCAGCGCCGGATCCACACCGGCTTCCCTTTTCGTCCCCGGCTAAGGGGAACCTTGCGTTACATACCTGCAGATATCGACATAGGCCGTTCGCCGCAAGCCACATGACCCGCTCGGCGAGCGAGACACGCTTGTCGGCTTTTCCCTGTTGACTTTCGCTGCCCGTTAGCGCTTCGCGGCTGTTGCGCTGTTTACGGGGTACCGATGCTCTACGATGTCGAAGTAATTGCGGCGATCCTGTTGGTGATCAGTGGTTTACTGCTGATCGGACGGGTCTGGTGGAGCCGCAACCAAAAGCGCGAGCCCGAACGGATCCGCATCGCGCTCCCTGAAGAAGCCAAGCTCGACGAGAGCAACGCGCCGCCGGCCTGAGGGCCTCAAGGAAAAACGGTTCTGGTGGAAACAGACGCTTGGCGGACAGGGTGGGATTCGAACCCACGGTGAGCTTCCACCCACGGCGGTTTTCAAGACCGCTGCCTTAAACCACTCGGCCACCTGTCCGCGCGTCTTGCGCTGCGCATAGCCGCAGCCTGTCCGCCCTGCCAAGCAGCAAGTTGTGCAAATCCTCTTCCGTGTCAGAGGCAAAGCTGGCAGGAACGGGTCATGGCCATGCTCGATATGTTTCGCTCCACGACCAGCCGGCTTGCTTCGGCGGCACTCGGGTTGCTGGTTGCCGCAAGCACGGCAACTGCGCAGCCCGCTGGCGAATCGCGCAGTTTCGATGCTTACTTGTCCGATCTTTGGCCACAGGCCGAGGCAATGGGGATCAGCCGCGCGACATTCGACCGTGTCATTCCGACATTGACGTT
The DNA here is from genome assembly GCF_056931895.1 of Sphingomonas sp. jy18. NCBI lineage: Bacteria > Pseudomonadati > Pseudomonadota > Alphaproteobacteria > Sphingomonadales > Sphingomonadaceae > Sphingomonas > Sphingomonas sp. jy18. The sequence continues at coordinate 132,158 of NZ_JBXPBT010000003.1, read as the reverse complement.
CAATCCGCGCGTCGTTCAGCTCGACCGCAACCAGCGCGATGAGGTGCGGGTGGATCCCAACGCCCCCATTTCGCCGTTTGCGCCCTATCGTGCGCGCCACGTCGATGCCAACCGCATTGCCGGCGGCCGGGCCGTCTATGCCCGCGAGCGGATACATCTGGCCGAAATCGAACGGGCGACGGGAGTGCCGCCCGGGGTGGTTCTCGGCATCTATGGCCATGAGACCAACTATGGCCAGATTACCGGCAATTTCGATCTGCTGCGATCGCTGGCCACGCTGGCCTATGATGGACGCCGCCGCAGCTTGTTCGAGGGCGAATTTCTTGCCGCGCTGAAGATGGTCGAGCAAGGTGCGCCGCCCGAGGCGCTGCGTGGCAGCTGGGCAGGGGCCTTCGGGCATCCGCAGTTTCTGCCGTCGGTGTATCTGCGACTGGCGCGGGATGGCGATGGCGACGGTGTCTCGGCGATCTGGAACAATCAGGCCGATGCGCTGGCGTCGATCGCCCATTATCTGCAGGTCGCAGGCTACAAGCGTGGCGAACATTGGGGCTACGCTGTCAGTGTGCCGGACGGCTTGTCGCGAGCGTCAATCGCGTCGACGACCGTATCGCCACGTTGTCCACGGGTTTTCCAACGGCACAGCCGTTTTCTGACGGCGTCGGAGTGGCGCGCGCGGGGGCTGGTGTTTCAGGGGCAGCAACCGGCAGAGGATGCGCTGCTCAGCCTGATCGAGCCGGATGGCCCGGGACAGACGGCTTATTTGCTGTCGGGCAGCTATCGCGCCATTCTCGATTACAATTGTTCGAACTTCTATGCTTTGTCGGTGGGGCTGCTGGCTGATGAGATTACCAATTAGATCGGCAGGCGCAGCGCTATGCCTGGCGGCGCTCAGCGGATGTGTCGGCGGTGGAGGGCAGGGCGATGCCCCTGTCAGCAGGCCACAGCCGCCAGCACAGAGCGCGGTCAGCGACACACCGGTGCGGATTGGCGCACCCTATCAGATTGGCGGGCGCACCTATACGCCGGTCGACCAGACGGACTATGACGAAGTCGGCTATGCCAGCTGGTATGGCAGCGAGCTGGGCGGACAGCCGACCGCCAATGGCGAGGCATTTGCGCCTGCCGCGGTTTCTGCGGCGCATCGCACGCTGCCCTTGCCGAGCTATGTCGAGGTGACACGGCTCGACACCGGCCGGACGATCCTGGTGCGCATCAACGACCGGGGCCCGGCCGACCCCAACCGCCTGATCGATTTGTCGGCAGGCGCTGCAGAGCAATTGGGTATTACCGACGTCGGCATGGTCCAGGTGCGCGTGCGCCGGACCAATCCGGTCGAAAGCGAGCGGCTGGCGCTGCGGCAAGGGGTGGCAGTGCCAGCGCGGCTGGACACGCCGGACTCCTTGCTCGAAATCTTGCGTGAGCGGGCGGCGCGGCTGCCGCGCCCCGCTGCGTGGCGACCCCCGGCAGCACCGCAGCCGGCCACCGCGCCTGCACGTCCGGCAAGCACGGATGCGGGGTTCGTGGTGCAGGTCGGCGCCTACGGCAGCCGGGCGCGAGCCGAAGAAGTCGCGCGCCGCACAGGCGCGAATGTGGTGCAGGCCGGCTCCGTCTATCGTGTGCGCTACGCCCCCTTCGCGACCGAGGCCGAGGCACGCGCCGCCATTGCGCGGGCGGCAGCGGCCGGTCAGCCCGGAGCCGTGATCATCCGCGAACCATGAGTGCGTCCGCCCCCGGCCGGTTCATCACGCTCGAGGGCGGCGAAGGCGTTGGCAAGTCGACCCAGCTTGGCGCGCTTTCCGCCGCTTTGCGTACGCGTGGGCTAGACGTGCTCGAAACACGCGAACCGGGGGGCAGCCCCGGCGCCGAGGCGATCCGCGAACTTCTGCTGCATCGCCAAGACACCAATTGGGCGCCGCGCGCGGAGGCGCTGCTGTTCGCTGCCGCAAGATCGGACCATATCCGCTTGCGCATCGCGCCGGCGCTGGCGCGCGGCCAATGGGTGTTGTGCGACCGTTTCATCGACTCCACCCGAGCCTATCAGGGCGGCACCGACGGCTTGACCGACGCCGACATATTGGCGCTGCACGCCATTGGCAGTGGAGGATTGATGCCGGATCGTACCTTGCTGCTGGCTCTTCCCGCCGACGTGCGGCGACAACGGCGCGAGGAGCGCCGTCTGGGCTGGGCCGACCGGTTCGAGGAACGACCGATCGCCTATCATGAGGCGGTCGCCGCCGCCTTCGACCGCCTTGCCGAAGCCGACCCCGTACGTATCCGCCGGGTCGATGCGTCCGGTGCGCCCGACGCTGTCACCGCGCGCCTGTTAAACGAATTGCAGGATCTGCTGCCGTGACCCCGCTGCACGGGCAGGATCAACAGGAACGTGACTTCCTGGAGGCCTATGCATCGGGCAGAGCGGCGCATGCCTGGCTGCTGGCGGGCCCAAAGGGCATCGGCAAGGCCGGCTTTGCCCGTCGCGCAGCCCGGTGGGTCGTTGCGCATGGCGACGCGGCGGCAGCGCATGCCGCGAGCCTGGAGGTTGCCGATGGTCACCCTGCCATTCCGCTGATCGATAATGGTGCGCACCCCGAGTTTTTGTGGGTCAAGCGGGACATTGCGCCTTCCAAAGCGAAAAAGGCCGATGCTGCCGAACCGGCCGAAGAGGACCTGGCCCGCAACATCACCGTCGATCAGGTGCGCGCGCTGTTAGGACGGATGCGCACCTTGCCCGCGGTGTCGGCGCGCCGTGCCGTCGTGATCGACAGCATCGACGATCTCGAGCGCGGTGCGGCCAATGCCTTGCTCAAGACACTCGAGGAGCCGCCGGGGCACACGCTGTTTCTGCTGATCAGCCACAATCCGGGGCGGTTGCTGCCGACCATCCGATCCCGTTGCCGCATAATGCGATTCTCGCCGCTCGACGATGCTGCCATGCGCGCCACTCTTTTGGCGCAGCGGCCCCATCTCGCGCCCGATGCGCTGGCCGCGCTGGTGGCGCTGGGCGAGGGCAGCCCGGGCAGGGCACTGGGCTATGCGGCGATAGACGGCTTCGATTCGCTGAGCGCGCAATTACAGGCCATCGCCACAAGCGGCGATCGGGATAATCGGATGCGGACCGATCTGGCGCGGCAGTTCGCCACCACCAGCGCTCGACCGAGATTCGAACCGATGCTGGCACAGGCGCTCGCGTTGGCCGCGGATGCGGCTCGCAGCGGCGGCGAGCGCGGGCAAGAGGCGCTGCGCATCCGCAGCCGCCTGCTCGAAACTGCAGGGACTGCGATCAGGATGTCCGAAGATCTGTCGACCGTTGCCTTTGCGATTGGCAACTGCCTGGCGGCGCTGGCGCCAGCAGGCGCACCGCATCGCTGAACGCTAGGCAATCGGCAGGCCGCCCGCTAAAGCCGCGCCATGTCCGAACCCTTCTATATCACCACCGCGATCAGCTATCCCAACGGCCGTCCCCACATCGGCCATGCTTATGAAGCCATCGCTGCCGACGCCATCGCACGATTTCAGCGGTTGCAGGGCAGGGATGTGCGATTCCAGACCGGTACCGACGAGCATGGCCTGAAAATGGCGCAGAAGGCGCGCGAACTCGGTGTTACTCCGCGCGAACTTGCCGATGAAATGTCCGGCTATTTCGCGGCGATGTGCGAGACGCTCAACATTTCGCATGACCGCTTCATCCGGACGACGGAAGCCGGCCACCACGCCGCCAGCCAGGCGATATGGACTGCGATGGCCGAGCGTGGCGACTTGTATCTCGACCGCTATGAGGGCTGGTATTCGGTGCGCGACGAGGCCTTCTACGACGAGAAGGAGCTGGTGGGCGAGGGTGACCAGCGCCTGTCTCCGCAGGGGACGCCCGTTGAGTGGACCGTTGAAGAAAGCTGGTTCTTCCGCCTTTCCGCCTACCAGCAGCCTCTGCTGGATCATATCGCGGCCAACCCGGACTTCATCCAGCCAGACAGCCGGCGCAACGAGGTGCTGCGGTTCATCGAGGGGGGCCTCAATGATTTGTCCGTGTCACGCACCAGTTTCGACTGGGGTGTCGCCGTGCCCGACAGCCCCGGCCATGTCATGTATGTGTGGCTGGACGCGCTGACCTGCTATATTTCAGGGCTCGGCTATCCTGAGCGGGACGGCGACTTTGCGCGCTACTGGCCTGCAGATGTGCAGCTGATCGGCAAGGATATCGTGCGGTTTCACACCGTGTACTGGCCGGCCTTCCTGATGAGCGCCGGCCTGCCGCTGCCGCGTACGGTGTTCGGCCACGGCTTTCTGCTGCACAAGGGCGAGAAGATGTCAAAGTCTCTCGGCAATGTGGTTGATCCAATTGAGTTAGCTTCCTATTTTGGTGTCGACCAGTTGCGTTATTTTCTGCTGCGCGAGGTCAGCTTCGGCCAGGACGGCAGCTATAGCGAAGATGCGATCGTTACCCGCTGCAACGCCGATCTCGCCAACAGCTTCGGCAATCTGGCGCAGCGTACGCTCAGCCAGATTTTCAAGAACTGCAACGGCTACCTTCCAGCAATTCATGGCCATACGCCTGAGGACGAGGCGCTGTTCGCAGCGGTGGGCGCTGCTGTCCATAGCGACATGCCGGCCGCCTATCAGCGCCTTGCGCTGTCACAAGCGGTGGAGGCGTGGATGAGCGCGGTTTTTGCGTGCAACGCCTATGTCGATGCACAAGCGCCGTGGGGGCTAAAGAAGACTGACCCCGAGCGAATGGAGACCGTGCTGGCGACCCTCTACATCTGCATCGCGCAGCTCGCAGTGGCAATTTCCCCGGTCATACCGGCGAGCGCCGCGGCGCTGCTCGACCAGATGGGTATCGATCCAGCACTGCGCGATTTTCGTGGAATTGCCAGCCATTGGTACTCGCCGTTGGCGGAGAGCGATTTCCAGCTTGCCCAGCCAAAGGGACTGTTCCCGCGGCTAGACCCGGTGGATGCGGGCTGATGTTTGTCGATAGCCACTGCCATCTCAATTATAAGGGGCTCGTCGAGGAGCAGGACGCTGTCGTGGCGCGCGCCCGCGCGGCTGGTGTCGGCCCGATGCTCAACATCTCGACACGCGCTAGCGAGTGGGATGCCGTGGTAGCCACTGCGGACGCGCATGAGCATATCTGGGCCAGCATCGGCATCCATCCGCACGAGGCGGATACGCATGCGGAGGTAGACACAGAGCGCCTGCTAGGGCGGGTCGGCCATCCGCGGGTGGTCGCCATCGGCGAGACTGGCCTCGACTATTATTACGACAAGTCCGACCGGGATCGCCAGCGGCGCAGCTTCAGGAGCCATCTCGCTGCGTGCCGGGCCAGCGGCCTGCCGGTAATCGTCCACACCCGTGAAGCGGAGGAAGATACGGCTGAGATCCTGGCAGACGAGATGGGGAAGGGCGCCTATGGGGGCGTCATCCATTGCTTTACCGCCAGCCAGCGTTTTGCCGAGCAAGCGCTCGAGCTCGGCCTGTACATCTCCCTCTCCGGGATTGTGACGTTCAAGAATGCAAGTGAGCTGCAGGCCACGGCTGCGACCATTCCGGAGGACCGGCTGCTCATCGAGACCGACAGCCCGTTCCTCGCGCCGGTCCCGCACCGCGGCAAGACCTGCGAGCCGGCCTATGTTGCAGACACCGCACGGTTTCTCGCGCACCTGCGCGGGGTTAGCGTCGAGCATCTGGCGGCGACAACCACCGCCAATTTCCACCGACTGTTTACCAAGACGATCAGCGAAGCATGACGTCATGAAGGCACGTCTGCTTGGCTCAGGTACCTCGTCGGGCGTGCCGAGGCTTGGCGTCGATGGCCCGGACTGGGGCAATTGCGATCCCGGCGAGCCAAAGAACCGACGCACGCGCGCCTCCTTGCTGGTCGAGAGCGCGACCACCCGCATACTGGTCGATACGTCGCCAGATATGCGACAGCAGCTATTGGACGCTGGCGCGCCGCGGATCGACGCGGTGCTGTGGACGCATGAGCATGCGGATCATGTGCACGGCATCGACGATCTCCGTCAGATCTTTCAGGCGCAGGGCAGGCCGGTGCCTTGCCACGCCAGGCCGGAGGCATGGCGCCGCCTGACGAACCGTTTTTCCTACGCCTGGCAGGGCAATGGCGGGTATTCGGCGCTGCTCGCCGGCGGACCGATCAACGGGCCGATGACGATCGGGGACATAAGGATAGACTTTACCGACATGCCGCATGGCGGGATCACAAGCGCGGGTTTCCGCTTTTCATGCGGCGACAAGTCGGTTGGCTATGCAACTGATTTTCAGCGCTTTACACCGCAGATGACCATCCTGTTCCGCGATCTCGACATTTTCGTGATCGATGCGCTGCGACGTCGCCCGCACCCGACCCACCCTCATCTGGCTTTAACCCTCGATGCGCTTGCGCAGGTCAAGCCCAAGCGTGCGGTGCTGATGCATATGGACAGCAGCATGGACTACGCCACATTGTCTGCCGAGCTGCCCGCCGGCGTCGAGGCCGGCTATGACGGCATGGAGATAATCGCCTGATGTCCGGTGACGATGGGGTCACGCTGCTGTGGGGCATCGGTTCACTGGTCTTGGTGGGCAGCGCGCTGCTGGCCCATCGGCTGCCCTTTGGCAGAATGGTCAAATATGCCTTAGCATGGATCGCCATATTTGCCCTGCTCTACGGTCTGGTTTTGTTCCGCGGCGATTTTGCCGAAATCGCGGCACGAGCGCGTGCTGACCTGGGCTTTGGTCATCCGGCCACGGTCCAGGGGAGCGCTACGATCGTACGCCGTGCCGCTGACGGGCATTATTGGGTGACAGCGGATGTGGGCGGAAAATCGGTTGATTTTCTGATAGATACCGGCGCAACCGTGACGACGTTGACGGCGGAGACAGCGCAGCGACTGGGGGTTACCGTCGACCGGAGCGGCTTGCCTCAGATCGTCGACACCGCAAACGGGCCGATCGAAACCTGGTCAGGTCGGATCGACGACATCACGGTCGGCAGCATCAGCATGGCGTCACTGGAGGTGCAGGTGTCGGATGTGCCGGACTCGGTCAACTTGCTGGGCATGAACTGGCTCAGCGCTTTGCGTCTATGGCGAGTGGAAGGACGGGAAATGGTCCTCGAGCCATGAGGGCGAGCTGCGTTGGAACCATCACGATGTCAGACTGTAATTTAACATAATATATATTATCGAACTAACGGAGCCACGGATGCCGCTTACGCCCCCGCCACCGCCCTTCTCGTTGGCGACCTTGCGCCAGATCCTGCGCGATCTGCGTGATCCGGTCAACGGCTGCCCGTGGGATCGCGAGCAAGACTTTGCCAGCATCGCGCCTTACACGATCGAGGAAGCCTATGAGGTGGCGGATGCGATCGAGCGCAACGACATGCCGGCGCTTGCGGACGAACTTGGCGACCTGCTGCTCCAGGTCGTCTATCATAGCCAGATGGCCGCCGAAGCTGGCGCGTTCGACATGGACGCGGTTGTTTCGGCGATCTGCGCGAAAATGATCCGCCGCCACCCGCACGTCTATGGCGATGCTGCCGAACGCAGTGCGGAACAGCAGACCGGCGCCTGGGAAGCCATGAAAGCGCTCGAGCGACAGGCGGCAGAGGACAAGAGCGCGCTCGCCGGCATCGCCCGTACGCTCCCGGCCATGGCGCAGGCTGAGAAGTTGCAGAAGCGCGCTGCACGGGTCGGCTTCGATTGGCCTGACCCCAGCGGTTCCCGCGCCAAGATTGTCGAAGAGCTTGCGGAATGCGACGCGGCGACATCCCACGAAGAACGCCACCACGAGATCGGCGACCTGCTCTTTTCCGTCGTCAATCTCGCGCGGCATCTCGCCATCGATCCGGAAGCGGCGCTGCGCGATGCCAACCGGCGGTTCGAAACCCGTTTTCGCGCGATGGAGACCGCCAGCGCCGAGCCGTTGTCAACCCTCGACATCGACGCCCTCGAAGCCTTGTGGGCCGAGGCAAAGAGGCTCAGTTTATAGCCTCAACACATTAATATAGAAGAAATTTCTTAGTTTTGGCCTTGGCCGATTTCTGTCGCTTCCCCGATCATCCGGTTCAGCCGCGCATTGGCAATGGCCGAGAGAGCGACGGCAAACACGGGTCGAAGCGGATCGCTGTCATCGATCGATAGCACCCGGCCATGCGCGTGCAGCCAGGCGGCAAGTGCACTGTCGGCAATGGGTACAGCGATTTGCCGCTCGACTGATTGCCCGCCCAGCAATTGCTCGATGCGCCGCAGCAGCGCCTCCGTGCCCTCGCCTGTCAACGCCGAAACGCACGAAGCCCCTTCCCTGTCGGCGGTGGCCTGCACATCTGCGCGCGCCTCTGCATCCAGCGTGTCGATCTTGTTCCAGACCTCCAGCCACGGGACAATGCGGTTGTTCGGTCCCTGCTCGGCAAGCGGGCCCACCCCAAGTCCGGCGAGAACATCGAGCACGTCGCTGCGCTGCGCCTCGCTCTCCTCGTGGCCGATGTCGCGGACGTGCAGCAGCAGGTCCGCGTTGGCGACCTCTTCAAGGGTTGCCCGAAAGGCGGCGACCAGCTCGGTCGGCAGATCGGAGACGAACCCGACGGTATCGGAGAGAATGACCTTGCCGGCGCCGCCGAGCATCACCGCGCGCATCGTCGGGTCCAATGTGGCGAACAGCATGTCTTCGGCCACCACGTCGGCGTGCGACAGGCGGTTGAACAACGTCGATTTGCCGGCGTTGGTATAGCCGACCAGTGCCACCACCGGCCAGGGGGCACGACTGCGCCTTTCGCGATGCAGCGCGCGTGTGCGCCGCACATCTTCCAGCTGCCGGCGAATGCGCGCCATACGGTCGCGGATCATTCGTCGGTCGGCCTCGATCTGCGTTTCCCCCGGGCCGCCCAAGAAGCCGAAGCCACCGCGCTGCCGCTCAAGGTGAGTCCAGCTCCGCACAAGACGGCCCTGCTGATAGTCCAGATGGGCGAGTTCGACCTGCAACCGTCCTTCGGCCGTGGCTGCCCGCTCCCCAAAAATCTCAAGGATCAGCGCCGTACGATCGATGACCTTGGCCTTGAACCCCTGTTCGAGGTTGCGTTGTTGCACCGCGGTCAACGCGGAATCGACGATCACCAGTTCGACCGACTGATCTTCCACCATGTGACCGATGATCTCGACCAACCCCTTGCCGATCAGCGTCGAGGGGTTGGATGTGCGGAGCGCAGCGAAGCGTTGGCCGACCACATCAAGGCCGATGGCCAGCGCCAGACCTTTAGCCTCTTCCAGCCGCCCTGCCCTGTCCCGACGGCGCGCCGGAGCGCCGCGAGCCAAGGGCAATTCCGGCAGCAGGATCAGGCAGCGCGCACCGCGCGCCACTTCCACCCGGTCAGCAGCAAAGCTCAATCTTCGATGGCCTCGCCGTCCTCGTCATGGGTCAGCAGGTTGATCGGCCCTGACGGCTGCACGGTCGAAATCGCATGCTTGTAAACCAGCTGGGCCGATCGATCGCGTTCCAGCACCACGCAGAACAGGTCATAAGCGGCGATTTCACCCTGCAGCATCACGCCGTTGACAAGGAACATCGTCACCGGCTGGCTGGAGCGCTGGCAGGCGGAAAGAAACACCTCCTGCAAAAGCTTGCTGCGTCCGCCGGCATCGACGAAAGCTTCCCGCATCGCGGCGCTGTCGAACCCCGGTCCAGGCATGATCGTGGAAATCGCGTGTTTGTAGACCAATTGCGACTGGCCGTCGCGTCGCAGCAGCACAGAAAAATTGTCGAACCAGGTGATGATGCCCTGCAACTTTACACCCTTCACCAGAAACATGGTGACCGGCGATTTGGATTTGCGCAGCTGGTTGAGGAAGACGTCCTGGAGATTGTTCGCTTTTGCGCTCATTTTTTGTCTCCTGTTATTGGCGCGGCTGGAGTAGCCGCGCTTGGTGCCGCTGCGCTTGGCGCATGTCGGTGCGCGCACGATAGCATGCAACGGCGAGAGCGCAATCGCTGGGCAGCGCGGCGGTTCCCGCCGTCCTTTCGAGGGACGGCGCGCACACGGCTACCGCCTACTACTCGCTTCGGTCGTCGGTAAGCCCCAGCAGCTTGAGCTTGCGGTGCAGCGCCGAGCGCTCCATCCCGATGAAGCTGGCGGTGCGCGACACATTCCCCGAAAATCTGCGGATCTGTACCCGAAGATATTCGCGTTCGAAAGCTTCGCGCGCCTCACGCAGCGAGCCAGCCATGAGCAGTGCAGTGCCCGATTGCATCCGCTGATCCTGTCCGATGATTTCCGGAGGCAGCATGTCGAGTTCGATTGACGCCAGCCGGTCATGGGGTGCCAGGATCATCACCCGCTCGAGCACATTGCGCAGCTGGCGGACATTGCCCGGCCAGCCATAGGCCTGCAGCGCTACCATCGCTTCGGGCGAGATGCCCGGGGTCGGCAGGCGCCTTTCCAGAGCGAGCCGCTCCAGGAAATAGTCTGCCAGCACGGCGATGTCCGCGCGCCGCTCGGCCAGCGGAGGGAGCATCAGCGGCACCACATTCAGGCGGTAGAACAGGTCTTCGCGGAAACGGCCGTTTGCCATCTCCTGTTCGAGCGGTCGGGCACTCGAGGAAACGATGCGCACATCGACATGGACATGCCGCGACCCGCCGACGCGCAGAAAGCTCTGCTCGGTCAGGACGCGCAAGATTTTGCCCTGCGTCGTCAGTGGCATGTCCGACACTTCGTCGAGGAACAAGGTCCCCCCATGTGCCCGTTCGAGCAGGCCGGGCACCACGGTGCCGTCCTCGCGCTCCTGCCCGAACAATTCGGCCTCCACCGTGTCGGGGGCCATCGTCGCCGCGGCCACCACGACGAAGGGAGCCTGAGCCCGTCCGCTCCAATTGTGCAGCAATCGGGCCGCAACTTCCTTGCCCACGCCCGGCGGGCCGCTGATCAGGACTCGGCTGCCGGTGGATGCGACGCGTTTCAGCGTTGCGCGCACGTTGTTGATCGCCGGGGTGACGCCATGCAGTTCGTCGCTCTGGCCGAGTTGTGCCTTGAGCTCGCGATTTTCCTGACGCAGCCGCTGGGTTTCGGTGGCGCGCTCCACCAGCAGCAGCAACCGCTCGGCCTCGAACGGCTTTTCGATGAAGTCGATGGCCCCGCGCCTGATCGCGGCGACGGCAGTGTCCAGCGTGCCGTGGCCCGAGATGACGATGACCGGAATGCTGGGATCGCGCCGCTTGATCTCTTCCAGAAGTTCGAGGCCGTCGAGCCGCGATCCCTCGAGCCACACGTCGAGCAGCACCAGCGAGGGCCGCCGTGCGCTGATTTCGGCGAGCGCATCGTCGCTGTTGGCCGATGCCCTCGCCGAATAGCCCTCATCTTCCATAACGCCTGCGACCAGGCTGCGAATGTCGGGCTCGTCGTCGACGATCAGGATATCGAGCGCCATGCTTCAGTCCTTTCCGGCCAACTGCCGCGCAGCGGCTGCCGCTTCTTCTTTCCCCGGTTGCTCCGCGAGCCGTTCGGGGTCGAGCGTGATGGTGACGATAGTGCCTCCGCCCGGAGCATCGGCAAGTTCGAGAGTTCCGGCATGTTCCTCGACGATGCGCTTGACGATGGCCAGACCGAGACCGGTGCCGCCCTCGCGCATGGTCACATAGGGCTCCATGATTGCTCCCCGTTCCGCAGGCAGACCCACTCCGTTATCGGCAATCCTGACTGCAATGCGGCCGTCTTCGGTTCCAATACTCGCAACAATGCGCCCCTTCTCCCTGGCGCCGCGACCGATTGCTTCGATGGCGTTCTTGAGGATGTTGGTGAACGCCTGAGCCAGCAGGCGGCGATCACAGACGATCAGTGGCGGCGGGTCCAGCACGTCCAGTTCGAAGACGATATCCTGATGTGCGACTTCGTGCAGGAAGATCGATTGTTTGAGGACATCGACCAGACTGTCTGTGCGGAAGCTCGGCCGCGGCATGCGTGCGAAATTGGAAAATTCGTCGACCATCCGCCTGAGATCGCCCACCTGACGAACGATGGTGTCGGTCAACTGGGCAAAGACCGGGGCGCCATCGCCCTGCGTCTTGCCGAAGCGACGCTGCAGGCGCTCTGCCGCGAGCTGTATCGGCGTCAGCGGGTTCTTGATTTCATGTGCGACACGCCGCGCGACATCGGCCCAGGCAGCGCGACGCTGATCGTTGAGCTGCTGGGTGATGTCCTCGAACGTCAGCACCGATCCGCCCTCGTCATGCGCGCATTTGACCGCCCAGGTGCGCTGTTCCCCGCCAACCTGCAGCGAAAGGATCGGGTCCGCTCCGTCCGTGGCGTGATCGGCCATCCAGCCGGCCAGCGTTGGGGCCACATCGGTGAGAGACTTGCCGAGGACATCGTCCATGTCCCTGCCCAGCATGCGCAGCGCGGCCGCATTGATGAGACGCACATCGCCCGCGCTGTCGATCGCGACCACCCCGGATGCGACGCTGGATAGCACCGCCGCTATCAATGCCCGGCTTTCCTCCGACTCTGCGTTGGCGGAGAGGAGGTCGCGCGTCTGCTCGCCGAGCCGCTCGGTCATCTGGTTGAAGGCACTGCCCAGTGCCGCAATTTCGTCCTGGTCGCCCTTGGGCAGGCGCACCCGCGCCTCCAGATTGCCCTGCGAGACGCGCCTTGCGGCCACCACCAGCTCGTCGATGGGGGAAACGATGCGGTCTGCAGCCAGGATAGCCACACCGACGACGAGGCCTACGACGATCAGCGCGCCGAAATAGAGCGTGAGCACGAACCGAAATTGGAGGTCGCGTGAACGTGCGAACAGTTGTTCATAGTCCGCGAACACCGACCGTGCCCGCCTGACCGAATCGAGACCCAATACGCCGATACCGCGCGATGCATACAGGTAGAGCCGCCGCTCAGGCAACAGGCTCACCACCGCTTCGACGCCGTCGCGGGTTTCCCTGACCACCGATTGCTCACCTGCCTGCAGCCGGCGTATACTGTCTGGAGACACCAGGTTGGCAATAGCGCGATTGTCGGGGTCGATCAGTGCGATTGTGCGGGTTACGCCGTCATTGCCGATCTCGACGATGGCGGACTGGCTCAATTGGCGGACGACGACCTGCTGAACATAGAAGTTGTCGAAATCCCTGCCCCCGATATCACTGTCGACCAGGCTGGCGCGCAAGTCAGTAGCCATCGCGATGGTGTTGGCGCCGACGTCCTGCTTCTGGCTGTCGAGATAATTCTGGGCCACGCCGACCGCATTTTCGAACATGCCGCGCGACCGTTCGGAGAACCAGAAGTCCATCCCCGACTGGAACAGGAAGGATGCAAAGACGACGACGATCAATGTCGGCGCCGCTGCCGTGACCGAGAAAATGGCCACCAGTCGCGTGTGCAGCCGTGCCTCGCCGCCGCCGCGATTGCGCGCCCGGCGCCGCGCGATGCGGCGACCGAGCAGCACCAGCAGGGCCATTGCCGGCAGAAGATTGATGACCAACAGAGACGAGAGGAGCAACGGCGAGAGCAGGCCGCCACCGGCCAGCGTTGGCAGCAGCAGCGCCGTGCCGCTGACGGTCACGACGAGGCAGAGTAGGACGACCGGCTCGAACATGCCGCGCAGCCGAGCGCGCAAAGCGACTGAGGCGGGGTCCGGAGTTATACTGCCAAGGGAGCCCGCATCTGCCATTGTTGCAGAATTACATCATTCCTGTTGCGCTGCAAGCACAGTTGTGCAGATCACTCGTCGCGGCTGCTGCGTTTGAGGCGAAGCGTGTTGCGGTTGATGCCCAGCCGAGCCGCGGCGCGTAGCTGATTGCCTCCGGTGTCGGCGAGGACAGCATCGAACATCGCCTGTTCGACCCGCCCGACCAGATCTGCATGGAGTGTCCCAGCCTCGGCAGCGGCGCGCCCGGCATCGGTTGCGAGCCACCCCAGCACGGCCCGTTCGAGCAGCGATTCCGGTGACAGTGCCTTGTCGCCTTCGGGCACTGTAGTACCGCTCGGAAGGACGCGCGCGACATCGACCCGGTCGATTTGACCGCCCGGCGTCAGCAGCGCCAGACGCTGGATGACATTGCCCAGTTCACGGACATTGCCGGGCCAGGCATAGGCTTCCAGCATGGCGACCGCTGCGTTGGAAAGGGTCTTGTCCCCTAGACCTGCTGACGCGGCCTGCTTGAGGAAGTGGCGGGCGAGCAGGCCGATGTCGCTGGCACGTTCCCTGAGCGGCGGGAGCATCAGCGGGATGACGTTGAGACGATAGTAGAGATCCTCGCGGAAGCGGCCGTCGCTCACCAGCACGCTCAAATCCTGGTTGGTGGCGGCGAGGATGCGGACATCGGCGCGGGCAAGGCGGGCGGAGCCGACCGGGGAGAATTCGCCGGTCTGCAGCACGCGCAGCAGGCGGGTTTGCGCTTCGATCGGCATATCGCCGATCTCGTCGAGGAACAAGGTGCCGCCCTCCGCCTGCTCGAACCGGCCGCTGGTGCGCGCCACCGCGCCGGTGAAGGCGCCGCGTTCGTGGCCGAACAGCTCGGATTCGATCAGCTCGCGCGGGATGGCGGCCATGTTGACTGCGACGAAGGGCTTGAGCTTGCGCCGGCTGCTGGCGTGGATGGCCTGCGCGACCAGTTCCTTGCCAGTACCGGATTCGCCGAGGATCAGTACCGAGAGGTCGGTGGGCGCGACTTTGGCGAGGGTGCGGTAGACGAGCTGCATCTCCGGCGCGCGGCCGATGATGGGCACCGAGGAACTATCCCCCTCGGCCGAGACGGCGGCAGGGTCCGATGCGTTGCCTTTTTGCAGGGCGGCGCGGATCGAGGCGGTGAGTTCGTCGAGATCGAAGGGTTTGGGGAGGTAATCGAAGGCGCCACATTCGGACGCGGAGACGGCGGTATCGAGGGTGTTCTGGGCGGAGAGGACGATGAAAGGGGGAGCATCCAGACGATCCTGACCTATGTCACCGATGCTCGTCAGTCCGTTTCCGTCAGGTAGTATCACATCCGTAACGATTACGCCGTAGCGGTGCAGCGCCATGGCGCGGTCCCGGTCCGCCAGGGTTTCGACGCAGTCGACGGCGAGCCCTTCCGCCTCCAGCGCGACGCGGATGACGGTGGCGATGGCGGTGTCGTCCTCGACCAGCAGGATCGGAGCGTGGCCCTTGCTCATGCGCCCTCCCCCTCCCCAGCCCGCGCCAGCGCCAGGTTCAGGCGGAAGCGGGTCCAGCCATTCTTGCGGTCATGCTGGACGACTCCGCCCATGTCGCGCACCAGCTTGTCGACCAGAGCCAGCCCCAATCCCTGCCCGTCGCGCTTGCCGGAAACGAAGGGATCGAACAGCACGTCGCTGAGATGTTCGGGCACGCCCGGGCCATTGTCGGCGACGATGATCTCCACCGGCAGCGGCTGCTGCCCCTTGCCGTCGCCCGCGTCCCACGACAGGCCGTGGCGATAGGCGGTGGTCAGCCGCACGGTCAGATCGCGTTTATCCTCAGAGGCTTCACAGGCATTCTTGATAAGATTCAGCAATATCTGCACCAGCGAATCGTGGTTGGCGAGCACGCGCGGCAGCGAGGGATCGAACTCCTCGATAAAGCGCACGCCCGAGGCAAAGCCCTGCGCCGCGATGCCGCGCGCCTGACCGATGGCGGGATAGATGTTGATCGAGGTGCGCGGCGGCGGCTCGTTGCGGGTAAAGCTCTGCATGCCGTCGATCAGCCCGGCGATGCGATCCACCTCCCCGCAGATCAGACGGGAAAGCGCGGCGGCGCTGGTCGAGCCACCCTTGCCCAGCAATTGCGCTGCGCCGCGAATGCCCGACAGCGGATTCTTGATCTCATGCGCCAGCATCGCCGCCATGGCGCCGGCCGAGCGCGCGGCGGAGCCGGGGCGGCGGAACGGCATGCGCCCGGTGGCGGGGACGGGGTGGAGGGCCAGCACGCGCCACGCGCCATCCTTGCCGATGGGGCCGAGCGCGATGTCGGCATGGAGCGGCGCCTGCTTGGCCACGCGCAGCTCCACCGCATAGGCCCAGGCGCTGGTTTCCGGCTGCGCCAGCATCCGCGCGAGGCCCCCCGGCGTGCCCAGTTCCATGACGGAGACCAGATCGCGATCGACCAGGCTGGCGCGCCCGGCGTTGAACAGCGCCTCCGCCGCCTGATTGGCATCGACCACCTTGCCCTCCCCCGAGACCAGCAGCGTCGGCACCGGATGCGACTGGAAGGCCGCGCCGAGGCTGGAGAGGGTGGCGTCGGCGGGTGGTGACGTCATGCCGCCAGTCGCGTCAGATGCGGTTCGTAAAAGCGCGCCAGCGCGTCGAGCACCGCCTGCGCATCGCCCAACTGGTTGACCATGTTGCGGAATTCCGCCGAGCCATGGATGCCGCGGGTGTACCAGCCGAGATGCTTGCGGGCGATGGGCACCGCGGTCTGCGGGCCATAATGCTCCATCATCGCGCGATAATGTTCGACGATCAGCGCATATTGCTCGTCGATGCCGGGGTCGGGGATGGTGCGGTCCTGCTGGAGCGCAGCCATCACCTGCCCCAGCAGCCACGGCCGGCCATAGGCGCCGCGCCCGATCATCACCCCGTCCGCCCCGCTCTGGTCGAGCGCGGTGTGCGCGTCCGCCACCGAGCAGATATCGCCGTTGACGATGACCGGCAGCGACACGGCGGCTTTCACCTTGGCGACGAAGCCCCAGTCGGCGGAGCCCTTGTACATCTGGTTGCGGGTGCGGCCGTGGACGGTGATCAGCTTAGCGCCCAGATCCTCCGCGATATGCGCGAGTTCGGGGGCGTTGAGGCTGTCATGGCACCAGCCCATGCGCATCTTGACCGTGACCGGAACGTCGACCGCCTTGACCGTCGCCTCGATGAGGCGCGCGGCGAGCGGCAGATCGCGCATCAGCGCGGAGCCGGCATCGCCATTGACCACCTTCTTGACCGGGCAGCCCATGTTGATGTCGATGATCGCCGCGCCGCGATCGGCATTGAGCTTGGCCGCCTCGGCCATCTCGTGCGGATCGCAGCCGGCGAGCTGCATCGACACCGGCTCCTCCAGCGGATGCCAGGCGGCCTTTTGCAGCGACTGCCGCGTCTCCCGGATCATCGCCGCGCTGGCGATCATCTCGGTGACGTTGAGGCCGGAGCCATAGCGGCGCACCAGCGTGCGGAACGGCATGTCGGTCACCCCGGTCATCGGCGCGAGGATGACGGGCGTATCGATGGTGATCGGGCCGACGTGGATGGGGTGGAGACGGGGCATGGCAGGCGCTGTGCCAGAAAATCAGGCAGATGGGTAGGGGGGTAGCGGATGCACGGTGTGAGATGGAAAGTTTAAGCCTAAATATAAGTTTATCAGCAGGTATCAGTTCTTACGGGGTTGTCGCTTCCTCCACGCCAGTGAAGCCGAGAGCAGACAGTCAGGTTTGGACGCCGCGACTAACCGCTGCCACCTTTCTCCTGACGATGCCAACTGGGCTGGTCGGAGCAGTTTATCCAAACCCGAAATCGGCCACTCCGCGTCCGATGGTCAACCTGAACTCAGCTTAGATCTTCAAATCAAAAATCCGAAGGTTATTTGCTCATTGTTGCGAGCGAGGACAGGCCACGATCCATCTTGGCAAATCCGTCAATCAAGTCCGCAGGCCAAGTCGCTAAAGTCGAGGAAGAAATCGTGTTGTTGGCAGCCACCACCGAGCTGTGCGCGGCCTCACCTCGGTAGGTTGCGAGTTGGGCTATGCGGGATTTGAAAGTAGCTCCAACCAAATCGAGATCAAATCCAAGCGCCGTCAAAAGCTTGAATTGATACTTCAGGGCCGCCCCGTGGTTTTGTTGAACGGTGTTTTTATAACGCTGGTAGCCGATGTTTAGCAGCTTCATATACCCAGTTCGGTTTTGAGTGATCGTCTTCCTCGTCGCCATGATACCGAAACCGCTAGTTCCGAAAACTGCCAGCATTTTATCCAAATCAGTCGTCTGTTTTGGCGCATCTATGAAAGGAAAAACGCATAGGTGCCTAGCCACCCTTCCAAAATCGCCACCACTATCAAAGGCTGATTTAGCATCGTCTGCAACTTTTAACGCCCGCCTTTCCAAGAAGTGTTCACATTCTGCATGTAACAGAATGACGAACGCTGCCATCTTATCAGCATCCTGATTTGACGGTGTGGTACCCGCCGCTGGTTGCGGTGGTAGCATATGCGTCAGACTTGTCAGTCTCGCCCTTAGAGCAATATAATCAGGTGTGTATGCGCGCGGCATGACGGTGTTTCAGGCTAAAGATTGCGAGCCAATGGAAACTCACCGACGACGCCGCCGATGACATCTCTCAGAGCGTCACCCCAGTCGTGAAAACGCTGACTGGTAGCTTTGGCTGTCTTCGTCGATGTCTGGAGAGCCTGCAAAAATTTCACGCTATCATCACAGAGTGCCTCAAACGCGGCACGAATGGCTAACTTCTTGTTATCATCGATTGCGGCACGGACGGCGGGATCGGCAAAATAATAGGCCATTATATCGATAACGGCGCGGTTAGGACTCCGTTGATATTTTCCATCCTGTCGGGACTTGAATGCGTTGTCGCCGAAGATGGCTCTTGTTAGAGACATGCCTTCCTCAAACTGTATCCAGTCGTCTTCCAACTGGTCCAGCAGGGCGTCGAAATTTTTCGAAAGATTTTGGGAAGTTTCATTCAAAAACTTCTTCATGTTGCCCTCATAATTGTCAGCAAACCTTTTGAAGCCCAGAAATCTAGTTGCAACTTCCATATCGCGCATACGGAAGTCCGGCACCTGTTTGAAGACGGATGCCATTGCGGCGGATTGCGCGGTCTTATCGTCTAGCCAGTCCATGAACTTGCCAGGGTAGAGAGCTCTGCGAAGCTCTTGCGGAGACAGTGTTACGCTATTCTGGTTTAACCTCAAGAATAGCAGGTAGAGCAGGCTATCGGATCTCCAATTCTTGATTACAACCGTTCGCACCGTGTGATTTTGGAACGCATCCACAGAAGATTCCATTGCCGGGTCTGCTTGCAGATCATCGTAAGTCTTGCCATTGAGGTCCTCGCGATAATCACATCCGCTCAGGCGCAAAGGCACCTGATCGTCCAAACAATACCGCGCCAGTGAGTTGATACGCTGCTTACCATCGATAACAGCGAAAACCCCGGGACGCATCTCAGCCAGTACGATCTGGGGGACCGGCAGCCGCATGAACAGGCTTTCCATGAACCGAGACATCTTTGCCTCGTCCCAGGCAACTCGTCGTTGGTAATTCGGCTGCAAATCGATCTTGCGCTTGCGTAACAGATCAACGAGGACGCTTATCGTCCAGTCGGTGGGCGCAACAACCAGCCGCTGAATATCGTCCGCGACCAAGCCCAGATCGTCTTCGGTGATCTCGCCGTATTGGAGGGCTACATCGGGACCGATATCTTCGCCTTCGTTACCGGACATCACTTCACCTAACAAAAAAAGATATGTTCCATATGGCCGACGCGAGTTCGGATTAGCAAGGGCCTCGACCACATATCCGCAGTGTCGCTGTCTCTTGCGCTGCAGACGCGGCGCGCCCCCACTCCTGACCCCTCCCCACGAGGGGGAGGGTGAATGGTGCCCGCTTCCCTCCCTCGCCCCATGCCGCTAGACGCGCGGGCATGAGTATGCAGCCGCCTTTCCATGCCCTGATCGTCGCTGCCGGGCGGGGAGAGCGCGCCGGGTTGGACTTGCCCAAGCAGTTTGCCGATCTGGGCGGGCGGGCGGTGCTGCGGTGGAGTGCGGAGGCGTTTGCCCGCCATCCCGCTTGCGCCTCGCTGACCGTGGTGGTGGCGCCCGAGGACGAGGCGCGCGGGCTGGCGGCGGCGGCGCTGGACGGGCTGGGTGCGGTGCTGGTCGATGGGGGCAAGGAGCGGCAGCAGTCGGTGGCGGCGGGGCTTGCCAGCCTGGATGATCGCGCCGCGCTGGTGCTGGTGCATGATGCGGCGCGGCCGGGGCTGGATGCGGGGGTGATCGACCGGTTGCTGGCGACCTTTGGCGATGCGGAGGTTGCGGGCGCGGTGCCGGTGCTGGCGGTGGCGGATACGCTGGTGCGCGGTGGTGACCGCTTGGGCGAGACTATCGACCGCAGCGGGCTGGTGCGGGTGCAGACGCCGCAGGCGTTCCGGCTGGCTGCGCTGCGCGCTGCGCTGGCGGCGTGGGACAAGGGGCCGGCGACCGACGAGACGCAGGTGGTGCGCGCCGCCGGCGGGCGGGTGGCGCTGGTGCCGGGCAGCCGCGCGCTCGACAAGATCACCCAGCCGGGCGATCTGGAGTTCATGGCGGGGGTGTTGGGGGTTGCCGATGGATCGGGTGTCGATGGTGGGGCCGATGCCCTCACCGCTGCGACTAGGCTCGCCTTCGGCTCACTTAGTCTCGCTCCTCTCCCGCAGGCGGGAGAGGGCAATATGGTGACGTCATGGCGGCATGCGGTTGGGATGGGCTTTGACGTCCACCGGCTGATCCCCGGCGACGGCGTGTGGCTGGGCGGGGTGCTGATCCCGCATGACCGCAAGCTCGAAGGGCATAGCGATGCCGATGTCGTGCTGCACGCGATCACCGATGCGCTGCTGGGGGCGATCGGCGAGGGGGATATCGGCCAGCATTTCCCGCCGAGCGATCCGCAATGGCGCGGGGCGGCGTCCGACCAGTTTCTCGCCCATGCGCGGGGGCTGGCGGAGGGCAAGGGCGGGCGGATCGACCATGTCGACTGCACGGTGATCTGCGAGGCGCCCAAGGTGGGGCCGCACCGCGAGGCGATCCGCGCGCGGGTGGCGGAGATACTGGCGCTTGACGTGGATCAGGTCTCGATCAAGGCAACGACGACCGAGAAGCTGGGTTTTACCGGGCGCGGCGAAGGCATCGCCGCGCAGGCGGTTGTGAGCGTGCTGATGCCGCGCAGGATGAGGGACTGAGCATGGCGGATACGGTGTTCGACGATGCGGATGGCGCGCTGTTCGCGCTGGCATCGCGCGTGATCGCCGAGAATTGCCGCGCCGGGCGCTTCGTCACCACTGCGGAAAGCTGCACCGGCGGGATGGTGGCGACCGTCATCACCGATGCGCCGGGCAGCAGCGCAGTGTTCGACCGCGGGTTCGTGACCTATTCCAACGCTGCCAAGACGGCGATGCTGGGCGTGCCGGAGCAGTTGCTCATCGATCATGGCGCGGTGTCCGAGGCGTGCGCGCGGGCGATGGCGCTGGGCGCGCTCGATGCGAGTGCGGCGGATGTCGCGGTGGCGATCTCCGGCGTTGCCGGGCCGGGCGGGGGCAGCGAGGCGAAGCCGGTGGGTATGGTGGTGTTCGGCCGCGCGCTGCGCAGCGACCCGTCCGGCCGGGTGTGGACCACCACGCGACGCTTCGGCAGCGACCTCAGCCGCGCCGAGATCCGCCGTCAGGCCGCGCTGTTTGCGCTGACGCTGCTGCTGCCGGAGAGCGACGCGCTGGCGTAAAGCGCCGCCGCGCGCTCCTCGAAAGCGCCGATCATGCGGCGCAGCGCCTTGTCGAACACTTGCCCCGCGAGCTTTTCGAACAGGCTGTTGCGAAAGGCGAAATCGACGGTGAAATCAACCTCGCAGCCGCCGCCGGGCGCGGGGCGGAAGTGCCATTCGTTGCTGAGATGCTTCAAGGGGCCGTCGAGATAATCGACGCGGATTTCGGCAGGATGGCGCTTGTGGACGCGGCTGGTGAAGCGTTCGCGCAAGCCCTTGAAGCCGACGATGAGGTCGGCGATCATCTCGGCCTCGTTGTTGGCGCGGACGCGCACGCCGGCGACCCAAGGCAGGAATTCGCCGTAGCGGCCGACATCCGCAACCAGATCGAACATCTGGTCGGGCGTGTAGGGCAGATGCCGGATTTCGTGGTGGCGGGGCACCTCTACCCTGCCCTGCCGCCCGCCAGCCGTGCCTCTCGCGCCGCGCGCATCTGCGCAAAATCCTCTCCGGCGTGGTAGCTGGAGCGGGTCAGCGGCGACGATGCGACTTGCAGGAAGCCCTTGGCGCGGGCGATCTGGGCATAGGCGTCGAAGGATTGGGGCGTGACGAAATCCACGACCTTGGCATGGCGGGGGGTGGGCTGGAGATATTGGCCCATCGTCAGGAAATCGATGTCGGCGGAGCGCATGTCGTCCATCACCTGATGCACCTCCATCCGCTCTTCGCCCAGGCCGAGCATGATGCCCGATTTGGTGAAGATCGACGGATCGAGCCGCTTGACCGTCTCCAGGAGGCGCAGCGAGGCATAGTAGCGCGCACCGGGGCGGATGGTGGGATAGAGCCGGGGGACAGTCTCCAGATTATGGTTATAGACGTCCGGTCGCGCCGCGACGATCGCCTCGATCGCCGCCATCGGCTTGTTGCGGAAATCGGGGGTGAGGATTTCGATGGTGGTGGCCGGCGTGGTGCGGCGCAGCGCCTCGATCACACGCACGAACTGGCTGGCGCCACCGTCGGGCAGATCATCGCGGTCGACCGAGGTGATGACGATATGTTCGAGACCGAGCCGTGCGGCGGCGGTGGCGAGATTTTCGGGCTCCTGACGGTCGACCGCGCGCGGCATGCCGGTCTTGACGTTGCAGAAGGCGCAGGCGCGGGTGCAGGTGTCGCCCAGGATCATCACCGTGGCGTGCTTCTTGGTCCAGCATTCGCCGATATTCGGGCAGGCTGCTTCTTCGCACACCGTGTTGAGATTGAGGTCGCGCATCAGGCGGCGGGTTTCGGCAAAGCCGGTGCTGGTCGGGGCCTTCACCCTGATCCAGTCGGGCTTGCGGGTGCGGGGTTCACGCGGGCGTGCGGGGTCTGCTTCGGCCATGTGCGCGCACATAGGCGCTTGGCCCACGATTGTCATCATCGCCTGCTTGCGATAGCGGGAGCCCATGCCAGAGTTCAAAGCCCTGCTGGAAGGCTATCACCGTTTCCGCTCAAACGGTTACGTCGACCAGAAAGCCCGTTTCGATGCGCTGTCCTCCGAAGGGCAGGCACCGCCGGTGATGATCATTTCCTGCTGCGACAGCCGGGTCGACCCGGCCACCGTCTTCGACACAGTGCCGGGACAGGTGTTCGCGCTGCGCAATGTCGCCAATCTGGTGCCGCCCTATGAGACCGGCGGCGGCCTGCATGGTGCGTCTGCCGCAATCGAATTCGGCGTGCTCGGCCTGGGCGTCAAGCATATCGTCGTGCTGGGGCATGGCCAGTGCGGCGGCATCAAGGCGGCACTGG
Source organism: Sphingomonas sp. jy18 (assembly GCF_056931895.1). Taxonomy (NCBI): domain Bacteria; kingdom Pseudomonadati; phylum Pseudomonadota; class Alphaproteobacteria; order Sphingomonadales; family Sphingomonadaceae; genus Sphingomonas; species Sphingomonas sp. jy18. Next base: position 108,949 of record NZ_JBXPBT010000003.1, on the reverse strand, counting down.
AGGGTGGCGATCTGGGCACCGAAGGGCCGAGTTTTGTCGACAAATGGATGACCATTGTCAGCGATGCGCGCGACCGGGTGCTGAGCGCGTGCGATGGCGACTGCCAGCTGGCGCTCGAGCAGGAAGCAATCAAGGTCAGCCTCGCCAATTTGCGCACTTTCCCCTTCATCGCCGCGCGCGAGGCAGCGGGGCAGATCAAGCTGCATGGCGCCTGGTTCGCGATCGTCTCGGGCGAGATGCATGTGCTGGACGAATCCAGCGGCCTGTTCTCCCCGGCGTGACGATGGACGCCGCGCTCCTGGCCGCGCTCGACAGCGCCTGGGCACTGCTGGCGGAAGGCGCGCGCAACCGGCGCAGCCCGGTGCACGTGCCAGTGGTGGCCAGTATCGACGGCGGTGGATTGCCGACGCAGCGCGTGCTGGTGCTACGCGAGGCCGACAGGGCGCGGGCAATGCTGCGTTTCCATACCGACGCGCGCTCGCCCAAGACCGGCGAGCTTGCCGACGGCGCGGCGGTGCATGTGCTGGCCTATCATCCCGAGGAAAAGGTGCAGTTGCGGCTGGGCGGCACCGCGCAGGTGGTGCGGGATGGGGCTGAGGTCGATGCCATCTGGGCTGAATCGACGCGCTTTGCCCGGCGCTGCTATCTGGCGGAGGCGGCTCCGGGAACCCGGCTGGCCGGACCGGCGTCGGGACTGCCGGCAGCGGTCGAAGGGCGTGAACCGGATGAAGCGGAACTGGTGCCGGCGCGGGTAAATTTCGCCCTGCTGAAGATTAGCATCAGCCGCGTCGACTGGCTGTACCTGGCCAACAGCGGGCATCGACGAGCGGTGTTCGAGCGGGACGGCGACGCGTGGCTCGGGCGGTGGGTGGTGCCTTAGGGCTTTGAATTTGAGCGGCACGTCAAGCCGATGAGGACAGGGTCGGGCACCCATTCTGCGCCTCTGCGCCTCTGCGTGAAAACATCTGACTTTCCCCCTGAGCGCCTTCCTGCCGAACCACCGTCGAAGAATCTCAAACAAAGGCACGAAGGCACGAAGCCACGAAGAATGAAATGGGCTTCACGCAGAGGCGCGGAGGCGCTGAGGATGTGCTATCGAATGTAAAGCGGCGCTCCCAAGCCAAGGTTGGGGTTGTGGACCCGCTGATTCAGATGACACCCTGCACTATCGGTCGCTTTGATGGCCGCCCACCATGTGGTATGATATTGGCATGAACATCGCACGCAAATGGGATGGCCCGCGTCAGGTGCTGCTGACCATCGAGGACTATATGTTGCTCGAACGATCGGGCGAGCTGGCCGAATATGGCCGCACCGAGCTGATCGAAGGGGTGATACTGGCGATGAACGCACAGTTTCGGCCGCATGCGCGGGTGAAGGGTGAGTTGGCTTTTCGTTTTCGCCTTTTGCTCGATGCTCGGACCGATGGCCTGGCGGTGCTGACCGAGGCATCGGTTGCAGTTCCGCCGCGGAGCATGCCCGAGCCGGACGTTGTCTTGACGACCGAACCCAATGGCGACGGCCCTATCCCTGTCGAGTCGGTGCGGCTAATTGTCGAAATCTCCAACGACACGCTGACGTTCGATCTGGGCGACAAGGCGGCATTGTACGCTGGTGCAGGGATTCCGGAATATTGGGTGGTGGACATCGACGGCCAGCGGGTGACGATCCAATCCGGTCCTGCATCGGACGGCTATGCTCTGAAGCGAGAAGTGCGCTTTGGCGAGTTGCTGGTGTCAGATACGATTGAAGGATTGGCCATAGCGAGCGAGGGCTTGCGCTGAGCAGGCAGTGGGCGGGATGCAAGAGTCCTTACGCTGCAAACGGTAGCCGGTCGACGGATTGCTCCGCTAAGGCAACGCAATGCGTGCGATCCCTGACAGTTTTCCAGCCGAACCGCTCGCGCAGGTCGATGCGCTGCTCGATTGTGTCGAGCGGGACCATGATGCCACGATATTGATCGCCATCGAAAGTGGCAGCAGGGCATGGGGCTTCCCCTCGCCAGACAGCGACTTCGATTGCAGGTTCATCTATGTGCGGCGACCGGACGACTATCTCTCACCATGGGCACCGCGCGACGTCATAGAGATGCCGATGATCGGTGACATGGATGTCAACGGATGGGATTTGGGCAAAGCGCTCAAGCTGATGCTCAAAGGCAATGCGGTCATAATCGAATGGTTGATGTCACCCATCGTCTATCGGGGCAACCGGGACTTCCGCAATGACCTGCTATCGTTGGCGCATGCCCACGCCGACCGCGAGTCCATTGCGCGGCACTACCTCCATCTCGGCGTCAGGCAGAGGAACACCTATTTTGCCGACGGCAAGGAGGTGGCACTCAAGAAGATATTCTATGCCCTCAGGCCAGCTGCCGCGTTGCGGTGGATGCGGCTGCACCCGGCCGCCACGCTCCCACCGATGCACTTTCCCACTTTGCTGGCCGAGAGTGAGCCGCCCGCCGGGATCGTTCCGATTGTCGAGGACTTGCTTGCGCGCAAGGCGACGACCAAGGAACTCGGCACCGGACCCTTGCCCCCGCCGATCAAGCTCTTCATCGATGCGGAATTCGACGCCGCGGCGTCGGCCTTTGTGCGATCGCCGACGCGCTCGTCAGCGGCGGCGCGGTCGGAGATGGCGCACTTCTTTGCGAAGTGGGTCTCCGGCCGTCCGGGCTGACAACACAAGGTCTTATCGCGTCAGCCGCTTGTACGTCCCCCTGCCCGGCTTGAGCGCGTCGTCGCCGAGGCGGCGGACCTTGTCTTCCTCATAGCTCTGGAAATTGCCTTCGAACCATTCGACATGGCCGTCGCCTTCGAAGGCGAGGATGTGGGTGGCGAGGCGATCGAGGAAGAAGCGGTCGTGGCTGATGACCACGGCGCAGCCGGCGAAGCTTTCCAGCGCTTCTTCGAGTGCGGCCAGCGTTTCGGTGTCGAGATCGTTGGTCGGCTCGTCGAGCAGCAGCACATTGCCGCCTTCCTTGAGCATCTTGGCCATGTGGACGCGGTTGCGTTCACCGCCCGAGAGCAGGCCGACCTTCTTCTGCTGATCGCCGCCCTTGAAGTTGAACGCGCCGACATAGGCGCGGGTCTGCATCTCCTGCTTGCCGATGGTCATGAGTTCGTGCTTGCCCGAGATTTCTTCCCAGACATTGTTGTTGGGGTCGAGCGCGTCGCGGCTCTGGTCGACATAGCCCAGGCGCACGGTCGGGCCGATGTCGATGCTGCCGGTATCGGGCTGTTCCTTGCCGGTGATCAGCTTGAACAGCGTGGTCTTGCCCGCGCCATTGGGGCCGATGACGCCGACGATGCCGCCGGGCGGGATGGTGAAGCTGAGATTCTCGAACAATGTCTTGTCGCCATAGGATTTGGAGACATTGTTGACCTCGATCACCTTGCCGCCGAGGCGTTCAGGGATCTGGATGAGGATCTGCGCCTTGCCGATGGTGCGGTTTTCCTGGCTCGCGACCAGCTCGTCGAACGCGCGGATACGGGCCTTCGATTTGGCCTGGCGGGCCTTGGGCGACTGGCGGATCCACTCCAGCTCGTCCTTGATCGCCTTCTGGCGACCCGCATCTTCGCGCGATTCCTGTTCGAGGCGCTTGGCCTTCTTCTCGAGGTAGGTCGAGTAGTTGCCCTCGTACGGATAGTAGCGACCGCGATCGAGCTCGAGGATCCAGTTGACGACATTGTCGAGGAAGTAGCGGTCGTGGGTGATCATCAGCACGTTGCCGGGATAATCGACCAGATGCTTCTCCAGCCACGCGACGGACTCGGCATCGAGGTGGTTGGTCGGTTCGTCGAGCAGCAGGATGCTTGGCTTTTCGAGCAGCAGGCGGGTCAGCGCGATGCGGCGGCGCTCACCGCCCGACAGGTCGGTGACCGGCCAGTCGCCGGGCGGGCAGTTCAATGCTTCCATCGCGATTTCGAGCTGGTTGTCGAGCGTCCAGCCGTCGACCGCGTCGATCTTGTCCTGCAGCTCGGCCATTTCCGCGCCGAGCGCGTCGAAATCGGCGTCTTCCTCGGCCATTTCCATGCCGATCTGGTTGAAGCGTTCGACCATGTCGGCGACGGCACGGACGCCGTCCATGACATTTTCCTTGACGGTCTTGGTCGGGTCGAGCTCGGGCTCCTGTGCCAGATAGCCGACGGTGATCCCCTCACCTGCCCAGGCTTCTCCGGTGAATTCGGTATCCATGCCGGCCATGATCTTCATCAGCGTCGACTTGCCGACGCCGTTGGGGCCGACGATGCCGATCTTGGCATCCGGGTAGAATTGCAGGTTGATGTTGCTGAGCACCGGCTTGGGCGCGCCGGGGAAAGTCTTGGTCATGTTCTTCATGACGAAGCTGTATTGGGCGGCCATGGTCATCCTTTCGGCGTAGATCGGGAGAAGCGCGCGGGGCGCGCTCGAAGGTTGGCGGAGCCGTTAGCCGAGGGGCACGGGCAAGGCAACGGGCGCGGATGCACGCGCCATGGGTCGACGCGGCCGGATGCGGGCGAGCGCTAGCCGGCGATGTCGAGCCGGTGCACGTCGATGCCGATGGCAAACACCCGCGTGACGCCGCCCGAGCGGACCACGCGGATCTTGTTGACCGCGCGGCCGATGGCTGCCGGCTGCCAGCTCTGCCCGCCATCCAGCGTTTCGAACCCGCCGGCGACGCTGCCGACCCAGCCGCGGTTCTCATCGAGGAAGCCGATGCCGAATTCGCGGATGTCGGCGCCCTCGGCGAGCGGCAATTCCTGCCAGCTGCGACCGCCGTCGACCGTCTTGACGATCACCCGGCGCGGGTTGGCGGGATCGTAGCTCTGGACGGTGGCATAGCCGATGGTGGCGCTGGGCCAGGCCATCTTCCAGATATTCTCGAGCGGGCGGCCGGACTGGTAGACCATCGTCCAGGTTGCGCCGCCGTCTTCGGTGGCGAGGATGGCGGCTTGCGCCTGCTGAATGTCGGGCGAGGTCGCCGCGGCGATGAAGCCGCGCTGTTCGTCGAGGAACTTGATGTCGAGGATCATGCCGATGCGGTCGGAAAGATCGGTGAGCGCCCAGCTTTCCCCGCCGTCGCTCGACGACAGCACCATGGCATTGCCGCCGACCCGGCCGGCGGCGTGGATGACGTGGCCGGTGCGCAGCTCGCCCTGATAGATGCGGCGGACCGGCAGGATATCAATCGCGCAGACGCCCTTCATCCGCTCGATGCCCGCAACCCGGACCGGCTGCCAGGTCACGCCGCCATCGTTGGTGCGGTAGAGCGGGTTGGTGTCGGTGACGCCGGGATAATAGTCGGTGCCGACATTGCCGATATAGCCATGATCGGCATCGACGAAGCCGACCGCGCGGACGAATGTGCCCGGCTGGTCGTGGACCAGCGTCCAGCTCTCCCCGCCGTCGGTCGTGCGGTAGAGTTTGCCGGCGCCGTTGCCGTACCAGCCGACATCGGGCGATACGAAGCTGATATCGTCCTGCTTGCCGCGATAAGGCTCGGTCGGCAGCTTGCGCCAACCCGGCGCCGCCTGCGCGCGCGCGGCGGAGGGCAGCAGGGTCGTGGCGGCGGCGCCGGCGGCCAGAAAAGTGAAGGTGCGGCGGTCGATCTGGCTGGTGGTGGGCATGGTCGCGGACAGTCCGGTCTTGGGGGGAGATCGGTGCGCATCTGTTTCGAAAAACAGCGCAATTGGCAAGAGCATCGAACGACGATAGGAGCTTGCCGCATGATCAAATCGCCATGGACGCTGCCCGCCGCAGCCATCGCCCTTGCCCTCACTGCTCCGGCCTTTGCCCAGGATGCGGCGGCGCTTGCCCAGGCCCGCGATGCTGCGCTCGCCGATACGGTGGCGCTGGATTTCGTCGAGGATCTGACCACCGAGGTCGGTCCGCGCCAGGGCGGCACCGAGGCCGAGGCGCGGGCACGCGACTGGGCGGTGGCGCGGCTCCGCGCGATGGGCTTTGCCAATGTCCGCGCCGAGCCGTTCATGATGCCGACCTGGGTGCGCGGCGAGGAGCGGGCGAGCATCATCGCCCCCTATCGACAGCCGCTGGCGATCACCGCGCTCGGCAACAGCGGCGCCACGCCCGCGGCCGGCATGGAGGGCGAGGTGGTCGGCTTCCGCAGCCTCGCCGAGTTCGACGCGGCGCCGGACAGCGCCATCCGCGGCAAGATCGTCTACATCGGCCATGCCATGCGCGCGACACAGGATGGATCGAGCTATGGCGCATTCGGTCCGGTGCGGTTCAACGGGCCCGACCGGGCCGCGCGGCGGGGCGCGGCGGCGATCGTCATCCGGTCGGTCGGCACCGACAGCCATCGCAATCCGCACACCGGCAACACCAATTTCGGTGAAGGCGTGACGCCGATTCCGTCGGGCGCCATCTCCAACCCGGATGCCGACAATCTCGAACGCATGCTCGACCGCGCGACAAGCCCGGTGCGGATGCGCCTGCTGCTGACGCCGCGCAACATCGGCCAGCAGCCGTCGGGCAATGTCATCGCCGAGATTCCCGGCAGCGATCCGTCCGCCGGGGTGGTGGTCGCCGCCTGCCACCTCGATAGCTGGGATCTGGGCACCGGCGCGATCGACGATGGCGCGGGTTGCGCGATCATCGCGGCTGCCGCCAAGCGGGTCGAGGCGATGGGCCAGCCGCGCCGTACCATCCGCCTGCTGATGGCGGGTGCCGAAGAGGTCGGCGTGTGGGGCGGCCGCGCCTATGGCGAGGCGCACGGCGCGGAGCATCATGCAGCGGCGCTCGAATCCGATTTCGGGGCCGGACGCATCTGGCGCGTGGATTTCCGCTTGCCCGGGGCGGCCAGCGCGCTTTCTGACCGCATTGCCACCGCACTGGCGCCGATCGGCATCGCCCGCGGGCGGGAAGCGGCGAGCGGCGGCGCGGACGTCGGCGCGCTCGCCCGGCTGGGCGTGCCGCTGATCGACCTGCAGCAGGACGGCAGTGACTATTTCAACCTGCACCACACGCCCGACGATACGTTCGACAAGATCGTGCCCGCCGATCTTGCCCAGAATGTCGCGGCATGGACGGTGACACTGGCGTTGCTGGCCAACGCGCCCGAAACGCTGGACCGCGAGGCGCAATGAAGCGCGTCGTCCTCGCGGCGGCGTTGCTGGCGGTTGCAGCCTGCTCGGGGCAGCCTGACGAGGCCGAGGTCGCCGATCCTTCCAAGCTGAGCGAGGATCTGGAGGCGCGCGCCAAGGAGATCGAGGCGCGCGCCGATGAGGCAGTGCGCGAGGTCGAGACTGAGGCAGAAGAAGAGATAACCGCAGCGGCCGAAGCCGAAGACGCCGAAGACGGCGAAGACGGCGAAGACGGCGAAGACGGCGATGAGGCGGCGCAAGCTGCGCGCTAGTCATCCGCAAGCGAGATTCGCTGCGTTGACGTGATCCCCTCTCGTCGCCCCGTGCTTGACACGGGGCAAGGCTTTCTCTGGCGCCGTTGCCGAGGAAGCCAAGCCCCGCATCACGTGCGGGGCGACGGTGGTTGTGATGCGTTTTTCAGGTCCAGGGGCCTAGGCGCGATGGCCTATGTTTGGAAGAGCTGTGGCACTCCCTCGAAAGCAGGTATCCGGCTGCGGGAAAAGTACCGCGCCAACCGCCCCTGGATTCCCGCTTACGCGGGAATGACAATGTGGTTGGATCGATGAGCCGTCATCCGACACATCACGCTCCAAGCTGCCGGTGCATGAACTTCCGATTGCAACCGCCGGCCACTGCTCCTAAGGCCCGCTGCGTCGGGGAGTAGCGCAGCCTGGTAGCGCATCTGTTTTGGGAACAGAGGGTCGCAGGTTCGAATCCTGTCTCCCCGACCATCCTTGCATCGTCCGAAGAGCAGACCGCCGGCCCGGGCCGTCAGCCGGCGAAGGCGCGTGCCCGGGCGAGCAGCCGTTCGGCCTGCACCAGATGCGGGCGATCGACCATTTTGCCGTCGATGCCGACGGTGCCGACATTGCCCGCGGTTTCGAACGCCGCGACGATGCGGTGCGCGAAGGCGACCTCGGCCTCGGTCGGCAGGAAGGCTGCATTGATGATCGGGACCTGCGCCGGGTGGATGGCGAGGCGGCCGGTGAAGCCCTCGGCGCGGGCGCGTTCGCTGGAGTCGCGCAGGCCGGCGTCATCGCGGAAATCGGCGTGTAGCGTGTCGATGGCCTGGACGCCGGCAGCGTGCGCGGCGAACAGCGCCAGGGTGCGTGCATGGAAAAAGGCGTCATGAAAGCGGCCATCGGCGTGGCGGTTGCCGGTGGCGCCGATCGCCGTGGCGAGATCTTCCGCGCCCCAGCTGATCGCCGAGAGCCGTGCCGGGCGCCGATCGGCAAAACCCGCCAGCCTGAAGACGGCACGCGGCGTTTCCGTGGCGATAGCGTGGATGGCAATGGCGCTGTTGCCGCCGGCGGCATCGATCATCGCGGCAAGGCGCTCGACATCCTCGGGCCCTTCGGCCTTGGGCAGCACGAGCCCGGCGGGGCGGCAGCCGACGATGCTGGCGACATCCTCTGCCGCATAAGCGCCGTCGAGCGGATTGATGCGTACCCAGAGCGCCGGGCCATCCGCCGGTGCTGCGCCGAGAAAGGCCGCGGTGAGATCGCGGGCGGCAGCCTTGTTGGCAGGCGCGACCGAATCCTCGAGATCGATGATGACGGCATCGGCGCCGCAGGCTGCGATCTTGCCCAGCTTCTTCTCGCTGTCGCCCGGAATGAACAGCCAGCTGCGCGGTTCGATCATGCTCGGGCCTTTCGTGCGACAGGCGACCGTGGTGGGCCCGGCAGGACTCGAACCCGCAACCTAGCCGTTATGAGCGGCCAGCTCTAACCATTGAGCTACAGGCCCCGCCCGGTCAGGCGGCTGCCCTAGCGGAGCGAGCGGGCGATTGGCAAGCAGCCGCGTCATCGTGCCGCTGGCGTGTCGCCGCGATGATGGTGTCGACATCGACCGGCCGGATACCCCGCCGCGCGCAATGATCGAAGACGATGTCGAACCAGCGATAGAAACCGTCGAGATCCGCCTGGCTGCGGACATAGGGGGTGTGCCCGACCGCCAGAGAGGGCGAATGGAAGCTCATCGTCAGCAAAGGCAAGCCGAGCGAGAGGGCGACATCGATGGCATCACACGCCTTGCGGGCCGGCACGCCTTCGGGTGTCAGCGGCACCCGCTCCATCCAGCCGGCGTGGGACAGGAAGGAGCGGAAACTCGGCAGCTGATCGAGCCTGGGATAGGTGGCGCGCGCTATGCGGCGCAGCCGGCCGGTGAACATGGTGGTCAAGGGGATCTGGACGATTGCGTTGCCGGGGCCGCAGCGCCGCGGGAAGCTGCCGTCGCGGCGGAAATCGGGGCCGCCATCGCTGCGATAGTCGAAATGGCTGCGGACCGAGCTGTCGATCGCAAACCCTTCTTCCGCCAGCAGTTCCAGCGTGTTCGGCCCGATGCCGTAGCGCCCTGCGCGATAGCAGACCGGCGCATGGCCAGTCCGCTCGGCAATGGCGGCGCGGATATGCCGGAGCTTTGCCTGTTCGACGCTGCGCGGCAGGTTGCCGACATAGGAATTATGGCGGTTGACCGCCTCGACGAACGGCGGCGTGACCCAGGGGTGGAGGTGGGCACCGACATCCCCCTGCCCAGTCGTCAGCACCGTACCCAGAAAATCGGCTGCCGCATCATCGTCGATGACCGGCTGGTCGACATAATAGAGGGGCTTGACCCCGGCCTGTTCGAAATAGCGCTGGCCGGTGATCAGCGCCCGGGTCGCTTGCGTCGACGTGCTACGCCGGTCGAGATCCGCTGCCCAGTCGAATTCCTCTTCGGTATCGACCGTTACCGAGAAGCGGGTGCCGAACGTGTCGGGAAAGGCGATGGTCGATTGTGTCACGCTGTGCCGCTCAAATCATGTCCCCGTCCTGCCCCGGGCCCGGCACTCGCGGGCAACGGCAGGCACGCCTGATGCGACTAGACCGCCGCCTCCGCCGCCTGTCTTGCCACCGCCATGTTTAAACTTGCTGAATCGCCGACAAATTCAAGTGTCATGTCATGACATTGCGCGAGCTGCATGGCCAGCGACCGGTTGGCGGTTCTGCTCGCGTCGTACGCCCGCTCTCCATCGGCGGCGTCGACCCGCATTTCCAGGGTGCAACGGCCGGGGTCTGCCTGGGCCGCCAGCCGCAGCCGCAGCGGCGCCTCGTCATCGCCGCGCAGGGCCCGGGCGATCTGGTCGAGCAGCAGCATGCACTGGGATTGCTCCATCGGCAGCAGCAGATTGGGGTCGAACGGATCGAGCCACACCTCGGGATGGCGCGACGCGAACGCTTCCATCACCGACAGCGCCGGGGTGATCGCGTCGACGGCGGTGTACGTCCCGCTTTCCAGCTCCGCGGCGAGCGCCAGATCCTCTATCCCCCGGGCGAGTTGCTGTGTGTCGCGCAGGATGACCTGGTTGAGGCGATGATAGGGCGTGGGGACCGGACCGAAATATTGCCCGTCGATGAGTTGCGCGAAACCGGACATCGCGTTGAGCGGGGAGCGCAGCTCATGCAGCATCTGGCGGACAGTGTCCGACCGCTCCGACGAGCGCAGGTCCGGCGTCAGGCTGGTATGGGGGTCGGCCAGCGACAGGGTGCCGGCATAGCCGGTGAACCGCCCGCTCAGTCGATCGAACACCGGCTGCGCGTCGATGGCCCAGACGCCGCTCCACGGGCTGCCGGCGCTGACGCCGAGCCGCCCCTGACGGATGTGGCTGCGCTTGGCAAAGGCGCGCGCGACGCCCGCGTCGACACCGGCGCTGCCCGGTTCGGCGACATGCGCCAGCGACATGCCGACGAAGGCCGCGCGCGGGACGCCGTCGATGGCCCGGACAAGTCCATCACCATCGGTGACGAACTGGATGGCCATTGCATCGTCATGCGCCAAGGCGGCAACCGGTGCGTCTTCGACCGGGCGACGGCTGCGCCAGCTTTCGATGCGCTGGACGAGTCGGGCGATCTCGCTGCCATTTGCGATTGGCGGATCGGCGGGCGGCGGGGGCTGTGCTGGCGATGGCGCGGCAATGTCTGCCGCCTGACCGGTGGCCGGGATCGGTTGGGCGGCGGAGCCGATGGCAAAGTCCGTGCGGCCCATCCGGGCGAGCAGATTTCCAAGCAGCGGCGAGATGTCGCTACGCTGCCGCAGGCGGCTGCGCGCCAGCGGCCCGATGTCGGCCACAATCTCTGTCCAGTCCTGATCGGAGAGCGTGACGCGATCGAAGAATGCAGTGACGACCGGCGCCGGTTCCGAGGCGAGCAGCACGGCCAAGGGCGCGAAACGGCACCGGCCGGCGATGGCGCGCGCCGAGGCAGCGCGCGCCGCGATCGAGACATCGGCACGCAGCAGAGACAGGGCGGCAAGCCCGCGTGCGGCAACGGCAGGCGGCATCGCTGCACCATCCTGCGCCAGCAGATCGGCGATCTGCATCCAAGTGGCGGCCGATCCGGTTCCAGGCGCACCATTGCGGCCGAGAATGGTCGCCAGCCGGTCGTCGAAGCGCAAGGAGGATCCGCCTGTTTCCATGGCGCAGCGTTATCGTGAATCGGGGATTTAGGATAGCGCCGCAATCGCCGCGTCACACTATGGGACAATTGCATCGCGCGGAAATATTATTATGATCGGTGCGGCGATCAGGACCGGAAATTAGCAATGACAGCAAGCAAATTCGACGACATCGATGTGGCGATCCTGCGCGAGTTGCAGTCCGATGGCCGCATGACCAACGTCGAGCTGGCGCAGCGCGTGGGGCTGACCGCCCCGCCCTGCCTGCGCCGGGTCCGCGCGCTGGAGGAAGCGGGGGTCATCCGCAGCTATCATGCCGCGCTCGATGCGGCCGAGCTCGGGTTCAGCATCACTGTATTCGCCATGGTCAGCCTGCGCAGCCAGGCCGAGAGCGATCTCGAAGCGTTCGAAGCGCATGTCGCCGGACTCGATGAAGTGCGCGAATGCTATATGCTCAACGGCGAGATCGACTTCATCCTGAAGATCGTGGCGCGCGATCTGCAGAGCTTCCAGCGATTCCTCACGTCGCGCCTCACTTCCGCGCCGAACGTCTCCAGCGTGAAGACCTCGCTCACCATCCGCCAGTCGAAGCATGTCGTCGGCGTGCCGGTGACCGGTTTTTGATCCACCAGTGAAAAATCGCGCCGGGGCGGGCAACGCCCCGGCGCGATTCATGAACGTCCCGCAGATAGCTTAGCTGGCGGTCGGTGCCGGCGCAGCAGCGGGTGCAGCGGCTGCGGGGGCCGGGCTCTGTGCCTGGATGTACGCGGCCCACAGCTTGGCCAGCGGTGCCCGAACGCCTTGTACTTGCGCGAGCGCTTCGAGCGCGCCTGCTATATTGCCTTGCCGCAATCGCGCCTGTCCGAGTCGTAGGTTGATAAGGTCAGCGTCTGCGTCCGGCTTGGCCAGCGCGACCATCAACAGCTCTTCAGCTTTTGCAAAGTTGCCGTAGGTGTAGTAGCTGTGAGCAACACGGCTAGCGAGCCGCGACCCCGGATTGGTTCTGGCGCGCGCCTCGGATGTACCGAGGGAGGTTCGATCCTCTCCGATATTGTCACGAGCATTCTGTTCTATTTCGCAAAAATTGCGATCATTACCGCATAATGTGGCATCAGTTGCGGCGCCCGTGGGCGCGGCCGAAATCAAGTTGGCAGAGCGACCGGCCTCGATTGCCGCAAGCGCCTCGTTGGGCAATGCTTCCTGTGCCAGGCTCGAGACATATTCGACATAGAATCGACGCTCATTCATTGCCCCAGCCAGCGCCATCAGGCGAAGCGTATCGATGCTGATGCCGCGTTGCACATCTTCCTCGATAGTGGCCGGAAGGTTGTTCAGAAAGATGAGAGCGTTGTTGCGCAAATTTGCGGCAGTTGGATAAGCCTGGTACCGGAGCGTCAACCACTCCAGCACCTCGGCGTCGCGCCCAGCTTCCTGAAATCCTGCTGCAAGCTGGGTATAGATAAGTTCCGGGACCCTACCGTTGGTCGCCTGCGCGGCCGCGATGATGGCGCGAGCATCCGCGACGGCGGCATCAAGCTGACCTGACCGGACTTGGGCATCGACAGCGATGATCTTTATGTTGTCGTCTGTCGATCCCAGTTCCAGCGCGCGCTTTGCCCGAGTGGCGGCAACACCATATTGTTCTTCGCCGTATGCCAGTTGTGCGGCCACGGCATAAATGGTTCGCTGTTCGGTAGGGGTAATGCCATTGGAGTCTATCATGGCGGTCGCGGCTGCGGCGCGACGCGACGTGTTGTTTAGACCGGTCGCAATCAAATAATCAGCGCGGGCAACGAGATACTTTTCGTAGGGACTGACTGCTATTGCCTGCACAGGTGCAAGCAGAGGGTCGGCTGCCGCCCAAGCCGAGGCCGAAAGCTGCGCCTGCAACGGCTGGTAAGCTGTAGCAAATTCGCGGCTGACGGGCGGTGTCGCCGGCTGTTCGGCCTGCTGCTCGCGATCGCGGTTCCGGCGCTGTGCGTCTGCTGAAGTGGCTGCGAGCGCCAGAACGGACAGCGACCCGGCGGCCAAAGCCAAATGCGCGAAACTTCTCATGATAACCGTAAACTCCTTCCACGCGGGGCGCACCCGCCTCTCCTCTGGCACCGCCATACCCTTGCCGAGCGGGCGATGCCAGCCTTTCGGCGGCCTTTGGCGGTCGGGGGCTGAATGGCGATTGAACCGGACACGCAGCCGCAATTCAGGCGGCATGGATTTGCGCGCTTTCCATGATATGCTCCGCTTATGGTTAAGCAACGCAAGATCGTGGGTATCTGGCCCGAGCAATCGTCCGAAAGCCCTGACGCGCAGGATGCGCCGCTGGAGTTGACCGCGGCATCGATACTGCCCGAGCCCGACAATGGCGCCGAGGCGCGAACGCCTGCCCCGCAACCCGTGGTCGATCCGCGCGACTGGGTGCGCGGGGGCGGGATGACCGAGGACGGGCCGGTGGCAGGGAGGCGCGGCCGCACGGTGCCCTGGCTTGCCGGATTGCTGGCGATGCTTGGCCTCGCATGGCTGTTCGCGGTGGCCTGGGTGATGAGCGGGCGCGGAGCGGCGTTGCCCGATGCGGCCACCGCTGTGCAGTGGACGGCCGTTGCCGCCATGCCGCTGGCCTTGCTGCTGCTGGTCTGGCTCGCCATCGAAAGGGGCAGCAGCCGCTCGGTCGCCCGCCATCTGCAGTTGCTTGGCGCGTTGCGCGAGGAGCAGGATCGGCTGGGTGCGCGGTTGCAGGCGGTCGATGCGCAATGGCGATCCGCCCAGCAGCTGCTCGACGTGCGCGCAGCGTCGACCGGGGCGGCGGTGTCGGCCAATGCCGAGGCCATCGAAGCCGCCGCGATGCGGCTCGACGGCGGGCTGCGCGAAACGGTGGGCACGGCGGCGCAGCTGCTCGCCCAGGTCGAGCAGGCCACCCGGCAATTCGACGGGCTGACGGTTGCGCTGCCCAAGTCCGAGGATGTTGCGCGCCGCATCGCCGAGACGCTGCAGGGCGCAGCGCATTCGGCCTATCAGCAAGGCGGGCGGCTCGAAGAACAGCTCGCCGCCGTGCGCCAGGAACTGGGCGACGTCGAGCGGCGGGCGGATGAGGCGCTGGCTGCCGTCGCTGCGCGCCTCGCCGAGGTGACGGGCAGCGGATCGGCGGCCGAAGAAAGCTCGCGCAAGGCCGTGGCAGAGCTATCCAAGGCGATCGACGATCAGCGCGTTGCGGCGCTGGCGATGCTGGCCGATCTCGCCGCGAGCATCGAGACGTCGACCGCCTCGGTGGAGGCACGGCTGACCGACGCGCGCACGCTGGTCGACCAGGCGGGCCAGGCGCAGCTCGGCGCGCTGGAAAAGCGCATAGCGGGTGCCAGCACGCAGGCAGCAGCGCTCGAGGCGGTCATCGACCGGGCGACGCTAGGCAGCGGATCGCTGGGCGCGGCCCTGGGCGAGCAATTGGGGTCTGTCGAGACGCGGCTTGCAAGCTTTGCCAGCGATGCCGAAGCGCGTTTGGCAGCCGTATCGGGAAGCATTGAGCAGACGACGCGCAGCCTCGACGGCCTGACCGCCGCCGGAGAGCGCAACGGCGAGACGCTGGCTGCCATCCGCGAGCGGATCGACGCCGCGCGCGGCCAGTTCGAGGCGATGGAGACCCAGTTCCAGGCGGCATTGCCGCAGGCGTTGACCGATCTCGACGAGCGCGTGGCGGCGGTGCGCGGCCGGGTCGACGCGCTGCCGGCGCTGGTCGAACAGGGGGCCGCAGGCGCGGCGACGCTGCTGGCGCAGATCGGCGAGGCCGAGCAGTTGCTCGACCAGCAGGCGCGGCAGCTCGCGGCACTGAGCGCGGCCGGCGAAGGCCAGTTGCAGGCACAGGGCAGCCGCATTGCCGAGCTGGGCGCGGCCATGGACGCGGTGGCGGCATCGATTGCCGCGGTCAAGGAGTCCGCCCTGCCCGCCCTCGCCGCCGCCGTCGACACGCAGGCTGCGGCTGCCGGCCAGACCGTTGCGGCGGTCGAGGCGCGCATCGCCGATGCGGCGGCCACCGTCGGCCAGCAGAGCGAGCGCATCATCGCCGCTGCCATCGACAAGGCGCTGGGCGACACTACCGCCGAGCGACTGGCGGCACTGACCGAGCGCGCCGGGCAGGCGACGGCCGCAGCGGAGAACGCCTCCGACCGGATTGCCCGGCAATTGGCCGCTATCGGCGACAGCAGCAACGCGGTGGAGGCGCGGGCCGCGGCCTTTGCCGAGACTATCAACCGTCGCAACGGCGAGAGCCTGGCGCGACAGATGACGCTGGCGAGCGAGGCGCTGCACTCGCTATCGGTCGATCTGGCCCGGGTGCTCGATAGCGAGATTGCAGACCATGCCTGGCAGGCGTGGTTCAAGGGGGATCGGAGCGTGTTCGCGCGGCGGACGGTGCGCCTGCTGACCAATGCCGAGGCGCGCGAGGTGCATCGGCGCTATGACAGCGACGAGGCCTTCCGTGGCCTCGTCAATCGCTACATCCACGATTTCGAGGCAATGCTGCGCCGTCTGGTCGACGCGCCCGAAGGCGACGCGTTGACGGTGACCTTGCTGTCTTCCGATATCGGGAAGATCTATGTCGCGCTGGCGCAGGCGATAGAGCGGTTGCGGAATTAGGTCGTAAACTCATAAAATGCACGTTCGAGGCGGTGAAATGGCGGAGCCGAAGGCCAGCGTAGCTGAACATATCGGGTTCAGGTGGCCGCCGCGGGTGGTGGTTCCACCTGCAAGGCCGCGTGGGCCCGAGATCGAAGCCATTTCGCCGCCCCGAAGGGGTTCGACCCATTTTGTCCATGGCTGCGTCGGCAAGTCTTCAAATATCGACATATTCCTTCGCCTTGCCTCCTTGCCCTGAACAAAATGGCCTCGAACCTCGAACGCGCATTTTATGAGTTTACGACCTAGAGCGTGATGACGTTAGTTTGACCCACCGTGATTGCCCTGTGCCGCTCGTCGGCAAGGAACGGCGCGCTGCGCGGGCCGGTTGCCCGTGCAAGCGACGTGACGCAGTCCGGCGGGCGGCTCAGGGCAACCCCAAAGGGGCGGGCGGCTTTTGGCGCAAGGCGGCGTTGCTCGTCAGTCGCGGGGGCAAAGCCCCGCTCCGTTCCTCGCGCCTTGCCTTGCACCAAAATCCACTCCGTCACGGTGGGTCAAACTAACGTCATCACGCTCTAAGGCGGCGGATTGCCCGCAGCCCTGAGCTTGTCGAAGGGCGTTTCGCAGTGTCGAGAAACGCCCTTCGACAAGCTCAGGGCTACGGGTATTTCTGCAATCGGGCCGCTTACCGCCGCATTGCCGGATCGCGCTCCACCTGCACCCCGCCTTTGATCACGGCATCGACGCTTTCGAGTTCGCGCACATTGCTGAGCGGATCGCCGTCGACCGCGATGATGTCCGCGTAGCGGCCGACGGCGATTACACCGACATCGGCTTCACGCCCAAGCGCCTGCGCGGCGTTGACGGTGGCGGCCTGGATCGCCTGCAGCGGGGTCATGCCATATTCGACCATGACGCGGAATTGCCCGCCGGCCGAGGCATGGGGCATCACGCCAGCGTCCGATCCGAACACCATGCGCACACCGGCGGCGTGGGCCGCGCGGAAATTGTCGCGCTGGATCTGCGCGACTTCGCGGTCCTTGCGCAGATTGTCTTCCATCACGCCGTTTCGCGCGCCTTCGGCCTGCGTGTAATCGGTGTTGAAAATGTCCATCGAGAACCAGACAGGGCGTTCGCGGCGCGCCGCAGCGCGGATGCCCTCCGCATCGACCAGGCTGGCATGTTCGATGGTGTCGATGCCCGCGGCGATGGCCGCATGGATGCCGTCGGCGCCGTGCGCATGTGCGGCGACACGCATGCCCCACATATGCGCCTCATCGGCAATCGCGCGCAGTTCCTCCTCACGCAATTGCTGCTGGCCGGGTTCGGTGTTGCGGCTGAACACGCCGCCGGTGGCGCAGACCTTGATCACCTCTGCCCCCATGCGGCGCATTTCGCGCACCCGCGTGCGCAACTGGTCGGGGCCGTTGCCGATGCTGGGCGGCGGCGAATAGAGCGAGGGCGGCAGGAAGGTCTCGTCGCAATGGCCACCGGTGGCGCCGAGCGCATAGGCTGCGGGAACGATGCGCGGGCCAATGGCATAGCCGGCGTCGATCGCCTGCTCGAGCCCGACGTCGTTGAGATCGTCTGAACCGACGTTGCGGACGGTGGTGAAACCGGCGTCGAGCATGGCGCGGGCGTTGCGCGCGGCGATGAAGGCCCAGAAACGGTCGGTATATTGCAGGCCGCTGTAGCCGCCGATCTCCGGCACGCCATCGAGATGGACGTGCATGTCGATGAGGCCGGGCAAAAGTGTGCGCTCGCCCAGATCGATGTGGGTGACGTCGCTGCTCCAGCGGACGGTGCGGGCATCGGCGATTGAGGTGATGCGGCCATCGTCGCCGACAAAAATCGCCGGATAGTCGACGACGCGCCCGGTCTGGACATCGACCATATGCGCCGCCGTGATAACCGTCTCGGCGGCGGCGGGCACAGAGCCGAGACTGGCGAAGGCGAGCGCAGCCAGCGAGGCGGCGCGCAAATTTGCAAGATTTATCCGAGAACCCATTGCCCTACCCCGATGCAGATCGCGCCCCTGGCGCATGCTTCAGACCGAGCGTGGCAGGGGATCCCGTTCATATCAAGCACTTCGGCCAGCGGCCTACAAAGTGAATTGACGGAGATAGTCATAATGGGGCTGGCATTCGCCAAGGATCGGCAGGGCTTCCTGTGGGAGATCGACCGGCTTTTCCTCTGGCGCATCGAAGCCGGTCGAGGCGGTAACGCGGTTGTACCAGTGGCTGGCCCAGATACCGTCGGTGGTGCGAGGCCCGGTGGCCCAGCGCAGCATAGCGGGATCCCAGGCGATGCCGAGTGCGGTGCAGAGGCGTGACAGGGTGCCGGCCGGGTCGCTCAGCACATCTCCGCTGTCGATCACCGGCGGGGCATGGCCGAGGCGGTCGGCCTGACGGTCGAAGAATGCGCGCTGGGTGCGCAGGCCGAGCTCGTCGGCGGCAACCAGTTCGCGCTTGGCGAGATAGCTGGCGATCATGCGCGCCGGATCGCGGATCAGGAAGGCGTGGGTGACGCCCGCCAGATCGTCGGGCTGGACGGGGCCGACCATATGGTGGGTCATATGCTTCTGGTACCAGATCGCCTGCCCCTGCGGCGGGTCCCCGGCGAGGGTGGCGGCAACGCTCGACCAGTCGCAGTCCATGTCGGCGATGACCTCTGCCGCCATCGGATGCGGCGCGCCGCTGTCCTTGAGGAAGGCGCCGTAGAAGGGCTCGTCGCTGACGAAAGTGTCGGCGCGGGCACCGAAGCTGCGCATCATCGCGGTGGAGATGTTGCGCGGGCCGGACCACATGGCGATGCGGACGGTCATGGGCGAGTTATTCTTAACGACGTCATTGCGAGCGCAGCGAAGCAATCGAGGGGCGGTTTAAGCCGACTCTGGATTGCTTCGCTGCGCTCGCAAAGACGGTTATGCTTCACGGCCGCCCCCGTCCCGCCACATCGCGCTCGATCAGCGCGCGGTAGAGCGTTTGCAGCCGTTCGACCATCGGTCCCCTGCCCTCGGTCAACTGCCGCCCGTCGACGGTGTGGGCGGGGACGACGCCGGCGAAGGTGCCGGTGACGAACGCCTCATCCGCGCCATAGACATCTGTGAGAGAGAAATTGCGCTCGAACACAGGGATGCCATTTTCCCGGCACAGCGCGATGACGTTGGCGCGGGTGATGCCGCCGAGGCAGTAGTCGCCGGTCGAGGTCCACACCTCACCGCGCCGGACGATGAAGAAATGGGTAGAGTTGCAGGTGGCGACGAAGCCGTGCGGATCGAGCATCAGCGCCTCGTCCGCGCCCGCCTGTGCCGCTTGGATGCAGGCGGTGATGCAGTTGAGTTTGGAGTGCGAGTTGAGCTTGGGGTCCTGCACCGCCGGATCGCCGCGCCGGACGTGGACGGTGAACAGGCTTAGGCCGCGTTCGACGGTGGCGGGAAGCGGGTCCTTGTGCTCGGCGATGATGACGATGGTGGCGGGCGAGACGACGACGCGCGGGTCCTGATAGGGGGTCGAGCGGATGCCGCGGGTGACCATCAGGCGGATGTGGCAACTGTCCATGCCATTGGCGTCGATGGTCGCATACAGCCGCTGCTCGAGCTCCTCACGCGAGATGCCGATGTCCATGGCAATGGCTTTCGAGCCCTCCGCCAGACGATCGAGATGCTGGTCGAGGAAGGCAATGCGGCCCTGGTGAACGCGCAACCCCTCCCACACGCCATCGCCGAGCATGAAGCCGGAATCGAAGACCGAGACTGCAGCTTCCGCGCGCGGGGTCAGCCTGCCGTTGACGTTGATGAGGATCGCGTCGTTGCGCGGATCGGGTGCGAAATCGTGGGTGCCGAGAGCCATGCGGTCTCGTATCACGATGATAAGCAATTGCACGTCTCATTATGCCAAAATATCAATGCAAGCCGCCTGCTGGAGGAAACAATATATGCTGCGCAACCGCCTGCTTCCCGTGATCGGAGCTGCACTGATTTTCGCAAGTGCGACTGCCCAGGCTTGCTCTGTTGTGCCCGGCTACCAAGTCCCGACTGCGCTCGAACTGACGGAACGAGCCGACGCCATCATCCTCGCCCGCGTCGGCGACCATATACCGGGGACGGAAAGCTATGATTTGGGGCGTGTGGTGCTGGAACCGGAAACACTGATTGCTGGTGATACGCTGCCGACCGACCTGACACTTTCTGGGTTTCACAGCAATGATCAGTTTCGAGCCCAGCCAAGCAATCCCAATGACTTGAGAAACGCCAACCCGGACGCATTTGCGGGGGGGTGCAGCCGTTATGTTTTCGATAGGGGAATGCTGCTCTTGCTGTTCGTCACGCGCGATGCGGACGGGCGCTGGGCCATTATCGATTCAGCATTTGCGCGCACTCTTGAGGACGTTCCCAATGCCGACGCACTATGGGTTCGGGCAGTGCGCTATTACGCCTCTGTTGCACGATTGCCGCGTAGCGAGCGGAACGCCCTGATGCGGGCAGAGCAACGCCGGTTGATTGCGACGGGCGACCCGCAGGATGCCCTCTTGGCAGCCGACATCCGACGGCAAATCAAAGGTCGACGCACGCAGAACTTCGATTAGGTGGAGGGATACCCTCCTCTGCGCTCAGTCGCAAATGGGCGACACCTTCTCTCACATATGCAGCATCTTGCCGTACGCCCCCAGCACGCTCTCGTGCATCATTTCGCTGAGTGTCGGGTGCGGGAAGACGGTGTGCATGAAGTCGGCCTCGACCAGCTCGGCGGTCTTGCCGATGGTGTACCCTTGGATCAGTTCGGTGACTTCCGCGCCGATCATGTGCGCGCCGAGCAGCTCGCCGGTTTTCGCGTCGAAAATGGTCTTGATGAAGCCCTCGGCTTCGCCCAGCGCGATGGCCTTGCCGTTGCCGATGAAGGGGAAGGTGCCGACCTTGAGATCGTAGCCCGCCTCTTTCGCCTTGGCTTCTGTCAGGCCGACGCTGGCGACTTGCGGGTGGCAATAGGTGCAGCCGGGGATGTTGCGCGGGTCCATCGCGTGCGGGTGGACGTCTGTGTTGCCCAATTCGGCGGCGATGGCTTCGGCGGCGATGACGCCTTCGTGGCTGGCCTTGTGCGCCAGCCAAGGCGGGGCGGTGATGTCGCCGATCGCCCACAGGCCGGGGACATTGGTGCGGCACATCGGATCGGTCTTGAGGAAGCCGCGGTCGGTGGTGACGCCGAGCGCCTCCAGCCCGATATTCTCGGTGTTGGGGACGATGCCGATGGCGACGATGCAGTGGCTGAAGTCGCTGGCGGTGACCGTGCCGTCCTTGGCCTTGATCGCGGCGGAGACGCCGGTGGCTGTGGCCTTCAGGCTCTCGACGCCTGCGCCGGTCATGATGGTCATGCCCTGCTTCTTCAGCGCCTTTTCGAGGAATGCGGAGACGTCGGCGTCCTCGACCGGCACGATGCGGTCGAGCATTTCGACGACGGTCACCTCCGCGCCCATGTCATTGTAGAAGCTGGCGAATTCGATGCCGATCGCGCCCGAGCCGATGACCAGCAGCTTGCTCGGCATTTCCGGCGGCACCATGGCGTGGCGGTAGGTCCAGATGCGTTTGCCGTCGGCAGGCGCGAAGGGCAGATCGCGGGCGCGGGCTCCGGTGGCGAGGATGATGTGCCTCGCGGTGAGGTCCTCGCTCTTGCCGTCTTTGGTGACGGTGAGCGTGTTGGCGGATTTGAGAACGCCATCGCCCATGTGGACGGCGATCTTGTTCTTCTTCATCAGGTGGGTGACCCCCTGATTGAGCTGCTTGGCAACGCCGCGGCTGCGCTTGACCACCGCGTCGATGTCCGCGCTGATGTTGCTCGCGGTCAGGCCGTAGGCGCCGGCGTGCTGCATGTAATGGTAGATTTCCGCCGAACGCAGCAACGCCTTGGTGGGGATGCAGCCCCAGTTGAGGCAGATGCCGCCGAGATTCTCGCGCTCGACAATCGCGGTCTTGAGCCCGAGTTGCGCTGCGCGGATTGCGGCGACATAGCCGCCGGGGCCGGAGCCGAGGACGATGAGGTCGTATTGGACGATGGTCATGATTGCGTCTCCGGCTCAATCTTCAAAATCTCATCGCTTGCGAACCCACGCCGCTTCAACTCGTCAGCCAAAATTCCCCATCCAGCGAGCACACCAAAGCCAAACACAAACAGAGTAGCAAAAAATAGTCCTGTCCAGAATCCTATAGGATCCCTATCGTAAAATGATTCATTTGAAAACGTATCATCTAAGGACGTGACATTGAGTCCGGGCTTCCGGGCAACCAATTCAAAAATTGTCCCAACGTCATGCACCAACCATAATCTATGACGCTCTCTGGAATTTAAAACTTCGTAACTAACAACTATTCCATTGCTATTACGAGATATCGAAAGGCCTTCATCGGTGCCACCCGGCGCTGAAGCGGTACCATAAGCCAATATTGGATTTTGCTGCAACGTTCTATACCGCGGTCGAACGGAGACACGCTGATCGGTTAGCGGCTCACTCCCTGCGTTCTCGATATCAACAAACGTAATACCAACTTGCTCACTGTACTCAGACGAATTTAAGAGCGCTTGATGCAAAGTTGACTTGTCTATGTTGACATCTCTCTCATAAGTGCGAGTCTCAAGTGTAAATTTTGTCTGAGTACGCTGTGTGTCAAACCAATCCTGAATGTAGACTGTCAAGAATACAGTTAATATTGTGCCGACTAGGCCAATGAAAAGTTTTCGCATTTTACGCCACCAACCCCAACGGGTTCTCCACCAACCCCTTGAACGCCGCCATCAACTGCGCCCCATCCGCGCCATCAATCGCGCGATGATCGAAGCTGCCAGTGGCGGTCATCACGGTGGCAATCGCCAGCGCATCATCGACCACATAGGGCCGCTTTTCGCCTGCGCCGATGGCCATGATCATGCCCTGCGGCGGGTTGATGACGGCGGTGAACTGTTTGATGCCCATCATCCCCATGTTGGAGATGGAGGCGGTGCCGCCCTGATATTCATGCGGCTGCAGCTTGCCGGCCTTGGCCTTCTCCGCCAGCGCGGCCATTTCGGTGGAGATGGCGGACACCGATTTGGAGCCGGCGTCGGTGATGATCGGGGTGATCAGGCCGGTGGGGATGCTGACCGCGACCGAGATGTCAGCGCGATGGTAGCTGATCATCTGGTCTCCGGCGAAGCTGACATTGCATTTCGGGACCTGAATCAGTGCCTTGGCCAGCGCCTTGATGAGCAGGTCGTTGACCGAGAGCTTGATGCCCTGCCCTTCGAGGGCCTTGTTGAGCTCCCCGCGCAGCTTCAAGAGCGCGTCGAGGCGGATGTCGACGCTGAGGTAGATGTGCGGCGCGTCCTGCATCGACTGGCTGAGGCGGCGGGCGATGGTCTTGCGCATCCCGCTGAGCTTTTCGGCGGTGTGCGGGATGTCGGTGGTGAAAGGCTTGGCGGCCTCTGCGGCAGGCGCTGGCGCTGCAGCAGCGGGCGCGGCGACGGGGGCTGCGGCCGGTGCCGGAGCGGCGGCTGGTGCTGCGCCGGGCTTTGCGCCCTCGACATCGGCCTTGACGATGCGGCCGTTGGGGCCGGTGCCGGTGAGCGTGGAAAGGTCGACACCACGTTCGGCGGCGATGCGCTTGGCGAGCGGGGAGGCAATGATGCGCGCGCCGCTTGAACCCGAACCCGTTAGCCCTGGCTCCCGACGGGTCGCTGTCGAAGGGCGGCTCTCGGTCGGGAGGCGTGCTTCGACAGGCTCAGCACTTGCGGGTTGGGTTGTTGATGCGGGCGCTGCATCCCCGGTCGCCGGTGCCGTGACCGCCCCCACATCCTCTCCCTCACCACCGATGATGGCGATGACGGTGCCGACCTTCACATTCTCCGTTCCCGCAGGAACCAGAATCTTGCCGATGACGCCCTCGTCGATCGACTCGAATTCCATTGTCGCCTTGTCGGTCTCGATCTCGGCGAGCAGATCGCCGGAAGCGACGCTGTCACCTTCCTTGACCAGCCAGCGGGCGAGCGTGCCTTCCTCCATCGTGGGCGAGAGGGCGGGCATCTTGAGTTCGATCGCCATGACGGGCTGCTGTCCTTCGCTGCTGCGCGCTTGGCCCCGGCGGCTCCCCTCCGGCGCGGCGCTCCCTGCACGTTTCTGTCCCCATTTCCGTTAGGGCGGTCAAGTTGTTTAAACCGGCCCGCATGAGCGCATGCTTGCGTTTATACGAATGCTGGCCCAGCATCGCCGCGGGGGAAGCAGCAAGGGCAGCGTCATGCGCACATATCTGGTCGTGATCGACGATAGCGAGGAATCGCGGCTGGCGCAGCGCTTTGCCTCACGCCGCGCGGCGCGTACCGGTGGCAATGTCCATTTCGTCGTGGCGCTGGAGAAGCCGGCGTTCGTCGCCTGGGGCGGGGTGCAGGCGACGATCGAGGCCGAGGCGCGCGAGAAGGCCGAAGCGGTGGCGGCCGCTGCCGCTGCGCAGGTGCATGAATTGTGCGGCATCCACCCCAGCGTCACCGTGGCGCAGGGCGATGCCGCCGAGATCATCCGCGAGATATTGCTGACCGACCACAGCATCGCCGCGCTGGTGCTGGGCGCCGCCGAGGAAGGCCCGCCGGGTCCGCTGGTATCGCATTTTGCCGGCGCGGACGCCGGCAAGCTGCCCGTGCCGGTGATGATCGTGCCGGGGAGTTTGAGTGTCGAGCAGCTGGACCGGCTGAGTTAGCGCCTGTCCTGATTTGTTTGAACCGTCGTGCCGGGAAGGACCCTATCGTGACCGATGGCGGATGTTCGGAGGCCTTCCGCGCCGGTTGAGCGGCCGCGGGCCGCCCGGCTTGGCGCCGGGCCGGACGCGGCCGCTGCGACCGGCGGGGCCCCTGCCCTGTTCCGGCGGCGCATCGGGGAGCGCAAAGGCGAGGCTGCCGGTCAGCGGATTGGCTTCGGTCAGCCTGAGGTCGAGCCGCTGCCCGGACTGGAAACGCATGCCGCTATGCTCGCCGATGAGTGACTGGGTCGCCTCGTCATAGCGGAAATATTCGTCGCCCAGCGTCGCGGCGGGGACCAGGCCGTCGCCGCCGAGGCCATCGACCTGCGCGAAGAAGCCGAACGGCTGCACCCCGGTGATGCGCGTCGGCAGCACCTCGCCGACCTTTTCGGACAGATAGGCGGCGACATAGCGGTCGATGGTTTCGCGCTCGGCCTCCATCGCGCGGCGTTCGGCGGCGGAGATCACCTCTCCCGTGCGGGCGAACTGGGCGCCATCCTCTTTCGACAGCGCGGTGACCGGCGGGATCGCCCTGTCCTTCGGTTTCGGGGCCTCAAGGCCATAAGCGGCGACCAGTGCGCGGTGGACGAGCAGATCGGCATAGCGGCGGATCGGCGAGGTGAAATGGCCGTAGGAGCCGAGCGCGAGGCCGAAGTGGCCGGCATTGACCGGCGAATAATAGGCCTGGGTCTGGGTGCGCAGCAGCTGTTCCATCATCCGCTGCCGTGCCTCAGGCTCGTCGAAGGCGGACAGCAGCCGGTTGAAGGTGGCGGGGGTGATGACCTGGCCGAGCGCGAAATTCATGTCGTAGGTGGACAGGAATTCCTTGAGCGCGACGAGCTTCTCCCGCGCCGGCGGCTCGTGGACACGGTACATGACCGGCGATTTCTTCGCCTCCAGCGCCTTCGCGGCGGCGACGTTGGCAGCGATCATGAAATCCTCGACGACGCGGTGCGCATCGAGCCGGTCGCGCACCTTGACTTCGGCGATGCGGCCCTTTTCGTCGAGCATCACCTGGCGTTCGGGCAGGTCGAGATCGAGCGGCGCACGCGCGGCGCGGGCTTTGGCGAGGAGCTTCCAGGCAGCCCAGAGGTGCTGGAGGGGCTCTAAATGCCCCTCCCCTTCAGCGGAGGGGGGAAAAACGCCATCCACCATCGCCTGCGCATCCTCATAGGCGATGTTCGCCACGAGCCGGACGCGGGCGCGGGTGAAGCGCCAGTCGCTGACCTTGCCAGCCTTGTCGATGCGCAGATGGCAGGCGAGCGCGGCGCGGTCTTCCCCCTGCTTGAGCGAGCAGACGCCCGAGGACAGGACATGCGGCAGCATCGGCACGACCTGATCCGGGAAATAGACGCTATTGCCGCGCCGCCGCGCCTCGCGGTCCAGCGCGCCGCCCGGGCGGACGTAGAAGCTGACGTCGGCGATGGCGACAATCGCGCGGTAGCCGCCGGGATTGGCGGGATCGTCGTCGGGCGTGGCCCAGATGGCATCGTCATGATCGCGCGCATCGCGCGGGTCGATGGCGATGATCGGTATGTGGGTCAGGTCCTCGCGCTTGTCATCCTCGAGCGACAGCTTTGCCACCCGCTCGGCTTCGGCAAGCGTCTCCTCGCTGAAGACATGCGGCAGATCATATTTGTGGATGGCGATCAGGCTGAGCGCGCGCGGGGCGAAGGGGTCGCCGAGCCGTTCGGTCACTTCGGCACGCTGGCGCGGAGCCTTTCCGGTAAGCCGGGCGAGCACCAGATCGCCCTCGCCTGCCGCGCCAGCTTCTGCGACCGGCCATTCGCGGCGGTTGCGCTTGTCGACCGAGCGCAGCCACAGCAGCGGCTTGCCACCGGGGCCGACCTCAGAGGCGAGCACGCCGATCACTTCCTCGGCGCTTGCTTCGAGCTTGCGGATGGGATGAGCCACCTGGCCCGAGCCGGCGTCCTCGATGCGGGCAAGGATGCGATCGCCCACGCCGAGCGCGCCGCGGCGGCCCTTTTCGATCACCCGCACACGTGGCGGCGGCGTACCCGCCTCCCAGCGCTCGGGCACCGCGAGCGGGGCGCTGCCTTCGATATCGGCGATGCGCAGCACGGTGACCTTGGGCAGGCCGCCCATGCGGTGATAGGCGGTCTTGCTGCCGTCGATCAGCCCTTCCTCCGCCATGTCCTTGAGCAGCTTCTTGAGCTGCACCTTGTCCGGCCCGCGCACCCCGAACGCCTTGGCAATCTCCCGCTTGCCGGCGGGTTCACGGGACTTCTGGATGAAATCCAGGATGGCTTCGCGGGTGGGGAGGCCGGGGTGGGTGGCTTTACGAGGCATTGGAGGAATTTTTGTTCGCGCCAAGTCGCCAAGACGCCAAGGGAACAGTGTTGTTGATCAGGCGCTTGATACCATCTTTGAACATCGGTGCTCCAAAATTGATGACGAAACCGAGCGGGAAATGACCCAGCTTCAGATAGGTCAACACCTGCTTAGCATGGGCTGGCGAAGGGTGTTCGACCGACTTTATCTCGATGACGACGGCTGGTTCGACGAGCAGATCAACGCGATACGCTGCCGGAAGATCGATGTCCTCAAACCGAGCGTCAATCGGCACTTGCCGTTCGACATGCAGCCCCAACGAAGCCAGTTTTGCCGACAATAATGCTTCGTATGCGGATTCCAGAAGGCCGGGACCAAGGTCCCGGTGCAATCTGAAAGCAGTGTCCACCACCGTTCGCGCAATCGCATCGAGCTCTGCGTCAGGCTCCATCATCTCGGCGTCTTGGCGACTTGGCGCGAACAATATTTCATGGAGTGGCCCGCGGCAAAGGCAGGAAAGCGCCGCCGGGGACTGCGGAGGCGACGGGGCTTTCGATGTCGTCGACCGACAGCGAGGACACGCCGAACACCAGATCGTCGACGCGCACGCCCTGCAAGGTGACCGAGAGTTGGCCATTGTCGCCAATGGCGTCGCCCGGCACGTCGATCGGCTGGGTCCAGTCGCGGGTGTCGGTGGCGCGGCGGTAGATGCGGTAGCTGGCGGCACCGCGCACCGGCTGCCACGCCAGCGTGGTGTCGGCGGAGACCGCCCCCTGCACTGTCGGCGCCGGCGGCATGGCCGTGCGGGCGAGCGTGGCGAGCGCGCGGACGTTGAGCGCGGTGACACGGGCCAGATAGGGAAAGTCCATCTGGTCGATGGTGTCGCCATAGACCACGCCGTTTTCGGTACGCAGGTCCTGATGCTGGTGGTTGTAATTTTCGATGCCGACCGAAAAGCGGATCGCCGGATAGCCCGCCTCATGCTGCGGCAACTGGTCACCGCCGCGGCCGAACCGGTCCGAGCGCCATATCTGGCGGACGTCGAGCGTGCCGGGGCGGCTGTCGGCGAGGGCATCGAGCCAGCGCGAGAGGTTGCGCGACGGGCTGTCATTCTCCCCGCCTTCGCGCCGGGCGCGGGCGCGCAGGGCATCGTCTGCATCGGCGCGCGGTCCCTGGCTGAAGACGCGCACGGTGGTGTCATCGACGAGCCCGTCCGAACCGCGCGAGCCGCCGATAATATCATTGTTGAGCACCGCCTTGACCGTCCAGCCCTGTGCCGCGGCATGGCGGGCGAGCAGTTGGCCGCCGTACAGCCCCTGCTCCTCTCCGGAGAGCACGGCATAGACGATGGTGGTGGGGAAACGGTGGCGCGAGAGCGCGCGTGCCGCCTCGATCACCGCTGCGGTACCCGAGGCATCGTCATTGGCGCCGGGCGCGTCGCTGGTCGCGTCCATCGGATCGGACACGCGGCTGTCGATGTGCGCGGAGATGATCACCACTTCGTCCGGGCGCTCGCTGCCGGGCTGGATGGCGAGGACGTTGACGAGGCGGGTGGGCACGGGAACGCGGTTGCCCTGGATCATCTCCTCGGGCAGCTGGATGGTCAGGCAGCCGCCGCAGCTATCGGAAATGCGACGGAATTCCGCCTCCGCCCAGCGCCGCGCAGCGCCGATCCCGCGGGTCGGGTGCTCCTGATCCGACAGCGTATGGCGCGTGCCGAAGCCGACCAGCGTCTCGACATCGGCACGCAGCCGCGCCTCCGAGACATGCGCCTCAGGCGCCGCAGCCTCCGGACGGGCCGATTGCTGCGCTGTCGCAGGGGTGGTGAGGATCAGGGCGGTGGCGAGAAGAAGCGAACGGGTCATGCGCCCTTGTCAGACGGCTGGCGATGGAGGGCAAGGGTAAAGTGGGGGTGACTTGCGTTAGCCCGCGGACGGCACGTCAGATGCTCTTGCAATGACCCCAACGAACCGAGAGCACCTTGTCTTCGCCGCCGGCCCACGCAAAGCCGGAATGGTAAAATTCCCGGTTCCCATCCGCATGTGGGCGGACCGTCGTCGCGCCAAGCACAAAGTAGGCCTCAGGGTCGTCGAGGGCCGATCTGAATGAGCCGTTCGTGCCCGAGTAAGTGCCATGTATTACACTGTTCTGTGTGCCCCAATCGGTCTGATCCCGATCAGACCCGTCATAAGGCAGCTCAATCAGCCGCAAGGTTCGATCCTGCCCTGCCGAGATGCCGATTTTGAATCGGGTCGGGGGTGGTGTCCCGAACCTCGGTTCGGAAGTAGCCTCGGGTGGTCCTGCATTTTCCAGATGAAGCCGCTCAATGGCTGCTCTCTCGACGACCGTGCAAAGATACTCGCCGATAAACTCGTTATCGACGCTTACAGTAGCCGCCGATTTCAAAGAGCTATTGGCTAGGGCCACGGAAACTGCAGTAGGGGAGTCACAACCTCCCAGAGCCGCGCAAAAAACAAAGGCAGTGGCTATCCGCATGAATACTGGTTTATCAGTCTGACATTCCGTGCGCTGCCCCTGACCGTCATCCAATCGAAATCATCATGCCAATACCATCTAATTTGGCAAATCTGGTCCACCTCAGGCTTAGCTTGCCCGACATACAGATATGGCATGTAGAAGGTGGAGAGGCCGTCCTCGGTGACACCGGAAACGACTACAGCGGTTGCGACCACACCGGACACCGCCAATGGATCCGCAGATACGGCGGCTATTTGAACTTCATCGGTTACAATCAGTCGATCAAAGACACGGGATTGGCCGGTTTGGGACCATAGGAAAGCCGCAAACAAGGCGAGACCAATAGCCAACTTGCTCATGTCGAGATGCTGACATGCGAGCAGGACATCCGCAAGCCGATTTTCAGCGACAGGATGTGACGCGGGCTGTGGCAAATCGATAGCGGCCCCGGATCAAGTCCGGGGCGACGGGTTGTTGTCAATCCGCAAACAGCAACACCGGCGTCTCTACCAGCTTCTTTAGCGCCTGCACGAAACTCGCCGCATCCCAGCCGTCGACGACGCGGTGGTCGCAGCTTATCGACAGGTTCATCAGCTTGGCGCGGCGGATGTCGTCGCCGTCGAAGACGGGACGCTCGACGATCTTGTTGGGGCCGATGATCGCGACTTCGGGCCGGTTGATCACCGGCGTCGTCGCGATGCCGCCGAGCGGGCCGAGCGAGGTGATGGTGAGGGTGGAGCCGGAGAGTTCCTCCGACCTGGCCTTGCCGGTGCGGGCGGCCTCGGCCAGCCGGGTGATTTCGCTGGCGAGTTGCCAGACGTTCTTTGCCTGTGCGTCGCGGATCACCGGCACCATCAGGCCGGCGTCGGTCTGTGTCGCCATGCCCAGATGCACGGCGCCGTGCCGCGTCACCACGCCCGCCTCGTCATCGTAGCGGGCGTTGATCATCGGGAATTGCGGCAGCGTGCGGCAGATGGCGACTATCAGGAAAGGCAGCATGGTCAGCTTGGGGCGCCCGCCGCGGTTGGCGTTGAGATCGGCGCGCATGCTTTCCAGCGCGGTGACCTCCATCTCCTCGACATAGGTGAAGTGCGGGATGGCGCGTTTCGATGCCGCCATATTCTCCGCGATGCGGCGGCGCATGCCGATGACGCGGACAGCCTCATCGGCGCGCAGGGCGGTGGCGGCGCTGTAACCGCCGCCGCTGTTGTAACGCAGATACGCATCGAGATCGGCGTGGCGGATGCGGCCGTCCTCGCCGGGTTTGACGTGGGCAAGGTCTATGTGGAGCGCGCGGGCGCGATCGCGCACGGCGGGGGATGCGAGGGTGCGCATAGGCTCCCTCTCCCCTTCAGGGGAGAGGGTTGGGGAGAGGGGCAGTGGCGCGGGGGCGGCACTTACGCTCGCTTCGCTTCGCTCTGGCCCCTCTCCCAACCCTCTCCCCTGAAGGGGAGAGGGCTTTTCAGGCTCGCTTGCGCCTGCCCCAGTGATTTCTACCGCACCCGCTGTCTCATCCTCAACCGTCGCAATCGGAACGGCCTCTTCAAGTGCCTCCCCCGCGACCGCGTCCGTCTCCACCACCATCAGCGTCGAGCCGATGGCGACGACGTCGCCGACGTCTCCGGCGATCTCCACCACCACGCCGGAGACCGGCGATTCCATCTCGACGGTGGCCTTGTCGGTCATCATGTCGGCGACCGGCTGGTCTTCCTCGACGCGTTCGCCGACCTTGATGTGCAGCGCGACAATCTCTGCCTCGGCGATGCCTTCGCCGATGTCGGGAAGGCGGAAGGTGAACCTGGCCATGGCTTAATCCTTCAAAATCTGGTCGAGCGCGGTGGCGATGCGCACGGGGCCGGGGAAATAGGCCCATTCGAGGCTGTGGGGATAAGGCGTGTCGAAGCCGGTGACGCGGCCGATGGGCGCTTCGAGATGGTAGAAGCAGCGTTCCTGCACGCTCGCCGCCAGTTCCGCGCCGAAGCCGGAAGTGCGGGTGGCCTCGTGGACGATGAGGCAACGCCCGGTTTTCTTCACCGACGCTTCGATGGTTGGCATGTCGAGCGGCACCAGCGTGCGCAGGTCGACGATCTCGGCATCCACGCCCATTTCGTCGACCACGGTCTGCACGACATGGACCATGGTGCCGTAACAGAGGATAGTCACCGCCTCCCCTGCCCGCGCAATGCGCGCGGTGCCGAGGTCGATGCGGTAATAGCCCCCTGGCACCTCGCAGCCGGCATGCTTGTTCCACGGCTCGACCGGGCGGTCGTAATAGCCCGAGAAAGGCCCGTTGTAGATGCGCTTGGGCTCAAAGAAGATGGTCGGATCATTGTCCTCGATCGCCGCGATCAGCAGGCCCTTGGCGTCGTAAGGCGTCGAGGGGATGACGGTTTTGAGGCCGGAGACATGGGTGAAGATGCCCTCAGGGCTCTGGCTGTGCGTCTGGCCGCCGAAGATGCCGCCGCCGAACGGCGAGCGCACGGTGAGCGGGCTGATGAAATCCCCGGCCGAGCGATAGCGCAACCGCGCCGCCTCGCTGACCAGTTGGTCGAGCGCGGGGTAGATGTAATCGGCGAACTGGATCTCCGGGACGGGCCTCAGGCCATAGGCGCCCATGCCGACGGCGACGCCGATGATGCCGCATTCGGTGATCGGCGTGTCGAACACGCGGGTCTTGCCATGCTTTTTCTGCAGGCCAGCCGTGGCGCGGAAGACGCCGCCGAAATAGCCGACATCCTCCCCCATCACCACGACCGAGGGGTCGCGCTCCAGCATGACATCCATCGCGTCATTGATCGCCTCGATCATGTTGAGGCGGCGGGTGCCGGCGTCGGCCGCGCTGTCCATGGTTGCGGCGGCGCTCATTGGGGCTTCCAATCGGGTCCGAATTTGCGGGTCTGTTCGGCGATCATCTGCGCCTGCTGCTCGGCGAGGTGCGGAGGCATATGTTCGAACACATCCTCGAACATGCTTTCGAACGGCTGGTGCATGCCGTGGCCGAGGATGCCGTTCTTTTCCGCTTCCTTCTGCGCCGCCTTGACCGCATCGGTAAGCTCGGCCGCGAGCGCAGTGTGGCGCTCCTCGTCCCATTCGCCCAGCCCGATCAGGTGAGCCTTTAGCCGCAACACCGGGTCGCCCAGCGGCCAGGCGGCATATTCCTCCCGCGCGCGATAGGCGGATGGGTCATCCGAGGTGCTGTGCCCTTCGGCGCGATAGGTGAAATGCTCGATCAGCGTCGGGCCGTTGTTGGTGCGGGCGCGGTCGGCGGCCCACTGGGTGGCGGCATAGACGGCGAGCGGGTCGTTGCCGTCCACCCGCAGCCCGGCGATGCCGTAACCCACGGCACGCGCGGCGAAAGTGGTACGTTCGCCGCCAGCGAAACCGGAGAAGCTGGAGATCGCCCACTGGTTGTTGACGACATTCATCACCACCGGCGCGTTATAGACCGCGGCGAAAGTCATCGCGCTGTGGAAATCGCCCTCGGCTGTGCTGCCCTCGCCGCACCAGACGGCGGCGATGCGGGTGTCGCCCTTGGCAGCGCTGGCCATCGCCCAGCCGACCGCTTGCGGATATTGGGTGGCGAGGTTGCCGGAGATCGAGAAGAAGCCGTAATCCCTGCTCGAATACATGATGGGGAGCTGCCGCCCCTTCAGCGCGTCGCCGCGGTTCGAGTAGATCTGGTTCATCATCTCGACCATCGGATAATCGCGGGTCAGGAGGATGCCTTGCTGGCGGTAGCTCGGGAAGCACATGTCGTCGCGGTACAGCGCCATGGTGGCGGCGACCGACACGGCCTCCTCGCCCGTCGATTTCATGTAGAAGCTGGTCTTGCCCTGACGCTGGGCGCGGAACATGCGGTCGTCGAAGGCGCGCAGCAGCAACATGTAGCGCAGCATGGCGCGCAGCCGGTCTGGCGACAGGCGCGGGTCCCACGGGCCGGTGGCTGTCCCCTCGTCATCGAGGACGCGGATCAGGCCATAGGCGTGGCCGGCGATGTCGGCGGGCCTGCTGTCCTCTGACGGACGCGGGCTGGCGCCGGCGGGCGGCACATCGATGTTGGAAAAGTCGGGTGTATCGCCGGGTCGGAAGCGCGGTTCGGGGACGTGCAGGGTGAGCGGCGGCAGATTGTCCGATCGGCGGATGTGCGAGTCAGGCATCGCGCTCACCTCTTCCCAAGCTATGATTATTTATTGCGTCTGGTTGTTATGATATTTCGCATGACAGGGCAAGGGGTTCAGACCGCCACCGGCGCTGCAATATGCGCCTGCGGGGCATAATCCCGGACCTCGAAATCCGCGATTGTATAGCCATCGATGCTGTCCGGCTTGCGCAGGATTGCGAAGCGGGGATCACCGGCGGGTTGGCGGGACAGTTGTTCTTCGACCAGCGCGGCATGATTGAGATAGAGATGGACATCGCCGCCGCTCCACACCAGTTCGCGCGGCGCAAGGCCGGTCTGCTGGGCGAGCATGGCGGTCAGCATCGCCGCCCCGAACAGGTTGAACGGCAGCCCCAGCGCGACATCGCAACTGCGCTGGAACAGCAGGCAGGAGAGGCCGCCGTCGCCCGAAACGTGGAACTGATAGGTCATGTGGCAGGGCGGCAGCGCCATGCCGTCGAGTTCGGCCACGTTCCAGCCGGTGAAGATATGACGGCGTGAAGCGGGATTGCGGCGCAGCGAATCGACCAACTGCGCAATCTGGTCGATGCCATCCGGATTGCGGCGCCACAGGCCGTCGCCTGCTGGCTCGAACTGCGGCCAGCGGCGCCACTGCACGCCGTAGACCGGCCCCAGATCGCCCCATTTCAGAGCAAATTCCTCGTCGGCGATGATCCGCGCCTCGAAGGCGTCGCGATCGATATCTTCGCCGGTGGCTCGGCGGTAGCTGTCGAGCGGCCAGTCGGTCCAGATATGCACGCCCTGCTCCACCAGCGGGCGGATGTTGCTGTCGCCAGTGAGGAACCACAGCATCTCCCGCGCCGCCGCTTTCCAGTAGACACGCTTGGTCGTCAGCAGCGGAATCCGGCCATCCCTGAGGTCGAAGCGGAGCTGCTCGCCGAACAGGCTGCGCGTGCCGACCCCGGTGCGGTCGATGCGCTCGTCCCCTTCGGACCAGATGCGGCGCATCAGGTCGAGATACTGCATTTCATAATGTGAGCGCGATGTATGCAGCAAGCCAAACCTCGATTGCGTAAATAATTATTTCGTGTTATCTACAATAGCTATTGAGCAATTCTTCGATGTTACCGCCATTTGGGCGCTTGATCGGGCAAGAATCGGATAGCGATAGCATCACCACGCAGGTTGGTGTGCCATGCAATCCCCGCGATGTGAAGTCTGCCGCCCTGTCTTTGCAAGTGCGTCATTGGACGCGTCGAACAACGGCTTGGCGCTCGCCGACTTGTTTCAACCCTATTTTGACGGCGAGACCTGCGAATGGTTCATTGCTGCCGGCATGGACACACGTGCCCGATTGGTAGCGATGACTGCAGCTAGAGATCATCCCAACTCGAACAGGTTCGTTATTCATTGCATTCGCCGCGTTTTGCGGAATCTGGATGTCGCCATGATCGTTATCGCCCACAACCATCCGCTCGGCCCTGCCCTACCCTCACATGCTGATCTCAGCGCAACCCGCCAAGTGGCCGCACTGTGCCGCCTCGCCAACGCCAGACTGCTCGATCACCTAATCTACGCGCCGCCGACCACGATCAGCCTGCGCGCACTCGGCCACATCGTCTGACCCAGATTGCCGCTTGCCACTCTAACAACCGCTGACTATAGCGCCCGCCTGCCCCACGCCGGGGTGCCCGCCCGCGGGCGCAACAGGCGTAACGGTCGGGGAGTAGCTCAGCCTGGTAGAGCACTGTCTTCGGGAGGCAGGGGCCGGAGGTTCGAATCCTCTCTCCCCGACCAGCTTTTTTCGCGCATTTCCGTGATCGGCGGGGCGCTTGTGAACAGTGGCGCAAGGTTCATTGTGAACCTCGCGCCGCTTGGGGCGGTCCCTCGATAGCCTCGACAACGCTGCGCAGATAGCCGGGCGAATATCGCGCGTAGTGCCGCTGCGTCGTTCGGTCGTCGTCATGCCCCATCATTTGAGCCAATTCCGCCATGGGAATCCCGCCCTCGGCGGCCCACACCGCGCCAGTGTGGCGCAGCGTGTACGGGGTCGCATGGACACCGCTCCTTTGGCTGGCGGCCTGAAACGCTTTCTTGATGTTGCCGACCTTCCGCCCGCCGCGCTCGACCACATAGACGCTAGTCCGGGCCGAGTGCGCCCGCTGCAATGCCTGCAGCAGCCGGTCGCCAATGGGCAGCACCGGGCGGCGCTTGGCCGTCTGCGCTCGACCTGGGGGGTTGAAGTCGATCAGCCGGCGCATGAAGTCTACCCGGTCCCAAGTGAGATCGAGAATCGCGCCGGGGCGGGCCATCGTGTACAGGCCAATCATCGCATAGACGCGCGCGTGCTCGGCCATCATCGCGGCGTAGAACGCCTCGAATTCCTTGCGGGTTAGGTGCCGGGTTTTGCGGTCTGGCAGCGGCGGGAGCCAGATCGGGCGGCGCGTGGGCACGTGGCGTTGCGCGACGGCCCAATTGATCGCCGTCGATATCAGCATCAGCTCTAGCCGCGCGGTCGCGTCGCCAACACGGCGCGTCGCTCGATAGGCGCGGCACATAGGCTCATCTATCAGCAGCGGGTCGACCGCCTCCCAATAGCCGCGCGCGGCCTTCCACGCGTCGACTCGGCGGCGGTGCGAGGGCTTGCCGGTGATCGTCTCTAGATATGCCGTGACGATCCTGCCCACGGTCCAAGGGCTACTGTCTCCGGCCTCCCAGCGGGCGCGCGCTTCCGCTTCGGCGCTGGGCCGATTGTCCGCGACGAGGGTATGGCGGTGGCGCTTGCCGGTCTCGTCTCTCCACACGATGGCGAATCCCTGTCGGAATCGCTGCACGGTGTATTCGCCTTGGGCTGGCATGCTTCGAACCTCTCGACTTCCATTGCAGACACCCGGACTAGAGCGCCAACGTTGAAGCTGCGCAACCGGCCCTGCCGGATCAGCTTGCGCACAACGCTTTCGCTGCAACCCCATCGCGCCGCTAGGCAGCGGGTCGAATAGGGTCGCGGGGCATGCTCAGAAAGCGCGGCCGCCGTCACAGGCTCGCCTGTTGCCGGGGGTTCCAGCCTTCGACCTGGCGCACCTCGTCGGGGTCCAGAACATTGTTGGTGAGGGCGATGGCATGGGCTTGCCAGCGCGTCGCCGGATCCCCGCGAAGGAAGCCGGTTAGATCCAGCTCCAATTCATGGGGGCCATTCGTCGGGAAAACCGAGCGGGCAAACTCGCCCTCGATCTTGCGCGCCCACGGGGCCAGACAGAACATGGCAAACCATCGGCCCGCCGTCTCGCTGTTGGTGAACGTGTTGTGCGAATAATCCTGCACCAGCGGCGGGGGCACCTGAAACAGTCGGCAGATTTCTTCGACGCCGAATTTGCGGGTTTCCAGTAGCTGTGCGTCCTCTGGCGACACTTGCCGGGCAACCCAGTCTAGCCCGCCGTCCAGCACCAGTGCGCGCCCTGCATTGCCAGCGCCGGAATGCCGCTCATCGAACTGCGCACGCAACCCGGCCACTTGCTCCGGTGTCAGTGACGTGGCGGATTTAATCACGCCGGAAGGTGACGCGCCATTGCGCACAAACTGGCGCGCAAATGTCTCGGCTGCGCCGATGCCCTCGACAGCGCCAGCGGCGCGCGACAGTCGTGATCGGCCAATCAAGCCATCGTCGGTGCGGTCGCGCAGATGGATAACCTCGCCTTCCAGCAGCCGCCGCACGGGCCCGCGCCTTTCCCTCACGTCGAAGGCGAGCCGCCCGCTCGGAAGATAGACAACCGTCACCTCATACCAAGGGATAAATCGAAGGCCGGTGATCCTGCCCTTGGTATCGCGCAGCACTTCGGCCAGCGCGTTGCCGGTCAGCAGCACCGACGACATCATATGTTCGATGAACTCCGGCCAGCTCATATTGGCATTCACGCCGGCGCGAGTCAGCTTCGCCAGCGGATGCGCCGGCGCTTCGGTGCGGTTGCCATCTTTGTCGCGCTGATAGACCAGCGCCGGAATGCTCGACAGCGCCGACGAAACTGCGCCGACACAGGCAAGCACAGTGGTCAGATTCTCTGCACCACGTGCAGACAGCATGGCACCATAGCCCGTGGCGGGGGCGATGGCGGACCAGCTCGGATCGGGGGCGCTGCGGCGCTCGTATCCAGCCAGTCGGGCGAAGCGGTCGATCATCCGCATGATAATGCCCTCGCCACTGCCACTGCCCGCTCGCGGCGGGCGCGGTCGCCAGTCGCCGCGCGGCTGCGCAACGCAAGGCTGGTATCGGGATAGGCTGGCCATGCCGACACAACGGATATTTCGCGCAGATCGACGGCGCGCAGCGTCCGCCGCTCGCCGTCCCATTCCTCGCCGCCATCCGGCACCATGAAGCCGAACGACATGCCGCCAAGGTCGCCGCGCTCGGCCAGCGCCACCACATCGCGGCCCGCCGCCGTGTCGGGCAGATCGAGCGAGAAGGCCAGCCCGCGACTGTCTTCCGTCAAGCGCAGCGTGCCGGATCGGGTGCGGCCTAGAACGCGCGACGGGTCATGATCGAGCAAGGCCAGCACGTCACCGCCGATGGCCGCCCGAAACGCACCTGGCGCAATCACTTCCGTGATTGCGCCAAGGGTCGCGGCGGCACCGAACGTAGCGGCATAGCCTTCCAGTTTCCGCCCGCCTGCGGCGGTGCGCACTTCGGTAAAGGTGCGCCGCTCCAATTCGATGCCGTCCGCCATATCAGGCCACCGCCAAGCCGGTTGCGGACACGAACGAGGCTGCATGCCGCAAGGCAACATCGGTCGTCGCGATAGCGCGCAGACTGACATTGCCCTTGCTGTATGCCGTCGATTCGTAGGGGTTCACCAGCACGTCGATTTCGGTCCACACGCCAATGAGCAATTCCGACCAGTCGCCGTAGATCAGGCCATGCTTGTTCGCGCTCGGGTTGAGCGTTTTCGGCACAAGATTGCTGAACTGGTAGCGCTCGCCGTGGAACTGGTCGGCAACCGGGATAGGCAGGCCGGTGGTGTCCTTCGTCAGCATCGCGATTTGCCCGACTTCCGGTGTCGAGAGGAAGGCGCGCGACATGCCGACATTGGCGATATTCGCCTTGGCAATCATCTTGGCCGCCACGTCCATCAGCGGCGCGACATAGGCTTCTGTCTGAATGCCACTCGTCGCCAGAATGCCGACAGGTTCGTTGGTGCCGCCGCCGCGAATGGCTGCGCGGTCGATTGCCAGCGCAAGATCGCGAGCGAATATGTTGCGCATCAGGCCCTCGATTTGCGGGCTGGACTGCAGCAGCATGTTGCGCGACCATTCGGTGATCGCGCCGACATGGCGCGGCTGCAGCGTCACTTGATCGAATGAGCCATCGCCGGTCGGGATGGCGGCATTGTCTGCAAACCAGCCAACAGAAGGCGCGCCGGTCTCGCGGGGGATTTCGACATTGCCGCTCAGGCCGGTCAGCACCGTGGCGCCTAGCGAACGCACGACGCTCGCAGCGGTCAGTGCGGAGATATACATATCGCCGCGATGGTCGGTCGGGATAACACCGGTACCGCCGCTGGCTGAAGTCATGACGCGCGTTTCAAGCGCTTCGGTCGGGATATACACGCCCTGCGCGGCCTTGCCCGCGCGCGTCGCCAGCTCGGCTTGCAGCTCGCGTTCGCGGCCCCATTCGACATTCAGGCCCGCCGCCCCGGCGATGGCGGCGCGGATCGAGAAGGCGCGCAGCTCGGTATGCAGCTTCGCGTCGCGGGTGCCGCCGCCGATGACTTCGCCGTCAGATGCTCTTTCTGTGGCGGCGACAAGCTCCGCCCGCTTTACGCGCATGTTCAGGTCCGCCCATTCGGATTGAGCGTCATCGAACGCTTGGCCGCCCGCATCTTCAAGTGTTGCCATCTTTTCAGCGGCTGCTGCGCGGCGCTCCAGCAGCTCGGCATGCTTCTTGTTCATCGTCTTTCTTCCTTCAAACTGGCCGGGGCGATGATCGCCCCGGCACGGTGAAACCGACTGTCTCTCGACGTTGGAAAACTGTGCGCCGTTGCCCGCTGCGAACCGTCCTCATGGGTGACTAAACCCCTGCTGCCACGGCGCGGACTGCCTTTTCTCGGACGCGGCGCGCGCCCTCGGAGATGGCAGCAGCTCATTCGCCGCGCTCGCGGCGTTGAAGATCGTCGGCGGCGCGCAAGTGGGCGCGGCTATCGCCGACAACAATCAACAATCCTAGGCCGTCACAGACGGCACTGGCGACTTTGAGAAGGTCGATTGTGATGGCTGCGTCGCCAATCTCTTCGGCGATTACTTCGGGATGGTGCGAACGGGCGATGACTACTTCGCCCGTCGCGTCGCGGGCAATGTGAATAAACAGGCCGTGCCCGCCGAGATCGCGAAGGGCGCGCGCAAAGATTGTGTTGAGATGACGCCGCAAAGTCTTGCTGCACAGCTCGCCAATTTCCCAGCCCTCAGCTGGCGACATGCCAAGCCGCACTATGCGCGACATGATCGCCAAGGTCAGGGTGGTTGCGACAGAAAAGCGGAACTTGCTCCGACCGACGCCGCAATCGTCGGGTTTAACAATTCCACGATCAAGCCAGCGGCGGCCGTCGCGCTCCGACACGCCAGCGGCGGCGAATGCTACCGGCGTCGAATATCGCGGCTCGGTGAAGCGGGCATCTTGGGCGGCCAGCATATCGCGGCCCATCTCAAGCAGCTCGTCGGGAAAGGTTGGGGGTCGGCTCATTGGGCACCTCGATCAATCGCTGCGCTGCCGATACACCGCAAGTGAGGCATGGTCAACCTCACTTGCGGCTCGGCGTCACATGTCAGTCGTGGTGAAGGCGATAGCCTCGATGGCATCGAATTCCCGATGGATCATCCAAAGTATATCGGTCACGTCAGAATGCTGCCCTTTGATCTCGGCAAGTAACGCAACGACAGTTTTCATGTCCTTGGCGCGACTCCATATCGCGGCCAGTCTGTCCGACTCATCGTCAGCCATTACGCGCACAATATCGGCGACAGGCGATACAGGGGTGCGGTGCGCAAAATTGTGAACTTGGTTCATGATCGGTCTCTTTAGATTGGCTTTCTACGGCCATGACGCGACCGGCGCGTCGCCGGGGGGTAGAAACCTGCTAAAGACAGGCCGACGGTTTTTAAGCTTTCGCTCTGGACATAGCGCGTCGCCCCCGGCATTGAGCCAAGGTCGCAGCGCGTCGCCAAACGCCTGCCATGTTTCGACGGATACCGCGCCAACGGGTCCGCCGCTTTAGTCCGGGTTTCTACGCCCACGGACACACTGCCGCTAAATCGCTGCCTGCGCAACCCTGCCCTTCGGGGCGGGACTAGAGCCATGTGATGCCACTGCCCTTATACACTTCGGGGCCGGTGTCGCGCGCAGCCAGCCCGCACGCCATGATTAGCGCGACCATCGGGTCGATGCGGTCGATGGACCGGCCCTTGCTCGGCTTGCGCGCGCCCGCCGGGTCGGTCTCGAATATCAGGTTGCCCGCGCTCCATCGCAACACGGGGTGCATTCCGTGCGCCAGCTGGCCGCGCAGCATGGCGGTCTCGAATGCGTCAACCGCCGGTCCCATGTCGCGGAAGCCCTGCCCCCATTCGGTCAACGGTAGATCGATGCCTTCGGCTATCAGGATCGCCTTAAGGTCGTTCATCAGCCAGCGGTCAAAGGCGATGCCTCGCACGTCGAACTGGTCGATCGCGCGCGCCAGCTCGGCGGCGATGAAATGTTTGTCGATCGCGCGGCCCGGTGTCGGGATGATGTGCCCTTGGTTCGCCCAGGTGCGATAGGGCACCCGGTCCACTTCCTCGCGGTCGGCAAGGTTATCCTTGGGGCACCATGTGAACGTCAGCACCGCGCCCTCATCCTGCGGGAAGTAGAGCACGAGGGCGGACAGATCGCGCGTGCTCGACAGGTCCAGTCCGCCAAAGCAGGGCCGTCCGGCCAGCGTCGCCAGATCGATCTTGCGCCCGCACGCTTCCCATTCCGCCGGATTGATCGCCTTCGGCTCGGCATCGACGCGCTGGTTAAGGTAAAGGTTGCGGAAGCTCGGCTCGAATGTCGGCATGCGCCGCGCGCGCTCGGCTTCCTCGGCCAGCTCCCGCGCGCTGCGGAACACGCCCAGCGCGGGATTCGCCAGCGGCCAGTTGTCCGGGTCGTACGGATCGGCATCATCGGGCACGGCATAGACCGCGCCGTGAAAGCTGTGATCGACCAGCTCGCCGGATGCGATGCGACCGGCATAGTCGACCAGCTCGCTCATGACGTTTTCGGCTCGGGGGGATTGCGTGCCAATGACCAGCAGCAGCGGCTCCCGGCGCTTGCCGGTCGACGTGCGCAGCACGTCGAACAGCTCCCGCCGCTTCCACTGCGCCAGCTCGTCGCAGACGATGAACGACGAGGCCAAGCCATGCTGCGCGCCGCCGTCGCTCGCCAGCGCCCGGTAGATCGAGCCGTTGATTTGATCCTCAATCTCTTTGTGAAACCGCTTCAGGTTGAGCCGCGCCGCCATCCACGGCGTCGCCAGCACAATCGCTTCCATTTCGGAATAGATCAGCGCGGCCTGCTCCCGCGTCGCCCCTGCGCTGTAGCACTCGCCGCGCGGCTCGGATTCCGGGCCGCACAGATGGCACAGCGCCAGCGTGGCGCACAGCACCGTCTTGCCATTGCCGCGCGCCACGGAAAGCAGCGCGGTGCGCACCTGGCGCTCGCCTGCCCCGTCCTCGACGTAGATCGCCTCAATCCATTCCCGCTGGAATCCCTCGAGCTGGATCGGCTCGCCAGCGCCAAAGCCCTTCGTGATCGGCAGGCTCTCGATGAAGGCCAGCACGCGCTCTGCGCGGGTCAGTCCGGGGGCCTCCCAAGGGTGCGGCTTTGCCGGTGGCGCGAACGGCTCGAACAGCGTTCCGGCCAGCGACACAGGCGCGCCCATCGCCACTTCGCGCCGCCTGCCAGCTCCCGGCCCTCGCAATCCCATCTTTGTCTCCTTTCGAGCGGGATTTTTCCCGCAAATTTCCCGCAAAACTCAACTAACTAAATTCTGCCTTGGGGCCGCGGTGGGATTATTCCCGCTCTGAGCGATTTCCCGCGGGAAAAATCCCGCTCTATCGGCGCGCGGCTTCGGTTTTGGGGCCGGTGAGGGAAGCATTGAGGGTGGCAGCATGCCATGGATGCCGCCTATCGAGCGGGCTGCCATCGGGGCTGCAACCCTTTCGCGGCTTGCTTGATCGAGCCGCGCCCGCTTCGTCACCGCGCGCCGTCTTTGCCGAGTGACAGGGAGGGCACAGGCTAGCCAGATCGGCCAAAGGCGGGAGCGCCGCGCCGCCTTGGGAGACCGCCTTGCGGTGATCGACCACGCTTGCAGACACAAGGCGGCCCATTGCCTCGCAATCCTCGCATAGCGGATCGGTTGCCAGCTTGAGGCGGCGAAGCTTCCGCCAGTGCGATGTTCCGTAAAGCTTGTCTGTCATGACCAATGGAACCTTTGTTGCCTCTCGGAAGGGAGATGGAATGATTATGGAACCGTAAACGTAAGGATTCCCGCGCCTTTGGGAGCATCGGAAGCATACGCGCCCAATTTCCCATGCGCGCGCATGCGTGTGTCTGCGCGCGCCCGCGCATGCGGGAAACTTGTTCGGAAAGGTTCCGATGCTCCCAAAGGCGCGGGAAAGCTGGCGAAAAGGTTCCGCCTACGCTTCCGCAATGCTTCCGGGCGGAAGGGTTTCATGGTTCGCCACCGATGGCCGGAGGGGGTGCGGGGGCAATCATCCGCTCGACCAGCGCGAGCCGGGCCATGATGGCGCGCAGCTCGGCTGCAGGATCGAACGGCGGCGCGGCCGCCTCGCCGTCCGCAATCCACGTCACGTCGCAGTAGCGCGCCCCGTTGCTGTAGATGCGCCGATGCCCGCGCTCTTCCATCGCTGCGCGCAGTTGCTTGAACGAAAGGCTCCCAAAGCCGTGATCGAGCGCGAATCGCATGTACGCCTCGCGCAGCTCCGTCGCGGTCAACCGCGCGCCGAGATCGGGGCGCAGCCTGGCTGAATAGAATTGCTCGAATTGAAGCTGCGCCGATGATCGCACCGGGTGCAGGAAAAGCTCTGCCTGATTGCCTGCCATATTCCCTCTATTCCTCTTTCTCCGGACAGTATGTTCAACCTTAGGTAAGTACGCGCGCAGGCGCACGACCGTGCGCCAGCTTCGGCATTTCAGTGTCCAACTGTCCGTGATGCGCTGAAAAGCGATATTCTGACTGTCCGGATAGCTGTCCGGGCGGCTGTCCGACGAACTGTCCGGGCGGGCGATTTTGGGGTCCGATTGCGTCGGTAGAGGCGACGGGATCGCCGCTCCGGACAGTAGTCCGGACAGTTGCTCGGACAGTTGGAATGAAAGGGGGTCGGTACTGTAGACACCCTTTGCCCGCCCGACCGGCGGGGCCATTGGAAAATGCTTCCAAACGGAAGGGTGCGCAGCCGCTTCGCGGCATGCAGGCCGGAACTATCCGGGTCTGTCTGCGTAGATCGGCGCGGCTCCCTGCCCTCTGCATGGACAGGGGTTGTTGGTTCAATCTGAACCTCTTACCGTGAACGGCAAGCGAACATGGCGCACCGGGTGACA
Organism: Sphingomonas sp. jy18; assembly: GCF_056931895.1. NCBI lineage: Bacteria > Pseudomonadati > Pseudomonadota > Alphaproteobacteria > Sphingomonadales > Sphingomonadaceae > Sphingomonas > Sphingomonas sp. jy18. Next base: position 64,565 of record NZ_JBXPBT010000003.1, on the reverse strand, counting down.
CCGCTCGGGCACCATATGACAACGGAAAACTGGCGGAAATGCGAGGTGCGCAATCTTCGGGAGGCAGGGGCCGGAGGTTCGAATCCTCTCTCCCCGACCATTTTCTTTTTGGCGCCAGGCTCGCGACGATGCGATGGTGCGCCAAGCGCTACGCGCCGTTAACGGTCGATCCTATATTTTCGCTGCGCTCCGCGCGCGCCCCACTGGCGCGCCGGCATAATCAGGACGCCCGACCATGACCAAAGCCTTTCCCGTTCTTGTCACCGGCGGTGCCGGCTACATCGGCAGCCACGCTGTGCTGGCGCTGCGCGATGCCGGGTGGGACGTGGTGGTGATCGACAATCTGGTGACCGGTTTCGACTGGGCGGTGCCCGACGGCGTACCGCTGGTCGTCGGCAATATTGCCGATCAGGCGCTGGTGCGACAGACGATTGCCGAGCATGGCATCGGCGCGATCATGCATTTTGCCGGATCGGTGGTGGTGCCGGAATCGGTGGTCGATCCGCTCAAATATTATCGCAACAACACCGTCGCGACGCAGGCGCTGCTGGAAAGTGCGGTCGCGCAAGGCGTGCGGCATTTCATCTTCTCCTCCACCGCCGCCACCTACGGCATTCCGGACGAGGTGCCGGTGCGCGAGGACAGCCCGAAGCGGCCGATCAACCCCTATGGCATGTCCAAGCTGATGACCGAGGGGATGCTGGCCGATGTCGCAGCAGCGCATCCGATGAATTACTGTGCGCTGCGCTATTTCAACGTCGCCGGGGCCGACCCGCAGGGACGCAGCGGCCAGTCGACCGCAGGCGCGACCCACCTGATCAAGGTGGCGGTAGAGGCGGCGACCGGCAAGCGGGACAAGGTCAGCGTGTTCGGAACCGACTTCGCGACGCCCGACGGCACCGGCGTGCGCGACTATATCCATGTCAGCGATCTCGCTGCCGCGCATGTCCACGCGCTCGACCGGCTGATGTCCGAACCGACCGCCAGCCACATCATGAACTGCGGCTATTCGCGCGGATATTCTGTGTTGGAAGTGTTCGATGCGGTCGACCGGGTGACCAACCGGAAGTTGGTGCGCACCCTGGAAGGGCGGCGCGCGGGCGATCCCGACGCGCTGGTAGCCGACAACAGCCGGATCCTCGCCACCCTGCCCTGGCGGCCGCAGCATGACGATCTCGACCGGATCGTCGCCGATGCGCTGGCCTGGGAACGGAAGCTTGCCGAACGCTTCGGTTGAGTCGCAGCTTTTGCCGGTCAGATCAGTCCGGCGAGCAGCCCGCGCAGGCGCAGCAATGCCTCCCGCTTGATCTGGCAGACACGCGCCGGCCCGACAGCGAGGCGGCGCGCGATGGCGTCGAGGCTTTGGCCGTGGGCGAAGTAGAGGTCGAGCACGAGCGCCTCGCGTTCGGGTAGACGCGCCATGGCGCTGCGCAGGCAGGCTGCGCGCTGCGCTTCGGTGATCTGCTCTTCGGCAGCCGGTGCCGCGTCGGTAAAGCCTGCCGCCTTGTCGTCATAAGCGGTATCGAGGCCGAGGTGCGTGACCGGCTGACAGGCATCGACCAGCTTGTGATAGTCCGCAACCGACAGACCCATGGCGTCCGCCATCTCGATCGCCGATGCGGCCCTGCCGAGCGCGGTTTCGACCGCATGGCGGGTAGCGGCAAGGTCCCGCCGCTGGCGTGCAGCCGAGCGTGCGGCGCCCGACGACCGGCGCAGATGATCGATCATGGCGCCGCGGATACGGACGCTGGCGTAACTGGAAAACGCATGACCCCGATCCTGATAGGTATTCGCGGCCTCGACCAGCGCCGTCATCCCGATCTGCACGAGATCGGCGCGCTCGATATTGCTGCGTGTGCGGCTGTGGAGCTGCGATGCGATACGCATGGCCAGCGCCATGTGATCGTGGATCAGGCGATGCCGCCGCAGCACGTCGTTCGTTTCGGTGCCGTCGGCGGCCGACAAGCCGCTCCGACGGCCTGCAGCGGGATTGGTGCGGAAGAAGGTGATGGCGTTCATGGCCAGCACGTCGCAAACACCGTGCCAGCGCCAAGGCTGCGGCACTCCCCCTGCCCAACCCGTCGAATTTGGCGCAAAACTCCGGTGCAGTACTTGGGAGGGCCGCTGTACCGGTGACGGAATACCGTCATCGGCGCGACGGCTTTCCGTTACCGTCAACGGTTAGGTCAAGGTGACTTTTGTCACGTTGCAAGCATGTCGATTTGCTTCATCCTGCCGAGGGCGAAACAATCGGGGACCAGCCATGACAACGGACATCAGCAGCAAGACCATCGATGGCATCACCGATCTTGTGGTTGTCGCTCCGATCAGGGAGGGGTTCATCAATGCGTATGAGAACATCACATATGCGACCAGGCTGCAAATTGTTGCAGAAGCGCTGAACCGCATTCGCGTCAGCGCGCGCGAGCATGAATTCACGGTGCCGTTTTCCGACGTGACCGAACGGATCATGACCCTGCTCGATTTCCGGATCGGCTTGCTCGACAAAGACCTGTTTGCGCAGCGTAAAGACGGTTCTGGAGAGTCCCTCACCTACACCATCGAACCCCGCCGCTTTCTGTATCTGACAGCGACATTCGATTCCGCGTGGGAGCCGTACATGCGGCTCATCTGGGATCCGCTCGGCCCGTTTCTCGACCTGATCTTCTGTAATTGCGAGGGCTATGTTCCGGCCGGCGACAACAGCTGCGAGGACTTCCTCAACTGGGTGCGCGAGCATCAGGTGGACAGCGCCATCTTCTACGCGACCAGCGGGGCCAGCATTCGTGATGACCGCTATCATGGCAAGATCGACCGGCTGCTGCGCGAGACGGACGTCGACGCAGACGCCCGCCAGCTGGCGATCCTGCGCCATGTGATTGTCGATCCGCAGGAGGAGGCAAGCGCCACTCGTGGAGCAGCGCTTGCGTCTGCACAGCAGAATGATCTCCGGGCGATGGCGAAAATGCACGAGCTGGCACTCGAAGTGCTGACCGTCTTGTTCCGCCTGGCCGATTTCTACCCGCCGGAATGGCTGTTTCCGCTCAAGGACGCCTTGCTGAAAGAGCGCGCCACGACGGATGACGAACGGGATCCGCCTGTGGAAGAGGGCAAGTACCTAGCGCGGGTCGCCTACAGCATTTTGCTAGGCTGGCCACGGGATCTGCTGAGGCCAGATATCGCAGCACTCTACCGCGAGCCGCTGGACTGGTTTGACAGCGCTGCCAAGGCGACTGCCGAATCGCCGAAGCCCAAGGATATGAACCGGCCGGTTGCACAGGACCCGACCCATGAGCCGACCGAGGTGCAGGGCGGCATTCTTGGCCCACAGGATGCCGGCCGAACGCCCATTCTTACCGGCGCACTGCTGCTGCTGACCGTCACCGATGCCAATGGCGCGCGGGCATTCCTGCGTGGGCTGAAAATTCACTTTCATGGCGATGAGCCTGAGAACGGTTTCTACCGCACCGTCGGCTTCACCGCCGAAGGGCTGAAGCGGCTTGCGGTGTACAAGGCCACCATCGACGGCATGCCCAAGGAATTCCGCGAAGGCATGGCGGAGCGATCGGGCCATTTGGGCGACATGCGCGAGCTGCATCCGAGGCGCTGGACGCTGCCACCACGCAACTGGCCGCCGCATGACGGCCCGGCCCGGCCGCCGGTAGACCTCAACGAGATCGACATCGTCATCCAGCTGCGGCACGCGCCGGCCGATGGCAAGCCCGATGAAGCTGGCCTCATGGCCGAGATCGCACGGCTGGCGGCCGAGGCCGAGGCCTCGGGCGCGCAACTGCTGTCCTATGAGATGATGAACCGCCTGCCCCGCCCTGACGGTGGCTTCACCGATCATTTCGGCTTTGCCGACGGCCTCAGCCAACCTGAAATCCGCGAGCCCGGGGCACCTGGCAACCGTGAGGGACCATGGAACAACAGCGTCGCGCGCGGCGATGTGTTGCTGGGCTATGGCAACGACCGCGATGACTATGGCTATTCGGGCGAGCTCCGGGGTGCCAGGAAGCTAATGAAGGATGGCAGCTTTCTGGTGGTGCGGAAACTTGAGCAGCGTGTCGACGCCTTCAACCGGGAGATGGAGGACCAGGCGCGATGGCTGCGCAGCCATGGCCATGTCATCACCGCTGATGAACTGGCCTATCAGATCATCGGGCGGAGGCGCGACGGCACTCCGTTGGTGCCGCTCAGCGGAGATGCTCCGAACGATTTTTCCTACGACGGCGACAAGCAGGGTCAGCGCTGCCCGTTCGCCTCGCACATCCGCCGCACCAACCCGCGCATCCGTGAGCATGGCCGCCCGACGCCGCGGATCGTCAGGCGTGGCATGTCCTATGGCCCGCGGTTTGTGCCAGGCGTCAACGAAGCCGCGCCGCGCGGGCTGATGTTCATGTCCTACCAGTCCAGCATTGCCGAGCAGTATGAGGTGATCCAGCGCTGGATCAATGGCGGCAACAGCACCGGTATCGCGTCGAGCCAGAATGATCCTTTGCTCGGCGTCGCGCCCAAGGCCGGGTCGTCGCGCTTCGGTCTGGATCGCGGAGAACCACGGCTGTTCCAGTTCGAATGGCAGGGACGGGTTGCCCGGGTCGCGTTCGACGAGCCATTTGTCGAACTGAAGTGGGGCCTCTATCTGTTTGTACCGTCCCGCAGCGGGCTCACCCAATTGAGCAAACAATTGCGGTCTCGCGATTTGAACGATGCCATCCCCGATTTCCCTGAGCTGCTCGAAAATGGCGGGCGGGAGAAGATTGATAAGGTCGAGAGTTTGCCAGCAGAAATCGCGGCAAAGGAATGGAAGCGACTGCTGGAGGATTTCTACGCCAAAGATCCGGGCGAGCTGGCCATCACCCAGAATATCTGGTCGGCGATCCGTTGGTATGAAGGCGGTGCGTACCGGTTGGGGGTCCGGGAGGACACAGCTCGATCGGGTGGCATGACCACCGTCAGCTATCCCAAAGGCGCTTTTGGGATAGTCGTACCAGCTACCGACGATACGTCAGCAGTCGCAGATATCCTCGCTAACCTTGGCGCACCGGCTGCAGACCCTAACGACCGGCCGACCATCATCGTCGCGAACCCCAAGAACGTCAGCTATGTGTTGGCGAACTGGCGCACCTATTCGGTCGAGGAGCAGCTCAACCGGATCGAGAAGACCAGCGGGGCAATCTATGTCACCCAGCAGCCGGATGACCGGTACACCACCTATCCCGACCTCAACGGCAAGTTCAACTATGCCAAGGAGTCCTACGAAACCAACCGCATCCTGCTGGACTATGGTGAGGCTCTGGCGTTCGATGTCGGTTACGCGGCGGGCAAGAAGCTGCTCGATGCGGCTCGACAGCGCGCACGAGACAACCGCTTCCCCTATTTCAAGCTGGAGTTGCGCCGCCAATATTTGATGCCGGCGCTCGGAGAAGTGTGCCGGTCCTGGTTCGGCATTCCGGGTCCGCTGCCAGGCGAGCCCGATCCGCTCGGGCTGCGAGATATCATGGAGAATGGCGGATGGAATTGGCGACAGGCCACAGATCCGGAAAACCCTGAAAAGGAGCTGCGCAAGGCACGCTGCCCCGGCGATTGCCTGTCTCCGTCACGCGGCGCTTTCTACCCGCGCCCGACGCCGAGCATCAGGGCCTTTGCCGCCGATCACGGCCCGGCCATCCGCAAGGCTGGCGAGAAATTCATCGACCGCTTCTTTGGCGAGGACGAGCCGCCGGGCTGGGTCAGCAGTCGTATGTTCAAGGCGATGCCCGACGATAAGGAATCGCTCGCCCGCAATCTGATCGGCATCATGGTCGGCGCCATGCCGCCGATGGACGGCAATCTGCGCGGCATTTTGGTGGAATGGCTGGGCGAAAAGACGCTGTGGCGCAATCAGGCGGCGCTGGAACGCGCGCTCCGCAACCACCCGACCGACTATGACGCAGCCAAAGCGGCGCTGTGGACGCCGATGACCCGCGCCATGTGCAAGCGACCGGCACCCGATCTGCTGCATCGCCTAGCGCTTGAGGACGATATTCTGAACGATGATGGCGCGGGCGGCGCAAAGCCTGTGCCGGTCAGAAAAGGCGATATGGTGATCGTCAGCCTTGTGTCTGCATCGCAGCAGTCCTTGTTCAAAAACCCTTCGGGGCCGGGCGATGTCTCATTGATCTTCGGCGGCAATCGCACACAGCCGGCGACAGGCTACAACCGTGACGATCCATCTGCCGAGGCCCCGATCGACCCGCAGCAGCCGGTGCATGCCTGCCCGGCGCAAAAGATGGCGATGGGGGCAATGCTAGGGATATTGACCGCCCTTCTGAAATCTGGCCGTATCGAAGCCCTGCCGGCATCGCTGATCGTCAAGATTTCCGGGGAGCCGCTGGAAAAGCATCCGTCTGCGTAAGCTGGTTCAGCCGGTGCTGCATATCCAGCGCCTTAAAACCGGCGATGGCCTGTTGCCGCACCACCTGCGCCTGATCCAGGTTGCCGAGGAGGCGATGGACATCGGCGGCGCAAAGATCGGTTTCATAATGTTCGCGTGGAGACTGGCGCAGTCGGGCCGAGGCATAAGCACGTTCGAGGAAAGCAAGCGGATCTGCCGTCACTCTGCCTTCCGCGGCGAGCCGCGCCATCGCCCGGCAGGCTATAGTCTCACCCAGCCGGTCTCCGGCATCGGCGCGAGCACAGGCGGCGCGGAAATGGTGGTCAGCTCCAGCCGCATCGCCGCGTCGCGCGAACATCTCCGCCAGCCAGCCATGATTGTTCGACAGGCGCTGGCGGCTGCCTGACCCGAGCAGCCATTCGACGCGCGACACCAGTGCCTCGACATGCCGGTCGTCGCCGGTTTGCAGCCATTGCGCATAGTCTTCGACCGCACGGCATGACACGACAAGATAGCGCGCCCTGGCTGACAGGCTGATGGCTATTGCTTCACGGATCAGCGCATGACATCGGTCGACCTGCCCTTCGACGAGGCAGGACAAGGCCCGCAGCGAGGTGACCGAGCCGCGCACCGGGTGGTCGATGCCGTCGAGCGTGGCGAAAGCGGCGTCGAAATCGCGATAGGCATCGGCAAAATGCCCCTGCACCGCGAGTACATAGCCGCGACTACCGAAGCTGTAGGCATGGCCCGGGTTGCCACGCCCGCGCTTGGGCTCGGCGAGGCGCCGATCGATGGCCTGGCCGAGGTAGTCGCGCGCCTGGGCGAAATTGCCGGCAATGGCATGCGACTGCCCGAGATTGGAAAGCAGTTGCCCGTCGAATCCCGGCCTTTTTCCGGGCACCGCGAGCGTCCGCGCAAGCTCGATGTTCGCGAGCGATTCTCGCGCATTGCCCAGCCCGTACTGAATCGCCCCCGCCCAATAGCTGGCGAACATCATGGCCTCACGATTACCGGTTTCCTCACCCAGTCGCCGCGCGTTTTCGAGCACGGGCAGTTGTTCGAGCGACGGATCGATGACCGCGGCGCGTCCGTATTTCACCACCAGATCGACCAGATCGTCGGCCGCGGGTTCCGTTTGGACGAGATGGGTCAACGCATAGCGATAATGGCCTTGAGCGCGATCGAGCGCTGCCAAAGCCATTGCCCGGTCCCCCGCCTTGATCGAGTAAGCGCAGGCCCGACGCACATCGCCGCATGCCGCGTGATGATAGGCCAAGGCATCGAGATAATCGGCCTCGCCATCCAGTTCGGCGAAGCCAGCCAGTTCCTTGGCTACAAGCGCGTGCAGGCGGCGGCGTTCGTCCAGCCCAACCACTCGATAGATGGCGTCGCGCGTCAGCACGTGCTTGAATCGCAACGTACCCTCGACTTCACCGGCATAGAGAAAATCTGCGGCCTGCAACGCAGCGATGCGGGGGTCGTCGGTGCCGACGGAGGCAACGGTCGAAAAAAGCCGGGTTGGCAGGATATGGCCAATTACCGAGGCTATACGCAGCAGGCGCGCCTGATCGTTGGGCAGATCGAGAAAGCGCGTCTGAATAAGACCGTCGAGCCACGCACTCGGGCTTGCTGCCGCCGCATTGTCTGCCAGCAGCGCATCATCGGCGTGGCACAATTCCTCGATATACAGCGGGCTGCCGCCAGCCATGTCGCAAATGCGCTGGACCCTGAAGGGATCGGCGCGGAGCATCAGCCCCCGGACGGCCTGCTCGGACGCCGATGCCGACAATGGCCTGAGCACGATGCTGGCACCATCCGCAACTTCGGCGGCATGCCCGGTGTCTGGCCGGCTGGCGAGCAGGATCAGCAGATTGCTTCCGCGCAGGCGAGCGACATCGTCGAGCAGGCTGTGGGTAGCATCGTCCGCCCACTGCCAGTCATCAATCGCCAATATGGTAGGTCGATCCGCTCCGCCGTTCGCCCAGCTTTGCATGCGGCCGACAATGTCCGGTTCCGCTGCGATATCCGCGCCGGCATGCGCGGCGGCGATCGAGTCAGCGATCTGCTCGAATGCCTGCAACGGCTTTGCACCCAGATAGGCTTCGCAATAGCCCCGGTGCACCGCCACACCCTTGGCGACGGCCTCATCGAGAAATTCGGACATCAGCCGGGTCTTACCAATACCCGGCTCACCGACGATGGTCAGCCGCTCAACGCTGCCCCGACCCGCCATGTCAAGTCGCAGGCGGAGCTGTGCCAAGGCGTCGTCCCGGCCACTGAACGGCGCGATCCCGCGTTTTGAGCGGGCAACAAAGCGGTTGGGCACTTCCGCACGGCCGGAAATCACCAAGGCAGGGATCGGATTTGCCCGTCCACGCAATTCGACAGCCTCGCTGCGTGCAGTTTCAAAGAAGTGGCGGTCTGCACCCAGGCATGTTTCGCTGACGACAATCTCATCCGGACCAGCATGATCGCACAGCCGCGCAGCGATATTGGTGGCATCGCCCAGCATTTCGATGCGCCCACGAACCAGATCGCCCTCGCGCACCAGCACCAGTCCGGAATGGATGCCGCTGTGCAGGCGAATGGGCATGTCAGGGACGGCAAAGGAGTGATCGAGCGCGATCACCGCCGCGTGCAAGTCCAATGCGGCCTCGGTAGCGCGACGGGCAGCATCTTCGGCGGCAACAGGGTAACCGAATACGCATGTCGCGCCGTCGCCATCGATTCTGACCACCAGCCCGCCATGCCGCTGCACTATCACATCCACCAGTGCGCGTAGCTGTTCGAGCAGCGCCGCAAACTGTTCCGGCTCCAGCGCGCCGGAAATACGGGTCGAGCCACACAAGTCAGCAAATAGGACCGTGAGATTGCGGCGCTGGCTGGCAGTGGCAATCGCGTCCATCCCCGGAGCTACCGCCTAAGGTCGAGCAGATGGGCCTCGACCGCCGCAACCGACGGTATGTCGAGACCGCGGTCGACACGGATGAACAGGCCGCGCTGCACCAATGCACCGAGTTCCTTTGTCACCGTTTCCCGATTGGTGCCGATGCGCGACGCGAGATCGGCATGGGTTGGCACATGGCGGATGTGCACAGCGTCCCCAACGCCATCGTGCGGTTGCCGCAGCAGCTCTGCAGCAAGCCGTCCGCCAATCGGCAGCGTCGCCATCTCGAACAGCCGTCGCGACAGATCACGAACGCGGTGGGTCAGCTGTCGCGCCATCCAGTATCCGGCTGCCGGCACCTCCGAGAGGAATAGCCGGAACTCTCTTGCATTGAGGCAGGCCAAATGGCTGTCGACGACCGAAACCGCACTGGCAGAGCGCTCTTCTCCGTCGATCGCGGCGAGTTCGCCGAGCAACTCGCCCTTCCCCATAGATCGGAACACTGTCTCTGAGCCGCCGAACGACAACACGGAAACGCGCACTTCCCCGTCGATGATGTAGAACACATCGTCGGACGTCGTGCCTTCCGAGATCAGAATCTGCCCGCTGCGCGTGTGGATCTGGCGGGAGCGCGCGAGCAAATCGACCACCAACGGCTCAGGCAGGGTGATGCGCCCCGCCCTGCCCCAGTCTTCCTGCAGCTCTTGATTCGCGCGCATTATGGCCCCTGTCGCTCGGCAAATATCGCAGCATGTGTGAAATGTCACATATTTTTCGTGGGATAGCGCACCGTCACACTCGCTAACCCACACTATTCGGCGGGCATGAATGCTGCGATGCCGTCATGACCCTGCTGAAGGCCTCACCGGTACCGGCTGCCGCGATGCTGGTGCGCGCGATCGTCTTGCAGGACGGCCGGTTTCTGCTGGTCACCCTGCTGTCATGCTCCGTCGCTGCGATTGTCGCGATGTTCCAATATTCGGTGTACACGTCCTTCCTCAATGCGTCGGCGGTGGTTCCGCGGACGTTGGGCGGCGACATCTGGGTCGCGGCGGCTTCGGTCGAGTGCTTCGATTTTCCGACCCCGTTCAGTGAGGATTATGCTGGGGTCCTTGCACGCGTTGCGCCCGGTGCCCGCTATCGCCGTGTGGTCTTCGGTTTTGCGCCTTGGCGATCACCGACGGGACAGCGGGGCAATGTGGCAGTGGTCGGCCTCGACGGCAGCGGCCTGCCGGACAATGGTTTCGCTGCAGACCTCTCCGATCTGAAACGGCTGGACCTTGTCGCAGACCTCTCCACCTATCAGGTCGCGACCATTGCCGACACCAGCCTGCATCTGGCGCAGACAACAGGGAGTCTTCCGACGTTTCTCGGCGCCCCCTATGTGCTGCTGCCGTTCGACAGGGCGCGTTCGTTGCTGCGGATGGATCCCACCAGCACCTCGTTCCTGATCTTCGACACGCCCGGCAGTACGCCCGATGTGCCTGCACTTCGCCAGGCCTATGACCGGGCTTTCCCTGACGTCAGGCTATTGTCCGCAGATGAGTTTGCCGACAGCTCGGCCCGCTATTGGCAGAACAAGACTGGGGCCGGGCTCGCCATTCTGCTCGCTGCCATCTTGGCAGGCCTGCTGATGACCATTTTGATGGCGAATGGCGTGCTGCGCTTCATGCAGCGTTATCATGCCGATATCGTCTCGCTGCTCGGTCATGGTGCAGGGCGCGGTGATGTATTGCTCATCGTCGCCATGGTGGCAGCGATCATTGCCACTTGCACACTGCTGGCCGCGCTTCTGGCAACGCCGCTGATTGTCACTGCGGTGCAGCCGCTACTGCCGTGGGTGGCTTTTCGGGCCGCAGACATTTTGGTGCCGGCGGCTGCGATTATCGGCGCGATGATCGTCGCCTTGCTGGTGGCTCGCCGCTCGGTTGCCGATTTCGCCCCTGACATCGTGTTCAGGAGCTGAACATGCGGCGCGCCATTCTCTTGCCGATCCTGGCCCTACCCGTGATCGCCGGGTGCGACGCGGCATTGGGCGCTGACGAAGGCACGACCGTTTCTTCGCCATGGGTGGCCACCGCAACCGGGCGCATCGACAGCGCCGACGAAGCACGGCAACTCGTCGCGGCTGTCGACGGCGTCATTTCGAGGGTTCTGGTCGAGCGGGGCGATCATGTCTCGGCCGGACAGATCGTGCTGCAGGTCGACTGCCGCCCGCGCGAGGCCGCAGCGCAGGCTAGCCTGGCAGAAGCAAACAGCGCCGCGATGGCGGCACGGGCCGTGTCCAGTGGTACGGCGAACGATCGGCTGGCTTTGCTCGCCGAGATCGATGCCGGCGTCGCCCGCCTCGCCAACGAAGATGCACAATTGCGTCGCGCCGAAGCGATATTGGAGCGCGGCTTCGTCGCGCGTTCGACGCTTGACGAGCGTGTCCAGTCCCGCGCTGCGGCCGAAGCGGCGCTGCGCACCAGCCGGGCGCGGCTGGCCGATCTCGAGGCGGGTCGTCGTCCTGCCGAGACGGACGAGGCCAAGGCAGTTGCCCATGCGGCCAGAAGCCAAGCCCGCACTGCGCGCACTCTGGCCGATCAATGCGCTGTTCGCAGCCCGATCGATGGTACCGTGCTGCAGATCATGCGGCGTGAGGGCGAGCATAGCGGCGCGACCCAGGGCGTGCCGCTGATTGTGGTCGGTGATACATCGCGCCTGCTGGTGCGCGCCGAGGTGATGGAGCAGGATGCCGCTGCCGTCCGGATTGGCCAGCGGGCCGAGGTATGGATCGACGGTTCGTCCCGGCGCTGGTCGGGCAGGGTCAGCGGCGCCGCCAATGTCATGGGTCGGCGGAGCGCCCGGTCGCTGGACCCGACCGACCGGTTCGACCGGGACGTGCGCGAGGTTTTCGTTACCCTCGATAGCGGCAACCCGCCCGAGCTGGTTGGACTGCGCGTCACGGTAGGGTTGCTGCCATGACCATACATGACGGCCTCACCGCCGACGGCATTTCCCAGACGCTGGTCGAAGGCGGAAGCCGCCGCACGACGCTTGCGCCGCTGTCCTGCACCTTTGGCTCCGGCAGCTTCCATGTCGTGCGTGGCCCCTCCGGATCGGGCAAGACGACCCTGCTGTCGATCCTGTCTCTGACCGTGCGTGCGGCCGCGGGACGCGTCTGCTGGGCGGGGCAGGATCTCACCCAGCTCGATCCATCGGCGCAGGCCAACTGGCGACGGCAGCATCTCGGTCTTGTTTTCCAGACCAGCCGGCTGGTTGGCGTGCTGACGCCGGTGGAACATATCCGGCTGGCGGCGGCGATCCGCAACTGCCCCGCTGCCATCGAGCACGGCCTTGCACTGCTCGATACGCTCGGGCTGGGCACCCAATTGGGCCAGCTACCGGCGCAGCTTTCCGGAGGAGAAAAGCAAAGGGTGGCCATCGCGCAGGCGCTGTGCGCTCGCCCGGCTGTACTGCTGGCCGACGAGCCGACGGCGGCGCTCGATCAGCATAATGCTGCGCTGGTGGCGCGCACATTGCGCGATTTCGCGCACCAGAATGGGGCGGTCGTCGTCTGCGTCAGCCACGACCATGTGGTGATCGATGCCGCCGACGAACTGTTGACGCTGGAGAAGGCCTGATGGCTCGCGTCGTCAAGATCGGCATCATCGAGGGGGGCCATGCCGCTGTCCACATCGCCGTACCGCAATCACCCATGCAGACTCGGGAGAAAAGCAATGGTTAGACAAAGGTTTTTCGATCAGGCCCTGGCGCTGATCGAGGCAGGTGACGTGCCTCCGGCCATGTGCATGGTCGCCGGTCAGTTGTTCGAGGCGCAGGGCGATCCGGAACGCTGGGAAAGGACCCGCGCCGCCTTTCGTTCGCACCGTCTGCACGACGTTCTCCTGGAAGACTCCTTTTCGGCCTATGCTGCAGCGAAGCCGAGAGGGTATCCAGGCGATGCCGGGCTGATCGACATGATCTACGACCGCCGGCCGGCCCCTGAAACGACCGAGCGCGGTCATCAGATGTTCGGTGTGTCCATCCAATTCCCGGTAGCCGAGGCCGTTCGGCTGCGATTGCACGCTGCAAGAAACATCGTGGAGACGGCATGGCGCAATGGCCAGCGCATACTGGTTCTGGCCTGCGGTCATTTTCGCGAAGGCGACGGGCTGCGCGGCGAAGATGTCTCCAACATCATGCTCGTCGATCAGGACGCCGAGTCGCTCGATCGCGCGCGCGCGATGCATGATGGCCGCGTCGGCACAGCGCACGCCAATGTCTTCCGTTTCCTGCGACAAGCCGCCAGCACCGGACAACGTTACGATCTTATCTACACGCTGGGCCTCACCGACTATCTCGACGCGCGCGAGATGCGGCTGCTGCACCGGCTTGTTGATGCTGTCATGGCGCCCGGCGGCCGTTTCATTCTCGCCAACTTCCTGCCTGACCATCTGGGCATCGGCTGGATGGATGCGGTCATGGACTGGCATCTCATTTACCGTGACGGCACCGAACTGGCTGAATATGCGCAGGGAGCAGGACTGACGCCGAATTGCTGGACCGACCCCACCAACTCGATCGTATGGTGCAGCATGCTCAAGCCCGAGTGAGCACGGGAGTTCCGTCCGCAGTAGCCGGATATTGGCGGAGAGGGTGGGATTCGAACCCACGGTGAGCTCGCGCCCACGCCGCATTTCGAGTGCGGTGCTTTCGACCTCTCAGCCACCTCTCCGCAGAGGTGCCGTGGTTCCGGGGGAAGCACGGCGGGTCGGGAGCGGGGCCATTAGCGAAAGCCGATGGGCTTGCCAAGTGCTGTTGCGCATGCCGCGGTGCAGCGCCCTTGTTGGATGCGGCCATTCCCCCTACATCGGGGTAACCATGAACAGGCAGCCCCTAACCGCCGTGCAGATTCCCAATTCGCCCCCGATCGTGTCCGCACGCTTCGGGGTGGGCGATGTCGTGCGCCACCGCATGTTCGATTTTCGCGGCGTCATCTTCGACGTCGACCCGGTCTTCGCCAACAGCGAGGAATGGTATGAGGCAATCCCGGCGGAGATCCGCCCGACCAAGGAGCAGCCCTTCTATCACCTGCTCGCCGAAAATGACGAATCCACCTACGTCGCCTATGTCAGCCAGCAGAATCTGGTCGGCGACGCGTCGGGCGGGCCGGTGGACCATCCCGGCATCGACGAGCTGTTCGGTGCGTTCGAGAACGGGCGCTACAACCTCAAGCCGCGCCATCGCCACTGATCGCCGGCGCCCGGCCGCCGGGTGCTATCAGGGCTTGAGCTTCCACCCCGAGCGCAGCAGCGCATAGCAGAACAGGCCCAGCGCGACATTGACGCCGAACAGGCCGAGCGCACCCAGCACGACAGGCGAATCCGCGGCGCCGATGAAGCCGTAACGGAAGCCCGAGATGGCGTAGAAGAAGGGATTGGCATGGCTAATCGCTGCGAACAGCGGGCTCAGGCGGTCGACCGAATAAAAAGTGCCTGAAAGAAGCGCCAGCGGCGCGACCACGAAATTGGTGACCGCGGCCGCATGATCGAACTTTTCCGCCCAGATCGAGGTGAGCACGCCGAGCAGCGCCAGCATCGACGATCCGAGCAGCCCGAACACCGCGACCGCCCAGAAATGGTCGATGCCGACATCGACTCCGGGCCAGAACAGCATGACCAGCCACACGGCCAGACCGACCAATATGGCGCGGGTGACGGCGGCGCCGACCATCGCCGCCAGCAATTCCAGCTCGGACAGCGGCGGCATCAGATAATCGATGATGGTGCCCTGGATCTTGCCGACAAGCAGGCTGAAGCTGGCGTTGGCGAAGCTGTTCTGGATCATCGCCATGGCGATGAGGCCGGGGGCGAGGAAATCGACGAAATGGACGCCAAGCACATCGCGCCGCCCGCTGCCCAGCGCGATGGTGAAAATGATGAGATAGAGCAAGGTGGTGACCGCCGGCGCCCAGATTGTCTGGGTTTGCACCTTGAAGAAGCGACGTACCTCCTTCACATACAGGGCGCGCAGACCTCCCCAGTTTACTTGCTTGATCGCGGCTTGGCCGGGCTCGGCGAGCTGCCGGGGGGCTGCGCTCGCGTCGGTGGACGGGATGACCGGGCTTTGGGGCTGGTTGTTCATGTGCTTTTCGACTATCGGCTTGCCCCGACCGGCGCAAGCCGCAACCTTGCAGGCCTGCACCGCGCGCCTGCCTGCTGCGATGGAATATCAGAGACATATGTCCTGGACTGACGAACGTATCGAGACCCTGCGCAAATTGTGGGAAAAAGGACTGACCGCGAGCCAGATCGCCGACGATCTGGGCGGAGTCAGCCGCAATGCCGTTATCGGCAAGGCACACCGCCTTGGCCTGAAATCGCGCCCTTCGCCGGTAAAGTCGGCCGAGGAGCCGGCGGCGTCGGCCCCTGCCCCCACCCCGCGTCCGGCGCCCGCCGAGCGGGAACCCCGCCCCGCCGCCAAGCCGGTCGCGGCCACACCGCCGGCGCCACGCGCGCCAAGCCGGGTCGAGCCCGCCGCTCCCCCGGTCGAGGCAAGCCAGGCAGCGTCCGACGACGAGGAGGCGGGCAGCACTGCCCCCGCTGAGGCAGCGGCATCGCCCAAGCCCGAAGCGCCGCGCATGGTCTCGATCGGGCCGGGCGGCTTCATCCGGCAGGGCCCGGGCGACCAGCAGGCGCCGATTCCGCCTGCCCCGCCGCGTCGCCGCGTGCCCGCCAAGCCGAGCGCGGAAATCGCCGGTAAGACCAGCCTGCTCGATCTCAACGATCGCATCTGCCGCTGGCCGATGGGCCACCCGGGCGAGGCGGACTTCCACTTCTGCGGTGCGCCGGTGAACCCGGGTTATCCCTATTGCGTCGACCATTGCGGTCGTGCCTTCCAGGCGCAGTTGCCGCGCGGCACGCGCCGTCCGCCGCCGCCGCCGCCGTTCGGCGGACCGCGGGTCCGCTGAGCCAACGGGCGCGATGTCGCCGTTCGATTCGGACTTCGGCTTCGGCTCGCTGCTCGGCCTGACGATGGTCGAGCGGGCGGACGGGCGCTGCCGGATGACCGTCGACATCGTGCGCGACCGCCATTTCAACCCGCAGGGCACGGCACATGGCGGCGTGGCCTATGCGCTGGCGGACACCGCGATGGGGGGAGCGCTGTCGACCCTGATCGACGCGAGCCACTGGTGCGCGACGCTGGAGATCAAGTTCAACTATCATGTCCGCGTGGTCGAAGGGCTGTTGAGCTGCGAAGCGACGGTGCTGCATCTCGGCAAGCGCGTCGCCAATGTCGACGCCCGGCTTTACCAGAATGACCGGCTGGTGAGCAGCGCCAACGGCAATTTTTCGATCTTTCCCGCGCCAGTATAAGCCGGACTGCCGAGGTGCTTGCGCGGGTGACTCCCGCGACCCTATAGCCGTCTCATGTCCAACGATCTTTTCGCTTCGTTGCCCAAGGGCGGGCAGGATTATGACGCTTCGGCAATCGAGGTGCTCGAAGGGCTGGAGCCGGTCCGCCGCCGGCCCGGCATGTATGTCGGCGGCACCGATGAGCGCGCGCTGCACCATCTTGCCGCCGAAGTGCTCGACAACAGCATGGATGAGGCGGTTGCCGGCCATGCCACGCGTATCGAGGTGACGCTGGAAGCGGGCAACCGGCTGACGATCAGCGACAACGGCCGCGGCATTCCCGTCGACCCGCACCCGAAATTCCCGGGCAAATCCGCGCTCGAAGTCATCCTGACGACGCTGCACTCGGGCGGAAAGTTCGAGGGCAAGGCCTATGCGACCTCGGGCGGTCTGCACGGCGTCGGCGTGTCGGTGGTCAACGCGCTGTCCAGCGAGACGCTGGTCGAAGTCGCGCGGGCCAAGCAATTGTTCCGCCAGCGTTTCGCCAAGGGCCATGCACTGGGCCCGGTCGAGCCGCTCGGCGCGACCCCCAACCGGCGCGGCACGACCGTATCCTTCGTGCCCGATGCCGAGATTTTCGGCGAACATGCCCGTTTCAAGCCGCAGCGGCTGTACCGGCTGGCGCGGTCCAAGGCCTATCTGTTCGCCGGCGTCGAAATCCGCTGGAAATGTGCCCCCGAGCTGATCGGGGACGATACGCCGGCCGAGGCGGTGTTCCAGTTCCCCGGCGGGCTTGCCGATCATCTGCGCGAGCAACTGGGCGCGCGCGAGTGCGCCACGGCCGAACCGTTCACTGGCAATCAGGAATTCGCCGACGGACCCAATGGCGAGAAGAACGGCCGGGTCGAATGGGCGGTCGCCTGGCCGCTGTGGTCTGACGGCAGCTACAGCTGGTATTGCAACACCATCCCCACCCCCGACGGCGGCACGCACGAGGCCGGGCTGAGGAGCGCGCTGACCAAGGGATTGCGCGGCTTTGCCGAACTGGTCGGCCAGAAGCGCGGGAAGGACATCACCGCCGATGACGTGCTCAACGGCTGCGAGACGATGCTGTCGGTGTTCATCCGCGACCCGCAATTCCAGAGTCAGACCAAGGACCGGTTGACCTCGCCCGAGGCCGCACGACTGGTGGAAGCGGCGGTGCGCGACCATTTCGACCATTGGCTCTCCGCGAATGTGGAGCGCGGCAAGGCCTTGCTCGGCCTGGTGCTCGAAAGGATGGACGAGCGGCTGCGGCGCAAAGCCGAGCGGGAGGTGAAGCGCAAGACCGCAACTTCCGCCCGCAAGCTGCGCCTGCCAGGCAAGCTGACCGACTGCGCCAGCGACGGGCCTGAGGGCACCGAATTGTTCATCGTCGAAGGCGACAGCGCCGGCGGCAGCGCCAAGCAGGCGCGCGATCGCAAGACGCAGGCCATCCTGCCGATCCGCGGCAAGATCCTCAACGTCGCGTCGGCGAGCGCGGACAAGATCCGCGCCAACAGCGAAATCGCCGATCTGGCGCTGGCTCTGGGCTGCGGCATGCGCAAGGATTGCGATGCGGACCGGCTGCGTTACGAGCGGATCATCATCATGACCGACGCCGACGTCGATGGCGCGCACATCGCCACGCTGCTGATGACCTTCTTCTTCCAGGAGATGCCGGACATCGTGCGGCGCGGCCACGTCTATCTGGCGCAGCCGCCGCTGTATCGGCTCAGCGCCGGCAACAAGAGCGCCTATGCGCGTGACGAGGCCCAGCGTGCCGCGCTGCTAGCGGGCGAGTTCAAGGGCAGGAAGGTCGAGGTCTCCCGCTTCAAGGGGCTGGGCGAGATGATGCCGGCGCAGTTGCGCGAGACGACCATGCATCCCGACAGCCGGGCCCTGCTGCGCGTCACCCTGCCGCAGGAATATGAGGAGCGCGCCAGCGTCAAGGATCTGGTCGACAGGTTGATGGGCAAGAACCCGGAGCATCGCTTCCAGTTCATCCAGGCCAATGCCGCCTCGGTCGATGAGGAAGTGATCGATGCCTAGCCTGCGCGCGGCGCTGCTCGCGATGGCATTGCTGCCACTCGCCGCACCCGCAACGGCGCAGGCACCTGTGGCAGGTGCTGTCACACCCGCCCTCGATTCCGCCCTGAACAGCGCCATAGACAGGCTGCCGGCGATACTGGCTGGAGGGACGGCGCTGGACGCCTATTTCGCGCCATCGTTCCTGCAGGCGATACCGGCGGCGCAGTTCCAGGCGATCACGGCGCAGTTGATCGCGCAGCATTGCGCGGTCGGCGAGGTCACGGCCCGCCGCGCCGGTCCCGTTCCGCTGTCTGCCGAGGTCGTGGTGGCCTTTGCCCGCGCAGACGTCACCATCCTGCTGCAGACCGCAACCGACGGGCAGGTCATCGGCCTGCGCATCGTCAACATCGCCGCGCGCAACGACAGTATCGAGCGGTTGACGGCGGACCTCTCTGCGCTGCCGGGCGTTTCGGGCTGGGGCCTCTATCGTATCGCCGACGACGGTTCGGCAACGCTGCTGCATGGCGCCGGCAACGATCGGCCGATGGCGATCGGATCGGTTTTCAAGCTGACGATCCTCGGCGCGCTCGACGAGGAGATTGCCGCGGGCCGCATGCGCTGGGCCGATGTGGTGACGCTCGACCGGCAATCGGTGCCTTCGGGGATCAGCATCGGCTGGCCCGACGGCGCGCCGGTGACGCTGCACACGCTGGCTGCACTGATGATCAGCCAGAGCGACAACCGCGCCACCGACGTGCTGCTGCACCATCTCGGGCGCGCGCGAGTCGAAGCCTTCGCGCGGGCCCGTGGCGGTTTATCCGGGCCACATGCCTTCCCGATACTCTCGACGCTCGAGGCGACGGTGCTGAAGAATCCGGCGATCGGCGAGCCGCGGCAGCGCTGGCTGCGCGGGACCGAGCAGGAGCGGCGGGCGGTGCTGGCGGGACCGGCGCAGGGCTGGACCCCGGCGCAGGTCGATTATTCGGCCTTCTCGGCAGGACCGGCCGACATCGACAGCATCGAATGGTTCGCCTCCGCCGACAGCATTGCCGCGCTGCTGGGCTGGTTCGGCACGCAGGGCAGCGAACAGGCGCGCGCCATCCTTGCCATCAACCCCGGCATTCCGGCCGCTGCGGCCGCCAATTGGGGCTATGTGGGCTACAAGGGCGGGTCGGAGCCCGGTGTGATCGCGCTAAGTCTGCTGCTCCGGGCGCGTTCGGGCGAGCGCTTTGTTGCCAGCTTCAGCTGGAACAATGCGGCAGCCGCGGTCGATGAGGCGCGCTTTGTCACGCTGGCATCGCGCGGTGCCGAACTGCTGCGCCCCGCCGACTGATCGGCCGTTACACGAAGGTGGTGTAGCGCTGCGCGATCTTCATATTCTCGTCGGCGGCCATTCCGGGGATCAGGAACAGATCGACGAGCAGCCAGACACCCAGCACCAGCCAGCCGAGAAACAGCGGTAGCCAGCCGAGCAGGCCAAGCAACAGTTGCGCAACGCCGGTGCCCGTCTGGTTGAGATAGAAGCGGTGAACGCCGAGACCGCCAAGAAAAAACCAGAGAAGGTAGGAAGCACCCACTGACTTCTTGTTCGCATCATACATCAGATGCGCCCGAACATCGCGGCGACTATGCTCCAACCTGTCCATGCCCCATCAATCCTTTGCCCGGGTTGGTGGCGATGGTGGCAGATTGTACGGCACGGTCAAGCTCAAGCGAGCAAGGCGGCAACCAGCGCGCGGACTTTCTTCTGACGCCATTGCGGCGTAGGCGCGACCAGCCAATAGGCGCTTGCGCGTGGCGCGGTGCCGGTCTTTCGCACCCGTCCGGCAGCAAGGTCGGGCGCGGCGAGCAGGGCTGGAACGCTGGCCGTGCCGAGCCCGTTGGCGACCGCATCGATGGCTAGACCGGCGTCGCCGACCCGCATCAACGGGCGACCGTCATCGCTGACGGCGTTGTCTTCTACGCACCAGACGATGCGGAACGCGCCAGTGCCGTCCAGCGGCGCGATTTGGGTGACCTCCCCTTCCGCCAGCGCCACGCCCTCCAGGCCGTCGGGGCCCTCGCTCCAGCGGATGGCGAGATCGAGGTTGGCCTCGGTAAAGTCGAGCGGCTGGTCCGCGGCGATCAGCGTGAAGCGCAGTTCTGGATCGGCGGCGGCGATGCTGGCCAGCCGGGGCGCCAGCCAGCGTGCGGTGATGTCGCGCGGCGCGGCGATGGTCAGCGACTTGGACGACTGGCCCGCCTGCATTGCCTCGACCGATTCTTCGAACTTGAGGAAACCGGAGCGCAGCGCATCGAGCCCTGCCTCGGCCTCGACCGTCAATTCCAGCCCCTTGGGCGTGCGACGGAACAGCACCACGCCGAGCACGTCCTCGAGCGCCCTGATCTGCTGGCCGACCGCCGCCGGGGTTACGGCCAGCTCGTCCGCGGCGCGCGTGAAGCTCAGATGACGCGCAGCAGCGTCAAACACGCGCAGGGCGTTCAAAGGCAGGTGCGTGCGTCTCACTGGCTGACCGCAGGCCCCATCAACGGAAATTGCGGGACATGGATGGGGAAGCGATGCCCCTCTGCGTCGATCATGCCGAAACTGCCGACCATCCGGCCCGATGGCGTGGTCAACGGGCAACCCGAGACATAGTCGAATGAGCCGCCCGGGGCGATAACCGGCTGTTCGCCGACCACCCCGGCGCCTTCGACGAGGTGGACGCTGCCGCGCGAATCGGTGATCTCCCAACGCCGGTTGATGAGCTGCACATCGGCCTCGCCGTGATTCTCGATCCGGATGTGATAGACCCAGAACCAGCGGCTCGCCGACGGGTCCGATGTTTCCGGTTGGAAGTTGACCGAGACACGCACGGTCAGGTCACCGGTGGTCCGGGAGTAGGGAAACAGGGCATCGAGCATCACGGGGGACAAAATCGCCTAAAGCCCCGCCACCGTCAATGCCCGGTCCAGGTCCTCGATCAGATCGTCGGCGTCCTCCAGCCCGACATTCAGACGCAACATCCCCTCCGTCACGCCCATCTCGGCGCGCGTTTCCGGGCCGACACCATGGTGGGTGGTCGACGCCGGATGGGTCATCAGCGAGCGGGAATCGCCGATATTGTTGGAAATATCGATCAGCTCGAGCGCATCGAGCAGCGCGTGGGCCTGCACCCGATCCGCTACCTCGAATGAAAAGATCGGCCCACACGCCTTCATCTGCGCCATCGCCAGATTGTGCTGCGGGTGGCTGGCAAGGCCGGGGTGGAGGATGCGCGGCACGCGGCCTTCGATGAAGCGCCCGACCCTGAGCGCATTCTCCGACTGGCGCATGATCCTGAGATCGAGCGTTTCCAGCCCTTTCATCACCACCCAGGCGTTGAACGGCGCGCAATTGGGGCCGGTGTTGCGCTGGAATGGCAGCAGCTTCTCTTCCATGAACTGGTTGGACGAGCAGACTGCACCGGCCAGCACCCTGCCCTGCCCGTCCATCATCTTGGTCGCCGAATAAGCCACGACGTCCGCGCCGAAATCCATCGGCCGCTGCAGTGCCGAAGTGGCAAAGGCATTGTCGACCACCGTCGTGATGCCATGCGCCTTGGCCAGATCGCAGACGAAGCGCAGGTCGACGATGTCCATCGTCGGGTTGGCTGGCGTTTCGAAGAAGAAGACTTTGGTATTGGGCTGGATCGCCGCTTTCCACGCGGCATTGTCCCGGCTGTCGATGGTGGTGGTGGTGATCCCCCAGCGCGGCAGCAGATTGTCGGTCAGCCAGCGGCACGACCCGAAAGCGGCGCGTGCAGCGACGACATGGTCGCCCTGGTTGAGCTGGCAGAGCAAGGCTGTGGTCATCGCCGCCATGCCGGTGGCCTGGGCACGGCACGCTTCCGCGCCTTCCATCAGCGCGATGCGTTCTTCCAGCATCTCGACTGTCGGGTTCTGCAGCCGCGAATAGGTCATGCCGGTCGCATCGCCGGCGAAGCGCGCGGCGACGGTGGCGGCATCGTCATAGGTGTAGCCGGACGTCAGGAACAGCGCCTCGCTGGTCTCACCATGTTCGGACCGCCACGTGCCGCCGCGCACCGCCTGCGTCGCAGGGCGCCAGCGGCGGGTGATGTCGCGGTTCATGCCAGTATCGCGCTTCATGCGCTTGCTTCCTCTCTGACTTGCCAGGGTTGAACGGTCGGCGTCCGCCCGGCCAAAATTTCGGCTGCCTGGCTCTGGTCGCAATTGCCGCCGGACAGGATGACCGCGACACGCTTGCCGCGCATTGCCTCGCGCTCCTGGATCAGCGCGGCGAGCGCGACCGCGCCGGCGCCCTCGGCAAGATTGTGGGTATCCTGCCAGAAAATCCGCACCGCCTCTGCAACCTCGTCATCGCTGACCGCGACGAACCGTTCGGCGCGCGGCCCGAAATAATCGAGCGCGGCCTGTACCGGTGTGCACACCGCAACCCCATCGGCAAAGGTGTGCGCGGTCGGGCTCTGCAGCAACTGCCCAGCCTCGAAGCTGCGTTTGGCAGCGTCGACATGCGCGGAGACGACGCCGACCACCTTGGTTGTGAGGCCCAGCGCATCGCGCGCGGCGATGGTGCCGCACAAGCCGGAGCCGCAGCCGACCGGCACATAGACCGTGTCGATGTCTGCCACTGCGTCGAACAGCTCCAGCCCGTAGCTCGCGACGCCACGCACCAGCTCATCATGATAGGCGGGGACCATGAACAGGCCATATTGCGCCGCCCGCGCCATGGCCTCCGCCTTGGCGCTGTCGAAATCATGGCCATGTTCGATCAACTCGGCGCCGAAGGCACGCATCGCCGCATTTTTCTCGCGGGCATTGCCGTGCGGCACGACGATGGTCGCGGACAGCCCGGCGGCCCGGGCCGCGCGCACCTGTGCCTGGCCGTGATTGCCGCGGGTCGCGGTGATGATGCCGGTAGCGTCGGGATGGGTGCGCCGTAGCCAGTCGATGTAGGTGATCGCCCCGCGCACCTTGAAGGCACCGGTCGGCGTGTGGTTCTCATGCTTGACCCACACCTCGCAGCCCAGCCGTTCGGCGAGCAGCGGCCAGGCATATTGCGGCGTCGGCGCCACCTGCTCGGCCACCCGCGCCTGTGCGGCGCGCAGCGAGGCCAGCGTGAAGTCGCTCATGCCGTCACCTGTTGCCGGGCGAGCGCCGCCAGCACCGCATCGCCCATCGCGCGGGTCGACAGCGAGCCGCCAAGATCGCCGGTGCGATGGCCGGCCTCGAGCGTCGCCGCCACGGCCGCCTCTATGCGATCCGCCGCCGCACCCTGCCCGAGCGAGTAGCGCAGCATCATCGCCGCCGACAGGATGGTCGCCAGCGGGTTGGCCTTGCCCTGCCCGGCGATATCGGGCGCGCTGCCATGGATCGGCTCGTACAGCCCGACATTGCTTTCGTTGAGCGCCGCCGAGGCCAGCAGGCCGATCGAACCGACGCACATGCTGGCCTGATCGGACAGGATGTCGCCGAACAGGTTGCCGGTGACGATGACGTCGAAAGCCCCCGGGTTGCGCACCAGCTGCATCGCGGCATTGTCGACGTACATGTGCTCGAGCGCCACGTCTGGATAGTCGCCTGACACATCGATCACCACGTCGCGCCAGAGTTGCGAGGTTTCCAGCACATTGGCCTTGTCGACCGAGCACAGCCGCCCGCGCCGCGCCTGTGCCGCGCGAAAGGCCGAATGGGCGATGCGCCGGACCTCGGCCTCGTCATAGGACATGATGTCATAGCCTTGGCGCAGGCCCGCGGCGGTGGTGCGCATGCCCTTCTCGCCGAAATATACATCGCCGTTGAGCTCGCGGACGATCAGCAGATCGATCTCGCGCGCTACTTCGGGCCGCAGCGCGCTGTGCGAGAGCAGCGCCGGGATGGCCTTGGCCGGGCGCAGGTTCGAGAAGAGGCCCAGTTCGCGCCTGAGGCCGAGAATCGCCTGCTCGGGGCGCAGATGCCGCTCCAGATGGTCGCAGCCGAAATCGCCGACCGCGCCGAACAATATGGCGTCGCTGTCGCGCGCAATCGCCAGCGTCTCGGGCGGCAGAGGGTGGCCGGTCGCCCGCCACGCGGCTGCACCGACCAGCCCCTCGGCAAGCGTCATGCCCGGCAGATCGAGCGCGTGCAGCACCCGCACGGCTTCGGCGGTAACTTCGGGACCGATTCCGTCCCCTGCGAAAACTGCTATTTTCATAACGCTCCGCGCCTAGAGATTATCGCTGCAAAATAGAAGCTCCGTCATTGCGAGCGCAGCGAAGCAATCCAGGATAGCACAGCACCGCTTCTGGGTTGGTTGGCCTGCGTCCGGCTTCGGCCGCGCCGCGTTCGCAATGACGGAGAGGTCAAGAAGCCGCGCGCATCAACCGGTCGACCAGCCGCGCCCGCACGGCGGCGATGCCATCGGCGCGCGGTCCGGAAAGAATGTGGGTGTCGATGGCATCGCGGTTGCGGCGCAGCGCCCGCCACAGGTCCAGAGTCGGCTCCAGTGCATCGCCATAGCCCAATTGTGCAAGCAGCAGCGTTTCGAAGCGTACCAGCGGTGTCGACCATCCACTCGCTGCCGGGGACAGCTCGATGGCGGTCAGAACGCCGTCGAGCGCGGCGTGAATCGCAGGATAGGGCTGGCCTTCGGGCAAGGCGACCGCAGTCAGCACAGTCACCCAGTCGATGGCCGCCGCCGCCAGCGGCTCGCCGAGCAGTTGCGCCCGGCTATGCTGGAGCTCGACGGTCAGCGCAGCCAGTTGATCCTCGGTCCGAGCGCGGAAATCGGCAGCGACGAGATTGCCCGGCACCAGCACCGGCCGCATCCGTCGAGATCGACCACCGCGGACATAGCCGGGCAATAGCCCAGCTTCGGCCGTCATCAACCGCACGACCGTGCCATGCTCACCGTGGGAACGGACTGCGCAGACGATGGCGGTGGTGGCGAGGTGCATCAGCGCTCACAGCCTGAGAAGACGGTAATGCGGCAATCAGCAACCGTAGCCCTGAGCCTGTCGAAGGGCACCTCACCGTCACAATAAGCGCCCTTCGACGAGCTCAGGGCTATGGGTTTACCCCGACACCAGTGCACATTACCCATGGTAGAAATCATACACCGCCTGCGCCGTACTCGCCGACACGCCTGGCGCGCGCTTGATGTCTTCGAGGCTGGCATTCCGGATAGCGCGCGCAGTGCCGAAATGCATCAGCAGCGCCTTTTTACGCGCCGGACCGATACCGGGCACCTCGTCGAGCGGGGATGAGGTCATCGCCTTGGCGCGTTTCTGCCGGTGCGCCCCGATGGCGAAGCGGTGCGCCTCGTCGCGCAGCCGTTGGATGTGGAACAGTGCGGGATGATTCATCGGCAGGGTGAATTCGCGGCCGCCGGGCAGGTAGAAGGTCTCGCGCCCTGCGTTGCGATCAGGCCCCTTGGCGACGCCCGCGATGGCGACGTCCTCGATGCCCAGTTCCTCCAGCGACTCCATGGCAGCGGAAAGCTGCCCCTTTCCGCCATCGACCAGCACCAGATCCGGCCAGTCGCCCTTCTCGCGGTCAGGGTCTTCGGCCTGCGCGCGGGCGAAGCGGCGGGCGAACACTTCGCGCATCATCGCGAAATCGTCCCCCGGCTCGGTCTCCGGCCGCTTGATGTTCCACTTGCGATACTGGCCTTTCTGGAATCCATCGGGGCCGGCGACGATCATCGCCCCGACCGAGTTGGTCCCCTGGATATGGCTGTTGTCATACACTTCGATGCGGCGCGGCGGCTCGCCCAGTTCGAACAGGTCGGCGATGTCCTGCAGCAGCCTGGCCTGCGTCGAGTTCTCGGCCAGGCGCCGGTCGAGCGATTCGGCGGCGTTGCGTTTGGCCTGCGCCATCAGCCTGGCGCGATCGCCGCGCTGGGGCACCGATATCTCGACCTTGCGCCCGGCCAGCTCGGACAGTGCCTGTGCCAGCACCGGGCAGTCGCACGGCTCGCGATCGGTCAGGATCAGCTTCGGCGGCGGCACGCCTTCGTAGAACTGCATCAGGAAGCTGGTCAGCACCTCGTCGACCGGCACATCGGCGGTGTGGGAGGGGAAGAAGCTGCGGTGCCCCCAATTCTGCCCGCCCCGGATGAAGAAGGCATCGATGCCGATGCGGCCCTGCTTCTCCGCCAGCGCGAACACGTCGACGTCGCCCAGGCCCTCGGCGTTGATGGCCTGCGTGCCCTGGATGAAGGTCAGTGCTTTCAGCCGGTCGCGATAGATGGCGGCCAGCTCATAATCCATCCGCTCCGCGGCCTCGGACATGGCAGCGCCGAGCTTGGCCTGCGTCTGGGTAGAGCGCCCTGCCAGAAATGCCTGCGCGTCCTCGACCAGCTCAGCATAGTCCGCCTCTCCGATTCGCCCGACGCATGGCGCACTGCAGCGCTTGATCTGGTAGAGCAGGCACGGCCGATCGCGGTTTGCGAAGAAACTGTCGGTGCAACTGCGCAGCAAAAACAGCTTTTGCAGCGCATTTAACGTCTTGTTAACCGACCCGGCGCTGGCGAATGGCCCGAAATATTGCCCTTTGGCACGGCGCGCGCCGCGATGCTTCTGGATGCGCGGATAGGCGTGGTCTTCGCGCAAGAGAATATAGGGGAAACTTTTGTCGTCGCGCAGCAGGACGTTGTACGCCGGGCGATAGCGCTTGATCAGCTGCGCCTCCAGCAGCAGCGCCTCGGCTTCGCTGTTGGTGGTCACGATCTCCATGCTGCGCGTCTGCGCCACCATGCGCTGCAGCCGCTGCGGCAGCCGTGCGATCTGAGTGTAGGCGGTGACGCGATTCTTGAGCGCGCGTGCCTTGCCGCAATAGAGCACATCGCCGCGCGCATCGATCATGCGATAGACGCCAGGAACCGGCTTCAGGGTCTTGATTACCTGCCGGATGACCGCCACCCCCGCCTCGAAGTCAGGGCGCGCACCGGCGTCGTCGCTCCCCTTGACGGTGTAGGTGGCGCGATCTTCGTTGAATCGGTCCGGAGCGCCGGGCGTGCTGGTCATGCCGCCCATGTAGAAAGGGCCGGGAGATTATCCCAGCCCTTGTTTGTTCTTTTCGATGGGGCAGCGTCAGAGCCGCCCGACGTCGGCGATGGCGCGATCCACGAGCGACTTGTCGGCGCCCGCATCATGACCATCCGCGATCAGCGTGCGCGCTGCGGCAACTGCCGCACGCGTTGCCGTCTCGCGCACCTCGGCAATCGCACTGCGTTCGGCAGCGGCGATGCGGTCTTCGGCCATCTTCTGACGGCGGGCGACCAGCGCAGCGGCATCGGCCTGCGCCTGCGACACAACCAGCGCCGCTTCCTGTTCGGCACGGGCACGCATTGCGGCGCTGTCGGCATCGAGCGCAGCCAGCTTGGTCTGATATTCGTTGCGCAGCGCCTCAGCCTCCGCACGCAGCGCAGAGGCTTCGTCGAGCTGGCTGCGGATGGCGGCGATGCGGCTGTCGAGCATGCCGACGATCATCGCCGGCACCTTCTTCCAGACCATGATGGCAATCAGCACCAGCATCGCCAGCGAGACGATGACGGTCGCGTTGAAAATGCCGGCAATGGCGGGGTCGGCGTGCGCTTCCGCGCCGCCATGCGCCGATTCGGCCACGATGAGCGTCAGCATATCAAGCATTGATCTGGGCCTTCACAGCATTGGCGGCAGCCGCCGGCGTGATGGGATTGCCGGTCAGGCGGGTGACCAGATCGGCGGCAGCCTCGCTGGCCACAGCTTCAATCTCGGTCAGCGCGGAAGAGCGTGCCTGGGCGATTTCCGCCTCGGCCGCCGCAAGACGGGCTTCGTTGGCGGCGTTGACTTCCGCAAGACGAGCTTCGGTGGCCTTGGCGGCGCTGACCTTTGCCGCCGCCAAAACCGCCTGCGCATCGGCGCGGGCGGCGTTGGTGCGGGCGACGAGATCGGCTTCAGCCGCGTCAGCGGCATCGCGCGCCGCCTTGGCAGCGGCGAGATCGCCAGCGATCTTGGCATCACGTGCGTCGACAGTCGCCTCGACCTTGGGCAGCATGCCACGACCGATCACGAGGAAGATCCCGCCGAACACCAGCACCACCCAGAACAACTGGGAGATGAGGTACCAACTGTCTTCGGTTAGCTGACCGATCTGGGGCATGAAACTGAAGTCCTTTACCTATATCGACGTTGCCGCGTTCAGGGCCGGCGGATCGTGATCCGCCGGCCCTGACAGCAATCAGGCAACGAAGATCAGGATCATCGCGACGACGAACGCCAGCAGGCCGAGAAGTTCGGCGGCGGCGAAGCCGATGAAGAGGCGGCCCTGCTGGCCATCGGCAGCGGCCGGGTTACGCAGCGCGCTCTCCAGGAACGAGCCGAAAACGTTACCCACGCCGATGGCGGCCATGCCGGCACCGATAGCGGCCAGACCTGCACCGATCAGCTTTGCTGCTTCTGCTTCCATGTTCTTAACTCCTTGGCGTAACTGGTTGATTGTAGGCGATTAGTGGAGGTTGACCGCATCGTTGATATAGAGCGAGGTCAACAGCGCGAAAACATAGGCCTGAATCCCCGCGACGAGGATTTCCAGCGCCGAGATGCCGGTCATCAGCACGAAGCTCGACAGCCCGACGGTCACGCCGGTGGCGATGCCGGCATTGGTGGCATTGATGACGAACCCGGCCAGCACCTTGAGCAGGATGTGCCCCGCGGTCATCGCCACGAACAGTCGCAGCCCGAGGCTGAAAGGACGGACGAGGAACGACAGCAGTTCGACGATGAAGATGAACGGGATCATCGGCAGCGGCGTGCCATGCGGCACGAACAGGCTGAAGAAGTGCAGCCCATGCCGCCAGAAACCGACGACCAGCACGATCGCAAAGCTGACGATGGCGAGCACGCCGGTCACGGTGAAATGGCTGGTGGTGGTGAAGGGGTGCAGGCCGACCGCGCCGAGCGGCAGCAGGCCGAGGAAGTTGCTGAACAGGATGAACATGAACAGCGAGAAGACATAAGGCGTGTATTTGCGCCCTTCCTGCCCGATGTTGGTGGTCATCATGCTGGAAATGAAGCCGGTGAAGCCTTCCACTGCCGCCTGCCAGCGACCGGGCACCAGCTCGCGCTTCATGCCGCCGAGCATGAACACCCACAGCAGCACGAACGTGGCCAGCATCCAGACGGCGCTGTTCGTCAGATAGACGGTCTGTTCACCGACGTTGAACAGGGGTGCAATTGTCTGCACCTCGAACTGGTGCATGGGGTCGATCTTGCCCGAATCCGCCACGTTATACCCTTCGTCCCTGTCAATCCCTGCCATCGTCATGCGGCTGTGTCGCCGCGCCGCTGGCAAGTCGGAAAATGTTCCTGAACGCCACCACGATCCCCAGCGCGAGGAAGATCATGAAGCCCCAGGGCCCTGTGCCGAAAAGACGGTCGATAACCCAGCCGACCAGCGCACCGCCTGCGATGCCGCCGATCAGATCGGCGATGACGCGATTGCCCAGGCGATAGTTGGGATCGGCCGCTGGCCTGTCCCGCCCGGTTCTCGCGGCCTCGCTGGCTTCCAGCTTGCTCAGACGCTCGTCGAGCGCCGAAATCCGCTGGTCGCCTTCGACCCCTGTCTTTTCCTGCTCGCCGTGCGAATCGCCCATCGTCGCGTCCTATCCTCTCGGGTGCCCGCAAGCAGCGCCGTTACCGGCTTGCCGCATTGCTCGAGTGGGAGGGAAGCGGATCGAAAAGCACCTCGACCGGCAAGGCGCGGCCCCTTTAGAAACGCGCCTTGTCCAAGTCAACCGGCGTTGCTGCAATGCAGCGTGCGTCGGATGCAACTGTGTTTGGGTGCCTCGTCCCCTGGAGCTGCCCTCCGCGCCCATACCTCCGTTGCTTGGCCCGCGATCCAGGGCCAAGTGTCTTCGAACATGGGCCAGAGAGAGCCTTGCCCCGTGTCAAGCACGGGGCGACGAGAGGCGGTTAGTCTGATGCAGCGAACTGCGCGTCAGAGGATCTAGACGCAGCGTGCGTCGCGGATCGGTGCAGCGGCCGTGCGGGTCTGCCATGCGCCGCTGGGGGTCATGTATTTTTCGCCCGGCACGGTGCGCAGGATGAGGTTGCAGCCGGTGGTAAACGCGAACTGTTCGACAGTCGAGCCGGTGAGCGCGGCCTGCCGGGTATATTCCTCCCGCCGGCGGATGTTGATGTCATCCACCAGCGCCTGCAGCGTTGCGTTGCCGGGGGTAACCACGGCGAGATAGCCGTCAGGCTTTTCCCCGACCGTCCCCGCCGCGCGCGCGGCCGCATAGGCGGGGTCACGCTGGGCAAGCGCAGGGGCGCCGATCAGCAATGCGCCGATCAGGGCGGCCGAAGCGAAAGAGCGAGCCATGCGGGTCATCAAAAAATCTCCGTATTCTGTTCGATCAGCTCCTTGGCGGCGCTGTCGAGGCGAACGACGATTTCCTGCCGGATATTGATCGTCAGCACGATTTCGATCGGCTTGTCGGGGGCAGTGACATTGATGCACCCCGAAGTCGCCAGCAGGGCGGCACCCGCCAAGGCGAGCCGACCGGCCTCCTTAAAACCGTTTCTGTCCGACCGTTTGCCGGTCATCGTTCCCATGCCACGCATTATCGCTGATCCTCGCTTTCGCTGGGCTGAACGGGTGGTGGCCCCGTTTCGGCCGACTGTCTTGCTGCCTGCGCTGCCGCCTGCGCATCGCGCTCGGCCCGCAGCAGGGAGTCCAGATTCTGGTCGATGAAGTCGGCGGGATCATAAAGCCCGCGCGCCGATGTGAGCAACTGCCGGAAGGGCGCGTTGATGCGGATGCGGAAGATGAAGGGCAGCCTGGCAATGGCTCGGGTGAAGAAATTGCGCTCCGCACCCTCGCCCTGGGCCAATCCGCTGAAATCGACCTCGGTCAGCATCTCGCCATCGATATTGCCGTTCAGCCGGATGACCAGACTGTCGTAGCGCAGCGATTTGAGCGCGCCATAGGCGAGATTGGCCATGGTCCCGAGATCGCGGTTGCTGAGCTCCCCGACATAGGCGATCGTTCCGCCGCCTTCGCGCGACACGAGCGATCCTCCGACAACACGGCCGCCGTTGGCATCGAAAATCGTCGGCACCACCCCGTCGAAGATGCCGGTCGCGGCGATGTTGTCGAACTCGTAGCGCTGCAGGAACAGCGCGGCGTCGACATTGGACACGTCGAAGGTCAGCCGACGCGGGCGGTCTGCACTGAAATCGAGCAGTGCCGGTTGCAGCAGCAA
Organism: Sphingomonas sp. jy18; assembly: GCF_056931895.1. Classification (NCBI taxonomy): domain Bacteria; kingdom Pseudomonadati; phylum Pseudomonadota; class Alphaproteobacteria; order Sphingomonadales; family Sphingomonadaceae; genus Sphingomonas; species Sphingomonas sp. jy18. The sequence goes on along the minus strand of NZ_JBXPBT010000003.1, from coordinate 32,688 downwards.
GCGACCGCCGGAAAATGGCCAGATCCCCTGCTCTATGCGCACGCGCCGTTCGGGCAGCAACTGATAATAGACCCGCCCGTCGCGCACCTCGATGCCGGGATTGACCGAGCCGAGCAGCACTTCCTGCCCCGGAGGGGTGGTCAGCGCCAGCAGATCGTCGAAACGGATCGTGCCCGAAAGGCGCTCGACCGGACCGAAAGCGGCAGCGAGATCGAGCCGGTCGGTCGAGAAGCGCCCTTCGCTGACCAAGCCGTCCGGAGACCAGCGCAGGCTGCCGGCACCATCGACGCGGCCTTCGACGTTGGCGACCACGCCCAGCGCGAGCGGGCTGACATCGACCGGCTGCAGCCCGTCCCGGGCAAAGGCGATGTCCGGCACCGTGAAACGCGCATTGCCAGTGCCGGTGGCAAACCGATGGTCGATCGAAAGGTCGACCACAGGGGTGCGGCTGACCGATTCGAGCAACCGCCCGTCGGCACGCACCACGCCATCGGCAAAGCGCACCATGATCGACTCGCCGATCAACCGCTTGAACCGGTCTTCGGCCGCGGCATCGTCGACCGCCAGGCTGGTTTCGAGTGTCAGGGCATTGTCCGCGAACGACCAGCGGCCGTTGGCCCCGCTGAGGTCGAACGGCACCGGCCCGATGCGTCCGCTGGCATCCCGCAGTTCGCCCGTCAGTCCGTTCGCGCCGCTGCGCCCGGTCAGCGCCGCCGCGACGAGGCGCGTGGCCGATTCGCCGCTGCCGATGCTGGTGTCGATATCGCGCAGGGCGAAGCCCGTGCCCGAAAGGTCGATGGTCGCGCCGGAACTGGCCAGCCGCAACGGGCTGCTGCCGCTGCGTCCGGTGAGCGCGAAGGCCGGCGCTGTGATGCCTCCGGACAGCCTGCCGCCCGACCATGCCAGCATCGGGCCACCGCCCTGCCCGCACAGCCGCAGCGCAGCGGGATCGAGCATGGTGCCGCCGATCGCGACCGCCTGCCAGCGCAGGGTCTGGCAGTCGCCAGCGATGCGCACGTCGCCGTTGGCGCCCAGCGCGCCCGACAGCGGCAGCGACACCCGATCGACCCGGCCGCCAGCGAGCGGGCCGGACAAAGTGACGTCGGTGGAGAAGCGCATGACGCCGTCCGCCGCCGCACGGAAGGCGAGCGGCCCGACATCGAGCGTTGCGCCGCCCGCCGTATAGGGCGCGAATTGTGCGCGGCCCTGCATCAGCCTGCCGCCGCCAGACCGGGCCAGTGCCACCGTCCCTTCGGGCCAGCCGCCGCCACCGACGTCGGCGGTGCCCGACACGGCCAGCCCGTCCTGCGCGTTCCAGCGGATCGCCCGATCACCCGCCAGACGCGCACGGGCGCCCGAGGCGGCGACGAAGCGCAGCGAATCGGCGGCGATGGTCAGCGCATCGAGGCTGCGGCCGGCCAGGGTGACGTTGCCATTCACAGCAAAGTCGCGACCCGCGGCGCGCGACGCAGCCGCGAATTTGCGGGCGAGTGGGCCGAGCGGGGTCGAATCGTCCAGCGCCGCGAGCCGGGCGAGCTGGCGGTCGGCGCCGCTGCCAAGCTCTCCGCCGGCCAGCGCGAAGCGGCCATCCGCAGTCAATGCGCCGGACGCCAGTCGCTTGCCGCGCCCATCGAAGGAGACGCGGGCCGCCCTGACCCACGGTTGCGCGAGTTGCGTTGCGGCCAGTTGCCAGTCGGCATCGAGAACGCCATCGACTGCCCCGCCGAGCGCCAATGTGCCGGTCAGGCCTTCCGCTGCAACGCCCGCGACGGTGCCGCTGCCGCCGCGCACGCCAAGGCGGGTACGAATCGTCGAGAGGTCCGCGTTGGTGCTGGCGTCGAGACCCAATCTGAGATCGGTAAGGGCTATGTCGCCGCGCGCGCACCGCAGTCCGGCGAGCCCGATCGGGCCGCGCAGAGCCGGCGCCCCATCGGATATCTGCACCTCCAGCCCGCCGCTGGCCGCGCTGGCGCGGCAGCCGCCGGCCTCCAGCGCAGGTGCGGCGAGACCGACATGGCCGGAAAAGCCGTCGCGCAGGTGACCCCGGCCGACGGCGCCGAGCGCGACCCGGCCCCACGGCGTTGCCACCCGTGCCGTGGCGTCGTCGATGTCGAGGGCGATGTCTGGCAGGCTGAAGGGGGTGCCGTCGGGCTCGGGCAGCAGCTTGTCGAGCTGGCCCAGCGACAGCCTATCGCCCGTCCAGCGCGCGTTGAGCCGGACGCCCCGCGCCCGCACGGCGGTGACATAGGGGCCGGTCCAGCCTACCCCCATCTTTACATCCACCGCGTCGGCGACGAGATCGGGATTGGCCGGATCGCCGATGACGATGTTGCGCAGCCTCTGCTCGCGCACCCCGATTGAGTCGATGCGGTAGCGCGCCTCGACACCGGCTTCGCGCAGGGCGGAATCGACATAGCGCGCGGTAATCGCCTCGCGGTTGAGCCACGCGACCGTGGCCACGGCGGCAACCGATCCGCCGACCAGCAAAGGGAGGATTACGCGCTTACGCATGGTGTCGATGCATGTCCTGTCACTATGGCGATGAACAGACTCTGTCGAGCAACGATGGTTGCGCAAAAATCTGAACTGCATCTGCCGGGCGGCATGCTAGGCTTCATCGCATGAGCAGCGCGAAACCCGTGAAGCCGACCGCCGAGGTCGATGACAGGGCCGGGCACCGCAGCCGGCTGCGCGACCGCCTCCTCGGCGTCGGCGGGGAGGCACTGGCCGACTATGAGATTGTCGAATTCCTGCTGATGCTGGCGCGTCCGCGCGTCGACACCAAGCCGGTGGCCAAGGCGCTGCTGCGCGAATTCGGGGGCATCGGCCCGTTGCTCGAGGCCGACATCGAGACATTGCGGCGCTTCCCGGAGATGGGGGATAGCAGCATCGCCGCGCTCAAGCTGGTCAAGGAAGCGGTGCAGCGCACGCTGTACGGTGAAATTGCCGAGCGGCCGGTGCTCGGGAGCTGGCAGGGTCTGCTCGATTATCTGCGTGGCGACATGGCGTTCCGCATCAACGAGTGCGTCCATGTCCTCCACCTCGACAACAAGAACCGGCTGATCCGCGACGAGATCGTCAGCGAGGGGACCATCGACGAAGCGGCGATCCATGTCCGCGAGGTGGTTCGCCGCGCGCTCGATTTCGGCTCGGCGGCGATCATCCTCGCCCACAACCATCCCACTTGGCCTTTTCGATCACGTTCAATCACGCCACATCACCTTGAAACACAAGAGCTTTTAGGCTTGTCGTAGAGTCGGTCATTGTGGCATATTGGGGTCGGTTTTAAGGGGATCAAGGCCCTTTTTGACCCCAGTCGCCGACCCCACGAACCCGTCGAGCGACCCCAGTTGGAAGCCGACGGAGAACCCCAGTGCCAAGCCTTACAGATGGAGAAATTCGCCGAGCCCTGAAGCAGGTGGAAACGACCGGCAAGCAGCTCAGCCTTGTCGATGGCGAGGGTCACGGAACCGGCCGGCTGGTCCTCGTGATGAAGCCTATGCCTACCCGTGTGACCGCAGACTGGATGGCGCAGCAATGGCGCGATGAGAAGCGCCTCAAGAAGAAGCTCGGCTCGTATCCCTCGATGCCCCTCAGCAAGGCCCGCGAGATATTCAACCGCGACTTCGCGGAGCTGATCCAGAAAGGCCGTAGCATCAAGGTTGCCGGCGACACGCGACCGGGAACCGTCGCCGACCTCTTCGAGGCGTATGTCGCCTACCTCAAGGAGGGCGGGAAGTCGTCCTGGAAGGAGGCGGAAAAGGGCCTCAACAAGATCGCCGATACGCTCGGACGCAACCGCCCGGCCCGCGACATCGAACCGGATGAGATCACGGCGATCATCCGGCCCATCTATGAACGCGGCAAGCGTTCAATGGCCGATCATGTGCGCAGCTACATTCGATCTGCCTTTAGCTGGGGCCTGAAATCCGAGCACGATTATCGCTCCACCGCTGCGCGCCGCTTCCGGCTGACCTACAACCCCGCTGCGGGCATACCGACGGAACCCAAGACGATCGGAACGCGCTGGTTGAGCGAGGAAGAGTTCGTTCGACTCTATCGCTGGCTCGAATGCCCCGACACGCCGGTTCATCCTTCCTATGCCCGCGCCGTCCAGATCATCATGCTGACTGGCCAGAGGGTCGAGGAAATCGCCCGTCTCCATGTCGATCAATGGGATGCCAAGGAACGGATCATCGACTGGACCAAGACCAAAAACCTTCAGCCGCACGCTGTTCCGGTGCCCTTGTTGGCCGCGGAACTGATCGAGTCGATTATCCCGAACGAACACGGCTGGTTCTTCCCCTCCGCCAAAGACCCGTCAAAGCCCGTCAGCCACGGCACACTCTACAGCTTTATCTGGCGCCAGCGGGATCGCGGCGTGATCCCCCATGCGACCAACCGCGACCTCCGTCGCACCTTCAAAACCTTGGCTGGCAAGGCGGGAGTCCCGAAGGAGATCCGCGACCGTCTCCAGAACCACGCCTTGCAGGATGTCAGCTCGAAGCACTACGACCGCTGGAACTACATGGTTGAGAAGCGTGCCGGCATGGCGAAGTGGGACAAGTTCGTCCGAGCCATGCTCGCCAAGAAGCGCATGAAAGCGGCGGCATGAGCCTCCGGCGCCTATAAAGAGGAAGTGAGAAACGACTATAATCGGCCTGGCGTTGCTGGCGACGCTGACCACGGCGACCGCGGCCAAGGCCGATCCCTGCAAGGCCATTCCCGACCGCGGCCCGATGCCGTCCTATCTCCACCGGGGCGCACACTTCTCCGGTCCCGTGGTCTATGTCGGCGACGGCGACTCGCTGTGCGTGGCCGTGGGCCAAGGGCCAGCCAACTGGGTGGAGATCCGGCTGGAAGATTTCTACGCGCCCGAACTCCACTCCCCCACCGGCCCTGCTGCCAAGGCCGCGCTGGAAAGACTTGCCATGGGTCGGAACGCGGAGTGCGTCGCCAACCATAAGTCCTACGACCGTGTAGTCGGCACCTGCCGGATCGGCGGACGCTCCATCGGGGATTTATTGAAGGCGGCCGGAAACGTCGAGGGCGGCAACGGATACGACCAGCGCAAGAGTTAGCCCGACCCTTGGTGGCGCTTAGATGCGATCTGAAAACCGATCATAGGCATCGATCCGCCGGACGGGGGGATCGACCTCATACCGATAGATCTCCGTGCTCAAGAACCGCACCTCGGCCTCGCGTTGGGCTTCGGGAACGTCGATATACCAAGCGCGGGGATGCGGGCCGGGATCGCCGTTCCAGCGGTATCCCCGCGCCTTGAGAACATCCTTGAGGTCGAAGGGCGAGTTCTCCGCCCAGATGCGCCAGGAGACAGTACGAGCACCATCCAGAAGGCGGCTAAGGCCCGTAACACCAGATCGGGGCAGCTGCATCGCCAACAGCTCGATCGTCGCAAGACAGTCGTGCATCGCGCGGTGGCGGTCATAGAAGAAGCCGGCCGCCTGAGCGAGATAGGCGAGCTTCGCGCCCTGAAATCCTTCCGCCGCCCAGTCGATCTGGCTGAGCGAGCATGCCCACGGCTTCGTCGAGAACACGTCACTGAATCGTTCAAAGAAGCGGCGGTCGAACGCCGCGTTGTGCGCGATGAAGAGTGAAGCCGGCGCCGCGAATGTGGCCACCACGGCGGGATCAATGATCTGGCCGGCCACCATCTCGTTGGTGATGCCCGTGATCGCGGTGATTTCCGGGAGGATAGGCTCGCTCGGCTGACGCAGCCCTTGGAAGCTGTCGCCCACGCTGAAAATGGTGCCATCCAAGCCGTAGCTGAATGGCGTCATGGCGAGTTCTATGATCTCGTCACGCTGGGGATCTAGCCCCGTGGTCTCGACATCCACCACCATGCCGAGTCGGACGGGCGTTGCGGGAGACGGCATATTGGATGGACGCGGCTTAAGACGCCGGATGACGCGATAATCCCCGGTAGCCTCTAGCGTCTGCGCCATGGACTCCAGATGATCAGAAGATGTCGTCATCCTTCATACCCAGAGGCTTGAGTCATGCCGGTACGGGTCTGAGCAAAACACAGACATCATCCCTTGGTGTCATGATCGTCGTGCGTGCCTTTGCGCGCGTGATGCTGACCCGAAAATTCTGACGCGCCTGAGTCATCACCCCGTCGTGGACATTGCCGAAGACGATCCGGTCAGGATTGGCCACGATTTCGCCCTTGAACCGTTTTGGCCATCCTTCAAAGATCACAACCTCGTCGAACTGCTTTCCCTTCGCCTTGTGCATGTTCATCACCACGACGCCGGATTCAGGCTTGTGGGCTGTTGCGAAATGCTCCTGAACAAACGACTGGCGGGTGATCGCAAGGGCGTTGCTATAGCGGCCGACGTCACGCCAGTCCTGCGCCAACCCCTGACGGAGCTGCGTACCGCGCTCAAGCAGACGCACGTTACGGACGTCCTTTGCGACATCCTTCAGTCGCTCACAGGCCCCAGTATCCAGAACGTCGCGCACCGAGACCCAATCTGCATCCGGATCACCTGTGAATGTCAGTGCGGCAGTTGCCTGGTGCACGGCAAAGGTTCCTTGCAAGACGCTGTTACCAGGCGTTGTTCGTCCTTTCGCTAGACATTCGTTCCACTTGGACAGCGCCTTCCGGAACCGCGCAGCCTCGTCCATGTCGCCCTTGGTCGGCGCCGTGCCTCCTCGACCGTGAAAATAGCTGCACATCAACTCGACAAATTCGTCGAAACTTCCGTCATGCCCGCACTTTTGGAGCAGGAAAGCAATGATCTCTGCGGCGAGGATCGGGCCTTCCATATCAACTGCTGCTGAGTGAGAAATCGACGGAACATTACCGAATGGCTCGCGCAGGATGTCAGACACCATCCGCGTCATTTTCTTGGTCGGCACGAGAATGGCCAACGACCAGTCACGCCGGCCAGACTCAACCAAGCGCTTCCGGGCTTGCAACACCTGGCCAACCAGTGAAGCATAAGCTTGGTTGGGGTTCGACGCGAACGGCGCGTAGCCGATACCCTGGTATTCCTTCTGCCGAAAATTGCCGGTCAGGATGTCGTTGCCGAATAGGGCAATCTCCGTCCCCTTGCTCCGATGGTTGTCACCGGCAAGGTCGTGGACCGTCGGCGCGAAATCGGCCTTGAAGTGGTTCAGCCTTTCCGGATCGGCGCCGATGAAATCGAATATGCGCTGCTCCGGGTCGGCAAGAGCGATCAACGTGCTGTTGGCGCCGAGGGCTTGGACCACTCGCCATTGATCGGCGCTGGTGTCCTGAAACTCGTCCAGGGTAATGTACGGATACATCGTAGAGACGAGCGCTCGAACCTTATCTGAGCCATGAAGCAGGGTCGCCACGCGGTCTGCGAAGAGGTCGAAGCAGACCTTCCCTTCTTCGGTCGCCAGCCGGACACGCTCCGCTTCCTCCTTCGCGCGCTTCTCAGCCTTTTCCTCGTCCGACAGATTTTTGGCCGCCTTGTAGCCGCTTCGAACCGCCGACAATGCAATCGCCTCATTCGGAGGCGTGAGGATCGTCATCCGTCGTGGAAAGCCGACAAGGTAGCCGTGCGTTTTAAGGATGCGCCAGAAGAACGAATGGTAGGTATCGACCTCGATCCGTTGCCTCTCCTCTCGCGTGATTGCGCTTTCTTCGTCGATTGCCTCCAGCACGCGCGAAACGGTTGCACGCGCGAAGCTGAGGAAAAGGATGCGCTGTCCTGGCTTCAATTCCTCCCGCGCGATCTTGGCCGCTTTGAGGATAGAGACGGTAGTCTTCCCCGAACCGGGACCGCCGGTGACGAGTTGATGCCCGACAGCTTGTAGAATTTCCTTCTGCGCTTCTGTTAGGTCGACCACAGTAATCGCCTATCCTAACAGGTCAGCAAAATCGTCTTCGGGTTCGGGCTCGGCTGGCTGTAGAGGCGGATCACACAGTGCCTTCAGGGTGACGCAGGCATCCCGTAGCCACTGCGGGATCTCAGCTTCGGAACACTGTGCCAAGAACTCAGCGATTCCCCAATTGCCTTTCGACCAGCTGAAATAGGCCCCGAGCGCGGCAGCAGCTTGAGCTTTTGGGTCGGGGTATTTCGCGAGCAGATGCTGTGGCCAATCGAGCTGATCGGCAAACCGCTCCAGGGCCGCTTGGGTGGTGTTCTTGAGGATCAGATCCTCAATACCCTTCTCGTCGTGCATGAACAGGCGTTCCACCTGGGCTTCTATGGCCACCTTGGCGGCATCCGTCTGCTTGTCGCATAACGCAAAGGTCCGTTTCCCAAGACTTTTGTACAGCGCTCCAAGGTCGGCGATCTGGGTCTCGCTTCCGGCGTCGATCACGCAGACGCCCAAGGCTTCCAAAGACGCATAAGCAGCCGGGTTGAGCTCGGCCAGTCGCCGCGCGACGACCGGGAAGGAGGTCGCCTCCGTAGCGCCTTCGGCGATGAGAACTCGGCGCGAAAGAAGCCCCTCGCAAAATCGGGTTCGGAAATCCTGCCGATAACGCTTGTGCTTGATGCTCTCAGGCAACTCGATTTTGGATTGGCTCAGTTGGCCATTGTCCGATCGCGAGAGGATGACGGTTTCGTCGAGGCTGAATTCTTCGAGCACATACGGCGAGTGCGACGTGAAGATCGACTGCGCCGACAGCTTGCGAAGCTCATGGACAATCCGCTTCTGCGCGTATGGCGGAATCGCCGTTTCGGCTTCCTCCATCGCAAAAATGACGTTCTGCTTGTCCTCGGCGATCTGTGACAGCATCGCGAGCACCAACATGTTGATCGTCCCTGTTCCCTGCCGAAAGAAGGGAGCGGCATGATCGCCCGCACCCGTGGCGATGAACGCGGTGATGACCTTGCGCAAATGCTCGCGCGTCAGGTTCGACACCTTTAGGTGCGGCTTCACTCCCCATTCGCGCGGGACGTATTTCTTCAGCGACTTGTCGATGCTCTCGAGCACGCCTGAGATGCCAATGGACGGGTCGCTCGCGACATCGAAGGCTGCGAGCGTTCCGATCGTCCCTTCCCACATCTGCGGCCGGATTTCCTTCAGCCGGAGGATGATGTCCAGCAGGCTGCCGTGTTCCAAGCTGAGCGCCCGAGATCCTGTCCTCAACGACCGCAGGAAAAGAAATCCGCAGTGCTGCTTGTCCTTCTTCGAGAACGATGCAGGTGTCTCATCCTCTGAAAGGCTGCGCGTGAAATAGCTGTTGCCGACGAAGTCATCCTCATCGGGATCGTATTGGCCGACGAATGTGACGCGCAGCGCCGCCTTGATCTCGGCAGCATCGACCCCAGCCGGGTTGGCCTCCTGATAGAAGTCTCCGGTAGTAGTATTCAGCCACTCGACGTTGGCTCCAAATCGTGCCTCCTGCTCCGGCGACAGATTGGTGATCGTCACCTCGACCGTGATTTTCGGCGCGGGGCCGGGCTCCGCGCCCTCGGGAGCATCGGGGTTTGGGCTAGGAAGATAGCGCCCCTGATAGAAATCATGCTCATCCACGGGGGGTCGCCGGCTCAGCCGGTCCGGCCCCAAGGCGAGATCGATCGCTTCGAATACCGACGATTTGCCGGTATTGTTGTCGCCGATCAGTACGGCGTGATCAGGCAGCACCAGTTTGGCCGACTGGATGCCGCGAAAATTTTCGATCCCTACCGAGAATATCTTCAACGCCGCCCCCCTTTAGGCCCCCATTCGGTTAGCCCGCGCAGCTATATCTGTACATCGCGCCATGAGCGCTTCGAACGGCTCGGCGTCATCGAAGAGCAGCCCATCCTCGACCATGCGGGCATAGTCGTCCTCCAACGCCTTTGCGCCATCGCCGACCGGCACGAGCTGCAAGCCGCCGTTGACGGCCGCTGCATAGTCGATCGGCGTGCGGTCGGCGGCCTTCTCCGCGAAGAACATCGCCTTATGCCGGGCGACAGCGTTGGCCAGTTCGCGATCGGCGAAAGCGGCGTTCGCGAAGCCGGTTTCATCCAGCCGGACAACATCGTGCCAGTGTCTTGCGAAGCGGTCGCCGCGTAGCCGTTCCTGGAGGCAGAAGACATGGATGGCGGTCGCCTTCTCCCAGAACGTCCGCTCCGCGTGCATGACGCGCGGCCGCGCCGTCGGGAATATCAGCCCGTCGATCAGGCCGGCCGCATCGCAGACGACGTCGCGCCCGCTCGCCGGTTCACCCGTCGAGCGGGCGCCGAACTCCAGCATGACGCTGGGCGCGACATAGCCGGACCCGGCTGCGGTCGCCTCATAGTCGATAAAGAGCCTCTCATCCTCGACGCGAATGACCGCAGCCAGACCTTCGGCGGCCAGCGCGTTCGCGATCACGGGCTGCACGGCCTCCGCGACCCAGACCGGCAACCGCCGGCGGACCTCGCTGGACCAGCGCTTTTCCTCGCTCCGGGTTTTCGGCAGGCCCTCACCATTGTCCCCGACCAGATCGGGCGCGATCGCCCGAATGTCGTAGGTCAGATCCACATCCTCCGAAAACCGGCGGATGACCTGATAGGCTTTCGACAGCGACGTGCCGCCCTTGAACACCAGATGTTCACCGAGCGGCGCGGCGTAGAGGGTCGCCAGCGCCCACACCACCCACACATCCTTCTCGAGAAGATGGGTCGGACGGCCCGAGCGGTCGGCGGCGACGCCCAACGCATCGCGCCGATCCTCGGCCGAAAGCTGGAGGAAGACGTCAGCCATACGCCACCCTTCCCACGCTCTGCGCGAGCCACGTCGGAAGCTGCGGCGCGGCGGCGACCAGTTCGCCGAACACGCCGGGCGGCATCTTCCGCTTCAATGTCGTGAGCGCGGCCTCCGCCCTTTCGGGGCCGAGCCAGGCCAGCGCCCGCACGGCCTCCCCCGCCGGGCGGTTGGCCAGGGCCAGTTGCCAGCGAGGCGCGTGCCGCAATTCCACGACCTGCTTGCCAAGGTGCATCTTTCGGCTGCGCCCGGAGGTCAGATAGACCGAGCGGACAGGCACCTGCGTCGTCAAGCCAAGGGCGTTCGCCGCGGCAGCGCCGTTCGAGACGATGATCTCCCCCTTTTGGGTCGCAAGGGCCTCGACAGCCTGCTCGACCGAAGGTGCGCGCGTGCCGAACCGGCTGGCGATGGGACGCAGATAGACGCCACGACCGGCGCGGATGAGCTGCCCGCGCTCCGACAGGCGCGACAATGCCTGATCCACGGCCGCCCGGTTTCCGAGGTGGAGCAGGCCCTTGGCGGACACGGGGACGCCTTCGGGCAGTCCCGTCGCATGTGCCAGAATCTGTTCGGTCAGCCGTGTCATCATCTTTCTCCTGTCGGAAATATACGCGAGTTTCTGACAGTTTTCAAGGGAACCCGGATAGGGGAAAGCCTTCCCCTGCGGCCGAGCCAGGGTCTCGGCCGACCCCTTCTGCGGGGAGAACCCCCAGGCTGTGCTAAAACCCACGGATCAGGCAAGCCTGTCCGGCGATCCTGAAGCCGTTTCACGGACAAATGGCGTTGGCCGGGAGCGACCAACGCCCGAAATTAGCCGGCCGTCCGTTGAAAACCGGGGTACAGCCGGGAAGCGGAGTGGCGGATCTAAAGCGCCGGCTTTGGAATGGCCGCCGTTTCTGGAGTCGGCTTCCTGCCGTGCATGAACGCCTGAACCATGAACCATGCGAACGCGAAAACGCCGAGAGCGAACACGACATCGCCGGGCACCCTTGCCCAAACCAGCGCCTGCATGATCGGGCTATGGATGAACTCCGCTGAGCGCGCATAGGCATAGCCGTGCTCGATGCTGGCGTAGGTCTGCAGGATGCCCTGCGGGAGCAGCGACAGGAAAGTCATCATGCCAAGGCCGATATTGAGCGACCAGAAGGAGATCCTGATCCATTTTTGGTTCCACCGCGTGACGTCGGTCAGTCCACGCATGCAATAGAGCGTCAGCCCCAGGCCGAGCATGCCATAGACGCCGAACAGCGCGGCGTGGCCATGGTTCGCCGTCGTGTTCAGCCCCTGCATGTAATAGAGCGCGATCGGCGGATTGATGAGGAAGCCGAACAGCCCGGCGCCGACCAGATTCCAGAACAGGACGGCGGCGAAGAACATAAACGGCCAGTGATAGATCCGTTCCCACTCGGCCTCATGCTCGACCTTGTGCCGCGTATAGGCTTCGAAGCCGACAACCAGCAGCGGCACCACTTCGAGCGCCGAGATCATCGCGCCGACCGCAATCACCGACGTTGGCGTGCCGCTGAAATACAGGTGATGGAAGGTCCCGAGCACCCCGCCGAACAGGAAGATGATCGTCGCGAACAACACCATCACGGTGGCGGTGGAGGTTCGCAGGATGCCCATCTGGACGAACAGCAGCGAGATGATGGCCGTGGCGAAGACTTCGAAAATACCCTCGACCCACAAATGCACCACCCACCAGCGCCAATATTCCATGATGGCGATGTTCGTATGCTGGCCCCACATCAGCCCCGCGCCGTAGAGCAGCCCGATGGCGAGCGCTGACACCAGCACGAGATAGATGAGGGACTTTCCGCCTTCCCGTCGCAGCACGGGCCAGAGCGCGCGCACCACCAGCGCCACCCAGAGGAACAGGCCAATCAGGAGGTAGATCTGCCAGAAGCGGCCGAGATCGACATATTCATAGCCCTGATGACCGAACCAGAAATTCGCCGTCAGACTGGTGAAGAAGCGGTGGACGGCCGCCCATTGCCCGGCAAAGGAGCCGATGACGATGACCAGAAGGCTGACGAACAGAAAGTTGACGCCGAGCCGCTGGAACTTGGGGTCGCGTCCCCCGAGCATCGGCGCGACATAGAGCCCGGTCGCCAGCCATGCCGTGGCGATCCACAGCACCGCGAGTTGCGTGTGCCATGTGCGGGTGATCGTGTAGGGAAGATATTCTGCAAAAGGCAGGCCATAGAGCCCTTGTCCCTCGACCGCATAATGAGCGGTGACAATGCCCAGCAGCACCTGCCCCACGAACAACGCGCAGACGACCCAGAAATATTTCGCGGTAGCCCGCATCGACGGTGTGATGACGGCCTGTCCCAGAAGATCAGAGGTCGCCATGCCGCCCTCGGGCAGGATGTCGCCGCGCCAGACGTCGAACTGCTTGGCGTAATAGGCGATGAGTGCGCCTGCCGCCGCAAGCAGCAGGATGACCGACGCAAGGCTCCACAACAATGTACCGGTGGTTGGGCTATTGCCCACCAGGGGTTCGTGCGGCCAGTTGCTGGTATAAGTGATGTTCTGGCCCGGACGATCGGTGGTCGCCCCCCAGGCCGTCCAGAAATAGAAGGCGGTAAGCTGCCGGGCTTCCGCGGCCGACAGCTCGCCATAGACCGGGAAGGCATAGTCGCGGCGGAGCTTTAGCGAGGCAGGATCGCCGCCATCGTACAGGCTTACGAAATGCTGCTGTACCTGCCGGATCGCGCGCGCGCGGGTGTCGCTGACCGTGATGACGCCGGATGCAGGGTCGTAGGTGTTCCTACGCATCTCCTCCTGCAGCCCGGCCCTTCGCATAGCCTCCGCCTGCGTCGCGGACACGCCTGGGAGAGGTTGCGAGGCCGACAGGGCGAGCAATGCCTCCGCCTCGCGGTGCAGCCAGTCGGCGCTCCAGTCGGGCGCCAGATAGCTGCCATGGCCCCAGATCGAGCCCTGTTCCATGCCGCCGATCGACTGCCAGATATTCTGGCCGGTCTCGATGTCCGCGCGCGTGAACAATGTCTCGCCGCTTTGGGATTTCACCGCTTCGGGAATGGGCGGCGCCTGCTGGTAGATCTGCTGGCCCAGCAACAGTAGGATTCCGAACATGACCACCATGCCGACCGACAGGATGATCCACAGCCTTTTGATGCTGAATGTCGTTTGATAGCTCTTCATGCCCCAAACCCCCTCCGTTCAGAATAGTCCGTGACTACCGCCTACCGCGCCCAAAATTGTTATGATGCTGACGGCAAGTAATAACTGATGCAGCCGGATCATTCGAGCGAAATCCGCCTCTGGTGACTGTGTATTGGCGAGGCGGCGATGGAGATGCAGCGGCTCGATGACGAGCAACATCAGCGCAAACACGGTCCAGAGTGCGACCATCAGGTGCATCCACCAGAACCGGCCGTCGAGGAAGCGGCTCCACAGATCGGCGCGCGCCACCAGCCACAGGCCACTTGCGCCGGCAAGCAGAACCCACAGGCGTGCCTGCCAGGCAAAGCGCGCCTCCATCTGCTGAAAACGGCGCAAGCGATCCTGCGGCAGTTCCGTTGCCTTAAGCGTCGGCATCAGCACCCAGGTGACGAAACCGACGCCGCCTATCCAGAACAGGACCGCGACGACATGCACCGTGCGAGCAAGGGCGAAGTCATCCACGGTCCGCGTCTTCGACAAGCTCTGGGCGTTCCCGGTAGAACTCGACCTGCATCGTCATGGGGCCGAGCGGAACGACATGATGGGTTGCTTGCGGCGGGATGATCGCGGGCCTGTCGGGCGTCACGAGCTGCTCGCTCGGCGGATCGACGAAAACGAGCCGCACTTCGCCCTCCAGCATCCGCAGGAGGCCCCAGGTGCCTGCTTTGGTGCGATGATCGTTGCGCAGCGCGTCGGGTAGGCTTTGCTCATCGAAGATCGGCGATGCGCCGTAGGGGACCGGTGTCACGACGCGGCCCTCGCGGAAATGGCGGCCAGGCCGCCGCGGTCGATCTTGATGCCGGTCAGCAAGCTCTCGCCAATGCGCAGTGCCGCTTCGCGAAACCGATCCGCGACCGCAGCGTTCGGCGCGATCCGAGCAAGCGTCTGGTCCCAGAGCGACTGCCAGCGCGCGAAATGCGCCTCATCAAGCTCGCCGATCGCGATATGCTTGCGCATCGGATTGCCGCTGAACCGACCGGATTCGAGCATGATCGAGGCCCAGAAATCCTTCATCCGCGTCAGATGATGCGGCCAGTCGCCGATGCGCTCCGCAAAGATCGGGCCGAGCGTGTCGTCCTGGCGGACGGTGTCGTAGAAACTCTCCACAAGCTGCGAAATAAACGCATCATCGATCCCGCAGGCGAGCGCATCCGCCATCTTGCGTGCCCGCGCTTGCTCGGCATGGTTCGACGTCATTGCCTGCCTCGACTCGATTAAGATGTGTGCATGGTTTACGCGCCTTGGCGGATAAAACCAATATATGATATGCATCTTTTATGAGATTGTCCGTCCAGACCGACTATGCCCTTCGCACATTGATGTTCCTGGCCGTGAAGGACGGCCATCATTCGATCGCCGAGATCGCACACGCTTATGGCATCTCGAAGAACCATCTGATGAAAGTGGCGCAGCGACTGGCCGCGGAGGGATTTGTCGAGGGTGTGCGGGGCCGGAGCGGGGGCCTCAAGCTGGCGCGGCCCGCCAATGCCCTGAACGTCGGTTCGATCATGCGCATCATGGAAGACACCGGGACATTCGTCGAATGCTTCGACGCGGCGACCAACAGCTGCGTCGTGACGCCCGCATGCGGCTTGCGCCATGCCTTGGCAGGCGCGCTGGAAGCTTTCGCGCGACACCTCGATCAGTTCACCATCGCCGATCTCGTACCGGATTCCAAAAGCTACGGGTGGCAGCTCGACGCGCAAGCGGCCACTGCTTCGACGTAACGGAGAACCCGGCGATTCTGACCTCATCCTTCTCGGAAGCCCGCAACATCTGTAATGAGTTATTACGCCGCCTAGCGCAGATGTTCAAAGCCAAGAACAAGCTTTTACTAATGAACCTGTCAGTGTAGAATCCAATTATCTTCCCATCTTCCGCGCCGGGGTGTGCATGAGTTTTATTGAGGGACTCGCGCGAGATCAGGTCAACCTGCTTCCTCCTTGTGTTGATGACTATGTTTCCCCGGACGCATTGGTCCGAGTCGTCGATGCTTTTGTTACCAGCTTGAACTTGGCTGAGCTTGGCTTCGGTCGCGCTATCGCTGCGGTCACCGGCCGCCCTGGATACCATCCAGGCGATATGCTCCGGCTGTACATCTGGGGCTACCTCAACCAGGTACGGTCCTCACGCCAATTGGAACGAGCGTGTGTCCGCGACCTCGAAGCGCTTTGGCTAATGCGCCGGCTCGCCCCGGATTACCGAACGATCGCCTCCTTTCGTCATGACAATCCGGAAGCCATTGTCGGCGCCAGCGCTGCATTCATCCAGTTCTGCCGCGAAACCGGCTTGATCAGCGGTCGATTGGTCGCGCTGGACGGGACGAAGATGCGCGCGGTCGCGAGCCCAAAGAACATCGCTGGCGCCGACCGGCTGGCCCGTGACGTTGCGCACACCGAAAAGGAGATCGCCTACTACCTTGAACGGCTCGACATCATAGATGAGGCAGTGGCCCAGGGGTTCGACGATCAGCCCAAACATCGGGAGGCGTTCACCACTGCGATGGAGACCCTCGGGCGCCGCAAAGACAGGCTCGTGCGCCGGCAGGACATCCTGAAGGATCGCGACGAGACGGCTTTGGTCTTTGGCGAGTCCGACGCGCGGCCGATGGGCTATGGACGTTCTCCCAAGACACCCTGCTACAACATGCAAAGCGTGGTCGATGTAGATAGCGGCCTGATCATACATCACGACGTGACCAACGAGGCAAACGACAGCCAGCTCCTGCATCCAATGTCGATGGCGACGATGGAGGTGCTTGAGGTTGACGAGCTCAAAGTCCTGGCCGACGGCGGTTACTCCAACGCCCAGGCGGTCGCGCAATGCGAGCGCGACCATATTGAGGTCGCGGCGCCGATCAAACGCGGCGCCATGAGCACCGACTTTTTCCGGCCAGCGCAGTTCGTGTATGATGAGGAGACCGACACAATCCGGTGCCCCGCCGGCAAGACGTTGAGACCATCCGGCAAACATACCCGCAACCGTGCGATCCGATATAGAACGCCCGCATGCAAAGACTGTCGGCTGAAGAGCCGATGCACGTCCGGCGCCCAACGGACCATCCATCGGTTGTTCGATCAGGCGGCGCTGGATCGTATGGAGGCCAGAATCTACGCGGATCCGAGCTTGATGGTGACCCGCCGATGTACTGTAGAGCACCCCTTCGGCACGATTAAACGGATGTCCGGCGGCG
Organism: Sphingomonas sp. jy18; assembly: GCF_056931895.1. Classification (NCBI taxonomy): domain Bacteria; kingdom Pseudomonadati; phylum Pseudomonadota; class Alphaproteobacteria; order Sphingomonadales; family Sphingomonadaceae; genus Sphingomonas; species Sphingomonas sp. jy18. Next base: position 15,626 of record NZ_JBXPBT010000003.1, on the reverse strand, counting down.
GAAGGTTCCTCACGCGAGGTCTCAGAGCGGTAAAGGCCGAAGCGGCTCTCTCGATTGTCGCCTTCAACATCCTCCATGCAGTAAATGCCTTCGGTGCCGAGCGACTGACGCCAGCGGGGTGAGACGCGCGTCGCGGTGCTGGCGGCGGCGGATTAGACGAATGAGTTTTTGCACAGCCTGCCCCGCAACGCCCCCTGGAGAGTGAGAGTGCGGACGGGGTTTCCGTGACGGGTTGAGGGCTGGAGAAGAGGTCTCCGGCGCCCGTCGCGGAGAACCGCGATGTTCAGGAACGACCGCAACGGGCGTGCCGGCTCCGGCCGGACGAACCTTTACGACGACATCACCAGCAAGATCATCGCCGAGCTGGAGGCGGGCCGCTTCCCCTGGGTCCAGCCCTGGGGATCGGCCTCGGTCAAGGCGCCCCTCGCCATGCCGAGAAACGCCGCGACCGGGCGGCACTATTCGGGGATCAACGTGCTGATCCTCTGGGGCGCGGTGATCCAGCACGGCTTTCCCGGCCAGAGCTGGCTCACCTTCCGCCAGGCCCTGTCGCTTGGCGGCAATGTCCGCCGCGGCGAACACGGCACCACCGTCGTCTATGCCGACCGTTTCACGCCGGAGGACGAGAAGCGCCGCGCCCGCGAGACCGGCGAGGAAGCCGCCGCGATCCCGTTCCTCAAGCGCTTCACGGTGTTCAACGCGGCGCAATGCGACGGACTGCCGGAGGATGTCGCCATTGTGGCCCCACCGCCTCCGCCCGGCCTCATCGAGCCACGGGTCGAGACCCTAATCCGGGCGACCGGCATCGACTTCCGCATCGGCGGCGACCGCGCCTTCTATGTGCCGGCGCACGACTTTGTGCAGGTGCCGCCGCCCCAGGCATATTTCGAGCCGATCAACTGGCACCGCACGGCCCTGCACGAGTTGGGGCACGCGACCGGCCATGCCTCCCGGCTCGGCCGTGACCTCACCGGCGGCTTCGGCTCGAAGAAATACGCCTTCGAGGAGCTGGTCGCCGAGATCAACGCCGCTTTCTGCTGCGCTTCGCTCGGCATCACGCCCACCGTCCGACATGCCGACTACATCGGCTCCTGGCTCGAAGTGCTGCGCGAGGACAATCGCGCCATCGTGCGCGCCGCGTCCCAGGCCAGCAGGGCGGCCGACTGGCTGCTTGGCTTCCTGCCGGACGCCGACGTCGGCATGGCCGACGACGAACGGGAGGCGGCGTGATGAACGCCCCCGTCTTCCCCGCACTGGCGCCATCCCCCGAACAGCAGGCGTCCATCCGCCTGCGTGTTCTCAGCCTGGGCGCCGGCGTCCAGTCCACCACGCTCGCCCTGATGGCCGCGCATGGCGAGATCGGCCCCATACCGGATTGCGCGATCTTCGCCGATACCGGCTGGGAGCCGAGGGCCGTCTATGAGCATCTCGCCTGGCTGCGATCGCCCAACGTCCTGCCCTTCCCGGTCCATATCGTCTCGGCCGGAGACCTGCGCGCCGACCTTCTCGCCGGCGCGCGCGGCGAGCGATGGGCCTCGATCCCGGCCTTCACCCGCACCGTGACGCCGGCAGGCGCGGAGCTGCCCGTCTATGATGAGGACGAGAACGGTGATCTCGTCGCCATCGGCTCCCGCATCGTGCCGACCGAACGGGTCGGAGTCGGCATGATCCGCCGCCAATGCACCGGCGACTACAAGATCGCGCCAATCCGCCGGAAGGTCCGCGAGCTGCTCGGCATCGCCGGCCGGCGCTCGCCAAAGGCTCCCATCGCCGAACAGTGGATCGGGATCTCGCTCGACGAGGTGCTACGCATGAAGCCTTCGTTCGAGCCGTGGCAGATCAACCGCTGGCCGCTCATCGAGCAAGGCATGACCCGTCTGGATTGCCTGCGCTGGCTGGATCGGCACGATTACCCCCTGCCACCCAAGAGCGCCTGCATCGGTTGCCCGTTCCATTCTGACGATCACTGGCGGCGGATGCGAGACCGCGATCCCGAGGCTTGGGCCGACGCCGTATCGGTCGACGCCGCCATTCGCACCGGATTCCGGGGGATTCGTGGTGACGTCTATCTCCACCGTTCCGCGGTGCCGCTCGACCAGGTCGACCTGTCGACCGATGGCGATCGCGGCCAGCTCGATCTCTGGCCCAACGAGTGCGAGGGCCTGTGCGGCGTGTGATGATCCTGAAAACCGGAAAGGCGGAGAGGCGGGCTTCCGGCTTCACGCTTTTCCGCCCGCCCGGCGCGGCCCTCCTGAGAGTGAGAGGGCTGCGCTTCGCTTCGTGACGGGTCGGAGGTCGAGAGAGAGGCTCTCGGCCGCCCGTCGCGGAGTAACGATCATGGCGACTGCCATTCAGAAGATCACCCTGTCGTCGGCGCACGACATCCCCTTCAACAAGCTGGTGCTGAGCCAGTCCAACGTCCGGCGCGTCAAGGCCGGCGTCTCGATCGAGGAGCTGGCCCAGTCCATCGCCCGGCGCGGCCTGATCCAGAGCCTGCATGTCCGTCCCGTCCTCGACGCCGATGGCGCCGAAACCGGGATCTTCGAGGTGCCCGCCGGCGGCCGCCGCTATCGCGCGCTCGAATTGCTGGTGAAGCAGAAGCGTCTGGCCAAGACCGCGCCGGTGCCCTGCGTCGTCGGCGACGCCAACAGCGGCATCCTGGTCGATGAGGTCTCGCTGGTCGAGAACATCGAACGCGCGCCGCTGCATCCGCTCGATCAGTTCCGCGCCTTCCAGGCCATGCGCGAGAAGGGCATGACCGAGGAAGCCATCGCCGCCGCCTTCTTCGTCGGCGTCAATATCGTGAAGCAGCGCCTGCGCCTCGCTTCCGTCTCGCCGGTATTGCTCGAGATCTACGCCGACGACGGCATGACGCTCGAGCAGCTCATGGCCTTCACCGTCAGTTCCGACCATGCACGCCAGGAGCAGGTCTGGGACGCGATCAAGGATGGCTGGCAGAAAGAGCCCTATCACATCCGCCGGATGCTGACCGAGACCACGGTGCGGGCTTCCGACAGGCGGGCCGTCTTCGTGGGCGTCGAAGCCTATGAAGCGGCCGGCGGCATCGTGTTGCGCGACCTCTTCCAGTCCGACGACGGCGGCTGGCTGCAAGACCCGGCCCTGCTCGACCGCCTGGTGGCCGAGAAGCTCAAGACCGCCGCCGACGAGATCGCGGGCGAAGGCTGGAAGTGGGTCGAGGCCGCCCTGAGCTTTCCCTACGGCCACGAGCACGGGCTTCGGGAGCTTGCCGGAACGGCGGTCGACCTGACCGACGAGGAGCGCGCCACTCGCGAGGCGCTGCGTGACGAGTATGACCGGCTCGAGGCCGAATATGCCGAAGCCGACGAGCTGCCAGACGAGATCGACGCGCGTCTCGGAGAGATCGAGCAGGCGCTCGACGCCTTCGAGCAGCGCCCGGCGATCTACGATCCGGCCGACATCCCCACCGCCGGCGTCTTCGTCAGCCTCGACGCCGACGGCTCGCTGTCGGTCGACCGTGGCTATGTCCGCCCCGAGGACGAGCGCCCGGTCGCCCCCGAAGGAGACGACACGACGGAGACGGACGGCGACACCGGCCATTCGGCCACGCCCGCCGTTCAACGCGCCGTCGTCACCGTCGGCGGCCAGGCCGCGGAGCCGGAAGACGACGAGGAGGACGGCATCAAGCCGCTGCCCGAGCGCCTCGTCATCGAGCTGACCGCGCATCGCACGCTGGCGCTGCGTAACGCGCTCGCCGAGCATCCCGACGTCGCCATGACCATGCTGCTGCACAAGCTGGTCAGCGATACCTTCCGGCGACCCGCGCCGACGGGCTGCCTCGAGGCCAGCGTCCGCCACGTCTTCTTCTCCGCCCAACCGGAGGAGCTGAAGGACAGCGGCACGGCGCACGAGATCGCCGAGCGGCACGGGCGCTGGGGCGATCACGTTCCCGCCGACGACCAGGCGCTGTGGGACTGGCTCACCGATCTCGATCCGGGCACGCGCCTCGATCTGCTCGCCCATTGCGTCAGCTTCGGCGTGAACGCGCTGTTCGAGCGGCCGAACCCCTACGGATCGGGCGTCAGCCAGCATGGGCTGGATGTCCGCCTCGCCCAGGCCGACCGGCTGGCGCGCGCCACTGGCCTCGACATGGTGGCGGCGGGCTGGCGGCCGACGGTCGGCAACTATCTCGGCCGCGTCACCAAGCCCCGCATCCTCGAAGCCGTCCGGGAGGGCGCCGGCGAACGGGCCGCCCAACTCATCGACCATCTGAAGAAGGGCGACATGGCCAAGGAGGCCGAGCGCCTGCTGGCCGACACCGCCTGGCTGCCCGAGCCGCTGCGCCTGATCGATCCCCATGACGGGGAGGTCATCGAACCGGGCGCGGAGGCCGACGCCGACGAAGAGGCCGCCTTGCCGGCCTTCCTCAGCGAGGACGGCGACGAGGATGCCGAAGAGATCGAGGACGAGGACGCCCTGACGATCGCTGCCGAATGACCCTCACGGCGGGGGAGCGGCGAGAGGTCGCTTCCCCGCATCTTCGCAAGGAGACCTTCCATGATTGAACCCGACCCGTCGGCCACGCGCCGCGTCGTCTTTCAGTATCTCGTGCCCGTCCACGTCGAGGTCGAAGACGGTCTCGTCGTTTGCGTCACCGTCATCGACGAAACGCCGGTGCGCGATCCAACCCTGGTCGAAGGCGATGGCGGCTATCTGCCGGAAGCCGTCGCCGCCGCCGACGATGGCCAGCCCTGGCCATCCTGGCGGTTCGGCTACTGACCCCTTCGATCATCCCTCAACCGAGCCCGGCCATCGCGCCGGGCTTTCTCGTTTCAGGAGCCTGTCATGGCCAACTATTTCACCCATTTCTCGTGCCTGCTCGACGTCGGCACGCCCGAGAACGCCGCCCGCGCGCTCGATCTCTACAACACGCTGTCCGCGGAAGGCGCGTCGGAGGAACCACCCTCCGAGGGCTTCCTTCTGTCGATCGAGCCGCAATACGGCGGCACCGAACTCTGGATGCGCGACGACGTGACCGGCGATCCCGAGCGCCTCATCCAGTTCGTGAAGCGTTGCGCCGCCGATTTCGGCCTCACAGGCAGATGGGGCTTCCAATACGCCAACACCTGCTCGCGGCCGCGTCTCGACGGGTTCGGCGGCGGCGCCCATGTCCTCGACTTCGCCACCGGCGAGACCGTGGACTGGATCTACACCGATGGCTGGCTTGCCCAGACCCTCTCCGACGAGGGAGGTCCGCTGTGAGCATTCCCTCCCATGCCCGGAGCAATTTCCAGACCCTGCTGCGCGCGGCGGGCGACGGCAATCTCGCCCTCATGGAGTGCCTCGACGCGGTGACGGGCAGCCCCCGCTACGTCATCTGCGCCGTGGGGCGGGACAACGGCGACTATGTCTTCACGCCCTTTGGCCATCTCGCCGACGGCAATCCCTACGACGCCTATCTGCCGCCCGATCCCGACGATCCCGAAGGCTTCGTGCGGCCCGAGACGGGAGAGGCGTCATGACCGACATCGACGCCATCTTCGCGGCGGATCGCCAGCATCCGCCGCATGAACGGTCTCTGCCCTGGCCGGAGACCAGAGGCGGCCTCACCGTCGTCGTCGAGCCCAAGCCTCACTGGGCCGACGACATGCGGGCGTTTCGATCCGATGCTCGGGAATATTGCGCCTATGCCGACTGGACCGCGAACGGCGCTCGTGCGCGGTTCTTCGGCCATGTCGATACCTGCGGCGATGACCTGATCCGCAAGGCCCGCACGCTCGTCGCCTCCGAGATCGCGGACGGGCTCTGGAACTGATCCCCTTGAAAAGCGCCCCACCTCACGGTCGGGCGCTTTTCCCGTGCGGGCGCCTTGAGAGTGAGAGAGCCGCCGGGACGGGTTTGAGCTGGTGCGGTCGAGAGAGAGCGCCGCACGGGCTCGCCCTTTTCCGCTCTCCTTGAGGTTCCCACCATGACCATGATTTCCGCATCCGCGGCGGCGACCGCCGCGCCGCTTCCGCTCGGCTCCAATCCCGAACCCGCAGCCGCCCTCCTCGCGGCCGCCGGCCAGCTCCTGCCTCATCTCGAACGCGGCGAGCGCGTCGACGCCGCCGCCCTGCGTGCGGCGATGGAGACCGCCTTCGGCGCGCCGGACACCACCGGCGCCTGGGACTGGAAGACGGCCTATGACGCCTGCGAGGCGGCGACCGTCCTGTTCCTCCGTAAATACGGACGTGCGCTTTTCCGCAAAGCCGGGTCTCCGACGGCCCGCCTTTCCGCGCTGTCGAAAATCGCAAACCTGCTGCCGACGCATACGCGGCGTTCGGCGGAGAGCCAGACCTTCCAGCAGTTCTCGACGCCGATCCCGCTCGGCCTGGTCGCCGCCCACGCCGCGGCCATCACTCCGGCCGACCGGGTGCTCGAGCCGTCGGCGGGCACCGGCCTGCTCGCCATCCTCGCCGAGATCGCGGGCGGCGCGCTCGTTCTCAACGAGCTGGCCGACACCCGCGCCAATCTGCTGTCACTGCTCTTCCCGGCCATTTCCGTCACCCGTTTCGACGCGGCGCAGATCGACGATCATCTCGATCCCGCCGTGATGCCCAGCGTCGTGCTGATGAATCCGCCCTTCTCGGTCATGGCCAATGTCGAGAGCCGCATGGCGGACGCCGCTTACCGCCATGTCGCCTCGGCCCTAGCGCGTCTGGCCCCCGGCGGCCGGCTCGTGGCGATCACCGGCGCCAGCTTCGCACCCGACAATCCGGCCTGGCGGGACGCCTTCGTCCGGTTGCAGGCGCGCGGGCGCGTCGTCTTCTCCGCCGTCATCGACGGCTCCGTCTATGCCAAACACGGCACCACCATCGAGACGCGCCTGACTGTCATCGACAAGCGGCCCGCCGACGATCCCGCCGTGTTTCCGGCAGCGCCCGGCGTCGCGTCGGACGTCGCCACGCTGCTGGGCTGGATCGACGAGCAAGCGCCGGAACGGCTCGCCGTCGATCCCTCCGTCGTGGTCCCGGCCATCGCGCCTGCCACCCCTCGCAACGTGCGTGGCTATATCAACCGCGCCGCCAAAGCCGTCCCGGCGACTGCGCCGATGGCCGAACCGGAGGGCCTGCCGCTCGCCTACGAGACCCAGGACTGGCTCGCCGGCGAAGGCGGTCGCCTGTCCGAGGGCATCTACGAGGAATACGGATTGCAGGCGATCCGTATCGCCGGCGCCCAGGCCCATCCGACCCGGCTGGTGCAGTCGGCCGCAATGGCTTCGGTCGCTCCGCCCAAGCCGAGCTATCGGCCAAGCCTGCCGCCCAACATCCATGAGCTGCTGTCGGACGCCCAACTCGAGACCGTGATCTATGCGGGCGAAGCGCACGCGGACCATCTCGCCGGATCGTGGACGGTGGACGCCACCTTCGACATCGTCACCGCCGCGCGCGAGGATGCGGAGAACGCCGCCCGCTTCCGGCGCGGCTTCATGATCGGCGACGGCACCGGCGTCGGCAAGGGCCGTCAGTCCGCCGCGATCATTCTCGACAACTGGCTCCAGGGCCGCCGCAAGGCGGTGTGGATCAGCAAGTCCGACAAGCTGATCGAGGACGCGCAGCGCGACTGGTCGGCGCTCGGCATGGAACGCCTGCTGGTCACGCCGCTGTCGCGCTTCCCGCAGGGGCGGCCGATCACGCTGCCGGAAGGCGTCCTGTTTACGACCTATGCCACGCTACGCTCCGACGACCGCGGCGAGAAGGTTTCGCGCGTCCGGCAGATCGTCGAATGGTTGGGCTCCGACTTCGATGGAGTCCTCATTTTCGACGAGGCGCACGCGATGCAGAACGCCGGTGGCGGCAAGGGAGAACGCGGCGACGTCGCCGCCTCGCAGCAGGGCCGCGCCGGCCTGCGCCTCCAGCACGCGCTGCCGAACGCCCGCGTCGTCTATGTCTCCGCGACCGGCGCCACCACGGTCCACAACCTCGCCTACGCCCAGCGGCTCGGCTTGTGGGGCGGCGAGGATTTTCCGTTCTCGACGAGGGCCGAGTTCATCGAGGCGATCGAGGCTGGCGGCGTCGCGGCGATGGAGGTGCTGGCCCGCGACCTGCGCGCCCTCGGCCTCTACACCGCCCGCTCGCTCTCCTTCGACGGCGTGGAATACGAGTTGGTCGAACACGCCCTCAGCCCTGAGCAGACCCGCATCTACGACGCCTATGCCGGGGCCTTTGCCGTCATCCATAACAATCTGGATGCGGCGATGGAGGCCGCCAACATCACCGGCACGTCCGGCACGCTGAACCGGCAGGCCAAGTCCGCCGCCCGCTCGGCCTTCGAGAGCGCCAAGCAGCGCTTCTTCGGCCATCTGCTCACCAGCATGAAGACGCCGACTCTGATCCGGTCGATCAGCGGCGACCTGGAAGCAGGCCATGCCGCTGTCATCCAGATCGTCTCGACTGGCGAGGCGCTGATGGAACGCCGCCTGGTCGACCTGCCGACCGAGGAATGGAACGACGTTCGCGTCGACATCACGCCGAGGGAATATGTTCTCGACTACCTCGCCCATTCCTTCCCGGTGCAGCTCTACGAGCCCTTCACCGACAGCGAGGGCAACCTCTCGTCGCGGCCGGTCTATCGCGACGGCCAGCCCGTCGAAAGCCGCGAAGCCGTCGCGCGCCGCGACGAGCTGATCGCGCAGCTCGCCTCCCTGCCGCCCGTGCCCGGCGCGCTCGACCAGATCGTCCAGCATTTCGGCACGGAGCTGGTGGCCGAGGTGACGGGCCGCTCGCGGCGCATCGTCCGCAAGAGCATGCCTTCCGGCGGCGATCGCCTCGTCGTCGAGAACCGCGCCGCAGCCGCCAATCTCGCCGAAACCCAGGCGTTCATGGACGACAGCAAACGCATTCTGATCTTCTCGGACGCCGGCGGCACCGGCCGCAGCTATCACGCCGAGCTTTCGGCGCGGAACACCCGGCTGCGCGTCCACTATCTGCTCGAACCCGGCTGGAAAGCGGACGCCGCCATCCAGGGCCTCGGTCGCACGCACCGGACCAACCAGGCGCAGCCGCCGCTGTTCCGGCCCATCGCCACGGACGTCAAGGCGGAGAAGCGCTTCCTTTCCACCATCGCCCGGCGGCTCGACACGCTGGGCGCCATCACCCGCGGCCAGCGCCAGACCGGCGGCCAGGGCCTGTTCCGCCCCGAGGACAATCTGGAAAGCCCCTACGCCCGCGATGCGCTCCGCCAGCTCTATCTCCTGCTGGTGCGCGGCAAGGTCGGAGGCTGCTCGCTCGAACGCTTCGAGTCCGCCACCGGCCTGAAGCTGATGGACGCGAACGGCATCAAGGACGAACTGCCCCCGATCACCACCTTCCTCAATCGGCTGCTGGCCCTGACCATCGAGCTTCAGGGCATCCTGTTCACCGCCTTTGAGCAGCTTCTCACCGCCAAGATCGAGGGGGCCATAGCCGCTGGCATCTACGATGTCGGGCTGGAGACGCTGACGGCGGAAGGCTTCACCGTCACCGGCCGCCAGACCATCTATACGCATCCGGGCACGGGCGCCGAGACCCGGCTCCTCACCATCGCGCAGCGGACCCGAAACCGCCCGGTCACGCTGGACGACGCGCTCGCCCATCTCGGCGAATCCGGCGCCAGGCTGCTGGTCAACGAACGGTCGGGCCGCGCCGCGGTGCAGATCCCCGCCACCTCGGTCATGCTCGACGATGGCGAGATCGAACGCCGTGTCCGGCTGATCCGGCCGATGGAATCCCACACCGTTCCGGTGAAGATGATGGGCGAGACCCATTGGGCCGAGGCGGAACGGATCGACTTCGCCTCAACCTGGAACGCCGAGGTCGCGGACGTGCCGGCGTTCTCCGACAGCACGATCCATGTCGTCGCCGGCCTGTTGCTGCCGATCTGGAAGCGGCTACCGAACGAGTCCACCCGCGTCTATCGGCTCCAGACCGACGAGGGCGAGCGGATCGTCGGCCGCAAGGTCTCACCCGCCTGGGCGGCCAATGCGACCACGACCGGCGCAGCCACTCTCGCGCCCGCCGACGCCTTCATGGCGCTGATGGATGGTCGCACCATCCTCGACCTCGCCGAGGGGCTTCAACTTCACCGCGTCCGTGTGATGGGCGCCAACCGCATCGAACTGTCGGGTTTCACCGACACGATGCGCGAGCGGCTCACCGCCTACGGACTGTTCCACGAGATCATCTCCTGGAAGCTCAGGATGTTCGTGCCGACCGATAGCGCCGGTCTTGCGGTGCTGGAGCGAGTGCTGGGCCGCTATCCGGTCCAGCGCATCGGCGAACGCGAGGCGGCGTGATGACACGTCTCGACGCTTCCGATCTGGCGCAGCGTCTCGGCCGGGAGGCCGAGGCGGTGTGCCGCCACTATCTCGACGCCGGCCATCGTCAGGGCAATTACTGGCAGGTCGGCGATGCGCGCAACACGCCCGGCCGCTCGATGTTCGTCCGGCTCAAGGAGACGGCGAAAGGGCCGGCGGGCAAATGGACCGACGCCGCCACCGGCGAGCATGGCGATCTGCTCGACGTGATCCGGGAGAGCTGCGGCCTCACCGACTTCGCCGATGTCGTCGAGGAAGCCCGCAGCTTTCTCAGCCTGCCGCGTCCGAAACCCGCGCCGGCGAGCCCGAAGCGACCGAGCACGCCGGCCCCGTCAGGCTCGGCCGAGGCGGCAAGGCGGCTGTTCGCTATGTCGAAGCCGATCGGCGGCACGCTGGTAGAAGCGTATCTCCGCAATCGCGGCATTACGGCTTTGCACGGAACCGGAAGCCTCCGCTTCCATCCGCGCTGCTATTATCGACCGGACGATCATGGCCCGACCGAAACCTGGCCAGCGATGATCGCCGCCGTCACCGATCTTCGGGGCACGATCACCGGCGCACATCGCACCTGGCTTGCCCCTGACGGCCCAGATCCTATCCGGGTTGGCAAGGCGCCGATCGACACGCCGCGCAAAGCGATGGGCGACCTGCTCGGACACGCCGTCCGCTTCGGGAACGCCGGCGCGGTGATGGCGGCGGGCGAAGGCATCGAAACCATCCTGTCCGCACGTCAGGCGCTTCCGCACATGGCGATGGCGGCCGCCCTGTCCGCTGCCCATCTGGCCGCCATCCTGTTCCCCGACGATCTGCGCCGGCTCTATATCGTCCGCGACAACGACCCGGCAGGTGACGGCGCACGCGACAGCCTTGTCGAACGGGCGAACGCGGCCGGGATCGAGGTGATCGTGCTCTCGCCGGTGCTCGAGGATTTCAACGAGGATCTCCGGCGCCTCGGCCTCGATGCGTTCCGGGCCAATCTCAGGGTGCAGCTCGCACCGCAGGACATCGCCCGCTTCTGGCTCCAAGCCGCATAGTCGCCGGCATGGGGATGGCGGGGCCACCGTCATCATGCCCGCAGGATGCGTCCTTCCATCGGAGAGGACCGCGCCTCGGCCTTCGAGAGGGCGATCGGCCGTCAGCCAGGCCGGATCGGCAATGGCTGCGACCGACGATTTTCCGGCGCGGTCCCCCAAAAAGAGAAAGGGGGGACCGCTTTCCATCGCGAGGCAAAATCGCCGGCCTCCGCCATCCTCCGCTGCGCTTCGGCCCTGCGCTTCGCTTCGGGTGCAGGTCCGTCCCGCCCGACGGCTTCGTCGCCATGAAGGCCGCGACGGTCACGGTCCAACCGACGGAGCATCCCATGAACGGGCATGACGACTACGAACCCGAACACGCATCATCACCAACCGACCATATCGTGCAGGAGCTTCAGCTCTACGGCTACCGACCTTCGGAAGACGAAGCCGATCCCCGGCCTGTCCCGGAAGACCGCATCATCGAAGGCGCCGTGGCCGACATCTTCGACGCCCTGATCGCCACGGTGGCCGAAACCAGCCTCGATCCCGACCTCGACGATCTCCTCTGGTCGACCGTCAATATGTTCCACCGCGCCGTCGAACGGGCCGACCGCAAGCTCGACGACAACGAGCAGGAACAGAAGCGCCTCCAGCGTGAACAGGACGGCTCCGAGGTCAAATCCGTCCAGCTCGAACGCCTGATCGACCTGGGGCAATCACTGATCGAACGGCGCGACAGCCTGGAAGTCTTCCGCGACAGCGCCGCCGATCACTATCTCCGCGCCACCGGCTCCCCCTGGTCCCAGCGTAACGGATCGCGCGTCAACCATCGCCACCTTACCGCCGCGATGATCGACAGCCGCGATTTCATCGCCGCCAAACGCCGCGCAGAAACCGAGGTGCTCGTGCCCGCAGGCCCGAAGATCGCCTTCTCAGGCGGCGACACCGCCGATTACAGGCTGATCTGGGCCAAGCTCGATCAGGTTCATGCCAAACACCCGGACATGGTGCTGATGCACGGAGGCTCCCCGAAAGGCGCCGAAAAGATCGCCTCGCGCTGGGCGGAAACCCGCAAGGTGCCGCAGGTCGCCTTCAAGCCCGACTGGACGAAGCACGCCAAAGCCGCCCCGTTCAAGCGCAACGACGCCATGCTGGCGATCATGCCGATCGGTGTCTTCGTCTTCCCTGGCACCGGCATCCAGGACAATCTCGCCGACAAGGCCAGAAAGCTCGGCATCCCGGTCTATCGGTTCAGCACGGGCGGCGCGTGAGCGCCGTCCGCATTTCCATCGACACGCCAACACGGCCGCGAGGCAATCCGGCATGGACGCCATCGGACAACGACCGCTCCCGTAGCGAGTCTCCACCCCGCTTCAAATGCGCTGATCCTTGGTCCCGCCAAGGGCCTGACGCCATCAACCCATAAAGGGTCGGACTACGCTGCGCGTGCCGCCGCTTCGGCTTCACCTGCGCGGTGATCGCGGCCCTCGGCCGAACACATCGGGCGCCTGTCAGCGGGGGATGGACCTCCGCTCGAAACAGGAGCCGGTTCGATGTCCTTCAACGACGCACACGCCTTCGCCTTCAGCCTCGCCACCACCCTGATGGCCGTCATCGTCATCTTCCGCGCTGGCGACGGGACGCTCTCGGTCACGCCCGCCAGCGAATATGACGGCGACCTTTCGCAGATCGTCCGCGAGATCGACCCCTTCGGCCCATGATGGGTCGAAGATCATCGCCTGCGGGACTGGAACCTCATCGGTTTCCGCTCCCGCCGGCGTCGATGTTCTGCTATAGTTCTCGATGCGCCGTGGTGGTGGTGGAAGGCGCGACCGTCAGAACCGTTCTTTCGGAGACACCACCATGATCTTTCTGGGCACAATCCTATCCATCGCAGCCATCGGCTTCTTCTGCTGGCTGCTGTTCACGCTCGCCGTCTTTGCGCTGCCCCTCTTCGCGGGCGCCACCGCCGGCGGCTGGGCCTACCAGACCGGCGCGGGCTGGCTAGGCGCGATCCTGATCGGCACGCTCGCGGCCGGGCTAACGCTCGGCGCCGGCCAGCTCCTGCTTGGGCTGGTCCGCCCGCTCTGGGCGCGGCTGTTGATCGCGCTCGCCTTCGTCGCTCCGGCCGCTATCGCCGGCTACCACGCCACGCACGGCATCGTGAAACACACCATGCCATCTGAGACCTGGCAGTTGGTATTCTCGGTCTTCGGCGCGGTCGCGGTCGGCGTCACCGCGTTCGCGCGCGTCACGGGCATGGCGGCCACCGGCCCGTCCGGCCAGAGCCAGGCTCGGGCCTGATCACCCCGCCGGGATAGCGGGACAGAAAAGCGCTTCCGTTCTGTCCACACCATCGTCTTGAGAGGGCGACGCGGACGACAGTGCCCGGATCACGCAGAGAACCACGGCTCAATCATCCCCTCGGGACACGCCTGGACCGAGCGCCGATCCCGGCGCAGCCCATCGATACTGACCGGCGGAGGTTTTCGTCCGTGGCAGGTCGGGCGAACACGAGAAACGCAAGGCCCGCCGACAAGGGGGAGAGATACGCCGGTGAATATCGCGCAGGTCTTGGCGCCGGTCTCGACAGGGCCACCATCATCTCCGCTTCTGCCCGCCTCCAGACCGCTCCAAACGGCCTCTCCAATGGCTTGATCTGGCCGAAGGCCGGCTGCGCCTCGATCGCCTGTGGCGCAACAGCCGCGTCAAACTTTCTTCCCCTGCCGGCTGCGCCGTCATTCCTCGCGGGACAACAAAGTCCTCCTTAGCTGTCAGGCCCCTTCGGGGTGCGCTGTCGATCGCCTCCGGCCCGTCGATCGCCATCGAGGCCGCAATGGTGCGGGCTCGAAAACGACAAACGGAGATTTGAAAATGGCGACCATCGGCACCTTCAAGAAGACCGCCTCGAACGAGTTCAGCGGCGAAATCGTCACCCTCAGCGTCCAGGCCAAGGGCGTGCGCATCGTCCCTGACCAGCGCGCCACCGGCGAAAACGCCCCCAGCCACCGGGTTCTGGTCGGCCGCGTCGAGATCGGCGCCGCCTGGTCCAAGCGCTCCAACGAGGGCCGCGACTATCTGGGCCTCAAGCTCGACGATCCGAGCTTCAACGCCCCCATCTACGCCAACCTCTTCGACGACGAGGACGGCGATGGCTACTCGCTGATCTGGTCCCGCCCGAGCCGCCGGGCGGACTGACCCACCGAGCAAGGCCCCGGCCGGACAGGCCGGGGCCTTTGTCTTGCCTACGCGCGAATCAGTGGCGCCGTCGAAGACCTAAAAGAGCGGACGACAAGTTTTCGAGCCCCCCTCGCGCCGCCAAGAGCGACTAAAATAGTCGTAGTTCTGGCAGGTAGTTATTGGCCGGTGGGAGGTGGTCATTTATGATCACCGCCCGACAATCACGGGCCGCACGCGCGTTGCTGGGATGGACACAGGAGACGCTCGCTGACCAGGCTCGGACATCGCTGACTGCGCTCAAGCGCCTCGAATCCGAAAGCGGCCTCGAGGTCTATGAGTCGACGCGCGATCTCGTGCGCAGGGCGCTGGAAGCCGCAGGGATCGTCCTGCTATCGACCGATAAGGGCGAAGGCGTGTTGTTGCTTCACGACAGGAAGGATCTCTCGCCAAAGCGCTAGTCGGCTGCCCCGCCTCAAGCGCTGCGCTAGAATTTCCCAAGATCCTGTTAACGAAACGCCATTAAGCGATTATAGTCGCTCTATGGGCCAGAAAACGTCGTCGTTCCTCGACGAGCCACCAATCAGCCAGTCGCTCACATCTTATGACCGTGAGCACATGGCTCTTTATCTGCGTTTGCTCGACTCGGCCCGCGACGGCGCGGCTTGGCAGGAGGCGGTCCAGGTCATCTTCGGCCTCGATCCCTCCCACGACCCACAGCGTTGCCGCCATGTTCACGACACGCATCTGGCGCGGGCGCGCTGGATGACGGAACAGGGCTATCGCGAGTTGACCCGCCCCCCGCATTGATTGCCCGATGCCGGCGCGGCATCGCTCTTTGCCTATAGTCCAGCTTCCGCCGGACGGTTCCGTCAGGAATCCTTCCTCCTCCACAAGCACATAAGCGAAGGGAGGATCGCAATGACACCCAGCGCAGCAGGCTGGCGCTCTTCTGCCGCCTATGAACATCTCGCCGAGATGAGCGCGTCCGATCTCGCCTGGGAGTGGCTCCGGCGCAATGACGCCTATGACGAAGACTACCAGGTGTAGATTTCCACTGAGAAGTGACCCGGTATTTCCATCGAGAATTGACCCGGGTGATGGTATGTCCCGCAGAGCGG
>NZ_JBXPBT010000002.1:0-742023 GCF_056931895.1 Sphingomonas sp. jy18 | reverse complement strand
GGGGCGGGTTCAAACATGGGTCAATTCTCAATGGAAATTTATGCCCCTACCGGGTCACTTCTCAGCGGAAATCTACATACCAGGAGCTGCGCGCGGGAAAGACCGACGTCCGGACGCTGACCGACAAGATCCGGCGGCGGTGGGGGTTGCGATTTCCCCGTCGACCCGCTGGAGCCTCCATCTGAAGCCCACATCGCTTGGTTGCCCGAAGACGACACGAGCACCCTCTTTCTGGGGTTAGCGCCCGCAGGTCTGACTGCGGACGCCGTACTGCCGCCGACGTTCGAGACCGCCGGTCGCATTGCAGACGATAGCGAAGACGTCCTTCTCTACGATCTCGGCAACGGCCAGCGCGTCCAGCTCGTCATCGAACCGGACGCGATGCTCGGCCAGCCGCTTGCCGCCATCATTCCGCTCGATCGGGACGGGCTCGACCGGCTCGAATCCCTTCGCCGCCTGCTGGCCGCCCTTCATGGCCGGACGGTTCCACCGGATACACGGCTGACGCGGCAACAACGCCTGCGATTGCGCAGGATGTTGCAGTGCTTCGATGGCCACCGCGATGGCGCGACGCAGAGGGAGATCGCGCAGGTCGTGTTCCACATCGCCCGACTCGATCGCCAAGAATGGCAGGACGCTTCCGCCCGTCACACCATCAAATCCCTGTTGCGGGATGCGCGCGCCATGATCGCCGGCGGCTATCGCGCCTTGCTCCGACATCACCGCCAGAACTGACCGCGCCGGCACCGTAAGCGGTGGGCGATTTCATACCCCCTGACTTCGCCCTGCATCCCGCCGGTCCTGCTTCGCCATCGTGGCCTTCGTCCGCCGCTGATCTCCAGCGGCCTTCACGAAGCTCACGGAGGCCCCATCCATGCGACCCGACCTCACCGTTCTCCCGCCACGCTTCCTGCGCACCAAGGAAGCCGCCGAGTTCCTCAGCCTGTCCGCCCGCACCCTCGAAAAGCACCGGACCTATGGCACCGGCCCCGCCTATCGCAAGCTCGGCGGCCGCGTCGTCTATGCCGTCGACGATCTCGAAGCCTGGGCGGCGCGCGGCGCCGTCACCTCGACATCCGATCCGCGCGGTTCGATCCTTCCCGCCAAGCGTCGTACGCCGGCGCCGCCCGCCCATGCCGGTCGATACCCACGCTGATCGCTGGCGAAACCCACCAATGGCGGCGCGGCAACAACACCCATCGGAGCGCGGACAGCTCGACCTGTTTCGGGCGCTCCCTGGCGAGTTCGCTGCCCGAGACGCGCAGGATCTCATGGCCTATCCCTTCTTCTCCCTTTCCAAATCCCACCGCACCGCGCCGATAGATTTCAACGCCGGCGGCGTGTCGATCCGCGTCGAGGCCGTGGCCGATCACGGCATGGCGACCATCTGGGACGCCGACATCCTGATCTGGGCGGCGAGCCAGATCGTCGAGGCGCGCGACACGGGGCTTCGCACCTCGCGCCTGATGGTCGCCACCCCCTATGAAATCCTGAAGTTCATCGGCCGCGGCACGTCGCTGCGCGATTATCAGCGCCTCAAGGCGGCGCTCGACCGGCTGCAATCGACGACGATCTGCACCTCCATCCGCCAACCTGCCGAAGGCCGGCGGCACCGCTTTTCGTGGATCAATGAATGGAAGGAACGTACCGACCGGAGCGGCAAGCCGGACGGGATCGAGCTGATCGTGCCCGACTGGTTCTACCGAGCGGTGCTCGACGACGCGCTCGTGCTGACGATCGACCGAGCCTATTTTGATCTCACGGGCGGGCTCGACCGCTGGCTCTACCGGATCGTCCGCAAGCATGGCGGTCGCCAGCGCAATGGCTGGCGCTTCGACTTCCGCCACCTTCATCAGAAGTCCGGCGCCCTGTCGCCGTTCAAGCGCTTCGCCTTCGAGCTGCGCGACATCATCCGCCGCCAGCCGCTCCCCGGTTACAGGCTGTTCCTGGAGATCGAGGCGGGAGGCCGCACGCTGCTCGCTTTCGAGCCGGCGCCGGCCTGTGGAAAACCTGTGGGCGGCTTCGTGCCATCGGGAACCCGAAGGCCCGTGCCATCAGGAACCGCCCCCTCGTGCCAACGGGAACCCAAACCGGCCTTAACCCACGGCAAGAAAAGCGAAAATCGCGCCCTTAACTTAGAGTCTAACAGAGAATCTAACTTTGAAGAGCGCGCCCGCGAGGTGGAAAACCTCGTTCGGCAAGCCACGAAGGCGCTCAGCGTCACCGGCAAACGGCGCACCAACACCCCCAAGGCAGCCGACACGCATCCGCTTCCTCAGCTCCCCTTCCGTCCGGGAGGCGGCCGATGATCGTCGCTCTCCTCAATCAGAAGGGCGGCGTCGGCAAGACGACGCTGACCCTGAATCTCGCGGGCGAATGGGCCAGCCGTGGCCAGCGCGTCACCCTGATCGACGCGGACCCGCAAGGCTCGGCGCTCGACTGGTCGCAGCAGCGAAGCCGCGAGGGGCTCGCGCGCCTATTCGGCGTTGTCGGTCTGGCCCGTGACACCTTGCATCGGGAAGCGCCCGAACTGGCCCGCGACGCCGATCATATCGTTATTGACGGGCCGCCGCGCGTCGCCGGACTGATGCGCTCGGCGCTGCTCGCCGCCGACCTAGTCCTGATCCCGGTGCAGCCGTCGCCGTTCGACGGCTGGGCCTCTGCCGAGATGCTGGCGCTCGTCTCCGAGGCGCGCATCTACCGGCCTGAGCTGGCCGCGCGCTTTGTGCTGAACCGCTGCGGTGCGCGCACTGTGCTTGCCCGTGAGACGGCCGAGACGCTGGCCGACCACGACCCGCCGGTCCTTGCCGCCACCATCGGCCAGCGCGTCGCTTTCGCGGTCGCCGCGCAGTCCGGTCGCCTAGTCTCCGAGCTGGACGATGACACGCCCGCCGCGCGCGAGATCGCGGCGCTGGCGGACGCGATCTCGCGCTTGAGCATCGGGAGGTCGGTGCGATGAGCCAGCGCCCAACCCGCAACGGCTTCGCGTCCCGGCCTGCCGATCTCGACCGCTGGGTCAGGGCGACCGATACGCCGTCGCGCGATGGCGATTCCGGCAGCTTCACCGCCCGGCTGACCATCGACGTAACGCCCGCACTACGCGGCCGCATCAAGATCGTCGCGTTCGGGCGCGGCGTCACCGTCGCCGACATGCTGCGCGACCTGCTCGCGCGCGAATTTCCCCCGACCATCGAAGGAGACCCATCATGACCGACGCCGCGGTTCCCCGCGTGCAAAGCGGCCCCATGCCGCGCGCGCATCTCGCCGACAGCCTCACCCATGTCGAACTGACCCACGTCGAGAAGCGGATCGAGAACTGGATCAGGTTCGGTCGCGAAGCCCATGAGCAGGTGCTCGACCGCCGCCGCCGTGTCTTCTCCTATCGGCCAGGCAGCATCTTCGCCTTCGTGCGCTGGGCCTCCAACGACTTCGGCACGATCATCTCGCGCATCGACATCGTGCGCGCGGTTGCGCCGGGCGAAGCTTACCAGACGCTGCCCTTCGTGCGTCCCGGCGGCGAGATCCTGTTGAAAATCGAGGGCTGGCCCAAGGTCGAACGGGTGCTTCGTCACATCGACGCCGTGGAAGCCCTCGGCATCGACGCCTGGGACGTAGCCCCCGATCATTGGCGGCATGTCGGCAACCGGATCGGCGCCGGGCACCAGCCCCGCGCCTATTCGACGGAGCGCCATCAGGCGTGGCTCAAGCGCCGGGAGATCGAACTGTGACTCGCTTCGGCTATGTCATGGTGACGTATTTCGTGACGATGGGCGTCGCCGTCGCCGCTTTCATCCCGATCGCGCCGCGCCTCGTCTGGAATGCCTCGGCCAGCGTGCCGGTCGGTCTCTACGACCTTGGCCCGACGCGCCATTTGGAAGTCGGCGATCTCGTCGCGGCCATGCCAGACAAGCCACTGTCCGACTTCATGGTCGCTCGCGGCTATATCGGCCGCGACGTGCCGCTGATGAAGCGCGTCATGGGGCTTCCCGGTCAACGGGTCTGCCGCACCGGCAACACCATCACCGTCGATGCCGTGCCGCTCGGCGAGGCGCTCGACCGCGACCGACTCGGCCGCCCATTGCCCGTCTGGCAAGGCTGCCGCCGCATCGCGGATGGCGACATCTTCCTCATGAATCCCGACGCGCACGACAGTCTGGACGGTCGCTACTTCGGCCCGCTTCCGACGCGCGCGGTCATCGGCAAGGCGACGCCGCTCTACACCGACGAGGCCGGCGACGGCCGCTTCGTCTGGCGCGCGACGGCACGCTGACCGCTTCCCGTCGTCGGGAGCGGCGCCCGCCGACGGTTCAACCACACCGCCGCCATGGAGACCATCATGTCACAGATCGGCACATTCACCCGTGAGACATCCGGTTTTGTCGGGCGCATCCATACCCTGACGCTTTTCAGCGAAGTCACCGTCGTTCCTACCGAGCCGTCCGAGGCTGAGAACGCCCCGGACTATCGCATCCATCACGGCGGCGATGACGGCCCGGAGATCGGCGCGGGCTGGAAACGCACTGGCGAGCGCGCAGGCGAATACATCGCCCTGCTGATCGACGATCCCACGCTGCCGCGGCCGATCCGCGCCAACCTGTTCCGGGACGACGATACCGGCAGCGCCTGGTCGCTGCATTGGAACCGTCCGCAGAAGCGCGACGGAAGGGACTGAGACGATGCGGCGTACCTCCCTTCTTCTCCTTATCGGTCTGTCGTTCGGTTGCGCGCTGACCGTTCCAGTCTTCGCACAACCGTCGAACTCCGCCCCTGCACCCGTCCGTGACTTTCTCGGCGAACTCGTCGCCGAGGCGGCGCAACGCTTCGAGCTTCCCGCAGCATGGATTCGTGCGGTGATGAAGGCGGAGAGCAACGGCGATCCCCGCGCCATCTCCCCCAAGGGCGCGATGGGATTGATGCAGATCATGCCGAAGACCTGGGCGGGTTTGCGGGATCGCTACCGCCTCGGCGCCGATCCCTACGACCCCCACGACAATATCATCGCGGGCGCGGCCTATATCCGCGAGCTATACGACCGCTACGGCTCGCCCGGCTGGATCGCAGCCTACAACGCCGGTCCCGGACGTTACGAGGACTCGCTGAAGGGCCGTCTCCTACCGGCCGAAACGCGCGCCTATGTCGCCAATGTCGCGCCCTCTCTTGGCGGTGGCGATGCACCGACGCCGATTTTGGTCGCCGCTGCCGATCCGCTCGCTTGGACTCAAGCACCACTGTTCATCGCGCAATCGGAGCGTCGCACGTCAACCGCTCTTGTGCCGGTCGGGCGCTCCTCCAATGACGCGGACACGATCCCGGACATGCGCGATGTTTCCGCCATCGTGCCGCAGTCGGGCGGTCTGTTCGTGGCGCGGGCGGATACGGGACGACAGCCATGAGGCCCATGATCCGGTCCGCCCGGCAGGAAGTTTCAGTGTGCAGCGGATGGGGCTGGCGACAGTCTCATCCGTGGGCAATGGGGGCGGAACAGGGAGGAAGGCGGGAGGGCAAGATTAAAGCGGACGGCACCCCATGGGTCCGATCCGGGGGGCAAGCCCTTGTCTGCACACTGTTTTGGGCGGCACCGTCTCTGAGCCGCCGTAGCGCTGCGAGATGCCGGAAACCCAACATTTTCAGCGTTTCTCACGGCACCCTCGCCCGAAATCGCCGGTTTCTGGCGGATCAGGAGCCATGAGCGACGACGATCATTTTCGGCCGAAGCCCGGCCGCATCCGCTCCAACGGAGCGAAGGCCGGACAGGCCAAGAGTTTCCTCAGCCAGCTTCGCAAGATCGCCCGCCAGCAACAGGCCGGGACCGGCCGCAACCGCTCGACCCAGAGCAGTGGCTCCGGCCGCTCGATGAATGGTCAGAGTGTCGTCGCCTCTGGCCGAGGCGTGCAGCGGGGGCGCGGCGCATCCTTCGTTCGCGCCCGCAACCTGTCGAACGGGTGGACCCATCGTAAGGCCGGCAGCCGCCGCGTGATCGTCAAGTCCCGGTCGGTTCGCGCCGCCGGTCGCAGTGGCAAGGCCGGCGCCCATCTGCGCTACATCCAGCGCGACGGGACGGCTCGCGATGGCGAACGCGGCCAGATCTACTCGGCGACGGAAGACCGTGCCGATGGCGACGCCTTCCTCGATCGCGGTCAGGACGACCGCCACCAGTTCCGGTTCATCGTGTCACCGGAAGACGCCGCCGATCTTGCCGACCTGACCGGCTACACCCGCGAACTGATGGCCCAGGTCCAAACCGACCTCGGCACGAAGCTGGATTGGGTCGCCGTCAATCACCACAACACCGGCCATCCGCATGTGCATGTCATCGTCAACGGCCGCGACGCCCTCGACGAGGATCTCGTCATCAATGGCGATTATCTCGCCAATGGCATCCGCGAGCGGGCCAGCGAACTAGCGACGTTGGAACTCGGACCCGTCACCGAGATCGAGCACCGCCGCAAGCTCTTGGCCGAGATCGACCAGGACCGCCTCACCCGCATCGACCGGGCGATGATCGGCGAGGCGGAAGATCGCTTCATAGACCTGCGCCATGAACCGGGCGACTTGCGCGGCCAGTCCGACCGGACGCTGCGCCTACGTCGTCTCGGCAAGCTGAACGACATGGGCCTTGCCACGGAACATGCGTCCGGCATCTGGGAATTGAGCGACCGGCTGGAACCAACGCTGCGCCAAATGGGAGAGCGCGGCGACATCATCCGCATCATGCAGCAAGCGCATCTGGCCGAGGGCGTGGAACGCGACCCGATGAGTTTCCAGATTCACGATAGCGCGCCCGAGACGCCGATCATCGGCCGCGTCATCGACAAGCATCTGTCCGACGAGCTGGGCGAACACCTGACGCTTGTGGTCGATGGCATCGACGGGCGAACGCACCATGTCTCCGGTATCGACGCCGCGCGGGTCGAGGACATCCGCATCGGCAGCATCATCGAGATCGGGCCACCGGACAGCGCCGGCCGTCCATCCGACCGCGCCATCGCCGGCATGGCCGCGGATGGCGTCTATCGGCCGAGCCGTCATCTGGAGCAGGCGCGGTTCGACGGCCAAGTGCCGAACGGCGACTATCAGGGATTCGTGGACGCCCATGTCCGGCGGCTGGAGGCGTTGCGCCGGGCCGGGATCGTGGAGCGTATCGACGCTGACCAATGGCGCATCCCCGATGATTTCGAGGCACGCGCCGCCACCCACGATGCAGGGCGGAGTAGCCGAGCCAATATCCGCATCCTCTCGACCTTCGATCTGGAACGCCAGATCGGATCGGATGGGGCGACCTGGCTGGACCGGCGCCTCCTCAGCGCGGACGGATCGGACCTGTCGCCGGCCGGCTTCGGTGAACAGATGCGCGCGGCCATGGAGCGCCGCCGCGAACATCATATCGAGCATGGCGACGCCGCCCGTCAGCCGGACGGCCGCGTCGCCTATCGGCGCAACCTGATCGCCACGCTTCAGGAGCGCGAGGTTGCCCGCGCGGGCGAAGAACTGGCGGCAAAGAAGTCGCTCCCCTTCCGAAAGGCCGCCGATGGCGAGACCTTAACCGGCGCCTTCACTGGAACCACGCAGCTCGCCAGCGGCAAGTTCGCCATCGTCGAGAAGTCACACGAGTTCACCCTTGTTCCGTGGCGGCCGGTCATCGACCGTCAGCTCGGCCGCGAGGTCATGGGCATCGTGCGAGGGGGATCGGTGTCGTGGCAACTGGGGCGGCAGAGAGGATTGGGGCTTTGATGCAGACCGATCTGAACCGATGACGGCCTGGGATGGCCAACCTTCGGGGCAGCAGAACAGTAGTCGAGGCGTGGCGCCTGGACGTCGACCGTCCGATTTGTCAGCCACAGCATCCGAAATCTCGACGCTTCGGATTTTCTGTTGCTTCTCGCCATAACGGATATTCTTTGATCGGCTCCACTCTTTTGCCGGTCGGAGCCTCTATGTCTGGAAGCCGTGTCCTTTGGGGACAAGTCGCAATCGTCCTCGCCATCGTGCTCACCGCGATATGGTGCGCAACGGAATGGACGGCATGGCGTCTCGGGTTTCAGGCGCAGCTCGGACAGCCGTGGTTCGTGGTAGCGGGTTGGCCGGTCTATTACCCGCCGATCTTCTTCTGGTGGTGGTTCTCGTTCGACGCCTATGCGCCGTCGATTTTCCTCGAAGGCGCCATGATCGCGGTATCGGGCGGCTTGGTCTCGATCGTCGTCGCCATCACCCTGTCTGTGATCCGAGCGCGGGACGCGAAGAACGTCGTCACCTATGGCTCGGCGCGCTGGGCCGAGCTGAACGAGATCAAGGCAGCCGGATTGCTCGGCGCGGACGGCGTGGTGCTTGGTCGCTATGACCGCGACTATCTCCGCCACGATGGCCCGGAGCATGTGCTGTGCTTCGCGCCGACCAGATCGGGCAAGGGCGTCGGTCTCGTCGTACCGACCCTGCTGACCTGGCCCGGCAGCACGATCATCCATGACATCAAGGGGGAGAATTGGGGGCTGACCGCCGGCTTCCGCTCTCGGCACGGCCGCGTGCTGCTGTTCGATCCGACCAATCCCACCTCGTCGGCCTATAATCCGCTGCTCGAGGTGCGGCGCGGCGACAAAGAAGTCCGCGACGTGCAGAACATCGCCGATATCCTCGTCGATCCCGAAGGTGCTTTGGACAAAAGGAACCATTGGGAAAAGACCAGCCATTCGCTTCTGGTCGGCGCGATCCTGCATGTTCTCTACGCGGAAGCCGACAAGACGCTGGCGGGCGTCGCCAATTTCCTGTCCGATCCGAAGCGACCCGTCGAGGCGACGTTGCGCGCCATGATGAATACCCCGCATCTCGGCGAGGCCGGCGTGCATCCCGTCATCGCGTCGTCGGCGCGCGAGCTGCTGAACAAGAGCGACAACGAACGATCGGGCGTGCTGTCGACCGCCATGTCGTTCCTCGGCCTCTATCGTGATCCCGTGGTGGCGAAAGTGACGGCGCGCTGCGACTGGCGCATCGCCGATCTCGTCTCGGGCGACAGGCCCGTCAGCCTCTACCTCGTGGTGCCGCCGTCGGACATCAACCGCACCAAACCGCTGATCCGCCTGCTGCTCAATCAGGTCGGGCGGCGCTTGACCGAAGACCTGACGACCTCGGCCAATCGCCACCGGCTGCTGTTGATGCTCGACGAGTTTCCGGCGCTGGGAAGGTTGGATTTCTTCGAGTCCGCGCTGGCTTTCATGGCGGGCTACGGGATCAAGAGCTTTTTGATCGCGCAGAGCCTCAACCAGATCGAAAAGGCGTATGGCGCCAACAACAGCGTGCTCGACAACTGCCATGTCCGCGTCGCCTTCGCCACCAACGACGAGCGCACAGCCAAGCGCGTGTCGGACGCATTGGGCACCGCGACCGAGATGCGCGATTCCACCAACTATGCCGGCCACCGGCTTTCGCCCTGGCTGGGGCATCTCATGGTGTCGCGGCAGGAGACGGCCAGGCCGTTGCTTACTCCCGGCGAGGTCATGCAGCTTCCACCCGCCGATGAATTGCTGCTGGTCGCGGGCGTCCCGCCGGTGCGCGCGAAGAAGGCCCGCTACTACGAGGATGCGCGGTTCCGTGAGCGGATCATGCCGCCGCCGAAATCCGCAGCCACAAAAGGCTCGGCCAAGCCGCCCACCGATGATTGGTCCGCACTGGCGATCCCGACCGCATCGGCCGGCGTAACGGCCAATACCGAAACCGGCCCGATCACCGATCCGGCCAATGCAGGTATCCGCCGCGAGCCGGAATTGCCGGAGCATGAAGAGATCGCACCCCCCGAGCGTCCGGCAATTGGAGAGTTCGCCCTGCTCGACGACGAGCCGGACACGGACGCCGCCAAGGCCCGCAGCCTTCGTCGTCAGGTCACATCTATCGCCCGGCAGGCGACAATGGACCCGGCCGATGGCATCGAGTTGTAGCAGGGCCAACCATGCAGACCAAAACCCGCATGAACGTCTATTTCGAGCCGGAATTGTTGAGGAAGGTCGAGGCGCTGGCGCTCCGGCGCCGCGTCTCGAAGTCCGCTGTAATCGAAGCTGCCGTCGCGTCTTTCCTCTCAGCCGACGCCTCCGAACGGCTGGAGGCCGTCTTTGCTCGTCGCATGGACAGGATCGGGCGCCAGATCGACGGCATGGACGAAGATCTCGCCATTCTCGGCGAGACGCTCTCGCTGTTCATCCGCTTCTGGATGACTCTCACCCCGCCATTGCCTGACGCCGCACATCCATCGGCGCGCGCCAAGGGCATGGAACGGTTCGAGGGTTTCCTGCAAACACTCGGCCGGAAGCTGGCGACCGGCGATCGGTTCCTCAAAGATCTGTCGCGCGACATCGACTCACGCCGCGACAAGGCCGCCGATCAGGGGTGAATGGCTGCCAGACGAGGCCGGCATAAAGACTCAACTCCGCCTTTCTCCTGTATTTGCGCGCCACGCTACTACTACGACCAACTCTTGTTGAACTGGCCTGATTTCTGGCTCTTTTAATCATCCCCGTCCGGGGAGCGTCTGAGCTTATCCCGGTTGGATCGGGGATCAGATGGCGATTTCTCAGCACAATTCAGAAGGGCTGGCGCGTGGCGCACGGATGCTGCGCACGGCGCTCGGTCCCGCCATCGCCCGCTTCATGGAAGACGCCTCCGTCGTCGAGGTGATGCTGAACCCCGACGGGCGTATCTGGATCGACCGGCTCGCCGAAGGGCTGGCCGACACGGGCGAGCGGCTGTCTCCCGCCAACGGCGAGCGCATCGTGCGCCTGGTCGCGCACCATGTCGGCGCCGAAGTCCACACCGGCAGCCCGCGTGTCTCGGCCGAGTTGCCCGAGACGGGGGAGCGGTTCGAGGGGTTGTTGCCCCCGGTGGTCGCGGCCCCGGCCTTCGCCATCCGCAAGCCCGCCGTCGCCGTGTTCACGCTCGACGATTATGTCCGCGCGGGGATCATGTCCGTCACGCAGGCCGAGGCGCTGCGGGCCGGCGTCGCTACCCGCGCCAACATTCTTGTCGCCGGCGGCACCTCGACCGGGAAGACGACGCTGACCAATGCGTTGTTGGCCGAGGTAGCGAAGACCTCCGATCGCGTCGTCATCATCGAAGACACGCGCGAGCTGCAATGCGCCGCGCCCAACCTCGTCGCCATGCGGACCAAGGATGGCGTCGCCTCGCTCTCCGATCTCGTCCGGTCCTCGCTGCGCCTGCGCCCCGACCGCATCCCGATCGGCGAGGTGCGTGGCGCCGAGGCGCTCGACCTCCTCAAAGCCTGGGGCACCGGCCATCCCGGCGGCGTCGGCACGATTCACGCCGGCAGCGCCATCGGCGCGCTGCGGCGGATGGAACAGCTCATCCAGGAAGCCGTCGTCACCGTCCCGCGCGCGCTGATCGCTGAAACGATCGACCTCGTAGCCGTGCTCTCCGGCCGCGGCTCGGCACGCCGCCTCTCCGAACTCGTCCGCGTCGAGGGCCTCGGCCCGGACGGCGATTACCGCGTCACGCCCGCCGACGCACCAGCCTCCGGGAGCGACGACCGCGCGGCCTCTCTCAACCCCACCAGCCTTGAAGGAGAAACCCTGTGATCCAACGCCTGCATCAAACGCGCCATCGCCTCGTCTCGGCGCTGTCCGTCGCCACGCTCTCCGTCGTGATGGCGGCGCCCGCCCATGCCTCCGGTTCATCCATGCCGTGGGAAGCACCGCTGCAATCCATCCTTCAGTCGATCGAAGGGCCGGTGGCCAAGATCGTCGCCGTCATCATCATTATCACGACCGGACTGACGTTGGCCTTCGGCGACACCTCCGGGGGGTTCCGTCGCCTGATCCAGATCGTCTTCGGCCTGTCGATCGCCTTTGCGGCGTCGAGCTTCTTTCTGTCGTTCTTCTCGTTCGGCGGCGGGGCGCTCGTCTGATGGCGGGGGTGGCCGACGACGTGCCGGGCTTCACCGTGGCGGTTCACAGAGCACTGTCCGAGCCGATCCTGCTCGGCGGCGCTCCGCGCGCCATCGCCATCATGAACGGCACGCTGGCCGGTGCGCTCGGCTTGGGCCTGCGCCTCTGGCTGGTCGGCCTCATCGTCTGGGCCATCGGCCATTTCGCGGCGGTGTGGGCGGCCAAACGCGATCCGCTGTTCGTCGATGTCGGCCGCCGACACTTGCGCATCCCCGCGCACCTCTCGGTTTAAGGAGCGCGCTACGATGATGAACCTCGCCGAATATCGCAACAAGAACACCCGGCTCGCCGATTTCCTGCCCTGGGCGGCGCTCGTCGGCACCGGCGTCGTGCTCAACAAGGATGGCAGCTTTCAACGCACGGCGAGGTTCCGGGGGCCGGATCTCGATTCCGCGGTGCCGGCTGAACTGGTCGCCGTCGCCGGTCGCCTCAACAACGCTTTCCGCCGCCTCGGCTCGGGTTGGGCGATCTTTGTCGAGGCGCAGCGCCATCCCTCGAACCGCTATCCCGACAGCAGTTTTCCCGATGCCGCTTCCGCCCTGGTCGACGCCGAGCGCAAGGCTGACTTCGAGGAGGCCGGGGCGCATTTCGAGTCCAGCTACTTCCTGACCTTCACCTACCTGCCGCCGGCCGAAGACGCGGCTCGCGCCGAAAGCTGGCTCTATGAGGGCCGTGACCAGAAGGGGCTCGATCCGCACGAAGCGATGGGCGGTTTCACCGACCGCACCGACCGGCTGCTGCGCCTGGTCGAAGCCTTCATGCCGGAATGCCGCTGGCTCGATGACGGCGAGACGCTGACCTATCTGCATGGCTGCGTTTCCACGCACCGGCACCGCGTCCGGGTGCCCGAAACCCCGATTTATCTCGACGCGCTGCTGGCCGACCAGCCGCTGACCGGCGGGCTGGAGCCTCGCCTCGGACAATCGCACTTGCGCGTGCTCACCGTCACCGGTTTCCCCACTGCGACCACGCCCGGCCTGCTCGACGAGCTGAATCGGCTCGCCTTTCCCTATCGGTGGAGCACCCGCGCGATCCTGCTCGACAAAACCGACGCGACAAAGCTGCTGACCAAGATCCGGCGGCAATGGTTCGCCAAGCGCAAATCCGTCGCGGCGATCCTCAAGGAGGTGATGACCAACGAGGCGTCCGTTCTCGTGGACACCGATGCGTCGAACAAGGCCGCGGACGCCGATCTCGCGCTACAGGAACTCGGCGCCGACTATGCCGGTATCGCCTATGTCACCGCGACGGTGACGGTGTGGGACGCCGATCCGCGCACCGCTGACGAGAAGCTGCGCCTGGTCGAGAAGGTCATTCAGGGCCGCGACTTCACGGTGATGGCCGAGACCATCAACGCGGTGGACGCCTGGCTCGGCAGCCTGCCAGGGCATGTCTATGCCAATGTCCGGCAGCCGCCGGTTTCCACCCTCAATCTCGCTCACATGATTCCGCTCTCGGCGGTGTGGGCGGGGCCGGAACGGGACGAGCATTTTGCAGCACCGCCACTGCTCTTCGGCAAGACCGAAGGCTCCACCCCATTCCGGTTTTCGCTTCACGTCGGCGATGTCGGACATACGCTGATCGTCGGCCCGACCGGCGCCGGCAAGTCCGTGTTGTTGGCGCTGATGGCCTTGCAGTTCCGGCGCTACCGCCAAGCACAGGTCTTCGCCTTCGATTTCGGCGGCTCGATCCGGGCCGCGGCACTCGCCATGGGCGGCGACTGGCACGACCTCGGTGGCGATCTGTCCGATGGAGCGGAAGCCTCGGTCAGCCTCCAGCCACTGGCCGGCATCAACGATGTTCCCGAGCGCGCGTGGGCGGCCGACTGGATCGTGGCCATCCTGACACGCGAAGGCGTCGCCATCACGCCGGAGGTGAAGGAACACATCTGGACGGCGCTGACTTCGCTGGCCTCGGCGCCGGTCGAGGAACGCACCATCACCGGCCTTTGCGTCCTGCTCCAGTCCAACGATCTGAAGCAGGCGCTGCGCGCCTATTGCATCGGCGGTCCCTACGGACGGCTGCTCGACGCCGAGCGTGAGCATCTCGGCACCGCAACCGTGCAGGCGTTCGAGACCGAAGGGCTGATCGGCACCGGCGCCGCGCCCGCCGTGCTCTCCTATCTGTTCCACCGCATCGAAGACCGCCTCGACGGATCGCCGACCCTTCTCATCATCGACGAGGGCTGGCTGGCGCTCGACGACGAAGGCTTCGCCAGCCAGCTCCGCGAGTGGCTGAAGACCCTCCGCAAGAAGAACGCCAGCGTCATCTTCGCTACGCAGTCGCTGTCCGACATCGACGGCTCGGCGATCGCGCCTGCGATCATCGAGAGCTGCCAGACCCGGCTCCTGTTGCCGAACGAGCGAGCCATCGAGCCGCAGATCACCGCGATCTATCGCCGCTTCGGTCTTAACGACCGGCAGATCGAGATCATCGCGCGGGCCATGCCCAAGCGCGACTATTACTGCCAGTCCCGGCGCGGCAACCGCCTGTTCGAGTTGGGGCTGTCGGACGTCGCCCTAGCGCTCTGCGCCGCGTCTTCCAAAACCGACCAGACCGCGATCGCACGGCTGTTCGCCGAACATGGTCAGGCGGGCTTCCTCACCGCTTGGCTCCGCCACCGCGATCTCGGCTGGGCGGCCGACCTCATCCCAACACTCACCACAACGGAGAAACTGCCATGACCTTGCCGCGCTCCCGCGCGGCGCGGCTCGCCGCCGCGCTGCTCGTCACCCCTGTCGTTCTCGCCCCGATGTGGGCTGCGCCGGCGCAGGCGCAATGGATCGTCTATGACCCGACGAACTATGTGCAGAACGTGCTGACGGCCGCGCGCAGCCTTCAGCAGATCACCAATCAGATCACCTCGCTTCAGAACGAAGCGCAGATGCTCATCAATCAGGCCCGTAATCTCGCCAGCCTGCCTTATTCGTCGCTGCAACAGCTTCAGCAATCGGTGCAGCGCACCCAACAACTGCTCCAGCAGGCGCAGAACATCGCCTACGACGTCCAGCAGATCGATCAGGCGTTCCAGACCAAATACGCCAATGTGTCGATGTCGGCGTCGAATACGCAACTGATCGCCGACGCCAAGGCTCGCTGGCAGAATACAGTCGGCGGCTTGCAGGACGCCATGCGCGTGCAGGCCACCGTCGTCGGTAACATCGACACCAACCGCACGCAGATGTCTGCACTGGTCGGCGCCAGCCAGTCGGCAGCCGGCGCGCTTCAAGCCACCCAGGCCGGCAATCAGCTTCTCGCCCTTCAGGCGCAGCAGCTCGCCGATCTCACCGCCGTCGTCACCGCCAACGGTCGGGCGCAGGCGCTGCAATCTGCGGAACAGGCCGCAGCCGCCGAACAAGGCCGCGAGCAGCGCCGCCGCTTCCTGACGCCGGGCACCGGCTATCAGCCCGGCAACGCGCAGATGTTCCACGGCAATTGAGGGCAAGGCGATGGACGGCAAGACCCTCGCGCGCCTCGGCGCTGTCGTTTTCGTCGCGATCGCGGTGACGGCGACCGCGATCGAAATGACCCGCAAGGACGACCGGCAGAACAGCCCGACGACGCAGATGCGTTCCATCACGGAGCGAGATCCGCTCGATGCGGAACTGGCGCGGTGCAGCGGCATGGGCGAAGCCGGGCCGCGCGATCCGTCCTGTCTGCGCGCCTGGGCTGAGAGCCGTCAGCGCTTCCTTGGGAAACCCGCGCCGGCGACAGCGCCGTCCGGTCGGGCCACACTGTTCCCGAACACGCCCGCCGATACGGCTCCTGGCAGCGCCGCGCCCACCATTCAGGTGGAACCGGCTCAACCGGAGGCACGCTGATCGTGGGCGGCACCGGCGTCATCGACCATTTCCTCGAGGTCTTCACCCGCTACATCGACGGCGGCTTCGGCCTCCTGCAACCGGAAGTCGGCTTCATCGCCACAACGCTGATCGTCATCGACGTGACGCTCGCCGCCCTATTCTGGAGCTGGGGCGCGGATGAGAACATCATCGCCCGGCTGGTGAAGAAGACGCTGTTCGTCGGTGTCTTCGCCTACATCATCGGCAACTGGAACAACCTCGCCCGCATCGTCTTCGAGAGCTTCGCCGGCCTGGGCCTGAAGGCGTCCGGCACGAGCTTCACCGTCACCGACCTGCTGCGCCCCGGAAAGGTGGCGCAGACCGGCCTCGACGCCGGACGACCGCTGCTCGACTCCATCTCCAGCCTGATGGGCTACTGGTCGTTCTTCGAGAACTTCATCCAGATCGTCTGCATGTTGTTCGCCTGGGTGCTGGTGCTGCTCGCCTTCTTCGTTCTCGCCATCCAGCTCTTCATCACCCTGATCGAGTTCAAGCTGACAACGCTCGCCGGCTTCGTGCTGATCCCCTTTGGCCTGTTCGGTAAATCCGCCTTCATGGCCGAACGGGTGCTCGGCAATGTAATTTCGTCGGGCATCAAGGTGCTGGTGCTCGCCGTTATTATCGGCATCGGTTCGACCCTGTTCTCCGAGTTCACCGCGGGCTTCGGCGGCGCCACGCCGTCGATCGACGATGCGATGGCGATCGTGCTCGCCGCCCTGTCGCTGCTTGGCCTCGGTATCTTCGGTCCCGGTATCGCCAATGGCCTCGTCTCCGGCGGGCCGCAGCTCGGCGCTGGCGCGGCGATCGGCACCGGCCTGGCCGCAGGCGGCGCGGTCGCGGCCGGCGCTGCCGCAGTGGGCGCCGTCGCTTCCGGCGGCACAGCCCTGGCCGGTGGCGCGGCCGCCGCTGCTCGTGGTGGAGCCGCATTGGCTGGCGGCGCATCGACCGCCTACAGCCTTGGCGCAGCCGGGGAATCCGGCGCCGCCGCCGTCGCCTCCGGCCTCGGCAATGTCGCCAGCGCCGGCGCGCAAGCCGCCGCCTCCCCGCTCAAACGCGCGGCTGGCCGCGCCGCTGACAGCCTGAAGCAGAGCTACCGATCCGGCGCGCGCACCGCCTTCAGCGCAACCGGCGGGTCATCGACCGCCGGGACCGTCGGCGGCGAGGCCGAAGGTGCGTCCTCGACCTCATCTTCCTCCGCAGACGGGCCGCCGGCCTGGGCCAAGCGCATGAAGCGCTCGCAGCAGATGACACACGGCGTCCAGGCCGCCGCTCACGCCGTTCGCGGCGGCGATAGCCACGGCGGCGGCTCTTCCGTCAACCTTTCCGAAAGCGACTGACCATGTTCAAACGACCGGCCACCCATTACGGCAAATCACCCGAGCCTGAGACGCCCTATCAGCGCGCCGCCCAGGTCTGGGACGAGCGTATCGGCTCCGCCCGTGTGCAGGCCCGCAACTGGCGCTTCATGGCCTTCGGCTCGCTGGCGCTGTCGATGGGCCTTGCCGCCGCGCTGGTCTGGCAATCCGCCAATGGCTCGATCGTACCCTGGGTGGTGCAGGTCGACCGGCTCGGCCAGGCGCAGGCCGTGGCGCCGGCGACGGCCGACTATCAACCGAACGACCCACAGATCGCCTTCTATCTCGCGCGGTTCATCGAGCAGGTCCGCTCGATCCCGGCCGATGCGATCATCGTGCGCCAGAACTGGCTGCGCGCCTACGACTTCACTACGCAGGGCGGTGCGCTGGCGCTCAACGACTACGCCCGGTCGAACGATCCCTTCGCCAAGGTCGGCAAACAACAGGTCGCGATCGAGGTGTCGTCGGTCATCCGCGCCTCGCCATCGAGCTTCCGCATCGCCTGGATCGAGCGCCGCTATCAGGACGGCTCTCTCGCCTCGACCGAACGCTGGTCCGCCATCCTCACCGTCGCCGTGCAGACCCCGCGCGACGCCGACACGCTGAAGAAGAACCCGCTCGGAATCTACGTCAACGCAATCAACTGGTCGAAGGAGCTTGGACAATGACGCCAGCACTCCACAAAGCCGCCCCCTGGAGTGCAGGGCGTCCGGCTTTCCGTAAATCCGGCTTGCCGCTTCTGCTGCTCTGCACGTCTGCGCTCTCCGGTTGCGCCACCAACACACCGCCCCCGGAAATCGCCTATGACAACGCCATCCCCGCCGTACAGGCGACCGAGCCGCCCAGGCCCGTACAGGTGGTGGAGCTGCCCAGGCCCTTGCCACTTCCCGGCCAGTTGAAACCGGTCGGTAAGGACGGCAAGCCCGTCCCCGAAGCTGCCGATCCGACCGTGCGCGTCAACCAGGCCAACGCCGCCGCGCGTGTTCAGCCCGTCCGCGATGGCTTCATCAACTCGATGCAGGTCTATCCCTTCGTCGATGGCGCGCTTTATCAGGTCTATGCCTCACCGGGGCAGATCACCGACATCGCGCTCCAGCCCGGCGAGCAGTTCGTCGGCGTCGGCCCCGTCGCCGCCGGCGATACGGTGCGCTGGATCATCGGAGATACCGAGAGTGGCACGGGGGCGGGCAAACAAATCCACATCCTCGTCAAGCCGACGCGGCCCGATCTGCTGACCAATCTCATCATCAACACCGACCGTCGCACCTACCACATGGAACTGCGCTCGACGCCTTCGACCTATATGGCCTCGGTTTCCTGGCAATATCCGCAGGACCAGCTCATCGCGCTCCGGCGGCAGAATGCCGACGCGCAGGCCGCGCAGCCGGTTTCCAACGGCATCGACCTGTCGCGCGTCAACTTCCGCTATGAGGTGTCAGGCGACCGTGCGCCTTGGCGGCCGCTGCGCGCTTTCGACGATGGCAAGCAGGTCTTTATCGAGTTCCCGCGCGGCATCGGCCAGGGCGAGATGCCACCACTGTTCGTGGTCGGGCCGGAGGGCAACACGTCCGAGCTGGTGAACTACCGCGTGCGCGGCAACTACATGATCGTGGACCGACTGTTCGCCGCCGCCGAGCTGCGCTTCGGCGCAGGTAAGAACCAGAAGCGCGTGCGTATCTCCCGCACCGATGGGAGGCCGGCATCGTGAACGACGAACGCGGTCCCGAAAAGGACGAAGGACAGGCGCTCGATAGGGCGCCGAGGCCGGAGGCGGCAGACGAAAATGACAGTCAGCCGCTCAAGGGCGACCCGGCCGCGCCGATGCGGCTGCGGCCCGAACCGCCGCGCGTCACCCGCCTGTCGCGCAAGGTGCTGGCCGGTCTCGGCCTGGTCGCCAGCCTCGGCGTCGGCGGAGCGCTGGTCTATGCGCTCCAGACACGCAACGGCGGCAATCAGGGGCAGGAACTCTATTCCACCGACAACCGCACCACGCCGGACGGCCTGAACGGTCTGCCGAGGGACTATACCGCGGTTCCGAGACTCGGCCCGCCGCTCCCCGGCGATCTCGGCCGACCGATCCTCAACGCGCAGAACGGCGGCCAACTGGTTCCGACACCCGGCATAGCAAACCCGGCGCCCGCCGGCCCCAGCCCGGAGGAACAGCGCCGGGCACAGGAACTGGAGGCGGCGCGCACTGCACGTCTGTTTTCAACCACGGAGACAAGACCCGCCAGCACGCCGACGGCGGCGCCGGCAGCCACACCCGCCACAGACCTCACCAGCCTCGGCCTCGCACCACAGCCGGCGACGCCTTCGGCACAGGACCGCCAGCTCGCGTTCCTCAACCAGACGCCCGACAAGCGTACCGTCTCGCCCGATCGGATCGCGGCCCCCGCATCGGCCAATGTCCTTCAGGCCGGCGCGGTGATCTCGGCGGCGCTCATCACCGGCATCCGCTCCGACCTTCCCGGCCAGATCACCGCGCAGGTGACGGAAAACATTTACGACAGCCCGACCGGGCGCATCCTGCTGATCCCACAGGGCACGCGCGTCATCGGGCAATATGACAGCGGCGTCGGCTTCGGCCAGCGCCGCATCCTGCTGGTCTGGAACCGGCTGATCTTCCCGAACGGCCGCAGCATCGTTCTCGAGCGCCAGCCAGGCGCAGACGCCGAAGGCTATGCCGGGCTTGAGGATGGCGTCGATTACCATTGGAGTGAACTGTTCAAGGCCGCAGCGCTGTCGACCTTGCTCAGCGTCGGCGCCGAGGCGGGCTCATCCGGGCAGGAAAGCGACATCGTGCGCGCTCTGCGCAACGGCGCCTCTGACAGCATCAGCCAGACCGGCCAACAGATCGTCCAGCGCCAGCTCAACATCGCGCCGACACTCACTATCCGGCCCGGCTTTCCTGTCCGCGTCATCGTTACGCGCGACCTGGTGCTCGAACCCTACAGAGGCTGATATGGCGAAGCTGAAACTTGGTCCGATCACTGACGACAAGCCGGTCAAGATCACGCTTGAGCTGCCCGCCAGGCTCCATCGGGATCTCACCGCCTACGCGGAAATCCTCGGCCGCGAGGCCGGACAGCCAGCTGCCGATCCGGTGCGCCTGATCGTTCCCATGCTGGAGCGCTTCATGGCGACAGATCGAGGCTTTGCGAAGGCGAGGCAGTCGTCTCCGACGCCCCATTCAACCGCGTGATTGCCGCGCTTGCTGATCGTGACAATGTTCGGGCAAGGCTGAGAAACCTCCGGCATGCCGGGTTATCGTTCTTGCGCGACCATATCGCACTGAAGGGCAAGACCTCATCCACGATCTGCCGATAGACGATGCCGGGAAACTGCGCCCCTGTCGCCGCCTCGCTGACCACAGTGAGCCCGCGCCCGACGGCGACCATCGATAAAAGGACATCACGCCCGACATATTGAGGGTGGATGTTCGGATGGCGGCCGAGGTCTGCAAGACGCTGGACCAGATAGTCGCGGATTTCCGGCCCCGGCGCCCCATCGCTGACGATGAAGGTCTCTTCGGCAAGATCGCGCCAGCGCACCTTCTGCTTCTTCGCAAGGCCGTGCTCGGTTGGCAGGACGGCGAATACCCCTTCCGTCCAAAGTTGTTCGGTTTCGCAGCCGGGCCAATCGCCTGTGCCGGTTATGAGCGCCACGTCGAGTTGAAGCTGGCGGATTGCGGCAACATGAACCGCCGGATTGCCCTCGATCAGCTCGACTGACACCCGTGGATGCTTCTCGTCGAACGTCTTCAGCAGATCGAACATGAAACCGGATGCCAGCGATGAGAAGATGCCGATCTTGACCATGCCATCCTCGGATCGGCCGATCGCAGCGACATCATTAATGCCATCCTCGATCTGCTGGAGAGCGATGCGGACACGGCGAAGGAAGCGCTGCCCCGCCACTGTAAGAGCCACGCCGCCGGAATGGCGGTGAAACAGGGAGGCTCCAAGCCGATCTTCGAGATCTCGGATGCGCCGGCTCACCGCAGACTCCTGAATATTCAAGAGCCTCGCCGCTTTGCGAAAGCTACCCTGCTCTACGGCTGCGACAAAATAATGGATATGGCGCAACTCGATCATACTGGAGCCACCTTTCTCCAAGTTTGCCGAATAGCACCTTACCTCACCATGGTTCCCCGTATCTGAATAAGTATAGTTTCAATCTGCACGGTCATTTACGGCAAAAAATTCAACACCTCATTCCACAGATTTTTCTATAAATCCGAGTGTATTGGCGTTCTCCACCAACGTCCGTACCTTGGCGCGCTCCAAACCGCCGGGCACGTCCGCCTCGATCTCGAGTCTGAGCCTCACTTGACTGCCGGGCAGCGTCGTAAGCTGTTCAACGATCGCTTCCACAATCTGATGGATGTCGCGGGCTGGCCGCTCCGGCGAGATCATCACGGCCCCAGTGAAGCGTGTCGGCTTCTTTTCCCCTGGAGATGTGGTCGCACCGCTTTCTGAAGGCTGTCCATCCGAGGGTGGCGCGCCATCGCCAGAACCAGCAGGCGTGTCACCCTGGCCAGGTTGCACCGGCGCTGGACGATGCGCCTCGGCCACATCCGGTTTCACAATGACACTGTCGCTGTCGATCACGACCACGGCGTTTGCCGCACGTTCGATCGCCAGCCCCAGATAGCTGTCCGACTTTTCGTCCCACCGTTCGGCATAGGCGAAGGGACCGGGGAGCATCCCGCTCACGGCGGCCTGTACCGCCTTCACCAGCACGTCCTGGCCCTTGAGGCGCGGCAGATAGATGTAGCGATTCAGGTATTCCCGCAGATCTTTCAGCGACAGGTGCGGCTTGTCGTTCCAGATGTATTTTTGAAGGTCACGATCAAGACGTGATGGCCCCAACTCGACTAGCAAGCCCTCTTCCGCCACCAGCTTCTTGCTGGCGCGAGCCAACAGCCCGTCCTGCGCCGGAATCTTGCCGGACACCCACTCCCAATCCGCCTGCGCGCTCTCCTGGGCCGGATAGTGCAGATAGCACCATGCCTCTTTGAGGCGCGTCTTCATCGTCTCGTTGGCTTCGGCCAACTTCGTCTTGGCTAGCGCGCTGTCGCTCTGGGTGAGGTTCAGCCGCTCGGTGTCGCGGACGATCTCCCCCCACGCGAGGGAAGCACGCACGGCGTCTTTCAGATGATCGAGCTGACGGCTTTCCGCGGCGATGAATACCAACATGTTGCGATAGACGCGCGGTGTGCTCCCGCGCTGCGTGAGGATGTCTTTCGCTTCGACCAGCGCTTCCGAGCCGTCGCGGCCATTGTGCGGATATTTGACGCCCAGCACGACGGCCCGAACACCACCCGCTTCATCGGGCACTTCGGCCGACGAGGCCGGCGCGACCTGCACGGCGTCGAAATGCCCGCGATCAGCGAGACCGTTCACATATTTTCCGAGTTCCGCGTCAATCGTCACGTCGACCAGCGCCGCCTCGATCTGCGCCGCCTTGTCCGCCGCGATGCGGTTGAGGCTCGCAGACATCGAATACCAGTAGCGCCCAAGATCGGCGTGCATGAACTTGGCTTGGTTGGTCAGTCGCCGCAGGGCATCACCGAAGATCGCCGGACGCTCGCCGGGCTGCACGACACCAAGATTGATCTGCTTGTCGTCGAGGCCGGTATTCTGCTGCTGGGCGGTGGGCGCGGTTCCCATGAAAATCGCGCGGGCGACGCGCCGGGTAGCCGAATAGCGATTCAGGTTGGGCGCGGATTGATCGACTTTATAGGGTGTCGACGTCGTGCCATCGACATCGCCGGCGATGATCGCTTGCCAGCTCACGTCCAGATAGTGGAGCAATTCCGGCTCCACGCGCGGCGAACTCACGGCCACGCTGCCGGGCATAATCATGACCGATGGATCAGCGTTCATCCAAAGCTCGTGAATGGCCTGCGCCATCAGGCGCAGCACGCCGCGCGTGCGTTGGAATTTTTCGAGCGATCCCCAGCTCGTGTAGAGCTGGTCGAACAACTCGGGATGGATCGGATAAGCCTTCTCCAGCTTGCGCCGATAGTCTTCGTCCGCGCAGCCCTGCGGGAAATCGTTGGCGTTCTCCCGATAAAGCTTGGCGAACTGTTTCAGCGTGTTATCACGATGATGGAACTTGTCGCCGGGGATGTCTTTGAACAGCCGCCGCCGGACGATCTCATAGCTCTCTTCCTGGCTCGCCGGCCGCCACGAGGACTCCACGCGGCTGAAAGTCTGCTTGAGGCGCGCAAGCGCTTCCTGACCACCTTCACCGCCGACCTCGATTTGCGAGGCCGGCAAGGAGGCGACCAGCAGCGTGCCGGGGCTAGCCTTGACCGCCTCGGTCAGCGACTGGACGAAGGACAGGTTCGCATCGAACGAGCCGGACGGCAGCCCCTCGACTTTGTAGATCTGCCGCAGATAGGCGACCCATTCGTCGATAAGGATCAGACACGGCGCATACTTCTTGAAAAGCGCCTCAAGCAGGTTCGAGCCTGGCGCGATACCGCTGGCGTCATTCTCCGCCACCATCGCGTAGGCATCGGCGCCGCCGAGCTGCCAGGCGAGTTCACCCCAGGTTGTTCGGATTTTCCGGTCGCCCTCGGCATGGAGCACGTCCTGCGGCCCTCGCGATGTGCCGACGAGCACGGCGCGGTTGATGGCCTTCGGCACGCTGAGGCCCTGCTTTTCGAGCAACTGGTCCAGGCCGGAGAGGTCCTGCACCGGCGTCGGCCCCGCCATATGATAGAGCGCCAACATCGAGTGCGTCTTGCCACCCCCGAAGTTGGTTTGCAGTTCGACGACCGGATCGCCGCCCGTGCCGGACAGCCGCTTCGCGGCTCCGATCAGCAGCGCGCTCAAACCTTCCGTCAGATAGGTGCGGCTGAAGAACTGACGCGGGTCGCGGTATTCCGGCGGCGCGCTGCCGGAATGCACCTTGGCGAGGTCGGCTGCGAACTCGGCCTGCTGGAATTCGCCGGTGGCAACATCCTGATGCGGCTCGACCACCTCGCGCCACGGCAACAGGCCGGCCACGGTCTCGACCGAGATTTCGAGACGCTGGGTTTTCCGCCGCTCCTCGTTCCGCTGAAGCTCGGTGAACTTCGTGCGCAGGATGGTGTCGCGCATCTTGCCGAGCTGCTCCGCCGTCTCGCCGGCGCTGATCGCCTCCATTAGGCGCCGCATGGTGTCGAGAGCGCGCTCGGCATCGTCGTAGGTGAAGGTCTCGTTGTGCGAGAGCTTGTTGCGGACATCGCCCAGTTCATTGACCAGCGAGCGTTCGGCACGGCCGAGCACTGCCTTGAAGGCTTCGCTCCAGAAGCGATCCATGGCGTTGAACAGCGCGGCCTGGTCCCAACCGACCTCGCCGCTGCTGTTGGGGCGCAGGTTTGGCAGCTTTTCCAGCACCTGGACTTGCCAGTGCCCCTTGAGCGAGGTTTCGAGACGCTTCTCGACGAAGGGGATCAGCGCCGCAGGCAGCAGTTCCATTCCCTCAAACACATATTGGCGCGTGCTTTTTGCCACGTTCCGTTCCCCTTAAATATCCAGCCGGATCTGACGATCGCCGCTTGTGTCGTGGATGGCCGCCGCAGCCTTCGTCAGCTCGGTCCAATCGGCGATCAGGGCGTTATAGGCCGTGGCCTCTTTCGCATCCTTCCGCTTGTTGGCGCTGATGTCGTAGAGGCAGTAGGCGAGATCTTTTACCGCCTCGGCCTGGGTGATGATCTTCTTCAAAAGCACGGCGGTGTCGTGGGAGATACCGTCCTTCTCGTGCAGACGGACCAGATGCTGGAGGCACTCCCACACCGTCAAGTGTCGGTCCTCTTCCGGGTCCCAATCCTCGTCGAGTTCGTCACGCGCGAGGATGCGGACCTTGCCAGCGGCGCTGTCGACGATCCCGGCATGCTTGACGCTTTCGACCGCGATACCGCGCGCACGGGCAAGGTTGTCGGCGACACCATAGTCCCCCTTGCCGTTTCCGTGCTGCTCGAACCAGGTGATGGCGAACCGGGTGTCCGCGTCGAACTCACCCTGGATACCGCCCAGATATTCGTCGAGTTCCTTGTTGATGAGTTGGAGCGCGGCTTTCACGCTCATCGGATTGTCGTCCGACTCCAGCACGGCCTTGTAACGCGAAAATACGCCCATGCCCGGACCGATGGCTGATTGTGGCATATCCGCTGGTGCGATGGTGGCCGCCTGAAGCTCTGAGATCGCCGGCGGCAATTCACGTTTCAGAGCACGGATGAATTCGGCACGGGTGACGACCTCGGCCGTACTCTCCTTTTTCCGGCACACCAAGACGACCGAATTCGCGAGAGCATTGGTGCCAGTAGCAATTGTCCGAGCTGAGCGCTCCGTGCGAACGGGCCAAGTTCCAACAATAGCGTAACCCGCTTCAATCACAGCCTGTAGGAAGGTTGCCCACCCAGTCGAACTCAGTCCGTCTTGCTCGACCTCGCTTTGCTTAAAGGCATAGTAGATTGTCGCAGGGAACAATGAAGACGATTGACGGGCAAGGCTGGATATAGCCGCCGTCATACCCGTCAGGAAATGCTCCTCAGCATTCGCTTTCCCGCCGTGTCGATAAGGCGTCGCGACCAGTTCCTCTTCTTTAGGAACTGAAATGGTGCTCCCGAGATCAGGATAAACATCCTTAATGTTACGCCTAAGCCAAACATAGAAGTAATCCGACAGATCCGCGTAGCCGATATTGTCGTAGTATGGCGGGTCAGTCGAGACGACCGCTCCACTCGGCAAACGTACATTCTGCGCGTCGTGCTGAATCTCAGTGCCAGCCGCGTTTGGAACTAGCCCAGAGAGAGCCTTCCAGACCCAATCGACGGCACCGAGATAGTTTCCGGTACTATCGCTGAAGACATTGCATTCAGCGAAATCCCAAGTCATCGGGATAGCCTGCCGAGCAAACGTGAAACGGATGAACTCTGATGACGACCATGTGGCGATCGAACTGCCAGCATCCGCAAGCCGGTCAATCGCAAAGGACAAATACACGCTGACAGCTTCGGCGTAGGCTTTGGCGCCTATGCCACCATCGCGCAGCGGGGTCGGATCAGAAGATAGCCCGGCGACCAATGCGTCGGCTTCGATCTGCGTTCGCGCCGCTTGGACCAGATCGCTGAAGGTATTCAGCGCTACCAATTGCCGGTCGGTGAACAAATCACCGAAGGTCGTCAAACCGTAGTCCACAGTCCAGAAATTCCGTGGGTCGTTCGGCAGGCTGGTTTCCGGTTTCCAGTCGGGTTTTGCCGAAAAGGCCAGATTCTCGTGCGCTTCGGCAGGTGTGACATACGCCCGGCCACGATTGCCTTCCGCAACGATCGCGATCAGCGTCTGACCCATGTTGCCAGCGCGACCATTACTTTTCACATAGTCAGGAGTGATCGCCGTATCCGACATAAGGCAGCGGAAATTCGCA
This sequence comes from Sphingomonas sp. jy18, assembly GCF_056931895.1. NCBI lineage: Bacteria > Pseudomonadati > Pseudomonadota > Alphaproteobacteria > Sphingomonadales > Sphingomonadaceae > Sphingomonas > Sphingomonas sp. jy18. Next base: position 715,461 of record NZ_JBXPBT010000002.1, on the reverse strand, counting down.
CCGCGACCTGCTTTGGTTCCTTCCTTTGCAGCAGCGAGTTCGGCTTTTGTACCGCCATGCCTGATGCGATAGGAGATGGTCTTCGCCTGTTTGTCGACAATCGGCTCTACCCACGTTTCCTTCCCAGCCTTAGCGCTGAGTAGGAAGCTCGACGCGATCGGGACCTCCACGTTGGAGAAGGCAGGATCAGGGCTGGGCACCGTTCGTGCCCAAATCCAAGCGATCACCGTCCCTTTGCCGCCGCCGTGCTCTTTCGGCAGGTCCACCTGCGGGTAGAAATGCCCGATGCGCTCCCACGCCTTTTCACGCACCCATTCGCCATAGCACTTGACGTCCTCTGCGAGCCCCTCGGCATTGCGATAGAACTGCCGGTCCTTCGCGCCGGGATGGATCGGCTCCTTGTCCTTGAACTTCGGCGGAATCTCGATCATCGCCTTGCCGATCATCACCGCGACCGGGTTCAGGTCTGACCCATAGGCGGGCAGGCCGAGACGTTGCGCCTCTAGCGGGATCGACCCGCCGCCCGAGAACGGATCATAGACCGGCGGTAGCTCGCCGCCGCAGCTCTTGCGGATTTCGGCGCGGGCGCGCTCCAGCACCTCCTCGTTGGTCGAGTTCTCCCACTTCACCAGTTCTTCAATGATGCCGAACAGGCGCTTGCGCTCAGCCTCTTGAGCTTCGTGCGTGGGGAATTTGTCGAGGTCGCTCGACGGATCATCGACAAGCTGGGCGAACAGAACCGCGCGGCAGGCCGCCAGCGGCCGCCGTGCCCACCACAGATGAAGCGTGGACGGATGCCCATGCCGGATCGACTTCTCGCGTGCGGAGGCGGCGTTGATCGCTTCGAGCGGGATCGCAACCTCGATCAGTTTCTTCTTGGGGTTAGTCGTCGAGGTCATAAACAAGCCTGTACGTTGCGGGATGGATGGTCAGTTCGCCGCCGTCGCGTAGAGCGCGCAGGCGGGCGCCCGTCATTTCGACGGGACCACCTTCCGGGTTGATGAGAATGAACGAATAGAGATCCGGCTTCTGGTCCAGCAGGCCCCAGACGTCAGCTTCGAGCTGGAGCGGTTCGTGCTCCAGGCAATGGTCTTTGGGATAGTAGTGCCGCAGAATCTCGCCGCTGGCCGAGCGGCGCTCCCATGGAAAGCGCGCGCCGTTGCCACGACCGATCCAGCTTCCGTCCACATGGAAAAAGCGATCTTCGCCATCGGCCTTATAGCCTTGGGCGAATGCAAACCGCGCCATCACGCTCGGACGGGGCGGTTTCGGCGCGGCCCGGGGCCTGGTCGCCACCTCCGTTTCGATCAGCTCTCGATCTGGCTCCCCGGCCGAGGGCGCGGCTGTAGGCTGCGTTTCGGGCTCATCCTCGTCGGGGTGGAGATCTTTCGCAGCGACCGGCTCACCATCGCTGTGCGCGTCTTCGGCAACCACGTCGACACCATCATCATCGTCGGCTTCGACGACGTGCTGGGCCATCGGTGCGACGACGATCTGCTCAGGACCGAGGGTGAAATTCTCTTCGAGATACTCCTTGATGTCCTCGGACGAGCGCTCGAACGCATAGGCCAGCGCCGCGCGAATGTCCGCGCTCAGATTCCTGCCGATCTCTTCCGGGACCCGCTTCGCGAGCTTGGCCTTGGATAGCGGGCTAACGAACAGCTTGCCGTCGAGCCACAGGATGTCGGTGAGCCGCGCCGTTCCGGCGGGCACGCCGTCGAGATAGGGAATGACCTCCAGCTTGGGGGTCTGGACCCAGCTCGTCGCCGCGATCGCTTCTGCCAGCGCCCGCACGCGCTCGGTCTCGGTGGAATCGGCAAGCTCGATCCGCCCGAGTTGGGTTCCGAACGCCGTCAGCCAGGCGCGGCGATCTTCGATGCCGGCCAGCAGCGACGGCTGGTTGAAATGCTCCTCCACGAGGTCCGACAAAGCCGGCAATGCCGAGAATGGCGGCGCCTGCACCGTCTCCCCCGACAACCGCTGAAAATCGGCGGTCTTGCGCTTGACCCATTCGTGCAGATGGCTCCACCGGAACAGGGTCTGCATGCTGAGGCCATAGGCAAGCGTTTCGACCGGCGCCCACTCCCCCACGAGGTTCAGCCAGTGCCCGCGCTCCTCCCAGATGCGGATCGGGTATCGGACCAGCAAGGTGCGAACACGCCGGGCGTCGTCGGCCGAGAGCGCTTTCCCCGAGGCCAGCGTCCCAAGCCATTGCAGCGCCAGGTCCGCGGACGGGCGATCGGCGACACCGATACGATGCCATAGGCTGAGGTCGAGCACGGAGGCGCGGACGACCGCCGCGCCGGGAACATCCTCCTCGTCCCCGGCCAGGAAAACGCCGGCCGACGTCACCCAAGTCCCGTCCTGGGCGAGGACCAGCTTCTCGGTTTTGAAGGCGTTCTTGATGTTTTGCGCGTCAGCGGTCGAGCACCCGTCGAGCATCTGATCCAGGCGACGATACCATTTCTCCACCTCATGCGCCGGAGCCTTGTCGGATTTCGCCAAGGCGCGCAGCCGGTCGAGCAGGCGTCCGGGACCGCTCGGCGTGCTGCGGACACCGAGAAGATCGAGCAGCGGGCGCGTCGTTTCCCGATCGAGCAAGCCATGCACGAAGGGCTCGACGTCGATCAGCGCCTCCGTCTCCGGTGTCCTGCGCACCACGTCGGCCGGGAGCTGGATGATGTTGCGGGTGTCGGGAAGGCAGGGCTTGGCCCGCAACTTCAGCAACCAGTCCGCCAGCAACGGTTCCGAGCTGACTGCTCGCGTCGATCCGGTTGTCGCCACCTGCAACAGGCGAGCGCTCGACGCCCGCGACCAATAGATGTCACGCTGTTCCAGAATCTTTCCAACCACCTTGGCCCAGATGCCGGGATCGGCCTTCGACAACGCCTCCCAATGCCGCCAGTAATCGGCCGAGAAGTCCCAGTCATCGAGAACGAAGCTCTCCGTGACATAGGCGTAGTAAAGCCCCTGACGCTGGCCGCGCGCCTGCGCCTCCGTCACCGCGCGCTGACGTCCGTAAAGGCTGGTCCGCTTCTGCGCGAGCGGCGCCATCGTCTGAAGCCCCGAACGGCCCGACGATACCCAGCGCAGCCAATCCTCCCGCGTGCAGGATTTGAAGCTCGCTACATAATCACCGTGCAGGAGCTGCGTCTTTCGGACGGACTCCGGCAGCAACTCCTCGAGCGCGCCATTCTCGTCGAACAACACCCCCTTGCCGATCGGCCGAAGTTTCAAGTCGGCGCAGGCATATCGGAAGGCGTCGCCAATGGTGACGCCCAGCTTGGCCGCGATCTGGGCGAGCTGGACACACTCGGCGAGCTTCGGTTGGCCAGCCGCGAAATAGTCGGCGGCGACCCGCTCGATCACCGCGTTGACGTCGCTCGTCCCGTCGAGGCCGATCTCCTCCAGCACCGCGAAGGCCGCCTCAACCGGGTCTTTGCGGTTCTCTCCCTCCGCCTTGTCACGGCGCTGCTCGGCGAGGAACCGGGTCCAGTTCTGGTTGAGGACGATCAAATGGCTGGCGAGAAACTCCCAATCCTCTTCCGACTGAAGCAGCTTCTTCTCGCCGAGCCGAACGATCTCCGACGCCGCGTAGAGCACCTCCTTGCCCTGCACAGGCACGATCCGCAGGCCGTCGGTGTCGTGGCACTGCCAACCCGTCACCTCGGGCGCGATATAGGCCCACAGATTCAACAGGTGCCGCCAGGTCGCAGGCCGCGGCAGATGATGGCTGCGCAGGCGCTCGAGCAGATCGGACTTCGAGAACTCCTCGACCAGACCCCAGTGAACGAGCTTGGTCCGGTTCTTGGCCGATACATGCTGGCACAGCGCCGGCCGGGATTTGACGTCGAGCAGCGCCATGGCCTGGTCCGCCGGCCAGATGTCGAAGACAGGCCGCGGCACGGTGATCGCGGCCTTGGCGTCGACCAGTCGTCCCTCTTCAGTCAGAAGCATCGGTCGGCCTTCGATGGCCGCGTCAAACGCCAGCTCGACAATCGCGCCGCACGCCCCTTCGAGCGTGGCCGCCTCACGGTCGACGTCAGGCAGCAAGCCATAGGCGTCTGCCCGATCCCGCGCGCTGGTCTTGGTCTGCTCCAGCCACTCCATCATGGCGCTGGCGGCCAATTCTCCAGCGCGGTTCAGGAGCCAGCGGTTGGTCGGCGAGGTTTCCGGGTCCTTGATCTTGAGACGAGCGGGGTCCTGGATGAAGGGCGCGTTGCAGGCGAAAGGTAGCGTCGTTTCCACGCCGGTCGGCAGCACGACATAGAGCCGGCCCTTCGCGCCCAGCACGATTTCCACGCGGCAGGGCGGAAAATCGCCGCCATCCTCGGCCCCCAGCATCCGCTCCTTGCGGATCTCATCGAGCGCTTCGGCCGGGAAGGCTTCCTCCCCTGACCGCACGAGGAGAAAGGGATCGTCCGCTTTCTCATCCAAAGCCATCCATTCGCTCTCGGCGACGGGGCCAGGCCCGAGACTCTGCCAATGCACCTCGCTGTCGCCGATCCGCAGGCGGCGAATCTTCTTGAAAAACAGCAGCGACACCGGACTCTTCAGCCACTCGTCGAGATTCTTCTCCACCTCGCGGCACAGCAGCGGGTTGGCGATCGCCACTTCAACGCGCGTAGTTCCCGATGTCAGGCGACGGCTATCGACCCAATGCGGCTGGGTGAACCGCGTGCGCTCGAAGGCGACTGCTAGGGTCGGCGTGAAAAGCTCGACCCGATCGCCCAAGCTGAACGTGCTTTTGAACCCGATCCCACGGAAACCGATCGTGTGCAGCGCGCGCTTGTTGGAATAACCGAACCGGCAGATCGAGGCGAAGTGAGCCTCGATGAAGTCCTCGCCATTGTGCTCGAACACAAAGCGATCGTTCTCGATCGACACCCGCGCTTCGCTGGCCCCGGCGTCGTCAGCGTTCTGGAGTAGCTCGGACAGAATATGGCGCGGGCTCTGCACCTGCTTGAAGAGCTGGTGCCAAGGTCCGGCAAGTTCCGGGTCGGCATCGAGCTGATCCCAGCGCTTGGTGGCGCGCTCCTGAATCGACCGAAAATAGCCAGGAGGGTCGGCGAGGATGGTTTCGATCTGGCGGCCCGCGCTCACAACGGAACCTCCAGCGTCGATGGCGTGGCGACCAGCTCAGGTCCGCGCGGCGGGGCCGTCTTGCGCCAGCCGCCCTTGACGGACTGGATGGCGGAGATCGGCATCCGCTGCCCGGCTGGCAACTCTTGCAGATCGCAAACGTGCCAGAACACCGCCCAGTGGCCCTGATTATCGGCCGTATATTGGCCGGTCGTCGGCGGGCGATGCGACATTGCCTTTGAGTGTTTGCCGTTTCCGCTTTCCTCGCAGCCGACATACCAACCGAGCCAGGACACGACAAAACTAAGCTTGGCGGCCACATCCTCGTGCGACGGATAGATCAAGACTGGCACGCGCGCACCGCCGCGCAGTTCATCCACCTTGCGAAACAGCTCCCACTTCCGCGATCCAAAAGCGACAAAACCCGTGGCGCTGGCGATCGTGCGCCCCGATTGCAGGTGCTCCAACGGCACGGGGGCCAGGATGGAAAAATCCGAAATGCCGGTCATGTCGCCCCCTATGCCGGCTCTTGCGCCCGCTCCAGCAGGCGCCGGAGGTCAAACTGGATTGCAGTTTCGAGGAACGACGGCTCCCGTTCGACGAGCGGGCCGCGCACATAACGCGGTGCATGGGCGAAGCCGGCGGCGACCGGCACGATGGCGAGAATGAACTTCTCCGGCTCGTGCAGCGAGGTGATGACCTCCTGCCGCGTGACCATCACGCTGTCGGCGCCATCGATGCGTCCCTTGACCTCGATGAAACGCAGATGCCCCGCCCTCGGATCGTGGGAAGCTATGTCGTAGCCGATCTTCTGGGCGGAGACGTCGGCCGGCTCGTTGCCCAGCGCCCGCTCGGCCGCCATGACCGCCTCCATCGCCGCAAGCTCGATAACCCGGCGAGCGGCCGGGTCTTCTGCGAAATGGTCCGGGACGCTTGGCGACTGGCGTGCTTCCAACAAGCCCCGCGGAATGACCACCATGCCACCCCGCACGCGCGGCGGCTGCGATGAGATGAACCGCTCCCGCTCAAGCTGATCCATGCGGCGCTTCTGCCGATCTGCCAGATCTTCAGCCCGTCGTTGCGCGTTCTGCCAATTCACCCGCGTCTTCTTGCCAGCGCGCTCCTCCTCCTTCAGCTCGAAGGCACGCGAGTCCCAATAATTGATCTCCTTCTTGAGCCGGGCGCGAACCTCCTGCTCAACCTTTTCGATCTCGGGTAGGCGCCGCGCCTTGACCTCGGCGACATGGCCCTGCGCCAGCTCGACCGTCGCAAACCGGATTGCGGCCCTCTCCAGATCGGTAGTCAGCCAGCTCTCGTCCAGAAGATCGCGAACGCTGGCGACCTCTTCCGGCCTGGCGGGGCGCAGATTCAAATGCGGTGCGATGCCGGCGTTGACGGTGTTTCCGGCCTTGTCGATGGCAGCAAACTGGAGCCGCTGCGAAATCACATGCGGCTTGCCGGCGCTGGTGACTCGACCGTCCTGGACCGTATGCTCCAGCAGGAAAATCGCCGACAGCGCGTCGCCGGTATCGGTGTCGTCCACCAGGATCGCGCCCTGCCGCATGATCTGCTCATACTGTTCACGGATCAGGCTGATCACCGCTTCCAGCAGCGGATGGCCGGGACAGACGAAGGCAGCGACCGGCTGCTGGTTGATCTTGTCCTTCTCGAAGCAGATCCGCTCATATTGCGTCTGGATCGGCGCGCCGGTCCCGATCTGACGATCCCGCTCGCGGATGCGCACAGGCACATGGGCGATCTCCCAGCGCCCCTCCTCGCGGCGCTTGATGCGACCGCCCAGATGCTGGAACGCCTCGACGAAGAAGCTCTGGACGTGGTGCGGCTGGAGACGCAGTGCGTCGGCGCGTTCCATTTCAAGCCGCAACTCCTCGACCCTGCCCTCCGGCATGGTGTCGTTGGTCAGAGCGCGGCGACGCAACAATTCGAGCAGATGTGCCTGATCGACCGCGCCATCGACTTGCTGGAACAGACGCGCCTTTACCTCTTCCTTCTCGCCATACTGGATCGCCTCAAACAGCAGATCCTTGAGCGCCACGCCGTCGAACAATTCGCCGAGCACGTCATAGACACGGCCGCCCAGCGCCTCGCGTGCTGCCTCCAGCTTCTCAAGCAGACGGGCATAAACCTCACCCTCGCGCGTGTCGGCCGCGACCAGATTCCAAAGATGACAAACCTCGGTCTGGCCGATGCGGTGGATACGGCCGAACCGCTGCTCGATCTTGTTGGGATTCCACGGCAAGTCGTAATTGACCATGAGGTGGCCGCGCTGAAGGTTCACGCCCTCGCCCGCCGCGTCGTTGGCGATGAGGACCAGCATGTCCTTATCCTGCATGAAGCGCTCGACGACCTTGCGTCGCTCTTCGCGCGACACCCCGCCGTGGATCACTTCCACGGCCTCGGGATTTCCAAGCCGCGCCCGCACCTTGTCGAGCAGGTAGTGCAACGTGTCCTTGGGTTCGGTGAAGATGATCAGCTTGCGGCGATTGCCGGCGGAATCAATCATGAGATCGTCGTCGAGGATACGATTGAGCTGGCTCCACTTCGTATCCACGCCGGAGCGCAGCACGCCGAGCGCCATCGTCTCCAGGCCCTTCAGCGTCTCAACTTCCAACGCGAGCTGCTCAACCGTCTCGGCCGTCGTCGCGCCCGTCGAGATCAGATCCTCAAGCTCGTCGATCTCCTCCTGGCCATATTCCTCGATATTGCGCAGCATATCGGCGTTGATCGCCGGCTCACCCATGCCCGCCCGGCGGCCCTTGGCGGCAAGGCGCGCCTCACCCAGCTCGTTTTCCAGCCGTTCGCGCCGTCGCTTGAGGGACTGGTAAATGGCGGCCGGCGACGATGCGAGACGCCGCTGGAGAATCTGCAAGGCGAAGCCGACATTATTGCGCTTCTTCCCATCGCCTTCGGCGAACCGCTGCACGCGGTTCATCTCAGTGCGCACATATTCGGTGACGGCGGTGTAGAGCGCGGCCTCCCCTTCCGAGAGCTGATATTTGACGGTGCGCGCCCGCCGTTCCGGGAAGAGCGGCCGGCCATCGAACTTCAGCAGTTCCTCCTTGGTCAGCCGCCTCATCATGTCTTCGGTATCGGCATAGTGGACGCCATCCCGGAACCGGCCCTCAAACCGATCACCGTCGAGCAACGCCATGAAAAGCTGGAAATCCTCTTCCTTGCCATTGTGCGGCGTCGCCGACATCAGCAGCAGATGCCGGCAGACTTGGCCGAGCTTCTGACCGACCTGATAGCGGCGCGTATATTTGACCTCGCCACCAAAATAGGTGGCCGACATGCGATGCGCCTCGTCGCAGATGATCAGGTCCCATTCGCGCGCGCTCATGAGCTTCTCCTGAAGCTCCTCGTTGCGCGCCAGCACGTCGAGACGGACGATCAGCCGATCCCGGTCGCTGAACGGATTGCCCGACCGCGAGTTCTCGATCATGTCGCGGGAGAGGATATCGAATTCAAGATTGAACTTCTGGCCGAGTTCGTCCTGCCACTGCTCGACCAGGCCGCCCGGCGCGACAACGAGGCATCGCTCCAGATCGCTACGGGCGATCAGTTCCTTCATCAATAGCCCGGCCATAATCGTCTTGCCGGCGCCGGGATCGTCGGCAAGGAGGAAGCGAAGCGGCTGCCGCGGCAGCATCTCGCCATAAACGGCAGAGATCTGGTGCGGCAGCGGGTCGACCAGGCTGGTGTGGATGGCGAGATACGGATCGAAATAGTGCGCCAACTTGATGCGGTTGGCTTCCGTCACCAGACGCAGCAACGCACCGTCCGCGTCGAACGACCAGGGCCGGCCGTTCTGTTCGATCTCCAGACGGTGCTCGTCGTCGCGATAAAGAACCGCCTCCGCCACCGCGCCGTTGTGATCGCGGAAGACGACGCTGACCGCCTGATCGCCGATCCAATCGACCGAAATGACATGCACGGCCTGTGCCGAGGCAACGCCTCGCACGGATGCGCCGTTCTTTATCTCTTCAAGCCTTGCCCCCATCAGTCAGCGCCTCCCGATTCGTTCATAGCTGAAACTCCGCCTTCTCAAGTGCGGCTTCAGTTTCCTTGCGGTTTATTGTCACAATATGCTGGGTATGGGCGCTCTGCTTTGCAGCGTCACCAAGCAAACCAAGACGCTTCAAAACATAGAAGAGCATTGCATAACGAACCGTCAGCACGCCGTTACCGTAATCGAGCCCATAATCCTTGGCGACGACCTTCTTCTGGCTTGCGGTGAGCGCTGGATGCGGACCTATGATAACGTCGAAATAGTTGTTCCAGAGCCAATCCCGCTCGCCGGGCTCGCCCGGCTCACCCTTCGCACCTACCTCCAGAATGCGCGGCAGCAGGAAATCCTTGAACTTGTGTTCGAGGTGGCAATAGGCCCGGACATGCCAACGGAAGCCATCGTAGCCGAAGGCATGAGGGGTGATGCGCCGCCAGATAGGGTCCGGCCGCGCCTTGTTCATCGACTGATAGAAGATCTCGACGGAGTGCCCCTCACGGCTCGCGTCGAGCATCTTGCGCAGAACCTCTATGTCGATGTCTCGCCTGGGAGTCAGTGCGACGTCGGCGCTGGGGAGCGCGGCGATCCAGGAATCATGAGATGGCACAGCGCCTTCAGCGACCGAACGAAGCTGCGCGAGATAGACGTAAGGGTCGGGATCGAGAAAGCGCAGCATGAACTTCTCGGCCGCGACGTAGCGCTTGGCGCGCGTGTCATATTCCATGTTCCCTGGCGCCCGCTCTTGGTAGAGCGTCAGATCCTTCGACGCCTGCGGAACCGACACACCAAACACCTCCACGAGGTCGGCGCGGTTGATCGAGCCCTCCCAGAACAGCCGGAACTCGATGAATTCGAGTCGGCGCTCCACCCCCCATTTCAGCGCCGTTGCAGCCTCTGCCATTGCTTCCCGTTTCGTAAGTGAGGATAAAAACTATATGGACACCACGATGAAGTGCGTGTAATTATTATTCCCATTAAGGGCGCCCGTCAATGGGCGATTGGACATGGGCGGGGCAAGTCATGCAGCGGCACAACTCGAAACGCGAGATGACCGGCCAACCGACAGTGGTCCCAGCGATAACTCCGCGCCCGGGCAATACAGCAACCGGAAGGAGAGCGGCCATGACCATCCCGAGTCGATCCACGCTGGTCATTCATGGCCGCCTCGCCATGCGGGAAAGCCGGCTGGCGGCGGCCCGGAACGCGCGTCACGGACTGCAGGTCATGTCCTTCGAGCAGGCGGTCGTCCGGCTGGCCGGCGGCTTCGCCCGACCGATTGACGACGAGAACCTGCGCGCGGCCATTCAGGCGGCCTTGCCGGCGACCCAGATGGGAGAACTGGAGAGCATCAAAATCCTCCCCGGCATGATCGACGCGGCAGTCGATACGCTCCGCAAAGCCTGGCGCGCGGGCATCAACCTTGCCGCACACGCGGCCGCTCATCCCCGACTCGCCGCGATTGCGCGCCTCGAAACGGCCGTCCTCGATCAGCTTCCGCCCGGCATGATGCGGCCTCTCGACATCGTCACTGCCGCGATCGCCCGCATCGGTCACGCACCGACCGTCCTCGGCCCGATTGAGATCGTCGGCCTTACCGAACTCTCGCCCTGCTGGAGGCCGCTGCTCGCAGCCCTCACCGCACATATCCCCGTGCAGTGGACGGCCGGCCCAAGGAGCGTCCCCACATGGCTCGAAAGCACGGGCGTCACCATATCGCGCTCGCCGGCACACACGCCGGAAATTCGCGCCGTGAGCGCCGCAACGGCCTATCACGAGGCCATCGAGGCGATGCGCTGGGTGCGAAGCCTCCTCGCCTCGGGCGTATCGCCTTCGGAAATCGCCCTCGCGACCGCGTCGCCCGCAGATTATGATGATCACTTCCTCGCCCTGCGCGCCGACGCCAATATCGACCTGCACTTCGTTCATGGCGTCCGAACCGTCGCCACGCGCGAGGGCCAGGCGGCCGCAGCGCTGGCCGACATCGTCGTTCGCGGCCTGTCGCAATCGCGCCTGCGCCGCCTCGCGGCGCTGTGCCGGGACGGCGGGCCTTTCGAGGCCCTGCCCGAAGGCTGGTTGCGCGTCCTGCCGACAGACGCTCCTCTCTCTACGCCGAGCGCCTGGAACCGCCTACTGGCCAGGCTGACGCCAGACGACTGGCCCGATGGCGCAAACCACGCGCCGACACTGCGCTCGGCGGTTGAGATTCTGGCGAAAGGATCGGACGCAGCGGCGGAGATCGGTGAAGCCTTCCTCAAGGGCCGAGCGCACGCAATCTGGCGCAAGGCACTGCTCGCCGGGCCTGCCGCCTCGATCGACGCAACGCTGGAAATCTTGAAACAGGACGACGGACTGGAAGCCTGCGTCTCCGTCGCCTGGATGCCGGCCAGCGCGCTCGCGGCATCCCCCCGCCGTTTCGTGCGGCTGCTGGGCCTCAATTCCTCGCGCTGGCCACGCGGGATCGCCGAGGACCGTTTGATCCCGGATCACATCATCCCGACCCCGGTCCTCGATCCGCTTCCGGTGAACCTCGCCGACCGCCGAGATTTCAAGACGATCCTCGCCACGACGGCTGGCGCTGTCGTTCTCTCGCGCGCCCGGCGCGACAGCGACGGCCGTCTCCTGGGACGCAGCCCATTGCTTGCCGGGCATGGCGCCGAAACCTACCTCCGCCGCAACGCGACGCCGGCCCACGCCTTCAGCGAAACCGACCGTCTTATGGCGCGGCCACAGGAATTCGCCGCTGATCCGCAAGCGATCGGCGCGCAAGGTTGCTGGCGCGACTGGCGGCAGACTGAGATCACGCCCCATGACGGGCTCGTCCGCGCGGACCATCCGCTCGTTCTCGCCATTCTCGATCGCACCCAGTCGGCCAGTTCGCTTCGCCGTCTGCTACGCAATCCGCTCACTTTCGTGTGGATCTATGCGTTCGGATGGCGCGAACCGCAAAGCAGCGCCGAGCCGCTGGTGCTCGACGCGCTCGGAATCGGCGATCTCGTCCACTTGGTTCTCGACCGCGCCTTGCGCGACCTCGAGATCGGGGGTGGGCTCGCATCTGCCGACACGGACATGATCGAAATCGCAGTGGCCCGAGCCGCGCAGACCGTCGCCGCCGATTGGGAAAGCGAACGCCCTGTTCCGCCGGCGGTTATCTGGGGCCGCACCCTCGACGACGCCCGCGCGCTGGCGGGCCGCGCCCTGTCCTATGGGGACGACGCCTTGCCGGGCGCACGCGCCTATGGCGAGGTGCCGTTCGGCGGCTCAGAACCGAAATCCGAAGCGGAGGCCCCATGGGATGCGACCGCGCCGGTCACGATTCCCGATACCGGCTTCAATATCGCCGGCTATATCGACCGGCTCGACATTTCGGGCGACGGCAAGCGTGCGCTGGTTCGCGACTACAAAACGGGCCGGACGCCGCAGGGAAACATCCGGCTGAACGGCGGGCGCGAGCTTCAGCGCTGCCTCTATGCCTTTGCGGTGAAAGCGCTCCTTGGCGATGACGTCGCCATCAGCGCCTCGCTGCTCTACCCGCGAGATCCGGTCGATCTCCAGCTCGATGATCCCGAGGCGGTGCTCACGGAAATCACGGGCTATCTCCGCGCGGCGAGGGCCAGCCTCGCCAGCGGCGCGGCGCTGCCTGGGCCGGACACTGGCGGCGACTATGACGACCTCGCCTTCGCCCTGCCGGCCAACGCCAGCGCCACCTATTGCAAACGCAAACTCCCGGCCGCGACGGAGCGGCTGGGCGAAGTCGCTCAGATCTGGGAGGCGGAATGATGAGCAGAGTGTCCACAGTGCTGAAGGATGACGGCGCGCGCCGCGACGCGATCAGCCTCCATGATCGGTCGATCCTCGTTGAGGCCGGCGCGGGTTCGGGCAAGACCGCCGTCATGGCAGGGCGCATCGCCGCGATGCTTGCCGAAGGGGTCTCGCCGCGCGCCATTGCCGCCGTCACCTTTACCGAACTCGCCGCGAGCGAGCTGCTGTCCCGTGTCCGCGAATTCGTCGCCGACCTCTCGGACGGCAAGATCGCGACCGAGCTGCGCGTCGCGCTGCCCCACGGCCTGTCCCAGGCCCATCGCGATAATCTCGCCGCCGCAAGCACCGCGATCGACGAAATCACCTGTTCAACCATCCACGGCTTCTGTCAGCGCCTGATCAAGCCCTATCCGGCGGAGGCCGACATCGATCCCGGCGCCGGCGTCATGGATCGCAATCAGGCCGATCTCACCTTCCTCGAAATTGTTGATGGCTGGTTGCGCGAGCGCCTGTCCGGCGGCCAGGGCGGCATCCTCGCAGAGATGGTGTTGCACAGCCCCGGCGAAACCGTGGCGCTCGTTCACAAGATTGCCGAAAATCTGCGCCGCCGCCGTACCCTCGCCGCGCCGCCCATATCCCCGCTTGACGGCCGCCTGACGGCGTTCCGGCAGGCCGCGGCGGATTTCGCGGGCTTCATGCATGGGACAGGGACGACCGAGCCGGAAACGGTTGTGATCGTCGAACGGCTGGTCGAGATGGCGACCGCGTTGGCAAATGGCTCCGATCCCGCAACCCCCGCCGGCCTCGTCCAACTCCTGACGTCACGGCCGCATCCCGACCTTTGCACCAAGGCTGGCACCTTCGCTTCCTATCGCAAGAAGGGCAAATGGGCCGCCGCTGCAAAACAGGCTGGCCTCTCGAAAGCCGATGGTGATCGGCTGAACGACGACGCCGATGCTCATTACACCGCTTGCTGCGATGCCTGGATTTCGCTTCTTCAGGCTGCGGCCAGCCAGGCCCTGGCGGCGCTGATCGAAGAAGCGCGTCCTGTCCTGCAACGCTACCGCGACCACAAGCGCGCAAGCGCCCAGCTCGACTTCGACGATCTGATTTTCGCCGCGCGCGATATGCTGCGCGACCATGACGAGGTTCGCCGCGCGCTGGGACAGCGTTTCGCTCATGTCCTCGTCGATGAGTTCCAGGACACAGATCCCCTGCAAACCGAGATCTTCTGGCGGCTCTGCGGCGAGCCGGTCGAAGGCAATGACGACTGGACCCGCTTCCGGATCCGGCCGGGAGCGCTCTTCCTGGTCGGCGATCCCAAGCAGGCAATCTACCGCTTCCGTGGCGCCGATGTCGGCGCCTATGTGCAGGCGCGCGACGCCTTTCGCGTCCAAGACCCCGACAGTCTCCTGTCGATCTCCACCAATTTCCGCTCCTGCGCCTCGATCCTCACCTTCGTCAACGAACGCTTCGAGGCCGTGCTCTCGGCCGATGGGCAGCCGGGCTTCACCGCTCTCGACCCGTTCCATAGCGACCGAGGCGGCCTGTGCGTGGCGGCCCTCGACATCGCGGTAGCGGACGAAAACGGCAAGGCCAGCGCCGAACAGCAGCGCGACGCCGAAGCCGACGCCATCGCCGAGCTGTGCGCCCGACTGATCGAAAGCCACCCAATCATCGATCGTCGCAGCGGCGCGGAGCGTCCCTGCCAGCCGGGCGACATCGCCTTGCTGGCGCCGACCGGCGCGGAGCTGTGGCGCTATGAGGAAGCCCTGGAGCGCCGGGGCATCCCTGTGGCGACCCAAGCCGGCAAGGGGCTGTTCCGCCGCCAGGAAATCCAGGACCTAATTGCGCTGACCCGCGTCCTGGCCGATCGCCGCGACACGCTGGCGCTCGGCGCGCTGCTGCGCGGACCTCTGGTCGGCCTCACCGAAGAAGACCTGCTGGACATCGTCTGGGGACTTCCGCGCTCGAAGGAACAGCCGGATCGGATTCCGCGCCTGGATCTCAGCATCGACCCGGCCGTCATCACGCACTCACTCGCGCGCGCGGTCATCGAGCGGCTGCAATCGCTCTCCCGGCGCGGCAACAGCACGACCCCGCACGAACTGCTCTCGCAGGCCGTGGACGTGATGCGCGTCCGCCCGCTCCTCCTCGAGCGCCATCGCGGCCAGGCCGAGCGCGCGCTCGCCAACATCGACCTCTATCTCAGCCTGTCGACCGGCTACGCCGTGCGCGGCCTGCGCGCCTTCGCCGAGGCGATGACAGCAGCGTGGTCCGACGAGGCGCGCGCCGTCGAGGGACGGCCCGACGCGCAGGAGGAAGCGGTCGCGCTCTTCACCATGCACGCGGCCAAGGGGCTGGAATGGCCGATCGTCATTCCGGTGAATACCATGACCGGCGTCATGGCGCCCGAAAGCGCCGTCATCGACCGCCAGACCGAGACTTTCTATTGCTCGGTCCTGGGCGTCGCACCCGAAGGCTACGAAACCGCGCGCCAAGCGGAAAAGGAAGAGCTGGACCGCGAACGCATCCGGCTCTGGTATGTCGCGGCCACTCGCGCCCGCGAACTTCTCGTCCTCCCCCGGCTCGACACCACGCCGTCGAAATCCGCCTGGATCGGTCTCGTCGATCTGTCGCTCGCCGACCTGCCCGGCTTGGACGCCTCCCATCTGCCTGCCGGCCTCACGGCCGCAGGAGCGGGCACGGACAATACCCAGACGCGCGCGACCTTCGCCGCCGAGGCCGAAACCATCACAGCCGCGCAGACGCGGCTGACCTGGCTTGCTCCCAGCCGCGACGAAAACGCCGCCGGGATCGTGCTGCGGGAGGAAGAAGCCGCAATCTGGACCGGGTTGGCCGACGACCAGCCTCCCGAGCTGGAAGCCGCTGCCCTCGTGCAAGGCGGCCGGGAGCGCGGGCTGATCCTCCACAAGCTCATGGAAGAGGTGCTGACCGGCGAAACCTCGGAGGCGGTAGCCGCCCTGACCGACCGGGCGGCCGACCTCATCCACGCCCTCGGCCGGTCTCCGGTCTCCGCCCCGGCGACGGGGCTGTCGGCTGAAGAACTGGCCGCCTGTGTCGTGCAAACCCTCGCCCTACCCGACATTGCGATCCTGCGGCCGGACCTTCTGGCCGAATTTCCCGTCTATGCCGCACAGGCGTCCGATGGCGTAGAAACCGCAACGGCCGGGATCACAGACGCTCTGACTATTGGCGAGGATGGCCGGCCCGTCGTGGTTGTCGACTGGAAGAGCGACGTGAATCCCGAGGCTCAAACGCTCGACCACTATCGGGCTCAGGTCCGCGCCTATCTCGATATGACCGGCGCCGAGCGCGGGCTCATCGTTCTGATGACGAGGGGAATGGTGATTGCCGTCTCGCCCTCGCCACAGACGGTGGCGACCTAACGGAGGGAGACACGATGGCCTCCCGCAAGCGCCCCGCCGGCCCCAATCAGGACGATCTCTTCAATCCCGAGGTCGAACTCCTGCTGCCGGCTCGGCTTGCCATTGATGGCAAAGTGCTGGGAAGCCCCGTGCGCCAGTTGGTGGTTCCGACGCTGAGGGTGCGATGCCGGCTGCGGCCCTTCGCCATCCGCCGCGTCAATGGTCACGAGACGACCTTGGAATCCGGCGAGATTCTGAAGATCATCAGTGCGAAGACGGCGACGCCATTGGAAGCCGATCTCGTTCTCCTTGTGCCCGGCGCAACGGATCCGGAACGGATCGCCGATGCGCTCGAACTGGGTGAAGGCCGGTGGATGAATGCACCGCCGACCAGCATCGACACGCTGGATCGTTCCGCACGCGCCGAGCGTCTGAAGGCGGTCTCCGCGTCCTGGATCGACGCGATACATCTGCGCGAGGGACGAGCCGCGGCGGACGGTCAGCCGGCGCAGCCTGGCTTGCGGCGTCCCCAGATCGGCGCGCTTCACGCCGCGCTTGCCCATGCGACACGATCGACGGACCCGGCCACCATCGTCATGCCGACGGGCACGGGCAAGACCGAGACAATGCTGGCGCTCAATGCCAAACGGCGGTTCGAGCGCCTGCTGGTGGTGGTCCCCACCGACGCTCTGCGTGAGCAGATCGCGGGCAAATTCGAGACCTTCGGCGTCCTGAAACAGCAGAAATGTCTCGATGAGACCGCAGCCTTCCCTTTGGTCATGCGGCTCTCGCACATTCCGGCGAGCGAGGCCGAAGTCGATGAAATCTTCGACAGCGCCAATGTCGTCGTCACCACGATGCAGATCGCGGGCCGCGCGGAGGCGCCGGTGCAGGAACGGATGGCGGCCCGTGCCTCCGCACTCTTTATCGACGAGGCACATCACATCGGGGCACGGACTTGGAAGTCCTTTCGCGGGCTCTTCGTTGAGCACGAGCCGCCCATTCCGGTGATCCAGTTCACAGCCACCCCGTTTCGTGAGGATGGAGGCCGCGTCGATGGGGAGTTCATCTACACCTACCCACTGAAGAAGGCGCAGCAGGAAGGCTATTTCAAGCCGATCCGCTTCGAGGCCGTATTCGGACTCGATCAACCCGATGCCGACCAGGCGATCATCGACAAACTCGGCGAAGTACTTGACTCGGACCTGGACGCCGGCCTCAATCATCTGGCTATGGCCCGTTGCAGCACGATCGAACGCGCCAAGCACCTGCATAGCCTCTATGCGGCGGCCTATCCGGACTGTCGACCAGTCATCGTCCACAGCCAGCAATCGCTGAAGGAGCGACGTGAAAATCTGGCAGCGCTACGCCGCTTTGAGAGCCGGATTATCGTATGTGTCGACATGCTCGGCGAGGGCTTTGACCTGCCCGAGCTGAAGATCGCTGCATTGCACGATCATCACAAGAGCGTGGCGGTGACGATCCAGTTCGTCGGCCGCTTTACCCGCCAGGACCCAACCCTGGGTGATGCGACGGTGATCGCCAATACCGGCATCGACGATGTTGATCGTTCGCTGGCCAAGCTCTACGCCGAGGACGCCGACTGGAACGCGCTGGTAGAGGCGCTCAGTTCGGCCAAGATCGAACGCCAGGTTCGCCGCGCCGAGATGTTCAAGGGCTTTTCGGGGGATCTGATCGACATTCCGCTCCAGACCCTCGAGCCGAAAATGAACGCGGTCCTTTACCGGACGTCCTGTGATGCTTGGGATCCGTTTCGCGCGGAGGAACTCTACAATCCCGGCGTCTATCTCGGCATGAAACTGAACCCGCATCACCGGGTCGCGATCTTCGTGACTCGGGCGGAGGAACAGGCGCGCTGGACCTCGGCGCAGCAGGCGGTAAACGTCACCTGGGATCTGCACATGCTCCACTGGGATCAGGCAAGTGGCCTGCTCTACATCAGCAGTTCCGCCAAGGGGCCGTTCGACCGCCTGGCAAAGGCGGTTTGCGGCGATACGACCCGCCGCGTAGAAGGCGAGGAAGTGTTCCGCAGCCTCCACGGGTTCAAGCGGCTCATCCTGCGGAACCTCGGCCTCACCCACCATCAGGGGCGCGGCGTCCGCTATTCCATGTATATGGGCGTGGACGTCGCCGACGGCCTCGACAGCGCGAAATCCCAGTCGCGGATCAAGAACAACATCTTCGCCACTGGTTTTCTCGACGGCGTGCCGGCCTCACGCGGATGCTCGGCGAAGGGCAAGTTCTGGTCCAGCGCCAAGGTCCATGACCTGACCGACTGGGTGGACTGGTGCCAGGATGTCGGTCGCACGGTGAACGATCCCAGCATCACGACCGACGGCGTCTTCAAGAGCGCGATGCGCCCCCACCAGATCAGCCAGCGCCCGGCTGTTCCACCCGTGGCGATCCATTGGCCTGAATCTTTGATCACGCAGTTTGAGGAGCGGATCGAGATCTCGTTCGGCGATGAGCCCGTAACCTTCGCGGAATGCGATATCGAGTTGCTCGATAACGCTCGTTCCGGACCGTTGCGCTTCGCCGTGCGGAGCGATGACCACACGGCCGAGTTCGAGATCGTCTTCAGCGATGGGCATGCCCGCTACCCCCAGCGCGCCGGTCCCAAGGCGACGATCAAGGTCGGCAGCAAGATGCAGACGCTGTCCGAATCCTTCGGCGAGGATTCGCCACAAATCGACTTCGGCGATGGCTCGCTGCTCATCTACAGCCATCTCTACACTCTGCCCGAAGGCGAAACGATCGAGCCCTACCCATCCGACAAGATCGAAGCCTGGGATTGGTCGAAGGCCAATATCCGCGTCGAGTCTCAAGGCACGAGTAAGCGCGCAGACTCAGTCCAGCGTCTCGTCATCGACACGCTGCTGGCGGCCCCCGATCCCTATGATGTGATCTTCGACGATGATGGCAAAGGCGAGATCGCTGATGTCGTGGCGCTGCGCATCACCGACAGCGTCGTTTCCGTGACCCTGTATCACTGCAAGTATTCCGGGACGGATACGCCAGGTGCGCGTCTCAGCGACCTCTACGAGGTTTGCGGCCAGGCTCAGAAATCCGCTCGGTGGCGCGACCGGCCAGGCCGTATGCTTCAACATATGCTGAGGCGCGAAAAGATGCGCCGGGACCGCGGCCTCAGTTCTCGGATTGAGCAAGGCTCGGCCGCCGCCATCAAGAAACTCAAGGTCGGGTGGCAAGATCACCGCTTCGAGTTCGACGTCCGCATCGTGCAACCCGGGCTATCGCGGCAAGCAATCGGCGAAGAAGGCTTGCATCTCCTTGCCGGGGTTGAAACCTATTTACTCGAAACCCGCGCTATGAGGTTGAAAATTATTGGTAGCGAATGATGTCTTTCGACTCTGAAATATTCTTAAGCTGCAGGTTTAATCACGCCTTGGGGGAGGCTTCGTGTCATCTTTTGGGTTCACCTTTTTGTCGCGCAAAGCGCTGGGCCAGGCCGAACAGATGATGTTCGGCGGCGCAGCGGGGGTGCGCGATGAGGTCGGGTTCCTCATCGTCCACCAGCGCTATGCCGATCACTTCTTCCCCGGCACATCGGTTCTGCACACACGGCTGCGCTACGCGCTTCTCATCCCCTGGCTTTACCAAAGCCTGCGGACGAAGCGCCCTGTCCCCAAGGATTTTGGCCAAGCCTTTTCCGATCTCGAACACGAGCTGACCGGCCGTCTCAAATATGTCGATGGCGTGGGCGGAGAGAAAGATGGGGTGATCGGCGGGGACGTCTTCCCCCGAGCGATCAGCCAGCCGCCAGCCTATGTCTATTGGACAGCCCTCGCCAAGTGGGGACTGATCGGCACCCGCCCGGATGGCCGGCCGTGGAGCCGCCCGGATATGGCGAAGCTCTTGGCGGCGGTCGGCAAGCGCACGCTTCATGACGATGACGGGAAGCCCTTCGAGACGGTTGCCTGGCCCATCTCAGGCTTGATCGATGCCCCCGGCGACTGGGATGGCGGAGGGAAACTCACGCTCGAGCTTTCACCGCCGGAGCAGATCTATCTCGCGACCAAACTGCGCGCCGTTCGCTCACCGACAGATCCAGGGGAGCCCTCGCTCTTGTCGAAACTGGTTGGAAAGCCGCTCGACGAGGCAGATCACTGCTGGGACGGCGAAATTCTCGCGCTCGCCGACAAGGAAGCCGCCATGCTGAAGCGGACCGGCCAGGCGGCGGCGCTGTCGGCCATTGGCAGGGCGATTTATGCGGCCCAGGTCGAGATACTCAAGGAAACGCGCGACAAGCGGCCGCAGCCAAATTTACATCGCGCCGCGCTGAAAGACGCGGTCGAGCAATGGGGCGGACCGGCCGCTCGGCTGGATATGAACCTGTTTCTCGCCGAAATCGGCCACCTCCCGCCCGCGGTTGAAGGGGTTCTGAAGGAGACTTCGGCCTGGGTTCGGGCGAATGGCAAGGATCCGATGCCGTTGCTCGACGTGTACGCGCGGGCGGAGGTCAGCAGGAAGGATGATCGTGCGCGTCTCGCCAACAACCAATTCGGCGTCGATCGGCGCATGGAATGGCAGGGTGAGCGACATGGTCGCGCCGAGCCGCTGCATTATCGCTGGGGAAATGTGAAGCGGCTCCTGCGAGATCTGGAGGATGTCGTATGAGCGATCGGCAGGCTTGGGACGGCCAGCCATACCTCGACGAACTGCGGCCTGGACGATTGGAGACGGTCAAGCTCGCATTGTTCGCGACCTACTCGGTCGACCTGTCTGCGGTCGCGGCAGTGTTGCTCGCCCTGATTGGTCGCAACAATGACAAGGGCAGCGGAACAGCGGTCGATTTTGCCGAAGCGATAGACAGGCTGCGCGATCACGTCAGGATCATCATCCAGCGCGGGAGGATCGCGCGCCCGGTGGCGCTTCCCCGTATCGCAGGCATCCTCGATCAGTTCATCGTCGAGCAACCCTACGATGAACGAGAGCGCAGCTGGCATCCGAAGATTGCTCTGGTCGCCTATAACTGCCCCAAAGCGGAAACGCGCTGGAAGCTCTGGATTGGCAGCCGGAACCTCACCCGATCTCAGGATCTCGACGCTGGCGTTTTGCTGGATGGCAGCGAAAAGCGCGCGAAGGGACGGGTTCGGCTCCCTGGCGTCGGCGCGCTCGGAGGCACTCTCGCACGCTCCGCATCGCGCGAGGATGCCGATGACATCTCGAAGCAGCTGGAGACGATCTGGTGGGATGCGCCCGACGGCTTTCGCTTACGCGGCCTCCTCAATGGGCTGGACCAAGGCGTTCCCTTGCCAGTGGAGCCGCCATCCGGCGCGATCAACGGCATAACGGTCATCAGCCCGTTCTTATCGTCCGACTTTCTAAAAAGGGCCGGCAAGTGGGGGCCCGCTGAATCCAGAACGCTGATTTCGTCGATGCCGGCTCTTGCCGATATCGCCAGCCTGTCCAGGACATCGCTGACCGGCTTCTCGAAAATCCTGGCCTATGCGGCGCCAGACGTGCTCGCTGACGAGTCTACGCTCGCTCTGCCCGGCGGCAACGAACCCGTGGCCGAAGATGATGTGGAGCCGGCGCCCCTTGCTCTCCATGCGAAGATCTTCTGCTTCCACTCGGGCGAGAAGACCATCTTGAGGGTCGGAAGCGCCAATGCGACCGAAAGGGCATGGTCCGGGCGCAACTCGGAAATCATGGTCGAACTCGAGGCGGGCGAAGCGTTCTCTTCCGGCCTGGCGTTCCTAGTCGGCAAAGCGACGCCTGTCACCATAGAGGAACTCGCCGCCGCAGACCTGGGCAGCGTGAGTGCAGCCGATGCGCTGGAAGAGTCGCGCAAGGTGCTCATGGCCTCCTGGGACCCGGTTCTGCGCCGCGACGGGGAATGCTTCTCGATCGATGCCCGGGCGGTTCCTTCGCTCGCCTACCCTGACCATGTGCTGCACGCCGGACCTGCAAATGGCGACCTGCTGACTTGGCCGACCGACGCCGTCCGCCTCGGTCTTGGACCGATCCCCTTGTCACTTCAATCTGCCTTCATTCAGGTCAGGATAAGCAGCCCAGACGGCGATTTGCGGTGGATGCAGCGGGTCACTGTCGATCCGCCTCTCGAAGAGCAGCGGGATCTAGCCGCGCTGGCCAGCCACATGGGGCTTCGCGCATTTCATGACTGGATGCGTGCGATGCTCGACGGCGACGCGCTTCCGGTCGGCGGCGGCGCATGGGATGACGATGCCGGATCGCGGGGCAACCGCTCCCAAGGCCTGGGTTATGACCGCCTTACGTTGGAGGATATTCTCACGGCTTGGGCACGCGATCGCAAAGCCTTCGGCCGGGTCGATCGCCATTTTGCGCCCTATGTGGATGCGCTTCTCGCCCACGGCGAAAACCTGAGCGAAACGGAGAGAGCTGACTTAAACGAACTCGCTCAGATCTGGGCTATCGCGCGGACCCAGCTTGCCTCATGAGCGCAAGATCGAAACCCTTCCAGGCCGCGACGGTCAAGGCTGCAACTGCCGCCCTATCGGGATGCAACCCACTGCGCCGGTTTCTTGTTGCGGACGAAGTCGGCCTCGGAAAAACCGTCGTCGCCCGAGATACGCTTGCGGCGTTGGCGGGCAAAGCGCGTAAGTTCACGGTCTATTATATTACGAGCGGGCTCAAAGTCGCGGACCAGAACAAGGTCGAACTGCTGCGCTTCCTCGACAAGGACGACGCCAAGGACGCACTCTCCATCATCGACCGGGTCGGTCTCATTCCGTTCGAGGAAAAACGGAAGGGAAAGCTGCGGCTCTACGCCTTTACACCCACCACATCGTTCTCCAGCTCGCAGCGCCTCTACGGCGGAAAGGCTGTCGAGCGCGCGTTTATCAAGCTCCTGTTGGACGAACTATACCCGGGCCTGACCGCGGCCTTTCCGGAAGGCTATATCGAATATGGCGCAACGTCCGGCTGGCCATGGGCGTGCGAGGAAGCTCAAGGCAAGTTCGACAATGTCTCCGCCCTCTTCAAGACGGCTTATGGCCGAGCGTTACGCGCGGAATTTGGCAAGCCGGCCCGCGAAAACATTCTGCACGCGATCGATACGAGCAAACATGGCCAGAGCTTGGGCCGGATGCGGAAGGCGCTCGCTCAAGCCGCTTTGGATTCCGCCCCGCCCGATCTCGTCATTTTCGACGAGTTCCAATGCTATCGCGAGCTGCTCGACGCAGGCGCCGATAATCCCTTGGCGCGTCAATTGCTGGCAGGAATAGATGGAGGGACGCCGCCGCCGATCCTCCTCCTGTCCGCCACGCCCTATCGCTTCTATGCCGAGCGCTGGGAAAGCGGCGCTGGGGCTGCTCCTCATGTCGAATTTTTCGAGATTATCGAATTTCTGGGCGGGTCGGCTGTACGCGCTGAGGCTGAAACCCAATTTCGTCGTTTTGGCGATCTCCTGCATTTGATCGGCCACCTGCCACCCGATAGCCGAACGGCGGCGATCGAAGAGGCGCAAACGCTCAAGCATCATCTCGAGGCGCTCCTCACACCGCTCATGTCGCGGACCGAGCGTCCGGCTTCCGACCATGCCGGAGAGCCTGCGCCGCCGTCCGTAAGGATCGAGCCCCACGATCTCGACGTCTATCGCCATTTCACCGACCATGTGCCGCCCAAGCTCGCGGGCAGCGCGATCGGCTACTGGCTTTCAGTGCCTCTCCCTGCGCAAGCGTTGGGGGACCGATACCTGATTTCTCGCGACATAGATTTTCCAGCCACGCGCAGCGTCCCCCGGCTTGGAGTCACCAATTGCTTCAAGCCGCCCAAAGACGGTTGGGGAAGCGCCAAGCTCCGCGCCCTCAACGACCTTGTGCCGACGGAGGCCCTTGCGCTCCCATGGGTGTTGCCATCGCTGACTTGGTGGGCGCCTTCCGGCCCATGGGCGAAGGTGACGCAATCACCCAAGATGCTGATCTTCAGCCGGTTCAGGGCCACGCCGCAAAGCCTGGCAGCCCTTGTCAGCCTAGAGGTCGAGCGCAAATACGTTGGGAAAAGCAGTCTTCCCTACGCCGCCGCGTGGAAGAAACGCCACCTAAATCCGAAGCCCAACCAAGGGCCCACGCTCGCCCTGTTTCACCCGAGCCCCTTCCTGATCCGCGCTGTCGATCCGCTCGATGTGAAGGGAAAGGCGGCGATGAAGCAGATCAGGGACAGGGCACGGCAGCAGATTATTCAGGCGTTGCCCCCGACGATCGCGCCGGATGCTCCGAATGCGCGTAGCAACCGACGCCGCAAACCAGCATGGGCGATCCTCGCTGCCATCGAGCACGCGCAGAAGGCCCCGCTGGCGCGGGAGTTCGCGGTGGTCCAGAAGAACTGGGGCCGGGTCGCACAGAAGGATGCGACACTTCAAACATTGCTCAAACAGCGCCAAGAGGCAGAGGCGATCACCTGGCTAAGCCGGTGGGAGTTGGACGCCTTGGTGGATATGGCTCTCGGCGCCCCTGGCGTCGTGACTGGCCGAGCACTCTATCGCCACCTTCCGGACCTTTTCGATTTCCAGGAGCAGCATTTCGCGCGGCTCGTACGCTTCTGCTGGACACGGCTGCGCACCTATCTGGATCGCCCTGTTTTCTGGTCGGTCTTGCCCGGCGAGGACGCCACGCAGAAATATCAGAATGCGTGCGTTGATGGCTGCCTGGAGGCCGTCCTCGACGAACATTTTTGGCTGCGCAAATCCAAGGTCAACCCTGATGGGCTGATTGAGGATCTGTCGACGGCGCTCGCAGCGAACGTCGGCACCTTCGGGTTCAAGGGGGCGAAGAAGAAGGACAAAATTCGTATCCGTTGTCACGCTGCGGTGCCGTTTGGGGGCGCCGAGACAGAGGCGCATCGACAGGACCATGATGTCAATGAACGTTAGCGTCCGCGCTCGTGGTGTAATTTTCGGTGGAGATTTAGGTGCTGCTGGTGGTGGGGCATGCCCCACCACCAGCAGTTTCGATCTCGGTGGCCACCGGGCTCATCGGTAAGGTGGAGTTTCCACACGTCACACCCACCCGAGGAGTTGATCCCGATGACCGAAGACAGACTACCGCTTGCCGAGCTGATGGCGAAGACCGGAGACAGCGATTTCCTGCGCAGCATTGCCGAGAGCGTGCTGCAGCTGATCATGGAGGCCGATGTCGACGGCGTGATCGGCGCCGGCCGACACGAGCGATCCGGCGACCGCACGACCTGGCGTAACGGCTACCGAGAGCGCAGCCTCGACACCCGGCTCGGCACGCTCAACCTGAAGATCCCCAAGCTCAGGACCGGGGCCTACTTCCCTGGCTTCTTGGAACCCAGGAAGACCGTCGAGAAGGCGCTGGTCTCGGTGATCCAGGAAGCATGGATCGCCGGCGTCAGCACCCGGCGCGTCGACGAGCTGGTTCAGGCCATGGGCATGACCGGCATCTCCAAGTCTTCGGTCTCGAAGCTGTGCAAGGACATCGACGAACGCGTGCACGCCTTCCTCAAGCGGCCGCTGGCGGGCGACTGGCCTTACCTCTGGCTGGACGCGACCTACCTCAAGGTCCGCGAGGGCGGCCGTATCGTCAGTGTCGCGGCGATAATAGCGGTCGCGGTCAACACCGAGGGCAAGCGCGAGATCGTCGGCCTGCACATCGGTCCCAGCGAGGCCGAGCCGTTCTGGTCGAGCTTCCTCAAGGACCTGGCCCGCCGCGGCCTCAAGGGAGTGAAGCTGGTCATCTCCGATGCCCACGAGGGGCTCAAGGCGGCGATCACCCGCGTGCTCGGCGCCACCTGGCAGCGCTGCCGCGTCCACTTCATGCGCAACGCACTGGCCTACGTGCCCAAGGGGCAGAACACCGTGGTCGCCGCCGCCATCCGGCAGGTCTTCCTCCAGCCCGATCATGCGGCCGCTACCCAGGTCTGGCGCCAGGTCGCCGACCAACTGCGCACCCGCTGGCCGAAGCTGGGAACCTGCATGGACGACGCCGAGCACGATGTCCTGGCCTACATGACCTTCCCCGAGCAGCACCGGGTCAAGCTGCACAGCACCAATCCGCTGGAGCGCCTGAACAAGGAGGTGAAGCGCCGTGCTGACGTCGTCGGTATCTTCCCCAACGAGGACAGCATCATCCGACTCGTCGGCGCCGTCCTGCTCGAGCAGAATGACGAGTGGCAGCTCCAGCACCGCTACATGCAGATCGAGGGCATGGCAGCCCTTGCCACACCAATGATCGAGGAGGCTCAGCCGCTACAGATTACACCCAAGGCCGCCTGACCATGCAGCCCGGTGACCACACCCCAAATTACACCTCATTGACGGACGTGACCCAATGAACCGCCACCGGCGCGCTCTGAGGAAATCCGCAGCGCGTTCAACACGCCGTTCTGGCCCCACGTCCTGGCAACAACCTCTGTCGGACAGGAAGGTCTCGACTTTCATAGTTGGTGCGACAGGCTCGGCCACTGGGATCTTTGTTCCAGCCCGGTTGACCTGGAGCAACGAGAAGGCCGCGTTCAGCGCTTCGGCGGACTGACTGTCCGACAACCGCTCGCCCGAAAACTAGGTGAACAAGCGCTTGCGCAAGCACGAGGCCAAGCATCGTCGCCGTGGGACATCATCGCACGCGACGCCGACAAGGCATTCGCGAATGATAAAACCGGCCTCAGCCCGTGGTGGGCGATGGAAGGCGCAGATCTAAAGCGACATTTGTTCGCGCTTCCCCAAAGTCGCGACATTGATCGATTTGCGAAATTGAGGACGCAGAGGCTGCTCTATCGCCTTGCTTTGGGACAGCCGAACCAAGAGGATCTTGTCGATCTCCTGACGCATCACGACGTGGAAACGACGCGATCACTGCAAGCATTGACCCTCGATCTGTCCGCATTTTCACGACAGAAGAACCTCGATAAATAGCGGGCTTGCCATTCGGCGCTCCCGGCTCGTCCATCCTGTTCATGCGGGACAAGCAGCCCCTCACGCGGCCTGATCATCCCAGTCGGCGTCGTGCAGTTTCCCGCCTATTTATATCCCTGACTAGCCGCGTTCCCTACGCCTGAAGATTGATACTTCCCTGGCCACTTGCGCGCGCTCATGTTCGGTCGTGCAGGAGCGTGCGCCATCGAAGCTCGGCCATCGCGTCGATGCCTCTCCAATGACAGACGCATTTCGGAATGCGTCTCGCGCTTGATCGTCAACAATGACCGCGGCAGGTTTTCTTGCTGAAGGAGGGCATATGTCACAGACCACATTCCTCACACCAGAAGAAGTAGCCGAACGCTATCGTGGCAGCGTTTCCGTTGGCACACTTCGGAATTGGCGTGTGATGAAAATAGGGCCGTCGTTCGTAAAAATCGGCAAAGCGGTTCTCTACCGGGTCGATGAGCTTGAGGCGTGGGACGACAAGAATCGTGTGCAGTGCCGCGCCCCAAGGCGAATTGAACAAAGCGCTATGGATCGTGCTTGATCGCTTAGAGTCCATCTGGGATCAATTCGTGTTTTTGCATAGCTTTCGGAGCATGAGGCGAACGGTGGCCCAGCGCAGGAAGGTGAGGCCGGTGCGGTTGAGGTACTCCCAGTCCTTTGCCAATCGGCGGCAACGGTTGAGCCAGGCGATGGTGCGCTCGACGATCCATCGTCGAGGCAGGATGACGAACCTGTGCACGTCCGAGCGTTTGACGACCTCGACGTTGACCTGGGCACCGGCGGCGGCGAGGCCGTCGCGGAATTTTGGTCCCTGCTAACCGCTGTCGGCGTAGAGCTTGAGCAGAAACGGATAGAGGCCGAACAGCGCGCCCATCAGCAACACACCGCCGTCGCGATCCTGCACGTCGGCGGCATGCACGATGGCCCGCATCGACAGGCCCTGTGTGTCGACCAGGACGTGCCACTTCTTACCTTTGATCTTCTTGCCGGCGTCGTAGCCTGGCGGATCGACCGAGCGCCCCCTTTTTTCGGCGCCCTTGACGGTCTGGCTGTCAATGATCGCCGCTGTGGGACTGGCCTCCCGGCCCGCTGCCTCACGACACGCAACATAGAGCGCGTGATGGATGCGCTCCAGCGCCCCGTCCCAGTCCCATCGCCGGAAGTAATCGTTGACCGTGCTCCGCGGCGACAGATCAACCGTTTTTTTAGTTGCCTGCCAGGGACTTGAAGTGACGTACAAAATTCAGAACATCGGCGGGCATAAGGCGACCGATCGCGCGGGTCGAGTAGACAGCTGTCACGATCCGGCCCTCTGGATCGATGACGAACCCGGTCGCTTGGAGGGCTAGCGGATTCTCATTGACGAAGGCGCCGGTGGCTGCGGAAACTGCTCGTGCATCCGCGCTGTAGCCGACCGGAAACCCTAGCTTGTGCTTGTCGACGAGCGCCTCCGATTTTTCCCGATCGTCCGTCGATACTGAGACGACCCTGATCCCGTCCTCGGCGAACTTGTCCGCCGCTCGCGCAAATTCGGCGAGCTGGGCGTTGCAGTATGGACACCAGGAACCACGGTGGAACAGGATAACACCGAACCCGCCCGCCAGATCTCCGGGCAAGTGGATTTCGCCGCCGCCAGCGCGACCAAAGATGAATGAGGGAAAGACGTCGCCATTCTGCAGCATCACAATTGCACTCCTTGTTAAATTCTTTTGGCGCTCAAAGCGCCGAGTGGTCCTTCACCGCTTCTTCCAACGCCCGCTTCAACCCGAGAAAGCGTTCGTCGACTGCGGCCGGGTTTTCGCGGTTGAGCGCGATCATCTGCGCACGTGTCTCGCCGCCGCGGATTACTTCGAACGCCCGGGCTTCGATGCCGGCAACGATCGCATCGGCGACGGCGGAAGCCGGCTCGCGCGAAAAGCCTAGATCGGGTCCGGCGCGGTTCGATTTCATCATGGGCGTATCGGTGCCACCCGGATAGACGGTCATCACGTGGATGCCCTCACCCTTCAGTTCGCGCCGCAACGCCTCGCCGAAGTTGGCAAGCCCGGCTTTCACCGCGGCATAGGTCGCATAGAACGGTGCACCGACGAGCGCTATCCCGGAGGAGATGTTGACAATCACGGCATCGCCGCCTTCCCGCAGGACTGGCAGCGCCGCCCGGGTCAACATGATCGGCGCCACGAGATCGATATCGATCATCGCCTGCAGTTCGGCTTCGGGCGTGTTCTCAAGGCGTCCAGCCCGAACCCCACCTGCATTGTTGACGAGGATGTCCAGGCCGCCGAGCTTTTGCAACGCTCCTTCCAACGTTGTAGCGCGGCCCTCCGGCGTGGCAATGTCGGCGACGACGCCGTGAACCTCACTGTCCCCTGCCTTCAGCTCGGTGACAGCATCCGCGACCATTTTGGCGCGGCGGCCGGTTATAGCTACCCTCGCGCCCTTGGCCAGAAGCGCGTGGGCAAGGGCCAGTCCGATGCCGCTCGATCCGCCAGTGATCAGAATGCGTTTGCCATCAATGTTCACGAGCGTGCTCCTTCCAGCTTATCCTGTGTCCTGTTCTCGAAGTCGGACGCGTTGTGGCGTTCGTGGAGTTGGCTCGACGGCTCGCCCGAAGTCCGGTTGACCTTGCGGCCGCGCGTCACCGCCGGTCGGCCATAGATCTGTTCGGCCCAGCGATTCACGTGCGTGTATTCGTGCGTAGAGAGAAACTGCGCCGCGTCGCCATACTGCCAGCCCTTCACCACACCGCCATACCAGGGCCAGATCGCGATATCGGCGATGGTATATTGCGAACCGGCAACATACTCGTTGTCGGCAAGACGCCGGTCGAGAACGTCGAGCTGGCGTTTCACCTCCATCGCGTACCGGTCGATGGCGTATTTGATCTTCTCCGGCGCATAGGCATAGAAATGGCCGAAGCCGCCGCCGAGGAACGGGGCCGAGCCCATCTGCCAGAACAGCCAGGATAGCGTTTCGGCGCGCATCGGCTGTTCCGTCGGCAGGAAGGCGCTGCCGAATTTTTCCGCCAGGTGCATCAGAATCGCGCCGGATTCGAAGATGCGGATCGGCGTCGGGCCGGAGCGGTCCATCAGCGCAGGGATCTTGGAGTTCGGATTGACCTCGACGAATCCGGAGCCGAACTGGTCGCCGTCGCCGATCTTGATCAGCCAGGCGTCATATTCGGCGCCCTTGTGACCGGCCTCGAGCAGTTCCTCTAACATGATAGTGACCTTCTGGCCGTTCGGCGTGCCCAGCGAATAGAGCTGGAAGGGATGCTTGCCGATGGGCAGCTCCTTATCATGGGTGGAACCGGAAATCGGGCGATTGATACTGGCGAACTGACCACCATTGCCCTTCTCCCAGGTCCAGACTTTCGGCGGCGTGTACTCTGCGGTATTCGTCATGGTCGCTCCTGTGACGTCTCAATGGCCAGCTTAGGCCGCCGGAGGATAATTCGACGGGAACAGCGCGCGCTTTGTCTCCTCGTCGTTCACTTTCTTGAAGGCGTGGTCCTTGCCGACTTCTCGCGCTCTGGAGGCGGCAGGCCGTGCATCGACAGCTTCGAATAGGCGCTTGAGGTTGGGAAAGGCCGCCAGCGGGTCTTCCGCCCCTTTGCGTACACGGGAGGCGCGATCGAGCCAGCCCCAGGCGGACATGTCGGCGATCGTGTAGCTGTCGCCTATGATCCAGTCCCTCCCCTCAAGATGATCGTTCAGGACCTGATAGTGGCGCTCGGCCTCGCGACGATAGCGGTTGGTCGCGTATTCCTGGCCCTCCGGCGCGGCGAACTGGAAATGCACGGCTTGTCCCGAAAAAGGCCCGAGACCCGTGCCAAGGAAAAGCAGCCAGGACAGCAGTTCGGGCCGATCCTCCGGCGTGCCGAGAAACTTAGCCGTTTTCTCGGCAAGGTAGATCAGGATCGCAGTGGAATCGAAAACCCGCGCTTGCCTGCCTCCCGGACCGTCCGTGTCAACAATGGCTGGTACCTTGCCGTTCGGATTGATCGCCCGGAACGCCGGAGCGTGCTGCTCGCCCTTGCTGGTGTCGACGGCCACGGTTTCATATGGAACCCCTGCCTCCTCAAGGAACAGGGCAATCTTGGCCGGGTTCGGCGTGGGATGGAAATAGAAGCGGATCATGGTGTCTCCTGCGGTTGAATTGACAGTGTTGCAGACGATGGCCGGCTGGCCGCCAGCAGGACGCCCACAACGATGACTGCTATTGCAATGCCTTCGACGAACGACGGCGTTTCGCCCAGGGCCGGGATGGCAAGCAGCGATGCCGCAGCGGGAACGAGAGCGATCATGGCCGTCGCCGCCGAGGCGCCCAACAGCGAAACCGCTCTATTGAAGGTGACGAGCGCAACCGCCCCCATCAACACACCCTGGTAAAACAACTGGAGCGCTATCTCGCTTGCGGACGCGCGGCCGAGATGGCTGAGACCGAAGAGGACATAGGCCGGCAGAAAGAGAGCTGCCGACCAGATGCAGATGAGCGCCGCCGCCTGGATCGACGACAGGCCGCTACGGCGGAACAGCAACGTATAGACCGCCCACATGCCACCTGCCGCGGCTAGGGCCGTAACGCCGGCTGGACTGGGCGGAGCCTGTGTCGTGACGGCTCCGGTGAGGCAGACCAGTCCGGCGAGGATCGCGGCATATCCAGTCCACCGGATCCACCCCTGCTGTTCCTTCAGGAAGACGAAGGAGAGTATTCCTGCGACGAGAGGCATCGTCGTTGGAGCAATGGAGGCGGCCTGTGCCGCCGAAGTCAGTTTGAGCCCGAGCGCCACGAGGAGCACGAAGGGTGCACCCCACAGCAATGCAAACAAAAGCCCCTCACCCCATGCAGACATGGGAAGGCGCGAACCGCGACGCAGGACAGCCGGGGCAAGGAGGACGGCGCCCACGCCGAAGCGAAGCGCGGTCACGTCCCAGACCTGCAATTCGCGCGTGACGCTGAACCGGGTCACCACGAACCAGCCTGAAAAGATCGCGATCGATAGAGCAGCCCAGAGCAGACCCTCAAGCCGCGTGCCCCGCCATGACGCCACGCGTTCCGCTCGTGTAACTTCAATCGCCTCCTGGGCAGCCATGATTCCAGCCTTTGGATCGTCCAAGGCTGCCGGCAGAGAAACGATGACGGCCGTCACACCTTGAGTTCTAGTTCACTTGTTCTAGAATGCATCGGCGCGGACAATATGGCAAGACGCGAAGCTGGAATTTTGCGAGAGCGCCGGATGGCAAGACCAAGAGAATTCGATGAGGAAGCCGTGCTCGACGCGGCAATGCAATGCTTCTGGCGCCATGGCTACGAGGCAACGAGGCAACGTCAGTGCGCGACCTTATCGACAAGACCCGGATCACCGGCGCGAGCCTTTACAACGCATTCGGGGATGAGCGCACGCTCTTCGCCAAATCGTTGGACCGCTATGTGGAGAACAGCGTAGCCGACCGTATCCGACGTTGCCGTGCATTACCGCCCCGCGAAGCCATCGAAGCGTTCTTTTCCGATGTCTTGAAGCGATCGCTTGAGGATCCTGAGCGCAAGGAGTGCATGCTCGTGAACACCGCATCCTCGATCTATTGGGCAAGGGCGTAAGTGACGAAACTACAACCATTCCCGGATACAATGACCGAGCGCAATTGGGGCGGACTAGAGGATTGAAGCGCATGACATTTGGAGGGACTGCCGTGCGCTCGCTGTTCGAGCGGACTTTGGATGCGCTTCCGGACGGCGTCCTACTAACCGACTCCGAGCGTCGCGTAGTCTATGCGAATCGCTCTTTTGCTCAGCTCTGGAAGATTCCAGACGAATTGGTGAGCACGAAGAACGAGCTCGGCATGCTCACTTTCGTGACGGACCAACTGCTGGACCCGGAGGGTTTCCTTCGCGAGGTGGATCGGCTGCAGCTGGCCCAGGAGACCTCCGAGGACGAAATTCTGCTCAAGGACGGCCGCATTTTTTCGCGGCGCAGTGTGCCGTTCGATGAAGGTGGAAGGTTGGCTGCGCGAATCTGGATTTTTACGGATATCACCGAAGCACGCAGCGCCAGTATCGACGCGTTGACGGGAATACCGAACCGGCATGCCTACTCACGACAATTTCCAGAATATCTCAACACGGCCAACGATGGCCTATTCCGATCCGTCGCCATTCTCGATATCGACAATTTCAAAAGCTACAATGACAGGCATGGCCATGCGGCTGGAGACGACGTTCTGCGCCAAATAGGCACGGTTCTGCGCACGCATTTAACAAATGCCGACGATCTTTTTTTCCGGATCGGCGGCGAGGAGTTTCTCATGGCGTGTCGTACACGCGCCGCTCTGGACGCACACACTTTTTTTGAGGCATTGCGGAATCGAGTCGGTGCGTTGGCAATTACACACCCCGGGAACCAACCCTACGGTGTGGTGACGGTTTCGATGGGGCTTGGGATTTTTGAAGGGCCACAATCGCCGGCCGACGTCTTTCACCAGGTTGATGCGGCGTTGTATCAATCCAAGCATCTGGGCCGGAACAGGGTAACTATCTGGCGCCTCTAGTGCCAGTGTTATCATGGATGGACGACGCCCCGACACGCTATAGTTTCGCGGCAGAGGCGGCCGCGAGCGCGGACTTATCCTTCACAAGTTCATGGAGGAGGTGCTGCCGGGGAAATCGGAAAATCTCGAGCGGCTATCGACTGATCGACCGCCAGACTAGAGCCATCCCTTGCGACCAAAATATGTGCATACATCTCGTGTTCCCTCAAGATCGAAAGTATAACGTCGCCTGCGACACTGCCTCAACTTTTTCGGTGGTCCGTGTTCTTTTTTCCATGCCTGTAGCCCAAAAATATGAGCGTAGGTCTCCACCGCCAAAGACCTCCGGCTATGGAATCGATGCATTCGGCGATGCATCCAAAAACCAATGGTGCGGCCGAAAGAATTGACGTTTAGAAGTACGATGCTGGTAGATTTATTCCCAGTGCGACCAAAATAGACATCAGCTACATTGCGCCACAGAGCTTGCCCTCAATAGAGCCCGGTCTGAATATCCGATCCGCGCACCATGGTCGGATCGACTGGACAGCGATCGGCTATCCCAAGAATCATCTGGCGCTGTCGTCATTGAGTGATTGAGTGGCCCTTCGAGTACAATCGTTCGTGTGAAAAGATCGGTGGGCATCATGTCGGAACGTTTCGAATGCACGACTGTCATTCGCGCTCGCTCAGGCGGGAGACTCTTGCGTTGTGCAGATAACCGCATGGCCATCGTCGTGCAGGCGGCAAGCCCTGCAGCAAATCGTAGGGTGAAGGACCATAGCCGAGACCGCCAAGGCTTTATCAGCTCATCTGCGATACCTGCTCAATCTCGAACGGGGCCGCCACTTCATGCACGGGCGACGTCAACAATGACGATGTCTAGATCTCGCAGTGCGCGGCTACCTACTCCTCCATCGAGTTCCTGTCCTAAGGGATGTTGTATCTATCCTGGGTCGCGGCAAGAGCAATCGCGCCGGGATTTCGGGCCGAGGGCGTTGTTGATGATCAATGGTCGATCACTTGCGTATCCCGAGTCTGCGGACAGCCCGCGCCCGTTTCTCGAGCCACCACCCGAACTCCGGGTGCCACATCCCATGAACCCCGTCGGCGCCAAGTTCGCGGGCCGCCTGCAATGGCCAGTTCGGGTCCTCCAGCAGTTCGCGACCGAGT
Organism: Sphingomonas sp. jy18; assembly: GCF_056931895.1. Classification (NCBI taxonomy): domain Bacteria; kingdom Pseudomonadati; phylum Pseudomonadota; class Alphaproteobacteria; order Sphingomonadales; family Sphingomonadaceae; genus Sphingomonas; species Sphingomonas sp. jy18. The sequence goes on along the minus strand of NZ_JBXPBT010000002.1, from coordinate 680,598 downwards.
GCGACGAGGTCGATATCGCCTTGGTCGATCGAGCGGTCGACCAGCTTCGGGTCCCAAAGAAGTCCGACACCGATCGTCGCGATGCGTGCTGCCGTCTTCACCCGCGCGGCGAGGGCGAGCTGATAGCCGTGCTCGAGGGTCATGCCCTGCGGACGTTCCCGTCCTGAGATGCCGCCGCTTGAGCAGTCGATCGCGTCGACGCCGAGGTCCTTCAGTCGTTGTGCGAGGTAGATTGTGTCGTCCACTTGCCAGCCCTCGGGATGCCAGTCGGTGACCGATAGGCGGAAGACCAGTGGGTATTCGTCTGGCCAAACCTCGCGGATCGCTGCGGCGATCTCGAGTGCCAGACGGCATCGTCCTTCGAGGCTTCCGCCGTAGTCATCGCGCCGTTGGTTCGCGAGCGGCGAGTAAAACTGGTGGATGAGAAACCCATGCGCGGCGTAGACCTCGATCACCCGGAAGCCGGCCTCGCGTGCTCGCTCAGCGGCAATTCGGAACGACGCGATCACTTCCCTGATGTCCTCGATGCTCATCGCGGCCGGAGCAGGCCAGCCTTCCGCGTATGGGATCGCACTCGGCCCGAGTGCAGCCCACGGTTTTTCACCGCGCTGTGCGATGTCTTCCGAGTCGACCGGTGTCTCACCGTGCCAGGGGCGGCGTTCGCTCGCCTTGCGGCCCGCATGGGCGAGCTGGATGCCTGCAACTGCTCCCTCTTGCGAGAGGAAGCGAGTGACCGCCGCGAGCCGGTCGATGTGGGCGTCCGACCATATCCCGAGGTCGCCATGTGTACGCCGGCCATGCTCCTGCACCGCAGTAGCCTCGCAGAACACCAGCGCGGCGCCTCCGAGTGCGAACCGACCGAGGTGGACCAAGTGCCAGTCGTTCGCCACGCCGTGCTGCGCGCGGTACTGGCTCATCGGTGAGACGACCACCCGGTTCTTTAGCGTTACACCGCGCAGCAGGAATGGTTCAAACAGCGTCATCTGGTACGTCTCTCTTCGTTGTAATTGGCTTTGGTCTGCTTCGAGCGGTGTCGTCATTGGGGTTGCACGATCCGCCACGATGCCGACCCTCGCAGCGTCCAGCCACGCAGAATCTCGAGTCCTGACAAACCGTCCGATGACGGAGGTGCAGTCGGCGCAGCGCAGCATACAGGGCCGCGTACATACGCGGTTTCGCCCGCAAGCGGCTGGCTGCGATCGTGATCGCGCTGCCACGCGACGTCGCCGAGCTCACGATGCTCGCGAAGGAAGATTACATTTTTCCGCATGCCCAAAATACGCCGGACTGGTTTGCCTCACCGGAGCCGTCACGACGCAGGCTCCGAGCAGCCCAGAGCAGACCCTCAAGCCGCGTGCCCCGCCATGCGTTCCGCTCGTGTAACTTCAATCGCCTCCTGGGCAGCCATGATTCCAGCCTTTGGATCGTCCAAGGCTGCCGGCAGAGAAACGATGACGGCGGTCACACCTTGAGTTTTAGTCCATTTGTTCTAGAATGCATCGGCGCGGACAATATGGCAAGACGCGAAGCTGGAATTTGCGAGAGCGCCGGATGGCAAGACCAAGAGAATTCGATGAGGAAGCCGTGCTCGACGCAGCAATGCAGTGCTTCTGGCGCCGCGGATACGAGGCAACATCCGTGCGCGATCTTATCGACAAGACCCGGATCACCGGTGCGAGCCTTTACAACGCATTCGGGGATAAACGCGCGCTCTTCATCAAATCGCTGGACCGTTATGTCGAACACAGCGTTGCGGATCGGATCCGGCGTTGCGAGGCATTGCCGCCCCGCGAAGCCATCGAAGCGTTCTTTTCCGATGTCTTGAAGCGCTCGCTTGAGGATCCTGAGCGCAAGGGATGCATGCTCGTGAACACCGCGCTCGACGCGGCACCCCCCGACGAAGCGTTCCGGGAAAACGTCGCGGCCGTGCTCATGCGCATCGAGATGTTTTTCCTGGGCCGAATAGAGTCGGGTCAGGCCGATGCCACGATCGCATCACTGCTGCCGGCAGAGGATATGGCACGGCATCTCCTGAGCGTGCTGATGGGATTGCGCGTGCTCGCGCGCGTGCGACCCGAGCCAGCTTTGCTGAAGGGAATCGTAGCGTCGGCTCTCGGAATGCTCGATTGCGCAAGAAAGGAAAAGGCTTTGCCCGCGATCTGATCAGATAGCATAGAGCACCTGATGCGGGATCATCGAGGACAGGGCTCTCTCTCTCTCTCTCTTTCTCTTTCTCTGTCGGAATGCGTTGCGGAGATCATCTAGGGCTGCGCACGACTTCACCGGCCCGGGAATTATACCGCTGGGCCGCCGCGGCATCCAGGCTCCTTTTATCAGGCCGTGAGCGGCCGAAGTTTCTGGATGAGGCTCTCCGCGTCGAGCTGAAACCCGTTATACACGACGCGACCATCGGGTGCGATCACCACAAACCATGGGGTTCCGCCGGACCGGTAGGCCTCCATGATTGCTGGCGCAGCGTCTACTGAGCCCGAGCCCGCGACAGCATGACCAAATGGAAGACGCAGTCCATATCGGCGTTGGTTTTCCCGCAGACGATCGAAGGTATTGACTTCCGAACCCTCGAACACAGTCTGTATCGCCGCCAAGCCAACTCCCTTATCGCGAAATTCCTCGGCAAGGGTCACGAATGTGGGAAAACCATGTGCATGACAGCCTGCACACCAATCCTGAAAGAAGTACAATATTTTGAAACCTTGCCCCAACTCGGCCAAGGTCAAGGAGCTACGCTCGTCACCATTTTCATCGATCCACCGGATATTCTCCAGCGGAGGGGCAGGCAGACCCACAATTCCCGTTTCCATGAAGCCCTCCGATGTCGGCTCGCGGCGTTAAACCACGAGCCGCAGGTTTGCTAAGCGGCAGCACCGGCCCTGCGCGGCAACACCCAGTCCGGACGTGCAAAGTGGCAGGTGTACCCGTGGGGAATTCGCTCGAGATAATCCTGATGCTCGGGCTCTGCCTCCCAGAAATCACCGACTGGCTCGACCTCGGTGACGACCTTGCCTGGCCATAGGCCCGACGCTTCAACATCTGCAATCGTATCGAGCGCAACGGCCTTCTGCTGGTCGTTGGTAAAATAGATCGCGGAACGGTAGCTCGCGCCTCGGTCGTTCCCCTGACGGTTGAGCGTCGTCGGGTCGTGGATCTGGAAGAAGAACTCAAGCAATCGGCGATAGGTGGTCTGAGAGGGATCGAAGGTGATCTCGATCGCCTCGGCATGAGTGCCGTGATTGCGATATGTCGCATTCGGCACATCGCCGCCCGTGTAACCGACACGGGTGGAGATTACACCGGGCAGCTTGCGGATAAGATCCTGCATGCCCCAGAAGCAGCCGCCGGCGAGAACAGCGCGTTCAGTCGTCATCAGATATCCTCCACCTGGTTGAGATATTCACCGTAACCTTGGCTCTCCATCTCGCCGCGGGGTACGAAGCGCAGCGAAGCCGAATTGATACAGTAACGCAGGCCACCGCGATCGCTAGGCCCGTCGGGGAAAACGTGGCCGAGATGGCTATCGCCATACGTCGAACGCACTTCCGTCCGGATCATACCGTGGCTGTTGTCGCGTAGTTCATTCACGTTCGCAGGTTCGATCGGCTTGGTGAAGCTCGGCCATCCGCAGCCCGACTCGTATTTGTCGGACGATGCGAACAGGGGTTCGCCTGAGACGATATCGACATAAACGCCGGGTTCCTTATTATGGAGAAGCGCACCGGTTCCTGGTCGCTCGGTCGCACTCTGCTGCGTCACCCGATATTCCTCAGGTGACAGCTTGGCGATAGCAGCTTCTGTCTTCTTGTAGGCTGTCATGGATTCCTCCTTCGAACTCATACCCGAGAAAATGGATATTCGATCCGAAGGTGTCCAATACGCCGCAACTATAGTTTTGATGTTGTCACCGGCATGCACTGGGAACGCTTGTGTGGTCGCCGCACCATAAAGGCCCGCGCCTTCACGGAATTCACGACCACACATACCGCTCTATCAGTACACGGAGCTGCCGCAGCGCCGTTGCCGTTCCAGATCCCGAAATCGATTGGAATGCCACCGTGCGCGACAGGTCGAGCGTATCGACCGGGCGTAACGTCAAGCCCTCTACGATTGCCGAACGTTCAGGCAGCATGCAAACGCCCGCGCCCGATGCCACGGCTTGTTGAATCAAATCCTCCCGTTCGGATCTGAGCCGTGGGATCATGAAAATCGCGCGCTCGTTCAAATGGTTTTGCACGCGCGTGCGGAATTCGCACTGGAGGCGATCGAGGTAAGGCTGTTCCGATAGCTCGACAAGAGACACCGAGGCTTGGCTTGCCAGGCTGTGTCCATGCGCCATCGCCAGTAACAGTCGCTCACGGAACATTTCAACGGTTGCAATCTTGGTGTTTCCGGCCGCTGGATCCGTGCAGAAGCACCCGTCAATTTGACCGCCGAGCAGGCGCTCCATCCCCTCGTCGCGGGTGATCGGCTGAAGAACCAGTTCAAGCATCGGCATCTGTCGAAGGGCGTGTTTCAGAAATTCCGTAATCAGTGCTGGCGCGATGGTATTCACGATACCCAGCGTCAAGGTCTCGCGGCGGCCGCGAACCCGATTGAGGGATATTGCCCGAACCCGCTGTTCGCGGTCGGCGATCGCAGCGAATTCGGATCGTATGTCGCGGCCGAGCGTTGTCAGTCGACTGTCTTTTCCATCGCGATAGACCAACGTTCCGCCCAACTCCTGTTCGAGCCGCTGGATCGCGCGGGTGAGCGTGGGCTGAGACACCCCGCTGCGCATGGCTGCTTCGGTGAAGTTGAGGGTGTCTGCCAGGTTCAGGAAATATCGAATCTGGTTGAGTTCCATTGTTCTTCCTTCGTCGCCTACTCAAGCATCGACTTCAGACCGGACAAGCACCGTCGGCCGAAGGGATGCTTCCGTACAGAAACTATACACGCGGCGATGTCACGGTAATGACTTGTGAGGAGCCCCCCGCGATAGACGCTCTTGTGAGGTGGTCCCGCCTTCTTGGACAGTTTGGCGGCGAAGTTAAGCTACTCCCGGATGTGATTATCCCGCCAGTAGGCATTGTTGCGCAAATCCTCTGAAGGCCGGAGTGCCCTTTCCCTGGACAGACCTATCCTACGCGCTGCGTGAGCGGCGTTCCGAGGGCGGTGAAGCGGTTCAGGATTGCGGCCTGATCTGAAGCTCGGCGACCTGCCTTTCGAAGTCGCGGGACATGACGTGCGCTCCTAGGAGCTTGAAGCAGCGCATCTTGGTCTCGACTAGAGTCCGAACTCGCTACAAACACCGGATGGCGGCAGCGAGACTAATGGTATTTTGATCGCATGCTGCGTTAGGGCTTGGCGGTCATGAGTCGACAGGCGAGCTCGTGGTCAGCCCAACGCGTCGCGAAGGTGTCGGAAACCTCGAACCAACTGCCGTCATTCCCGGCGCCGTGATAGAGGCCCATGCAAGAACATTGGCACTCATGCCCGATAGCGTTCTGACACGTTGGGGAGCATTTCTCCTGCTCGCGGTAAGGCTGAATAACGTAGACCTTGCTGTACTTCGCCAACGCCCGTTCGACGAAATCGTTGAACCAAGCTTTCGGCAATTCCCAGTATTTCTTGCCGTCAATCCAGACCGGGCTTTCCAAGCCGGATTACCGACGATCCGATCCTCCAGATAGCGATGCCCGAACCCGACCCATATCCCCTGGCTGAGGAGCGCCGCCTTTTCTACGTCGCGCTCACGCGGGCTCGCCGTCAGGTTCGCATTTGCACCCTGGCCGATGCGCCGTCGCGCTTTCTGATCGAGCTAGCGAGAACCGGCGCAGTGGAGATCGAAGCGGAGGAAGGCGTTCTGAGCCCGTGCCCGAAGTGCGGCTGCGGCACCATGAAGCGGTACGACGGCCAATATGGCCCGTTCGAGGCATGCAGCACCCACCCTCGTTGTGATTTCAAGCGCAACATCTCGGTGGAAAGTTCCCGTGCGGGGGCACCGTCCAATCGGGTGAGGATCGCACGCCCGATGTCAGTTGGAGATTATTGTCCCACCTGTGGTGATGGATCGATGGTCGTTCGTTCCGGCGGAGCATATCAACCGTTCCTGGCTTGCTCGGGTTATCCTTCCTGCAAGACTACCGCTGCCCTTGACGGAGGCACTGAGGGTGGCGCAACTCGGAGGCAGACGTTGCCCGGTTGATCATCTAGCCGGAACCGGCTCGCGGACGGCTCCAGATGCTCCACCGAATCGGCGAGATAGAAGCCTGAGCCGGAAGGGATTGGATTGAGCGCCGTGCATCAAAGGAATTCACTGCGCGCGCCGATGATCGCTCGTGACCATCACAATAGCGCACCAAATGCCGATCCCCAATCCCGGCACCACCTCTGGAATCACTTAGAAAAAATGCTTGCATTTCAATATGATAAAGCAAGTCGTAGGATGATCCACAACCACCCTGGCGGAGACCCGTCGCCCAGCAAACAGGATATCGCCATCACCCGTGAAATCGTGGAGGCGTGCCGGCGGCTGGGGATTGCCGTGCACGATCATGTCATCGTCGGGCGCGACGGCAGCTACAGCATGCGCAGCCACGGCCTGATCTGAGCGACTCGCCAGCGCGCGACGGCGCTGATAGGGGCGCTCCATCTTTCGTCCCGGTTCAGGAGCCTGCCGATGATCCCCCGCTACGCCCGCCCGGCGATGACCGCCATCTGGGAGCCCGAGGCGCGCCTTCGCATCTGGTTCGAGATCGAGGCGCACGCGACCGAGGCGCTCGCCGATCTCGGCGTGGTGCCGCAGGCGGCTGCGAAGGCGCTGTGGGACTGGTGGGCAACCCGGCCGGCGATCGACGTGCCTGCGATCGACGCGATCGAGGCGGTGACCAAGCATGACGTCATTGCCTTCCTGACGTGGGTGTCCGAGCAGGTGGGCGCCCATAGCGGCGAGAATTGGGCGCGCTTCATGCACCAGGGCATGACGTCGAGCGATGTGCTCGATACCTGCCTGTCGGTGCAACTGACCAAGGCCGCCGACCTGCTGATCGCCGACCTCGACGAATTGCTCGCCGCCATCCGGCGCCGGGCGATGGAGCACAGATATACCCCGACCATCGGCCGCAGCCATGGCATCCATGCCGAACCGACCACCTTCGGGCTCAAGCTGGCGCAGGCCTATGCCGAATTCGAGCGCAACCGCGCGCGGCTGGTGGCGGCGCGGGCGGATGTGGCCACCTGCGCGATCTCCGGCGCGGTCGGCACCTTTGCCAACATCGATCCGCGCGTGGAATCGCATGTTGCGGCCAAGCTGGGGCTTGCTGTCGAGCCGGTGTCGACGCAGGTCATCCCGCGCGATCGGCATGCGATGTTCTTTGCAACTCTGGGGGTTATCGCCAGTTCCATCGAGCGCCTGGCAACCGAAATCCGGCATCTGCAGCGCACCGAAGTGCTGGAGGCCGAGGAATATTTCGCGCCCGGGCAAAAGGGCTCGTCGGCGATGCCGCACAAGCGCAACCCGGTGCTGACCGAAAATCTGACCGGTCTTGCCCGCATGGTGCGCGGCTATGTCACCCCCGCGCTGGAGAATGTCGCACTGTGGCATGAGCGCGACATCAGCCATTCGTCGGTCGAGCGCTACATCGGCCCGGACGCGACGATCACGCTCGATTTCGCGTTGGCCCGGCTGACTGGAGTGGTCGACAAGCTGCTGATCTACCCCGAGCGCATGCGCAAGAATCTCGATCGCATGGGCGGGCTGGTGCATTCGCAGCGCGTGCTGCTGGCCCTGACTCAGGCAGGTGTCAGCCGCGAGGACAGCTACCGCCTGGTCCAGCGCAATGCGATGAAGGTCTGGGAATCGGACGGCGCGCTGTCGCTGCTCGACTTGCTGCAGGGCGATACCGAGGTGACCGCCGCGCTCGACCACGCCCAGTTGGAAGCGCTGTTCGACCTTGGCTACCATTTCAAGGCGGTCGACGCGATATTCGAGCGGGTGTTCGGCGCCGAAGCAGCCTAATCGGACCGGAAGCGACCGACAGTTTGCACGCGCAGTGCATTCGGCTAGGCTGCCCGGCGGACAAGGAGAAACGAGATGCAGTCGGTTCGCACGGCGCTGTGGGTAGCCATGGCGGTACTTCTGACACTGTTCGCCGTGGCCAATTTCGATGAAGTGCAGGTCTGGGTGTTCCCGGGCTATCGTGCCGATACCTATGTCTCGGTGGTGGTCGTGGTCTCCTTCCTGCTCGGCTTCCTGCCCCCCTATCTGGTCAATCTCGGCAACCGCTGGCGCCTGCAGCGCAGGATCAAGCAGCAGGATGAGACAATCGCGATGCTGCGCCCTGCCCCGGCTCCCGCGCCGCCTGCCGTGCCGGCGGCGCCGGTCGTCGTGTCGTCCGAGGATGCGACGCCATGACGTCACGCGTCTTCCTGGCCATCGACACCACCGACCTTGATGCCGCGAAAGCGCTGGCCACCAAGGTCAAGACGCACATCGGCGGGCTCAAGCTGGGTCTCGAATTCTTCTGCGCCAACGGGCACCATGGCGTGCATGAGATGGCGCGCATCGGGCTGCCGCTGTTCCTCGACCTCAAGCTCCATGACATCCCCAACACGGTCGCCAAGGCGGTGCAGGCGCTCCGCCCGCTCGAACCGGCGGTGCTGACCGTGCATGCTGCGGGCGGACGGGCGATGATGGAGGATGCGAAAGCCGCCGCAAGCGACCATACCAGGGTTGTCGGCGTGACAGTGCTGACCAGCCTCGATTCGGAAGATCTCACCGCCGTCGGCATTGGCACGGACCCGGCGGGACAGGTCGCCCGGCTGACCGGCCTCAGCCACGAGGCGGGGCTGGATGGCATCGTCTGTTCGGGACACGAAGTGCGCGCAGCGAAGAAGCTGTGGCCCGGCGGCTTTTTCGTGGTGCCGGGGGTCCGCCCGGCCGGTGGCCAGCTCGCCGACCAGAAGCGGACGGTGACCCCTGCCGAGGCATCGGCCGCAGGTGCGTCGATCCTGGTGATCGGGCGCCCGATCAGCAAGGCCGAAGACCCCGATGCTGCCGCACGGGCGATTGCGGCGACGCTGTAGACCAGGCTGGGTTCCGCTCTCACCGTCATTCCCGCGAAGGCGGGAATCCATCATTTGACGGTTCGAATGGAGAAGGCGGGCGATGGATTCCCGCCTTCGCGGGAATGACGAGAGTAATAGTTACCATGCAGGCCAAGATTTGCGGGCTTTCCACGATCGAGACGCTCGATGCGTCGATCGCCCATGGCGCGAGCCATGTCGGATTCGTGCATTTCGCCAAAAGCCCCCGCCACCTTGCGCTGGAGCCGATGGCGGCGTTGCGCCGGCATGTCCCGTCCCATGTGGCGACGGTGCTGTTGCTGGTCGATCCCGATCCCGAACTGCTGTCAGAGGCGCTGCTGCGCATTCGGCCCGACATCGTGCAACTGCATGGCGAGGAATGCGTGGAAACTGTCGCAGCGATGCGCGCGCGGCATCCCGCCACCGCCTGGTGGAAGGCACTGCCCGTGCGGACCGCAGCCGATCTGGCCGCCGCAGACGCCTGGCGGGGTGTCGCCGATCGTATCCTCTATGACGCCAAGCCACCCGAGGGCTCCGATCTGCCGGGCGGCAACGGCCTGCGCTTCGACTGGGGCCTGCTGGTCGGCCACCGCCACCCGCTGCCCTGGGTCCTGTCGGGCGGCCTCGACGCGGCCAATGTGGCGGAAGCGGTGCGGATGACGGGTGCCGAGATTGTCGATGTTTCCTCCGGCGTCGAGCGCGCGCCGGGGGTGAAGGATGCCGGCAAGATCGGGGAGTTTCTCGCTGCTCTTTCACGGTAATGCGTTCCCCTGCGCAGGCAGGGGAACATGGTGTCTGCACGGTCTTGCCCCTTCCCCAACCCCGTAACCCTCATTAAAGCCACGGCCATGAACGCACCCAACAGTTTCCGCGCCCAGCCTGACGAACGCGGCCATTTCGGTGAATTTGGCGGACGCTATGTCGCTGAAACGCTGATGCCGCTGATTCTCGACCTGGAGAAAGCCTATCGCGCGGCGCAGGCCGATCCCGCCTTTGCGGCGCAGTTCGATGACCTGATGGCGCATTATGTCGGCCGCCCCAGCCCGCTCTATTATGCCGAGCGGCTGACTGAGGCGTGCCGTAAGGATGCGGCGCACGGCAAAGGCGCGCAAATTTGGTTCAAGCGCGACGAACTCAATCACACCGGCGCGCACAAGATCAACAATTGCATCGGCCAGATCCTGCTGGCCATGCGCATGGGCAAGACCCGGATCATCGCCGAGACTGGCGCGGGCCAGCATGGCGTGGCGACCGCGACGGTGTGCGCGCGGTTCGGCCTGCCCTGCACCATCTTCATGGGCGCGACCGATGTCGCGCGGCAGCAGCCCAATGTGTTCCGCATGAAGCTGCTCGGCGCGGAAGTGATCCCGGTGACAGCGGGTGCGGCGACGCTGAAGGACGCGATGAACGAGGCGCTGCGCTATTGGGTCGCCAATGTGCATGACACTTTCTACATCATCGGCACAGCGGCAGGCCCGCACCCCTACCCCGAGCTGGTGCGCGACTTCCAGAGCGTGATCGGGCGAGAGGCGCGCGCACAAATGCTGGAGCGTACCGGGCGGCTACCAGACCTGCTGGTCGCGGCGATCGGCGGGGGCAGCAATGCCATCGGCCTGTTCCACCCCTTCCTAGACGACGCGGACGTCAAGATGCTCGGCGTGGAAGCGGCGGGGCATGGGCTGGACAAGGCGCATGCCGCAAGTTTGGCGGGCGGCTTCCCCGGCGTGCTGCATGGCAACAAGACCTATCTGCTGCAGGACGAGGACGGCCAGATCACCGAGGCGCATTCGATCTCGGCGGGACTGGACTATCCCGGCATTGGCCCCGAACATGCCTGGCTGCGCGATATCGGGCGGGTGGAGTATACGTCGGTGACCGACACCGAGGCGCTGGACGGATTCCAGCTGCTGTGCCGGACCGAGGGCATCATCCCCGCGCTCGAGCCCAGCCATGCAATTGCGGCGGTGGCCAAGGTGGCACCGACGATGGACCGCGACGCGATCATCCTCGCCAATCTGTGCGGGCGGGGGGACAAGGATATTTTCACGGTGGCTGAGGCTTTGGGGGAAAAAGTTTGAGCCGTAGGCACAATCGCATTCGCCGAAGATCGAAGCAATCTGTGGCCGATGACCGCCCCGGAACCATCCGTATTTGGAAGTGGCAGCTACCGTTCCATCCGAAAGTTGGCCTTTCTTGGGTTATAATCGGGTTCCCGGTGTTTTTGGGGCTGCGGTTGATGGGGCAGATTGCTTCGGGGGACACAGAAAACGGGATTCGGTATGTGTTCTGGGCCTTTTTCATGTCTCTTGTTCTTGGCGTGATTGGCACATTCAGGAAGCACCCGCATGACTAGTCGGCTCCTTGGCGCCTTCACCAAACCCCACCCCGCCCTCGTCACCTTCGTCACCGCAGGCGATGTGCCGACTGCGCACATTCTCGATGCGCTCGTCGCTGGTGGAGCCGATGTCATCGAGCTGGGAATGCCGTTCACCGATCCGATGGCCGATGGCCCGGCGATTCAGGCGGCCAATCTGTGCGGGCGGTGGGACAAGGATATGTTCACCGTGGCTGAGGCTTTGGGGGAGCGGGTGTGAAGCGCGTCAGCATCATCTTCTTTGCCTTGGCCGTGCTGCTGCTTGCAACGACGATTGGGCTGCGTATCGCCGGAGTTGATAAACCATCGCCGTTGATCTTGATAACCTTGTTGTTTGCGTTCTCCATTGCCGTGATGGCTTACACAGTTCATGGATTCTGCCGCTTACGAAATGGATCGGTGAGACTCCGCCCACGCGAAGCATTGATAGATGCTAGACCAAACCTTGTAATTGCGGCGGGTTCGTTGCTGTTGGTGTGGACATTAGTGGGGGGATCGAAAATCAAATTGGTACTTTGTTTAGTGGGTATCTTTTCTGGCACCATCCTATCAAGTCTGCATTCAACTGCTTACCGAAAGCCCGTATGACCCGCCTCACCACCGCCTTCGCCAAACCCCACCCCGCCCTTGTCACCTTCGTCACCGCAGGCGATGGGCCGACGGCGGACATCCTCGATGCGCTCGTGGCGGGCGGGGCGGATGTCATCGAGCTGGGAATGCCGTTCACCGATCCGATGGCCGATGGCCCGGCAATCCAGGCGGCCAATCTGCGCAGCCTGGGGGCTGGCACGACGACGGCGGACATCTTCGGTCTCGCCAAGGCATTCCGTGCCCGCCACCCTGAGGTTCCGCTGGTGCTGATGGGTTATGCCAACCCGATGCTGCGGCGCGGGGCGGAGTGGTTTGCGCACGCCTGCGCTGAGGCGGGTGTCGACGGCGTGATCTGTGTCGATGTTCCGCCCGAGGAGGATGACCAGCTTGGTCCGGCGTTGCGCGATGCGGGGGTCGCGTCGATCCGGCTGGCGACGCCGACCACCGATGCAGCGCGGCTGCCCGCCGTACTCGATGGCGCGGGCGGGTTTCTCTATTATGTGTCCGTCGCCGGCATCACCGGCTTGCAGCAGGCGTCGCAGGACAGCATCGAGGCGGCGGTGGCGCGGCTCAAGGCGGCGACCGATCTGCCGGTGGCGGTCGGGTTCGGCGTGCGCACGCCCGAGCAGGCCGCGGCGATTGCGCGGGTGGCGGATGGCGTGGTGGTTGGCTCTGCCATCGTCGAGCTGGTCGGGCAGCATGGTGCGGATGCGGCAGGGCCGGTTCGGGACTATGTGGCGGGGCTGGCTGCGGCGGTCCGGTCTGCTAAGGCCTAGCCTGATATGCTACCGCCCCCTTTTCGTCATTGCGAGCAAAACGAAGCAATGACGGGGTTTTGAAGAGGATCAGCACATGAGCTGGATCAACCGCGTCCGCAACTCCATCCCCTTCATCGCCAAGAAAGAGACACCGGACAATCTGTGGCACAAGTGCAAGGCGTGCGAGGCGCTGGTGTTCTGCAAGGAGTGGGAGGACAATCTGTGTGTCTGCCCGCGCTGCGAGCATCATGACCGGATCGGTGCCGACAAGCGCTTTGCCATGCTGTTCGACGACGGCAGCATGCGCACCATCGCCATGCCCAAAGTGCCGGAAGACCCGCTGAAATTCCGCGATTCGAAGAAATATGCCGACCGCATCAAGGCCGCACGCGCGTCGACCGGCGATGTCGATGCGATGCAGGCCGCGCACGGGCTGATCGACGGCCATGCCGCGGTGGTTGCGGTGCAGGATTTCGCCTTCATGGGCGGCTCGATGGGCGTTGCGGTGGGTGAGGCCTTTGTCGCAGCCGCCGAGGAAGCGCTGAAACAGCGCTGCGCCTTCATCTGCTTCACGGCCGCGGGCGGTGCGCGCATGCAGGAAGGCATATTGAGCCTGATGCAGATGCCGCGCAGCACCGTCGCCATCCAGCGCCTGCGCCGCGCCGCCCTGCCCTATATCGTGGTGCTGACCGACCCGACCACCGGCGGCGTTACCGCCAGCTACGCCATGCTGGGCGACGTGCAGATTGCAGAGCCAGGCGCACTGATCGGCTTTGCCGGGCAGCGGGTGATCGAACAGACCATCCGCGAGAAGCTGCCCGAAGGCTTCCAGCGCGCCGAGTATCTGCTCGATCACGGCATGGTCGACATGGTGGTCGAGCGGAAGGACCTGAAAGCGACGCTGGCGCGGGTGATCGGGTATCTGGCGCCGGCTAGGGCGGCTTAGTTCCCTCTCCCCTGTTGGGGGAGAGGGTTAGGGAGAGGGGCAGTCTTCGAAATTCGATCTGACGCCGGTGTGTGAGGACTGCCCCTCTCCCCGGCCCTCTCCCCCGAAGGGGGGAGGGAGAAGTGATGCCCGACCAAGCCCGTTCCGATTCCGCCGCCGTCCAGGCCCAACTCGATCGCCTTGCCGCCCTATCCCCGGGCCGCGATACGCTGGGGCTGGAACGGATTACCGCGCTGCTCGACCGGCTGGGCAATCCGCACCTGCGGCTGCCCCCGGTGTTCCATGTCGCCGGCACCAACGGCAAGGGTTCGACCTGCGCCTATCTCCGCGCGATGCTGGAGGCGGGCGGCTATCGCATTCACGCCTATGCCAGCCCGCATCTGGTGCGCTTCAACGAGCGCATCCGGCTGGCGGGCACGCTGATCGCAGACGATGACCTTGCCGATGCGCTCGCCCGCGTGCTGGATGTGGCAGAGGGCCTGAACGCCAGCTTCTTCGAAGTGACCACCGCCGCTGCTTTCCTGCGCTTTGCCGAGATTCCGGCGGATGCCTGCATCATCGAAGTCGGCTTGGGCGGAAGGCTCGACGCCACAAATGTCATCGAACGCCCGCTGGTCTGCGGCATCGCCAGTCTGGGCATCGATCACAAGGAATTCCTGCTGACGCCCGAGGCCGGCACGCCCGAGGAGCCGCTGGCGCGTATCGCCTTCGAAAAGGCGGGGATCGCCAAGCGCGGGGTGCCGCTGGTGACCATGGACTATGCACCGCACATGGCCGCCAGCATCCAGGCCGTGGCAGACCGTGCCGGGGCGGACGTGCGTGCGCGCGGCCGCCACTGGACCAGCCGCGCGATCGGACGCGGCTTTGCCTACGCCGACCGCACCGGCAAGCTCTATTGCGACCCGCCTGCCCTGCCCGGCGCGCACCAGCAGGACAATGCCGCGCTGGCCGTCGCAATGCTGCGCCATCAGCCGCTGCTGCCGGTCAGCGAGGCAGCGATCAACCGGGGGCTCACCGCGGCGCGGTGGCCGGCGCGGCTGCAGAAACTGGGGCCGGGGCCGCTCACCGCCATGCTGGGGCCGCAAGCAACGCTATGGCTCGACGGCGGGCATAACCCCGACGCGGGCTCGGCGTTGGCGGCGGCGTTGCCGGAGGGCGCCGCTGTGCATGTCATTTGCGGCATGCTCGCCAACAAGGATGCGCTCGGTTTCCTCCGCCCGCTGGCGTCGCGCATGGCGTCCTTCGCGGCGGTACCCATCCCTGGCCATGCGCATCACGTCCCGAAGGACCTGTGCTGGATGGTGCAGGATGCGCTGGGCGTGACGTCGCTTTATCCGACCGACACCACCGTGACCGCCATCGCCGCCATCGCCGAGCGCGCACCGGATGCGACCGTGCTGATCTGCGGGTCGCTCTACCTCGCCGGCGAAGTGCTGAAAGCGAACGGGGAATTGCCGGATTAGGCGCGCAGTTCGGCCAGTGTCTTCATCGCCCAGCGATACATTGCCGCATGTTCGGCGATGGTCGTTTTGGGCAGATGCCGCATTCGCCGTTCGACTTCCGTCAACAGGGCGGCCGCGCCTGCCCGATCGCCCAGCGTCATGCGGGCATTGGCGGCGCGACAGCGTACCTCGTCACCCGATGCACGGTCCATCACCGCCTCGTAGATCGTGAGCGCCGCGCGCGTGTCTCCCTGCTGTTCCAGAAGCCGCGCGCGCAGGACGTCTCGCTTGTCGCGATCCACTTGCGTTCCGCCCTCGGGCAATTCGGCAATGACGTCGAGCGCCTCCGCCGAGCGCCCCAGTTCCAGCCAGGCATTGGCCAGCCGCATGCCGATTGCCGGGTCGGCCATACGCGATTTGGCCTGCGCTTCCAGAAAATGCGTGACGGCCTCGTCGTGCTGCCCCTTGGCAGCGAGCGCGTCGCCCATCGCCAGCCGAGTGGCGATCGTATCGGCGAGGTCCAGTGCCTCGCTTGCCGCACGCAATTTGCGGTCCGGGTCCACCCGGTCGACGATATGCTCCCGCGCCTTGCGCACACGCCGGTTGCCGGCAAGGCCGGGCAATATCTCGACAATGAAATAGGCAGCACAGCCGATCAGCGAGAGCAGCAATATGCCGAGGATCCATGCCGAATTTCGCCCATTGCGGATGCAGTGGACCAGGCACAGAATCTGGAACGCGATGGAGACGGCCAGCCAGAACATCGTGCCGCCTCAGCCCGCGACCGCACTATTGTCCGGCCCGTCCTGCCGTTCGGCAGCCGAACCGACAGACGACTCCACCAGGCCGCTGCGCATCATCAGCCAAAAGATCAGGATGCCGGGCAGCGCAGCGACGACCGTGAACAGGTAGAAGTTCACATTGCCGAACTCCTCCATCATCGCACCGGCCGTCGTGCCGGTCAGGAATCGCCCGACAATGCTCGCGGCCGAGCTGATCAGCGCATAATGGGCGGCCGTGAACCGCAGATCGCACAGCGCCGAGAAATAGGCGACGACGACCACGCCGCCGATGCCGCTGGCGATATTCTCGAATGTCATCGCGCCGGCCAGCCCCCAGTTGCTGTGCCCGGAGGCGGCCAGCACGGCGAAGCTGAAGTTGGAGATCGCCATGAGGATCAGGCTCAGCATCACCGATCGCTTCAGCCCCAGCCGAGCATAGAGCACGCCGCCGACAAAGATGCCGATCAGATAGGCCCAGAAACCGATGCCGACGTCGTAAATGGCAATCTCGTCGTTGGTGAAACCGAGATCATCGAGCAACAGGCGCAGGGTCAGCTGGCCCAGCGTATCCCCGATCTTGTGCAGCAGTATGAACAGCAGCACCAGCCAGGCGCCGTGGCGACTGAAGAATTCGGTGAAGGGGCCGACGATGCCGTCGAGGATGCCGACCTTGCCGTCGCGGGCGATTGCCTCGCGCCGACGTTCCGGCTCACCGATCCACAGTGCCGCGATGACGGCGGGCAGCGCGAAGCTGGCACAGACGATGTAGGCAGCGCTCCATCCGTAGCGGGCCGCCACGATCAGGGCGAGGCCAGCGGCGATGGTCGAGCCGAGGCGCCAGCCATATTGCGACATGCCCGCCCCGACGCCGAGCTGATCGGGCCGCAAAATCTCGATGCGATAGGCGTCGATGACGATATCGAAGGTCGCCCCGGCGAAACCGACCAGGATCGCGCCGACCGCCATTTCGAACAGCGGTGCGAATTCCCCGGTCTGGCCCAGGCCCAATGCCACCATCACCTTGCCGACCGGCGATTGCCCAACCGCCTGAGGATCGACCAGCCCGAGATTGACCACCGCCAGCACCACCAGCATTGCGGCGAAGATCATCCATGAGACGCGCTGGCCGGCGCGATGCAGCACGGGCACCCGAACGCCATCCACCATCCACGCCCACAGCGGCTTTAGGTTGTAGACCAGAAAGGCGAGGCTGAAGGCGGTGACCGAGGATTTGGAAAAATCGTCCTGCGCCAGGCGCGTGGTCAGCGTCGCGCCGATCATGGCGAAGGGGAAACCCGACGAAATCCCGAGCAGCAGCGCAGCGAGCGGCCCGCGCTCCAGATAGGGTTTGAGAGCGTCCAGCCAGTTGCCGGCGCGTATCTCTGTCGTCGTTTCGCTCACTGCATCCTCCCGCAAGAGAGGACACAGCTATCAGCATCACCGCGAAAGGCCAGCCCCGCGTTACAGCCAGCGGGCGGCGAGCACCTCGCCATTGCCGGGGCGCTGGAGAACGACGGCAATGCGGTCCTTGCCGGCCAGATTGGCTATGCGCGCCGGGACGGACGCGCTGCACGCGGCGCCAGCGGCACAACCGACGCTTGCTTCGTCCAGCACGACATTATGGTAGCGCACGGTGCGGCCGCCATTCTCGCCGCCGCCGATACGCACTTCGCGCATGTTGGCAACCGCGACGAAGCGCAGTTCGGCAGCGCCAGCGACACGGCCGCGCGTCGAGGCACTGGTGCCGTTCGAGTTCAGCCGGTTGTCGGGTGCGGTGCGCGCGGCGGCGATCAGGCGGCGCAAGCCGGCTTCCTGGCTGCCGACCAGCCCGTCCTTGCCATTGACCACGGCACCGGGCGTATAGACCCCGCCGCCGCCGACTCCGCGCGCAGCATAGGCGCGCTGCTGGATGGTATTGGCTTCCCGGCCCAGCGTATCGCGCCAGCCCAGACGATCCCAATAGGTCACCGGGCGGCTGAGCGCGATGATGTTCGGTTCTGCCTGCAGGCGTGCCAGCACTTCATCGGCCGGCGGGCAGGAGGAGCAGCCCTGACTGGTGAAGAGTTCGACCAGCACCGGCGCCTCGGGCGCGGCGGGGGTGTTGGCGCGAACCGGGGCAAGCGCCGCACCGGCCAAGGCCGAGCCTTCGTCCGCGCCGCTCGCCGGGGCGGAAGCGCTGACAGTGGACGACGATTGTGCCGAGGGGAAAGCGACATAGGCCCCGGCGACGGCAGCCGACAGCGCGACGATGGAAACAGCAGCAAGCTTGAAGGTCATGGCAGACATCCTGAACGGGTGAACACCACCCTGTTCGCACATGAACCCGCTTTCGTTACCACAGCGTCCGCCCGGGTAGCGCAGAAAAGTTCGCAGCGGCACGCTCGGGCAACCGGCTGCGCTTTCGGCGTGCAATCAGTCCGATGCCGGAAGCACGGCACGTCGGCCAGCGGCGGTGCCCGGCCCTGACCGGGCACCGCAGCTCAGCCGGCATCACTCCATGTCGTCGTCGCCGTCGGGGCCGACCATCAACGCATCGGAGACCTGCTCGGTCTTGCCACGAATGGCCTTTTCCAGTCGCTCGCGCAGCTCGGGATTATCCTTGAGGAACTGCTTGGCATTTTCCCGGCCCTGGCCGATGCGCACCGAATCATAGGAGAACCAGGCACCCGACTTCTCGACCAGCCCGGCCTTGACCCCGATGTCGAGAATCTCGCCGATCTTGGAGATGCCCTCGCCATACATGATGTCGAATTCGACCTGCTTGAACGGCGGCGCGACCTTGTTCTTCACCACCTTCACCCGCGTCGCATTGCCGACGATATCGTCGCGATCCTTGATCTGGCCGGTGCGACGGATGTCGAGGCGGACGCTGGCGTAGAATTTGAGCGCGTTGCCGCCAGTGGTGGTTTCCGGGTTGCCGTACATCACGCCGATTTTCATGCGCAGCTGGTTGATGAAGATGACGATGCAGCGCGAGCGGCTGATCGAACCGGTCAGCTTGCGCAGCGATTGCGACATCAGGCGCGCCTGCAACCCGACGTGGCTGTCGCCCATCTCGCCCTCGATTTCTGCGCGCGGCACCAGCGCCGCCACCGAATCGACCACCAGCACGTCGATGGCGTTGGAGCGGACCAGCGTATCGACGATCTCGAGCGCCTGTTCGCCGGTATCGGGCTGGGAGACGATCAGCTCGTCGATGTTGACGCCCAGCTTCTTGGCATAGACCGGATCGAGCGCATGTTCGGCGTCGACGAAGGCTGCGGTGCCGCCACCCTTCTGCGCCTCAGCGATCACATGCAGCGCCAGCGTGGTCTTGCCCGAGCTTTCCGGCCCATAGACTTCGATCACACGGCCGCGCGGCAATCCGCCGATGCCCAGAGCAATGTCGAGCCCGAGCGAGCCGGTGGAAATCGCCTCGACTTCCATCGCCTCACGGCTGCCCAGCTTCATCGCCGAGCCCTTGCCGAATGCCCTGTCGATCTGGGCCAGTGCAGCCTCGAGTGCCCGTTGCCGTTCCGCGCTTTGTGCCATGCCGTCGATTACCTTGAGTTGTGCAGCCATCTGCCGTCCCCTGATGCGTTAGAGCCAAAGCCGACGCATCGCAACGCGCTGGCGAGACCGCTATGTATCGCATTTGTTCCTAACGAACAAGACGGGAACATTATCTTTTTCTTGCCCCCTGCTCCACCGCCAGCGCGGCTTCACGGGCGAGCGCCGCCTGGAACGCGGGACGGGCCTTGAGCGCCGCCAGCCATTCCGCCAACCGTGGCGTCAGATGGTGCGAGAGGCCTGTGAATTCAGTGAGATAGAGGGCATAGCCAACGCAAATGTCGGCCGCAGTCAGCCGGTTCGCGCAGAGGAAGGCGCGATCCTGCAGCCGCGCGTCGATCTTGGCGAGCCGCTTGCCGAACCAGTCGCCATAGGCCTCACCCGCCTCGACCAGCCCGCGATCGCGCTCGAAGACCGCAAAGCGCAACCGCACCGTTTGCGGGAAGGTGAGCGTCGCATCGGCATGATGGCAATAGTCCAGCCACAGCGGCCAATCCGCGTCGGACGGATCGACCGCCAGGCTCCCGGCCCCGAAGCGTTGCGCGAGAAAATGGACGATTCCACAGGATTCGGTCATCACCCGGCCATCGTCGAGCACCAGCGCCGGTACGGTGCCCAGCGGATTGACGCCGAAAAAACTCTTGTCATGCACGCGCGGCGGAAAGGGCAGCATGACTGTCGGCAAATCGAGGCCCAGCTCTGCTGCAGCCCAACTGACGCGAAATCCCCTGGAACCTTCGCAGGTGTACAGCCGCATACCGCCGGTCACATCGCCTTCCATCGCCCGCCATCGACAAGCCGTTGCAGGCGCCTGTCGCAATATTGGCAGGGCGCGTGATACAACGAGCCTCGCTTGGCGACACGGTTTCCGTCCCGCTTGTGCATGCCGAACAGGCACATGAATCGCCGAATAATGCGCACCGGGCTCTCGCTCCTGCAACCTGTCTGCTCAAGCAGATCTTGTATCCTGTGGAGCACAGACAATTGCGGTGGGCAAGTATTTTGCCGAGTCGCAACATCTGTCTTGAACCGCTGCCGCTTCTCGGCAACATGACCGCCGAATACAAGAAGAAGCCCGCGTGGACATTGCGATAATCCTGACCGGCCACGCCTATCTGCCCGAGGCCTGGGCCTATGCAGATCACCTTGAGCGGTCGGGCCATTCCGCAAAACTGGTCGGTTCGCCCGAGGCCGCCGCCGGCTCCGATGCCGCCATCGCGTTCAATCTGCGCCATCAGCGCCAGCTGCATCGGCTCGGCATACCCGCGGTGCACGAATATCACAGCCTTTCGGCCGGGCAGGTCCGCGTGGTCAAGGATGTCGTGAAGCGATGGGCCGCCCCGCGACCGCGCGCGCGCATCTTTACCGAAACGCATATCCGCCACAGCCTGGGGTTCGTCGAGGATGTGCCGACCCTGCTGCGGCCGGTGGGCGTCGATGCCGCCATTTTCGGCTGCGGCAACCGCGCGCCGACGCACGACATCGTCTATTGCGGGTCGATCGAGCGGCAAGGCGTGGTGCAGGCGATGGTGCGGCTGGCCGAATGTGGCTGGCGGATCATCGCGTTCGGAAACGTGCCTGCCGATGTCGACCGTGGGCGGCTGGCCACGCTGGGCATCGACTTTGCCGGGCCGATCGGGCGGGACGAGGTGCCAGAGGCACTGTCGCGGGCGCGCTTCGGCCTCAACGTCACGCCCGATATTGCCCCGTTCAACAGCCAGACCAGCGTCAAGACCCTGGAATATGCCGCAGCCGGGCTTGGCATCATCGCCAACCGCTATGGCTGGATGCAGCGCTTTGCCGAAACGCACGGGCTGCAGCCCCTGTGGCTCGACGATGTGCTCGGGGCCGGGACAGCGGCGGTGAGCGGCCTGCATGTGCCCGATGCCGATCCCCGGCGGTTCGCCCATCTGGAATGGAACCGCCTGCTGACCGCAATCGGATTTGTGACCTTCCTGTCATCCGCCATCGCCTAGGATCGCGCCTGCCCGCACCCAGCCGGCGAGCTGCGCGAGCCGGCGGCGATGGGCATGGCCATCGGCGGACCTCATCGTCGCGGCATAGGCGCCGATGCGCTGCCCGGCCAGATCCCGCCATCTGCGCCAGTAGAGGGCCGGCAGCTCCGATGGGCGGCCGCTATTGGGGTAGGCCGCGCGCAGCAGAGATGGTGGCGGAAACAGCTTGCGGGCGACCAGCGCCAGCTTTGCGCCGACGCCGGGGGCGTTGTCGAGGCGGGATAGCAAGGCCGATTCCGCGGCGTTCGCGCGGTCGCGCAGGGAAAGCTGGACGACTGTCTCGATCAGTTGCCGGGGCACGGCCGCCGCTGCGGCGGCATGCTGGCCCCACGCGATGCCCGGAATGGCCCACCACAGTTCGGCGATGCGCAGGACAAGAATGGCCGACCGCACCGCGACGAACCGCTCGGCAACCGCCCAGAAGCTGGGCCAGTCGATGCGGTGGGTGGCGAGCAGTGCGGCGATGTCGGCAAAGATGCCGGGGCCGTTGTCGAACTGATGATCGTGGGCGCTGTGGATGATGAGGTGCGCCAGCAGAAACTCCGCGCCCATATAGGATACCCGCGTGCCGTTGATCTCGGTGCGCTGCAGCGAAGGAGCGAATTCGGGATCGTCGGCAAGATCGGGATCGCTGCCGCTGCCGTGGAGCGCGCGGTGGTGGATTTCCAGCATCACCCTGCCGTCCGGGCACATCAGGCCTGGCAACTGGTGCTTGACACGCTGATACTCCTCCAGCGTGCCGATGGCATCGAACAGCGGTTGCCATCCGGCGGCGCGCAAGGTGTGCCAGGCAGTTTGTGCATCGGCCGGTGCCACCAGCAGATCGATGTCACGCAGTGGGCGCAGGCCAGCCTCCGCATAGGCATGGAAGGCAAGATAGCTGCCTTTCAGCGCTATCGTCTCGATCTCCGCCTCTGCCAGCACGGCTATCGCCTGCACCATCCTGCGCCGGGCGAGGATCACCTTGTAGCTATGCTTGCGGAAACTGTCGGCAGCGGCGCCGTGGAGGTCGGTTGGCACCGGCCACTGCCTGCCTTCCGCGCGCAGACGGGCGTGCATCAGCGGCAGGATGCGGTGATTGCGCGCGATGGCGATCAGGCACTGCCAGTCCGCCGCGTCCATGAGCGCCAGCGCGGCGGGGTCGGGCACCAGCGCGGGTGCTATCAGCGACATGGCGACGCGCCGTAGCTCCTCGACAGACGCGCTCATGCCGACCAGCGCTCTGCGCCCAGGGCGCCGCCGACGTCGGCCCAGCTTCCCTGTGCGACAATGCGGCCCTGCTCCATGCGGATGATCCGGTCCGCATGCTCCAGCGCCGGCAGCCGGTGGCCGATGACGATCATCGTCAGGTCCCCATGCAGTCCTGCCAGCGCGTCGCGGATGCGGAGCTCGTTTTCGGGGTCGAGCGCGCTGGTAGCTTCATCGAGGATCAGCAGGCTGGGCTGCCTGAGCAGCGCCCGGGCGAGCGCGATCCGCTGGCGCTCGCCGCCGGACAGCCGCATGCCGCCATCGCCCACAATGGTGTCGAGCCCTTCTGGCAGCGCATGGACAAAATCGGCCGCAGCACGGCTGAGTGCCTCGTTCATCGCCGCCTCGGTATCGGCGGACAGTTGCTCCGCTGGCAGGCCCCACGCCAGATTGGCGCGGATACTGTCATGAAACAGCATCACCTCCTGCGGAACATAGGCAACCGACCGCCGCCACGCCTGACGGGCAGCGCCCGTCACGATGCGCCCGTCGACGGTCAGCGTACCGCTGTCCGGTGCGAGCAGACCCATGACGACATCGGCCAGTGTCGATTTCCCCGAACCCGAAGGCCCGATCACCGCCAGCGTCGAGCGCGCTGGCAGGCACAGCGACACGCGGTCGAGTGCGGGACGGTCCCGCCCTTCCCACTGCACGGTCACGGCATCGAGTGAAAGCGCCTGCGTGACGGTCCAGCCCGGCCGATGCGGCTGGTCGGCGGTCGGCTCGGCGGCGGCCTCCGTGTCCGCCAGCAGTCGTTCCGCTTCATGGACCGCAGGCACCGAATGCAGCCACGAGAACAGCGTTTGCTGCAGACCTTGCAGCATCGGCACGGCGCGGCCGAACAGCAGCACCAGCGTCACTATCTCTGCCACGGGCAACCGCCACCACGCCAGCCCGACGTAGAGATAGCCGGCCAACAGCACGGCGGCGCCCAGCTGGAACAGCATGCGCGACAGGTTGAGGCTGGTGCCATAGGTGAACGCCTGAGACCGCATCGCCCGCATCGCCCGGTCGAACTGATCGAGCTGGCGCTGCTCGTTTCCCAGAATTCGGGTAAGCTTCATGCCCGCCAGGCCCTGATCGACGATGCCGAACATCGCGCGCTTGCTCTCGCTCAACTGCTGTCCGAGCCGATGCGCCTGTCGTCGCTGCCGGCCGAGCCCGAGGAAGACGACGAAGCCGGTCGCCACCACCAGCGCGGTCATGCCGAGCGACAGGCTCGCGGCGACGATCACATAGGCGAGCATGGTGAGGCCGGAGGAGACCAGCGCGATCCCCTGCGTCACGGCGACACCCAAGCGATCGATGTTGGACAGCAGCACATGAGCGTGATCGGAACGGCGGCTGTGCGCCAGCCAGCGCCACTCGGTACGCAGCAGGGATGCATAGCTGCGCTTGCGGAAGCGGTCGATCAGCTCGCGCTCGATGCGCATCGCCAGATCCTCGCGGGCGTACTGGACCCCGCTGCGCAAAGCGATCAGGAGGATAAACAGGCCCAGCATCCCCGCCAGATTGAGCGGAATACCGATTGCAGCGGCATAGTCGGCAATCTGTCGCGCGGGTCCGCTTGCCGCAGTATCGCCGCTGACGAGCCCGACAAGCGGGACAAGCAGCAACAACCCGATCCCCTCGGTCAGGCTGACAAGCATCATCAGGGAGCCCAGCAGACCGACCTGCGTGGGCGTCATCAGCCGCATCAGCCGTACGAATGTAGAAAATGCGCTACGGGGCGGCATCAGCCTTCACCATGCACAAAACTGGCCACTGTGCTGAACTGTTGGGCATTGCGGAGGCCGCAGATCGCGGTGTTGCCGCTAACCAGCCAGCAATGCGCTGCCAGCCCCTCTTGTCCGTCCTGCACGCCGAACGTAAGCACATAGGGCAGACCATAAAGGCGCAGCAGCGCGACCCCGGCGAGCGCTTTTGGAAAGCAATCGCTGGTCCACGGCGTCATGCGCGCTGTCACCCGCAAGGCTTCCGCAATGCGAACGGCCCGTTGGCGGGATCGGGGGGAACCGAGCTTTTCAGGCGTGATCGGCGGCACCGCCCTGCCCAGTCGCGGCGCTATTGCCGAGAAGGGGACGATGCGGATAGCGAGCTTTGCCGCGCCCAGCATCACCCACAAGGGCAGGAACCATGCCTGAACGAACAGCGGCCGCTGCTGAAAATTCCGCGCCTTGACCAGCAATCGCATCGCCGCACTTGCTCCTTGCTGCAGCGGCCATAGCGCGCTTTGGCAGCAGAGCAATCTGTCCTGCCAGAAACGAACGAGGCACCGCATTGCTGCGGTGCCTCGCCGTAATGTCACGCAGCGACTGCCTCGCTGCATTGCATCGACATCAAAGGATGAAGTCGCTCCCTGCAAGCGGGACAATTCCGTCGACCTGGATCTGGAAGTCGGCGACGCCGTCTCCGTTGACGTCGCCCACTACGAAGGTGTTGCCGCTCTGCGTAAACACCCGCAACTGGCCGGCCACATTGCTGAAAGCGGCATTGCCGATGAAGGTGAAGGCATTGTCCCCGCCTCCGGCGATGGCATCGATGCCTGACAGATCGATCTTGTCGCCCTGCGCCGTGCTGAAGTCGGTAATGCGGTCTGCCGTCCCCACCGTGGTGTGCGCAGTCGACGAGAATACGAAGCGATCCGCGCCAGTGCCACCGGTCATGATATCCCGACCCGCCCCGCCGTTGATCACATCGCTGCCGCCACGCGTATCGATCACGTCATTGCCATCGCCGCCATTGACCACATCGTTGCCCCCTTGGGTGAAGATGGTGTTGGCGAGAGCATTGCCGGTCCCGGTGAAGTTACCGGCGCCGGTGTAGTTCAGGTTTTCGACATTGTTGGTGAGCGTATAGGTCAGCAGTGTAGTCTGGACCGTATCGGTGCCCTCGTTGGCCGCTTCCGACACCACATCGCCGACATTGTCGACGATATAGGCGTCATTGCCCTGCCCGCCGTTCAATGTGTCGGCCCCGATGCCACCGTCGAGATAATCGTTGCCATTGCCACCGATCAGCCGGTCATTGCCTTCGATCCCGTAGAGGAAGTCATTGCCGTTGCCGCCAATGACCTGATTGTTCTCGCTGTTGCCATAGCCGGTGAAATTGCCGGTTCCGAAATACTGGAGGATCTCGATATTGGCGCTGAGCGTGTAGTTGGCATTGACCGCACGGACGGTGTCGGTGCCTTCTCCGGCGAGTTCGGCGACGACGTCGCCGAAATCGGAAGCCAGATACACGTCGTCACCCGCGCCACCGATCATGATGTCGATGCCCGCGCCGCCTTCCAGATAGTCGTTGCCATTGCCGCCGAGCAGGACGTCATCATTCTCCTGCCCGTAGAGCAGGTCATTGCCTTCGCCGCCAATCAGCGTGTCGTTGCCGGCACGGCCGAAGATGGTGTCGACGCCGTCGAGACCGGTCAGCGTGTCGGTCGAAACAGATCCGCTGATGGTATTGTCGAGCGCATTGCCGGTACCGATCAGCCCCGACGGGCCAATGGCGCTGAGCACCTCTATGTCGGCGGCCAGTGTCCACACTGCGGTGCTGGTGCGCACGGTGTCCCGCCCTGCGCCGCCGATGGTGACATCGCCGATATCGTCGACGATGAGCGTATCATCGCCATTGCCGCCGTTCAGCGTGTCGGCCCCGGTGCCGCCATCGAGCGTGTCGTTGCCCTCACCGCCGGTGAGGCTATCGATGCCGGATTCACCGAACATCTGGTCATTGCCGTCGCCGCCATCGAGCGTGTCGTTATCGGCACCGCCATTGAGCACGTCATTGCCGGCGCGGCCGAAGATGACGTCATTGCCCCCCATCCCGCTCAGCGTATCGACATCGGCGGTCGCACCCAATGTCGGGTGATTGTTGCCATCGATGTAATCGGCACCGCTGGTGCCGACCACCGTGTCGTTGCCCGACCCGGTGAGGATGACGACGGTGTCGTTGGCGCCAAAACCCGGGGACAGCGTGCCCACTGCCACTTCCGCGTTGAACAGCACATTGCCGGTCAAATTGCGGAAGTTGAAATCGGTGCCCAGGTTGCTGACGTCATTGTCGATCAGCGTCAGGCCGTCAGTATCGTTGCCGACAGAAACGCCCGTGCCGGAATTGGTGAGATCATTGTTGCTGACCGTGGCGGTCGATGTCCCCGCCATGTCGAGATTGATCGCAGTGCGCGCCCAGCTGATGGTGTTGCCATCGACCGTGAGCGCGACGCCGCCGCCGTCGAACCAGATGCCGCGACCCCAGCTCGCGGTACCGAACATGGCCTGCTGCGTGCCGGAAATGAGGTTTCCGGTGATAGACACCGCACCGCTTGCGATTGGCGAGACCTGGATGGCGCGATCGTCGTTGGCGGCGCCTGCAATCGTCGACCAGAAGATCGAATTGGTGATGCTATGACCGGTGGTACCGCCCGTGAGCACCCACAACGGCGCGCTCGATGGACCGCCGGTGGTGGTCGCATCGTTGACGAAACGCACGCCGTCGATGGTGACATTGGCGGTGGCGGTGATCCGCCAGTTACCGATGATTGTGGTTTCCCCGACGCCATTGGCAGCATCGCGCCCGGCATCGGTGCCCAGCTCGCCGCCGTTGGCGCCGATAATCCGCACGCCCACATCGACGTCGACATCCTCGGCATAGGTGCCGGCTGCGACCAGAATGACATCGCCATCGACGGAGGCGTCGACCGCCGCCTGGATGGTGGCATAACCGCCGTTGCCGACGAGGCGGATGGTGCCGCCAGCGTGACTGATCACTTCCACGCCCTGCAGCGTGTCGGTGCCGCCAGCGGTCGTCACCGTCCAGCCCGCCTGATTGCCGGCGGTGACCGGATCGACGTCGGCTGCGGCAACCACGTTCGCTGCAGCGATCGTTCCGCTGTAGACTGCGGTGTCGAGCCCGGTGCCGCCGTTCAGCGCGTCATCGCCATCGCCACCATCGAGCCTGTCGTCGCCTGCCCTGCCGAGCAGCACATCGTTCCCCAGCCCGCCGGTCAGCACGTCATTGTCGCTGGCGGTCTGGTTGGACGAGTTGTTGCCGTCGATGATGTCATTGCCGGCTGTGCCGGTCAGTGTGTCGTTACCGGTGCCGCCAAGGATCACCACCGTGTCATTGGCAGGATCGGTCGGCGTGACGGCATCGATCGCCGTATCCGCATTGAAGGTCACATCGGTGGTCAGGTTGCGGAAGTTGAAGTCGGTGCCGACGTTGGTGAGGTCATTGTCGGCGATCGTCACCCCGTCGGTATCGACGCCAAGCGAGATGGCGGTTCCGGCGTTGGTGAAGCTGTTATTGCTCACATCCGCAGTCGACGACCCGCTCATGTCGAGATTGATCGCGGTGCGGGTCGACTGGGTGGTGTTGCCCTCAATGGTCAGCGCGACGCCGCCACCGTCGAACCAGATGCCGCGACCCCAGGCGGCGGTGCCGAACAGGCCGCTCGAGGTGCCGGAGATGAGATTCTCGCTAATGTCGACCGCACCGCTGGTGATCGGCGAGATCGAGATGGCGCGATCGTCGACGCCATTGGCACCGCCGGCCACGGTCGACCAGAAGATCGAGTTGGTGACGCTGTGCCCGGCGCTGTCGCCGCCGGTGCGGATCGCGAGGATCGGGTTGCCGGCTCCGCCGCCGGTGGTGGTCGCGTCATTGACGAAGCGCAAGCCATCGATGGTGGCGTCGGTAGCCGAGGTGATCGTCCAGCGGCCGATGATCGTGGTCTCTCCGGTTCCGGTCGCAGCGTCGCGAGCGCCGTCGGCGCCGGTGACACCGGCGCGCGCACCGATGATGGTAACGCCGACATCGACCGTCACATCCTCGTCGTAAGTGCCCGCTGCGACACGGATGACATAGTCGTCGGCTGCCGCATCGACCGCCGCTTGGATGGTGTCGAACGTGCCGACGATATGACCACCGGCATCGAACAGCTGCACCGGATCGGCGAGATCGATGACCGTCACGCCATTGTCGAACGACAGGATTTCGATGCTGGTGAGCGTGTCGGTATCGGTCCCGTCGGTGATGCTGGTAAAGCCGGTCACCCGGCCGTCAGGGCCAGTGGTGACGGTAACGGTGTAGGCCGATTGCGGCCCGGCAAAGCGCGCCGTGTCGGTGCCGTTGCCGCCGTCGAGGCTGTCGCTGCCGGCGCCGCCGGTGACGACATCGTCGCCCTCGCCGCCGATGAAGCTGTCGTTGGCGCCAGCGCCGACGAAGCTGTCGTTGCCGTCGCCGGCATCGAAGGTGACCGCACCTGTGCCTTCGACCGAAACGCTGTCATTGCCGTCCCCGCCTTCGACGACGTTGGTGCCGGAAAGGTTGAGCAGGCTATCACCGTCGGTGCCGACGCGCACCAGGCCGCTGACAATGTCATTGTCCTGGATGGTCAGCGTGTCGAAAGCGATCGGGCCGTTCGCCGCCGCGTCGTGCAGGTCGCGCACGCGGATGGCATCGCCGGTCACGTCGACGCTGTTGTCGGTGATGACGATGTTGGTGAAGGTCGTCCCGGGCGCGACCGGCAGTGCGCCGCCGCTGTTGATGACGATGCCGTTGGTACCGCCGGTCACCGCATTGTCGCTGATCGTCAGATCGGTGATGCTGCGCTGGCTGAGCGTGAAGATACCGAGCGCCGAACCGGTAACGGTGTTCTGCGTGACGGTAAGGTTGGAGACCGCACGGTCGGACATGCCGATCTGGATGCCCCAGCTGGTGCCGGTCGGGCCGCCTTCTGCCACGGTATTGCCGGTAATCGTCCCGTCGACGATACCGTCCAGGTTGATACCGCGGCGCCCGGTAAAGGCGCTGTTGTCATGATCCACCACATTGCCGGTTAGTGTCAGGCCGGTGATGTTGAACAGCACGATGCCGGTGGCATTGTTGCCCGAGATGTTGGTGACGAGATTGTCGTTCACCGACCAGTTGCTCGAGCCGATGCCGCCGCCGAAACCGAAGCCCATCAGGATCGGTTGCCCGGTCTGACCGGTAAGGATATTGTTGTCGATGATGATGTCGCTGTGGGTCGACAGGCTGCCCGCGCCGCGGATGGCCGAGCCCAGCGTGCCGCCGCCGTCGACGGTGAAACCGTCCACGGTGATGCCATTGGCGGCGAGCGTGATGGTGCCGGCGATAACCGTTTCGGCGCCGCGCGGATCGTTGCCGGAGACGCCGTGGTTGGCGCCGAGCAATGTCACGTCGACGTCGATGGAAACATTTTCCGTATAGGTGCCCGCCGCAACGAGGATGGTGTCCCCGTCATTGGCGGCATCGACGGCGGCCTGGATGGTGTCGAAGCCGCCGTTGCCGACCAGCAGGATGCGCCCGCCGACATGGCTGATCGCCTCGATGTCGACCAGATTGTCGGTGCCGCCAGCCGTAGTAACGGTCCAGCCGGCCTGATCGCCCGCGACCAGCGGATTGGCGTCAGCCACGGCCACGATGTCGGCAATCGTCACCGTCTCGGTATAGCCCGCCGTGTCGTTGCCGCCGCGGCCGAGCAGCAGATCGTTGCCGAGGCCGCCGATCAGCGTGTCATTGTCCGCTGCGGTCAGGTTGAGATTGTTGCCGTCCAGCACGTCGGCGCCATCGGTGCCGGTGAAGCGGTCATTGCCGGCGCCGCCAAGGACGGTGACCGTATCGACCCCAGCGTTGACCGGGGTGATGGTGTCGATCGCGCTGCTGGCATCGAAGGTGACGTCGCTAGCAATGTTGCGGAAGTTGAAGTCCGTGCCGACGTTTGAAAGGTCGTTGTCGACCAGGCTGACCCCGTCCACATCGACGCCGCCGGAAATGAAGGTACCGGCGTTGGTGATGCTATTGTCCGAGATCGACGCGGTCGACGATCCGGTCATGTCGAGATTGATGGCAGTACGCGTCGACTGGGTGGTGTTGCCGTCGACCGTCAGCGCGACACCGCCGCCGTCGAACCAGATGCCGCGACCCCAGGCAGCGGTGCCGAACGCGCCGATCGAGGTGCCCGAGATCAGGTTGTCGGTGATGCTGATCGCCCCGCTGCCGATGACCGAGGTCGAAATCGCCCGGTCATCGACGCCATTGGCACCGCCTGCCACAGTCGACCAGAAGATCGAGTTGGTGATGCTGTGCCCGGCGGCGTCGCCGCCGGTGCGGATGCCGAGGATGGGGTTAGCTGCGCCGCCTCCGGTGGTGGTGGCATCGTTGACGAAGCGCAGGCCATCGATGGTAACGTCTGCGGCAGAGGTGATCGTCCAGCGACCGATGACCGTGGTTTCACCGGTACCGGCTGCCGCGTCGCGACCGCCATCGGCCCCAGCGACGCCGCGCTGCGCGCCGAGGATGGTGACGCCGACGTCGACGGTCACATCCTCGTCATAGGTGCCAGCGCGTACGCGGATGACATAATCGTCCGACGCGGCATCGACTGCGGCCTGAAGTGTAGCGAAGGTGCCGACAAGATCGCCGCTGGTGTCGAACAGCTGGATCGGATCGTCGAGTTCGAGCGTGACGTTGCTGAACTGGAGCCGCTCGATGCCGAGCAGCGTGTCGGTATCGCTGCCGGTGGTGACGCTTGTGAAGCCGGTAACCAGCCCGAATGCATCGGTGACGACTGCGACAGACGACGCAGACCGGGCCGTGGCATAGACGGCCGTGTCGGTATCGGCACCGCCGTCGATGGAGTCGCTGCCGTCGCCGGCAAAGATGATGTCATTGCCATCGCCCGCGACGATCGTGTCGTTGCCGCCGCCGGTGCCGATCTGGTCATCGCCAGCAAAAGTGGTCACTGTATCGTCGCCGTCGGTCATGCTGAAGACGATGTCGACGCCAGCCGTGCCGGTGAAACTATTGTTTCCATAGGTGCCGGGCACGCCGCCATTGTTGACGAAAATGCCCGCGCTGTCGCCGGTCAGCGCATTGCCGGTGATGTCGGTATCGGCGCTCCGGGCGCGCAAGGCGTAGCCGTTTCCGGTGGTGTTGCCGCTGAACACATTGTCGGAAATGGTGGACCCGGGCACATCGATGGTCACAAGCGTGTTGCCCAGCGGATTGCCGGTGGTGGTGCTGATGCCGCCAGCGGTGCCGGTGATCTGATTGTTGGTGAACACCACATTGGTGCCGACCGCGCCATTGTTGCCGCTGCCCAGCACGACCAGCTGGCGCGGGACATTGTTGCCGGCGTCGAACTGCTGCGCAAAGCCGGTGCCCGACGGGTTGGCGCCTTCGAAAGTCTGACCCGAGAAGATATTGCCGTCGATCAAGAGGTTGCTGTTGTTCTGGCCGAATTCGCCCATCAGGCCGGCGTCGCCATTGGCGACGACATCGTTGCCAATCACGTCGATATTGTCGTGCGCGCCCTGCAGGTAGATGGCGGCGTTTTCGATGGCGCCATTGCCGTTGAGTCCGACGATGGTGAAGCCGGCACCGGTGCCGCCGATGGTGACATTGTTGACGCCCGGATCGATCTCGATGGTGCCCAGCGCGCCACCGGCAACGCCGGTGATGGTGGTGGCATCGCGCCCATTGACCGAGCGCAGCGTCAGGTCGCCGCGATCGATGATGACATTCTCAGTGTAGGTGCCATCATTGACGAGGATGGTCACCGCGCCGCTCACGGCGCCGGCGGCGTCGACAGCGCCCTGGATGGTAGTGAAGGTGCCGACCAGGTCTCCGTCGGCATCGAGCAGTTGCACCGGCGCCCCCAGATCGAGCGTCGCATCGCCGAACCGCAGGACTTCCACGCTGTCCAGCGTATCGACATCGCCCGAAGCGGTATGGGTAACCGAGCTGAAACCGGTGACGAAGCCGCCAGCGCCGTAGGTGATGACATAGCTGTAGTCGGCAACCGAGCCGGCAAATACGGCGGTGTCGGTACCGCCCCCCCCGTTCAGCGTGTCGCTGCCGCTGCCGCCGTCGAGCGTGTCATTGCCGCCGAGGCCGGAGAGCGTGTCTGCACCGGCGCCGCCGGAGAGGAAATCGATGCCATCCGAGCCGCTGACGTTGTCGTTGGTGCTGCCGTTGGGCGCAAAGCTGACGCCGGCCGAGAAGGGGTCGGCGACGTCGACATCGGTGATCATATTGCCAGAGATCAGGATGGAATCCGGGCCGAGATCGCCCGACACGTCGATGCCGACATCGACGAAACTGATCGTGTTGCCGGTAATCGAGCCGCCGCTGTTGTCCGGGCCGAAATCGAGCACATAGATGCCGACGGTTTTCGCGTCGCTGCTGTCGACATTCGAACCGGTGATGGTGTTGCCGGTGATTTCGAGATTCGTGTTGCCGTAGGCGAGGATCATGCCCGAATAGACGACCTGCGTGCCGGCATAGCCGATGTCGGTGATGATGTTGTTGCTGATCGTGCCGGTCGAATTGAGCACCTGGATGCCGTTTTGGGCATTGATGGTCTGCGCGCCGCCGCCGGTGATGGTAACGCCGTCGATATCGAGATCGGCGCGGTTGAACACGGTCGCGTTCTTCTGGAAATCGCTGATCGAGCCGCCGTGCATGAAGAAACCGAGCAGCGGGTTGCCCATGCCCGGCGCGTCATTGTCGACCTGTACGCCGACGCCGCGCTGGTTGCCGCTCTGGATCGGCTCGCCGCCGACGGTGTTTCCGCCCGGATAGGCATCGCGCACGCCGATGACGTCGACATCCTCGAGCCCGCCCGAGGCGTTGCGATAGACGACGCCGACGAAATTGGCGTTGGGGCCGTCGACCGTGTTGCCGACACCGGCGCCGTCGACCGTGATGTTGGCGATCACGACATTGGTGGAGTTTTCCACGGTGACCACGGCATTGATGGCGCGGCCGCTGGTCGAGGTGGCGGTCTGCACGAGGTCGGCGGGCGCCTGGATGGTGACATTGGCGCCGGGGACCGCGGTGATGGTGAGGTCCGTCTTGCCGTTGATATCGACCTGCTCGACGTAGGTGCCGGCGGTGACGAGGATGATGGCGCCGGGCCCGGCGGCGTCGACTGCAGCCTGGATGGTCGGATAACCGCCGGCGCCGACGATGTAGATGGTCTGATCGTTGAAGACGACCTGTTCGACGTTGATCAGCGATTCCGTGGTCGCGTCGAGGCCGGTGAGGATCAGGCGGCCGCTGCTCTCGCCGATGGTGAAGGCGGCATAATCGGCATCCAGCACGACGATGTCGATGCCGGCCCCGCCGTCTACCGTATCGCTGCCCACAGGAACAGTATCGATGATGATGACATCATTGCCGTTGCCGCCGGTAATCGTATCCGATCCGCCGCGCGAGACGATGACATCGTCCTCGCTGGTGCCATTGAGGACGTTGTTGCCATTGGTGCCGTTGATCGTCGCCATTTTCTCTTCCCTCGACCGGCCTGCACGGCCTGTTGGTTTGCCAAGGGGGAGACGGCACAAAGGTTCGCGTCGCCGAAATCGAAGATTTCGTCGTCAGGAGACCAGCAATGTCAGCAGAACCATTCTGCCGCCAAGAACCCCGAAACTGATTAACCATCTTGATCCTGGCGGATTCTGTGGATGGGCTTAGCGACCGGAAGTATGTTGCAGTTTACGCATGAATCCGGATTCCACAAGATGCTCCATTATGAATCCGAAGCGGGTGCATTCTGAAAGGAGAATGGTTAATGACTCACCGTGCAACTGTTTGCATTGAAAGGGTCGAAGCGAAGATCAATTGTGTGAAAAGTAATGAAAAACCGGGATTATCCGACAATGCAAAGGATTGTATAGAAGTAGTTGTTTCAGGCGCGTAACATTGTTCCGGCCTGGTCCGGACCGGCCCAGTCGCAGATTGTGCGAAAAAATTCATTGTGTTGGGTTGGGCCAGGATTCGGCCCGAGCCGCTGCCCGAGTCGCGCCATTACCGAGCGAATGACCATCAGGAAGGGTATTGGCGCACCCGGAACGATTCGAACGTCCGACCCTCAGATTCGTAGTCTGATGCTCTATCCAGCTGAGCTACGGGTGCGTGGAGCGGCGCTAGTAGGCGGGCGCGCCGATGGGCGCAACCCCCTTTTTATCGCTGCGTGCATTCATTTGTTTGCGCTGCCGTCCGATCCCTCACAGCGGCTGGCAGGTCGCGCGGCGGCGCAGCGGCTCTACCGCAGCCGCCTCGGACGGATCGGCGAGCAGAACGCGCTGCAGCACGATGCCGGTCGGGTAGAGCAGGCGGACAACCTCGACGCCGTCAGGCACGGCCTGCCCGCGCTGGGCCAGCACGACGCGCATCGGTCGGCCGGCCATCTGCTCGTCGTTGCGTACGAAGGCGACGTCGGTGCGCGCATCGAACACGCTGATCGAGTTGTAACGACCCGGCACCGGCACGGCGCTGACCTCGACAGGGCCGTTGCTCAGATCGAACGGGCAGATCGAATAGAGCAGATCCGGGCTGGGGCGGACCACGAACTGGCGCTCGGCGCGCACCGGCGGCGAATGGGTGAAACGATTGACCGGGCTGTTGGCGGCAATCTTGCCGGCGGCCACGCTCATCAGGAAATAGGGGGTCATGACCAGGGTCGTGACATAGCTGCCGGCCGCAAGCAGTGCGGCGACGCTCAGCGGCGCGATCCAGCGGCTCATGCGGCGCACTCCCCGCGGGTGATGGTGGGCAGCGTCACGCCGGACGGGTCGGCAGCGAGGCGGCCGCGCGGGCGATAGGTGCGCAAGGTGACCTCGAACGGCCCGTCGGTGGCGGTTGGGATCCACAGGCCGGGCTGCGGTTCAGGAGCGATGGTCAAGGCCCACTGCGCCGCGTCGGCGGGCGCGATGCGTGCGCTGCCGATCGAATAGCGGTTCCAGCGGTTGGGGATCAGCCAGCCTTGCCGGTCATAGAGAGTGACGCTCCACCAGCGCGCCTCGATGGCGCCGCCGGCGACGGTGTAGCGGCACTTGCCCGACAGCGGTTGGCCGGCGCTGTCGGTGGCGGCGGTGAAATAGCGCGCTTCCTCCTTCGGCAAGGCCAGGAGCCCGCGCAGCGCGACGATGGCGCGCGTCTTCATGTCCGCATCCGCCGTGCCGATGTCGCGCCCGGTGGTCCACGGCCCGATGCGGATGTCATTGCCGAGACCGCTGGAGCGAATCTGCCAGACGGCAAAGCCGGCGCCGAGCGCGATGCCGATGGCGATGACTGCCAGCCATTTGAAAAAAGTGCGCATTATGCGCTTTCCTCCCCGAAAGTTCTGCCGACGCTAGCAGCTTATGCCGTCAACCATCAATGACCGTCACCCCGGCCTTGAGCCGGGGTCGCAAGCAGCCCGGCGCGAGGTCGATAGCGGCCCCGGATCAGGTACGGGGCGACGATTCATCGGCTCCCCAGCGCCGCCTGTGCCGCCGCCAGCCGCGCGATGGGGACGCGGTACGGACTGGCCGAGACATAATCGAGCCCGACGCCCTCGCAGAAGGCGATCGACGCCGGGTCGCCGCCATGCTCGCCGCAGATGCCGAGCTTGATGGCGGGGCGCGTCGCCCTGCCCCGCTCTGCCGCGAGCGCGATGAGCTGGCCGACGCCTTCGACATCGAGGGTGACGAACGGATCGGCTGCGAATATGCCCTTGTCGACATAGGGCGTGAGGAAGCGGGCGGCGTCGTCACGGCTGATGCCGATGGTGGTTTGCGTCAGATCGTTGGTGCCGAAGCTGAAGAATTCGCCCGACTGCGCGATGTCTCCCGCCATCAGCGCGGCGCGCGGCAGCTCGATCATCGTGCCGACCAGATAGGGGATGCGCGTGCCTTTCTCGGCGAACACGGCCTCGGCAGCGGCATCGACCACGGCCTTCATCAGATCGAGCTCGCGCCTGGTGGCCACCAGCGGGATCATCACTTCGGGAATTGGCGCCTCGCCGCTCGCCGCCGCGACGTCGCAGGCCGCCTCGAAGATGGCGCGCGCCTGCATCTCGTAGATCTCGGGGAAGGTCACGCCGAGGCGGCAGCCACGATGGCCGAGCATCGGGTTGAATTCGTGCAGCTCCGCCGCGCGTCGCTTGAGCAGCGCAATGTCGATGCCGGCGGCGGCGGCGACATCGGCGAAATCCTCTTCCTTGTGCGGCAGGAATTCGTGCAGCGGAGGATCGAGCAGGCGGATGGTGCAGGGCAAGCCCGCCATGATCCCGAAAATCTCGGCAAAGTCACTGCGCTGTTCGGGCAGCAGCTTTTCCAGCGCGGCGCGGCGGCCGGCCTCG
Organism: Sphingomonas sp. jy18; assembly: GCF_056931895.1. Classification (NCBI taxonomy): domain Bacteria; kingdom Pseudomonadati; phylum Pseudomonadota; class Alphaproteobacteria; order Sphingomonadales; family Sphingomonadaceae; genus Sphingomonas; species Sphingomonas sp. jy18. Next base: position 643,669 of record NZ_JBXPBT010000002.1, on the reverse strand, counting down.
TCCTCGGCGAGGATCATCTGCCGCACCGCGGTGATGCGGCTGGCTTCGAAGAACATGTGCTCGGTGCGGCACAGGCCGATGCCTTCCGCTCCGAACTGCCGCGCGACGCGGCAATCCTCCGGCGTTTCGGCATTGGTGCGCACGCGCATGCGGCGGCCAGCGTCGGCCCATTCCATCAGCGTGCCGAAATCGCCGACCAGCTCCGGCTCGACGGTGGGGACGCGCCCGGCCATCACTTCGCCCGACGAGCCGTCTAGGGTGATGACTTCGCCTTCGCGCAGTTCCCGGTTGCCGGCGCGCAGCACGCCAGCGGCAGCGTCGATCGAGATGCCCCCCGCGCCGGAAACGCAGGGGCGGCCCATGCCGCGCGCGACGACCGCGGCGTGCGAGGTCATGCCGCCACGCGCGGTCAGGATGCCCCGCGCCGCATGCATGCCGTGGATGTCCTCAGGGCTGGTTTCGACGCGCACCAGGATGACTGCATCGCCAGCGGCGGCGCGCAGCACCGCGGTTTCGGCATCGAACACGATCGCGCCGGAGGCAGCGCCAGGCGATGCGGGCAGCCCCTTGGTCACCACGTCGCGTGTGGCCGATGGATCGAGCGTTGGGTGCAGCAACTGGTCGAGCGCCTGCGGATCGACGCGCAGGATCGCTTCGTCGCGGGTGATCAGCCCTTCGGCGGCCATGTCGACCGCCATCTTCAGCGCCGCCTTGGCGGTGCGCTTGCCGGCGCGGGTCTGCAGCATCCACAGCTTGCCGCGTTCGACGGTGAACTCGATGTCCTGCATGTCGCGGTAGTGGCGCTCGAGCAGGTCGAACACGGCGGCGAGCTCGGCAAAGGTGGCGGGCATCGCCTCTTCCATCGAGGCGGGCTTGGCCTTGGCTTCCTCGCGCGCGGCGCGGGTGAGATATTGGGGCGTGCGGATGCCGGCGACGACATCCTCTCCCTGCGCATTGATCAGCCACTCGCCATAATAGGCGCGCTCTCCGGTCGAGGGATTGCGGGTGAAGGCGACGCCGGTGGCCGAGGTTTCGCCCATGTTGCCGAACACCATCGCCTGCACATTGACCGCAGTGCCCCATTCGGACGGGATGCCGTTCAGCCGGCGATAGACCTTGGCGCGCTCGCTCTCCCAGCTTTCGAACACCGCGCCGATGGCGCCCCACAATTGCTCCTGCACATCCTGCGGGAAGGGGCGGCCGAGCGCCTTTTCGACGATGGTCTTGTATTCGCCGACCAGCGCCTGCCAGTCTTCCGCCGCCATCTCTGTATCGAGATAATAGCCGCGATCTTCCTTGGCGATTTCCAGCGCTTCCTCGAATTCGTGATGATCGAGCGCCAGCACCACGTCCGAATACATCTGGATGAAGCGCCGATAGCTGTCCCACGCGAAGCGCGGATCGCCCGAGGCGGCGGCGAGCCCCTCGACCGTCGCGTCGTTGAGGCCGAGGTTGAGGACGGTGTCCATCATCCCCGGCATCGACGCGCGCGCGCCCGAGCGGACCGAGACCAGCAGCGGATCGCCTGCGTCACCGAAGCGCTTGCCGGTGATCCCCTCGATATGGGCGATGCCCGCCGCGACCTCTGCCGCCAGCCCGTCGGGATAGGCGCGGCCGTTGGCGTAAAAGGCGGTGCAAACCTCGGTCGTGACGCAGAAGCCCGGGGGGACGGGAAGGCCGATGCTGGCCATCTCGGCCAGATTGGCCCCCTTGCCGCCGAGCAATTCCTTGGAGCGTTCCCGTGTGGTGGCAGCGCCGCCGAACAGATGCACGAACTGGGTCATGGTATCTCCAAACTTACCCCTCTCCCGCCGGCGGGAGAGGGACAGCCGCGAAGCGGCAGGGTGAGGGCGTGTCGGAGGGCGTCGCTACCCTCACCGCTGCGACTAGGCAGCAAGCTGCCAAGTCTCGCACCTCTCCCGCAAGCGGGAGAGGATATCACCCCTCGATCTTCGAAAAATCGGCAATTCCGTTTACCGCTGCCGTCAACCGCGCCAGCAGCGCCAGCCGCGCTTGCCGCTTGTTCGCGTCGGAATCATTGACCGTAACGGTTTCGAAAAACTTATCGATCGGTCCACGCAAGCTGGCGAGCGCGGCCATCGCTTCTTCGAAGCGCTCCTGCGCCACGGCTGCGGCGGCTGCAGGCTCGGCCGCCTCGAGCGCGGCGATGAGCGCGGCTTCGGCGGGTTCGGGCGCATACCCCGTGTTCGCCTGCGCGGCAGCGGCCCCGCCTTCCTTCTTCAGGATATTCGCGGCGCGCTTGTATCCGGCGAGCAGGTTGACCCCATCCGCTGTCCCGACAAAAGCCTGCAAAGCCTTCACCCGCGCCAGCAACCGAACCAGATCATCCTCCCCGCCAAGCGCGAAAACGGCATCGATCAAGTCGTGGCGGACACCGGCTTCGCGTTGCTGGACTTTGAGGCGGTCTATAGCAAACTCAACTAACGACCCAATTGCAGCACCTCGGTCAAGTGACATCCAAACGGCTGAAATCACATCAAGCCGCTGCTTCTGTCGATCTAAATCGACTGCTTGAACTCTTGCTTCTACAGGCTGAGGCAATGTCCATTCGGCACTGGTAAACGACTTCGCTCTTTGGACGGCTTCGGCCATCAATTTGTCGGCGGCGTCCTGAGCCATAACCAATCGACTTAGCCGCTGCATTTCGACAAACATCTGCCAGCTAAACTGTTCAAATGCTTCACCAATCAGCTGTCTGAACGAGCAGCGAATGTCGTTCTGAATTACTGTCGAAGTCGTTCCGATTATTGCTCTTCTCAACGCAAACGGGTCTTTGGAACCAGTCGGTCGTTCATTTGCAGCAAAGAAGCACAACAACGTATCCAGCTTATCCGCCAGAGACACCGCCACCGTCACCGGCGCAGTCGGCACGGCATCGCCCTGCCCCACCGGCTTGTAATGATCGCGGATCGCGTCGGCGACAGCGTCGGGCAAACCCTCCGCGCGGGCATAGTATCCGCCCATCACCCCCTGGAGCTCGGGAAACTCCCCGACCATTTCGGTGACGAGGTCGGCCTTGCACAACCGCGCCGCCTGCTCCGCGAGGTCGGCCAGCGACAGGTCCTCCCCGGAACGGGGAGGGGGACCATCCGCAGGATGGTGGAGGGGCACTGGCGGGTGGTCCTGAGGTTGGACGGACGCGCCCGGCGGTACCCGCCCCTCCACCAGCTTCGCTGGTCCCCCTCCCCGTTCCGGGGAGGACCCGACTATCCCCTCTTCCACCAGCCACCGAGCCAGCTTGGCCACCCGCTCGACCTTGTCGGCAACCGTGCCCAGCTTCTCGTGGAAGGTGATGCGCGACAGCTTTTCCGCATGCACCGCCAGCGAAGCCTTCTTGTCCTGCTCCCAGAAGAAGCGCGCATCAGAGAGCCGCGCCGCCAGCACCTTGCGGTTCCCCGCCACAATCGCCGCGCCGCCGTCCGACGCCTCGATATTGGCGGTGCAGATGAAGGCGGGGGCGAGCTTTCCATCCGCGCCCGCGCACACGAAATATTTCTGGTTGGTCGCCAGCGTCAGGCGGACCACTTCGGGCGGCACTTCCAGGAACGCCGGATCGAAATCACCGAGCAGCGGCACCGGCCATTCGGTGAGGCCGGCATTCTCCGCGACCAGCGCTTCATCGGCGATCCACGTCAGCCCGCGTTCGGCGCACAGCGCCTCAGCGCGCTCGCGGATGATGGCGCGCCGTTCTTCCTGATCGACGATGACATGCGCGGCGCGCAGGCGGACAGCATAATCCTGCGCCCCGGCAATGCTGACCTCGCCGCTGGCATGGAAGCGGTGGCCCTTGGTGGTCGTGCCGCTGGCGATGCCGTCCACTTCGCACGGCACCAGCTCCTCGCCCAGGATCGCGACTATGCCCTGCAGCGGGCGCACCCAGCGCAGGGATTCGCTGACGCTGCTGGCGCGGCCCCAGCGCATCGACTTGGGCCAGGCAAAGGCGCGGACGATGGCGGGGATCGCCTCTGCCAGCACGTCGCGCGTCGCCCTGCCCGGCTTTTCCACCGTGGCGAACCATATGCCGTCGCGATCCTCGAGCTGGTCCTGCGTCAGCCCGGTCTTGCGCAGGAAGCCCTCCAGCGCCTGCGGCGGCGCGCTGGTGCGCGGGCCCTTATACTCCTCGGACACCGCGGCCGTTTCCGGCGGCAGCCCGCGCGCGATCAGCGCAAGGCGGCGCGGCGTCGACCAGATGGTGACGTCGTCGGCCGGCAGCCCCGCAGCGGCCATCTGTGCAGCGAACAGCTTGCCAAGTTCAGCCCGCGCCCCATCCTGCATGCGCGCGGGAATTTCCTCGGACAGCAGCTCCAGCAGGAAGTCGGTCACAACACCCACTCCGGAAACTTCGCCGTCCACTTTTCGCTCTGGCTGTCGATCCAAGCCTTGCAGCTGCCCTTCGCCAGATCGCGGACGCGGGCCATGTAGTTGGCGCGCTCCTGCACGCTGATCACGCCGCGGGCTTGCAGCAGGTTGAACAGATGGCTCGCCTCGATCGCCTGGTCATAGGCGGCGAGTGGCACGCCCGCGTCGATCGCGCGCTGGCATTCGGCCTCTGCCGCCTTGAAGCCGGCGAACAGCGAGTCGGTGTCCGCCACCTCGAAATTCCATTTCGAAAACTGCCGCTCGTTCTCGAGAAACACGTCGCCATAGCTGACGGCCGCGACTTCCCCGACCGCGTCGGAGAAGCGCAGGTCGTACACATTGTCGACATTCTGGATGTACATGGCGAGCCGCTCCAGCCCGTAGGTCAGCTCGCCCGCCACCGGCTTGCAGTCATAGCCGCCCATCTGCTGGAAATAGGTGAACTGGGTCACCTCCATCCCGTCGCACCACACTTCCCAGCCCAGGCCCCAGGCGCCCAGCGTCGGGCTTTCCCAATCATCCTCGACAAAGCGGATGTCGTGCAGCAGCGGGTCGATGCCGATCGCGGCGAGGGAGCCGAGATACTGCTCCTGCAGGTCGGCGGGGCTGGGCTTCAGGATCACCTGATACTGGTAATAATGCTGCAGCCGGTTGGGGTTCTCGCCATAGCGGCCGTCAGTCGGACGGCGGCTGGGCTGGACATAGGCGACGTTCCACGGCTCCGGCCCCAGGCTGCGCAGCGTCGTCGCCGGGTGGAAGGTGCCCGCGCCGACACGCATGTCATAGGGCTGGAGAATGGCACAGCCGCGCGCGCTCCAATAGGCGTGCAGCGACAGGATCATGTCCTGGAAACTCAGCGGCGCTTTGGCTGCCACGATTCTTCCCTTGAAGTTTCGGTGTTTCGCGGTTGCGAAATCGTTGCGCGAGCCTTTGGCGAAAGGGGCGCGGGGGGTCAAGCGGGGCGGAGAAAACCGCCGGATTTAGGATGTTTGTCAGGTTCCAGCGACCTAAAGTAAGGTGTGCTTGACATGGTCAGCGAATCGCGACATATAGTCAGCACAACCTGACATTGTGACAGGTTGGCACGACCACAAGGAGTATCCCCCCATGCTCAAGACCCTCATTCTCGCTGCCGCCGTCGCCCTGCCGGTTGCCGCCCCTGCCGCTGCGGCCGGCGACGACACCGTCACCGTGGCGGTGCGCACCGCCGACCTCGATCTTGCCCGCAGCGGCGACCAGCAGCGGCTGTCACGCCGGATCGAATCCGCAGCGCGGTCGATCTGCTTCAGCGGTGCACGCGACATCGCCAGCCGGATTGCCGAAAGCCGCTGCGTCGAACAGGCGCTCGCCAGCGCCGCGCCGCAGGCCGAACGCGCCATCGCGCTTGCCACCAGCGGCCGCCGGCTCGCCAGCATCGCCGTCGAGCGCAGCCGCTGATGCATGACTTTCTGCCAAACCGCCGCTTGGCGGGGGTCTCCGCCCATGGCAGGACACTGGCCGGAGCGGGGCGATCCCCCCGCGCACCGCTCCGGCCCTTTCTCGCAACGGATTGATCGCAGCCATGGCCCGTCTTGACCGCTACCGGCTCTATTTCCTGCTGATGGACGTATCGACCGTGCTGGTCGGAGTGAGCATCGCGCAGGCAATCCTGAACCCTTCTGCGCTGACGCAGCCAGCGGGCGAGCCGGGCCCGATCGACCTGGCGATCGCCGCGATCATCATCCTGCTGCCCACGTCGCTGATCTTTGCCAGCCGCATGCGCGACGAATTCGCGGAGATATTGTGGCAGAAGGCAGCGGCGTCGACGGTCAAGGGGCTGGTGATCCTGCCCTTCGTCGCCCTGTTCGTCGCAGGCATTGTCGCCGGCTATCGCGAAGCGGGCGGCGCGGCCCGCGCCCCGATGCCGCTCGATGCGATCAGCGGCACCACCCTGTTCGGCTGGGCGTGGATGCTGATGCTGAGTCTGTTCGTGCTGTCGTTCCAGTGGCACCGCTGGCGGGGCAGCCGATGAAGAACCGCCTCAAGGTGTTGCGCGCCGAGCGCAACTGGAGCCAGGCCGATCTGGCCGAGCATCTCGATGTTTCGCGCCAGGCGGTCAACGCCATCGAGACGGGCAAGCACGACCCCTCGCTGCCCCTCGCCTTCCGTATTGCCCGCCTGTTCGACATGGCGATCGAGACAATCTTCGACGACGAATTCAATGGAGCTTCGAGATGACCGCGCCCCAGATCGACCGCGACGACGACAATGGCGGCGGCACGCCCTCGCAATGGCTGGGGCTGCTGGGAGCCGGCTTGGCCAGCGTCACCATGCTCGGCGCTGTGGCGGGCTTCCTCTCCGAGGCGCTGGAGGACGGATGGTCCGCCTTCACATTGCGTGACGGCGTGGTGCTGGGCGTTCTGATCGCGGTAGCGGCAAGCTTTGCCTATGCCGCTGTGCGGCTGAGCCGTCGCCTGTTCGGGCCCGAAGCGCGCATCCCGACGCGCGAGCGGCGCAGCCGCAACTATCTGCTGGCGAGTTTCGGCATCGGCGTGGTTACCGCGATCGTGCTGCTGAGCGCGGACATCATGAGCGTGAGCGACGATCCGCTGTCGATCTTGTCCGACAGCCCGATTCCCCCGGTTGCAGCCGTCGTCCTGTCGCTACTGCTGCTGACCGTGTTGCCGGTACTGAGCTGGCGCTGGCAGAAGACGGTCGACGAGCATGAACGCGAGGCCTACCAGTCGGGTGCGTTGGCCGCCGCCTACATGTTCCTGATCGTTGCGCCGGTCTGGTGGTTGCTGTGGCGCGGCGGGCTGGTGCCGGAGGTCAACGGCATCATCCTTTACTTCGCCTTCGATTTCACCTTCCTGATCGTCTGGTTCTGGAAGAAATACCGATAAACCCCCAAGAACAATGCCAAAGAAAGGATTCCTCCCGATGACAAGCCTGCGTACCCTAGCCCGCCTGCTCGGCACCGCCGCGCTGTTCCTCACGCCGCCGGCTCTGGCTCAGGACGCCCCTGCCCCCACTGCCGCCCCCGCCGCCGCGCCTGCGGCTGCCGCCGAGACGGTCGATGCCGATCCGGCGCTGTGGGTGGTGCGCGATGCCGATACCACCGTCTATCTGTTCGGCACCGTCCACGTCCTGCGCCCCGGCCTGAGCTGGTTCGACGAGGCGGTGAAGGAGGCGTTCGATGCCTCCGACGAGCTTAAGATCGAGGTGGTGCTGCCCGAGAATACCGCGGAACTAGCGCCACGCTTCATCGCGGCGGGCAGCTATCCGGCAGGGACCACCCTGTCGAGCCGGATGACCCCCGAGCAGCTCGCCAGCTATCAGGCCGGCCTGCAGCGGTTCGGCATCCCTGCCGCAGCGCTCGACCCCTATGAGCCCTGGTTCGTCGGCCTGCAGCTCGCGCAGGGCCTGTATGCGGCGATGGGGATGACGCCGGATAGCGGTGCCGAAAAGACGCTGACCACCGCTGCAGCGGCGGCCGGCAAGCCGGTCAGCGGTTTCGAGACGATCGACGACCAGCTCGGCTTCTTCGACGGCACCCCCGAGAGCGAGCAGATCAGCGGGCTGATCATGTTTTTCGATCGGGCGCCGGAAATGCGCGGCATGGTCGATCGCTTGCTGACCAGCTGGACCGAAGGCAAGCCGGAAGACACCGCCGCGGTGATGAACGAGGGCATGGTAAACAGCCCCGAGACCGTCCGCATCCTGCTGACCGACCGCAACCGCCGCTGGGCCGAGTCGATCCAGGCGCGGATGGAGCAGCCGGGCACCGTGTTCGTCGCGGTGGGCGCCGGGCATCTGGCCGGCGATAACAGCGTGCAGACTTTCCTCGCCGAGCGCGGTCTGACTGCAGAACGCATCAATTACTGATAGCAACTCTGTTCACCATCTGAACGAAGCCAATCATTAGTAATTGGCATCTAGGCATCGACTCGCTGCAACAGGCGAGTCGATGCCATGCTATTTCGATCAATGATTGTTTGCGTCGCGTCGCTGGCGTCTTTTTGCCTCGCCGCGCCGGTCATGGCACAGACGGCCGGCACCGGGCTCGGCCCCACCCCTGCCGATCCGGCGCTGTGGGTGGTCAAGGACGAAGACACTACCATCTATCTGTTCGGCACGGTGCATGTGCTGCGGCCCGGATTGAGCTGGTTCGACGGGCGCATTCGCCAGGCGTTCGATGAATCCGACGAGCTGGTCACCGAAATTCCCGAGCGCGAGTTCGAACAGGCGATGCCGCTGCTGGTGCAGCGCGCGCTGACCGACGACGGCAAGATGCTGAGCGAGCGGCTGACCGCCGAGCAACTGGCGCTGTATCGCCGCGCCATGGCGCGGATGGGGATACCGATGCGGGTGTTCGAGCCGGTCGAGCCCTGGGTGCCCGCATTCATCCTGTCCAGCGGCTGCACCTGCGATGGCTATACCGCGGCGCATGGCGTCGAAACCGTTCTCAACCGCGCGGCGCGCCAGCGGCGCATGGCGACCAGCGCACTGGAGTCGCTCGACATGCAGCTCGGCTTCTTCGATCACCTCAGCGAAGAAACCCAGATCAGCCTGCTGATGAGCCTGTCCGAGGCAGTGGTGCATCCGGTGCCCGGCTCCGGCGCCGCCGCACGTGCGGGCATGAACGAGATGGTCGGTCGCTGGGCGGCCGGCGATGTCGAGGGGCTGACCGCGCTGCTGGCGGATTCGTTCGGCGACACCCCCGAATTGCACGAACGGCTCATCCCGTTCCGCAACAATAATTGGGCGCAGTGGATCCAGCTGCGTCTCAACGAACCGGGCGGAAAATTCTTCGTCGCGGTGGGCGCCGCGCATCTGCACGGGCCGGAAAGCGTGCAGGCGCAACTGGCCACCATGGGCATCACCGTTGAGCGGGTGGAGTATTGACGCCGCCGCGTTAGAAGGCGGCCATGCCGCGTCGTGCCCTCCCGATCCTGCTGCTGGCGCTGCTTGCCGCCTGCAGCCCCGCCGAACCGCTGATCGACGGCCCCGCGCGCCCTGCGCTGTGGGTGGTGGAGGATGCGGATACGCGCATCGTCATCCTGGGGAGCGTGCATCAATTGCCGCCCGAACTCGACTGGCAGGGCGGCGCGCTGGCGGCGGAACGCGATGCGGCCGACGAACTGATCCTCGAACTGGCCCCGGCCGAACTTGCCAAGGCCCCCGAGCTGTTCAGGGTCCTGTCCACCGACGAGCCGGTAGCGCCGGTTGCCCGGCGCTTCGGCGCGGGGCCGGCGGACCGGATCGTCGATCTGGTCGGCGGGGCCGGCATGGACGAAGCGGATGCAGACCGCACCGAAAGCTGGGGACTGGCGCTGACCATCGGCACCATCCTGTCAGCCGACGCGGGCCTTTCCTCGGCCAATGGGGTGGAGACGCGGCTGACCGCCGCCTTTGCCGCCGACGACCGCCCGGTCACCGGCCTCGAGAGTGCGGCCGAGCAACTGGCGGTGTTCGATGCCCTGCCCGCGGCCGCGCAGCAGGCAATGGTCGAGACGGCGCTCCGCCATGCGCCGGATGCGCGCGCGCGGACGAGGGCGCTGCTCGGCGCCTGGGCCAGCGGCGACGAGGCGCGGCTTGCCGCCACCGCCGACTCTGCCATGGTCGACACGCCCTTCCTGATCGAACCGCTGGTGCTGGCGCGCAACCGCCGCTGGGCGGACGCGCTGGCGGCGCGCATGGCGCGGCCGGGGCGGATACTGGTGGCGGTCGGTGCCGGGCATCTGGTCGGCGACGGGTCGCTGATTGCCGAATTGCGCGCACGCGGGCTCGACGCGAGGAGGCTGCAATGACGCTATTGCTTGCTTTTCGGGCGGCAGGCGGCTAACGGCCCCGCTTCCCGACATGGTCATCCCTGGAGGCGTGGCGGGAAGCACATATTTCCATTCGGAGAAAACACATGAGCGAACAGCTGACTCTGTCGGCCGAATCGCGCGAGCGGGCTGGCAAGGGAGCCTCCCGTGCATTGCGCAATGCCGGTCGCGTACCCGCCGTGATTTATGGCGACAACAAGGATCCCGAGACGATCCACCTCGAGGAAAAGGCGCTGGTCAAGGCGCTGATGACCGGTCATTTCTTCAGCGCGACCATCGTCGTCGACGTTGCGGGCAAGACCACCACCACCCTCGCCAAGGACGTCGCTTTCCACCCGGTGACCGACCGCCCGCTGCACGTCGATTTCTATCGCGTCGGCAAGAACAGCACGGTGCATGTCGAAGTCCCGGTGGTGTTCGCCAACGAAGAGGCATCGCCCGGCCTGAAGCGCGGTGGCGTACTCAACATCGTCCGTCACGAAGTCGAAGTGATCTGCTCGGCCTCCAACATCCCGGAAGAGCTGGTGATCGACATTACCGGCTATGACGTCGGCGATTCGGTGCACATTTCTGCGGTCAAGCTGCCGGAAGGCGTCACGCCGGCGATCACCGATCGCGACTTCACCATCGCCACGGTCGTCGCTCCGTCGGGTCTGCGCTCGGCCGAAGGCGACACCACCAAGGCCGACGGCGAAAGCTGAAGCCAGTGAAGATCATCGTCGCCCCGGGCTCGGCCCGGGGCCGCTTGCAGCGCTGCGCTGCATCGAAAGCGGCCCCGGATCAGGTCCGGGGCGACGGATTCTAGACCATGCAAATCTGGGCCGGCCTCGGCAATCCCGGCGCAAGCTATGCGCTGCACCGGCACAATGTCGGCTTCATGGCCGTCGACACCATCCACGAGCGCTGGAACTTCTCGCCCTGGAAGCGCGGCTTTCAGGCAATCGTCGCCGAAGGCCGCATCGGCACTGCGCGCGTCCTGCTGATGAAACCGCAGACCTTCATGAACGAGAGCGGCCGCGCGGTCGGCGAGGCGCTGCGCTTTTTCAAGGGCGTGCCCGGCGACGTCACCGCCTTCTATGACGAGCTCGACCTCGATCCCTTCAAGATCAAGGTCAAGACCGGCGGCGGCGCGGCGGGGCATAATGGCATCCGCTCGATCACCGCGCATATCGGTGCCGATTTCCGTCGCGTGCGGCTGGGCATCGGCCACCCCGGGCATAAGGACCGGGTGACCGGCCATGTGCTCGGCAATTTCGCCAAGACGGAAATGGACCCGCTCAGCGACATGCTCGCCGCCGTTGCTGCAGAAGCGGAGTGGCTGGCCAAGGGCGACGACGTTCGTTTCATGAACGATGTGGCGATGCGGCTGCAGGGATAACCTGAGCCCCGCCTGCTTGCGGAACCGGTCGGAGTGGCCCTATCGGTCCCCGCCATGCCGCCTGCAAATTCCCGCCCCCAGCCGCAAATTCGGGTGGACCGCGCGCCGAGAATGCAGCGCGTCCTTGTCATCGGCCCCTGCGGGGCAGGCAAATCGACGCTGGCCACCAGGCTCGGCGCATGGCTGGAGCTGCCGGTCTTTCACATCGACCAACTCAACTGGCAGCCGGGTTGGGTGGAGCGCGGCAAGGAGGAGTTGCGCGCCCGCCTTGCCGAAATCGTTGCCGGGGAACACTGGCTGATCGACGGCAATTACGGCGGCACGCTCGACGTGCGGCTGGAGCGGGCCGATGCCATCGTCTATCTCGACTTCCCGGTATGGCTGTGCGCGACGCGCGTGCTGAGGAGGATCTGGACCTGGCGCGGGCGCCCGCGCCCCGACATGCCGGAAGGCTGCCCGGAGCGCTTCGACATCGCTTTCTTCTGGTATGTGCTGCGCTGGAACAGCGGCCCCCGCCCGCGAACCGAGGCAAAACTGGTGGGCCATGAGGGCAAGACAATTCGCTTGAAGAGCCCGGCGGCGCTGGCGCGGTGGCTGGACGATTTGCCCTCCGGCAATCGCACCGGTAGCGTCGCGGCATGACCATCCGCACCCTCTTCACCACCCCGATCTACGAAGCGCAGCTTGGCAATGACGCGCTGCTCGGCGCCCTCGCCCATGCGGCGCGGACGCTGGCCGGCGACGACCGGGCGGGGCGGGCGTGGTCCAAGGCGCACGGCTATCGCGGCTATACCAGCTACGCCAGCCTCGACGATCTCCCGCAGCGCGACCCGGATGTGGCCGCGCTGGTGCGCAGCCTCGACAAGCATGTCGCCGCCTTCGCACGCGATTGCGCCTTCGATCTCGACGGCAAGCTCCGGCTCGACAGCCTGTGGGTCAACATCCTCAAGCCCGGCGGCGCGCATTCGGGCCACATCCATCCGCACAGCGTGGTCAGCGGCACCATCTACCTGGAGGTGCCGCCGGGCGCAGGCGGGTTGCGGTTCGAAGACCCGCGCCTGCCGCTGATGATGGCCGCTCCCACCCGGCTGGCCGATGCCCCGGACGAGCGCCAGCCGTTCGTCACCATCGCCCCGCGGCCGGGCACCATCCTGCTGTGGGAGAGCTGGCTGCGGCACGAGGTCGAGCCCAATGCCGCCAAGGCGGAGCGTATCTCGATCAGCTTCAACTACAGCTGATGGCCGCGCGCCGCGCACCGCGCCGGCTCGAGCGGCACCATCTGCCCTTTGTGGTGCGCCGCCGCTGGTGGGCCTCGCTGATCACCCTGCTGCTGTGGCCAGTGCTGCTGGGCCTTGGCGGGCTGATGCTCTGGTTCGGCTGGAGCGCCGAAGGCTCGCTTATCGGTGCGCTCGTCGCGTCGTTGTGCGGCGGCGTCGTCCTGCTGGGATCGCTGATCGGGCTCGACCGCAGCTTCCCCTATTATCTGCGGATAGAGATCGATGGCTTCACCGTCCGTGGCCTGCTCTTCACCCGCCGTTTCCGCTGGAGCGAGGTAACCGAATTCCTTCCCCGCTCCAATTACCGGTTGCCCGGCTATTATGCATCCTGGTCGGTCGATGGCTCCAACCATCCCCGCCGGCACTGGTCGAGCCTGTGGTTCGGCTTTTACGAGATGCCGCCATTGATGGCATTTGGCGGGAAGGAGTTGACGCGCCTGCTCCGTCACGCCAAGCGGCGCGCCGATGCGGGCTGGCCTGATCCAGACCTGCGAACCAGACAGAAAGCTTAGATAATGGGTTTCAAATGCGGTATCGTCGGGCTGCCGAACGTCGGCAAGTCCACGCTGTTCAATGCGCTGACCGAGACGCAGGCGGCACAGGCAGCCAACTATCCTTTCTGCACCATCGAACCGAATATCGGCCAGGTCGCCGTGCCGGACGAGCGGCTGGGCAAGCTGGCGGCGATTGCGGGATCGCAAAAGATCATCGAAACCCAGCTCGCCTTCGTCGACATCGCCGGGCTGGTGCGCGGCGCCAGCAAGGGCGAGGGGCTGGGAAACCAGTTTCTCGGCAACATCCGCGAAGTCGACGCGATCGTCCATGTGCTGCGCTGTTTCGTCAATGACGACATCCAGCATGTCGACAACCGCATCGACCCCATCGCCGATGCCGAGACGGTAGAGACAGAGCTGCTGCTCGCCGACCTCGAGAGCCTCGAAAAGCGGGTACCGAACTTCCAGAAGAAGGCTGCACAGGGCGACAAGGAGGCCAAGGCGGCGGCCGCAGTGCTCGGCCAGGCGCTCGAGTTGCTGCGCGAGGGCAAGCCGGCGCGGCTGACCGTACCAAGCGACGACGATCAGGCGCGGCTGCTGGCGCAGGCGCAACTGCTGACGTCCAAGCCGGTGCTCTATGTCTGCAATGTCGAGGAGGATGCGGCGGCCAATGGCAATGCCCAGTCGGCGCGGGTGTTCGAGAAGGCGGCGGCCGAAGGCGCGCAGGCGGTGGTCGTTTCCGCCGCGATCGAGGCTGAACTGACCGGTATGGACAACGACGAACGCATGCTGTTCCTCGAGGAAATGGGCCTTGCCGAAACCGGCCTCGCCCGCGTGGTGCGCGCCGGCTACAAGCTGCTCGACCTGCTGACCTTCTTCACCGTCGGCCCCAAGGAAGCGCGGGCATGGACCGTCCACAATGGCGCCACCGCGCCCGAGGCTGCGGGCGTGATCCACAGCGATTTCCAGAAGGGCTTCATCCGCGCCGAAACGGTGGCCTATGACGATTATGTCGCGCTAGGCGGGGAAGCGCGCGCGCGCGAGGCGGGCAAGCTGCGCGCCGAGGGCAAGGCCTATGTCGTGCACGACGGCGACGTGATGCACTTCCTGCATAGCTGATCATGCCCTCTCCCGCAGACGGGAGAGGAGCTTGCTTACATCCAGAACCAGATGCCGGCGGCCATGCGGGCGCCGAGCGGGGTGTGGGCCCAGGTCAGGGCCAGCCACAGCAGCGTGCCGAGGCCCAGGGCAACGGCACCGGGCCAAGCGGCTCCCCAGGGGACGGTGCCGCCGATCTGCCCGGCGAAAGGCACGAAGGCGGTGCGTCGCGCCCAGCCGCGCCAGGCATCCCCCATCAGGCGCGCCTTCTTGGCATCCTGACCGAGCGAGCCGCCCAGCGCGAGCACGAGCATGGCGGTGGCGAGAATGTGATTTTCCCGCGTCGGCCAGATCAGCAGGTGGACCGCCGCCCAGATGGCGATGCTCCACATCATCGGATGGCGGGTGATGGCGAATACGCCGACCGGGTTGCGCAGCGCCGCCTGCGCCGCACCGGGCGCGGGCAGCGCCGGATTACCGAAGAAGCTTCCAGCCAGCAGTACGGCGGCGAACCACATGGCGATGCTCGCCGCGATCCACGCGCCCTCGCCCGGCAGATAGGCTGGCACCGACGCAGGCGTGTTGTGCCACGCCCACAGCAGCCAGCCGAAAGTGGCGAACGCGACGAGGCTGTAGAGGCCGCGAAAGCCACCCTCCCCCATCAGCCTGACCGTCATCCCGCGCAACGGATGCGACAGCAGGAAATGCGTGCCGACAAAGGTCGCGCTGGCCAGCGCCAATTGTCCGTAACCGGTCATGCAAAGCCCCCTCTCCATTCAGGCGGGCTTGGGGCGGGGCGTCACAACGACAGCCCAATTCTACCCGGACACGCCCCACCCCCGACCCCTCCCCCGAAGGGGAGGGGTTCAACACTCACCGATCGTAGCTGTTCGGCAGATCCCCCTCGACCGGCGACATGTAGCGGTCGCGCAGGCGACGCTGGCGGCTGGTCATCGGCTGTTCGACGCCATCGACATAGACGGCGACCGGCACCGAGGTGACCTCGAGCGGATCGCCGTCCCAGATCACCACGTCCCCGACGCGGCCGGCGCGCAAGCTGCCGACCTCGCCATCGACTCCAGCCGCTGCAGCCGGGCCGGAGGTGATGGCGGCAAACGCCTGGTCCCAGCTCAGACCGCCGGCGCCGGGCAGACGGGTCAGCGCCACCAGATTGCCGGCATATTGGCGGGCATAGCCGAGCTTGTGGATTTCATTGTCATCGACGAGTCCGATCGACACCTGCACGCCGGCGGCACGCATGCGGCCGATGTTGCTCTGGGTCGCGGCAAGCTGCTCGAATGAATCCGGCAGGTCGGAGAGGGCAGCCGCGATGACCGGGATGCCCGCCGCCGCGATTTCGCGCGCGACCGTCCAGCCCTCGGTCGCGCTGACCAGGACCGGCTTGATCTGCGGGTAATCGCGCAGCAGGCCGATCACGTTGAGGATATCGGCGGCCCGATCGACCTTGATGAACAGCTTGTCGCGCCCGTCGAGCACGCGCAGCAGCGCCTCTGCATCGGCGCGGCGCAGCAGATTGTCGGTGCTGCGACCGTCATAGGCGATGCGGTTGGTGCCATAATCGCGGGCTTCATGCAGCAGTGAGCGGAAATGCAGGAACGTCGCCGCGCGGCTGCCCCCTGCCCGCTCTGCACCCTCTTCACCGAACTCGACATATTGGAAAACGCCAGCGCGGGTCAGCATGTTGCGATCGCTGCCCAGATCGACCAGCGCACCGCGGCCGGCAAACAGCCCGCCCGAATTGCCGGGATAGACCAGCGCGCGGGTCACGCCTTCGAGGCGGTTGACCGCGACCGGCGTGCCGAGCGGATTGAGCGCAGGCGAAATGTCGATGGCGGCGCTGTAGATGG
This sequence comes from Sphingomonas sp. jy18, assembly GCF_056931895.1. Classification (NCBI taxonomy): domain Bacteria; kingdom Pseudomonadati; phylum Pseudomonadota; class Alphaproteobacteria; order Sphingomonadales; family Sphingomonadaceae; genus Sphingomonas; species Sphingomonas sp. jy18. The sequence goes on along the minus strand of NZ_JBXPBT010000002.1, from coordinate 627,364 downwards.
CGCTCGATGCATCGGCATCGTTGCTGCCGTCGACGGCGTCGACCTCGACCAGACCGACCCGGCTGAACCCGGCGACGAGGCCGGGCGTCACCCATTTGCCGCCGGCATCGACGGCGGTGACCCCTGCCGGCACGGCTACGCCCGCTCCGGCGGCGACCACGCGGCCGCCGCGCACGACGACGGTGCCGCCCTCGATCGGCGCACTGCCGTCACCGATGACGAGCCGTGCATTGGTGATGGCGATATCCTGTGCCGCGACGGGTGCTGCGAAGGCGAGCGCGACGCTCGCGAGCAGTGAGAGACGGTTCATTTCACGTCTCCTTCACCGGGCTGGCCCAGCTCGAAATCGGTCACCGGCCTGAGGCGCGGATTGAACGCATCGAACATCAGCGCGCCGTCGATCCACACCCGCTCAGGGCGCGAATAGACGCTGAAGGGGTTGCCGTTCCACAGCACGACATCGGCCATCTTGCCGGCGCGCAGGCTGCCGGTCATGGTATCGATGCCCATCGCCCGGGCCGGATTGATGGTCAGCCAGCGCATCGCATCGGCCTCGCTGATGTCGATGCCGGCGCGGCGGCCCGATGCCAGCGCCTTGGCCGCTTCCTGGTTGAGCCGCTGGATCTGGTTGGCATCGTCCGAATGGACGATGGCGCAGGCCCCGGCATTGTGCACCAGCGCGATGTTCTCCGGAATGCCGTCATAGCTTTCCATCTTGAAGCCCCACCAGTCGGCCCACATCGCCGAACAGACATTGGCTTCGCGCAGCATGTCGGCGATCTTGTAGCTTTCGACGGCGTGATGGAAGGTCGAGACCTTGTAGCCGAACTCGCGGGCCATATCGAGGACGATGGCCATTTCGTCGGCACGGTAGCAGTGGTTGTGGACCAGGATGTTGCCGCGCAGCACATCGGCCAGCGTCTCCATGCCGATGTCGCGCGGTTGGCTTTCGCCCGCGTCCGCCTTGCGGCGATATTCGGCGGCACGCGCCCAGGTCTGGCGGTTGACCGCGAGATTGCCCATGCGGGTGGAGGGCATCCGCCCGCGCGAGCCATAAACGCGCTTGGGGTTCTCGCCGCAGGCCATCTTGAGGCCATAGGGCGCGCCAGGGAACTTCATCGACTGCATGGTCCGGCCGGGGACGTTCTTGAGCGTCACCGAACGGCCGCCCATCAGATTGGCGGAGCCCGGCAGGATCTGCAAGGACGTGATGCCGCCGTTGGCAAGGGCGCGGGTGAAACCGGGGTCCTGCGGCCAGATGCTGTGCTCGGCCCACACTTCCGGGGTGGTCGGATCGGTCGCCTCATTGCCGTCGCTGTGCGCAGGCACCGACGGGCTGGGATAATCGCCGAGGTGGCTGTGGATATCGATGATGCCCGGCGTCACGAACTTCCCCGTGGCATCGACACGGGTGTAGTCTGCGGGGATCGTGAGGTCGGCCCCGCCGACCGCCTCGACCTTGCCGTCGCGCAGCAGCACGACGCCATTTTCGATCCGCCCGCCTTCGCCATCGAATACCGTGCCGCCCACCAGCGCGGTCGGGGTCGACGGATAGGCGTGGTAGGTGGACGGATAGGGATCGTTATTGATCGGCGCCGGCCGGTTGGCGGCGGTGGCCGGGGCGCTGTCGCCGCTGCCGGCTGTGCAGGCCGCCAGCGCTGCCGCCATGGCAACCCCCGCCAGCATAGTCTTGTAGTTCGTCATCGTCGCAAATGCCCCGTTGGTTATGCAGTGGAAATGAAAAGAGCGGCGGAGCCGATGCCCCGCCGCCCTTGTTTGGGTTCAGCCAGCCTTGGGAGCCGGGTGGACCCCGGCGGCCTGCGACTCGGCAGCTTCGCTGGCCCCGGCGATGGCGTCATCGTCCTTGAGCGTGTCGAGGTGCATCAGCTTCTTGATGAGCGGCGAGATGAGCAGCACGCCCACCCCGACGGCAATCGCCACCCAGCCGATCTGGCTGTAGACATCGAGCACCACCTGCTTGCCCGCACCTTCGCCCGAGGCCGCCTCGGAGCCGGTCGCGGCAGCGATCAGCCCGGCAGCAAAATTGCCGGTGGCCGACGCAAAGAACCAGGTGCCCATGATCAGGCTGGCCATATGTGCCGGAGCGAGCCGGTTCATTGCGCTGAGCCCGACCGGCGACAGGCAAAGCTCACCAGTGGTGTGGAGCAGGTAGATGAGGAAGATGAACAGCACCGGCGTCATCTCTCCGGTCGCCGCGCCCCAGACGAGGACGAGGAAGCCGAGGCCGAGCTGCATCAGCGCCAGGCCGAACTTGGCCGGAGCGGAGGGTTCAAGACCGCGGCGCCCGAGCCACGTCCACAGCGTCGCGAACAGCGGCGCCAGCAGCACGATGTACATGGCGTTGACCGACTGGAACACCGAAGCGGGGACACCGGCGCGATCGACATAACGATCGGTGTAGAGGTTGAGCGACGATCCGGCCTGCTCGAACAAAGCCCAGAACAGGATCGAACCGATGATCAGGAACATCGCCGCGAAGATGCGATCGCGTGCATGCGGATCGAGCTTCACGACGGCGGTGAACAGCACATAGAGCACCAGGATGGCGCCCGAAATGCCGAGCAGCGTGCCGACCACGGCCTGATTCTGTACCATCCACCAGCAGGCGCCGACAGCCAGGATACCGACCAGATAGAGCAGCCATTCGAACTTGATGCCCATTACCGGCGAAGCGAGCTTGGCGGCATCCGGTGCTTCGCCGCGGCCGAGCAGCAGCGGCTTGAACATCACGAACACGATGAGCCCTGCCAGCATGCCGAAACCGGCGAGGCCGAAGCCATAGGCCCAGCCATAGGTTTCACCGACATAGCCGCACAGCAGCGAGCCGAGGAACGCGCCGAGGTTAATTCCCATGTAGAAGATGGTGTAGGCGCCGTCGCGGCGCACATCGGTGCGCGGATAGAGCTGGCCGACGATCACCGAGATATTGGCCTTGAGGAAGCCGGAGCCGACGATGATGAAGGCCAGCGCCAGCCAGAAGATGTTGAGGCTGGCGGCATCCTGCCCGCCATTGCCTTCGAAACCCATCAGGAAGTGCCCAAAGGTCAGCAAGACCGCGCCATAGGTCACCGCCTTGCGCTGGCCCAGCCACTTGTCCGCAAGATAGCCGCCGAGCACCGGCGTAATGTAAACCAGCGCGGTATAGGCACCATAGATGACGCCGGCCTGCGCGTCAGAGAACAGCCAGTGCTTGGTGAGGTAGAAAATCAGCAGCGCCCGCATGCCATAGTAGGAGAATCGCTCCCACATCTCGGCAAAGAACAAGACGAACAGACCCTTGGGATGGCCGAGGAAGGTGCCTGCGGCATCCCCGTCCTGCGAATATGATGTGGCCATGCAGCCGACCCTTTCCTGAAACCCTGTGCAGATCCGGCGACCTGTTGGCCGTCCGGGCTAAGCCGGCGACCCTAACGCAATAAAATGTCTTGCCAAGATTAATTGTCGTTGCGCGGCAGGGCCCCGATTGTCGCACCGGCACCCAGGCGATAGGGCTCTGCCATGTTCAACGACACCTCCACTCCGCTGGCGCTCCTGCGCTCGCGCCGCTCGGGCAAGGCACGCGACATGATCGCGCCCGGCCCCTCACCCGAACAGCTTGCCGACATCATTTCCATCGCAGCCCGCGTGCCCGACCACGGCAAGCTCGCGCCGTGGCGGTTCGTGGTCATCGCGCCCGAGCAGCGGGAGAGTTTTGCCGCGATGCTGGTCGATGCCTATCGCGCTGCCCGGCCGGAGGCGGGGCGGCTGGAGATAGAGGCAATGGATGCCTTTCCGCGGCAGGCGCCGGTGATGATCGCCCTGCTCTCCACCCCGGTCCAGCCGCACAAGATTCCGCTGTGGGAGCAGCAGCTTTCGGTTGGCGCTGCGGCGATGCAGCTGCTCAATGCCGCGCACGCGCATGGCTTTGTCGCCAACTGGCTGACCGGCTGGGCAGCAGAAAGCGAGGCGGTGGCCCGCACGCTGGGCGCGGTGGCGCCCAACGATCGCGTGGCCGGATTCTTCTTCATCGGCTCGCCCGCCAAACCGCTCGAGGAAAGGCCACGACCCGAGCTTGCGCAAGTTATGCAGCAATGGGACGGAAACTGGCGCTGAACGAACTACATTTGTAATCTTGTTTCGCGCTTGCATTCCCACTGTGTCACTGTCATAAGGCAGCGATGCTCGACAATAGCAAGCCAGTGTACCAACGCCTCCGCGACGTGATCGCCGCCGGCATTCTCGATGGTGACTTCCGCGACGGGGACATGCTGCCGTCGGTCCGCGCGCTCGCGGCCGAGCATGGCGCCAACCCGCTGACGGTCGCCAAGGCCTATCAGAGCTTCCAGGACGAAGGCCTGGTATCGGTGCGGCGCGGGGTCGGCATGTTCGTTGCGCCCGGTGCCGCCACCACCTTGCGCGCACGGCTGCGTGCTGAATTCCTAGCATCGGTGTGGCCGCCGGTGGCCGAGCAGATCAGGCGCCTCGACATCGATGTCGAGGATTTGCTCGACCGCGCGGACGTTTAGGGCCCTTCCCTTTTCAACTGACGCGTCGCGCCGACCTGTTGCAGCACGCCTCTACGATACGCACTCTTCGACAAGCGCACGGCTACGGCTTTGGTCCAGGCAATCAGGGAAAGCGCTTGCCGTCAGCGGCGCGCCAGGCGCGCGGCATTAGGTGACTCAACGCCGGTCTCGCTCGCTATACCATGCCTGCAGGACGCTATCGTCGGGTGCCAGCCGCACGGCCTTGAGCAGCAGGTCGGCCGAATCCTGCCCCTGCCCTTCTCCGCTGAGCTGCAGCGCGCGGCCGTAGACACCGCTGATCGTGGCATTGCCGGGCATCAGCCGATAGGCCCGCCGCGCCGCCACCAGCGCTCCAGATGCATCGCCCTGCTCCAGCCGTGCACGGGCCGATTGGGCCTCCAGCAGCGCATCGTTTGGGCCGGTTCGGTCGATGGCAGCATTGAGATAGGCCTCGGCCTGTGCCCAATCGCCGCTCTCCCCAGCCATGCCCGCAGCGATGCGCATCGCCGCGACATTTTCCGGCCAGCGCGCCATGAACGCCTGTACCGTCTCCCGCGCCGCTGCCCTATCTCCGCCCCGCACCAGCGCGCCGACCAGACGCAGCATCGCTGCTTCATCGAACCTCAGATCGGCGGCGGCGCGATAGTGGCCGATGGCGGCACGCACATCGCCCAGCGCCAGCGCGGCATCGCCGACCAGCAGCCGCGCTTCGGGGACACCCGGATTGTCGCGCGCCAAGCTCTGCGCGAGATCATAGGCTGCAGCGGCATCGGCTGCTGCGAGCCGCGCCCGGATGGCGGGGATCGTCGCTCGCGCCTCGCTGCCGTTGTTTTCGACCTGCTCGGCACGAAATGCAGCCGGATCGCCATGCGCCAGCAGCGCCGCGCGCTCGAGCGGCTGCACGGCGTCCGCATGCCAGCCCATGCCGCCGAAGGCGCGGGCAAGCAGCGACAGCGACCAGCTGTCGGCATCCGAGCGGGTGGTGATGGGGTCGATCACTTCGATGGCGCCGCGGATATTGTCTTCCCGCAGCAGGGCCAGCGCCAGCAGCCGACGTGCGACCCGATTGTCGGGCTGCCGTTCGACCAGGCGCGCTGCTGCGCCGCGTGCGGCGACCGGGGCGTCGAGCGCCAATTCGCAGGCGGCGCGCAGCAGCAACACGGCGGAGCGGTCAGCCTCTGCGCCGCCGATGCGCGACAGCAGGGTGCGCGCCAGCGCCGGCTCGCCGCCGCGCGCCGCCAGCACAGCCTGCAGATAGAGCACGTGCGGGTTGTTGGGTTCGAGTTCGGCGGCGCGGCGCAGCGGAGCCAGCATCGCGCGGCCGCGCCCGGCCTCGCCCAGGGCCGCGGCATGGCCGAGCAATGCGCCGACATGGCGGGGCTGCACGTCCAGCGCGGCCGCATACCATGGCAAAGCAGCGACCGGTCCGGCCCGTTCCAGCACGACGTCGGCGCGCACCAGCAAGGCTTCGGGTGAGTCTGGGGCCAGAGCGAGAGCCTGGTTGGCAGCGCGTTCGGCCTGCAACATGTCCTGCTCGGCCAGCCGCCAGCGGGCGACGGCGATAAAGGCGTCGACCCCGCCGCGATCCACGGCGCGGGTAAAGGCGCGCTGCGCGGCATCGAAACGGCCGAGGCGATAGCTGGCCTCTCCAGCGACAATCAGTGCCTCGGTTGCGTCGGCGGCCGCGACCGGGCCGGTCAGCATCGCCAGCGCGTCGGCCGGGCGATCCTGCACCAGCAGCGCTCGCGCGAGGCCCGCGCGCAGCCGCGTTTCATCGGTGCCCATGTCCCGGGCCCGCCGCAGTTGCCGCTCGGCCTCCACCCCGCGCTCCAACCGGTTGAGGGCGCGCGCCAGATCGATGCGCAGCGACTGATCGTTCGGTGTTTCGGCGAGGGCGGCGGACAGATCGACCTGTGCGGCGCGGTAATCTCCGGCCGCCAAAGCGGCACGTCCGCGTTCTGCCGGATCGGCGAGCGCGGCATTGATGCGCAGCGCTGCAAATGCCAGCGCGGCGATGCCGATCAGGATCAGCACGCCGAGCACGGCCTTGCGCGCGAACCCACCGCTGTTGTTGGAGCGGGCCGCAGCGCGGCGCGCCTTGCGGACGCTAGGCGGCGCCGAAACCATGGCTCTTCATCAGATCGTACAAGGTCGGCCGACTGACGCCGAGCAGACGCGCCGCGGCAGAGACATTGCCCTCGCTCATCGACAGCGCCCGGCCGATCGCCACGCGCTCGGCTGCCTCGCGGACCTGCCGCAAGTTGAGAAACCCGGCATCGTCGTTGCCGGTGTCGAGATCGAGATCGGCGGCGGTGACCATCTTGCCATCGGCCATGATCGCCGCGCGCTTGATGCGGTTTTCCAGCTCTCGCACATTGCCAGGCCATGTCCAGCGTTCGACCGCCTCGGCCGCGTCGGGCGACAGGTCGCGCGCCGAGGTGCCCGTCTCGCTGGCATAGCGGGTCAGGAAATGGCGGGCGAGCAGCACCGCATCGCCAGGCCGCTCGCTGAGGCCGGGGATGGGGATGACGATTTCGGCCAGCCGATAGTAGAGATCCTCGCGGAAGCTGCCGTCGGCGACCATCGCCTTGAGATCGCGGTGGGTCGCGCAGACGATGCGCGTGTCGACCGGGATGGGTTTGCGCCCGCCGATCCGTTCGATCACCCGCTCCTGCAGGAAACGCAGCAGCTTGACCTGCAACGGCAGCGGAATGTCGCCGATTTCGTCGAGGAACAATGTCCCGCCATCGGCCTGCTCGATCTTGCCCTCAGTGGTTTTTACCGCGCCGGTAAAGGCCCCCTTTTCGTGCCCAAACAGCTCGCTTTCGAGAAGCGTATCAGGGATCGCCGCGCAGTTGATGGCGATGAACGCCTTGTCGCGGCGCGGCGAGCAGTCGTGCAGCCCGCGCGCCAGCAATTCCTTGCCGGTGCCGCTGGCGCCAAGCAGCATCACCGATACATTCGCCGCGGCGACCTTCTCGATGGTGCGCGTGACCTTCGCCATTTCCGGCGCGGCGGTGATCAGGCCGCCAAGCATGGTCAGCTCACCCGGAATCGCCCCCATCAGCCGCCGGTTCTCTACCTCCAGCGCACGGACGTGGAAGGCGCGACGGACGATGGCGCCAAGCTCGTCGATGTCGACCGGCTTGCGATAGAAATCCCACGCACCCGCGGCAATGCCGGTCAGCGCGCTTTCATGGGCATTGTGGCCCGACGCAATCACGACCTTGGTCTCGGGGGCAAGCCGCAAAATCTCGCCGAGCGTACGGAAGCCCTCGCTGACCCCATCGGGATCGGGCGGCAGGCCGAGATCGAGGGTGACCACCTGCGGCTCTTCCGCGCGCAACAGGGTCAGCGCTTCCTCGCGAGAGCCCGCAACGAGCACCTCATAGTCTTCATAGGCCCATTTCAGCTGTCGCTGCAGCCCGGGGTCATCTTCGACCACCAGCAACTTGGGTTTGGTGATGCTGTCCATCCGGCTCATGCTGCCTCGCTGGAGATTGAGGGGGAAATCCGCGCCGCCCGGTCGGCCGGACGCAGTGTCAGGGTGAAACGGGTGCCTTGGCCCTCGCGGCTTTCGACGGTCAGGCTGCCGCCCATCGCTTCGGCCAAGCGGCGCGCCTGATAGGCGCCGATGCCGAAGCCGCCGGCCTTGGTCGACGAGAACGGGCGGAACAGATGATTGCGGACGAATTCCGGGCTCATGCCGACGCCGCGGTCCTCGACGTCGACAGTGACGGCATCGGCCCGGGCAACCACGCGCAGGCGCACCGGATGTTGCGGAGCGCTGGCGTCGATGGCGTTCTGCACCAGATGGACGAGCAGCTGCTCGACGGTTTCGCTCTCGCCCTCGGCGCGACCTTCGCCGTCGACCAGCACCTCGACCGGGTGCAGCGCGTTCTTGACGTGCGCCACGCGCCGCGCAACCGCAGCAACGTCGACTGGCTCCAGCCTGCTGACGCGCACCTGATCCTGCTGCGACAACCGCTGCATCAATTGGGAAAGCCGCTCGGCTGATAGCTTGAGCGTCTCGATCATGTCGACGCGGAATTCGGGATTGTCACCGTGCCGCTCGGCATTGCGCGCCAGCACGCCCATCTGGCTCGCCAGATTCTTGACGTCATGCATCATGAAGGCGAAGCGCCGGTGGAATTCCTCGAACCGCCCGCTTTCGGCCAGCGCCTCTGAGCGCCTCGCCTCGGCGAGGTGACTTGCTGCCTGCCGCCCGGCAACCTTGAGCAGGTCGAAATCCTCCCAGTCGAGCGCGCGGTCGATCAGCGGGCGCGAGAGCAGCAGGAACCCTTCGAGCTCGCCCTGATTGTCGAGCGGGACGGCGATCCAGTGGTCACGATCGGCAATCACCCAATCGGGGGTTCTCGCCACTTCCTCCTCGGGGGCCTTGCTTGCACGCACCTCGTCGAACTGGACGATGCGGCCGCTGGCCGCGAGCCAGGCGGCGAACCTGTCCCACTGCGCGTCGGCGCGCCAGCTCATGGTGCCGCTCGGCCACTCGGCGGCGAGCACGAAGTGGCCGCCGGGATCGCGGCCGATCAGCAGGCCGCCATGCGCTTCCACCATGTCGACGATCGATTTGATGACCCTCGCCGGCAGCGACAGCCGCCCGTCTTCGGGTCGGTGCAGCGTCGCGGTGAAACGAAGCCACTCAGCGCGATAATCGTAGCGGTGCTCGAAGAAATGCTTGACCGTCCACACACGCACCAGCGCGCGCAAGCGGGGCGAAAGGAACAGCAGCGCCATCGCGGTGATCGCGGCGGCGAGCACGCCGACCTGCGCCCGGCTCGAGAAATCGCCGCCGGCGCTGTCGACGATGGCAGCGAACAGCGCGAGCAGGGCCAGCCAGCCGCAGATCGCCGCCAGCCCGAGGCTGCGCAGCGCCACCGGGCGGGACAGGCGGATCGATTGGTTGACCGGGCGCAAAACAGCGATGGCGAGAGCGGTAGCGATGATCAGCGCGGCGAGCGGGCGCAGTGTTTCCAGCAGTTCGGCAGGCTGGCCGCTCAGATAGGCGATGGCGTAAAGGTTGAGATCATAGGCCCACAGCCCGGTCAGCGCGCCGAGCGGCAAGGCCAGCCCGCGCCGCTCCTCGGGACGCCCGCTCTCGACCAGATTATGCACCAGCACGAGCGCGCCCGCAGCGAACAGCATCTGCAGGATGTGCAGCATATGCGCCACGGACGGGGCCAGCACCTTAGTGCTGGTCATGGCGACAAGCAGCCCCAGGGCCGCTTCCAGCGCGCACAGGCCGATGTAAATCCAGCCGACGGGCCCGATCCGTCCCGGCGCTTCGCGCTCTCCCGCGACCGCGGCCATGAACCACAGCCAGGCAAGATTGCGCGCTGCCTCGGACAGCACAGATGCGACGTGGGCGGAGCCGGCAATGGCCAGCACGAACAGCCAGATCGCCGTCGCTGCAAGGGCCACGACATAGGCCCGCTGGCCGAACATCGACCGCCGCACCACGCTGGCCAGCGCCAGTGCGGTGAAGGAGAGCGCTGCGATCAGCGCGAACAGCGTTTCCATGCCGAAGGGATCGAAGCGGCTGAGCTCGCTCATCGTGCGCCCTCCGGCCACAGTACCACACGCAGCGTCTGCAGGAGGATCAGCAGATCGAGGAAGGGCGTATAATTCTTGGCATAATAGAGATCATACTCAAGCTTGGCGCGCGCATCGTCGACCGAGGCACCATAGGGATAGTTGATCTGCGCCCAGCCGGTCAGCCCAGGCTTCACCATGTGCCGTTCGGCATAATAGGGTATTTCCGCTTCCAGATCGGCGACGAATTGCGGCCGTTCGGGGCGCGGGCCGACGAAGCTCATCTGGCCCATCAGCACGTTCCAGGCCTGGGGCACCTCGTCGATGCGGGTCATGCGAATAAACTTGCCGACCCGGGTGATGCGCGGATCGTCCTCCGCGGCCCACACCGCCTGCCCGGCGACCTCAGCATCCTGACGCATCGAACGCAATTTGGTGATGGTGTAGGGCATGCCATACCGCCCAACTCGCGATTGCCGATACAGCGCAGGCCCCTTGCTCTCCAGCTTTATGGCAATGGCGGCTAGCAGCAACACGGGTGCCATCAAGGTCAGCACGATCAGGCTGGCGGCGATGTCGAAGATGCGCTTGGCCACCTTGGTCAGCCGCTGTCCCGCGGTGAAGCCGTCGGAGAAGATGAACCAGCTGGGATTGACGGTGGCGAGGTCGACCCGGCCCGTTTCCCGCTCGAGGAAGCTGGAGAAATCGTTGACGTGCACGCCGGTAGTCTTGACCCTGAGCAGGTCGGCGAGAGGCAGCGCGTTGCGTCGTTCCTCGATGGCCAGCACCACTTCGCCCGCATTGAGCGCGACGACATGGTCGGCGAGACTGTCGATGCTGCTGCGGTGCACCGCGTCGGGGATGACCGGTGGCTTGTCGGTCATCGTCACGAAGCCGACGATGGTGAAGCCGGATCCGTTGCGCTGCGCCAGTTCGGCGAGGCGCGCGGCGCGCTCACCCGATCCCAGCACCAATATCCGCCTGCGGAAAGCCTCGCTGCCGAGCAGCGAAGACAGCAGCAGCCGGACCAGCATCGGCAACAGGATCGCCAGCGGCATGGCATAGGCGAGATTGGAGCGCCAAAGCGCGATGGTCGGAAACAGAAAGTAAAGCGTGGCCAGCAGGATGATGGCAAGCGACACGGCGGCGAGCAGACGCAGCAGCGCGAAACGCCGGGATTGCAGCGCTTCCGGGCTGTAGACGCCGACCGCGACCATGCCGAGCTGGACGATGATGGCAAAGCTGACGGCCGGCGCCCAGCGCTCGGCGAGCGGGGCCACCGTCATTCCGATCTGGCTGGCGCGGATGACCCAGGCCAGTTCGGCCGCGACCAGCAGCATGATTGCATCGAGCAAGCCGAGCAGCGCGACCGCATGAGGGATGTAATGTTTGAACAGGCGGAACATCGTCGATCCTGCCAGCCCCTCCGACGCGGCGGCACCAGCGCCCCGCGATCCTCGCCCTAGTCGGGCGAGGTTGACTGTCGGTTAATTTTACACCCCCCAGTCGATAATCCCAGCAGCTTCATCCGTCGAAGGCAAAGGGAGTCGATCCGCGATGATAATCGTCCGCGAGGAGCTGGCGGCCGAGCGGCGGTGCGGCGCGGGCAGCGCAGCCGGTCCGCTGGCACAGCCGGCAGGTGACGCCTATGGGGGTCGCATCCTTGGGCGAGAGCTGCGGCTGCACGCGGGTATAGATCAGACGGTCGGCATGCGCTTCGCCGCAGCCCAGCGCCACCGCGCGCTCGATGCGCATCGTCCCGAACCCACCGCCACCAGCGGTCACGGTGCGGGCGATTGAGAAGAAACGGCGGCCGTCGGGCAGCTCGATCCACTGGGTGACGATCTGTCGCGGTGTGGAGAATACATGATGCACCGACCACAGCGGGCAGCCGCCGCCCTGCCGGGAAAAATGGAAGCCCGCGCCATCGAGGCGCTTGGAAATGTTGCCGGCCCGGTCGAGCCGGACGAGGAAGAAGGGCACAGCCTCCCTGCCCGGCTTGCGCAAGGTGGTGAGCCGGTGTGCCACCTGCTCGAAGCTCGCGCCAAACTGGCGGGCGAGTGCTTCGATGTCGTATCCCCGCGCCTCGGCAGCCTTGGCGAACGCCTCGTAAGGCATGATGATCGCCGCGGCCGCATAGTTGGCAAGCGCGCGGCGGGTGAGCTGGCGACCGGCGGGGCCGGAAAAATGCCCGTCGACGAGCGGGGCTTCGAGCACCCGGCGCAGCTCGATATAGGCGATTTGCACGGCGAGCTGGAAGTTCTGGCTGGCGGTATCGAGTGCATCGTCGAGCAAGATCTGTTCGCGGTGGCGATCGAAGCGCCGCTGCGATCCTTCGAGCACTGCCGACGGCACGCGCCGCACGCGCAGCCCGCGTGCCGCCCTGAGATAGGCTGCAAGGCCGCCGGCTTCGGCCGCCTTGAGCGAAATCGCCTCGGCGGCTTCGTCGAGCGCGGGGAAGCAATTGTTGCGCGCGCCCAGAAACCGCTCGGTTTCGGCAACCGGGTCGCCGCCCTCGAACGCCCTGCCCTCGTCGATACTGCGATCGGCAAGCTCGAGCTGGCGCTCGGCCCAGGCGGTGTGAAGCCGCAGGAAGGCCTCGCTGATGCCGGGGAAGTTGCTCGCGGCATCGCTTACCTCCAGCGATGGCAGGTCGATGTCCGCAAACATCGGGTCCTTGAGCGCGCCGGCCAGCCGGGCGCTGAAATCGGACCCGCCGTCGCCGGTGAGGTCGCTGAGATCAAGGCGATAGGTGCGCGCCAGGCGCAGCAGCAAATCAGCGGTGAGCGGGCGCTGGTTGCGTTCGAGCAGCGCGACATAGGAAGCGGAAATGTCGAGATCGCCAGCGACTTGCGCCTGCGTCAGGCCCAGTTCGCGGCGCAGCCGCTTCAAGCGCGGGCCCAGATAGATCGATCGTTCGCTAGCCATTGTGCGATCCTTACAACTTTACATTGAAATCCTGTAAAGTGTGACAAGTCAACCGCAAACCGTCTCGCCAGTCGCAGAGGTCAGGCGTAGGCCGCCGCCATTCCCTCACGGAGAGACCGACATGAGCTATTCCACCGACATCGCCGAAACGGGCGCGCTGATCCAGAGCTACAAGGGCACGTGGGATGGCATCGACGCCGAAGCCGTTGCCCGCATGCGCGCGCAGAACCGCTTCAAGACCGGTCTCGACATCGCCCGCTATACCGCGAAGATCATGCGCGCCGACATGGCTGCCTATGACGCCGATCCGGCCAACTACACCCAGTCGCTCGGCTGCTGGCACGGATTCATCGCCCAGCAGAAGATGATCAGCATCAAGAAGCATTTCGGCTCGACCAAGCGCCGCTACCTCTATCTTTCGGGCTGGATGGTTGCCGCGCTGCGCAGCGAATTCGGCCCCCTGCCTGATCAGTCGATGCACGAGAAGACCAGCGTTCCGGCGCTGATCGAGGAGCTCTACACCTTCCTCAAGCAGGCAGACGCCCGCGAACTCGGCATGATGTTCCGCGATCTCGATGCCGCGCGCGATGCCGGTGACGAGGTGCGGGCCAAGGCCATCCAGACGGCGATCGACAATTATGAAACCCATGTCGTGCCGATCATCGCCGACATCGACGCCGGTTTCGGCAACGCCGAGGCGACCTATCTGCTCGCCAAGAAGATGATCGAGGCGGGCGCCTGCGCGCTGCAGATCGAAAACCAGGTGTCCGACGAAAAGCAGTGCGGCCATCAGGACGGCAAGGTCACCGTGCCGCACGAGGACTTCCTCGCCAAGGTGCGTGCATGCCGCTACGCCTTCCTCGAACTTGGGGTCGAGGACGGCATCATCGTCACGCGCACCGACTCATTGGGCGCTGGCCTCACCAAGCAGATCGCCGTCTCCAAGGAGCCGGGCGATATCGGCGACCAGTATAACAGCTTCCTCGATTGCGAGGAGATCGACCCTGCCACCGCGCGGAACGGCGATGTCATTCTCAACCGCAACGGCAAGCTGCTGCGCCCCAAGCGCCTGCCGAGCAACCTGTTCCAGTTCCGCGAAGGCACCGGGGCGGACCGCTGCGTGCTCGACTGCATCACCAGCCTGCAAAATGGCGCTGACCTGCTGTGGATCGAGACCGAAAAGCCGCACATCGAGCAGATCGCGTCGATGGTCGACCGCATCCGTGAGGTCGTGCCCAACGCCAAGCTGGTCTACAATAATTCGCCGAGCTTCAACTGGACGCTCAATTTCCGCCAGCAGGTGTTCGATGCCTGGAAGGAAGCGGGCCGCGATGTCGGCGATTATGACCGCACCCGCCTGATGAGCGTCGACTATGACGGGACCGAACTCGCCATCGAAGCCGATGAGAAGATCCGCACCTTCCAGCGCGATGCGGCAGCACGCGCCGGCATCTTCCACCACCTCATCACCCTGCCGACCTATCACACGGCGGCGCTCAGCACCGACAATCTGGCCAAGGAATATTTCGGCGAGGCCGGCATGCTGGGCTACGTCAAGGGCGTGCAGCGCAAGGAAATCCGCGAGGGTATCGCCTGCGTCAAGCACCAGAACATGAGCGGCAGCGATATCGGCGACGATCACAAGGAATATTTCGCCGGTGAAGCCGCGCTCAAGGCTGGAGGCGTCCACAACACAATGAACCAGTTTGCAGCCTGATCGGCTGCGTGGGAACCAGTTTGCAGCCTGATCAGCCGATCGAGGCCCACATCGCTGCGTAACAACGCGGCCGGCACTGGGAGAGAGTGCCACACGAACTTTCCTGGGGAGGAAAGTCTGCCCGCCGCAGCGTTCCACTGGCGCTGCGGCGGGCAAATCTTCGCGGGGTGTCGGTGCGGTTACTTGTCGCCGTCCAGCGCCTCACCGACCGAGTCGGCGACATCGCCGGCGGCCCTGCCGACATCCTGCGCCGCCTGGGTCACGGCTTCGGTTTCAGCGGCACCACGCTGGTTGGCCTGGCTGACGAAATAAAAGCCGATCGCCGCAGCGACGATCAGCAGCATCAGCACTGCCCATCCTATCCCACCTCCGCGCTTTTCGACGATCACGGTCTGCGGCGCGCCGCGTTCCGTTACTTCCTCACGCGTGACACCGTCGTCACGCACCGTTACCCGTTCCTCGACCATTATCGCCTCCTTCGATATCGCAATGGAGGCACAAAGCGGACAGGGGCAGCGTGGTTCCACGGGCGCAGAGACGGGCAGCGGCATGTCCCATCCCATGACAGCGGCGATCCCGGTGCCGATGCTGCTGGCCGCCTATGCGTCGGGCATTTTCCCGATGGCGGACAGCCGCGAGGATATCGAAGTCTATTGGGTCGAGCCGAAATGGCGGGCGATCCTGCCGCTCGACGGCTTCCACCTGTCACGCTCGCTGGCCAAAACCCTCCGCTCGGACCGGTTCACGATCACGGTCGACACCGATTTTGCCGGCGTGGTGCGCGCCTGCGCCGCGCCCGCGGAAGGGCGCGAGGATAGCTGGATCAACCCGACCATCGAGGCGAGCTACGCCGCGCTCCACGCCGCCGGCCACGCCCATTCCGTCGAATGTCGCCACGCGGGCGAACTGGTCGGCGGACTATACGGCGTCAGCCTGGGCCGGGCATTCTTCGGCGAATCGATGTTCTCGCGAAAGACCGACGCGTCGAAGGTGGCGATGGCGGCGCTGATTGCACGGCTGCGGGTCGGCGGCTTCAGCCTGCTCGATTGCCAGTTCATGACCCCGCACCTGGCCAGCCTGGGCGCCGTGGAGATATCGCAGCAGCGCTATCTGGAGCTGCTTTACCCTTCGGTAGCGGGGGCAGCGGTGGGCGAAGGCGTCGGCGCGGCGGCAGGAGGCGCGGCGGGGCCCTGGTCTGCCGGTGCAGCATCAGCACCGTCCGCGGGTGCGGCTGCCGACGGAGACTGGGGCGCGCTCGACCGGTTGCTCGACGAGTCGCCCGAGGTCTCGCGCAGCTCGATTTCACCCGGCCAGCGCATCGTGCAGCTCTTGACGAACACGTCATAGATGGGGTGCTGGACGACGTTGCGGTCGGGCCGTTCCTTGAATAGCCAGCCGGAAAACACCCGCCGCCAGTCCTCGCTGCCGTGATCAAGCACCACGAGCTGCACGAAGGCGCCGGTTTCCTGCGGATACTCCCACTGCGCCGTGCGCTCGCACGCGCGCAGACGCACCACCGCACGGCCGATCCGCACGCTCTGCCCCGGCTTCAGCGTGATATCCCTGACGAGGCCGTTGCGCTTGTTGAGCAGGCCGAGCACCGCCTCGCGCTCTTCCATCGTGGTGACGCCGGCATATGGATCCTCGGCACCTGCGGCGGGTCGCGCCTTGGGCAGCGGGCGCGCGTCGGCGGGCGGAGGCGGCGCCTCATCGTTGCGACGGTCGCATCCGGCCAGCGCCAGCGCGGTCCCAGCCAGCGTCAACGCTGTCAGCCAGCGGGAGGCTGCACTGCTCACGCCGCGTCGGGGGTCCATGGCTGGTAATCGCCGGCTGCGCCCTGCCTGCGGCCGCCGCGTTCCAGCGATCCAGCCGGACGATAGGCTGCGCTGGTTCCGGTAAGATTGGGCTCGGCTTCCGCCTGCCACGGCCGTGGCGCCGGCAGGCTCTCCTCCGGCAACGCATCATGCGTTCCGTGCAGCCAGCCATGCCATTCGGGCGGAACCACGCTGCTGTCGGTGCTGTCGGCATAGAGCACCCAGCGGCGCTTGCCGTTGCGGCTCTGGTAATAGCGGTTGCCTGCGGCATCCGCGCCGACCTGCTGCGCGCCGAAGCGGCTGCTGAACAGCGTGGTCAGCGTCGCGCCGTCGGACGATGTCATGATCTTGCCGAAGAGTCCCATGTGCCGCGCTTAGCTTCCGCACGACCGTCGGGCAATACTATTGCCCCTCGCCCCACCGGATAATCGCGCTTTCATCGATGCCCAGCCGCGCCGCGCTGCCACCGGCGAGTTCGAGGACCGCTGCCACCTCGCCGCCACTGGCGATCGGCGTCTCGTCGTTGGGGATAGTGTTCTCGGCGATGCGGTCGATGCTGCCGTCAGACCGGATGAAGAACATGTCGAGCGGGATCAGCGTGTTGCGCATCCAGAAAGACGCGATTTTGGGCTGGCGGAAGGGGAAGATCATGCCTTCGTTCGGGCCAAGCTCGGTGCGCCCCATCAGGCCGCGCGCTTGCTCCGCCTCGCTGGCCGCGACCTCGACGGT
Source organism: Sphingomonas sp. jy18 (assembly GCF_056931895.1). Taxonomy (NCBI): domain Bacteria; kingdom Pseudomonadati; phylum Pseudomonadota; class Alphaproteobacteria; order Sphingomonadales; family Sphingomonadaceae; genus Sphingomonas; species Sphingomonas sp. jy18. The sequence goes on along the minus strand of NZ_JBXPBT010000002.1, from coordinate 610,097 downwards.
GAAGCGATGGATGCGGTCGCCCGCGGTAATGGTCAGCGGCACGGTCTGCAGGCCCGATGCGGCCACTGGCCCGTCTCCCTTGCCCGCAGCGCCACTGCCAGAGCAGCCTCCAAGCGCAAGCGCAGAGGCCGCAATCGCGACGAACATGCCGCTGGTCAGACGTTGCACTATCGACATGGGGCCTCCCTCGATGGCTTGGGCTTGCGGGGCAAGGTGCCCGCAGCCGCTGCTGCGGCTCATGGTCCTGCCCGATGCCCTGCACCGGCGCAAGCGGCGGTTGGCTCAACCAAGCTGCTCGCAATCTTCTCCCGGGCGCAGCGCCAGAATGGCACGTGCCAGCGCCGCGTCATGGCCGGCGCGCAGGAAGGTGGCGAGCCGCTTCTGCAGAAGCATGGGGTCGGTGGTCACCTCGCTGGCATAGGGACCCCAGCGCCGACGCTCTGCGAGCCGCAAGGCGGCTTGCAGCCGTTGATCGGCACCGATCTGACGAGCGGCGACGCTGTCATCATCCGCCACCCCGGCGGCATGCAGCGCTGCACCAATCCGCCGGCTGCCGAAGCCACGTCGGGTCAGGCGGCGTGCCGTCGCCTCGGCATAGGCCGCGTCATCGACATAGCCATAGCCCGCGATGCGATCGACCAGCGCGTCGACGTCGGCGGGCGCGTCGCTTTCCCAGCCCCGCTCGCGCAGCTTGCGCTCCAAGTAGCGCGCCAGCTTTGCCCGGGTCGTGGCGAAGCGACCGACATAGGCCAGTGCCAGTTCGGACAGCGCCTCTGCCGTCAGCGGACGAGGGCGCTTCGGCGAACGCCGCGCGTTTCCGCGGCCGCGCTGCGTCGATTCCGCCTGTTTGCCGTCGTCGCTCAACGCGCCCACCTTTCGCCACAGTCGCGACTGAATTTGAACGCCTATGGCGGCAAAGGAAAGTGTCGGCTAGGCTTGCAGCTTGCGCCGCGCTTGTCAGCGCCCGAGCAGCATCCGGAACCCACGCTGGCGGCCAGGCCGGCACAATGAATGACAAGGGAGCCCAGCGGGTGAACCAAACGACCGACAGCGTCACCACCGGTGCGCCGGAGAGCAGCATCGCCCCGACGCCGACCTATGGCGGCATAGCACGGCGATATGCCGATTTCGTGACGCTGGGCGAGGCGCTGGATTATGCGGCCCAGGGGGCGTGCGGGCTCAACTTCCATGACGCGCGCGGGCGGCTGACCCGCCCCTATACGTTCCGCGAACTGCGCGAGGATGCGATTGCTGCCGCCCGCCGGCTCGTCGCGCACGGCATCAAGGCAGGCGACCGGGTCGCGCTGGTCGCCGAAACCAGCCCGCAGTTTGCCGCGCTGTTCTTTGGCGCGGTCTACGCCGGTGCCTGGCCGGTGCCGCTGCCGCTGCCGACGTCGTTCGGCGGGCGGGACGCCTATATCGAGCAGCTCGCGGTGCAGCTCCAGAGCTGCCACCCATCGGTCCTGTTCTATCCGCCGGAAATTGCCCAGATGGCGCATGCTGCAGCAGCCGCCCAATCCGTCGAAGGCATCGATTGGGATGGTTTTGCCGAGGCCGCGCAGTCGGATGCGCCGCTGCCGCCCGCGGACGGCGATGCCATTGCTTATCTGCAGTACAGCAGCGGTTCCACCCGCTTCCCGCACGGTGTTGCCGTCACCCACCGCGCTCTGCTGAGCAATCTGGCCGCCCATGCACATGGCATGCACATGGGCGAAGGCGACCGGGGCATTTCCTGGCTGCCTTGGTATCATGACATGGGCCTGGTCGGCTGTCTGCTGTCACCGGTCGCCAACCAGATGTCGGTGGATTTCCTGAAGACCGAGGATTTCGCGCGCCGTCCGCTCGCCTGGCTCGACATGATCACGCGCAACAAGGACAATACTTTGTCCTATTCGCCGACCTTCGGCTACGAAATCTGCTCGCGCCGGGTCTCGACCCAGACACATGCCGCCGACCGGTTCGATCTGTCGCGCTGGCGGGTGGCCGGCAACGGTGCAGACATGATCCGGCCCGACGTGATGCAGCGCTTCGTCGATACCTTTGCGCAGAGCGGGTTCAAGGCATCGGCCTTCCTGCCCAGCTATGGCCTCGCCGAGGCGACGCTCGCCGTGTCGCTGATGCCGCCGGGAGAAGGCATCGTCGTGGAACTGGTCGAAGAAACGCAGCTTTCGGGCGGAGAGACACGCAGCGACCGGCCGCAGCGCTATCGCGCCGTTGTCAATTGCGGCAAGCCCGCGCGCGACATGGCGATCGAGATCCGGGATGACGATGGCGCCATCCTGCCAGACCGCCAGATCGGCAAGGTGTGGTGCAGCGGCTCGTCGCTGATGGTCGGCTATTATCGCGACGAGGACTCGACCGCTGCATGCATGGTCAGTGACGCCAATGGCACAATGTGGTTGGATACCGGCGACATGGGCTATCTGTCCGACGGCTATGTTTACATCGTCGGTCGCGCCAAGGACATGATCATCATCAACGGCAAGAACCACTGGCCGCAGGATATCGAATGGGCGGTCGAGCAACTGCCGGGTTTCAAGGCCGGCGACATCGCCGCCTTCGCCATCACCGCGCCGGGTGGTGAGGAAACGCCGGCGGTACTGGTGCAATGCCGGTTCAGCGATCCGGGCGAGCGCCAGCGGCTGCACGATGAAATCCGCGATCGCGTACGCTCGATCACCGGCATGCAGTGCATCGTCGAGCTGGTGCCGCCGCGCACCCTGCCCAAGACCAGCTCGGGCAAGCTCAGCCGCTCCAAGGCGCGCAATCTGTATCTCACCGGTCAGATCGCCACTTACGATCTGGCCGCCTGAAAATTCAGCGGAAATTCTCGTTGCGATACCGAAAATAATGGCTGCGGCTAACCAATCGCTAACCGTGCGGCGGTAAGCCGGAGCGCATGACGCGCCACACTGCCGACCTTTCGGACCACATCGATATACCGCTGAAGGCGGCACTGTTCGGCGGCAATCTGGACGGTGTCGATCTCAGCGAAATCCGCATATCGCAGTTGGAGGCGGTCGCCCGCTTTCGGCTGATGCAGATCAGTTCGGTGTTGATTGCCGCGCTGGGCATTGCCATCAGCGCGCTATCGGTGGCCAGCATCTGGCTACTGGCGCCTTATCTGGCGCTCGTCACCCTGGTGGTTGGCGCGCGCGTGATGCTGGCCGAGCGGCGCAGCGAGGGTTGGCGCGCCGGCAATCGCGATTTCGTCGTCATGGAAATCGGCCTCGGCGTCGTGTCCGCCATTACCGTTGCGGCACCGCTCATATTTTTCGCGGCCATCGGCCAATATGCCCTGGTGTTGCAGGGGTGGATCATTCTTGCCGGGATGATGGCTGTCTATGGCTTTGTCACCATGCCGGTGCCGTTGATGTTCTGCTCGTTCATGCCGGCTGTCGGTGTGATTGCCACCATCACGCTGGCATGGACCGGCAATCCGCTCGGTGCCGCGTCGGCGATTGCGATGTCGCTGGTTTCCGCCATCGGCATCACCGCGCAGGCCCGCAACATGCTGGGCTTCGAGCTGGTCAACCGCAAGGCTGCGGAACGCAAGGAAACCGTCAGCCTGCTGCTGCGCGAGTTCGAGGATGCCGGAGCCGACTGGCTGTGGCAGATCGACGCCCAGCGCCGCATCACCCACCCCTCGCCCCGCTTCGCCCATGCCACCGGCCGCGATCCGCAGGAGCTGGAGGGCATCGGCTTTCTGCAGCTGCTTGCCGGCGAATCCTGGGACACCGGCGATTTTCCGCCCGCGCTGCATGAACTGGCCAGCCGGCTGAGCCGCAAGGAAAGCTTTGCCAATCTGCTGGTGCCGGTCAAGATCGACGGTCGCGACCGCTGGTGGGAACTCTCCGCTTCGCCCAGCATCGGGCCCAACGACAGCTTCATCGGCTTCCGTGGCGTCGGCTCGGATGTTACCGAGCAGCGCGCCTCGGCTGATCGCATTGCGCACCTCGCCCGTTTCGACGCGCTGACCGGCCTGCCCAACCGCCTCTATCTCAACGAGACGCTGGCAGGCGCGCTCGAACAGGCGAGCGCCTGGCGCCGCCGTTGCGCCTTCCTGATGATCGACCTCGACCGGTTCAAGGCGGTCAACGATACGCTCGGCCATCCGATTGGCGACCGGCTGCTTGCGCAAGTCGCGGCGCGCCTCAAGCAATTGTGCACCGATCAGGTGATCGCTGGCCGACTGGGCGGCGACGAATTCGGCGTGGTGATGCGGGAGATCGACAGCATCGAGACCGTCGAACGGCTCGGCAACCGCATCATCGACATCGTCTCCCGGCCTTATGAGATCGACCAGCACACGCTCTATGTCGGGGCGAGCCTGGGCTACGCCATCGGCCCGCGTGACGGCGCGACGGTGGAAGCGCTGACCCGCAACGCCGACCTCGCGCTCTACCGGTCGAAGGACAAGGGCGGCGGCTGCGTCAACAGCTATGAGCCGACCCTGCACGATCAGGCCCGTGAGCGGCGCGAGATCGAGATCGAACTGCGTTCCGCCTTGGCGCGCGACGAGTTGACGGTGAATTACCAGCCGGTGGTGCGCGCCGATGGCAGCATCGACGGGTTCGAAGCGCTGCTGCGCTGGAACAGCAAGAAGCTGGGCCCGGTTTCCCCGGTCAAGTTCATCCCGGTCGCCGAGGATACGCGGCTGATCGGCCCGATCGGCGAGTGGGTGCTCCAAACCGCCTGCCGCGAAGCGGTCAACTGGCCGGACAGCACCAAGGTCGCGGTCAACGTCTCGGCCGAGCAGCTCTCCGCCCCCGGTTTCGTCAGCAGCGTGGTCAAGGCGCTCTCGCACAGCGGCATCTCGCCCAAGCGGCTCGAGCTCGAAGTGACGGAAAGCGTGTTCCTGCGCGAGGTATCGGGTGCGATGGCAACGCTCGACCAGGTGCGCGGGCTCGGCGTCAAGCTGGTGCTCGACGATTTCGGCACGGGCTATTCCTCGCTCGGTTATCTGCGCATGGGCCAGTTCTCGACGATCAAGGTCGACCGCAGCTTCGTCAAAGGCGCGCTGACCGGCGCGCGCGAATCGATCGCCATCATCCGCGCCGTGGTCGCGCTGGCCGACAGCCTCGACATGTCGACGACCGCGGAAGGCGTGGAAACACAGGATGAGGCCGACGCCATCGTCGCACTGGGCTGCAAGAAGCTGCAGGGCTACCACTTCGGCCGCCCGATGAGCGCGAGCGATGCCCGCGCCATCTTCTCGCGCTACCTCGATTCGCGGCGCGGCGCGGTCGCCTGATATAATTCGGCATTATCGCGGAACCGATCGGCACCTGTGACATTGGTCACAGTCAACCCATCGTGACTCGCGCTCCATTCATCGTAGAGCAAGCCATGGACGGGTTGCGCCTCCACTCGCCCCCGGCCAAGCGATCTCCAGCAAGCAAGCGCAACAGCGCAAGGCGGGGATCGCATGAAGCTCAAAAGTATCGCACGAACGGCCATTGCCGCCGCTCTGTTGACCGCAGGCAGCATGACCGCGGTACCGGCCCTCGCCTCCTCCATCCTGCAATGTGTTCCTTATGCCCGCGAAGCCTCGGGCGTCGAAATCTTCGGCAATGCCAACACCTGGTGGGCGCAGGCTGAAGGCCGCTACGAGCGTGGCCGCGAGCCGCGTGTCGGCGCAGTGATGCATTTCCCGGGCACCCGCGCCATGCCGATCGGCCATGTCGCCGTGGTCAGCCGCATCATCAACTCGCGCGAAATCCTGATCGACCACGCCAACTGGTCGTGGCGCGGCCAGATCGAGCGCGACGTCCGCGTCGTTGACGTCTCGCCCAACAATGACTGGTCGATGGCCCGCGTCTGGTACGGCCGCATCAACGACTTGGGCCTGCGCCCCAATCCGGTTTCGGGCTTCATCTATCCGCAGCAGCTCGCCCCCCGCTATGCTGCCCGCGCTCGCGGCGGCGATGTCCAACTCGCCGCCCTCACCCCGGACGCCAGCGGAGAGCTGGCCGCCATCGTCGAGCGCGTCGGCCGCTGAGCAGGCTGGCAATAGCTGCGACGAGCGGCTCTGCCCCTTAGGATTTTTGTTGAATTACCGGGCGCGTCGCAGCGCGCCTCTTCGAACTGCGGCGCTGGGCGTGCCCAAGAACGCCTGGTCGATCGATGCCCTTCGACAGGCTCAGGGCTACTGTTCGGGCGAGGATATCCTTACAGCAGCTCCGGAAAAGGCGCTAAGCCAATGCTGATGCGACCCGCTGCCACAACGCGTCATAGGCACCGCCCGCGGCGCTGCGTGCTGCAAAAGCCCCGATAGGCGCGCGTCGCTCGGCCATCTGTTCCACCGCGCTCGCCATCGGCACGCCCGGCCAATCGCCCGCCGCCACGGCTTCGCGATGCAGCCGTCGGCGCCGGTCGACCATCGAATGCACCGGCATCAACGGCACCGACCGCGCCTGCTTGGCGTTGACGAAGTCCTCGACCGCGGTAAGCGTGCGGCGGGAAAGCTCGCTCGGCACCACCGGCACCAGCACCAGATCGGCGGCACGCGCCAGTTGCTCGGCAAGATCGCCGAGGCCCGGAGGGCAATCGAGCAGGATCAGGTCGTAATCCTTGCCCAGTTCCTCGACCAGCTTGGCGAGCCGCTTCTTCTTGCCCAGTTCGTGCAGCACCCGGTCGAGCGTCGCCAGAGATGGGTCAGCCGGCAGCAGGTCCAGTCGCGCAAAAGCGGTCTCGCGCACCAGTGTTCGCGGCTTGGCATCACCGGTGAACAGGTCGGCAGCGCGATCCGCGGTGCCGACCCCGGGATCATGGCCGAGCAGGAAGGTCGACGCCCCCTGTGCATCGAGATCCCACAACAGCACGCGGCGGGCGGAGCGTTGCGACGCACTCCACGCCAGGTTGACGGCAATGCTGGTCTTACCCACGCCGCCCTTGATGTTGTAGACCGCCACCGTCGCCATGTACCTGCTCCCTTTGGCGGCAATGTCGGCTATCGGCGGCGGGCGATCAACCCTGTTCGTCTCCGGCCGCCGGTGCGGCATCGGCAGCAGGCTCTTCCCCATCCTCGAACCATGCGACGACATCGCCGGACAGCTTGATGGTCATCGGTTGGCCCAACCGGTCGCGCGAACGCCCCATCTGCACGCGGATCCAGCCCTCCGAGATCGAATACTCCTCGACATCGTGCCGCCGCTTGCCCTTGAAGCGGATGCCGATGCCGCGATTGAGCAACTCCCCGCCAAAATGCGGGCTGCGCGGATTGACCGAAAGACGGTCGGGCGGGGTGTCAGACATGGGAAACTCCTTTGGCTGAAGCCCCTTGCCGCGACGGCGCGAGATTGCAAGTCATGAGTAGGTTCGACGAAGGGATCATCGCCCCTGTCGGTTCGCTCGCTTGATCTTCGCACGACAATTGACGACGCCACAGGCAATGTTTATCCAATGGATAAATGGAGTCGCACCTATGCTCGAAATGATCAAGACCCACCTGCAGACCTCCGTTCCCTTTGCGGCCTATGTCGGCGTACGCATCACCTCGGTCGAAAGCGGCCAGGCAGAAGCTGCGCTCGACGAGCGTGCGGAGCTCACCAACCACATCGCCACCATGCATGCTGGCGCGCTGTTCACACTCGCAGAAGCGGCATCCGGCGCGGCGATGGCTGGTGCGCTAGCACCGGTGCTGATGCAGGTGCGCCCTGTCGCGTCGAAAGGCACCATAGCCTATCTGAAGCCGGCCAAGGGCAATCTGGTCGCGCGGGCGGTGGCAAGCCGACCGGCCGAGGAGCTGCTTGCCGAGCTCGCGACGATCGGCAAGACCGAGTTCGGCGTTGCCGTCACTATCCATGACGCCAGCGATGTTGCGGTGGCAACGGTCGAGATACAATGGCATGTCCGCTCCAATGGCCGAGCAGCGTGACAATTATCATCACGGCAATTTGCGCGCCGATGCGATAGCCGCAGCGCTGTCGTTGCTGGCAAGCGCGCCTGACGCCAGCTTCACCATGCGCGGGGTGGCGGATGCTTGCGGCGTCGCCCACCGGGCCATCGCCGCGCAGTTCGTGGATCGGGCAGGGCTGGAGGCCGCAGTTGCAGCCGTCGGCTATGAGCGGTTGAGCAACCTCTTGACCGACGCCGGGGATACGGCGGGTTTCCTGAGAATTTTCGCCGGCTTCGCCCTCGCCAACCCCGCACTCTACGCACTGATGATGCGCCAGGATTATGGCGCGTTCGACCGGCACCCGGACCTGCGGACCAGCGCCGACCGCCTGATCGCCCGCTCGATCGCAACGCTAGCGCCGACCGCGGACAATCCCACCGCCGCGCGACGGCAAGTGATGCGCTTCTGGATGCTGCTGCATGGCGGGGTGACCCTCCATCGCTCCGGCATTCTGCACGCGCGTGACGATGCCGCCTTCATCGAAGAATTGCTCGCCATCGCTGCATCGGACACGCGGCCTGCAGCGCTGGCACAACCCTTATGGCACGAACAGAAAGGCCACACCAATGAGCGCTAACCTTGCCGACAGCATGCCCTTTTCCAAGCTTATGGGGGTCGAGGTAGTGGACGCGCAACCGAACCGGGTTATCGGCCGCCTGCTGGTCCGCCCCGAGCTGTGCACCGCCGGCCACATCATGCACGGCGGTGCAATCATGGCCTTTGCCGATGCGCTCGGTGCCATCGGTGCGGTGTTGAATCTGCCTGCGGGTGCCCAGGGCACCACCACCATCGAGAGCAAGACCAATTTCCTCGGGGCCGGACCCGAGGGCGAAATCGTCGAAGGTGAAACCACACCGGTCAAGATCGGCAAGACCCTGTCAATCTGGCAGACCCGCATCCGCCGCGCCGATGGCCGTGACGTGGCGCTGGTGACGCAGACGCAGCTGGTGCTGTAGGGCTCAGGCGCCGTCAGCCACAGCTACAGAATGGTTCAGGCGAAGATGTCGCCCGGTGACCAGCTTTTGGGGTCTTCACCAAACCGGTTGGGGCCCCTGGTGCCGGGTATCAGGGACAGGATCAGCAAGATCAGCCCGGTAAAGCCGATCAGAAGGCCGAACAGATAGAGGATGATCCCCACTGCGCCAGGGATGTTCTGGTCCTGCATCCGCCGGGCAATCACGGCCAGATTGGGGACGAGCAGGCCTAGCCAGGTGATCACGCCCAAGGCGAGAAACACCAGCACGACGACCCTCCCGCCGTTCTGGGAATCCGCGCTGTCGGCATAATCGCCCATTGCAGCAGATACGGTGATGGCGGCGACGGTCAGCGCTGTGTAGATCAGCAGCTGGAACAGCACGAACATCCAATATTCGCGGCGGCGAGACCGACCCGAAAATTCGGCATACCGCTTCAGCGGCAAGATCATCCATTCCATCGTGCGATCCCCTTTCACGGTCCAGCGATCGGTCTAGCCGGCGCCAGTAGCGTCGCAAGGATGGCCGTGCTTACGCCGCCTCGAGCTTGCGCTTGTGCTTCTTGCGCTCATGCGGATCGAGATGGATCTTGCGGATCCGGATGCTCTTGGGCGTCACTTCGACCATTTCGTCATCGTCGATATAGGCGATGGCCTGTTCCAGCGTCGCACGACGCGGCGGGGTCAGGCGAATGGCGTCGTCCTTGCCGCTGGCGCGGAAGTTGGTGAGCTGCTTTGACTTGAGCGGATTGACCTCAAGATCGTCAGGCTTGGCATTCTCGCCGATGATCATGCCCTCGTACAGCGGCTCGCCCGGCTGGACGAACAGCACGCCGCGATCCTCGAGTGCGTTGAGCGCGTAGGCGACGGCCTCGCCGGTGCCCATCGAGATCAGCACGCCATTGGCGCGGCCCTCGATCTGGCCCTTGTAGGGACCATATTTTTCGAACAACCGGTTCATGATGCCGGTCCCGCGCGTGTCCGACAGGAATTCGCCATGATAGCCGATCAGGCCACGCGACGGCGCAGAGAAGGTGATGCGGGTCTTGCCGCCGCCCGAGGGGCGCATGTCGGTCAGCTCGGCCTTCCTGATGTTCATCTTCTCGATGACCGTGCCCGAATGTTCGTCATCGACGTCGATGACTACCGTTTCGTACGGCTCGGTGCGACCGCCGGCTTCATCGGTCTGGAACAGCACGCGCGGGCGGCTGATGCCGAGCTCGAAGCCTTCGCGGCGCATCGTCTCGATGAGCACGCCAAGCTGCAGCTCGCCGCGGCCGGCGACTTCGAAACTGTCCTTGTCGGCGCTTTCGGTGACGCGGATGGCGACGTTCGATTCCGCTTCGCGGAACAGGCGGTCGCGGATCATGCGACTGGTCACCTTGTCGCCTTCACGACCGGCAAACGGGGAATCATTCACCGCAAAGCGCATCGACAGCGTCGGCGGGTCGATCGGCTGCGCGGCAATCGGGGTGGTCACGCTGGTTTCGGCGATGGTGTTGGCAACAGTCGCCACGGCGAGGCCGGCCAGGCTGATGATGTCGCCCGCCTTGGCTTCTTCCACCGGCACCCGCTCCAGCCCCTGGAACGAGAAGAGCTTGGACGCGCGCCCGGCCTCTATCACCTTACCCGATGCGTCGAGCGCGTGGATCGGCTGGTTGACCTTGACGGTGCCGGTGGCAACGCGGCCGGTGAGGATGCGACCGAGGAAATTGTCACGGTCCAGCAGCGTCACCAGCATCGAGAAGGGGGCGTCGGCCTCCACCTTCGGCGCCGGGACATGATCGACGATCGTCTGGAACAGCGGCGTCAGATCGCCTTCGCGCGCTTCGATATCCTCGCTAGCATAGCCATTGCGGCCGGACGCGTAGAGGATCGGGAAGTCGAGCTGCTCGTCGTTTGCACCGAGATTGAGGAACAATTCGAAACATTCGTCGAGGACTTCGGCGGCGCGCGCATCGCTTCGGTCGATCTTGTTGACGACGACGATCGGGCGCAGGCCCAGCGCCAGCGCCTTGCCGGTGACGAACTTGGTTTGCGGCATCGGCCCCTCGGCCGCATCGACCAGCAGAATGACCCCGTCGACCATCGAGAGGATGCGTTCGACCTCGCCGCCGAAGTCGGCGTGGCCCGGCGTGTCGACGATGTTGATGCGCGTGCCCTGCCATTCGACGCTGGTGCACTTCGCCAGAATCGTGATGCCGCGTTCCTTTTCAAGATCGTTCGAATCCATCGCCCGTTCCTCGACGCGCTGGTTGTCGCGAAAGGTGCCTGACTGGCGGAACAGCTGGTCGACGAGGGTGGTCTTGCCATGATCGACGTGGGCGATGATGGCGATATTGCGCAGGGCCATGGGGGGCGTGTCTTTTCGATTATGCGGGAGAGTTGGCGCGCCCCTAGCGATTTTGTTGCAATGCGGCAAGGGCGGGGTGACTTTGGCCCTCGCTTGCGGCTAAGCAATTCGCATGCACAACGGTTTGACTCTCAACGCACTGTCGGATGCCTTGGTCATCCTCGGTGCGGCGGGCATCGTCATCCCCGCGTTCGCGCGGCTGCGTGTCAGCCCGGTGATCGGTTTCATTCTGGTCGGCATCGCCGTAGGTCCCCACGGCCTCGGCACGCTGGTCGATGATTATCCCTGGCTGTTCTACGTCACCATTACCGACGAGGCGGCGATTGCCCCCTATGCCGAGTTTGGCATCATCCTGCTGTTGTTCAGCATCGGCCTGGAACTTTCGTTCCGGCGATTGTGGGCGCTGCGGGCCAAGGTATTCGGGATCGGCGCCGGAGAACTGATCTTCGGCGGCCTCGCCATTGCCGCGGCGCTGATGCTGTTCGGCGAAGGCTGGCTGTCCGCGCTCGGCCTCGGTTTCGCGCTCACCTTGTCTTCGACCGCGCTGGTGCTGCCGATCTCGGGCACCACCGGACGAGTGGGGCAGAATGCCTTCTCGATGCTGCTGTTCGAGGATCTGGCGATCGTTCCCATCATCTTCATCCTCGGCGCAATGGCGCCCGGGATGATGGCGGCAGACCCTTTCGCCGATCTGGTCACGCTGATCGTCCAGAGCGTCGCCATGATCGCCGCGCTGGCGCTGATCGGCTGGTTCGCCCTGCCCCAACTGTTTGCGCAGGCCGCGCGGGCCAAGAATCCGGAGCTGTTCCTGGCGGCGAGCCTGCTCGTCGTCATCCTCGCCAGTCTGGCCACCGCCAGCGTCGGCCTGTCGCCGATCGTCGGTGCGCTGCTGGCTGGGCTGATGATTGCGGAGACCGAATACCACAATGAGGTCGAAGCGATCATCAACCCGTTCAAGGGCCTTGCTCTGGGCGTCTTCCTGATCACCGTCGGCATGGGTGTCGACCTGTCACAGATCATCCGCGAATGGCCGACCATCCTTGCGGCGGTGGCGGGGATATTGGGGATCAAGGTGGTCGTCACCTTTCTGCTGCTGCGCGCAGGCCGGGTGCGCAAGGGCACCGCCGCCGAGGTGGCGATCCTGATGGCTAGCCCGTCCGAGACGACGCTGATCGTGCTCGGCGCGGCGGTGACGGCAGGCGTGGTCAGTGCCGAAGACGCCGCCTTCTGGCAGATCATCACCGCCATCGGCCTCACTATCACCCCGCTGCTCGCCAAGATCGGCCATGGCATCGCGCGGCGCATTGACATGGCCTCGACCGACGAGCTGGCCATCGATGACAGCCGGCCGCTGGTGCTCATCGTCGGTTTCGGCCGGGTCGGGCAAGTGATCGCGGATATGCTCGACCGCCACGACCGCGCCTATGTCGCGATCGAGGCGGACATCGATGCGGTCGCCCGTGCCCGCGCGAATGGCTACAATGTCCGCTTCGGCGATGCCGCGCGCCCGCGTTTCATGGACCGGTTCGATCACCTCACCCTCTCGGCCATCGTCCTGACCATGGATGACCCCGTCCAGCAGTTGCAACTGACCCGGCTGCTGCGCGATCGGTTCGACGACCTGCCGATCGTCACCCGCGCGCGCGACGCCAACGATGCCGCCGCCCTCTATCGTGCCGGGGCCAATGATTCGGTACCGGAAGCGCTCGAAGGGTCGCTGCAGATGGCCGAAGCGCTACTGGTCGACATCGGCGTTGCAGTCGGCCCGGTGATCGCGTCGATCCACGAGCATCGCGCCGAAGTGCGCCGCGCCATTGTCGAGCGTGGCGAGCTCGCCACCGAACCGCGCGCGCGACTGGGCGGCAGCAAGCGGGCGGCCACCAGCAGCGACGGCAGCATGGGCGCCGAGGGGTGACGCGCGCGGCGCTCGCCACTCGACTTGCCTGACCAAGGGGGACTATCAACCGGCCATGGACCTCTACCTTCCCGTCGCAAACATGTCGGTGAACATCCTGGTGATCGTGACGCTGGGTGGGCTGGTCGGCATCTTGTCGGGAATGTTCGGGGTGGGAGGCGGCTTCCTGACCACGCCGCTGCTGATCTTCTACGGCATCCCGCCCACCGTGGCGGCAGCGTCCGCGGCAACCCAGGTCACCGGAGCCAGCGTGTCGGGCATGCTCGCGCACTTGCGGCGCGACGCGGTCGACATGCGGCTGGGCAGCGTGCTGGTGGCCGGCGGGGTGCTGGGATCGGGCATCGGCGCCTGGCTGTTCGAATGGCTGACCGCCAAGGGGCAGATCGATGTCGTGATTTCGGTGCTCTACCTGTTCCTGCTCGGCGGCATCGGCAGCATGATGCTGCGTGAATCGCTGATGACGGTGCGCGCCCAGCGCAGCGGCATACCCCTGCCCGCGCGCAAGCGCCGCCACCACCCCATCGTCGTGATGTTGCCGATGCGCTGGCGCTTCTATCGCTCGGGTCTCTACATGTCGCCGCTGGCGCCGTTGCTGCTCGGTATGGCGACCGGTATCCTGACGATGCTGCTCGGCGTCGGCGGCGGGTTCATCATGGTACCCGCGATGCTCTACATCCTCGGCATGGGCGCCCAGGTGGTGGTGGGAACATCGCTGTTCCAGATCCTGTTCACCACCATCGCGACGACGATGATCCACAGCGTCACCACGCGTGCTGTGGATATCGTGCTCGCACTGCTGCTCCTGCTCGGCGGCGTTGTCGGCGCACAGTTCGGCGCGCGCTTCGCGATGAAGGTCGACCCGGCCAAGTTGCGGCTGGGCCTCGCGGTCATCGTCCTGCTGGTGGCGCTGCGGGTCGGGCTCGGCCTCGTCTGGCGTCCCGACGAAATCTACACGATCCAGCTGCTGTGACCCGCCGGCTGGCCTGCCTGGTTGCGGCAACGCTGATGCTGGTCGGATTGACCGGACCGGCTGAGAGCGCGCGCGATCCGGTATTGGTGCCCGATGTGTCCAACCGTTCGGTCGAGATCAAATACAGCTTTACCGGCGAAGACCTGCTGTTGTTCGGAGCGATCGTCTATCCTGACGGGCGCGCGCCGGACAGCCGCGCCGACATCGTGGTGGTCATCAAGGGGCCGACGCAGCCAATCCGCCTGCGCGAAAAACGCCGCGTCGCGGGCATATGGGTCAATGCCGAAAGTGTCCGCTTTGCCTCTGCACCGGGCTTTTACGCGGTCGCCTCATCGAAACCGATTGCGGACATAGTCGATGAGCGCACCGCGGCGATATACGAAATCGGCCTCGAGAATCTCTCATTGTCACCCTCCAGCTTTGCGGGCGAGGAACAATTGCGGCGCTTCGAGGCCGGGCTGATCGACCTCAAGCAGCGTCAGCGGCTGTTTGTCGAGCAGAGCGATGCGGTGGAGATCCGCGAAGGCGTGCTCTATCGCGCCAGGCTCGCCCTGCCCGCGCAGGTGCCGGTGGGGCGCTACATGGCGGAAACTTATCTCATCAGCCGGGGCCAGGTGCTTGCCGTGGCTTCGCGAGACATCGACATCCAGAAAACCGGTTTCGACCGCTTCGTCGCGCTGGCGGCGGAGGATTACGGGCTGATCTACGGGCTCGTCGCGGTGATGATTTCAGTCGGTCTTGGCTGGCTCGCCGGCCTTGTGTTTGCCAGACGTTAACCGCTCGCTCCCGTTTTTTTAACATCCTTGCCTTAGCAGTCAGACCATCTGACCGCACAAGGATTGGCGACATACGATGGATTTCCAATCGGGAAAGCCGCAGGGCAACGATGAGCCGACATTGATCAGCGCAGTCGAAGCGCGCACCGCAAGCCTCGAACGGTTGCTGGTCGGCGAAGTGATGGACATCGCCGGATCTCATTCGCAGATCATCCTCTCGGCGGATGCGCTGAAGTTCCTCGCCGACAGCAGCGACGCCACGGTCGCAATGGCCGGTCAGGTCGGCAGCCAGATCAAGATCCGTGTCGGTAATGTCTGGCTGGTCGCGGGCATCCGCAACCAGAAGCTGCATCCGCGCGATCCGGGGCTGATCGTCGCCACGGTCGACTTCCTCGGCGAAGGCGACGAGGAAATGCTGACGGGCAAGATCTGCAATTTCCGCCGCGGTGTTACCCGCTATCCGATCCCGGGCAGCCCGGTCTATGCCGCCACCGGCAACGACCTGCGCCAGATCTATGCCACCGACAACCGCCCGCATGTCGAAATCGGCACCGTCTATCCGACCACCGATACCCGTGCCGCGCTCTACATCGACCCGCTGCTCGGCAAGCATTTCGCGTTGCTGGGATCGACGGGTACCGGCAAATCGACCAGCGCCGCGCTTATCCTGCATCGCATCGTCGAAATGGCGCCGGAAGGCCATATCGTGATGATCGATCCGCATGGCGAGTATAGCGCGGCGTTCCGCGGACAGGGCGCGATCTTCGACGTCGACAATCTCGCCATGCCCTATTGGCTGCTCAATTTCGAAGAGCATTGCGAGGTGTTCGTGACCTCCCAGGGCGCCGACCGGCAGATGGACTGCGACATTCTGTCACGCTGCCTGCTGCAAGCGCGCGCCAAGAACAAGGCGGCCGAGGGTGTGTCGAAGCTGACCATCGATTCGCCGGTGCCCTATCTGCTGTCCGACCTACTCAACATCGTCCAGACAGAAATGGGCAAGCTCGACAAGGCGACCTCCTCGGCGCCGTTCATGCGCCTGAAGACCAAGATCGAGGAACTGCGGGCGGACCCGCGGTACAATTTCATGTTCTCAGGCATGCTGGTCGGCGACACCATGGCGACCTTCCTCGCCAAGATTTTCCGCATGCCGGCCGACGGGCGTCCGATTTCGATCGTCGACGTGTCGGGCGTGCCATCCGATGTGGTGCGCGTGGTCGTCGCCGTGCTGTCCCGCATGGTGTTCGATTATGCGATCTGGTCGCGCGACGAGCCGCAGCGCCCGATCCTCCTCGTGTGCGAGGAAGCGCACCGCTATGTGCCCAACGAACGCAATGCCGACGGTTCGTCGGTGGGCCGCATCCTGGGCCGCATCGCCAAGGAAGGCCGTAAGTACGGCGTCTCGCTGGGCCTGATCACCCAGCGCCCGTCCGACCTTGCCGAAGGCGTGCTGTCGCAGTGCGGCACGATCATCGCCATGCGCCTCAACAACGAGCGCGACCAGAATTTCGTCAAGGCAGCGATGCCGGAAGGCTCGCGCGGCTTCGTCGATTCGATCGCCGCGCTGCGCAATCGCGAATGCGTGATCTGCGGCGAAGGCGTCGCCATTCCGGTGCGCGTCATGCTCGACACGCTCGAGGAGTCCAAGCGCCCGGCGTCGACCGACCCGCTGTTCTCCGACCTGTGGCGGCAGACCGGCGGCGAGACAGAGATCGTCGACCGCATCGTCCGTCGCTGGCGCTCGCAGGGCCGCTAGGCGCGTCCGCAAGGCTGTGGTGACCAGCGCGTCACGGCGCCGTGCATGGCGCCCGCAGCTGCTCGCACGGGCGGGCCTCAGCCCTTCGGCGGTTCCCACAATTCGATGGGGTTGCCTTCCGGATCATGAATACGCGCGAAGCGGCCCACCGACGGGTCGTCCCATGAGGGATCGGTCAGTACCTCCACGCCCGCAGCGCGGAACGGCCGCAACACGCCGTCTAGGTCGTCGACGCGCAGATTGAGCATGTAGGCGCGATCCGCCGGAAAATAGTCGGTGTCCGCCTTGAATGGCGCGAACACCACAGGCCCGGCCGTGGTGTGCCAGCTCCACTGGTCGATGGGCACGGTCGGATCGCTGGTGCAGCCTGCGCCGATCCCCAGCCATTCGCGATACCAGGCATTAAGCGCGTCGGGGTCACGCGCCCTGAAGAACAGCCCACCGATCCCGGTCACGCCCATGCTACATCCTCCCCGCCGACTCAGCGGGCGATGGCCGACCCGCTGTTGCGATATTCTTCCCTGACGCTGCCCGATTGCGCAAGCCGCGGATCGGCATAGGCCGGCGCCGCCCGTGGCGGAGCAGCCGGCGCGACGGGATTGGATACGAAGCCCGGCTGGGGGGCTGCCGTTGCGGGCAATGGCGCGATCGGCGTGCCGCTTGTCGCGAGCGCAGGATCGGCAAGCGTCGTGCTAGGCACGTTCGCGCCCGGAGCTGCCCGCCCTGCCCGCGCGGCAAGCTGGGCCGCGATCGGCAGATAAGGGCCCGGTTGCGGCTCGACCCCGGCGTAAGGCCGGCTGAAGGCCGGCGGCGTGCCATAGCGGCCACGGAAACGATGGAAGATATGCGCGCCGACCACATTGGTCATGGCAAGGCTGCGTCCCCATGACGGCCAAATCGCTTGCGTGTGATAGAAGGTTGCAAGGCCGACCGGAGCGAACACCCGGCCGCCCAGCGCTTCGGAGGCGATACGGCTGGCCCGGGCCCAGTTGGCGCGGCTGGGCGCGCGGGCCATGGCGCCATCGCAGGCGAAGGTGAACTGGCAGACGATGGCCCGGTTGGAGCCCTGGAAGACCACGCCGCAGATGCTGCCCGGAAAGCTCGGGTGACGCGTACGATTGAGAACCACCTGCGCGACCCCGCGCATGCCGTCGTCGGTCTCGCTGGCCGCCTCGTAATAGATGGCGGCGGTCAGGCAGTAATGTGCGCGGGTGGTGTCGGTCGCCGTGCGCCCGCGAAAGGCGTAAGGGCGTGCCGCCGGGCCGGTATAGGCCTCCTGCACGGCCTGCTGCATCGTCCGCTGGTCAGGCGGCGGTGCCCCATTGGCGGCCTCGGCAAGCAGCGCAGGATCGGGCAATGCGGCGTCCAGCGCCTGCGCTGCCTCAAAGCTTTCGGCATTGACCAGCGACCATAGCTCCGGGTCATAAGGCTTGAGCTCCACCGGTACGGTCACGCTGTAGCGGTTGCCCACCGCGATGCGCCCGAACACCTGATGGGTCAGCAACAGCGCGACGGCGATGGCGGCGATGACCAGCAGCAAACGCCACGGCCACGATCGCCGCCTGCTCCAGCGCGCATTCTGCCCGGGGCCGGACAGCGGAATGACCGGTGGCGTGACCGCCGCTGTTGCCATGTCGCTGCCCTCAGCTGCCCAAATGGTGCGGGTGACCCGCGCCCAGGACGATGGTCCTAGCAGACTATCGTGCGGAACGGGTTAACGCCGCTTAACTGGCGCGCACTACTGCGCGCCGGGCAGAGGCCGTTCAAGCCTACAGCCCGTGTGGCGCGTCGACCACTTGCCAAGTCTGGCCTTTGGCGAGCAGCTTCGACAGATCGGCACTCTTGCCCTCGCTCGCCGCCGCATTCTGGGCGACTACGGCTTCTTCGAAGGTCGGGCGCGGGTCATCGTACAGCACGCCCAGCGCCATCGGATATTCGCCGAACTTCATCTCGACAAGCATGTGCGCCACGCTGCGGTTGGTGACGTCATGCACCAGCACGCCGGCGGCCTGCCAGTCGCCATCGATCACGTCGACGACCTTGAGCTCGAGCTTGTCGCGATCGAGCGCGATGCCCTTGTTGATGCCCGCCTTGGCATTGCCGAACAGCATCGGCTGACCATGCGTCAGCCACAGCTGGTGATGGGCATTGGCCTTGTCGGTAAAGCCGGCGAAAACATCCTCGTTGTAGACGATGCAGTTCTGGAAAATCTCGACGAAAGCCGCGCCCTTGTGGGCATGCGCCGCCTTGAGCACCGTCGGCAGCTCCTTGGAGACATCGTAGGCGCGCGCCACGAACCGCGCGCCCGCGCCCAGCGCGAAGGCGCAGGCCTGCGCCGGACGATCCACCGAGCCATAGGGCGTCGATGGCGAGCGCGTGCCGATGGCGCTGGTCGGCGAATATTGCCCCTTGGTCAGGCCATAGATCTCGTTGTTGAACAGCAGCACCTGGCAATCGAGATTGCGACGCAAAAGGTGGAAGGTGTGGTTGCCGCCGATCGACAGGGCGTCGCCATCGCCGGTGACGATCCACACGTCGAGTTCGGGATTGGCGAGCTTGACCCCGGTCGCCACCGCCGGCGCGCGGCCGTGGATGGTGTGGAAGCCGTAGGTTTCCATGTAATAAGGGAAGCGGCTGGAGCAGCCGATGCCGGAAACGAACACCGTATTTTCCGGCGTTGCGCCGATTTCCGGCATGGTGCGCTGCACCGCCTTGAGGATCGCATAGTCCCCGCAGCCGGGGCACCAGCGGACTTCCTGATCGGTTTCCCAGTCCTTGGGCGTCGACTTGGCGATAGGCGTAATGGCGTTCATGACAACGCTCCCTCGATGGCCTCTTCGATCTCGGCGATGGTGAAGGGCTGACCCGAAACCTTGTTGAGCGGGCGGGCATCGACCAGATACTGGTCGCGCAGCACCGTCTTGAGCTGACCGGTGTTCATCTCCGGTACCAGCACCCGGTCATAGCGCTTGAGCAGCTCCCCGAGGTTCTTGGGCAGCGGCCAGATGTGGCGCAGATGGATTTGCGAGACGTCACGGCCCTTGGCGCGCTGGCGCCGCACCGCCTGATGGATGGGGCCGTAGGTCGAGCCCCAGCCGACGATGGCGAGCGCGCCATGATCCTCGCCGAGCGCGACATCCTGATCGGGCAGATGCTCGGCTATGCCCAGCACCTTCATCCGCCTGAGTTTGGTCATCAGCTCATGGTTCGCCGGGCTGTAATCGATATGACCGGTCTTCTGCGCCTTTTCGATGCCGCCGATACGGTGCATCAGTCCCGGCGTCCCCGGTTTGACCCACGGTCGCGAGCCGAGCGCGTTGCGCTCATAGGGCAGGAAGGTCCCTTCCGGCACCTGCGTCATGAACTCGACCGGGAAGGGCGCATAGCTCGACAGGTCGGGCACCTTCCACGGCTCGGCCGCATTGGCGATATAACCGTCGGTAAGCAGCATCACCGGCGTCATATACTGGACGGCGATGCGCACCGCCTCGATTGCCGCCTCGAAACAGTCGCCAGGCGAGCGCGCCGCGATGACCGGCATCGGCGCATCGCCGTTGCGGCCATAGACCGCCTGATAGAGGTCGGACTGCTCGGTCTTGGTGGGAAGGCCCGTCGACGGGCCGCCGCGCTGCGAATTGACGATGACCAGCGGCAGCTCGGTCATGATGGCAAGGCCCATCGCCTCGCCCTTCAGCGCGATGCCGGGGCCCGACGAGGAGGTGACGCCGAGCTGCCCCGCATAGCTGGCACCGATGGCCGACGCGATGGCCGCGATCTCGTCCTCGGCCTGGAAGGTGGTGATCCCATATTCCTTGAGGCCGGACAGGTAATGGAGGATGGCCGATGCCGGGGTGATCGGATAGCCGCCGAAGAACATCTTCAGCCCGGCGAGCTGCGCGCCCGCGACCAGACCCAGCGCAATCGCCTCTGCGCCGGTCATCGTCCGGTACAATCCCGGGGTCACCGCCGCCGGCGCGACCGCCCGCTGGGTGATGGCATTGCCCAATTCCACGGTCTCGCCATAGGCATGACCGGCGTTCAGCGCGGCGATGTTCGCTTCCGCCAGCACCGGCTTCTTGGCGAACTTCTTGTTCAGCCAGTCGACCAGTGGTTGCCGGTCGCGGTCGAACATCCATAAGGCCAGGCCGAGCGTCCACATATTCTTGCAGCGCAGCGCTTCCTTGTTGCCAAGGCCGAACGGCTTGACCGCTTCCAGGGTCAGCTGGGAGATGTTGATCGACACCAGCTGCCATTTGGCGAGCGTGCCATCCTCCAGCGGATTGTTGTCATATTTCGCCTTGGCGAGGTTGCGTTCGTTGAACTCGCCGCTGTCGGCGATGATCAGCCCGCCCGGCTTCAGCGCCTTGACGTTGGTCTTCAGCGCCGCCGGATTCATCGCTACCAGCACATCGGGCTGGTCGCCCGCGGTGTCGATCTGGTCCGATCCGAAATTGATCTGGAAAGCCGAGACGCCAAACAGCGTGCCCTGCGGCGCGCGGATCTCCGCCGGAAAATCCGGGAAGGTAGCAAGGTCATTACCGGTCAGCGCGGTCGAGAGGGTGAACTGCCCGCCGGTCAGCTGCATGCCATCGCCCGAGTCCCCCGCAAA
Organism: Sphingomonas sp. jy18; assembly: GCF_056931895.1. NCBI lineage: Bacteria > Pseudomonadati > Pseudomonadota > Alphaproteobacteria > Sphingomonadales > Sphingomonadaceae > Sphingomonas > Sphingomonas sp. jy18. The sequence goes on along the minus strand of NZ_JBXPBT010000002.1, from coordinate 588,845 downwards.
GCGGACGACAACAGAGTCGGATGGCGTGGTGGTGGCGGGGTGGGCGGCGGTCGGTTCTTGGATGGCGGTGGCCATGGTCGTTATGGGTCCTGACCCGTTTCTTCTGCGATAGACGATTCCCTACGCCCGCTTGCGCCATACCGCCAAATAGATTTTGTTCTGCCACGCAAAAAATGACAGGCCGGTGACGGCGATTCGCGGCCGGGACAAAGCGGCCGCAGCGGGAGAGAATGATGACCGAGCCCAGCAGCGGACCCTATGTCCGCCCCGACGTGCGTGCCTTCCTCGACTTTCTCAATGCGCAGGAGGGGCCGAAGATGCATCAGCTCGACCCCGCCAGCGCACGCGCGATGATGACGGCAATGCGCGTCGTTGCCGATGCGGAACCGACCCCGCTGGCCGTGGTCAAGGATTTGACTTGCCCGGGCCCGCGCGGCGCCATCAAACTGCGCCTCTATGACGTGCGCGAGTCGCGCGATCCGGGACCGGTGCTGGTTTTCTACCATGGCGGCGGCTGGGTGATCGGCGATATCGACACGCACGAGCCCTTCTGCACCGAGGCGGCGCGCCTGCTCGACATACCGGTAATTTCGGTCGACTATCGGATGGCCCCCGAGAACCCCTGGCCCGCCAGTCCCGACGATTGCGAGGCCGCCGCCCGCTGGGTCGCAGGCAACCCGGCGGAGCTCGGACGCGCGGTCACCGCGCTGACGCTGGGCGGCGACAGCGCGGGCGGCAACCTGACCATCGTCACGGCAATGCGGCTGCGCGAGACGCCGGCGGCAGTGCCTGTCATCGCGCAGTTGCCAATCTATCCGGCGACCGACATGACCACCGAATATCCGAGCTACATCGAATTTGCTGAGGGCCATCTGCTGACCCGGGACAGCATGGAATGGTTCAACGCCCATTATGCAGCCGACGTCAGCCACGCGGATTCCAGCCCTGCACTGTTCGATCAGCGGGACATGCCGCCGGCTGTGGTCATAACCGCCAGCCTCGATCCGATCCGCGATCAGGGCCGGGTCTATGCCAAGGCGCTCGCCGATGCCGGCATCGACCATGAATTCATCGAATTCCAGGGTACGATCCACGGGTTCATCTGCCTGCGCAAAGGCGTTCCGTCGGCCAATGCCGATGTCGAGCGGCTGTTGCTCGCGTTCCGCCGCTTGCTCGACCGGGTGACGGCGGCTGGGGCATGAGCGACCTGCCCTACCGCCCCGGCGTCGGCGCGATGCTGGTCAATCGCGACGGCCACGTCTTTGTCGGCCAGCGCATCGATTCGTCGCTCGACGCATGGCAGATGCCGCAAGGCGGTGTCGATCCGGGTGAAGAGCCTGCCGTTGCCGTGCTGCGGGAGCTGGAAGAGGAAACCGGCATTCCGCCGTCGCTGGTCGAGATCGTGGCCTGCTGCGCTTCGCCTTACGACTATGACCTGCCGCCCGAACTGGTCGGCACGGTGTGGAAGGGCCGCTATCGTGGCCAGCGGCAGCACTGGTACATCCTGCGGTTTCTGGGCGAAGATGCAGATGTCGACATCGCCACCGAGCATCCCGAGTTCAAGCAATGGCGCTGGGTCGCACCGGAGGAGCTCGTCGATCTGATCGTGCCGTTCAAACGAGCGCTGTATGCCGCGATCGTCGACGAATTCACGCCCCGGCTCGATGCGTTGAAAGCAGGCTCCGCCCAGGGCGGCGCCTAACCACCATGCTACATCGACCCACCGGCCCGGCCTGAGCGCTCTGGCAGACAGCCAGCCCATGCACACAGGATCGACTGGCGAGGTGGCAGCGGAGGACAATTCATGAAACTCACCGCCGAACATGAAGCGCTGCGTGACACGACGCTGAAAGCAGTCGCGGAGCACATCAATCCCTATGTCGACCAGTGGGAGGAGGAGGGCATCTTCCCTGCCCACCAGGTGTTCAAGGCATTTGGCGATCTGGGCCTGCTCGGTATCTGCAAGCCGACCGAATTCGGCGGTCTGGGCCTCGATTACAGCTACCAGTCGGTGTTCAACGAAGCGGCTGGCAGCATCAATGCCGGCGGCGTCCGCATGGCATTGGGCGCGCATACCGACATGGCCACCCCTGCCCTCGGCCGCTTCGGATCGGACGAGGTGCGCCGCAACTTCCTCGCGCCTTCCATCGCCGGCGATGTCGTCTCCTGCATCGGCGTTTCCGAGCCGCATGCCGGATCGGACGTCGCAGCAATCAAGACCACGGCCCGGCGTGACGGTGACGATTATGTCATCACCGGCGGCAAGATGTGGATCACCAACGGCACCCAAGCCGACTGGATGTGCATGCTCGCCAACACCGGCGATCCGTCCGACGGAGTGCACAAGAACAAGACATTGATCTGCGTGCCGCTCACAGAGGATGGCAAGCGCGCCAAGGGCGTCACCATCGCCCGCAAGCTCAAGAAAATGGGCATGCATTCGAGCGATACCGCCGAAATCTGGTTCGACGAGGTGCGTGTGCCGGTGCGCAACCGCATCGGCGAGGAGGGCATGGGTTTCACCTACCAGATGATGCAGTTCCAGGAGGAACGCATCTATGCAGCCGTTTCATCGGTGGTCGGGTGCGAGCGGATGATTGCCGACACCATCGATTATACGCGCCAGCGAAAGGTGTTCGGCAGATCCCTGCTCGACAACCAGGTCATCCACTTCCGCCTCGCCGAGCTTGCCACCGAGGTCGAGGCGCTGCGGGCGCTGACGTGGAATTGCGTCGCGGCACATGTCGCGGGGGAGGACGTCACCCGGCTCGCCTCGATGGCCAAGCTCAAGGGCGGTCGGCTGCAACGTGAAGTCGCCGATTCCTGCCTGCAATATTGGGGCGGCATGGGCTTCATGGACGAAAGCCGCATCTCGCGCAGCTATCGCGACGGACGGTTGGGGTCGATCGGCGGCGGTGCGGACGAGGTGATGCTGGGTATCATCTGCAAATATATGGGCACGCTGCCGACGCGGAGATAGAGAGGCAGCTTCTCAGCAAACCAGCAAGACTGGCACTGCGAGCCCGGGAAGCCATTTGACCGAACCAACTTGTCATTCCCGCGAAAGCGGGAATCCAGAGCGGCGAGGACCGCTCGATGCCCCCGCTGCACTCCCGCTTTCGCGGGAATGACAACGCTATTTGGTCCGATACCATGTCATCGTGCGATTAGAGCCTGCCGTGCTCGCTTTGACCCGCAGTGCTGAGCTTGTCGAAGCGCGCCTCGTCATTAAGCGCCCTTCGACAGGCTCAGGGCTACGGTTTTAACGCAGTGCGATCAGACAAACGCTGACGTGGTCAGGCGGCAATGCTGTCCCGCATGGCTACGGCCCGAGCAAACACGGCCTCGAACATGGCCGCGGTCAATCGGCCGGTATTCTGGTTGTAGCGCGAGCAGTGATAGCTATCGATCAGCAACATGCCATCAGGCAGGCGATGTTCGGCGAGATGCCCGAACTTGAAATCCGCCTGCCGACCGCCGACGGCCCGCACCGCCGATTGATGCGCGATCTGCCCCAGCGCAATCAGCACGCGCAAATTCGGCAGCGCCGCCCGCTGCGCCTCGAAGAAGATCGAGCAGTTGCGCACCTCTTCGGGCAGCGGCTTGTTCTGCGGCGGCAGGCATTTGACGCTGTTGAGGATGACCGCGCCCTTTAGCGTCAGGCCATCGGCAGGATCTGCGCCATAGGTGCCATCGCTCAACCCGAATTTGGCGAGGGTCTGGAACAGCAGCTCGCCGGCGAAATCGCCAGTGAAGGGCCGACCGGTGCGATGCGCGCCGTGCTTGCCGGGCGCAAGGCCGACCAGCCCCAGCCAAGCGTCCGGATCACCGAAGGCAGGCACCGGGCCATTCCACCAGTCGGGATATTCGCGCCGTACCTCCTCGCGAAACTCCACCAGCCGCGGGCAGCGCGGGCAATCATGGCTGGGTTCGAGCGCAGGCAGCGGACTGCGGATGTGCGGATTTGCAGCGGACATCGCAACGCGATAGGCGCTGGCGCATGGCCGACGCAAGCAATCCCCACCGCTACGCGCTCGCGCTCGGCTCAAACCGCCGCCATGGCCGGCACGGCAGCCCGACATCCGTGCTACGCGCCGCCGCAACTGCGCTGAGCGATGCGGGCCTGTCGGTTGTTGGTCTCAGCCCGATCATCGCTTCGCCGCCACTGGGCCCGTCGCGACGTCGCTACGCCAATGCTGCAGCGATTGTGGAAACCGATATCGATCCCCAACAGCTGCTGGCGCTGCTCAAACGGATCGAACGCGACTTCGGCCGTCGCCCCGGCCGACGCTGGGGGGCGCGGGTGATCGATCTCGACATCATCCTGTGGACCGGCGGCCGCTGGTCGGGCCAGGGGCTGACCGTGCCCCACATCGCCTGGCGCGAGCGCTGCTTCGTGGCCGAGCCGCTCGCACGTATCGCCGCCGACTGGCGCGATCCGGTCAGCGGCCTGACCGTCCGCCAGATCGCCCGACGGCTGCGCCACGCCCGGGCGGTTGACCCTGCCCCCCGCACCGCCTAGGGGGAGCGCCGCAACGCGAGCGCGCGGGCCCTTAGCTCAGTCGGTAGAGCAACTGACTTTTAATCAGTAGGTCGCTGGTTCGAACCCAGCAGGGCTCACCATCCTCACAATCAAGAAAAAGGGGAAGGCGGCGAACCGCGCTTCCCCCTCTCATTGATCGCTTGCGCCTGTCCGCTCAGAGCGTGAAGTCGCCGTTGACGAGCGGCACGGCGCCGGTCGGGGTCACGACGATCAGGAAGTCGGCAATGCCGTCTCCATTCACGTCGCCATAGACAAGTTGGTTGGTTCCGCTGGCCTGCACCCTGAGTTCGCCCGCCGTGCCGCTGAACGCCGCGCTGCCGATGAACGAGAAGGCCTGGTCGCCCGCGACATTGACGTTGGCATCGATGGCCGACAGGTCGATCCGGTCGCCCTGCGCCGCCGTGAAATCGAGCACGCGGTCGGTGGTGGCACCGGTCAGGCCCAGATCCTTGACGTCGGTGAAGCGGAAGATGTCCGCTCCGGCACCGCCCTGCAACTGGTCGGCGCCGAGGCCACCATTGAGGATGTCGGTGCCATTGCCGCCGCGCAGCAGGTCCGCGCCGGCATCGCCGAACAGCGTGTCGTTGCCGTCATTGCCCTGGATGGTGTCGTTGCCGTCACCGCCCCGGATCAGGTTGTTGCCGCTGTTGCCGTTGAGGGTGTTGGCGGAGACATTGCCGGTCAGTGCAAAATTGTCGGTACCGGTCAGCGTCGCGGTTTCGACCTCGCGGGCCAGCACATAATTGTTGACCGACACCAGCGCCCGGTCGTTGGTGCCGCCGCCAGCGCTCTCCCCGATCACATCGGCAACGCTGTCGATGTAGTAGAGATCGTCGCCGTTGCCGCCACTCATCGAGTCCGCACCGACACCGCCATCGAGCACGTCATTGCCCTCGCCGCCACGCAGCACGTCGGTGCCGTTGCCGCCGAACAGGGTATCGTCGCCGGCGTTGCCGACGAGCGTGTCGTTGCCATCATTGCCGTACAGCGTGTTGGCGAACTCGTTGCCGTTGATGGTGTTGTTGGTAGCCGAACCGATGCCGACTAGCGCGGCCGCCCCGACGAGGTTCAGAACCTCGATCTCACCGACCAGCGTGTAGCTGACCGACGAGATAACCCGGTCGTTGGTACCACCGCCGACGGTTTCGATGACCTGATCGGACACGGCGTCGACGGTATAGATGTCGTTACCGTTGCCGCCGATCATGATGTCCCCGGCAGCGCCGCCGTCGAGCACGTCGTCGCCCTCGCCGCCGTTGAGCGTGTCGTTGCCATTGTTGCCTTGCAGATTGTCGGCCCCATCGCCGCCGATCAGCAGATCGTTGCCATCGAGCCCGCGCAGCAGGTTGGCGTTGGCATTACCGGTGATCACATTGCCCAGCTCGTTGCCGTCGCCGTTGATGGCGGATCCGACGAGCGTGAGATTCTCGACGTTGGCCGAGAGCGCGTAGTTCAGCGAGGCAATGACCTCGTCGATGCCCTCTCCGACCTGCTCGGTGATCACATCGGTCCCGTCGGTGACATAGGTGTCGTTGCCCAAGCCACCGGTCAGGAAGTCGTTGTCCGCACCGCCGTCGAGCCGGTCGTTGCCGATCCCGCCGAACAGCTGATCGACACCGTTGCCGCCCAGCACCACGTCGTCGCCTTCGCCGCCATCGATCACATCGATATCGGCGCCGCCCTCCAGAACGTCGGCAACCGCGCCGCCGGTGATGACATCACGCCCATTGCCGCCGTTGATGTAGTAGCTCAGCAAGATGTTCGACGCGGTCAGGGACTCGGACGCAGCCGACGTGCCCAGCATCACCACATTGAAGCCATCGCCACGCGTGGCCCCGGTCGGAAGATCGCGCACGTCGAAAGTCGTGCCCGCTGCGGCGACCAAGGTGATACCTTCATCGTCGGAGCGGCTGACCGCGCCGGTCAGGCCATCGGAGCCGTCCTCTGCCTGGATGCGCACGGCAAGGCCGCCATCCTGATTGGCCAGGCTGTTGCTGTCATTGACCGATCCGTTGCCCACCTCGCCCGTGGTCAGGGTCAGGCGGATCTGTCCTGCCCCGGAGAGCTGGACCACGTCCGCCCCGCTGCCCAGATCGATGCTGTCTGCGCCGTCGGTGGCGATGTTGAAGATCGCCGTGTCGTTACCGAGCCCGCCGTTGACGACGTCATTACCAAGGCCGCCGGTGATGATGTCATCCCCGCCGTCGCCGTTGACGGTATCGTTGCCATCACCGCCAAGGAATTGGTCGTTGCCCGATCCGCCTGACAGCGTGTCGTCTCCCGCACCACCGACCAGGAAGTCGGCGACGGTCGAGCCGGTGAGCGTGTCATTGCCCATGCCGCCGTTCATGTAATAGCTCTGATCGGCGAAGGCCCCCTGCGCGGTAACAGTGTCATTGCCACTGGTGCCAAGGAATGACGTGCGGAAAGAACCGCGAGAAACGCCGGAAACCAGATCCCGGATTTCGATCGTCGATCCTTCCGAGGCCGTGTAGAACACGCCCTCATCATCACCCCGCGACACCGGACCGATCAATCCGCCCGAATTGCCTTCGAGCTGGATGCGGACCGCAAGATCGCCGTCCTGATTGGCCAGGGTACCCGCGTCCGTGGCGCTGCCGTTGCCGACTTCGCTGGACGTGAAGGTGATCCGCGCCTCCGATCCTGCCGCCATTGTCAGCGTAACGAAGTCGAAGCCGCCACCAGTGTTGTAGCGATCGGCCCCGCCGGTCAGCAGATCGTGGGTGATGACATCGGTGCCGCCGCCGCCGTTGACGGTATCGTTGCCGGTGCCGCCATTGATCGTGTTCAGACCGCCGGTGGTGGTGATGACATCGTCTCCGGCGTCACCGAACAGCTGGTTGCCGGAGCCACCGGTCCCGTCGGCAATGGTGTCGTTGCCATCGCCGCCGCGTACGATGTCGTTGCCGGCACCGCCGTCGAGCGTGTCGTCCCCGGCACCGCCATTGACTGTGTCGGTTCCAGCTCCACCGGTGGCGGTATCATTGCCGGCGTCGCCGTTGACCGTATCCTCGCCGTTGCCGCCGTCGAGCGTGTCATTGTCGTCGCCACCGTTCAGCGTGTCATTGCCCTCTCCGCCGTTCAGCGTGTCGGGGGCGGCGCGTCCGTTGATCGTGTCGTTGCCGCCCAAGCCGTCGATAGTGTCGGTAAAGCGGGTGCCGTTGATCAGGTCGTCGCCTTCGGTGGGGATGGCGTTGAGCTGGGAGACGAGGAAGGTGCCATCGTCGAAACGGACAGCCTCGATGTTGAGCAGGCCGTCGGAAACACTCAGCGCCAGCGGAATGACGTTGAGACGTCCGGTGGCCGGGACATACTGGAATTCATAGTCCGCACGATTCCCGGCGAACACGGCGATGTCGTATCCGTCGCCGCCGTCGAGCAGATTGGGGCTGAGGCCACCTGTCGGATTGACGAAGCCGCCGCCCGACAGAATGTCATCGCCACCGAGACCGTTGATGCGGTTCGGCAGGTTGTTGCCGGTCAGCACGTCGTTGCCCGACCCGCCCTCAAGGTTCTCGAAGGCGTTCAGCGTATCCATGCCTTCGCTGCCGGTGTTCTGCGCGCTACCCTGCAGCGCCAGATCGACGGTCACACCGGCAGTGTTGGTCCGGTAGCTGATCGTATCGGACCCTGTGCCGCCATTGTAGCTGTCTGCCGCGCCATCGCCATCGCCGGTGATGATCAGATCGTTTCCGTTGCCACCGTTGACGGTATCCGCGCCATTGCCCGCGGTGATGGTGTCGTTCTGATCGCCGCCGTTCAACGTATCGCTGCCGGCCCCGCCATCGATGGTATCGAGCCCGATACCGCCGTTGACGACATCGTCGCCATCGCCGCCTGACAGCGTGTCGTCGCCCTGCAGACCTTCGATGGTGTCATTGCCGCCGAGGCCATCGAGCGTATCGTTGCCCGTGGTGCCCTCGACATAATCGTCACCTGCGCCCGGACCGGCATTGAGCGCGCTAAGCGCGAACGTGCCGTTGGAGAAGCGCGCGAACTCGATGTTCTGCAGTACCGCGTTGACGCCGGTGGTGTCGGTGATCCGATAGCTGTTGACGCCGATGCGGGTCACCACGAAGTCGGTGCTGGCCGCGCCTTCTACGCTGAGCGTGTCGGTGCCATCGCGTCCATCGTAAAAGTCGTTACCGTTGCTCAGGCTGAACTGGTCATTGCCTGCACTGCCCAGCAGCGTGTCGTTGAGCGCGCCGCCGCCGATGCCTTCGATGGAAATCAGCGTTGCGGTGTTCCCGAAGCCGTCATTCAACACCCGGCCCAGCGCCAGATCGATGGTGACACCCTGGGTCGCCGCCACGCTGTCCGCAATACCGTCGCCGTTGGTGTCTTCCTGACGGTCGGCGGTCAGCGCATACAGGACGTCGAAGCCGTCCCCACCATCGATGACGCCGCCGCCGGTGACCGAACCCGATAGCTGGAACCGGTCATCGCCGCCGCGGCCCTCCACCGTGTCGGCCGTGTCAGCCAGGAACAGGTTGTTGCCGCTGTCGCCGCGGAACACGTCGACGAAACGGGTCGATCCGCCCAGACCTTCGATGCTGCTGAAATATTCGACATTGCCGAAACCGTCATTTGAGATGGTGCCGGTTTCGAGATCGGCAATAACGCCTTGCGTGGCGGTCACCTCGAAGAAGCTGATCCGGTCGTTGCCGCCCTGTCCGAAGAAGCGATCCACACCCGCGCCGCCACGGAACAGATCCGCCCCTGCGCCGCCGACCAGCGTGTCATTGCCATTGTTGCCGCGGATCTGATCGACCGACGGTTCTGCCCCACCATTGCCTCCGGCCAGAATGAAATCGTCACCATTCTGCCCGTTGATCAGGTTATAGCCGTCGTTGCCGACAATATAATCGCCCAGCGGCGTGCCGTTGCGTCCATCGTTGGTCGTGCCGGCCGGCAGGTTGATGCGATTGAGGGCAACCGAAGCCGGGGTGAAATCGCCATTGCTGAAGCGCAGCGTTTCGACATTGACGACGAAATCCTGCTCGAGCGTCTCGCGATCGATGACCAGGAACCCTGCGCCGTCCGCAACCACGGCATAGCTGGTGCTCGCCTTGGCAAACACCGCCACGTCGGTACCGTCGCCCCCGTCGATCACGTCGTCACCCGCCAGCCCGTCGATCACGTCGTTGCCGGCCAGCGCGTTGATGACGTCGGCACCGGTGGTGCCGGTGATCATATCGTTGCCTACAGTCGGGGTGGTCGACGGCGCAGCGATATCGGCAAGGTTGAACTCGCCTTCGGCGAAGCGGATCCGTTCGACGTTCACCACCGAGGTGGTGGCGGTGACGGTCTGGGGATCGGAGGTGCCGGTGGCCGGGTTGAAGACAAACACCGTGTCGGTGAAGGTGATATCGAAACCGGTGGCGGTTGCCACCACGCCATATTTTGTCCGCGCGCCATTATTGGTGTCGAGCACGTCGATGCCGCCCCGACCGTCGATGACGTCGGAACCGAGCGTCATGCCGAAGCGGTTGTCGCCGTCTGTGCCGGTCAGAGTATCCGCCAAGCCACCGCCAGTGACACCTTCGACGTTGATCAGGGTCGCGCTGTTGCCGAAACCATCGTTGACGATGAGGTTGCGCGACAGATCGATGGTGACGCCGGTGGTCGTGCTGACCGAGTCGGCAATGCCGTCCCCGTTGGTGTCTTCCTGCTTGTCCGAGGTGAAGAAGGTGATGAAGTCGACGCCGTCGCCGCCATCGATCACACCGCCGCCGGCGGTCGAGCCGCTGAGCTGGATGTCGTCATCGCCACCATTGGCCGTGATCGTGTCGGAGCTGTCACCAAGGAATAGGTTGCGCACGTCGTTGCCGATGAAGGTATCGGCAAAGCGCGTGCCTGCACCGAGCGCCTCGATCGAGCTCATCTGCTCGACGTTGCCGAAGCCGTCGTTGTTGATTGTCTGGGTGATGAGGTTGGCCGAGACGGCCTGGGTGGCATCGACCTCGAACAGGCTGATGCGATCGAAGCCGTTGCCGCCGAAGAAGCGGTCGACACCGCTGCCGCCACGCAACTGGTCGTCGCCTTCCCCGCCGACCAGCGTGTCATTGCCGGCCTGACCGCGGATGAGCTGCTGGCCCGGCGACGGGTTGCCGCGACCATCGACAAAATCGTTGCCACCCTGACCATTAAGCACGTTGGTGCGCTCATCGCCCAATATGTAATCACCGTTGGGCGAGCCATTGGCGTTCGGGCTGCCGGCCGGATTGATTACGATGCGGTTGAGCGCAATCGAAGCGGGCGCGAAATCGCCGTCCGAGAAGCGCAGCGTCTCGACGTTGGTGACGACATCCTGCTCAAGCGTTTCGCGGTCGATGACGAGGAAGCCGCCCGCACCGTCCGATACCACCGCATAGCTGCTGCTGGCCTTGGCAAAGACCGCGACGTCCGCGCCGGTGCCGCCGTCGATGGTGTCGTTTCCTTCGCCGCCGGTCAGCGTGTCATCGCCATCGCGGCCGAGCAGCTTGTCGTTGCCCAGGCCGCCGGCGAGCACATCATTGCCGATGCCGCCGTCCATATAGTCGTTGAGCTGACCACCGGTCACCTGATCGTCGCCGCCGCCGAGGCTGTAGAAATAGCTGCGGGTCGGGCTGAGCGCGGTGTCGATATCGGCGGTGGCACCGCCGAGATAGGCAAAGCTGTAAACACCGAGGAATTCGCCGGACACGGAATCGCGGATGTCAAACCCGACACTGCCCACCGGCGAGTTGTAGAGAATATGCTCGTCATCGCCGCGACTGATCGCGCCGGTCAGGTTGCCATTGGCATCCTCCCGCTGGATTTCGACCGCAAGACTGCCGTCGTCGCGCGTGCCGACACCGTTGCCCGCTGCAGCGACGTCCAGCGTCAGGCGGATTTGCGGGATGCTGGACGGCCCCTGAATGTTGACGATGTCGATGCCGGTGCTGCCCGACGACTCGCCAAGATCGATGGTATTGGCGCCATTGGCCAGAATGTTGAAGAAGAAGCGGTCCTGCCCCGCGCCGCCGAGGATGGTCTTGCCGCCGCCGCCGCCATCGACCAGATTGTCGTTGCCGTCGCCGCCGCTCAGCGTGTCGACGCCGGCCCCGCCCTGGATATAGTCGTTGCCGCTGGTGCCAGTCAGCCGGTCATTGCCCGCTCCGCCCAGAATCGCTGCGCCCGCCGAGAACGGCGACAGGTCGATGGTGTCGTCCCCGAGGGTGCCGATCGACAAGGCGCCGAACACGCCGAGAGTTTGACCGCTTTCCAATATGCGGATGTCGAAGCTGGTTGAGCCGTCCGCAGTGGCCAGCGTCATGCCTTCATCGTCGAACCGGCTGACGCCGCCCACCAGATTGCCAGCAGCATCCTCACCCTGAACGCGCAGGCCGAGTCCTCCATCATAGTTGGGGCCGGTCAAGGGATCGACCGGGCTGCCATTGGCAGCCTGGCCGATCGAGAAGGTAATGCGCGTCTGATTGCCGTTGCCGGTGATCTGGACGGTGTCGTTTCCGCCCTCGAGATTGACCTGATCGACATCGTCGGTCGCGATGTTGAAGATATATGTGTCATTGCCTTCGCCACCGAACACGGTGTCGAACCCGGCTCCGCCGGACAGCGTGTCATCGCCCGCGCCGCCGAACAGCTCATCGTCGCCCGCGCCGCCGTTCAGCGTGTCGTTGCCTGCTGCGATGCCGAAGGCCGGTTGGCCCGGAGGAGCAATTACCTCGTCGATATACGACACTTCATTGGTCGCGGCGTTGTAAGAAAATGTGCCGTCGCCATAGAGCGAGTCATTGCCGTCACCGCCGTTGAGCGTGTCACTGCCATAGCTGCCGCCGATCGAATTGTCTCCGGCGGTTCCGGTAAATACGTCGTCTGCGCGGCTCCCGCTGATATTCTCGACATTGCTGATGGTCAGCATCCCGCCAGCACTGGCCTGCGGCCCGCCGAGCGACAGGTCGTAGGTTACGCCGCCGGGGATTTCGTTGGGTATCGCGGTGAAAGCGGTGGACCAGAAAGCGATGACGTCGTTGCCGGCGCCACCATCGATCACCGAGCCGAAGCCGGACACGACGACCGCGTCGTCGCCGCCAGCGGCATCGATGGTGTCCGCGCCGCCCATGCCGAACAGCGCATTGTTGAAGTCGTCGCCAGTCAGAACGTCGGCAAAGCGGGTACCTGCCAGCCCTTCGATACCGATCAGCGTATCGTTGCCACGCCCGGTGGTCTGCGCGACGCCCTGCAGCGCCAGGGAAACTGTGACGCCGGTGCTGCCAAGGTTCGGATCGAAGTAGCTGACATAGTCGAGGTCTATGATCGCCGCGTCAGTCTCTTCACCGCCGTCGAGGATATCGTTGGTGCCATTGAGCAGATCGACCAGCACGTCGGAGCCGAGCCCGCCCTGCAGGATGTTGTTGCCGCCTAGGCCGACAAGCACGTCGTTGCCGAGGTTGCCGGTCAGCGTATTGTTGCCGCCATTGCCGATCAGCCGGTCATTGAAGGCTGTGCCCCCCAGATTTTCGACGTTGAGGATAGTCGCCTGCCGGCCATTGCCGTCGCTCTGGATCTGGTTGGTCGGCGCGGTGAGGTTGACCGTGACGCCCACGGTTGTCGGGATCAGTTCTGCGACACCGTCACCATTGGTGTCCGCAAGATAGCCGTCGATGAAATTCAGCGTGTCGATGCCGTCACCGCCGTCGAAGGTGCCACCACCGGTGGCCGATGCGCCGATCTGCATAAAATCGTCGCCGCCGCGACCGTTGAAGATGTCCTCGCTGTTGCCGAGCAGGGTATTGACCCCGTCGCTGCCAAGGAAGGTGTCGACAAAGCGCGTGCCGGCGCCCAGCCCTTCGATGCTGGTGATGGTTTCGCTGTTGCCGTAGCCGTCGTTGGACATTGTCCCGGCGGCGAGGTCTGCGACCACTCCCTGAGTCTGGTTCAATTCGAAGAAGCTGATTCGGTCATTGCCGTCTCCACCGTCGATAACATCGACGCCGGCACCGCCGCGGATGAAGTCATCTCCCGCGCCGCCCAATATGGTGTCGTCTCCGGCGTCGCCGCGCAGATCGTCTGCCTCGTCGCCTCCTTCGATATAATCGTCGCCGTTCTGCCCCCAGAGTATGTCCCTGCCTGCACCGCCGATGAGCACATCGTTACCGTCACCACCACGCAGAAAATCATCCCCCTCAAGTCCGAAAAAGCGGTCTCGGCCCGTTGTGAGGGTTCGACTGTCAGGTCCGGTGGTGCCGGTCTGGTCGGTGTCATAAGGCGGGGTGGGGGGCGGTGTGGGCACAGAATTCCTCCTAATCGAGCGTGACTTAGCCCTGACCCTGGGCCATTTGTTATGGTTACGGAGACGTTAGCGTTGTAGCAGCTTGTTTCCTAGTGACATTTCCCACATCCGAAACATGACTGTTCCAGAGCGGGGCAAGCGCGTTCACCTCAATGGAAATCCCGCGATTTCGGGATGATCCGGACATCGCGCGGATGGCCGTGACGGCGCGGCGGTGGCCGGTTTCCGCGCGCCTGTTGCGGGCGATTGACCTCGTCGGCATGGGCCATCGGCGGGGACAGGCCGTCGCTGTCGGCAATCGAATCGAGCATCGCCGTCCGGTCGACGATGCGCCGGGCCATGAGATGCACCACCCCTTCCTTGCTGCGCTGGATTTCGCCTTCGATCAGCATCAGCCGCGCCGACATCACGGCCCGCCGCTGCCGCTCCATGTCGCGCGCCCACAGGAGCGCGTTGACGATGCCGGTCTCGTCCTCGATGGTAATGAACACCGCATTGCCCTTGCCCGGGCGCTGGCGGATCAGCACGACGCCGGCGGTCCTCAGCTTGCGGCCATCGGCGGCCCCATTTGTCTCGGCACAGGTCAGCACCCCTTCGCCCGACAGCCGGGGGCGCAGGAACTGCATCGGATGCGCCTTCAGCGACAGGCGCACCGTCTGATAGTCGGCGATCACTTCCTCGGTCAGCGGCATCACCGGGAGCCGCGCGTCGGGCTCCTCCCCCAGTTCGGCGGCGGCGGCAAAGGCGAACAACGGCAGTTGCCCGCCCGGCATGCGGCGGACATCCCAGACCGCATCGCGCCGCCCCTTGCCCAGCGATCCGAAGGCATCGGCATCGGCGAGCCTGCGCAAGGCCTGCGGCGGCAGTGCGGCGCGGTGCGCGAGATCCTCGATCGAGGCAAAGGGAGCGACAGCGCGGGCAGCGGTAATGGCCTCGGCCCAGGTTTCACGGAAACCGTCGATACGGCGCAGGCCAAGGCGCAGGGCGAGTGAAATTCCCTCCGGTTCACCCGATGCGTCATTCCCCGCCACCTCCAGCGCGCTGTCCCAGCCACTTGCGTTGACGTCGACGGGGCGCACCTCGACGCCATGTTCCTGCGCATCGCGCACGAGCTGTGCCGGCGCGTAGAAGCCCATCGGCTGGGAATTGAGCAGCGCACAGGTGAACACCGCCGGGTGGCGGCATTTCAGCCATGACGAGACATAGGCGAGATAGCCGAACGCCTGGGCGTGGCTTTCGGGAAAGCCATATTCGCCGAAGCCCTTGATCTGGTTGAAACAGCGCTCGGCGAAATCGCGGTCATAGCCGCGCGCGACCATGCCATCGATCAACTGTGCCTCGTAGCGCGGCATCGACCCATGGTTGCGGAAGGTCGCCATGGCCCGGCGCAGCCCGTCCGCCTGGGCCGGGGTGAAGCCGCCGGCGGTGATGGCGAGTTTCATCGCCTGCTCCTGGAACAATGGAACGCCCAGGGTTCGCCCCAGCACGTCGCGCAGCTCGTCCGGATCATGCGGCGGCGACGGTGAGGGAAAGTCGACCGCTTCCTCGCCATTGCGGCGCCTAAGATAGGGGTGGACCATGCCGCCCTGGATGGGGCCGGGGCGGACGATGGCAACCTGGATGACCAGATCGTACAATTCCTTCGGCTTCATCCGCGGCAGCATGTTGATCTGCGCGCGGCTTTCGACCTGGAAGGTGCCGATACTGTCCCCGCGCCGCAGCATCGCATAGGTCTGCGGGTCTTCGCGCGGGACGTTCTGCAGGTCATGATCGCCCAGCCCGTGCAGGCGCAGCAGATCGAAGCTCTTGCGGATGCAGGTGAGCATGCCGAGCGCCAGCACATCGACCTTCATCAAGCCCAGCGCCTCGATATCGTCCTTGTCCCATTCGATGAAGGTGCGGTCCTTCATCGCCCCGTTGTGGATCGGCACCAGCTCGTCGAGGCGGCCTTCGGTCAGCACGAAGCCGCCGACATGCTGGGAGAGGTGGCGGGGAAAGGTCAGCAACTGGTCGACCAGCCATTTCAGCCGGGCGATATCGGGATTGGCAAGATCGAACCCCGCCTCCTCCACCCGTTCCTCAGGCACGTCGCTGCCCCACTGGCCCCAGATGGTGCTGCTCAACCGGGCTGTGATATCCTCAGTCAGCCCCAGCGCCTTGCCGACCTCACGCAGCGTGCTGCGCGGGCGATAGTGGATGACCGTGGCGGCAATCCCCGCGCGCTCGCGGCCATAGCGCCGGTAAATATATTGCATCACCTCCTCGCGCCGCTCATGCTCGAAATCGACGTCGATGTCGGGCGGCTCGTCGCGCTCTTCCGAGAGGAAGCGGGAGAACAGCAGCTTGTTGGCGATGGGATCGACCGAGGTGATGCCCAGCAGATAGCAGACCAGCGAGTTGGCGGCGCTGCCGCGCCCCTGGCACAGGATCGGCGGGTCGAGGCTGCGCGCGTAACGGACGATGTCATGCACCGTCAGGAAATAGCAGGCATAGCGCTTGAGCCGGATCAGCCGGAACTCCTCGGCAAGCGTGCGCAGCATCGGCTCGGGCACGCCGTCGGGATGGCGACGGCGCGCCTCCTCCATCGCCAGATGTTCCAGCCAGTCGTGCGATTCCCAGCCTTCGGGTACCGGCTCGTTGGGATATTCATAGCGCAGGTCATCAAGCGTGAAGTCGATGCGCGCCATCAGCGCCGCGCCCGCGCCCAGCGCCTCGGGATAGCCGCGGAACAGCCGCGCCATATCCTCCGGCGATTTGAGATGACGTTCGGCATTGGCGAGCAGCCGCCGACCGGCGGCATGGATGGACGTGCCTTCGCGGATACAGGTGACGATGTCGTGCAGCGGGCGCTGCTGCGCGGTGGCGTAGAGCGCATCGTTGGTGGCGAGCAGCGGCACGCCTGCGGCAAAGGCCTCCTTCTGCGCCGCGATCAGCCGTCGCCGGTCCCCTGCCCCGTGCGGCATGGCAATGCCGCGCCACACGGCACCCGACCGCGCCAGGCGCAGACGGTGGAGCAGCGCGGCATCGCCGCCCATCGCGATCAGCAGCAGATCGTCGGCATGGTCGAGCAAATCCTCCAGATGCAGCACGCAGTCGCCCTTGACCGCGCGGCGGTTGCCGATGGTCAACAGCCGTGTCAGCCGCCCCCAGCCGTGGCGGGTGGCGGGATAGGCGACGATGTCCGGCGTCGCCTCACCGTTCTCGGAAGGCGCGAACACCAGCCGTGCGCCGACCACCAGCCGGAAACCGCTCGCCGCCCCGCCGATCTCGCGCCACGCCATGTGCGCGCGGACCACGCCCGCCACCGTGTTGCGATCGGCAATGCCGATCCCCGCCATCCCCAGTGCCTGCGCGCGCCAGACCATGTCTGCGGGGGAAGAGGCTCCACTGAGGAAACTGAAATTGCTCGCCGCGACCAGTTCGGCGAAACCGGCGCTCATGCGAACAGGCCGTGGATATACCAGTCGGGATTGGCTTGCTCGCTACCGAACAGCCCGTGACGGAACAGCCAGTAGCGGCGACCGCGCGCATCCTCGACGCGATAATAGTCGCGGGTCAGGCCGCCATTATCCTCTCGCCGCCACCATTCGGAGGCAATCCGTTCCGGCCCTTCCTGTCGCACCACCTCATGCAGCGCCTTGCGCCATTTGAAGCGGCGGGGCGGGCCATCGGGGACGGCGGCGAGCACCTCGATCTTCTGGGGCGGATCGAACAGGTGGATGGGCCGCAGCGGCGGCTCGCCCGGTGCGGGAGCCGGCCAGTCGACAGCGCGCGGGGCATCGGCAACCGGCAAGGCCAGCGCCCCCTGTTCGGGGATATGCGTATCGACGGGCACGAAGCGGCGCACCCTGCCCCGCCCCAGCCGCACCGCCAGCCGGTCGATCAGCAGCGCCATCTCGCCGTCGCCCACCCGGCCGCCATCGAGCCGCAACTGCTCCGCCGCCATCGCCTCGCTGGTCAGCACGTCGAGGCGGATCAGATCGTAGCCGAAGCCGGGGTCGAGCGGATCGGACAAGGTGTCGATGCGCTCACGCAGCAGGCGGTCGAGAATGGCGCAATCGCGGACCGGCTGGCCGGTCTCCACCTCCAGCCGCGCGACATGCCCGTCGCTGCGGAACAGGGAGGCGGCAAAGGCCCGCCCGCCCGCGCCGCGTTCGGCCAGACGGTCCCCGGCCTGCGCGGCAAGATGGCGCAGCGTCGCCAGCACATCCTCGGTGCGCGCCACCGGCTCGGCAAAGCGGGTCTCCACGCTGATCTCGGGCAGATGGCGGCGTGGGACGATGCGGACGTCCTGCCGTTCGAGCAGCCGCTCGAGCCCATCCACCAGATCGCTGCCAAAGCGCGCAGCCAGTGGCGCGGCGGGGCGGGCAGCCAGATCGCCCAGCGTGCGCAGGCCGGCGCGGCGCAGCGCCCGGTGCCGCTCCCCATCGACGCGCAAGGCCTCGACCGGCAAGGCCTCGACATCGCTTTCCTCATGGCGGGCCAGCGCCGCTGCGGCATCGGCGGTGGCGGCTATGGCATGGCGGGTGGTCAGGCCGGCAGCATTCAGCCGCTGGACCAGATCGGCCGCAAGCCCCTCTTCATAACCGGCAAAAAGATGCGCGCAGCCGGTGATGTCGAGCAGCAGCACATCGTCGCCGTCGGTGGCGACCATCGGCGTATAGCGCTCGCAGCCATCGGCCAGCCGCGCCAGCGCACGCGCATCGGCGGCGGCATCATAGGGCAAGGCCGCAAGATCGGGCACGCGCGCCCGCGCATCGGCCAGCGTCATGCCGGCGACGAGACCGAGCACTAATGCCGACTGGTCGAGCGCGATCAGCCGCATCGCGCTGCGGTGCTTGGCCACCAGTGCAAACGGGGCGTCAGGCCGCTCGCTGCGCCTGATCCGTTCCGACGGCAGAAAGGGAAGATGCACCGCCAGATAGCGGCGCGAAACAGCGACGGTCACGGTTCCACTCCAGACGGGTTGCAAAGGGAAGGCTCCCGCCACGATGCCGCAACAAGGCGACATCGAAGGCCGGATGCCCCGGCGCATCGGCAGGCAGCGGCGACGATGGCGCAGTGGCGATGCTCCACCGCGTCTGCGCCGCACTGGGCACCGGCTCCGCATCGATCCGCAGCACCAGAGTGAACACGCCCGACTGCGCGGCCGCCATTGCCAGACGGCGCGAAGCGGTGAGATCGAGCAGGGGCGCCGCGCCATGCAGTTCGAGCACCACCCCGCCCAACTGGCCGCAGCGCACGCCATCCAGACCAGCGCGCAGCACGCCGATGGGATCGGGCGGGACGACAATCACCAGCCTGGCCGGATCGCAGCCGAGATCGAGCAGGCCCGGCGCGTGAAGATAGCCATTGGTCCGCGATGCACGATCGTCCCGCACCCACATCAGCGACGTGTCCTTGCCCAGCGCGCGGGTCGCCAGCAACAGGGCGAAGGCCGTGGCGCTGCTGCTATCCTTGTCTCCCGCACTGAAAATCTCATGCAGCGCCGCACGGGCGAGTCCCCCCTGCAGCCGGACATCGACATCGGCCGCGCCGAGGCCGATCCTGCCATCGCCGCAACGCTCAGCCTCCCCGTCCGGCGGACGCGGCTGCAAGGCAAGGCGATGGAGGGCGGCGGGACGAATCATCTTTTTGTTCCTATTATGTTCTATATGAGCCAAGCCGGTGCCGAGCGTCAAGCAGCCTCAGCGAAGGCGCCGGGACAGCAACCGGCGCACATCCCATCGCATTCGGCATGATGCGCGGTTCCCATGCACGGGCCGAGCCTCTATCGAGGCGCCAGAACAGGATTTGAGGAGAAGAGCATGCGCCAGATCGACCATTTCATCAGCGGCGGCTCCGGACCAGCCACCCGCACGGGCGATATCTTCGATCCCAACAGCGGCCAGGTGCAGGCGCGCGTCGCGCTGGGCGATGCCGCCGTGCTGGAGCAGGCAGTGCAGGCCGCGCTCGCCGCGCAACCGGCATGGGCAGCCACCAACCCGCAGCGGCGCGCGCGGGTGATGTTCGAATTCAAGCGGCTGGTGGAAGCGAACATGGACGAGCTGGCGCATCTGCTCAGCTCCGAACATGGCAAGGTGATCGCGGATTCCAAAGGCGACATCCAGCGCGGGCTGGAGGTCATCGAATTCTGCTGCGGCATCCCGCACGTGCTGAAGGGCGAATATACCCAAGGCGCGGGGCCGGGCATCGACGTCTATTCGATGCGCCAGCCGATCGGCATCGGCGCGGGCATCACCCCGTTCAACTTCCCGGCGATGATCCCGCTGTGGATGTCCGGCGTCGCCATCGCCACCGGCAACGCCTTCCTGATCAAGCCCAGCGAGCGTGACCCGAGCGTGCCGGTGCGGCTCGCCGAACTGTTGATCGAGGCGGGCCTGCCCGAAGGCATCTGCCAGGTGGTGCATGGCGACAAGGCGATGGTCGATGCCATCCTCGACCACCCGGCCATCGGCGCGGTCAGCTTCGTCGGCTCCTCCGACATCGCCCATTATGTCTACAATCGCGGCGTCGCCAACGGCAAGCGGGTGCAGGCGATGGGTGGGGCCAAGAACCATGGCATCGTCATGCCGGACGCGGATCTCGACCAGGTGGTCAATGATCTGGCGGGTGCGGCTTTCGGCTCGGCGGGCGAGCGCTGCATGGCCTTGCCGGTGGTGGTGCCGGTGGGCGATGAGACCGCCGACCGGCTGCGTGCCAAGCTGATCCCGGCGATCGAGGCGCTGCGCGTCGGCGTCTCGACCGATCCGCAAGCGCATTACGGGCCGGTAGTCACCGCCGCGCACAAGGCAAAGGTCGAAGGCTGGATCCAGACCTGCGTCGACGAGGGCGCGGAACTGGTGATCGACGGACGCGGGTTCAAACTGCAGGGGCATGAGGAAGGCTTCTTCGTCGGCCCGACGCTGTTCGACCATGTCACCACCGACATGGAAAGCTACAAGGAAGAGATTTTCGGCCCCGTGCTGCAGATGGTCCGCGCCGCCAGCTTCGAGGAGGCGCTCGCGCTGCCCAGCAAGCATCAATATGGCAATGGCGTCGCCATCTTCACCCGCAACGGCCACGCCGCGCGGGAATTTGCGGCGCGCGTCAATGTCGGCATGGTCGGCATCAATGTGCCGATCCCGGTGCCGGTCGCCTATCACACCTTCGGCGGCTGGAAGCGCTCGGCCTTCGGCGACACCAACCAGCATGGCATGGAGGGCGTGAAGTTCTGGACCAAGGTCAAGACCGTCACTGCCCGCTGGCCGGATGGATCGCCGGATGGGGGAAATGCGTTTGTCATCCCGACGATGGGGTGAGGCCATGAGATCAAAGTACCGTCATTGCGAGCGCAGCGAAGCAATCCAGGGTGGTGCCACGCCGCTCTGGATTGCTTCGCTGCGCTCGCAATGACGGGTGAAGTTGGATTGGAGTTTCAAATGACCAGCATCGCATTCATCGGGCTTGGCAATATGGGCGGCGGGATGGCGGCCAATCTGGCGAAGGCGGGGCATGATGTTCGTGCCTTCGATCTCAGCGCCGAGGCACTGGAACGGGCAGCGGCGGCGGGGTGCCTTGCCGCGCCGAGCGCGGGCGAGGCGGTGAGCGGTGCCGAAGTGGTTGTCACCATGCTGCCCGCCGGGCACCATGTCGCGGCGGTCTATGAGAGCGATGTGTTCCCCAACGCCGCGCCAGGCACGCTGTTGATCGACTGTTCGACCATCGACGTCGCTACCGCGCGCGCCAATGCCGAGGCGGCGACAGCCAAGGGGCTAGCGGTCACAGACGCGCCGGTATCGGGCGGCATTGCAGCGGCCAATGGCGGCACGCTGACCTTCATGGTCGGCGGCAGCGCCGAAGCATTTGCCCGCGCCGAGCCGATCTTGGCGGCGATGGGCAAAGCGGTGATCCATGCGGGCGGGTCGGGCGCGGGACAGGCGGCGAAAATCTGCAACAACATGCTGCTCGGCGCGTCGATGATCGCCACCTGCGAGACGTTCGCCATGGCCGAGAAACTGGGGCTGGATTTGCAGACCTTTTACGACATCTCCAGCCAAGCATCGGGCCAATGCTGGTCGATGACCAGCTATTGTCCCGTGCCCGGCGTCGGGCCGGAGACGCCTGCGGATCGCGGCTATGACGGCGGCTTTGCCACCGCGCTGATGCTGAAGGACCTCAAGCTGGCAATGGAGGCGGCGCAATCGGTCGGCGCGGAGGTGCCAATGGGCGAGCGCGCAGCGGCGCTCTACGCGGCGTTTGCCGATGCAGGCAATGGCGGCAAGGATTTCTCGGGCATCATAAAGACGATGCAGGAGCGGTGAACTGACCGCCCCTGCATCGCATATCGCAAACGGCGTCAGACTTAGCCGATGATGAAATCGCCCGGAGTGACGGTGACGTTTCCGTCGAGTCGGATCATGAAATCCGCGACCCCATCACCGTTGCTGTCGCCCTGAATATAGGTGTTCCCGCCAATCAGCTCATAACGCACCTGGCCAGCGACGTTGGTAAAGGCAAAGGTCCCGATGAAGCTGCTCAGGCCAAGCCCGATCAAATGCAGCTTGTCACCCTGTGCGTTGCTGAAACCCTGAATGCGGTCGGCCGTAGCGAGGGTTGCGCCGGTGTCGCCGACGTTGAACACATAGGCGTCTGCACCAAGGCCACCATTGAGGATGTCGACACCCGCGCCGCCGGTGAGCGTGTCATTTCCTGCTTCGCCGTAGAGCGTGTCATTGGCATCGCCGCCGTTCAGCGTGTCATTGTCCGCGCCGCCATAGACCAGATCCTGACCGGCACCGCCGTTCAGCACGTCGTTTCCGGCATCGCCGAACAGCCGGTCATTGCCGCCTTCGCCACCAAGGCTATCGGCACCGCCCCGGCCATAGACGGCGTCATTGCCGTCGCCAGCGAGCACAGTGTCGACCCCTGCACTGCCGCCATAGGTGTTGGCGAGGGCGTTCAGCGTCGCCGTCAGATCGCCACCCGAGGCGTTTGTAACAATCTCGACATCGGCGGCTATCGCGTAGCTGAGACCAGCGGCGCTGACCTGCACGGTGTCAGTGCCAGTGCCGCCATTGGCGACATCGGCGGCGTTATCGACAACCAGCGTGTCATCCCCGTCGCCACCGTTCATGGTATCGGCGCCGGTGCCGCCAGTCAGCCTGTCATTGCCGAGACCGCCGATCAGCGTGTCGTTGCCCGCTTCGCCGCCCAGCGAATCATCCCCATCGCCGCCATTGAGTGTGTCGCCCGATCCGCCGCCGACGATGATGTTAGCGAGAGCGTTGCCGGTGCCGGCAAAAGCTCCCGCGCCGGTATATTCCAGATTTTCGACATTGGCTGGCAGGGTGTAGCTGGCCAAAGTGGTTTCGACGCGGTCGGTGCCTTCGCCATCGAGTTCGATCACCGTATCGGTGGCGCTGGAAATGACGAAGATGTCGTTGCCGCTGTTACCAGCAAGGGTATTTGTCCCGCTGCCACCGGTCAGAACGTCGTTGAGAAGGCCTCCAGACAGGGTGTCATCGCCATCGCCGCCGTTCAGGACGTCATTGCCGTCGAGGCCGTCGATCGTGTCGTTGGCGAAGGTACCGGACAGGGTATCGTCACCCGGGGTCGCGCCGCCAACAACGGTGTTGGCGACAGTGAAGCTGTTCGCCGCGGGCCAGACATAATTGTCGGGCTGATTATTGGCACCGATCCAGTTGGCTTCATTGGCAATGGCTGCCAGCACTTCCTGTACCGAACCGGTCAATGGGCCGTTGTAAACGCCATTGTCGGTATTGAAGGCCAGCGCGGTATCGCCGTTGGTCAGGCCGGTTGGCACGGCCGACGTATTGCTGTCGACCGCATCGGCTGCCCAGGCAGCCGTGGACCCCGCCACTTGAACGGCGAACAGCAGCGTAGGCGACGCAGCGGTACCGATATAAGCGATGATCGAATCGCCAGCCGAGGAAACATCAAACGAGCCGCCGCCCGGATAAGCGACCGTGTATACCGTGCCGATGGCCGCATTGGCTGGAATCGCAAAGGTGGTCGTGCCCTCACCCGCAGTTCTGAAACCGCCCGCCGCAAGCCAGCCTTGATCGGTAAAGCTGATCGTTTGTCCGCGCAAAGTCGGATCGAGCAGCACGAAGCTGAAATATTTCCCGTTCGTGCCTGAATCGCTACCATAGGAAACGATTGCGATAGAGCCTGGTCCTGGCATGCTAGTCCCCCAAACGCCCCTTAGGGCCACAAAAATTGCGCCCCGTGCGACTCAGGGTCTCAATTCGGCACTGAAATGAACCCGTCTGCTCTGGCGGTCAAGATACTTAACCTGTTGTTAGCTATGCCGATCTCACGGAAAATCAGTCGGGTCGAATGGAGCATCAAGCAGTTGAAGCCGTTGCCAAAAACCGAAATGGATGTTGGCTAGTTCCGTCTCGACTGGTCATGACATAGCGTGGCGACGTCCCACCGAAGATTGGTTAAGCCCCTTCCGCCGATGATGACGCCCGAGAAGCGGCAGATGTATGTGAAGCCCGCGACTTGGTTAATGCCGGTCCACAACGTCAAAGCACCATCGCTCGGGTACTGCGGTGCTGGCATCGATGCCCATCAGGCCGCAGGCGACGTCCGCTCGGCCAACGATGGCGACCTCTCGGGACGATACTGGCGGGTGCCCCGCGTGTGGCCGACATCGGCGATATGGTTAGCAGTTGCCCGGATGATGCCGATCGGCACGGGTGAGCGGGCACGGTCGGAGCCAGCGTTGCCCATGACAAGCCGCGGCTTCGGGATTGGGCTCGAAGCCGCTGCCAAGGCTTATGGCCCCGTGAACAGGAAATCGCTGCTCGACAGTGCAACGTTGGCGGCAATCTCGGCAGGCGGGCCGGTGAGCGAACCTGTGTGGACAGCATTGTCTTAGGCAAAAGCAGGAGCGATGGTGCCGCTGGTCAGGCGGGTGGGGCCCGCGCTGGTGTTGGCGTTGGTTGCATCGCCGGCCAGGCAGCGGTGCCGCTGCCAAGCTGCACTGCGCCGAGGAACAGCGGCGTGGTGCCGTCGATGTAAGCGAGCAATGCATCGCCGGTCGCGGATGGGTTGAACTGTCCGGTCAGGCCAGTGACGCTGAACACCGTACCGATCGCCGCGTCGGCGGGAATAGCTACACTTGTTGTTCCCTCAGTGGTGGTAAAGGCTCCTGCGGCGGTCCAAGCCTCGGTCAGTGATGGTGATGGTCTGGCCGCGCAGGGACGGATCAAGCAGCACGAAGCTGAGCGTCTTGCCGCCGGGGGTTGCTGTATCTGCGCCGAAACGGATGAATGCAATGCTGCCTGGTCCTGGCATGATGGTATTTCCCTCAGTCTGGATGGAGAGTTGGTTAAAGAATGAAATCGCCTGCCTGCAGGTTGGTGACCCCGTTCACCCGGATGACGAAATCGGCAATGCCGTCGCCGTTGACGTCGCCCGAGACGAAACTCGCCCCGCCGACCACATCATAGCGTAGCTGGCCAGCCACATTGCCGAAGGCGGCGGTGCCGATGAAGCTGAAGGCGTCGGTCGGGTCGCCGCCGGCAATCGCGTCGATGACGCTGAGGTCAATGCGATCGCCCTGGGCACGGCTGAAATCGCCGATGATGTCAGCGGTGGCGCGGGTCGCGCCTGTCTCGGTGATCGCATCGTAGCCGAAGATGTCCGCACCGGTGCCGCCCCACATGGTGTCGACACCGCTCCCGCCAAACAGCCGATCCGCGCCGTCGCCGCCATAGAGCAGATCATTGCCATCCTGCCCTGCCAGAGAGTCATCACCGGCCTCGCCGAACAATCTGTCGAGGCCGAGGCCGCCGATGATCATGTCGCCTCCGCCGCGGCCATAGACGACATCGTTGCCGCCCAGCGCCTGGATCACATCCGCCGCTGCGCCACCGCTGATCTGGTTGTCCAGCCCGTTGGCGACGATGTTGGCACTGGTAAGCGGGTTGGCAAAGCGCACCGCGATAATCTCGATATCGCCGGCCGCCGTATAGTCGCCGCCTCCGTACAGCTCGACCGTGTCGTTTCCAGCACCGCCGTTGGCGACATCGCCGCTGTTGTCGCGGGAGAGGATATCATCTCCGTCGCCGCCGTTCATCGTGTCGGCACCGGTGCCGCCGATCAATCGGTCGTTGCCGTTGCCGCCGTCGAGCGTGTCATCGCCTGCTTCGCCACCGAGCGTGTCATTACCGTCGAGGCCGGATAGCGTGTCACCCTGCCCACCGCCGACGATGGCGTTGTCCCGGCCATTGCCCGTGCCGGAGAAGGCTCCCGAACCGGTGTATTCGAGATTTTCGACGTTGGCGGTCAGCGTGTAAGCGCCGAGCGCGGTTTCGACGCGGTCGGTGCCCTCATTGGCATTTTCGGTTACCACATCGCCGGCGCTGTCCACAACGATGACATCATCGCCTGCGCCGCCGTTGAACTGGTCTTCTCCGCCGCCGCCGAACAGCACGTCGTTGCCATCGAGACCGTTGATCGTGTCGTTGCCCACGGTGCCAGTCAGCGTTTCGGCGCCTGCCGTGCCGTTGATCGGCGCTGGCGGGATGAACAGACGGGTGACCAGCGCGTCATGGTCGGAGTTGATTTCCCCGAACAGCGTGTTGCGGTGAACGATATCGAACTGAGCGCCCGCCGACAGCGCGTTCGACACCAGGATGTGGTCGATCTGCTGGGCGTTGCCTTCGAACAGGTAGCTGAACCGTTCTTCCGGCGGCAGCAGGAAGGACAGATTGCTGAGCACCTGCGGACCGGCAGGCGCGATCGCTGCGGTGCCGTTCCAGTCATTCTGGCCGGTCAGGATGCGCAGCGGCTCCTCGTTCTGGAAATCGTTGAAGTCCCCTGCGACGACGATGTTGGCGTTGGCATTGCCGGTCAGGATGGAATCGACCAGCGCGTTGACCAGCGATGCCTGCCCCCCGCGCCGATCTTCGCCTTCGTTGGTCGAAGGCTGGATCGAGCCCAGCAGCGGACTCGATCCGCCCTTGGAGGTGAAATGGTTGCCGATGACGGTGACCGTCTGGCCGTTGAAGATGAAGTCGGCGGCCAGCGGCAGGCGCGACCCGAAGAAGGGGTTGGCGCTGTTGGTCGCCTGATCTGTAGGATCGGTCGCGGTGCGCAGGCTGCCGGCGACAAAGCTGACGGTATCCGTGCGATAGAGCATCGCCACGCGGATGTTGCCGCCGGGCTCCCCGCCGTTGCGGTCATCGGTTATGAACGGATTGTCGATCCAGCTGTACTGGACGCCGGAGACGGCAAAGATTGCATCGACCAGCATCTGCAGCGTCATGCTGGCGGAAACGACGCTGTCGTTGGTCGCGCCGTTATTGTCCTGGATTTCGTCGAGCACAACGATGCCAGGCGCGCCCAGCGCAAAGGCGATATCGTTGGCCAGCGCGGTGAAGCGCGCCGCGCCGTCGCCCGGATCTAGATTTTCGGCATTGTAACTGCCGATGGTCAGATGGGTCGAACTGCCCAGCAGCGTCGTGTTGTCGACCGTGTTGGTCGAGGCTTGCGCGACGGTCAGCGCGGTGGTCGCAATCACTTCATATTGGCCGGCATTGTAATTGACGATGCCCGTGACATCGTTGAGCCGTGCGCCGGGAGAGATGCCGGTGGGGAGGCCGCCGGGGGTGACCGTCGCGTCGACCTGCAGCTGGATGCGTTCCGGGTTGAAATCGCCGCCGATCGTGTTGTTGACGTTTATGCCGCCGCCCACCGCACCATCGATCACCAGCACGCCGAGGTTGGCGTTGAAGCCCGTGGCGTTGGTATCCACCCAGTCGCGCGTGGAGATGGCGTAGAATTCGTTGAAGGTGTTGGTGCCGCTGATCGAAATCGGGTCCTGCACGGTCACGCGCATGCCTTCCAGGCTTTCCCAGAAATCGAGACCATCGGTCGCCGGCTGGAAGCTGGTGAAATTGTCGTCTTCGATATTCGCCGACGGCGGAGACACGCCATCGGGGCCGATCAACACCGCCGTGGGCAGCGCATTGCCGCTGCTGAGCACCGCAATGGTCGGCGCGGTGATTTCGGTCAGCGTCAGGCGCTGGACATTGTTGCTCTGCAGGAACTCAGTGACCGTGCCGGTGACCTGCACATCCTGACCGACCGAGACCGTCGGTGCAGTCGAGGTGAACACGAACACACCATCGGAAGTGGCGCTGTTGCCATCGCCGATCGCGTCCTGAATGTAAAAGCCGTTGGAGTCGACGGCCGTGACGATGCCGCGCGTGACGACGCTCTGCCCTTCGAATGGAGAGCGGTGGCCTGCCCCCTGGATGTCGTAGATGCGGACGATCGAGACATCGTCGTTGGTGATCACGCCCTGACCCTGGCCGTCGGACACTGTCGCGCCAGTGACATTGGTCAGGTTGACGAAAAAGGTTTCATTGGCCTCGGTCGCCGTGTCGCCATTGACTGTCACGGTGAAGGTCTGAGTGAGTGCGCCACCCGACGCCATCGTGACCCCGGTCAATGCATTGGCAAGATAATCGCTGCCTGCCGTGGCGGTGCCATCCGCTGTCGCGATGTCGAATGTGACGTCCGTGCTGTTGTCGGAGCGCGTTACCGTGAAGGTGAATACAGTCGTGCCGCTGCTGCTTTCGACCGCTGTCACATCGTTAATCGACAGCGTCGGTTGGCCGCCACCACCGCCTCCACCGACTGTAAAGTTGCCGGGAGGTGAGACGCGTGCAGTGTTGCTTGTCGTCCAGTTGGCCTCGTTTGCAATATTCGCCAAAATTTCGCTCGCAGACCCGGTCAATGGCCCAGCATAAGCGGCATTGTCGAATGCAAAGGCGAGAGCGGTATCGCCATCGACCAATCCAGTCGGCACCGCCGACGTGTTTGCGTCATCGGCATTGGCTGCCCACGCCGCAGTGGGGCCAGCAAACTGGACAGCAAACAGCAAGGTGGGACTGGTTGAAGTGCCGGTGTAGGCAATTACTGAATCCCCCGACGCAGAGGGGTTGAATGCTGGATTACCGCCAGTCACCGTAACCGTGAACACCGTGCCAAGTGCAGCATCACTGGGAATAGTAAATGTAACTGTCCCTTCGCTTGATGATCGGAAACCACCAGTGGCAAGCCATCCCTGATCAGTAAAGTTGATCGTCTGTCCGCGCAGGGCCGTGTCCAGCAAAACAAACGATACTGTCTTCACTATGTTCGTTGTGCTCGCGTCCTGATCATCAGCATTAACTTCTACGATTGCAATCGAACCGGGACCGGGCATCGTCAACACTCCACTCATCGGCAACCACAAATGGTGGAAGCCGTCGAAAACAAAACGATAGGGGAACGATTCGTGCAGGCCCCCCGACCGTGCAACTGGCTATCGTCTAGTTTCGGCATATGACAATCCGGCGTCAAGACGGTACCGCCATGACGTCACCCGCGGCATGGCAAGGCATGCGGCGGACGGACCGGGTAAAGTGGCTTCGACCGTCGCGATCAGCGGCCGGGCGCGTTACCTTCCCGCTGGCGCAGCACCCGCGCCCGATCCGCGACATAAGCGCGAATCGCCTCGGCATCGGCGGGCGTGAGATAGCGGGCGAAGCTGCGCATGCCGCGATCCTGCAGGGCGCCGTCGATCAGCACATTCTTCCAGGCATCGGCGTTGGCAACGGTCGCGCGGCGGCGAAGATCCGGCAGCACGCCGGAGGAGATCGCGGCCGGGCCATGGCAGACCCCGCACGTCGATTCATACAACTGCCGCCCGCGCGCCACCTGTGCTGCGGAGAAGGTGTCGGTCACCTCGGTCGCCGGCGGGTTGGGTATCTGTTCGACCCGATAAGGGGCGTTGCCGCCGAGTTTGAACACCAGCAGCCGGCCGTTGGGCATCGGCCGCGGGTTGTCGACGAAGGACGAGGACAGCGGATAGGCACCGCCATAGCCGGCCATGACCGCGACATATTGGACCCCATCCACCGAATAGCTGATCGGCGGCGCGATGATGCCGGTGCCGGCTTCGAAGCTCCACAATTTGCGGCCGTCATCGGCGGCAAAGGCCTGGAACTGGCCGTGGGCATTGCCCTGGAAGACCAGATTTCCGTGGGTGGCCAGGACACCGCCGTTCCACGGGCCATCATATTGCACACGCCACACTTCGCGCTGGCGGATCGGGTCCCAGGCGCTCAGCTGGCCTTTGAGCAGCGCGCGGATGGCGCGGAACTGGGCCGGGTCGTCGGGCACGCCATTGGCCAGGAAATCGATGCCCGGGTTCCAGCCGCCGGGGCGACCGCGGAAATTGGGATCGTTGGCATAGGCAAAGGGCACTTCCTGCGCCGGCAAATAGACCAGGCTGGTGTCCGGGCTGTAGGCCATCGGGTGCCAGTTGTGCGCACCGAGCGCCGAGGGCAATGCCAGGAACGGGCCATCGGTGTAGCGCGCATTGGGTGCCTCGATCGGCCGCCCTGTCGCCATGTCGATGCCGGTCGCCCAGGTCGTCGGCACGAAATTCTCGGCCGAGATCAGCCGACCGTTGCTTCGGTCGATGACGTAGAAGAAGCCGTTCTTCGGCGCCTGCATCATCACCTTGCGAGGGCGTCCGTCGATGGTCAGGTCGGCAAGAATGATCGGCTGGGTCTGGGTGAAATCCCAGGTTTCGCCCGGCGTACCCTGATAATGCCACTTATACTCGCCGGTATCGGCGTCGAGCGCGACCACCGAGGAAATGAACAGATTGTCGCCCTGCCCCTGACTGCGGATCTTGTGGTTCCAGGGCGAGCCATTGCCGACGCCTATCAGGATCTGGTTGAATTCGCGGTCATAGACAATCGCGTCCCAGACGGTCCCGCCACCGCCGAACTCGCCCCAGTCGCCGTGCCACGTCGCGCGTGCGCGCTCAATGACGCTGTCCGATGCAGCACCATCCGCCGGTGCGCCGGGCGCGGGCGGGACGGTGTAGAAACGCCAGTCGAGATCGCCGGTATCGGCATCATAGGCGGAGACGTAGCCGCGCACGCCATATTCCGCGCCGCCGTTACCGATCAGCACCCGCCCCTTCACGATGCGCGGTGCGCCGGTGATGGTATAGGGCTTGGACTGGTCGACCGTCACCTTGGACCAGACCGGGCGGCCATTCGCGGCGTCGAGCGCGATCAGGCGGCCATCGATGGTGCCGAAGAAGACCTTGCCGTCATAGACCGCGACACCGCGATTGACGACGTCGCAGCAGGCATTGAACCCGGCTTGCCCGGGCACTTCGGGGTCATAGCTCCACAACTGCTCACCGGTGGTGGCGTTGAAGGCGAAAACCTTGCTCCACGCCGTCGTGGTGTAGAGTACCCCATCGACGACGATCGGCGTCGCTTCCTGCCCGCGATTGGTATCGAATTCGTGGGACCAGGCGAGACCCAATTGGCCGACATTGTCCGCGGTGATCTGGTTGAGACGGGAGAAGCGCTGCTCTTCATAGGTGCCGCCATGCGTCACCCAATCGTCGGGATTGTCGGCCGCAGCCAGCAGACGCGCTTCGTCCACCACCGGCGCACCATCGCCCACCGCTCCTCCGCATCCGGCCAGAGCCAGCATGGCGGACGACACCAACAGCAGCAATTTGCCCTTCATCGCTCTCTTCCCTCTTGCCCTGGACCGCCCTGTTGCCGGGTCGTGTCCGTGTTTAATGTAGCTCAATTCCCCGTCATTGCTTCGCTACGCTCGCAATGACCAAAGGGGCATCCTATCGCACAGCCCCACTCGCTCGCGCCGCCGAGATCTTCTCCGCATCGAACCCGATACCGGCGAGGATATCATCGCTGTGCGCGCCGACCTTGGGCGACGGCGTTGGTGTGTCCACCACCGTCTCCGAATAGCGAGGGGCAGGGGCAGGCTGAATGACCCCGCCGACGTCAATGAAGGTGCCGCGCGCAACATTGTGCGGGTGCTTGGGCGCTTCCTCGAGGCTGAGCACGGGGGCGAAGCAGACGTCGGTCATCTCCATCAACGCACACCATTCGTCGCGGGTCTTGGTCTTGAAAAGGCTCGTGAGCTTGTCCTTGAGCGCGCCCCATTGCGACTGGTCGTCCTGGGCGTCGAAGGCGGGATCGGCATCGAGGCCGGTGTGCTTCCTCAGCAGGGCGTAGAATTGCGGCTCGATCGAGCCGATCGAGATGAATTTGCCGTCGGCGCAGACATAAGTGTCGTAATAAGGGGCGCCGCCGTCGAGCCGGTTGACCCCGGCCTCATCCTCCCACACGCCCATCGCCTTGAAGCCCCAGGTCATCGCAGAAAGCACCGCCGAGCCGTCGGTCATTGCGCAGTCGATCACCTGACCCTTGCCGGTTGCCTTGGCCGACAGGATCGCGCTGACCATGCCGAACGCCAGCATCATGCCCCCGCCGCCGAAATCGCCGATGTAATTGACCGGCGGCACCGGCTTTTCACCGGCGCGGCCAACGGTGTGAAGCACGCCCGACAGGCTGATGTAATTGATGTCGTGCCCGG
Organism: Sphingomonas sp. jy18; assembly: GCF_056931895.1. Classification (NCBI taxonomy): domain Bacteria; kingdom Pseudomonadati; phylum Pseudomonadota; class Alphaproteobacteria; order Sphingomonadales; family Sphingomonadaceae; genus Sphingomonas; species Sphingomonas sp. jy18. The sequence continues at coordinate 556,566 of NZ_JBXPBT010000002.1, read as the reverse complement.
CCGCCTGCGCATAGGGGCCATATTGCCCCCAGCCGGTCATGCGGCCGTAGACGAGACGGGGATTGTCGCCGATCAGCACATCGGGGCCGAGGCCCAGCCGTTCCATCACGCCGGGGCGCAGCCCTTCGATGATGCCGTCGGCCGTCTTGCAAAGCTCCCGCGCGATGGCGACTGCCTCAGGATTCTTCATGTCGAGGCTGATCGACTTGCGGCTGCGGGTCAGCGGATCGGCGGGCAGCACCATGCCGCCGGGCCGATCGATGCGGATCACTTCCGCGCCATGGTCCGCCAGCATCATGCCGGCATAGGGGCCAGGGCCGATGCCGGCGAATTCGACGATGCGGATACCGTGTAATGGGCCGGGCATTCAGGCTAGTCCTTTTTCCAACGTCGTCATTGCCGCGAAGGCGGAGATGACGATGCAAACTCGAATGTCTGTTCCACAAGCCCCTTGGCGAGCACGACGAACTCGAGATCGTCGCGCCGCGGCTCGCCGAAGCGGGCGTCACCATAAGGAAAGGGCCGGGTCTCGCCGGTCGGCAGATAGCCATGGCGGCCATACCAGGCGATCAACTCGGTGCGCTGGCGGATGACGGTCATCTCTGCGGTGGCGAGTTGCCATTCGCTGGCGATCACCTCTTCCGCCGCGACGAGCAGCTGGCGCCCCAGTCCCCTGCCCTGACCGGTCGGTCGTACAGTGACGAGGCCGACATAGCCGCAGCCATCCCGCCGCTCGACGTTGACGCATGCCGCGATGCCATCCGCATCCTCGATCAGCAGCAGGCGTTGGTTGTCGTCGGCCAGCATGGCAGCGAGCATGGCCGCATCGATCCGCTGGCCGCCGAGCAGATCGGCTTCGCTGGTCCAGCCCGCGCGGCTGGCATCGCCGCGGTAGGCGCTCTCGATCAGCGCAAGCAGTGCCGCGCTGTCATCGATCGTCGCCGGCCGCAGCGCCATCAGCCGCGAAAGCCCGGCAGGCGCTTGTCGATAATCGCCTCGGCCTCGGCCATGATCCGGTCGATCAGCTCCTGGCAGGTCGGGATATCCCTGATCAGCCCGGCGACCATCCCGCAGCTCCACGCGCCGGCATCCATTGTGCCTTCCTGCATGATCCGCGGGTAAACGCCGGCCACTTCCTCGATGATGTCCTCGAACCTGATATCGGATCCGAGCGCCTTTTCCTTTTCGAGCAGCCGTTCGACCGCGGCATTGGTCAGCACGCGTTCGGTGTTGCGCAGGGGGCGCATGACAAGCCGCGTGTCGAGTTCGCTGGCCGCAACCAGCGCCGCCTTCACATTGTCATGCACCGGCGCTTCCTTGGTGGCGATGAAACGCGTGCCCATGTTCATGCCCTCCGCACCGAGCGCGAGCGCCGCAACCAGGCTGCGGCCGTCAGCCATACCGCCCGATGCGACGAAGGGGATGTCCAGCTCCTCCGCCGCACGCGGCAGCAGGATGAAATTGGGCACATCGTCCTCGCCCGGGTGCCCGCCGCATTCGAACCCGTCGACCGAGACGGCATCGCAGCCGATGGCCTGCGCCTTGAGGCTATGGCGCACCGAGGTGCATTTGTGGATGACCTTGATGCCCGCTTCCTTGAACGCGGGCAGCACGGCGACCGGATTGTTGCCGGCCGTCTCCACCGCCTTGACCCCGCCTTCGATGATGGCGCGGACATAGCCGGGATAGTCGGGCGCGTTGACGGTCGGCAGGAAGGTCAGGTTTACGCCGAACGGCTTGTCGGTCATTTCCCGGCAGCGGGCGATTTCCTTCGCAAGATCGTCGGGCGTGCGCTGGGTCAGGCCGGTGATGATGCCGAGGCCCCCGGCATTGGAAACCGCCGCCGCCATCTCTGCAAAGCCGACATAATGCATGCCGCCCTGAATGATCGGATGTTCGATGCCGAACAGCTCGGTAATGCGGGTCTTGATTGCCATTTTGTCTCTCCCCTCAGGCCGGGACGGATGCGTAATCGCGCGCCATCTCTGCCATGATGTCGTGGAACTCTGCGATGATGTCTTCGATGATCTGGCTGGCGGGTTTGACCGCATCGATCCGCCCGGCGACCTGCCCCGACAGCGCAATCGCGGCCTCCATGTCGCCACCGAAGTAGAGATCGAGCACCCCGCGCATCTCGCCCATGATATTCTCGCTGCCCTCGACATCGAGCCGTGTGGTGCGCTCGGTGCGCAGCGCGCGCAGCGCAGGCCCGGGGCCGTGGCGGTTGAGAAAGACGGTATCGGTCTCCTTGGCGTCGATGATCGCCTGCTTCCAGTTGTGGTGCACCGGCGATTCGGCGGCGCTGACCATGCGCGTGCCGAGTTGCACGCCCTCTGCCCCCAGCATGAACGCCGCCGCCATGGTCCGCCCGCAGGTGATGCCGCCCGCAGCGATGATCGGCACATCGACTTTCGAGCGGACCAGCGGCAGCAGCACCATCAGCGCGACGTCGCGCGGATTCTTGAAGCCGCCGCCCTCGCCACCCTCGACCACCAGCCCGTCGACGCCGGCATCGATAGCCTTGAGCGCGCCCGCCAGCGTCGGCACGACGTGGAAGACGGTGAGACCGGCGGCCTTCAGCGGGCCGCAATATTTGTTGGGATCGCCCGCGCTGGTGGTGACGAATTTGACGCCCTGATCGACGACGAATTGGACGATATCGGGATCGCGCACAAAGGCCTGGGCGATGTTCACGCCGAAGGGCTTGTCGGTGAGGGTGCGCATCTTCGCGATCTCGTCGCGCACCTCATGCAACTGGCCCGAGCTGGTTTCGATGATGCCCATGCCGCCGGCATTGGACACCGCCGAGGCCAGCTGCGAGCGGGCGATCCAGCCCATTGGGGCCTGCACGATCGGGTATTGGACCCCGAGCATGTCGGTAATGCGATTGCGCACAGCGCCTCTCCCACGCCTGTATCGTTGCGCCGACTGTGGTTTCCGTAAACGTAAACGTCAACAGTCAATCTGCGATAAGCGCAGGCTCAGCTATCCAGCGGTTGCCGTCGCACCAGCAGCAGCGCCAGCAGGCTGAGCAGGCAGGAGCCGACCAGATACCAGCCGACCCAGCCGAGTCCGCCCTCGTTCGCCAGCCATTGCGCGCCATAGGGGGCAACCGCTCCGCCGAATACACCAGCTGCGTTGAAGGCGATCGAGGTGCCGGTATAGCGCACGCGTGCCGGGAACAGGCTGGGCAACCAGCCACCGGCGGTGCCATAGCTCAGTCCCATGACGAACAGCAGCAGCGCCATCGCCGCGACCAGTTGCACAGGCACCCCCGACCCGAACAGGGGGACGAAGGCCAGTGCGGCTGGGACGCCGAGGATGCCGCCTGCCATCATCGCCGTCATCGGCCCGCGCTTGTCGGCCAGCCAACCTGCGACGAAAATGCCGGCAGCGAGCGCGAGGATAGCCAGCAATTGCATCTGCAACACCTCGCTGCGCCCCAGTCCCTGCACCGTGGTCGCGTGCCCCAGCGCGAAGGCGGTCGAGACGTAGAAGAGCACGAAAAAGGCAACGCTGGCGAAGGTACCGGCGAGCAGCGCACGACCATGATCGCGCACCGTTTCCCGCACCGGCGCCACAGGCGGCGGGCCCTTGGCGAGCATGGCCTGGAACTCCGGCGTCTCGCTGACCTTGAGCCGCACCCACAGGCCGGTAATGACCAGCGCGGCGCTGAACAGGAAGGGGATGCGCCACCCCCATGCGAAGAACTGCGCCTCGCTCATCATCGTGCCCAGCAACAGGAACAGGCCGTTGGCCATGATGAAGCCGACGGGTGCGCCCAATGGCGGCGCGATGCCATAGCGGTAGCGCCAGCCGTCGGGCGCATTCTCCACCGCCAGCAGGCTGGCCCCGCCCCATTCGCCGCCCAGACCGATGCCCTGCCCCAGCCGCAGCACGCAAAGCAGCGCGGGCGCGATCCATCCGGCCTGTGCGTAGGTGGGCAGGAAAGCGATCAGCAGCGTCGATAGCCCCATGATCATCAGCGAGGCGACGAGGGTTGATTTGCGCCCGACCTTGTCGCCGAAATGGCCGAAGATGATCCCGCCAACGGGGCGGGCGAGGAAGGCGATGCCCATTGTGGCGTAGGACGCAAGCAACTGTGCCGAGGGGGATTCGGACGGAAAGAACAGCGCCGGGAACACCAGAGCGGCAGCGGTGGCGTAGATGTAGAAATCGTAGAATTCGATTGCGGTGCCGGCGAGGCTCGCGCCTAGGATGCGGGCGTTGCCCTTGTGCTGCGTCATTTATCCCCCGTCACTGCGTCTGCAGCATTTCCCCCGTAATCGCATAGCCGCCGTTCAGCCAATCGATAACCTCGCGCGCTGCCGGATGGTCGATGGCCGCATAGCGCGTGGTCAGCTTGGCCTTGCGTTCATCGCTGAGCCGGTCGAGGCCGCTGTCGTTGAGGGTGAGAAGGTCGGCCTGCAGCATGACAGCGAGTTTTTCCCCCACCGCCGCAACCGCCGCCTCCATGAACGCTGCGCCATAGCGATATGCCTGACCCTGCGCATAGAGCATCGGCAACGTCAGGGCGGGGATGCAGCCGAGCAGCGGTTGCGACATGGGGTTGATGGCGTGGTGGTTGAGCATCGCGCCAGCCTCCACCGAGCGCCCGGTGAAAGCGCGCAGGTGCAGATATTGCGACATGCGCGGGCCATCATTGACCGGGTAATTGTCCCACAGCGCAGGTTTGCGGCCGAGCAGTTCGGCGATGTCTGCGAGATGACCGCAGGATATTTCGCGCGCGCACACCTCTTCCCCGGTCCAGTAGATCGCCACCGCCGGATCGATCAGCCGTCCGAGATCGGCGAGATAATTGTCCGGGCGCTGGCCGAAGACGCGGTCGAGGACGGGATCGTCGCTATAATAACTGGGGCAGAGGAAGAAGCGGGTGGCGCGGCTGTGATCAAGGACAAAGGCCATCACCTCGGCCTGCCGTGCGGCGAGGTCTGGGATGGCGCCGTCCATGTCGTCGAACAGGATGGCGCAGTCGTCGATGCCTGCGGCATCCAGCTCGGCGAGCTTGGCCTTGAGCGCGGCGCGCTCGTCTGAGCCGAAGCCGAATTGGACGCCGAAGGGGGTAAGGCCAACGCCGAAGCGCATGCCCGTGTCACGGCACTGGCCTGCGAAGCGCGCGAGCGGGGTTAGCCCGTCCGTGCCGAACGGCTCCTGCCAGCGCTTGCGCAACAGCGCTTCGGCCTTGGGGGCAAAATGGAAGAAGCGGTATCCGGCGGGGGTGAGGCGCGCGACGACTTCGGCGCGGGCCTTCCAGTCCCAGGCGCGCCCAAAATATCCTTCAATGATCCCGAGTTCGGGCATACGCTCGCCTAACTGCCGTAGCCCTGAGCCTGTCGAAGGGCGCTTATCGGTAAAGCGCCCTTCGACAGGCTCAGGGCTACGGGTTGGATTGCGAAGGTCATCGTTCAATAGAGCAGGTGCGGTGCGCGGGTATCGAGCCACGCTGCTTCATCAGGCTGGGCAAGCGCATCGAGATCGTCCGGCGTCGCTCCCGCATCATCCACCCACTCGCGCAGCAGCGGCGAGCCGTTGATGACGTCGATGGCGAGGACGTCCTCGGTATATTCATATTTGAAATCGGTGCCGCGCCACAGCGGATAGTCGGGATAGAGCAAACGGATCGCCTTGAAACCACTGGCCTGCACGCGCCACGGGCGGAAGATCGCATGGTCGTATGCGGGGCCCTCGGCATGGATGAAGACGCCGGAGCAGAGCTGGCCGACATGCTTGTGGAAGGTCGGCTGGAACCAGAAATCGCGGAGCGTACAGCCATCCAGCCAGTGCGGCGCAATGCGATGCATTTCGGCAATGACCGCACGCGCATCGATATCCGGCGCGCCGAACAGTTCGAGCGGGCGGGTGGTGCCCCTGCCCTCGCTCAACGTCGCACCCTCCAGCATCACCGTGCCGGCATAGGCGCGGGCCATGTTGACGTTGGCGGCGTTGGGGCTGGGGTTGATCCAGACGCGGTCGGCGGGCCAGCCGTGGCCGGGGGCTTCGTCCGGCCGCCAGTCTTCCATTGCAATGACGCGATAATCGACGTCGAGCTTGAAATGAACGATGAACCAGTGGCCCATCTCGCCCAGCGTCATGCCGTGGCGCATCGGCATGGGGCCAGCGCCAACGAAGCTTTCCCAGCCGGAGCGCAGGATCGTACCCTCTATGGGGCGACCGGCGGGGTTGGGCCGGTCGAGCACCCAGACGCTCTTGCCATGCTCTGCCGCCGCTTCGAGGACGTAGAGCAGCGTGGTGACGAACGTGTAGATGCGGCAGCCGACATCCTGCAGATCGACGAGCATGATATCGAAGGTCGACATCGACTGGCCGGTCGGGCGGCGCACCTCTCCGTACAGGCTGAAAACGGGGATATTGTAGATCGCATCGGTGAAGTCGGGTGACTCCATCATGTTGTCCTGCAGATCGCCGCGCACACCATGCTGCGGGCCGAACATCGCGGTGATGTTGACCCCCGCCGCGACCAGCGCGTCGAGACTGTGCGTCAGATCGGCAGTGACCGAGGCAGGGTGCGCGAGGAGGGCAACGCGCTTGCCCGCGAGCGGTGCGCGCAGGGCGGGGTCTGCGAGGAGGCGGTCGATACCGAAATGCGTCGTCATGCGGGCGGCGGTGCCTCAAGCGTTAGCGCAAAGCAATCGGGGTGGTGGAAATCGGGCGCGCCGGGGGGGTGGCGCAGGGCCCAGTATGATTTGGTGCCACCGGTTTCCTCGATTACGGCGGACAGGGCAACGCTGACAGGCCAATCATCCAGCTTTTGCATCTCCAGATAGGCAATCAGGCTCAGCCGCTCCGGCGTCCGTTCGACATGCGGATAGGGGGCGAGCCACGACTGCTGCATGCCTTCGCGGTAACCGTCGAACCGGTATGTCGCCCATTCGCTGGATGGCGACAGATTGATCTCGGTGTATGCGCCTGAATGATCGGCCAGAAATATCTCGAAACAGCTATGCTCCCACAGCCGGTCGGACCGCTGCTCCAAAGCGGGCGCGGGCATAACCAGCTTTGCCAGATCGCCGATGAGAACGAAATCGACCCGCATGACGTCGGAACCGATCCACATCAATTTCGTGGCGATGTCGATTTGGGCGGACCGGCAGTCCGGATGCCTTTGCAAGCCCCGCTTTGCGATAACCCTCCCCAACGCCCGCTCTCCATGCTAGGCGCGCCGCGCCATGACCAGCTTCCAATCCGATCTCCTCCGCCTCCTCTCCGAGCGCGGCTATATCCACCAGCAGACCGACGCCGCCGGGCTCGACGCGCTTGCGGCGAAAGAGATCATCCCAGGCTATATCGGCTTCGATGCCACGGCGCCATCGCTGCACGTGGGGAGCCTTGTGCAGATCATGCTGCTGCGGCGCTTGCAGCAGGCGGGGCACAAGCCGGTGGTGCTGATGGGCGGCGGGACGACGCGGATCGGCGATCCCACCGGGCGCGACGAGAGCCGCAAGATGCTGACCGACGCAGTGATCGAGGCCAATGTCGCGTCGATCCGTACGATTTTCGCGCGGTTGCTGACCTTCGGTGAAGGTCCGACCGATGCGGTGATGGTCAACAACCAGGATTGGCTTGGCAAGCTGGGCTATATCGAGCTGCTGCAGGAAGTGGGCACGCATTTCACCGTCAACCGCATGCTGACCTTCGATTCGGTGAAGCTCAGGCTCGAGCGCGAGCAGCCGATGACCTTCCTCGAGTTCAACTACATGATCCTGCAGGGCTATGATTTCCGCCACCTGTCGCGCGAAATGGGCGTGAAGCTGCAGATGGGCGGAAGCGACCAATGGGGCAATATCGTCAACGGTATCGAGCTGGGACGACGCATGGACGGGGCGGAGCTGTTCGGTGTCACCACCCCGCTGCTGACCACGGCAGCGGGCGCGAAGATGGGCAAGACGGCGGCGGGCGCGGTGTGGCTCAACGAGGATGCGCTGCCGGCCTTCGATTTCTGGCAATATTGGCGCAACACCGATGACCGCGATGTCGGCAAGTTCCTGCGCCTGTTCACCGATCTGCCGCTCGATGAAATCGCGCGGCTGGAGGCGTTGCAAGGCGCGGAGATCAACGAGGCGAAGAAGCGGCTCGCCGACGAGGTGACGCGGCTGTGCCGGGGCGAGCAGGCCGCAGTCGCCGCTGCCGATACAGCGCGGCAGACTTTCGAGCAGGGCAAGGCCGGTGGCGACCTGCCAACCGTCAGTGTCGGTCCGGACGGGATGGGCATATTGGCGGTGCTCAAGGAATTGGGCTTCACCGCATCCAACAATGAGGCGAAACGCAAGATCGCCGAGGGCGCGGTCAAGGTGGGCGGCGTCGCCGTCTCCGACCCGGCATTTCGCGTCCTGGTTTCAGGCGAAGCCGTGCCGGTGCAGCTTGGCGCCAAGCGACACGGGTTGGCCGTGGCCTGAGCGCAGTTCGCCGCAGCGTTAACTGTTTGTTACCGGCTGTGGCGCAGGGTGCTTGGCAGAGGATCGCTGCCACTATGCCACCGCTTACAACTGCAACCTATGCCGGAGTCGATCAGCGTCAGTCGCCGCGCACCGATGTGTATGCGCGGTTGCCGGTGACGCTGCCCGACGGCCGCACGGCGATGGTCACCGCGGTCAATATCTCTGCCGACGGGTTGCTGATGCGGCACGAGCACCGGCTCGAGGAAGGCAGCATGGTCACCATTTCAATGCCGGTGATCGGCAAGGTCAAGGCGCGCACCGTCTGGTCCCTCGGCGGTCGCAGCGGCGTCAATTTCGTCGAGCAGATCGAGATGCGGGACTATATTCCGCTGCTGCGCGCGCTCGGCGCGCACGTCGCCTAACCGCCGCGCAGCAGGGCCACGCCGGCGTCCCTTTCGAACAGGTAGAGGAGATTGCGGGCGGCGCTGCCGCGCGCACCATCGAGCCCGCCATCGCGCTCCAGCAGCAGCCGGGCATCGTCACGGGCAACCGGCAGCAGCCGCTCGGCCTGTTCGGGCGAGGCAATCGAAAAAGCAGCGTCTCCGGACTGGCGTGTGCCGAGCACCTCGCCCCCGCCGCGCAGGCGCAGATCCTCCTCGGCGATGCGGAACCCGTCGTTAGTCTCGCGCATCAGCGCCAGCCGCGCCCGTGCAGTCTCTCCGACCATGTTGGCGCGAATCAGCAGGCAGGTGGAGGCAGCCGTGCCGCGCCCGACCCGGCCGCGCAGCTGGTGGAGCTGGGCCAACCCGAATCGCTCGGCGCTCTCGATAATCATCAGGCTGGCTTCGGGCACGTCGACGCCGACTTCGATGACCGTGGTCGCGACGAGCAGGCTTTTGCGGCCGGCCTTGAAATCCTCCATCACCGCATCCCGCTCCGGCCCCTTCATCCGGCCATGGACCAGACCGACCGCATCGTCACCGAAGCGCAGCCGCAGCAATTGCGCGCGCTCCTCTGCCGCCGCGCTGTCGACTGCCTCATTCTCCTCGACCAGCGGGCAGACCCAATAGGCCCGCTGACCGCTCGCGAGGTGGCGGGCGAGGCCGTCGATGACCTGCGGCAGGCGTTCGGCCGCGACCACGCGCGTGTCGATCGGGGTGCGGCCCGGCGGCAGCTCATCGAGCCGACTTTCATCCATCTCGCCATAGGCCGCCAGCGTCAGCGTGCGCGGGATGGGCGTCGCGGTCATCGCCAGCACATGCGGCGGCGTGCGGCCCTTCTGCGCCAGCATCAGCCGCTGAGCGACGCCGAACTTGTGCTGTTCATCGACAACGATCAGCCCGAGATCGCGGTAGCCGACCGCCTCCTGAAAAATGGCATGGGTGCCCACCAATATGTGGATGCTGCCGTCGGCAAGCCCCATCAATGTCGCCTCACGCGCCCTGCCCTTGTCGCGCCCGGTCAACAGGCCGATCTCCACCGGCAGCCCCGTCAGCATGCGCCGCAGCGTCTCGAAATGCTGGCGGGCGAGAATCTCGGTAGGCGCGAGGAATGCCCCTTGCGCGCCGGCTTCGACCGCCGCGAGCAGCGCCATCAGCGCCACCAGCGTCTTGCCTGAGCCGACATCGCCCTGCAGCAGACGCAGCATTGGCGCCGCTTGCGCCAGGTCGCCATCGATTTCGGCAATGGCGCGGCGTTGCGCCGCGGTCGGCGCGAACGGCAGGTTGAGCATTGCGCGCAAACGCCCGTCGCCGGTGATCGCCCTGCCTCGTCGCGCGCGGGTGGAAGCGCGCACCAGCAGCAGCGCGAGCTGGTTGGCGAGAAGTTCGTCATAGGCAAGGCGATCGCGGGCAATACGGTCCTGCGGGTCGGCGTGGGCGCGGGCGAGCGCGGCGCGCCAGTCAGGCCACATCTCGCGCGCCAGCAAACCGGTGTCGATCCATTCGCCAAGATCGGCTGCAGCCGCCTGTGCATCGGCCGCGAGCGCGGCCATCCGGCCGTTGGACAGTCCCTCGGTCAGCGGATAGACCGCTTCTCGCACGCGGATATTGTCCGCCTGCGCCGGTTCCACCACCGCGTCGGGACGGACGATCTGCAGCATGTCGCCGTAGCGGTCCAGCCGGCCGGCGACGATCCGGGGCTCACCCAGCGGAAAGGCCTTGCGCGCCATGCCCTGCGCGCGGCCGAAATAGACGATGGCGACGTGATTGCCTGCGGGATCGAAGGCATCGACCCGAAAAGGAGCCTTGGGACTGCTGCCGGATTTGTACCCCTGCGCAGTCAGCGGGACGATGACCCCTTGCCCAACCACTGCATCGTCCAGATTGGTAACCCGCAACCGGTCGATCCGCCCGGTCGGCAGATGAAACAGGGCGTCCTTGACGCGGCTGATGCCAAGCCGCTCCAGGCAGCGCACCATCTGTGGCCCGACGCCTTTGCGCGAACCGATTTCGGCGAACAGGGAGTTGAGAATAATCGGACGCATGGCTATCTGGCCCGCAGCATAGGAAAAGCGGCGCGGGTGCGCCAGCACGGCGAGTGGCGGAAAGCCAGCTCGCCTGTCGGTGTTTTGGAACTCGGCTTCCGTTTCCCTTTTCCGACCACGCTGAACTTGGACAATCGCGCCCTTATTTTTTGGCTGCAGCAAACATGAACGGCACTTCGACAAGCTCAGAAAAGTCGGATTTTGTGAGAGGGTGATTTGTGGATCGGGAAACGAGACTGAAGGCCCTGCGTTATCGGGCGTGGCATCGTGGCACGCGGGAGGCGGACTATATGGTCGGCGGCTTTTTCGATGCGCATCATGCGGGGTGGGACGATGCGGCGATCGGCTGGTTCGAAATGCTCATGGCGGAGCAGGACGTCGACATCATGAGCTGGGCCTTCGGACGCACCGAGCCGCCCCAGCATCTGGCCGGACCTATGGTCGAGGCGCTGCGGCGGCTGGATTATATCGAGATGCCGGGGTGAGTCCCGCATTCGTAATTCTCGCGAAGGCGGGGATCCGACACCCGCACTAGCGGACCGAAACGTCATCGGCTGGATTGGCGAAGGCCGTTTACGACTCCCCGCCTGCGCGGGAATGACCAAGGAAATCGAATTGCCTCCCCTCTCTCGCCTGCTCTCATCCACGGTCCCCCTGACGCTCGCCCGCGTCGCCAGCGGCTTTGCGCCCTTGCTCGCTGCCGATCTGGCGCGCGCCGCCGCGCATGGCGCGCAGGGCCGGGTGCTGTGGATCGCTGCCGATGGCGCCGCGATGCAGTCGATGGTGGAAAGCGCCGCCTGGTTCGCACCCGAGCTGGAAGTGATCGCTTTTCCGGCGTGGGACTGCCTGCCCTATGACCGGGCCGGGCCATCGCTGCGCGCCTCGTCCGAGCGGATGGCGGCGCTTGCCAGGCTGCAGGCACCACGCGGCGGCAAGCCGCAACTGATCGTCACCACCGCCAACGCCATCACCCAGCGGACGCTGACACCATTCCGCGTCCGCCAGCTTTCTGCCCGCCTTACCCCCGGTGGGCGCATGGACCGCGATCGCCTGGCCGAGCTGCTGTCGTCCAACGGCTATTCGCGCGTCGATACGGTCCGCGATCATGGCGAGTTCGCGGTGCGCGGCAGCATTGTCGATCTGTTCCCGGCCGGCGAGGAGCTGGGGTACCGGCTCGACTTCTTCGGCGACGAGATCGAAACGCTGCGCCGGTTCGATCCCAATGACCAGCGCTCCAGCGTCAACGCCGCCGAGCTGCTGCTGCTGCCCGCAGCCGAAGCTCTGCTCGACGAGGGCAGCATCAAGCGTTTCCGCACCGGCTATCGCGATCTGTTCGGCCAGACCGCGACCGGCGATCCGCTGTATCAGGCAATTTCCGAGGGGCGGCGGCAGGCCGGCATGGACCACTGGCTGCCGCTGTTCGAAGAAAAGCTCAGCACCCTGTTCGAGCATCTGGGGGACGCGCCGCTGCTGGTGCGCGATAATGGCAGCGTCGCCGCCGTGGCCGAGCGGTTCGAGGCTATTGCCGATTATCACGCCAATCGCATCGAAGCGGCCAGGACCAGCCCCGGCAGCTACCGCCCGCTCGAGCCGAACGCGCTCTACCTGACCGCCGCCGAGTGGGATCGCGCGATCAGGCATCAGCCGATCCACCTCGCCACCCCGTTCGACGAACCCGCGAGCGATGCGGTGCTCGATTTCGGCACGGTCAACGCCCGCGATTTCGCACCGGAACGCGCCGCCAATGCCAATGTCTACGACGCGCTGGTCGAACATCTGGCGAAGGAGCGCGCGGCGGGCCGCAAGACCATCCTCGCCAGCTATTCGGAAGGCTCGCGCGACCGTCTGGTCGGGCTTGCGCGGGAACATGGCGCACTGTCCATCGTGCTCGCCGACAGTTGGCAGGAGGCACTGGGCCGCGCGGACCGGGAGACCGCCGTCGCCGTCATCGTTCCCGTCGAGCACGGCTTTGCCAGCGACGCCCTGTCGCTGATCGCGGAGCAGGACGTACTCGGCGACCGGTTGGTCCGCCGCCAACGGCGCAAGAAGAGCGCCGACGCTTTTCTTGCCGAAATGGCGACGCTCTCCGTCGGCGATCATGTCGTCCACCGTGACCACGGTATCGGCCGGTACGAAGGGCTGACGTCGATACCGGTCGGCGCAAGCCCGCATGACTGCGTGTGGCTGACCTATGCGGGCGGCGACAAGCTGTTCGTGCCGGTCGAAAATCTGGACGTGCTGTCACGCTACGGCGGCGACAGCGAGGGCGTAAGCCTCGACAAGCTGGGCGGCGAGGCGTGGCAGCGCCGCAAGGCGCGGATGAAGGACCGCATCCGCGAAATTGCCGGAGAACTGCTGGCGACCGCTGCACTGCGCGCCCTGCGTCCGGCGGACATCGCCAATGTCGACGCAACCTATCCTGAATTCGTCGACCGCTTTCCCTATGCCGAAACCGACGATCAGGATCGCGCCATCGGCGATGTGCTGGCGGATCTGGCAGCCGGCAAGCCGATGGACCGGCTGGTCTGCGGCGATGTCGGTTTCGGCAAGACCGAAGTGGCCCTGCGCGGTGCCTTCGTCGCGGCAATGGCCGGCATGCAAGTCGCCGTGGTCTGCCCCACGACACTGCTCGCACGCCAGCATTTCAGCAACTTTGCCGAGCGCTTCAAGGGGTTCGGCCTCAACGTCGGCCGCCTCTCCCGCCTGGTGCCGGCTGCAGAAGCCAAGGCGACCAAGGAGGGCTTGGCCGACGGCAGCATCGACATCGTCATCGGTACGCACGCGATCCTGGCCAAGGGAATCGAGTTCAAGCGCCTCGGCCTCGTCATCGTCGATGAGGAACAGCGCTTCGGCGTCGTGCACAAGGAACGGCTGAAGGGACTCAAGACCGACGTCCATGTGCTCACCCTTACCGCCACCCCGATCCCGCGCACGCTGCAGATGGCGATGTCTGGCCTGCGCGAACTGAGCGTGATCAAGACGCCGCCGGTCGACCGCCTTGCCGTCCGCTCCTATGTCATGCCGTGGGATCCGGTGGTGCTGCGCGAGGCCTTGCTGCGCGAGCATCATCGCGGCGGGCAGAGCTTTTTCGTCACGCCGCGCATCGCCGATCTGCCGGACATCGAGGAATTCCTCAGGAAATCGGTGCCCGAGGTCAAATATGTCGTCGCGCACGGCCAGATGGCGGCGGGCGAGGTCGAGGAGCGGATGAGCGCTTTCTATGACCGGCGCTACGACGTGCTGGTCTCGACCACAATCGTCGAGAGCGGCCTCGACATCCCCAATGCGAACACGCTGATCATCCACCGTGCCGATCGTTTCGGCCTTGCCCAGCTCTATCAGCTGCGCGGCCGCGTCGGGCGCGGCAAAGCGCGGGCCTATGCCTATCTGACCACGCCGGCCGACCGGATCATGACCGAGACGGCGGAGAAACGGCTGAAGATCCTGCTCGATCTCGACTCGTTGGGTGCGGGCTTCCAGCTCGCCAGCCATGATCTCGACATTCGCGGCGCCGGCAATCTCGTCGGTGACGAACAGTCGGGGCATATCCGCGAGGTCGGATTTGAACTGTACCAGTCGATGCTGGAAGAGGCGATTCTGGTCGCGCGGGCCGAAGGCTCCGGGCTGGCGGCACCGAAGGAAAAATTCTCGCCTGTTATCACAATCGACGCGCCGATCCTGCTGCCAGAGGACTATATCCCCGACCTGCCCGTCCGCATGGGCCTCTATCGCCGCCTCAACGAGCTCGACAGTCGCGACGAGATCGAGGCGTTTGCGGCAGAGATGATCGACCGCTTCGGCCCGCTGCCGGAGGCGACCAAGAATCTGCTGGTGCTGATGGAGATCAAGCTCAACGCCACGGTCGCCCGCATTGCCAAGCTCGACGTCGGGCCAAAGGGCGCGCTGGTCGCCTTCCATGGCGATGCGCCGCCCAATGTCCCGGCATTGCTCGCCTATGTCGAGAAGCTACAGGGCACCGCCAAATTGCGACCGGACAGTAAAGTCGCCATTACCCGGGCATGGCCGACGCCGCAGGCGCGGCTCAACGGCGCGCTGCAATTGTCGAAGGGCTTGGCCAAGGTGGCCGGCTGATCGGTGGTTCAACCCTGGGCGAAGGCGACGAAAGCCTCGTCGGGAAGCGCGGGCGAGCGCAGATAGCCCTGATACCAGCGGCAGCCCATGGCGCTAAATGCGGCCCGCTGCCCTTCGGTTTCGACGCCTTCCGCGAGCACACCAAGGCCGAGCGCGCGGGCGATGTCGATGACGCCGCGCAGCACTGTCTGCTCACGCACGCCGCCAGCCGCGTCGCGGGCAAAGCCGCTGTCGATCTTGATGTAATCGACCGGCAACTGCCTGAGCCATGCCAGACTGGAATAGCCGGTGCCGAAATCGTCGAGCGCGCTGTGCATCCCGCCAGCACGCAGACGGGCGAGCGAGGCAGCGGCAACGTCCAGCCGTTCGATCACCGCGGATTCGGTGACTTCGACGGTCAGCCGCTCGGGTGCGACATTGGCCCGGGCTGCCATTGCCAGCAGTTCCTCGGCCAGTCCGGGATCGGCGAGGTCGGCAGCGGTCAGATTGAGCGCGATCCTGAGCCCGGCCATAGGCGCGGGCCACGCCGCGATGCTGGCCAGCGCCTGCTCCCAGACCGTCCGGCTAAGCTTGCGTTCGAGCCCGGCGGCGGCGGCGGCCGTGAACAACAGCGCGCCGCCTATCTCCCCGAGACGTGGGTGATGCCACCTGACCAGCGCCTCCGCGCCGATCAGCCGATCGTCGGCCATCGCGAACTGGGGCTGGAACAACACCTTGATGCCGATACCGGCCACCGCCGATTCCACGTCGATGGCGCGGACCAGCGCTGGCGGGGCCGCGAGGCGGCGGGCGATGAGACTGACCGCTTCTGCAGCATTGCCAGTTGCCGGCAGCGTGCCGACCGCAATGCGCAGACCGAGCAGGTCCGCTGCCGTGCCCGAGAGCGAATCGCCAATCGCCCCGGCGAGGCCACGCATCTCCACTCGCAGCCGCTCGACCGCGGTCCGCGTGGGCGGCACCAGCCCGAAACGTGCGCCCGAAACCCGCGCGACGACGGCGGACGGGCCGAACTCGTCGCGCGCCAGTCGCGCGAACTTGCGCGACAGGTCGCACAGCAGCCGATCCCCAGCCCCCTGCCCCTCGAAATCATTGAACCGGGAAAGGCCGTGGACCTCGATCAGCCCGATACCCGTCGGCGCGTCTCCTTGTCCCATGCGTTGGGCAACCACGGCCTGAAACGCCGCTGCATCGGGCAAGCCCGTCAGCGGATCGACGCCCGGCATGGCCGCAGGCCGCGCCGGGGAATCGATAGGCAGGTCGACAGGATCGCTGGACATCCCGCCTCTGTAGCAGCCGAGGCTAACCAAAAGCTTGCCGTTTGAGCGATGCTCACGCCTGCGCTATGCACGCCGCCATGGTCGCACCTGCCGCCCCGAATGTCGCAACCGCGCTGATCGACAGCTTCGGCCGCCGCATCGACTATCTGCGCCTTTCGGTGACCGACCGTTGCGATCTGCGCTGCACCTACTGCATGGCGGAGAACCCGGTTTTCCTGCCACGACCGGACCTGCTCTTGACCGACGAGCTGGTCGGCATCGCCCACGCCTTCATCGACCGCGGCATCCGCCGGATCCGGCTGACCGGTGGCGAACCGCTGGTCCGCCGCGATATCGACCGGATAGCAGCCGAGATTGGCGCGCGGCTCGGTGACGGGCTGGATGAGCTGACCATGACCAGCAACGGCACCTTGCTCGATCGCCATGCCGAAGCACTGCGGCGGGCCGGCATAAGGCGCATCAACATCAGCCTCGACACGCTCGACGCGGCGCGTTTCCAAGCGATTACCCGCCGCGGGTCGATCGACGATGTGCTGCGCGGCATCGATGCCGCCGATGCCGCAGGCATGGCCATCCGCATCAATATGGTGGCGATGGCCGGCATCAACGATGTCGATCTGCCCGCGATGGCCGACTGGTGCGAACAGCGCGGTTTCGATCTCGCGCTTATCGAATCGATGCCGATGGGGCAGATCGACAGCGACCGCGGGTCGCATCATGTCAGCCTCGCCAGGTACATCGCACCCTTGCTCGGGACAGCCGAGGCGATTCCGCTCCAGCATCGTAGCGCCGGGCCGGCCCGCTATGTCACGCTGCCGGGGCGAACCCTGCGCATCGGCCTGATCACCCCGATCAGCGATAATTTCTGTGCCCAGTGCAACCGGATACGGATGAGCGCCGATGGCAAGGTCCATGGCTGCCTCGGACATGATGCCGCGATCGACCTCGCCGCCGCGTGGCGCGTCGGCCAGGCCGAAGCGCTGGCCCCGCTGCTCGACACGCTGATGCGGACCAAGGCGGAGCGCCATGTCTTCGCAATCGGCAAGGGGCTGGCGGAGCGCGGCCCGGCACGGCATATGCACGCCACCGGCGGCTAATCCGGCGAGACATCGGGAGAGCGCGGGGCATGGCGGTAAGCCATTACAGCAAATTGGCACTGGTCGACTCAGGCACGCCACTGGCCCGCGCCGGCGCCGCCGAACTGCGCAGCCGTTATGACTGGGTCGAGCCTGGCGATGCGGATCTGATCGTCGCGCTCGGCGGCGACGGTTTCATGCTGCAGACGCTGCATGCCATGCTCGACAGCGGCCGCATCCTCCCCGTTTTCGGCATGAACCGCGGCACGGTCGGCTTCCTTCTCAACGAATGGCGAATCGATGCCCTGCATTCGCGCATCGAGCGGGCACGCGCCTTTTCGGTTCCGCCGCTGGTCATGGAAGCAGTGACCACCACCGGAGAACGGCATATTCTGCCGGCGATCAACGAAGTTTCGCTGCTGCGCGAGACCCGGCAGACCGCCAAGATCGAAGTGCTGGTCGACGGTCGCTGCATGATGCCCGAGCTGGTCTGCGATGGCGTGCTGGTGGCAACCCCGGCAGGGTCGACCGCCTACAATCTGTCCGCCAGCGGTCCCATCCTGCCACTCGATTCGGCGATGCTGGCGCTGACCGCGATCAGCCCCTTCCGGCCACGCCGCTGGAGCGGCGCCATCCTGCCCGATCGAACCCGTGTCTCCTTCGTCATCCGCGAAGCAACCAAGCGCCCGGTCAGCGCCGTTGCCGACCAGCGCGAGGTACGCGACGTCAAACGGGTCGATGTCGCCATCGACCACAATCGCCATCTTACCTTGCTGTTCGACCCCGAGCATGCGCTCGACGAGCGCATCGCCCGCGAACAGTTCATCGGCTGATCCGTGGCAGAAATTTCCTGCTGTGCGGGGGTTGCAATCATGACAATGCCGATGCAAAGGGGCGCTCCGCTGCGGCCGCGCAGTGGCAGGGTAGCCTGTTCCCCGATAGCTCAGCGGTAGAGCATTCGACTGTTAATCGAATGGCCGTAGGTTCGAATCCTACTCGGGGAGCCACCCATCCATCTTGCTCCAACCATGCATACCGCAGCGTGAGCGCCACCAATCACGGGCGCCTCATGCCAGCAACAGTCTTGCCGCCGCAAACAGCACGACCGCACCGGTGACGCGGCGGATGATGCCTTGCGGGAAGTGTCGCACCCCGAGCAGGCTGCCGATCTGGCCGCCGATCAGCACGGCAATGACCAGCGGATACCAGTCCAGAGTATCGGAAATCAGCGCCGCATCGCCGAGCTTGCTGATCTGACCGGCGATCCCGGCGAGCGAGTTGACGAGAATGAACAGCGCCGCCGTTCCAGCGATGCGCCGGGCACTGTCCCACCCCATCAGATGCAGCACCGGCGCAAGGAATATGCCGCCACCAATGCCAACTAGCCCGGACAGCAGGCCCAGCGGTGCGGCTGCAAGCAATGCTCCCAGCCCAGGCCCTGAACGGGGGTCGACTGGCGCGCGGGTAGAGGTGCGGTCGCGCCCGAACAGCAGCAAGGCTCCGGCCAAAGCGAGGCTGGCGCCGAGCAGCACTACAAACAGCGCCGAATCTACGGGCAATCGTCCGCCGACCCAGGCCAGCGGCACGGATAGCGCGAGCAACGGCGATGCCCGGCGCCACGGGATATGCCCCGCGGTCGCAAACCGGATCACACCGCCAGTGGCGACCACAATGTTGCAGCCGAGACTGATTACCGGAACCAGAGCGAGCGATACACCCGCCAGCACCAGCAACGCCGTGTAGGTCGACCCCCCAGCGAAACCGACCGACGCATAAATCAGCGCGGTCAGGGCGAAGAGGGGGGCGAGCCACGACAGCATTCAGCGTGCCCCGGCCCCAATCGGCGGGTACCCTGCGGACGCAACGCCCAGTGGAGCGCCACGCCCGGCCATCCTCATGCGCCGCCCGGCCCGCACCGGCATCATGCGCCGCTTCAGGCGGCGCCGTGGCAATGCTTGTACTTGCGACCCGATCCGCACGGGCACGGCGCGTTGCGGCTTTCCGGTGCGATCACCTCGCCATCGTGCGTCGGCAGTTCGGGCCGAACGCTCTGCAGCGGCGGCAGCATCGTGGTCACGGCGCCGGTGGTGCCGCCGTCGATGTCGAAGCTGTTGTCCTCTCCGGTGAACGGATCGAAATGAGTGGTCAGGAAATCGGGAAGCTCAGGCAGTTCCGGCTCGTCGAAGCGCAGTTGTGCCAGCGCCACGGTGCGGGTGACATCCTCGCGAATGGTCGCGAGCATGCGCTCGAACAGCAGGAAGGCCTCGCGCTTATATTCGTTGATCGGGGTCTTCTGCGCATAAGCGCGCAGGAAGATGACCGTACGCAGCGAATCGAGCGTCGCGAGATGTTCCTTCCAATGATGGTCGAGGTTCTGCAGCAGGATGCTCTTCTCGATGCCCCTCCAGACGGTCGGGTCGACGTCCGCGGTCTTGGCATCGATATGCGCGTTGGCCAGCGCTGCGACGCGCTCCTCGATGATCTCCGGCTCAAGGCCATCTTCGTCCGCCCAATCGGCAATCGGCAGGTCGACACCCAAAATATCCAGCGAGCGCTGACGCAGGCCCTCCAGATCCCACTGCTCGGGATAGCTCTCGGGCGGACAGGCGTCCGACACGATGGCGTTCACGGTTTCCTGACGCATGTCGTACAGCACATCGTCGACCGCTTCTGCGTCCATGATGTCGCTGCGCTGCTCGTAGATCACCTTGCGCTGGTCGTTCATGACGTTGTCATATTCGACGACCTGCTTGCGGATGTCGTAGTTGCGCGCCTCGACCTTCTTCTGCGCGGTCTCGATGGCCTTGGTCAGCCAACGCGACGGCGGCAGCGCCTCACCGTCCTCAAGCTGGCTGCGCATCATCTTGGAGAACATCGTGTCCGGACCGAACACGCGCAGCAGATCGTCGTCGAGGCACAGATAGAAACGGCTGAGGCCAGGGTCGCCCTGACGGCCCG
Organism: Sphingomonas sp. jy18; assembly: GCF_056931895.1. Lineage (NCBI taxonomy): Bacteria > Pseudomonadati > Pseudomonadota > Alphaproteobacteria > Sphingomonadales > Sphingomonadaceae > Sphingomonas > Sphingomonas sp. jy18. The sequence continues at coordinate 536,261 of NZ_JBXPBT010000002.1, read as the reverse complement.
AGCGGCCACGCAGCTGGTTGTCGATGCGGCGGCTTTCATGCCGTTCGGTGCCGAGCACGAACAGGCCACCCGCGGCCTTCACCCGCTCGCGCTCCTCCTCGACCTCGCGGACGATGCGGGCGATGGCCTCCTCGCGCTCCGGCCCTTCGGGCATGTCGACCAGTTCATCGCCCACGCGATATTCGACGTTGCCGCCCAGCTGAATGTCGGTGCCGCGACCGGCCATGTTGGTGGCGATGGTGACCGCGCCCCAACGACCGGCCTGCGCCACGATATGCGCTTCCTGCTCGTGCATGCGCGCGTTGAGCACGCTGTGGGCAACGCCCTGCTCCTTTAGGAAGCCAGACAGCAGCTCCGACTTTTCGATCGACACCGTGCCGACCAGCACGGGCTGGCCGCGCTCGCTATGCTCCTTGATCGTCCGTGCGATGCCCTGGAACTTGTCGAGCGTAGACTTGTAGAAGGTATCTTCCTCGTCGATGCGCTGGACCGGCCGGTTGGTCGGGATCTCCACGACATCCAGCTTGTAGATGTCGAAGAATTCGGGCGCTTCGGTCGCCGCGGTTCCGGTCATCCCGCCAAGCTTGGGATACATGCGGAAATAATTCTGGAAGGTGATGCTGGCAAGCGTCTGGTTCTCCGGCTCGATTCGCACGCCTTCCTTGGCCTCGACCGCCTGGTGCAGGCCGTCCGACCAACGGCGGCCATCCATCATGCGCCCGGTGAATTCGTCGATGATGACGACCTTGCCGTCCTTGACGATATAGTCGGTATCGCGGCGGAACATGACATTGGCGCGCAGCGACTGGTTGACATGCTGCACCAGCTGGGTGTTCTCGATGTCGTAGAGGTTGTCGCCGTGCAGCACGCCGGCTTCCTCGAGCAGGCGCTCGATCTTCTCGGTGCCCTCTTCGGTCAGGACGATGTTGCGCTGCTTCTCGTCCTTCTCATAATCGCCCTCGCCGAGCTGCTTCACCAGCGCGTCGACGGTGACATACATGTCGGACTTGTCGTCGGTCGGGCCGGAAATGATCAGTGGGGTGCGCGCTTCGTCGATCAGGATCGAGTCGACCTCGTCGACGATCGCGAAGTTGAATGGACGGTGGACCATCTGGTCACGCGAATATTTCATGTTGTCGCGCAGATAGTCGAAGCCGAGCTCGTTGTTGGTCGCATAGGTGATATCGGCAGCATAGGCCGCGCGACGGTCATGCTCGGTAAGGTTGGGGACGATGACGCCGGTGGTCAGGCCCAGAAAGCGGTAGACCTGGCCCATCCATTCACAGTCGCGGCGGGCGAGATAGTCATTGACGGTAACGACATGCACGCCCTTGCCTTCGAGCGCGTTGAGATAGGTGGCGAGCGTTGCCACCAGCGTCTTGCCCTCGCCCGTGCGCATTTCGGCGATCTTGCCCTTGTGGAGCACGATGCCGCCGATCATCTGCACGTCATAATGCCGCTGCCCCAGCGTGCGCTTGGCGGCTTCGCGGACGGTGGCAAAGGCTTCCGGCAACAGATCGTCGAGCGTGGCGCCGGCCTCCAGCCGGGCGCGGAACTCGGCGGTTTTGCCGCGCAGTTCGTCATCGGACAGGGGCGTGAGCGAGGGTTCGAAGGCATTGATCTGGGCAACGATCTTGCCAAGCGACTTCACATAACGGTCGTTGGACGAACCGAAGATGGATTTGGCGAATTTGCCGAGCATGGTGATATCCTGATCGATTGAGCGGAGCGCGCGCAGCGTTGCGCGCGACAAGTCCTGGATGAAAAAGAAAGGGCACGGCGCAGACTCAGCCCGCCGCGCGGTTCAGCGCGGTCTATTCGCGCCGGTTGGCGAAGCTCGCCAGATCGAACACTGCGGGAATAGAAACGCGCAGCAGCGGCCGCGCTTCGCGCATCTGCGACAGAATGCGCGACGGCCCTTGCGGCCTGTGCGCCTGACGCTGGGCCCGAACCGCCCGGACCACGCCGATGCTGCTGGCACAGCCTGTCGATGCCGGAGCCGCCATCGCCGCCCGCTCGACCAGCGCCACCCGCTCCCCGCCACCGATTCCGGTGACAGCGGCCAGCAAGGCGTAGAGGATGGTCAGCAGTTCCAAATCAGGCTCAGTCCGTCAGTCGCGCATCATGCACGGGGGCGTCGTCTTGCCACATAGGGATTGACGAAGCGTTCGTCCAATCGAAAGGCAAAAGGCGCGATGCAAGTCGATTGACTGGAAGCGCGCCGCATCAACCGTACCTAGCAGGCCGCTAAGGCTGCGTTCCGTTCACGTTGGCGCAGCGACCAATGACCGAACTACTACCCGCGCGGCCGCAATGCGTCAGGATCCCAAACGATTTGCCGCATCACCTGACTGGCGATGCGGCGGCCGCCGCTGTCCCTGGCCGGTTCATAATGGCCGCGCTCGCCCATCAGGCGGCAACTTGTCGCATCGAGATCGGCATGACCGCTGCTCTGCACAACGTCGCAGCTGTCGACTGTACCGCGGCGCGATACAAGCAGGCGGACAGTTGCAATACCGCCACGGCGTTCGCGCAGCGCTGCGGCGGGATAATCGCTGAACAATATCCAGCGATCGCCATTGATCGGCGTAGCAACTGCGGCGCCGGCTTGCACCGGAGACAGCATCAAGGCGAGTGAGAGCATCATCATGGTCGGGCCTTCCGAAAATGGAGCACAGATGAACTATCCCGCTCCAACAGGGGCAAGGTCAAGACCATGCCGTCACCACATTACTTCGAAACTGGCGGCGCCGGCACCGGCAGGTCGTCGGGAATATCCCATCGCACAGGCACGATCACGGTTCCAGTCGTCGGTCTGCCATCATCGTCGAGCGCGGGAGAAAACCGTGCCCGCTGACGCAGAAGCGTGCAGGTTGCCGCGTCGAGGTCTTCATGGCCGCTGCTGGTCACCAGAAAACAGTCGTTGGGAAGGCCTGCCCGATCAACGCCCAGCCGGACCCTGACCAACCCCTCCGCCTCGCGGCGCAAAGCGGTGGTCGGATAGTCGTCGGGGGTCACCCACATCATCTGGTTGAGCGGACGCGCCGGGGTGCCGGGGACGACGACAGGCGCGGGAGCCGGCGCCGGTGGCGGCGATCTGGGCGGAGCGAGCACCGGTACCGGTGTAGGGATCAGCAACGGCGGCGGCGGTGGCCGTTTGGTACCGGTCTGCGTGGGCGGCGGCGCCAGCATCAGCAGTGTCAGGGTCAGCAGCGGCATTGCATCCTCTGGTCGCGGCGCTATCGCCCAAAGCCTATCGCAAGCCTTGCCGTCTTGAAAGTGCCATTGCCGTGACCCCATCCCCGCTCGCCCCGGCGCATTTCCCCGACCTGCCATCGATCGGCGGAGTAACGCTGCGGGTCGCGCGCGCCCGTTACAAGGAATGGGATCGCTGCGACCTGACCTATGTCGAACTGGCCGAAGCCACGAGCGTCGCCGGGGTGACCACCCGCAACATCTGCTGTTCGACCGAAGTGGAGATGTGCCGTGAAGGCATCGCCCGCGGTTCGGCTCGGGCGCTGGTGGTCAATGCAGGCAATAGCAACGCCTTTACCGGCTATCGCGGGCGTCAGGCGGTCGAGCTCATCACGGGCCGGGTCGCGGCGCATCTGGGCTGTGCAGCCGCCGACGTGTTCGTCTGCTCGACCGGCGTGATCGGAGTGCCGCTGCCGCAGGACCGGGCCGAGGCGGGACTGGATGCGGTGTTCGACGCCGCGCCCTGCTCGTGGGAGGATGCGGCAAAGACTATCTGCACCACCGATACCTTCGCCAAGGGCGCGCACGCCAGTGCGATCGTCGGCGGGCGGCGGGTCGAGGTCAGCGGCATCGCCAAGGGCTCCGGCATGATCGCGCCGGACATGGCCACGATGCTGGCCTATGTCTTCACTGACGCAGCGGTCGAACCGGCGCTGCTGCAGGCGATGGTCACCGCGGCCAATGAGGCGAGCTTCAACTGCATAACCGTCGACGGCGATACATCGACCAGCGACACGCTGCTGGTTTTCGCGACTGGCGCTGCGGGCAACCCGCCGCTTGCCAGCATGGACGATGCCGGTGCCGATGCGCTCGCAGCGGCCATCCAGGCCGTTTGCCGGGACTTGGCGCAGCAGATCGTGCGCGATGGAGAGGGTGCGCAGAAGTTCGTCGAAATCCGCGTCAATGGCGCCGTCGATGACGCGAGTGCCCGCCGCATCAGCCTCGCCATCGGCAACTCGCCGCTGGTCAAGACGGCGATCGCCGGCGAGGATGCCAACTGGGGCCGCGTGGTGATGGCGGTCGGCAAGGCTGGCGAACCCGCCGACCGCGACCGGCTGACCATCGCGTTCGGTGACACGGTGGTGGCGAAAGATGGTTTACCGGTCGATGGCTATGACGAGACCCCGGTGGCAGCGCATCTCAAGGGGAATGAGGTGCGCATCGCCGTCGATATCGGGCTGGGCCAGGGACAGGCGACGGTGTGGACCTGCGATCTGACGCATGGCTATATCAGCATCAATGCGGACTATCGCAGCTGACCCTGACCTGAGGAGCTTCCGTCAACAGTTGCCTAGAATTTATGCGCTCCACTATAATGACTTTGTTGGAGCCGCCCCACGTCAACGGGACAAACGCCCGTTCGTGCGGCCATTCGGGGGTTTCGCGTCCCTCAAAGTCCAGGAGCCAAAATCGCGTAGGTCCGCCGCCCAAACCAATCACGCCCCGTGTTCGTTGGTCACGAAAGCGCAATTCCACGGGATTTTCACAAGGAATGACGATGCCGGAATTGCCTTGCATTCCCTCGACAAATGCGCCGCCTTCGAATTCGTCGATGTAGACGCCACGAACTCGTCTAGGCTTTTGATAACACGAGATATTATCCTGGTCGAAGTGAAGTTGATGCGTGTAAAGTGAATTCCGTAACCGGTGCGATGTATAGCATCGCGTGAACGGGTCACGTCCGGACGCGGTCAGGACGAAGCGATCATAGATCACTTCAACAGGGCGTGCCGCATTGCCTGAGCTCGCCCACGACGCCAACCCTCCCAATGTCCCGACCAGCACCAGTACCGCCAAAGCGATATAGGTGCCGGTCCGGCCCATCGATTAAAGTTCGCTTTCCAACCAGCCCTTCAGCGCGCTCTTCGGCGCCGCGCCGACCTTTTCGGCGACCTTCTGGCCGTTCTTGAACAGCATCATGGTCGGGATGCCGCGCACGCCGAGGCGGCCGGGGGCGTCCGGGTGATCGTCGATGTTGAGCTTGGCGATCACCACCTTGCCAGCCAGCTCATCGCTGATTTCCTCGAGCGCCGGGCCGATCTGCTTGCACGGGCCGCACCATTCGGCCCAGAAATCGACCAGCACCGGCGTGTCGCTGTCGAGCACGTCCGCCTGAAAGCTTGCGTCGCTGATCGCCTTGGTAGCCATGAAATTTCTCCTGTGCGCTTGGCCGGGGATGGCCGCGCCTGTCCTGTTCGATGCAACATAGGGGGGCGTTACGCCCCTCTCAAGCCACAACGGGCGAGTTCGCCTTGTCACCGCCCAAGCCGGGCTTGTGTCGCTCGAGCAGCCCTGCCGGCAGGTCGATCAGCCGCGCCCCCCCGGTGAACAGCAGCGCCGCCTCCACTCGCTTGTCCGGAAAAATCACCGCCAAGGCAGCGGCGTAGGCCGCCATCTGCCGCAGATAGCCCTCCGGTACCGCCTCGGCGCTCTCCGGCACGAGCGCGCCGGTCTTGTAGTCGATCACGCGCACCGCGGTGTCGGTGACCAAAAGCCGGTCCATGCTCCCGGCAACCACCTGTCCACCCACCAGAGCGGAGAAAGGCACCTCCGCCAGACTGCCAGGGCCGAACTGCGCAGCATAGGCAGGGTCGTCTAGCACCGCGAGGACGGCGTCGATCATGGCGGCTTGCGTCGGTGCATCGAGTGCATGGCCCATCCGTCCGAGCCACCGCGCTGCGACATCGCGCCGCAACTCCGGCACCACTGGCGGCAAGCGCTCGAACAGCGCGTGCATCAGCACGCCGCGTTCTGCCGCCATACCCGGCAGATGCGGGGCGACGGGCGGCTGCGGCACGTCCAGCGAATCGCGTTCACCCAGCGACGACGGCGCGAGCGGGCGGAGCGGGCGCGGTTCCGCGGGCGCGGCGAGGCGGGCCCACTCGGGCACCATGACCGGCGCCGAGGCGGCAACCGTTCGCGAGCCGCGCGGCTCGCGCCCGCCGACGGCATAAACGCACTCGCTCTGCCAGGGGCCGCCGGCAGTGGGCTGCCACCCCTCCCCCATCGCCTCGACCACCGGGCGGATAGCGGCGTACCAGCTGTCCTCAGGGGGCTGCTCGTCCTGCGCCCGCCTGCCGAGCGCACCGGCGACGAACAACATCCGCTCTGCGCGCGTCATGGCGACGTAGAGCAGGCGCCAATGCTCCTGCATGTCGGCCTCGGCGAGCTTGTCGGCAATCGCGGCAAGCACAATCGGCCGGTCGTCCTTCCTGACCGGCAGCAGCGGCACCTTGCCGCCATCAAGCGGCCAGTCGAGGCCGCGCTCCTTGCGCGCGGCCGGGTCGCTGGTCGCATCCGCGAGGATCACGATCCGCGCCTGCAGACCCTTCGAGCCATGTACGGTCATCACCCGCACTTCATCGACATCATTGTCGAGCTCACGCTTGATCTCGACCTCGCCGCGATCGAAGGCCGAGACAAAGCCAAGCAGGGAGGCACTCTCACGGGTCTGGTAATCGAGCGCCTTGGACACCAGCTCCTCGATCGGGTCGCGCGCCGCATTGCCCAGCCGGGCGAGCAGCCTTGCCCTGCCCTGCATCGGGCCGGACAGGATCGTCTCGAAAAAGCGGTGCGGGGTGACATTGCCCGCCATGTTGAGCAGGTCGAACAAGGGCTGGATCGCGGCCCGGTCAAGCTCCCCTTGCGCCGCGCGCTCGCGCAGGTGCGGCCACAGCGGCTCGCGTGGATTAGGTCGCCAGCCATGCGCGATCAGGTCGTCATGGCTCCAGCCGATCAGCGGTGACACCAGCAGGCTGGCCAGACTGAGGCTGTCGAGCGGCTGCAGCGCAAAGCGCGCAGCGGCGAGCAGATCCTGCACCGCGATCGGCACCTTGAGCTGCAAGCGGTCGACACCCGCCACCGGCACACCCTGTGACTGCAACCGGGAGACCAGCAATCCGGCGAGATCGGTGCGCTTGCGCACCAGGATCATCACATCGCCCGGCCGCACCTCCTCACCGTCGATGCCCCGGTCGATCCATTGCCGCACGCTGAGGGCGATCTTGTCGGCGACACGGCGCGTGGCGCTATCGATCCAGCCTTCCTCGGCCGCATCGTCGGCGCGATCATCCTCTGCATCCTTGGCCGTTGGCAATTCGGTCGGCCACAGCACGACGCGCCCCGGCGCGGCAGGCACCGACGAGACATGGGCTATCTGCTGCACGCCCTGACCGAGTCGGTCCGGCCCGAGATGCGCCATCACTGCATCGACCACCCGCAGCACCGGTGGCGAGGACCGGAAATTCTCGTTGATCGGAACGTCGGCGAACGGATGCGACGCGGCGTCGCCGCGTTCGAAGAATCTGGCGCGGGCGCCCATGAAATTCTCTGGCGAAGTACCCTGGAAGCCGTAGATCGCCTGCTTGTAGTCCCCCACCACAAAGAGCGTGCGCACCAGCCCGTCCTTGGCGCCCTTGCCGGCAAAAAATTCCTCGGCCAGGGCCCAGACGATCTGCCATTGCGCCTCGTTGGTATCCTGCGCTTCGTCCACGAGGATATGATCGATGCGTGTATCGAGCTTGTAGCGAATCCAGTCGGCCCGCCCCGGCTCGGCGAGCAGTCGCGCAGTCAGGCGGATCAGATCGTCGAAATCGACCACGCCTTCACGCCGCTTGCGGTCCTGAACCGCCCGGGCGAAGGCCCGTCCCACCTCCAGACCGTCGGCGAGGCGGTCAGCGGTGGTCATGTGCCGATGTGTGGCCGTGATGTCTGCGAGACGTTGGTGACATCGCACAGCCAAATCGGTGACGGCAACCAGCGCCTTGCTGTTGGACCAATCCTTGCGCAGTTCGCCCTTGGCGGTGGCGAACACGGCAAACAAATCATCGATGGCGGCGCCGCGATCGCCGGGTGCCAGCGTCAGCCAGGCGCGGATGGCAGCGGCGCGTTCGGCCCTGGCCTTGGCGCTGGTCCATGCGGCGCAGCATTCGGCGATGGCACGCAGATCGGCTGCGCCAACCGCGTCATCGCCGCAATGGCTGGCCAGCCATGCGGCGGGGGTCGGTTCGGTTGGCAGGCCGAAGATGCTGCGCACCCATGGCCCGAGCCCGGCTGGCAAAGTGTCGAGCGCGTCCGCCGCGCCAGCGCAACGGTTCAGATAGTTCCGCAACGTCCCTTCATCGAACGCCAACGCCAGATCGGCGACGCGCTTGGCCAAGGCCGGATCATGCCGTTCGGCATGCGCGACCATATCGGACAATGTGCTGGTGCGCAGATCGGCAATTTCGGCTTCGTCGAGGGCGCGAAAGCCGGGCGCAAGGCCCGCTTCTTCCGGAAAGCCGCCGAGCAGCGACTGGCAGAAGCTGTGGATGGTCTGAATGGCGAGCCCGCCGCCCGTCGCATCAATCACCTTGGCAAACAGCGTGCGGGCGAGCGCCCGGCGCTCGGCACGGTCGTGGAAAGGGTCGCCGATGGCGAACAGTTCATGCCCCAGTGCGGCATCGTCCAGCCGGACCCAGTCGGCCAGATCCTTGCGCACGCGCCGCGCCATCTCCGCCGCGCCAGCTTTGGTGAAGGTGATCGCCAATATGGCATGCGGCGGCACACCCGAGAGCAGCAGACGCTTGATCCGCGCCGTCAACACCTGCGTTTTGCCGGTGCCTGCGCTCGCCGACATCCAGGCATTGGCGGACGGGTCGGCGCCTTGCTTTTGCGGATCGGTGAGCCTGGTCAGGGGCTTGCTGTTGGATGTCACTGCGCTCGCTCCCGGCCATACCATTCTTCCAGACGCATGAGCTGGTCATAATCGGCATAGGGTGCGTGCTCGGGTGCCAGCTTGGCCTTGAACGGCTCGTCGCCTTTGAGCCAGCGCGATATGCCCTCGCGCAGCCGCTGTTCTGCGCGTTCGGCAAAATTGCCGGCATCCACCGTTGCCTCTTGCTTGAGGAACGGCGTGTCCACCCAGCCGAAACCCTCGCCCTTGGGGCGCCGGTTGGTTCGCCAATATTCGTATGTCGACACCGGCCCCGGTTCGCCGGCAAAGGCCCCCTGCTGCGCCATCAGGCCGATCAGACCCAGTTGCAGCGCGAACAGGGCCTCCACCGATCGCTTTGCCGGGCCGCTTCCGGTCTTGTAGTCGACGATGGCGAGGCTGCCATCGGCCAAACGGTCGATCCGGTCCGGCCGACCCGACAGACGGATTCCGTCGATGCGGATTTCCCCGCGTTGCTCCGAAGCCGAAAGGATGGGCATGCGCCGCTCTTCCCGCTGCATGCGCACTATTTCCCCGACTGCCCAGCGCATCGCCGGACGCAGCCGCGGCGCCCACAAGGTGCGCAGCACCGGGCTGACACCGGGGCCGTCCAGCAGTTCCTCGACGATGGGTTCGAGCCGGTCGATGCTTCCATCGCCCTGTTTCAGCCAGCGTTCGAGCACGGCATGCACCATGGTCCCGCGCCATGCGGGCGTCGGTTCCGCATCGAGCGGGTCCAGCCGGAACAGGCCGAGTGCATTGCGGGCGTAGAAGGCAAAGGGATCGGCCAGCAGCCGGTCGACCTCGGTAATGCTGATCTGCGTCGGCCTGCGGCTGCGCGGCGGCGCGGGCGCCGGGCGCGCGATCGGCTGCGGCGTCGCGCAGGCATCGATGGCTGCTGCGAGCGACGCCAGCCCGTCCTGCCCGGCCATCAGCGCGCGATCACCGACCAGCGCCTCAAGCCGCAACACCAGCCGCGAGGCAACAGTCGGCGCGCTTCCCTGCCGCTGCGATCGGGTGATTATCACCTCTGCTGCACCCAATGCCGACGCGAAATCATGCGCAGCCAGGCCCGCCGGCCGGTCCAGTCCAGGCAGCCCCAGCTTCTTGCGCATCATCGGCGCAAGCCAAGGGTCGGGCGACGGCGGCTGCGGCCATTGCCCTTCGTTGAGCCCGGCCAGGATCATCCGGTCTGCCCGCTGCAATCGCCCTTCGATCAAGCCCCAGATGAACAGGCGGGGATGACCGCCCTGTGGGGGGCGCACTGCGACATCGCGCATCAGTTGCGCGAGCAGCGGCACGACTTCCTGCGGACGTACCTCTGTCGCCAGGACGTCCGCTTCGGCTTCGATGGTCTCGAACAGACGCGCGAGCGCCCGGCCGGCGGTACCGGTCCAGATCGTCTCGGCCGACAGGGTGGTCAGCGCCTGCCGCAACGTCCCCACCATCGTCGCCAAGTCGACCGACGCGTCGGCTGCGAACCGGCCTTCGACCGGGAGCAACAGCGGCATCACGCTCTGCGACCACCATTGGCGCAGCGCCGCACCCGCGCCGTCCATGCTGCCGTCTGCCTTGCGTGCGGACTCACGCAGCAACGCATCGATGCACGCGAGGCCAGCCGCGGGGCGGGGGCCGCGCAGCAGCAGATCGAGGTCGCGGACGCGGTCGAGCCACGGCATGCGGTCATCGGTGGCAACGAACGGATGGCTGAGCAGCGATATGAGCTGCACCGGCGCAAAGCCGCTCGACGCGGCGCCAGCCAAATTGAGCAGCAATTCACCAGCAGCAGTCGTTGTCAGCGGCTGTCCGGCCGAATCATCCGCAGCGACGCCCCAGCGTGCCAGATGCCCCGCCACCCGCGTCGCGATCGCCCGGTCGGGCGTCACCAATGCGGCTGTCCGTCCAGGCACCTCCAGCACCTCACGCATCGCCAAGGCAATAGCCAGCGCCTCTTCCGCCGGCGTCGCACACTCGATCAGCGATATGCCGGCGGCGTCCCGCTCGCTGCGCCTGACATGTTGCCACGCCGCGGTAAACTGCGCCGGCGCGAACAGCTGGCGAACCAGCGCAGGACGCGTCGCCGGGCCATCGGCGTCGCACGCATGCGGCCACGATTGTACCTCGCCGCTGGCCATGCCCATCCGCTCCAGCAGCAGCTTGAGGTGGAAATGGGGATGGCCGTCGAGCGGCGGTTGTCCGCCATCTTCGAGCGCTGCAGGATCGTCTCCCAGCGCATCCCACCACTCCGTTGGCATGGCGACATCGAGATGAGGCAACAGCACCGTGCCACCCGGCGCGAACGCTATGGTGCGCAGCAGCCGGGCAATGGCCGGCGCGGTGGACGTGACACCCGCTGCCACAACGAACGGCGCCGGCAATCCCCGCGTCCGCCAGCGCCGCGCAACCCGGTCATAGGTGGCATTGCGCCGTGCCGCCCGATCTATGGCGCCCTCCGCCGCAAGAATTTCGGGCCAGCGGCGGCACAGCCGCTGCAGGAGCGCGAATGCCTCCTGCCAGTGGCTGGCCATCGCCGCGTCGTCGAGCGCGGCCAGCCGATCGAGCGCGACCTCTTCGATCGTCAGCACATCGATGACGCGGGCAAGGCTGTCGGCGAGGCGAATGGCTTCGCCCGCCGGCGTCCCGTCCCGCTCTGCGACAATCAACTGCGCGAGCAGGAACCGGCGGCGCATCGGCCCGATGGCCGGAGGCAGCGGCTCTTCCTCAGCATCGATCCGGTCCAGCGCGGCGCCGACACCGTCGTCGAGGTCATCGTCGCCCAGCACGACCAGCCGCGGCAGCAGCAGCGCGCCCCCGGCATGGCGAATGAAGGCGTCCCGCACGGCGGTGACGGCACGGTTGTTGGGCAGCAGGATCATGCCCGCCGCCAGCCCCAGCCGATCCGCGCCATGCCGGGCCATCACGCCCGCGACCAGCGCGTCAGCGAACGCCCGATTGACCGGGACAGTGAAAAGGGACGGACGGATCGATTGCGTTTCGGACATCCCGCTTCCCGTTCACCCTCCGCCTGCCGGAGGCTGCTGCAAGCCTATTGCCTTGCCGAACAGAAAAAGAACAGCCCCTGTTGCCTGAGGCGCCCCGCAGGTGCCAGCCGGCGCGGCGGTCTAACCGTCGTTCAGCGCCGCTTCGACCAGCGGTATAGAGGCGGGGCTGCCGACGTCGAACCAACTGCCGCCGTGCGACATGCCGAACAAGCGGCCCTTGGCGATGGCGCGCTCCCAGAAGACCATGGTCGAAAAAGCCCCGGCTGGCGGATCGACAAGCAGGCGGCGGGAGAAAAGCTGCACGCCGGTGAACACGAACGGCGCGATCTTGCCCGGTTGCCGACGGGTCAAGCGACCCACCGGGTCCATATGAAAATCGCCGCGGCCGGCATGCCCGTTGGCGCGCGCCTGCGGGACTACGAGAAGCAGCGCATCCATCGTTGCATCGTCCCAGCGCTCGGCGAGCATTTCGATGGCGTTACGCGGGCCGTCGGTCCAGATATTGTCGCTGTTGGCGCACAATATGGGCTCACCCCGCAGCATCGGTGCCGCCTTGACCAGGCCACCGCCGGTTTCAAGCAAGGCAGCGCGCTCGTCCGACACATCGATGTCAAAAGGCCAGTCGCTGGCGCCCAAATGCGCTTCGAGCGCGTCGGCTAGATAGTGGACATTGACCACGACATGGCCGATCCCGGCATCGGCTATGCGCTCAAAGGCATGATCGATCAGCGGCTTGCCAGCCACGCGCACCAACGGCTTGGGCCGGGTGGCTGTCAGCGGGCGCATGCGCTTGCCAAGCCCCGCAGCCATCACCATCGCGCTTTCGATATGCGCGCTCATGCCGCGAATTCGGCCCAGAAAGCGCCACGCTTGTCAGCGGGGACATGGTCATCGAACCAGGCGCGCACCGGGGCGAGGTGCGGCTGCTCCAGATCGCGTTCGAGCAGCCCCCACATGCGCGATTGAAAGGTCCTGTAGTGCGGCTTGCCGTCGCGCTTCCACAAGCGGCAGAACACGCCCAGAATGCGCGTGTTGCGCTGTGCGGCCAACGCCCAATAGGCGGCCTCGAACCGGCCATCACGCGCGGTCGACGCCACATAAGCGTCGATCATCGATCGTTCGATTGCCGGGGTGACGTCCCGCCTGGCATCTTCCAGGATCGACGCAAGGTCGTAAGCCGGATGGCCGCGACAGGCGTCCTGGAAATCGAGCAACCCGAAAGCGGCCACGCCGCTGCGGCCGGGCAACAGCATGACATTCTCGGCATGAAAGTCGCGCAGCATCGTCACCCGAGCCAGGCCGTCGTTTTCGACCGGCTCCAGCACGTCGCGCCACGCGGCAAGAAAGGGGAAAGGATCGAGGTCCAGCCCCGTCGCCGGTCCGTACCAATCCGTGAACAGACTCAGTTCGGAAAGCCAGCTGTCGAGCCCATGCTCCGGCAGGCCGGGCGCAGGGGCGTGACCGTGCAAGGTGGTCAGCACTGCGACAGTGCCGGCATAGAGTTCCGCCTCGCGGGCCGGCGCGACGTCGAGCGCCTCGCGCATCCGATCCGATCCGAAATCCTCGATCAGCAGCAGCCCGTTGTCGAGGTCTCGTGCAAAAATGGCCGGCGCCGCCAGCCCCAGTCCGCGCAGATAGTCTGCGACATCGATGAATGGACGGGGGTCTTCATGCGGCGGCGGCGCGTCCATCAGCACCGCAACACGCGCCCCGTCGGTAACACGAAAATAACGGCGAAAGGACGCATCGCCGGCAAGTGGATCTACTCGTGCACCGCCCCAGCCCGCAGCAGCAAGGAAAGCGTCGGTCGCGGCGGGCGGAATCATGTCGGAAAGGGCCATCGGCTCCCCCAAGCCTTGGGCACCTGTGCTGTCAAGCGGCGCGCATTGTCGCCGGCCGCCTCGATGGTCAGCAGCAGCATGTCGCGCCACTGCGTCGGACCCAGACGTTCGGGCCATTCGACCAGCAGCAGATGGTCCGCGCGCTGCTCGTCGAGGCCGAGTTCCGCGATGTCTGCAGGGTCTTCGATCCGGTACAGATCGATATGCAGCACCGGTAGGGCTGTTTCCGGCGGCGCGTAAGGCTGCACGATTGCAAAACTCGGGCTGGGCGCTTCACCCGCAAGTCCAAGTGCGGAGAGTATGGCGCGCGCCAGTGTCGTCTTGCCTGCGCCAAGATCGCCGATCAGACCGATCGCGTCGCCCGGGCGCGCCGCTGCAGCAATCGCAGCACCAATGCAGTCGATATCGTCTAGACCGAAAATCATCGGCTATGTGCCCTTACTGTCGCAAGGGCGGGTGATCGTCGGCCGCCACATTGCCTCATCGCGGCAGGAACATCGCAATCATCGCGCCCTCGCCCTTGCGCGCGACCTGCTCGAAACGCCCGTCGTGCGCTTGGACAAGCTGACGCGCCAGTGCGATGCCGACGGCCCGCGAACCGCTTGGCTCAATGCCGGACCCGTTGTCCGAAACGATGATCTGCGCAGAGGTTGCGTCCCCGTCCCCATGGATCAGTATCCGGCGATCGCTGTTCCCATCGGCAAAGGCAGTAAGGGCATTGGCAAGCACCTGATCGATGGCTTGCCGCAACCGCTTGGCATCGCCGGAGATCGTGCCGAGCCCGATCTTCAGTTCCAGCGTGATGTCTATGCCGTTGGCCTTCGCCTGCTCTGCAAAGGCCGCCGCAGCAGCACGCACCAGTGCGTCGAGCGCGATCGGCCGACGCTCAAGCGGCAAGGTGCCTGCCTCGCTCTGCGCCAGATCGAGAACGGTATCGATCTGCGCGCCGAGTGCTGCTGTGGAATCGAGAATGGCCTGGACATAGCTTTTGCCGCTGGTGCTCAGTTCACCCGCGTAACCACCCTGCAGCATCTCCGCGAAACCGCCGATCGATGTCAGCGGCGTGCGCAATTCATAACTGATGCGACTGAGGAAATCGGTCTTGACCTTGTCGGCCGCTTCGAGCGCTTCTGCCCGCTCCCGCAGAGCACGCTCGATGCGACGGCTGTCGGTCACGTCGATCAGCGTGAACAGGGCGTTGCCATCCGGCAGCGGAATGGCGGAGAAATCGAACTGCTGGCCTTCGCGGAATTCGATGCGGCCGCTGCGTTGCTGGCGCTCGCCGGCGGCCCCGACAATCATCTGGCGCACGACACCCTGCTGACGCGGATCGCGCAGCCGGGGAGCGATCCGCTCCATCAATGCATCAACGCGGGGATGAGCAGTGAGATACTCCTCCGGCACATCCCACAGCCGACGGAAGCGCTGGTTCCACAGGTGCAATTTGCCGTCTGGCGCGAACACGGCGACCGCCTCGTACAAATTATCGAAGGTTGCAGTGCGCACCCGCAGCAGCGTGTCGCGCGCCGAGGCAAGTCGAAGCTGTTCCGTGCGGTCTTCAAACACCAGCAGCAAGCCGCCGTCGGGGGTGGGCTGGGCGACGGTGCGCAAGTGCGTGCCATCGCGCAGCATCCAGCTCTCCTCGATCAGGTCCGCCGCGGCAAACCAGCCGCGGCGTTCGGCCCGCCAGCTCGGGAAATCGCGCACTTCGGGTGTTCGGCCATTGTCGCGCAACCGGTCGAGCAGTCGCTCGAACGGGGGGGCCGAAGCCGCCCATTCCTCATCCACCAGAAACAGTCGCAAGAAGGGCCGATTGACGAAGCGAAGCTGGCGGTCCGGACCGAATTCGGCGACCGCCGCCGACATCTGGTCGAGCATCGAGCGGCGCGCATCGGCAAAACGCCGATATTCCGCGCGCACATCCTCCAGCTCCTGCCGATCGACGGCATAGCCCGCGACGCCGATTTCGGCGATCGGCACGTCGACCGCTTCCATGATGCGCCGCTCGCCGCTCACGGTGACCGGCACGATGCGCGTGACGGGTTCGCCAGCGTCGCCTGCGCGCTTCGCCGCGTCGCGGGCGCTTACACCGGCGACAGGCTCGATCAATTCGGTCTGCCGTGCGACCACCTCCTGTGCATCGCCGGCTTCTGCCGCCTCGACGTAGGCGCGGTTGACCAGCGCCAGCGACAGGTCCGTGTCGCGGAACCACATCGGAAAGGGCGCGGCCTCGATCAGGGCCGAAATGGCGTCGAACGCCGCAACGGCATCGCTGCGCTGGCGCTGCAGCTTGCGGACGCGCGCTTCGTCGGCCGACGCGTCGGTCACCCACAGTAGTGCCGCGCCCTGCTGTCCGAAGGACGGCGGCAAAGGGCCGCCGCGGATTTTGAGCGTGCGCAGCGCCTGGCGATCCTGCACGGTAAGCGTGAACGCCTTGCCCGTCCGTTGCGCGGCCCGGACTTCTTCCGCCAGCGCCTGCCCGTCGCCGTGGGTGAGCGCATCGCCATCCTGGCCTAGCAGCGCGTCGAGCGTCGACGGCAGGATGTCGAAACCGAACAGGGCGGCACAGTCGCCGCCGCCTTCGATCCGTCCGTCAGAGCGGACGATCAAGGGACGCGACGGACCGACTTCGATCATCGCTGCAAGCTGATGGGCGCGACGTTCGGAATAAGCCGCGCGGCGCTGCATGGTCAGCCCGCGCACCACTGCCCAGACCGCCGCTGCGAGCCAGAGCGCGGCGATTATGCCGACGAGGGCAAGCGTGGTCGAATCCGGCATGGTCATGGATGGGAGCGGGCTTCCCCTGCGCGGGCGATTTCTGGCATGGCCATTCGCCTAGCGCAAAGCGGGGTGCTGGCAAAGGGCGGCCATGCAACGGTTTGACTCGCCGCGCCAACGCTTCGTCTATGCTGATCCACGCCGCGGCTGTCGAAAGATCGGCTCTCCGCCCGAAGCGAGCGGCGATGCGTCAACCCTTCGACAGCATAACTGCGGCGAATTTCCGCGCAGGCCGGGGGATCAGTAGCGGTAATGATCCGGCTTGAACGGGCCTTCGACCGGCACGCCGATGTAATTGGCCTGCTTGGGCGTCAGTTTGGAGAGGCTGACCCCGAGCTTTTCCAGATGCAGCGCCGCGACCTTCTCATCGAGGTGCTTTGGCAGCACGTAGACTTCGTTCTTATACTGGTCGCCGCGCGTCCACAGCTCGATCTGCGCCAGCGTCTGGTTGGTAAAGCTGGCCGACATGACGAACGACGGGTGCCCGGTAGCACAGCCAAGATTGACCAGCCGGCCCTTTGCGAGGACGATGATCTGCTTGCCGTCGGGGAATTCGACGAGGTCGGTGCCCGGCTTCACCTCGGTCCACTTGTAGTTGGACAGAGCGGAAATCTGGATCTCGCTGTCGAAGTGACCGATGTTGCAGACAATGCTCATCGGCTTCATCGCCGCCATATGGTCGGCGGTGATGACATCGGCATTGCCGGTGGCGGTGACAAAGATGTCGGCGCGCTTGACCGCCTCATCCATGGTCACGACCTCGAAGCCTTCCATTGCCGCCTGCAGTGCGCAGATCGGGTCGATTTCGGTGACCATCACGCGCGCGCCGCCGTTGCGGAGCGACTGGGCCGAACCCTTGCCGACGTCACCAAAGCCGGCAACGCAGGCGACCTTGCCAGCCAGCATCACGTCGGTGGCGCGGCGGATGGCGTCGACCAGCGATTCCTTGCAGCCATAGAGATTGTCGAATTTCGACTTGGTGACGCTGTCGTTGACGTTGATCGCCGGGAACGGCAGCTCACCCTTCTTGGCGATTTCGTAAAGGCGGTGGACGCCAGTGGTGGTTTCTTCCGAAACGCCCTTCAGGTTCTTGACCGTCTCGGTCAGATAGCCGGGATATTTCGCGACGAACGCCTTGAGCGCGCGCTGGAATTCGACTTCTTCCTCATTCTCCGGCTCGCCCATCTCGGCACCAGCTTCCAGCTTCGCACCCCACAGCGCGAACATGGTGGCGTCTCCGCCATCGTCGAGGATGATGTTGGCGGTGGTGCCATCGGTGTCCGCGCCCCAATTGAAAATGTCGCCGACATAATCCCAATAATCGGCCAGGCTCTCACCCTTCACGGCGAACACTGGCACGCCGGTCGCGGCGATGGCGGCGGCGGCATGGTCCTGCGTCGAGAAGATGTTGCAGGTCGCCCAGCGCACCTCGGCACCGAGAGCTGTCAGCGTCTCGATCAGCACTGCGGTCTGGATGGTCATGTGCAGCGACCCGGTGATGCGCGCGCCCTTCAGCGGCTGCGACGCGCCGAATTCCTGCCGCAGCGCCATCAGGCCGGGCATTTCGGTTTCGGCGATGTTGATCTCCGCACGGCCGAAATCGGCAAGGCTGAGGTCGGCAACGACATAGTCATTGGCGCGGGCGGTGGTGGCCACTGGAAATTCTCCGGGAAAGTTTGGAATTGCCCGCGCCTTTAGCCGCGCAACGGGCCGAGGGCAAGGTGATATAAAGATTTGTTTATATCAGTCCCGGCCTACGGCTGATTACGCCCGCCCACCTCGCACCGCTATCCGCGCGGGATCGATGCCATCGCGGGCCATCGTTGCTGCCCAACGGGACTCTGGTGCCAAATCGAACAGCACTGCCTCGTCGATATCGGTTACGTGCCACGCATCGGCGGCGATCTCGCCCTCCAGTTGCTGCGCGCCCCAACCGGCATATCCCATGGCCAGCATCCAGCGACCCGGCCCGCGGCCCTCTGCAATGGCGCGCAGCACGTCGAGGGAAGCGGTCACTGCGAACCGCCCGGCGACGTCGATCGTCCCCTGCCCGCCCCAATCGCTGCTGTGGACTACGAACCCGCGCTGCGGTTCCACCGGTCCACCTATCATCACCGGCGGATCGGGCGTGATGCTGCCGGGCAGTTGCGCCTGATCGAGCACCTCGGACACGGTAAAGTCACCGGCCTGACCGATGGCAATGCCCATCGCGCCGTCAGCGTCGTGGCTGACCATGGCGATGATCGCATGGTCGAAACGCGGGTCGCCGATGGCCGGCAGCGCGAGCAGCAATTTTCCGGTGAAATAGGGTAAATCGGCTGGCGGGGGCATGGCGGCTATATTATGCCGCCGTTCATCGCCGTCCAGCCAAACCTTGAAGCCATGCCCAGCGCTGCCGCCACCCCCCGCGTTTCTGTGGTCGTCCCGGCCTACAATGTCGCGCCCTATGTCGGTGAGGCCCTTCAGTCGCTGTGCGCGCAAACGATGCAGGATTTCGAGGCGATTGTGGTCGACGACGGCTCGACCGACGAAACCGTGGCCGCGATAACGCCATATCTGTCAGACCCGCGCTTTCGCCTGATCCAGCAAAGCAATGGGGGCCTTGCGGCGGCGCGCAACGCCGGCATCGCGGCAGCCCGCGCGCCCTATATCTCGCTGCTCGACAGCGACGACCGCTATCGCCCGGCCTATCTGGAGCGCATGCTCGCCCGGATCGAAGGCGAGCCCCATGTCGCCTTCGTCACCTGTGATGCCGAATCTTTTTGCGAGGGTAGCGACCACCGCCAGATATTCTCGCACCGCTACCGCCAGGCCGAGCCAGTCACCTTGCAGGGCGTGCTGACCGACCAGACCCGTGTCTTCGGCCTCTGCACCATCCGCAGCGACGCCTTGCTGGCCGTGGGAGGCTATGATCCCTCGCTGCGCGCTGCTGAAGATCTCGACCTTTGGCTGCGCCTGCTCGGTGCGGGACATGTCGGCGGCCTCGTTCCGGAAGTTCTGGTCGACTATCGGCGGCGGGCCGGGTCGCTCAGCGATGACCGGGCGGCACTTATGACAGCCACCGCCCGCGCAATGGACAAGGCAGCTTCGGCGCTGGGCAGCCGCGCTGAGGCAGCGCTGGCAGCGGACAAGCGCGATGCCGCGCAGGCGATCGCCTTGTTCGAAACCGGCGTGACGATGGCGCTGCACGGCGAAACGCGGCGGGGCATAGACCTGATGCGGAGCAGCGGCCTCAAGCAGGGCAACCTCAAATGGTAGACGCTGCTGCAGATATTTTCCGCTCTGCCCCTGCTGGCAGGACCGGCGCTCTCCCTATATAGGCGCGGCAATCAATTTGCCTGAACCCCGTAAGGAGCCTGTCGATGACCATCGCCGTTGGAGATACCATTCCCGCCGCCACGCTGATCAAGGTGACCGAAGCCGGTCCCGAACCGGTTGCGTCGGCCGATTATTTCGCGGGTCGGCGAGTCGCGCTGTTCTCGGTTCCGGGTGCCTTCACCCCCACCTGTTCGGCGCGCCACCTGCCCAGCTTCATCGAGAAGCAGGCCGAGCTCAAGGCCAAGGGAATCGACGAGATCGCGGCCACCGCGGTGAACGACGCCTTCGTGATGGGCGCGTGGGCGAAGCAGGCCGGTGCCGATGGCCTGACGATGCTGGCCGACGGCAATGCCGACTTCGTCAAGGCGCTGGGCCTGACCATGGACGGCAGCAAGTTCGGCATGGGCACCCGTGGCCAGCGCTTCTCACTGGTGGTCAACGACGGCGTGGTCGAACAGCTCAACGTCGAGGCACCGGGCGAATACAAGGTCAGCTCAGCGGAGCACATGCTCGGCCAGCTCTGACACCGCCCGGTACCGATGCAGGCCAGCTACGCCGGCTGACCTTTGTGCCGACGCTCTCATTTCCTGACCTGTTCTTTTGCTTTGCGCATCAGCACAGGCGGGCCTTCGACAAGCTCGGCTCAAGCGGTTAGGGATAGAACTTCACTCGATCAGGACCGACCATGCCCACATCCTCTGCCGCCGCTGTCGACAGCGCCATCGACCAGATCAAGCGCCGCTATGACGCGTCGGTCGGACGGCTCAGGGAAGCGGTGTCGGACTATGTCGGCAAGGGCAAGGTCCCCGACCCGCACCTGCGCAGCAGCGGCGCGTTCAACTATCCGGAACTGCGCATCCGCTACGAAGGCGTCGAGCATGGTAATGGTCGGTCGGTCGCCTTCGGTCGTTTGAGCGAAACCGGCGATTATGCGACAACCATCACCCGGCCGGACCTGTTCGAACCCTATCTGCGCGAGCAGCTGGGTCTGATCTGCGAACAATATGATGTCCGCTTCGAGGTAACCCAGAGCACACAGGAAATCCCCTTTGCCTATGTGCTCGACGGGTTGACCGGCAGTGCGCTCAACGGAGTATCGCCGCAGGACCTTGCCCGGCATTTTCCGGCGACCGAACTGGCCTTTATCGGGGATGAGCTGTCTGACGGCACGCTTCGCCACGATCAGGGGGAGCCTCGACCGCTGGCATTGTTCGATGCGCTGCGCACCGATTTCAGCCTGGCGCGGCTGCGGCACTATACTGGCACCCCGCCCGAGCATTTCCAGAAGTTCATCCTCTTCACCAACTATCATCGGTATGTCGATGAATTCGTCAGCTGGGCAGCCGGCCAAGTCGGGGAAGGACGGTACAGTGCGCTGTCGGGTGCCGGCGGTCTCTACACCGAATCGCCTGGCGCCGACCCCACCCAACTGGTGGCTGACAGCGCATGGCGGCGGCACCAGATGCCGGCTTATCACCTGATCGCGCCGGGTGGCCAAGGCATCAGCCTGGTGAATATCGGCGTCGGCCCGTCCAACGCCAAGACCGTGACCGACCATCTCGCCGTGCTTCGCCCTGAAGCCTGGCTGATGATCGGTCACTGCGGTGGCCTGCGGCCCACCCAGCGCATCGGCGACTATGTTCTGGCCCACGCCTATCTGCGCGACGACCATGTGCTCGACACCGTGCTGCCCCGCGAAATCCCGATCCCCGCGATCGCGGAAGTGCAGGTCAGCCTTGCCGCAGCCGCCGAACGGGTCTCGGGGGAAAGCGGCGCCGATCTGAAGCGGCGGATGCGCACCGGAACGGTGGTGACCACCGACGACCGCAACTGGGAGCTGCGCTATTCCGAGAGCGCGCTGCGCTTTTCGCAGTCGCGCGCCATTGGCATCGATATGGAATCCGCGACCATCGCCGCGCAGGGCTATCGCTTCCGCGTCCCCTATGGGACACTGCTGTGCGTCTCGGACAAGCCGCTGCACGGCGAGTTGAAGCTGCCGGGCCAGGCCAACCGCTTCTATGAGGAAGCGATCGCCGCGCATCTCCAGATCGGCATCACCACCTGCGACCTGCTGCGCGAAGAGGGGAGCAAGCTGCATTCCCGCAAACTGCGCGCGTTCAACGAGCCGCCGTTCCGCTAAAGCACGCGGTGTGACTAGCCGGATTTGCGACCCATCCCACTGCTCGCTCCCCGGCTCGGCATCGTCACACACATTTTGTTCTTGTAATGTTCCTTTGACTGGCCCTACGGTGCGCTGATGGACGGTGCACCTTTCCCCTCTCCGCCGACCCCAGGGCGTCGTGCGCCGTCCAACCGCAGACCGGTCCGGTTCGGACTGGCAGAACGGGAAGCCGATGGCGACTGGCTCGACGCAATTGCCGATATCGACGGCGCGCCTGCCCGCCCCAAGACCGAGGTGGCCGTAGAGCGGGCACGGACCATAATCACCCGCAACACCTCGCCGGACATCGCCTTCGACCGGTCGATCAACGCCTATCGTGGCTGCGAGCATGGCTGCATCTACTGCTATGCCCGCCCCACCCACGCGTGGCTGGACCTTTCGCCCGGGCTGGACTTCGAAACGCGGCTGTTCGCAAAGCCGGACGCTGCAGCGCTGCTGCGCAAGGAGCTGGCCGCGCCGGGCTATGTCGCGGCCCCGCTCGCCATCGGCACCAATACTGATCCCTATCAGCCCGTAGAACGGACCTGGGGCATCACACGCGACGTGGTCGAGGTGCTCGCCTCGACCGGACACCCGCTGATCATTACGACCAAATCCGACCGGCTGTTGCGTGATCTGGACCTGCTGGCCGACATGGCGCGGCGCGGTCTGGTCGCGGTGGCGATATCCGTCACCACTCTGGATGAGGCGATTGCCAGAACCCTGGAACCCCGCGCGCCGCGCCCTGCCAAACGGCTTGCCGCAATCGAGGCGCTGGCTGCCGCCGGCATCCCAGTGCAGGTCAACGTCTCGCCCGTCATCCCAGCTATCACCGACCACGAAATCGAGCGGATACTGGCCGCAGCAGCGAGCGCCGGCGCATATCGCGCGAGTTACATCCTGCTGCGTCTGCCGCATGAGGTGGCCCCGCTGTTTCGCGAATGGCTGGACGCCCATTTCCCGGATCGTGCCGGCAAGGTGATGGCCATCGTCCGCGACATGCGCGGCGGGCGGGACAATGACCCTGCGTTCGGATCCCGCATGCGCGGCACCGGGGTGTGGGCGGACCTTATCCGGGCACGTTTCAAGCGCGCAGCCCGCATTTACGGTCTCGACAGGGCCGCGAGCACGCTGCGCTCCGACCTGTTCGTTGCGCCCGAGCGCGATGGACAGATGCGTCTGATCTGAACGCTTCGGCAGGCCGTTCGGCCGGGCGCCTGCCTTACCCCAATGATGCCAGCTTGTAGGTCTTGTACTCGTCCCGCAGCTGGCGCTTCAGCAGCTTGCCGGTCGCGGTGTGCGGCAGACTGTCGACGAACTTGATCTCGTCCGGCAGCCACCATTTGGCGACATGCTGGGTCAGATGCTCGACGATCTCCTGCTCGCTGACCTCGCTGCCCGGCTTGCGCACGACCAGCAGCAGCGGCCGCTCGTCCCACTTGGGGTGCGGTACGCCCACCGCCGCTGCCTCGGCAACGCCCGGCGCACCGACCGCAGCATTTTCCAGTTCGATCGAACTAATCCACTCGCCGCCCGACTTGATGACATCCTTGGCGCGATCGGTGATCTGCATGATGCCGTCGGGGTGGATGATGGCGACATCTCCGGTATCGAACCACCCGTCGGCATCGGCGGCGTCATGCTCCGCCTCGAAATAGCGCTGGATGATCCAGAGGCCACGGATCTGCAGGCGGCCACTGCTCTTGCCGTCGCGCGGCAGTTCCTCGTCATTGTCGTCGACAACACGCAGCTCGACGCCAAACGGCACGCGACCCTGTTTGGCGACCATGTCGACCTGCTCGTCGAAGCTCATGTCGTCCCAGTTCCAGGGTTTGGCACCCATCGTGCCGATCGGGCTGGTTTCGGTCATGCCCCAGGCGTGAGCGACGCTGATGCCTGCTTTCATCAACCGTTCGATCATCGCGCGCGGCGCGGCAGAACCACCGATCACAACATGCCTGAGCCGGCCCCAGTCGCCACCATTGCTGTCCATGTCCGCGAACATCTGCAGCCAGACCGTCGGCACACCGGCGCTGTGCGTTACCTTTTCCTCGCGGATCAGCCTCCACAGCACGCCGGCATCGTTGGTCGCGGAAAACACCATCTTCGCGCCCACTGCGGCCGCGCCATAGGGCAGGCCCCAGGCGTTGGCGTGGAACATCGGCACCACCGGCAATGCCACCGCGCGCGCCGACAGGTCGAATACATCGGGCTGCAGCAGCGCATAAGCGTGGATGACATTGCTGCGGTGCAGATACAGCACACCCTTGGGATTGCCGGTGGTGCCGCTGGTGTAACACAGGCCGCAGGGGTCGCGCTCGTCGAGCTGAACCCACTGGAAATTGCCGTCTTCCGCCCCGATCCATTCGCGGAAGCCCAGATATCCGGCTTCCGGGCCGGAATCGAACAGGATGAAATGCTCGACCGTCTTCAATTGCGGGCGCAGCCGCTCGACGATGGGCAGGAACGCCCGGTCGAACAGCAGCACCCGGTCTGCCGCATGGTTCATGATGTAGACCAGCTGCTCATCGAACAGTCGCGGATTGACGGTGTGGAGAATGCCACCCATCCCGGCGCTGCCATACCAGGCAGCCAGATGATGCATGTGGTTCATCGCCAGCGTCGCAATACGATCGCCCTTGCGCATGCCCAGCCGCTGCAGCGCCTGTGCCATCTGCCGGGCGATGCGGTGAATGTCTCCCCAGCTGCTGCGTTCCAGCGTGCCGTCCGCCCAGTAGGTCACGATTTCCCGCGCGCCATGTTCGCGTGCGGCGTGATCGATCAGGCTGGTGACGACGAGCGGTTGGTCCTGCATTCCGCCGAGCGGCATTCTACTCTCCCTTGCTGGTCCGGGCTTTGGCGCCCGCGCCTTACGCTGCCTGTGCCATACCCCCGGACAAGGTCAAGGCCACCGCAGTGACGCCGCCCAGCCGCTCGATGCGGTGCACCAGCTCCTGATCGATGGCATAGCCGCGCCCCAGCCGCAGGATAGCGAGCGGTTCGGTTGCCTCGTCGGGGGTGATGAACAGCATCGCCTCCCCCCTGCCCTGCCCGCCGCCCCGCAGCAGACGGGCCAGCTCGTGCAGCGGCGCGGCCCGGTCAATGGTCACCGTCAGCCGCAACGGAGAAGTTTCGACCAGCCGGTCGAGCGACTGGACGCTGCGCACCGCGACGCGCGGGGTTTCCTCGCCTTCACGCCAATCGAGTTCGACCTGCAGCAGGGCGCAGCCGCCGGACTCCGCCAGTGCCACCAACGCATCGCTCGCCGCCTCGTCGAAACAGCTCGCCGGAAACTGGCCCGAGCGATCAGACAGGCCGAGCATCAGATAGCGATTGCCGCGCTGCGAGGTACGCGGTTTGGCGCTTTCGACCAGCACCGCCATGGTCGCCGGCAGCCGCTCGCCTGGCGCCGCAGGAGCACTGGCGGCCAACTCGGCAAAGGTACGCGCCCGCAGATTTTCGGTGAGCGCCCGGTATCGCGACACCGGATGCGCGGAAAAATAGAAGCCAAATGCCTCCTTTTCCTTGGCCATCGCCTCGGCCATCGACCAGGGTTCGCAGCGGGGCAACTGGACCGACGGCATGGTTGCGACATCGCCGCCGAACAACCCGCCTTGCCCGCTGTTGCGGGCGTCGGCGGCGGACGATGCCGCCGCGAGCAGTGCTTCCGCACCAGCAAACACCGCGGCACGGTCCGGGTGGATCGCCTCGAACGCGCCTCCGGCCGCCAGAGCCTCGATTTGCCGCCGGTTGACGAGGCGCGGGTCGATGCGCTCGGCAAAGGCGTCGAGCGATGCGAACGGGCCGTTGGCATCGCGCTCGGTAACCAGCTCCTCCATTGCCCGCTCGCCGACGCCTTTCAGTCCGCCCAGGCCGAAGCGCACCCGCAGCACGTCCCCGGCCTCCTCGACCGAGAAGCTCGCTTCGCTGCGGTTGATGCATGGACCGGCGATGGCGACATCGAGCCGCCGCGCGTCGTCGACGAACACCGAAAGCTTGTCGGTCTGATGGATGTCGAAACTCATCGATGCCGCGAAGAATTCGTGCGGGTGATGCGCCTTCAGCCAGGCGGTCTGATAGGCGAGCAGCGCGTAAGCGGCCGCATGGCTCTTGTTGAAGCCATAGCCGGCGAACTTGTCGATCAAGTCGAACAGCTCATTGGCCTTGGCCTTGGGGATCGCATTATGCTTGGCGCAGCCTTCGACGAAGGTGGCCCGCTGCGCGTCCATCTCCGCCTTGATCTTCTTGCCCATCGCCCGGCGCAACAGGTCCGCGCCGCCCAGGCTGTAGCCGGCGAGGATCTGCGCGGCCTGCATCACCTGCTCCTGATAGACGAAGATGCCGTAGGTTTCGGCAAGGATCGATTCCAGAAGCGGATGCGGGTAGCTGATCTCCTCCTGCCCGTTCTTGCGGCGGCCGAAGCTCGGAATATTGTCCATCGGACCCGGCCGATACAGCGAGACGAGCGCGATGATGTCCCCGAAGTTGGAGGGCCGCACCGCCGAGAGCGTGCGGCGCATCCCTTCCGATTCGAGCTGGAAGACGCCGACCGTATCGCCGCGCTGCAGCAGCTCGTAAACGCCCGCATCGTCCCATTCGAGCGCGTCGAGATCGACCACGACCCCGCGCCGCTCCAGCAGCCGCAGCGCCTCCTGCAGCACGGACAGCGTCTTCAGGCCGAGGAAGTCGAACTTCACCAGCCCCGCCCCTTCGACATATTTCATGTCGAACTGGGTGACGGGCATATCCGAGCGCGGATCGCGGTACAGCGGCACCAGCTGGGCCAGCGGCCGGTCTCCGATCACGACGCCCGCAGCGTGGGTCGAGCTGTGCCGCGGCAAGCCTTCGAGCTTGCGCGCCATGTCGAACAGGCGGCGCACGCCGTCTTCCTGCTTGTAGATGGCAGCGAGTTCGGAGACGCCGTTGAGCGCGCGATCGAGGTCCCAGGGGTCGGTCGGATGGCTCGGGATCAGCTTGGCCAGCCGATCGACCTGATTATAGCCCATCTGCAGCACCCGGCCGGTATCCTTCAGAACGGCGCGTGCCTTCATCGTACCGAAAGTGATAATCTGGGCGACCGTGTCGCGCCCATATTTCTCCTGCACGTAGCGGATCACCTCGCCGCGCCGCGTTTCGCAAAAGTCGATATCGAAGTCCGGCATCGACACGCGTTCGGGGTTGAGGAAGCGTTCGAACAGCAAGCCAAGCTTGAGCGGATCGAGGTCGGTGATGGTCAACGCCCAGGCGACGACCGAGCCCGCGCCCGAGCCACGACCGGGACCGACCGGGATATTCTGCGCCTTGGCCCATTTGATGAAGTCGGCAACGATCAAGAAATAGCCCGGGAATTTCATCCCGATGATGACGTCGCATTCGAACGTCAGCCGGGAAAAATACTCCGGAAAGCGCGCTTCGAGCGCTTCTTCGGAAAGCACCTCGATCAATTCCTGGTCTTGCCCGACGTCGCCATGCGCACCCGCCACGTCCGCGACAGCCGGGGTTTTGGCCGCCACCTTTTGCAGCCTGGCGATCAGGCCGGCACGCGCATCCTTGCGCAATTGTTCCGCCTCGGCGTCGACATCGCCCGCCAGCGATGGCAGGATCGGTTTGCGCTTCGGCGCGCGCACGGCACAGCGCTGCGCGACGACCAGGCTGTTTGCCAGCGCCTCCGGCAGATCGCTGAACAGATCCTCCATCGCCTCCGCGGGCTTCAGCCAAGCTTCCGGGCAACTCTTGCGGCGCTCGTCGCTTTCAAGATAGGCCGACTGGGCAATGCACAGCAGCGCGTCATGCGCGGCATGGAAATCGCGATCGGCAAAGCAGCAGGGATTGGTGGCAACCAACGGCAGATCGCGCGCGTAGGCCATCTCGACCAGCGCGGCTTCCGCTGCTTCCTCCACCGGGTCGTTACGCCGGGTCAGTTCGATATACAGCCGATCGGGAAACAGGCCGGCCAGCGCATCGGCATAGCTTTCCGCCTCGCGCACTTGCCCTTCGGCCAGCAGCCGCGCCAGCGCGCCTTCGCCGCAGCCGCTGAGGCACAGCAGGCCGTCGGTATATCCGGCAATCTGGTCGAGCCGGACATGCGGCTCCTCGCCCGGCCCGGGCGAGAGATGCGCCTCGCTGACGATGTGGCAGAGATTGGTGTAGCCCAGATCGTCCTGTGCGTAGAGCGCCAGCCAGTCGATCGCAGGTGCCTGCCGTTCGACGCCGGGCCTCGCGACGCTGACCAGTGCGCCGATGACCGGCTGGACGCCCGCCGCGATGCAGGCATCGGAAAATGGCATGGCCGCGTACAGCCCGTTGCGGTCGCACACGGCGACAGCGGGAAATTTCAGGGTTTTGGCGGCCTTGGCGATCGCCTTGGGCTCGAATGCGCCTTCCAGCATCGTGTAGCTGGAAAAGACGCGCAAAGGGACGAAGGGTGCATGCGGCATGGGTGACCCAGCTTAGCAGGGCAATGTGATTCGGCCAGCATCAACATCGGTACGGCGCGCGATGCGCGCACCGATGGCCTATGCCGCCAGCAGCGCCTCGATCTCGCTGCGCAGCTGCGACGGGGCGGTGGTGGGTGCGTGGCGCGAGACCACATTGCCCTGCCGGTCGACCAGAAATTTGGTGAAGTTCCACTTGATGCCATCGAAACCGAGCAGGCCGCCCTGTTGTTTCTTCAGCCATGTCCACAACGGGTCGGCATTGGCGCCATTGACGTCGATCTTGGCGAACAGCGGGAAGCTGACATCATAGGTCAGCGAACAAAATTTGGCGATTTCCTCGGCATTGCCCGGCTCCTGCGCGCCGAACTGGTTGCAGGGGAAGGCCAGCACCTCGAAACCGCGATCCTTATAGTCGCGGTACAGCGCCTCAAGGTCCTTATACTGCGGGGTGAAACCGCATTTGGAGGCGGTGTTCACGATCAGCAGTACCTTGCCGAGATGGTTTGCCATCGCTTCCTTGCCGCCGCCGGGCAGCGAGACGTCGAAATCGGCCAGGCTGGTCATGGTTCAGGCTCCCGGAAAATCGTTGCGCGCCGCCAGCGCCATGATGTCGTTGAAGGCGATGGTGCCGGCAATACCCCGGTCGATCACGATCCGCGCCCGCTCGGCGGGCTGCATGGCCAGCACATGCGCCACCAGCGTGGCGAGCGGGCCAGACGCGATCGTACGAAAATCGATGTCGCGGTCCGAGCCGCTGTCATCGCGTTCGAGCATCGTCGCCGGTGCCTGCCAGTCGATCGTTTCAGTCATGCGAAGCATCCGTCATGCAGTCTCAATGTTTTGTCCATCCGCTCGGCAAGCCGTTCATTATGCGTTGCGACCAATGCCGCAGAGCCATGCGCCCTGACAAGCGCCACGAACTGGTCGAACACGATGTCCGCGGTCTTTTCATCGAGATTGCCGGTCGGCTCGTCGGCCAGGATCAGACGCGGCTGGTTGGCCATGGCGCGCGCTACCGCGACGCGCTGCTGTTCCCCGCCGGACAATTTGGCAGGCTTGTGGTCGAGTCGCTCGGCAAGCCCGAGTTCGCCCAGAATTGCGGCGGCGCGCGCCCGCGCCGCATCCCCGTCACTCCCGTGCACGAGCTGCGGCAACACGACATTTTCAAGGGCGGTGAAGTCGGGCAAAAGATGGTGGAACTGGTAAATGAAGCCAAGCTTCTCGCGCCGCATCTGCGTACGCCCCTCGTTGGAGAGGGCCTCTGCAGCCACCCCGTCGATGGCGATATGCCCCTCGAACCCGCCTTCGAGCAGCCCCACGGCTTGCAACAGCGTCGATTTACCCGAGCCTGACGGCCCCAGCAGCGCAACAATCTCGCCGGGCGCGAGCGCCAGCGACACACCGCGCAGCACCTCGATCACCGTCTCCCCCTGGCGGAAGCTGCGGCGCAGATCGCGGACATCGAGGATCGGCTCACTCATAGCGCAGCACCTGTACCGGATCGGTGTTTGCCGCCTTGAGCGCCGGGTAGAGCGCAGCGAGAAAGCTGAACAAGACGGCCATCAAACAGATGACGATAATCTCCACCGGGTCGGGCTTCGATGGCAGCTCGGTAAGGAAACGGATCGACGGGTCCCACAGATTCTGTCCGGTCAGCCACTGGATGCCGACCACCAGCTGCTGCCGGAAGAACAGGAATACGAAACCGACCGCCAGCCCGGCCGCCGTCCCGAGCACGCCGATGGTCGTGCCGATGGTCAGGAAGATGCGCAGGATGGACGATCGTTCGGCCCCAATCGTTCGCAGGATGGCAATGTCGCGCGTGCGGGTGCGCACCAGCATGATCAGGGAAGAGACGATATTGAAGGCGGCGACGAGAATGATGATCGAGAGGATGACGAACATCGCGACCCGCTCGACAGCCAGCGCTTCGAACAGGCTTGCATTCATCTGCTGCCAGGTGGTCACGACAGCGCGGCCGGCGACTTGCTGCGCCAGCGGCTGCACGATCTGCGCGACACGGTCGGGGTCGGTGGTCTTGACCTCTATAAGGCCCACCGCGTCGCCCGAAAGCAGCAGCATCTGCGCATCCTGCATTGGCATGACGATATAGGATTTGTCGAATTCGAAGACGCCGATCTCGAAAATCGCACCTACGGTATAGCCGATCTCGCGCGGGACCGTGCCGAACGGTGTCGAGCGGCCTGCCGGATTGATGATGGTGATCGGCGAGCCGATCTGCACACCCAGATTCTGGGCAAGCTGAGAGCCGAGCGCTACCTGACCGTTGCCCGGCGACAGCATGTCGAGATCGCCTGCCAGCACCTTGCCACCCAGTGTCTCGTTGGAGCGGATGTCGGCAACGTCCATGCCGCGCACCAGCACCGCCTCGACCCGCCCATCCGCATTGGCGAGCAGCGGCTGCTCGATCAACGGCCGCGCGCTGACAATTCCGGGGGTTTGCTGCGCCGCCTCGAGCACCGCCCGCCAGTTGTTGAGCCGGCCACCATAGCCTTGCACCACCGCGTGGCCATTCAGGCCGACAATCTTGTCGAACAGCTCGGCCCGGAAGCCGTTCATGACGCTCATGACGATCACCAGCGCGGCGACTCCGAGCAGCACGGCGACGAAGCTGAATATCGCTGCGATGAAGATGAAGCCCTCGCCCTTCACCGGCAACAGATAGCGTTTGATGACGAGACGCTCGTAGGCGGAGAGGATCATGGCGCGCGGCTTAGGCGCTGCGCTGCCTTAGTGCAATGGCGCAAGCGGGCACGGATTTGGGGGTTCGCCGCGCCGCATCGATGTTGCAAGATTGGCACAGCCACTGCCAATTCGTGCAACAGCGAGCGATGAATAGATGACTCGCGCAAATCCGCCGCTAAGCAATGCCCTGTTCCGGCCACAAACCAGCGGCCAGGTTCAGGGAGTCCACGGTGCGCCGCCCGCGTCAGACGGGCCCGGCCGACACCGTTCCAATGCGCTCATCGGGGGACGAGCGCTCCGTCACGCGAGCCCCCGGATCAGGCAACTGGTCCGGGGGCTTCGCAATTCGGCCTGTCGGCAACGCGCCACCATCCTCTTGAAGCCGCCTTCTGCCTTCCTAAATCTTGCCCATCCGGTTGCTTCGGGACCGGATCGTATCGGGATGCCCTGTCGGGGTCCCAATCGTCGCATTGCTCAATGGAGGATATGACATGACCCGTTTCGACTTTTCGCCCTATCGCCGCAGCTTCGTCGGGTTCGACCGCGTGTTCGACGCGCTGGAAAATGCCACGCAAGCACAGAGCGACAATTATCCCCCGTTCAACATCGAACGGCTGGATACCAACAGCTATCGAATCACCATCGCCGTCGCCGGTTTCAAGGCCGATGAGATCGACATCACCGCGCAGCAGAATGCGCTGACGGTCAAGGGCAAGAAAGCCGATGCCGACAGCGGCGATCGCAGCCGCTTCGTCCACCTCGGCATTGCCACGCGCAACTTCGAGCGCCGCTTCGACCTTGCCGATTTCGTCCGCGTCACCGGTGCCGATCTGTCCGACGGCTTGCTCACCATCGATCTCGTCCGGGAAATTCCCGAGGCGCTCAAGCCGCAGAAGATCGCCATTGGCGGTGCGCCGACGGTGATCGACGTCGCCGTCGACGACGACAAGAAGGCGGCATAAAGGTTGCGCATCGGATGCCCCGGCCACCGCGCCGGGGCATCTTGTATCGGCGGGTGTGGCCGGCCTCAACGGTCAATTCGGTCTTGCAATGAATATATCTGGGCGATAATCAATGACTACATCTGTAGTCATTGAGGTTCGGACATGCGGTACCTTTCCATTGCGGTGGCTGTCACAACTCTGGTCGCGTCGGCCTGGTCGGCCGTTGCCCAGCCGGCACAGTCACCCAACCCCTCCCCATCGGTTGAACAGCATCTCCTGGCCAACGGGTACCGCCCGATCGTGCTGACCAAACTGCGTACCGGCCACGAGACCGTGCAAGTCACGCTGAACGGCGTCACTGGCACGTTCGTCCTCGATTCCGGGGCAGGCGGATCGGTTGTGCATCTCGCTAGCCGCGACAAGTTCGGCCTGCCGGAGCAAGGAAACAGCGTTGGCGGAACCGGCGCGGGCGGGCGGATCACGCTGGTCGACGTTCCGATCCAGACACTGCTGCTCGGCGACGTCGCAGTGCCGCAGACCAGAATTGCCGTCACCGACCTGTCCTCGGTGGTCAACGCCCTCCAGGCCGCGACAGGCGTAACCATCGACGGTGTCATCGGTCAGGACATATTGACGCGCGACGGCGGTATCATCGACGTGCGGGCGCAGCGGCTCTATCTGCAGATCGGCCCCGATCCGCGGTAAAGGCGTGCCGCGCGACCCGACCGGCGTCAGCAAAACCTAGTTGCGGGTCGCTCGCACCCAGCGCCACTCCGATGAAAATTCACTATGCCGAGCCATTGACCGACTGGCGCGCGCTGCATTGAACAAAGCGCGCTCGCTCTCCGCGAGGCAATTCACGTCCCGCACTTTCAGCCCCGGAAACGGCTGGTCAGTAACTTCCTGATTTTTGCGGGTGATGGGCCCGCAGAAAACCGGCCAGGATTGATAGGCTGTCACCGCCCCATCCTCATCGGTCTGTGCAACCGCGAGTGCCTGATAACAGAAAGCCACTTTGCGTGGTGTCGAAGGTTCGACGTCATGCTTGCCTTCGGCTGGAACATTTCCCGGTTGTGGGCAATCGGAGAGCTCCATGAGCAACCGGTCGCCATCTACGACGATGAAAAGGCCACCCCGGTCAGGCGAAGGCGCTGCCTCGCCTTCGCCGGGGAGCAGCGTCAGCCGACTGATCGCCCCCGCCCGTGTATAGAATCCAGACGCACACTCCGGCCAAAGTCGAACCGCCTGGGCTGTGTCGACCGCACAATTGCGGTCCTCCTCCAACCACACGCCGTCCTTCAGTCGAAATTGCGCGCTGTGTCTTTCGGCTGCGAAACGCTGCGTGTCGGCGACCACCATGTTGCTGCCGCAAGCCGCCAACAGCATCGTCAACGGCAGCGAGAGCCCGGCACCGATAAGCCAGCGCTGACGATGGCTGTCCGTTCGGCGCATGGCCTATTCGCCCGACTCCGCAATATCCATCAGCGTCTCAGGGTCGAGAATGCGCACCTGGCCCTGCACCCGCTCGATGATGCCATTGTCCGCCCAGATGGAGAGTTGGCGATTGATCTGCTCACGGCTCATGCCGGCGAAATGCGCAAGATCGGTCTGGTTGAGCTGGTGACGTAACCGCGCACCATCCGGACCGGTTGCCATCAGCCGGATCAGGCTGCGGGCAAGCCGCGGCCCGGATGCAAAGGCGCGGTCGCTTTCGATGGTGGCATTTGCCGTGCGCAATCGCCGCGCCATCTGGCCGAGCAATTGCCAGGCAAAGTCCGGACGGCTGGCAATGATGTCACGCAAGGCGTTGCGATCCAGCCGCAGCGCCGAAACAGGCTCGATCGCAGTCACCGATGCTGTGCGCTCGGCCCCGTCGAGCAGGGCAATTTCACCCGCCACGGCGCCTTTTTCGAGAAAATCGAGCGTGATCTCCCGTCCGTTGGCGGCGATGACAGAGACACGCGCCACCCCTGCCGTCAGAATATAGCAGGCATCGCCCGGATCGCCCTGATGCATCAATACATCGCCGCGCGCGAACGTGCGTGCCGTGGCTCTGGCGGCGATTGCATCGAGTTGCTCGGCGCTGGCACCGGCAAACAGGCTGCCTGCGGCTATCAGGTCGACGAGTTCGGAACCCTTCATCACACCCCCTGTGATGCCAATCGCATCATAGTGTGGGAAAAGGGCGAGCGTTTCAATTGTTCAATTCAGCAGCACCGTTGCGCTGCCGCATCGGCTGCGGCGAACCTCAGACCAGTCGGCTCTGCTTGACCGCTGCTTCGATGAATCCTGCGAACAGCGGGTGCGGATCGAACGGCTTCGACTTGAGCTCGGGGTGGAACTGCACACCTATGAACCAGCTATGGTCCGGACGCTCGACGATTTCGGGCAGCAGCCCGTCGGGCGACATGCCGGAGAAGACAAGACCACCCTTCTCGAGCACGTCCTTATACTTGCCATTGACCTCGTAGCGGTGCCGATGCCGCTCGCTGATGCTGTCGCTGCCGTAAAGGCTGGCGACATGGCTGTTGGGAGACAGGCTGGCAGGATAAGCCCCCAGCCGCATGGTGCCACCCAAATCGCCGCCCTCAACCCGCTTTTGCAGGCCTTCGGCGCTCATCCATTCCTCGATGATCCCGACGATCGGCTCATCGGTAGGGCCGAATTCGGTGCTCGACGCATCGGCGATGCCCGCCGTGTTGCGCGCGCCCTCGATGCAGGCCATCTGCATGCCCAAGCAGATGCCGAAAAACGGCACGTTGCGTTCACGGGCAAAGCGCACTGCGGCGATCTTCCCTTCGCTACCGCGCTCGCCGAAGCCGCCGGGCACCAGAATGGCGTGCAACGGCTCCAGCCGCGCGACCAGATCGTCTTCGCCGCTTTCGAACAGCTCGGCGTCGATCCAGCGGACGTTGACCTTGACCCGGTTGGCCATGCCGCCGTGGGTCAGCGCTTCGGACAGCGATTTATAGGCGTCGGGCAACGCCACATATTTGCCGACGACGCCGACAGTCACCTCGCCTTCCGGATTGAGGTGCCGGTCCATGATGTCGTGCCAGCGCGACAGATCGGGCTCCCTGGCATCATGGATGCCGAAGGCGCGCAGCACTTCGGCGTCGAGGCCCTCGCCATGATATTGCAGCGGCACCGCATAGATGCTCTTTGCGTCGAGCGCGGGAATCACGGCTTCCTTGCGGACGTTGCAGAATTGCGCGATTTTCGCGCGCTCACCTTCAGGCAACGGCTTTTCGCAACGGCACAGTAGGATATCCGGCTGTACGCCCAGCGCCGCCAGCTCTCGCACGCTGTGCTGGGTCGGCTTGGTCTTCAGCTCGCCGGCCGCGGCGATATAGGGCACCAGCGTGACATGCACCGACACGGTATTCTCGCGGCCCAGATCGTTGCGAAGCTGGCGGATCGCCTCGATGAACGGCAGCGATTCGATGTCGCCGACCGTTCCGCCGATCTCGCACAGCACGAAGTCGAGATCGTCGCTCTCCGCCAGGGCGAAGGCCTTGATCGCATCGGTGACGTGCGGAATGACCTGCACGGTTGCGCCCAGATAATCGCCGCGGCGCTCCCGCTCGATGATCGTCTTGTAGATGCGGCCTGAGGTCACATTGTCCGACTGGCGGGCCGATACGCCGGTGAACCGCTCATAATGGCCGAGATCGAGGTCTGTCTCGGCGCCATCATCGGTCACATAGACTTCGCCATGTTGATAGGGGGACATCGTCCCCGGATCGACGTTCAGATAGGGATCGAACTTGCGAATGCGCACGCGATAGCCGCGCGCCTGCAACAGAGCCGCGAGGCTCGCTGCCATAAGACCTTTGCCGAGCGAGGAGACCACGCCGCCGGTGATGAAGATATACCGCGCCATGGGAGGATGCGCCTAGCTGGAATGTTCGAGTCGGTGCAAGCGGCTATGCACAGTCTGCATGCCGGTTTTGCAGCTTCGGTGGGAAGCGGCCCAATACGGACCGGTTTACTGCTGGATCGGAACACCGCCCTGCGGTGCCTGACCGGCCGGCGCGGCCGGCGCAGCGGGCAGAATGCCGCCCGATGGTGGCGTGCCCGGAGCGGGGGCCCCCGGCAGGATCGGACCGGTCTGCAAGGGCGGCCCGGCAGGCACAGTGGGGCTCGGCGCGGCCGCCTTGTTGGCAGCTTCGACGTCGATCTGGCTGGCGCGGTGGCCAACGGTTGCCAGCACCGCCAGCGCGATGCTCAGCGCCACGAAGATGGTCGCGAGGATCGCTGTCGCCCGGCTGAGGAAGTCCGCCGCGCCGCGCGCCGACAGGAAACCTGCCGGGCTGCCGCCGACACCCAGCCCGCCGCCCTCCGACTTCTGCATCAGGATGACGCCGATCATCGCGGCGGCAACCAATGCCTGGAGGACGAGAATGAAGGTATAGAGGGCGCTCATGCGACGGTGAAACCTAGCAACAAAGGGACAAGGACGGCGGAGCCGCGACTGGCGGGGCACATAGGCGCTGGCCGACGATCAATCAAGCTGGGCGCGTCGGCGGTGCCAGCCGGCTCGCGGCTTCGATGATCGGTGCAAATTTCGCCGCCGTCAGGCTGGCGCCGCCGACCAGCGCCCCATCGACATCCTCCAGTGCCAGAATCACGCCGGCATTATCGGCGGTGACAGATCCGCCGTAGAGCAAGGCCATGTCCTCTCCGGCATCGCCCAGCGCATTGCGAATGGCGCCATGCATGGCCGCAATATCGTCGACGCTTGCCGTGCGCCCGGTACCGATGGCCCAGATGGGCTCATAGGCAATGGCGACACGGGAGGGTTCGGCGAGCATCGCATAAGGCAGCGAGGCACCAAGCTGGTCGAGCACATAGGTTTCGGCAGCGCCTTGCTCGCGCACATCGAGCGATTCGCCGACGCACAGAATGACCCCGAGGCCGACGGCCAGCGCCGCCTCGACCTTGGACTTGATCAGCGCGCTCGTTTCGCCCAGCCCTTCACGCCGCTCGCTGTGGCCCAGAATGACGAGCTTGGCACCGGCGTCGACCAGCATCGCTGGCGATATGCTGCCGGTGTACGCGCCATTCTGCGCTTGGTGGCAGTCCTGCCCGCCGATCGCCAGTTGCGGCGCGGCGGTGGCGGCGGCGGCGAGCAGCGTGAAGGGCGGGCAGATGGCGACATCGACCTGCGCATGCTCGGCCGCGACGGTCGCGATCGCCCCGATCTCCGCCAGGGCGGCCTTGCCGCCGTTCATCTTCCAGTTGCCGACCACATAGCTGCGGCGCATGCCTCATACCCTTCCCGAACCCGAACAGGCGGTCGCCGTAGCGCCGAACCTCGGCATGCTCAACCGGGGCAGCGGACTTGAAGCGGCGGACACGCTTGCCTAAAGCGGCGCGGACCCGGCCTGCCCGGCTACAAGAGGAAAAGCCCCTCCCGATGATTACCGCCATTCGCAAAATGATAACTTCCCGGGTCGGTGCGATCGTCGCGCTGCTGTTCCTGATCCTCATCGGGCTGCTGTTCGCGGTGAGCGACGTCAGCAATCTGGGCCTGGGCGGCCCGTCGGTGGGCAATGGCAATGTCGCCAAAGTGGGTGATCGCACGATTACCCTTGTCGAGCTGCGGCGGCGGCTCGACAACGGCCTGGCGCAGGCCCGCCAGCAGCAACCGGGGCTGACCATGCAGCAGTATATCACTGCCGGCGGTCTTGACCGCACGCTCGAGCAGGTGACCGATCTCGCCGCGCTCGAACAATATGGACGCAAGCTCGGCATTGGCATGTCCCCTGAAGCGGTCGAGCTGGCAATTACCCGCGATCCCAGCTTCGCCGGCCTGACCGGCTCGTTCGACCAGCGCACCTTCGATCAGGTGATTGCCGCGCAGGGGATGACCGCGCAGGACGTGCGCGAACAGGTCGCCGCCAGCGGGATCGTGCGGCAACTGCTGGCCCCGTCGGGCCAGATCGGCGCCATCCCGCAGGGTGTGACCCTGCCCTATGCGTCGCTGCTCCTCGAAGAACGCACCGGCCAGGCGAGCTTCATACCCGCATCGCGCTTTGCGCCAGCCCGCGCGCCGACCGAGCCCGAGTTGCAGACGTACTTCAACCGTCAGCGTGCACGCTATGCGATCGCCGAGCGACGGGTGATCCGTTATGCGCTGATCGACCAGTCGTCGCTGCCGGCGCCGGCCGCGATCACCCCGGCCGAGATTCAGGCGGAATATCGGGCGAACGCGGCATCTTACGCCGCGCAGGAGACGCGCCGCCTGTCGCAGGTGATCATCGGCAATCGCGCGACGGCCGATCGCGTCGCAGCCGCTGCGCGGTCGGGCTCGCTCGCTGATGCCGCCCGCGCCGCCGGGCTGCAGGCATCGGTCGTCACACCGGCCAACCAGGCCGCCTTTGCTTCGGCATCGAGCGCGGCCATCGCCCGCGATGTGTTCGCTGCCAATCAGGGCGCGGTTGTCGGTCCGATGCAGGTGCCGCTGGGCTTCATGGTTGTCGAGGTGCTCGAGGTCAACCGGCGCCCGGCCCGCTCGCTCGCTCAGGCGACGCCGGAGATCACCGCCAGCCTCATCACGCGCAAGCGCCGCGAAGCGCTGGATAACGCCTTCAACCGCGCTCAGGATGCGCTGACCAACGGCGCCAGTGTTACCGAAGTGGCCAACGACATGGGTCTGACCGTGGTCACCACGCCGGCCTTGCTCGAAAACGGTACTGCGCCGGGCAACGCCAGCTGGCGGCCGTCGCCGATCATCGAACCCATCGTCCGCACCGCCTTCCAGATCGACGAAGGCCAGCCGGGCCAGATGGCGCGCGTGATGGGCGACGAACAGTTCGCGCTGATCGATGTCGCCGAATATCTCCCCGTCGCACCGCCGCCGCTCGCGGAAATCCGCGAACGGGTAATCGCCGACTGGCGACAGGCCGAGGGCGCGCGCGCGGCAAGGGATCGTGCACGCCGCATCCTGGAGGCCGTCGAACGAGGCAGCAGCCTCGCCGAGGCAACAGCGGCTCAGGGCGTCCCCGGATCGGTCCAGACCATCTCCGGTCGCCGCATCGGCATGGTCAACGGTCAGGGCCGCCTGCCGCCCGAAGTCGCCCTAATGTTCTCGATGGCCCGCGGGTCGGTCAAGACGCTGGAATTGCCGGGCGGGAGCGGCTGGATGGTCATCCGCCTCACCAGCACCCAGCGCGGCGATGCCACCGGCAACCAGCAGTTGCTGGCTGCGGTCGAACAGCAGTTCGGCCAGGCGCTGGCCGGCGAATATATCGAGATACTGGCCCGAGCGGCACGTCGGGAATTCCCGGTCGAGCGCAATCAGGCGGTGATCGACCGGTTGCGCGCCGAACTGACCGGGGCGGCCACCCCGGCCACCAATTGACCATCGGCGCCCGGCAATGACCCTAGGGTCGCCATCAGGCGCCGTTTCTGGCCAACAGGACGCTGTCGCCGCGCTCGGCGCGGGGCGGCCAGCGCTGCTGTGGTCGAAACGCATTGCCGATACCGAGACACCGGTTTCTGCCGCGCTCAAGCTGATAGAGCCTGGTCGCGGCGACTGGCTGCTTGAATCGGTCGAGGGCGGGCAGACGCGCGGCCGTTACAGCCTGATCGGCCTCGCGCCGGATCTGGTCATTCGTGGCAACGGCACAGAGGCCGAAATCAACCGCCACTGGGCGAGCGACCGCACAGCATTCCAACCGGCCGAGGGCAATCCGCTCGACGCGCTGCGCCGACTGGCGGGCGAATGCCGCATCGATCCCCTGCCCCCTGGCCTGCCGCCTGCGCTCGCCTGCCTCGTCGGCTATTTCGCTTATGAGAGCTACGGGCTGGTCGAGCTGCTGCCGCGCCACACCGCCAATCCGATCGACGTGCCGGACATGATCTTCGTGCGGCCGACGCTTGTGCTCGTGTTCGACCGGCTGAAGGACGAACTGTGGTTCGTCGCGCCAGTCTGGCCGGGCACCGCCTCGCCAGGGCACGCCGTCGAGGCGGCGGCGGACCGGATCGAGGCGGCGATAGCGCGGCTGGAGGGTCCCTTTGCCAATTCTCGTCAATTCCGCGAAGGCGGGAATACAAATGGCGACGGTGCGGCTTCGGCAAATCATCTGCTGGATCCCTGCCTTCGCGGGGATGACGAGCTGGTAAAACTCACCCCAACCCTGCCCCCCGGCCGCTACGCCGAGATGGTGCTGACCGCCAAGGAGCATATCGTCGCCGGCGATATCTTCCAGGTGGTGCTGGCGCAGCGCTTCACCGCGCCCTTTGCGTTGCCTCCGTTCCAGCTTTACCGGGCGCTTCGGCGGATCAACCCGTCGCCCTTTCTCTATTTCCTCGACCTCCCCGGCTTTGCCATCGTCGGGTCGAGCCCTGAGATATTGGTGCGCGTGCGCGATGGAGACATCACCATCCGCCCGATTGCGGGGACGCGCCCGCGGGGGAGCAATGCGGCAGAGGATATCGCCAACCGCGATTCCTTGCTCGCCGACCCCAAGGAGCGGGCCGAGCATCTGATGCTGCTCGATCTGGGCCGCAACGACACCGGTCGCGCTGCGGCCCCCGGCACGGTGCGCGTGACCGACAGCTACACGGTCGAATATTACAGCCACGTCATGCACATCGTCTCCAACGTCACCGGGCGGCTGGCGGAGGGCAAGGACGCACTCGACGCGCTGTTCGCGGGCTTTCCGGCAGGGACGGTATCGGGCGCGCCCAAGGTGCGGGCGGCGGAGATCATCGCCGCGCTCGAGCCCGAAACGCGCGGGGCCTATGCCGGCGGCATCGGCTATTTCGCGCCCGACGGCAGCATGGACAGCTGCATCGTGCTGCGCACCGGCATCGTCAAGGACGGGGTGCTGCATGTAACGGCGGGCGCGGGGATCGTCGCAGACAGCAATCCGGCGTACGAGCAGGCGGAGTGCGAGGCCAAGGCCGGCGCTCTGCTGGCGGCGGCCCGCGAGGCGGTGCGGGTTGCGGGCGATGTGGGGTATGGGCAGTGACTACATTCGTAGTGCAACTTCAGCTCGCAGACTTCATCGCTGCGAACCGTGCCTATGTTTGGGATTATTGGACAGGCATCAAGAGGTTCAAAATGCTTGGCGCGTTGACTGTTGTCTACGCGCTGATAGCTGGCGCCGCCAGCTGGGAGCGATTTTCTGGGCAACCTTGGACCACAGCATCTGCTGTAATTGGGACCGGACTTTTAATTGCGTTTGCTGTCCTGTTATTATGTCTGATCTTGGGATTAATAACCTTGCGATCCCGTTGCAGAAAAATTTGGGATCAGAGTCCCGAGTTGAGGAAAGCGGTGACCTGGACGATCGAGCCGTTGGCGTTGCACGCTTCGACAGTTGATGGGGTATACCGCATAAGACTTGATGAAGTGTACAAATGGCTAGAAAATAAAGAGCTTTTCATTTTGTATGTGAATGATGTTCAGTTTCGGATACTGCCCAAGCGGTCGATGTCGAATGACCAACAGGACAGTTTGCGTGCCGAACTTCAAGCAGCCCAATGCCCAACATCGACTTTCATGAAGCGCTGAACCATGATTCTCGTCATCGACAATTACGACAGCTTCACCTTCAACCTCGTCCATTACCTGCTGGAGCTGGGCGTCGAGGTCGAGGTGGTGCGCAATGACGCGATGAGCGTCGGGCAGGCGATGTCGTCGGGTGCCGCCGGCTTCCTGATCTCGCCCGGGCCGGGGACGCCGGACGATGCGGGAATCAGCCTCGATCTGATCGCGGCCTGTGCCGAGCACCAACGTCCGCTGCTCGGCGTGTGCTTGGGCCATCAGGCGATCGGCCAGCATTTCGGCGGGCAGGTGGTGCGCGGCCATCTGATGCATGGCAAGACCGCGGCGGTGCGCCACGATGGCAGCGGCTTGTTCGCCGGCATCCCCTCGCCTTTCACCGCGACACGCTATCACAGTCTGGTGGTCGAGGATGTGCCCGCAGGGTTGATCGTCAACGCAACGTCCGAAGATGGTGCGGTGATGGGCGTGCGGCATGCGACGCTGCCGATCCACGGCGTGCAGTTCCACCCCGAAAGCATCGCCACCGAGCACGGGCACGCGATGCTGGCCAATTTCCTGAGAATCGCAGGCATCGAGCCCGGCGTATTGCCGGTGGCGGCTGGGCTGTCATAACATCCGTCATTGCGAGCGTAGCGAAGCAATCCAGTGATGTGCAGAGCCGCACTGGATTGCTTCGCTACGCTCGCAATGACGAGTAAAAATCAGGCAGTGGCCGTCTTCGCCGCTGGTTTCTTCGCCGTCGCTTTCTTTGCTGCCGGTTTCTTCGTAGCCGGCTTTTTCACCGCTGCAGCCTTCGCCGTCGCCTTCTTGGCCGTAGCCTTTTTCTTCGGCTTGAGCCCGCCGCCCTTGGCGATCTTCGCGTCGATCAGCGCAATTGCTTCTTCCAGCGTCACCGCATCCTTGTCGGCGCTCTTGGGCAGCGTGGCGTGGGTGGTGCCGTCGCTGACATAGGGGCCGAAGCGCCCATCGAGCAGCTTGATCGCCTTTTCGGTTTCGGGGTGAATCCCGAGCTCCTTGCCGCTGGCCTTGGCGGGGCGACCGCCACGCGCGCCGCCCTCGGCTATGGCTGTCACGGCCGCGTTCATGCCGATGTCGAGCGCATCACGAGTGGTGGCCAGCTTGGTATATTTCTTGTCATGAAGCAGATACGGACCCCACTTCCCCAGACCGGCAACGATAGGCTCGCCGCTTTCGGGGTGCATGCCGACGTCGCGTGGCAGTGACAGAAGACGCAGCGCCAGCTCCAGATCGAGCTCCCCGGCGACATCCGCGGGGATCGAGCTGCGCTTGGCCTCCTTGCCAGCGCCGAGCTGGACATAGGGGCCGTACCGGCCATTCCTGCGCATCACCTCAAGCCCGGTTTCGGGGTCGACCCCCAGGCTCTCATCCTCTCCGCCTGCCGCCGCGTCGCCACCCTGCCCGAATTGGCGAGTGAATCTGCAATCGGGGTAGTTGGAGCAGGCGACAAAGCTGCCGAACTTGCCGCCGCGCAGCGACAGGCGCCCCTCGCCACACTTCGGGCACAACCGCGGGTCGGATCCGTCGCCCTTGTCCGGGAACAGCCAGGGCCCGAGGAACTCGTCGAGGGCGGCGGTGACCTCGGAGGGCTTGCGCTCCATCACCTCTGCCGTGCGCGGTTTGAAATCGCGCCAGAAGGCTTCGAGCACCGCCTGCCACTGCGCCCGCCCGCCCGACACGTCGTCGAGCTCTTCTTCCATACCCGCGGTGAAATCATAGCTGACATAGCGTTCGAAATAGCGCTCCAGAAACGCCGTCAGCAGCCGTCCGCTTTCCTCGGGGTAGAAACGGTTCTTCTCCAGGCGGACGTAACTGCGATCCTTGAGTAGCTGCAGCGTCGAGGCGTAGGTCGACGGACGGCCGATTCCCAGTTCCTCCAGCCGCTTGACCAGGCTGGCTTCGGAAAAGCGCGGTGGGGCTTGGGTGAAATGCTGTTCGGCATCGACACCATGTTTGGCCGGAACATCGCCTTCGCGCATCACGGGCAGCAGGCGGCTGTCATCCTCTTCGCCGCCCTCGCCGCTCGACCGGGCCGGGGCGCTGCTTTCGTCGCGGCTTTCCTCGTAGAGCGCAAGGAAGCCCGGAAAGCGCACCACCTGACCAGTGGCGCGCAGGCCGTGACGTCCGGTGGCATCGCTGAGCTCGACGGCGGTGCGCTCGAGCTGGGCGGAGGCCATCTGGCTGGCGGTCGCTCGCTTGAAGATCAGCTCGTAAAGGCGCGCATGATCGCCCGATCCGGCGCGGTCGCGCGCAAAATCGGTGGGGCGAATGGCTTCATGCGCTTCCTGCGCATTCTTCGCCTTCGACTGATAGTGGCGCGGCTTGTCAGGCAGATAGCTGCCGTCGAACCGCTTGGCGATGGCGGCGCGCGCGGCGGCGATCGCGGCGCCGTCCATCTGCACGCCATCGGTCCGCATGTAGGTGATCAGCCCGTCTTCATAGAGCCCCTGGGCCACGCGCATGGTGTGGCTGGCGGAAAAGCCCAGCTTGCGTGCCGCCTCCTGCTGCAGCGAGCTGGTGGTGAAGGGCGGCGGCGGATTGCGCGTGGCGGGCTTGACCTCGACCGAGGAGACGGTGAAGC
Organism: Sphingomonas sp. jy18; assembly: GCF_056931895.1. Classification (NCBI taxonomy): domain Bacteria; kingdom Pseudomonadati; phylum Pseudomonadota; class Alphaproteobacteria; order Sphingomonadales; family Sphingomonadaceae; genus Sphingomonas; species Sphingomonas sp. jy18. Next base: position 492,008 of record NZ_JBXPBT010000002.1, on the reverse strand, counting down.
GCCCCGCCTCAACCGCCGCCTTGGCACGATCGGCGGTGCCGGCATCGCCGATGGTCAGCCGGTCGATCTTCTCGCCATCGAACCGAGTCAGCCGGGCTGCAAAGGGTGTCCCGGCATGTTCCAACCGGGCGATGACCGACCAATATTCCTGCGGGCGGAAGGCCTCGATTTCGCGCTCGCGGTCGACGATGATGCGCAGCGCCACCGACTGCACGCGCCCGGCGGACTTCGCTCCGGGCAGCTTGCGCCACAGCACCGGCGAAAGGGTGAAGCCGACCAGATAATCTAGCGCGCGGCGGGCACGATAGGCATCGATCAGATCCTCGTCGAGCGAACGCGGCGCGGCCATCGCCTCGGTTACCGCAGCCTTGGTGATGGCGTTGAAGGTGACACGGTCGACCTTGGCAGGTAGCGCCTTTTTCTGGCGCAACACCTCCTGCACATGCCAGCTGATCGCCTCGCCTTCGCGATCGGGGTCGGTGGCCAGGATCAGGCGGTCGGCACCCTTGGCCGCGTCCGATATCTCCTTCAGCCGCTTGGCCTTGTCCGGGTAATTCTCCCACGACATGGCAAAGCCGGCGTCGGGGTTCACCGATCCATCCTTGGGCGGCAGGTCGCGAATATGGCCATAGGAGGCCAGGACCTTGAAGTCCCTGCCCAGATACCCCTCGATCGTTTTGGCTTTGGCAGGCGATTCTACGATGACAAGTTGCATGAAAATGGGGTGCCCCGATGGTGCTTACACGTACGCGCGAGGGTGGGGATGGTCTGGAGCAACCGTCAATCGAAAATTTCGACCATTTTTTCAACGGGGTTGTGCAGCGCGAGGTACATCGACACCGACGCAATGAACGATGCGATCCCGAAACCCTCGGACACCATGTTGCTAACAAGGAGGAGCGCCCAGCCCGCAGCGTCCGACAAATCAGGAGACAGGCTCTGCGCCAGGAGCGGCGCGGACCGCAGGATCGCGAAGGTTACGGCCAAAATCGACCCTGCAAGCCAGTCTTGGCGCATTAACTCTCCGCTGCGGCTGAGACCCTGACTGGCGGATTGCCCTTCTGCCAGCATTGCGGGGGCCGCCACGAACCAGCGTCCGGCAAGATATAGACCGGGCAATACGAGCAACACCAAACCAAGAACGATGCCCAGAGAAGCAAGCAAACTTAGCACGAATAGACTACCTAACCGCCAAGTGCTGCGGCCTGTCAGCCGAACGCCGGCCAGATCGAACGAAATCGCGATGACCCATGCTTGAACAATGAGCTGGACGACGGCGTAGGCAAGGCTCGCCAACGGAAAATAGCTCGGCGTTCCGTTGGCGGTGACGTCCGTCATGACGCCTGCGCCCACAGCCAATGCCAGTGCCGGAACGAATCTGAAACCGCTTGCTTGCAGCGCCAATTGCGCGGCCCGAACTGTGGAAGCCACCAACGATGCGTTGAAAATCACTGTCCAACCTCTCAGAACATCAAACTGACCCGCCCCGCTGCATGCCGCTCCAGCCGCCCGGCGAGCTCCAAATCCAGCAGGATCAGCTGCACTGCCTGCGATGACAGGCCCGATTGCCGGATCAGTTCATCGACCGGCACCGCGACCGGACCGAGCAGCGATACGAGTGCATCGCGTTCGGCATCCTCTGGCTCGCGCATCGGCTCGCTGCTGAAGGCGCGACGGTCCTGCCGCACCATTCGGGTATCGATGCTGGCCACCGCCTCGGCGATATCCGCCGCTGATTGCACCAGCGTCGCTCCTTCGCGGATCAGGCCGTTGCAGCCCTGCGCGCGCGGATCTAGAGGAGAGCCGGGGACGGCCATCACTTCCCGCCCGGCATCCGTCGCCATCCTGGCGGTGAGGAGGGAGCCCGAGCGCGGTGCGGCCTCCACCACCACCGTCCCCAGCGTCGACCCGGCGATGATGCGGTTGCGGTGCGGGAAATGCCGCGCCAGCGGCTCGGTGCCGGGCGGATATTCGGTGACGAGCAGATGCTGCGTCGCAATCGCTTCCTGCAGATCCCGGTTCTCCGGCGGAAAATTGCGGTCGATGCCGCTGGCGATGACCCCGACGGTGCCATGCGTCATCCCGCCTGCGTGCGCCGCCGTGTCGATGCCGCGCGCCAGCCCGCTGACCACGACAAAGCCGCGCTCGCCGAGCTCCCCGGCCAGTTGCCTGGCGAAGCGGCAGGCGGCGGCGGAAGCGTTGCGTGCGCCGACCATGGCGATGGCGGGGCGCTGCCAGATCGCCCCCTGCCCGCGCGCGATCAGCACCACCGGCGCGTTGCCGAGCGCAGCGAGCAGCGTCGGATAATCGGCGCTGTCGACGAACATGTGGCGCGCGCCCAGCGTGGCCACGGTATCGATTTCCCGCGCTATGCTGTCGAGCGGCGCCGGGCGGAACGGCTGGCCGCCGACCTTGCGCACCAGATCGGGCAGCGCCTCGAGCGCGCGGGCCGCGGTGCCGAAGCGCGCGATGAGCTGCGCGTAAGTGACCGGCCCCACCCGGTGGCTGCGGGCGAGCTGGAGGCGATCGGCGATGTCTGTGGGGCCCGAGACGATGCTCGGGTCAGCCATCCGGTGCGGCCGCCTTGCTCTGGCCGACGCGCGGCTCCTCGCCGCGCAGCAATCGGCCGATATTGTCCTTGTGCTTCCAGACGATGATCAGCGCCAGCGCCGCGAGCAACGGCACCCATTCCGGCCGCCCGAACGCCCAGGCAGAAACCGGTACGCTCACCGCCGCGACCAGCCCGCCGAGCGAACTGATGCGCGTGACGAGGATCGTGCCGATCCACAGCCCGGCGTAAATCGGGCCCATCCAGGTGGCAAAGCCGGTGGTGATGTCCAGTCCCAACGCCACGCCCATGAAGGTCGCGACACCTTTGCCACCTTTGAACTTCAGCCAGACCGGATAGAGATGGCCGAGGATCGCGCCCGCTCCCGCCAGTATGGCGTCACTCTGCGAGATGGAGTCGGCTATCCACACCGCCAGCAGGCCCTTGAGCAAATCGAGCAGCAGCGTCGCCGCCGCCAGGCCCTTGCGCCCGGTGCGCAGCACGTTGGTCGCGCCGATATTGCCCGATCCGATATTGCGGATGTCCCCCGCCCCGCCGAAGCGCGCGAGGATCAGGCCGAACGGGATTGACCCTAGCAAATAGCCGAGCAGCAGGACGAGGCCTGTGGTGCCGGTAAAATGTTCCATTGGCTTCTCTGCCCCGCATCCCGGTCCAAGACCAACCAAACCCGTAGCCCTGAGCCTGTCGAAGGGCGCCTCTCAAGAAAGCGAAACGCCCTTCGACAAGCTCAGGGCTACGGAGTGTCTAATCTCGGTTGAGCGTGTCTAGCCGCGCACGCGCTCCATCCGCAAGCCGCATTGCAGCGCCACGCGCCCTCCGATAGGGCGGCGGGTGTGAGCGACCACCCTGCCCCCGACGCCCCGATCCTGTTCTTCGACAGCGGCCTCGGCGGACTGTCCGTGCTGCGGCCCACGCTGGCGCTGCTGCCGCAGGCGCCGATCGTCTATGCCACCGACCACAAGGGTCTGCCCTATGGCGAAAAGAGCGAGGCCGAGGTTGCGACCCGGGTTTCCGCCCTGCTCGGCCGGCTGGTCGAGCGGGTGCGGCCGCGGCTGGCGGTCATCGCCTGCAACACCGCATCGACTATCGCGCTCGCCCATGTCCGTGCCGCGCTCGACACGCCATTCGTCGGCACCGTACCGGCAATCAAGCCGGCGGCGCTGGCCAGCAAGACGCGCGTCATCGGCGTGCTCGGCACCGCCGCGACCGTGCGCCAGCCCTATGTCGACCGGCTGGCGGCCGAGCATGGCGCGGACTGCACCATCCTGCGCCATGGCGCACCCGATCTGGTGCACGCGGCCGAAGCCAAGCTGCGCGGCGAAGCAGTCGACTCCGCGGTCTATGCCCGCGCTATTGCCGGGCTGACCGACCAGCCGAGCGGCGAGCGGATCGACACCATAGTGCTGGCCTGCACCCATTTTCCTCTGCTGGCCGATGAACTGCAGGCGGCAGCAGGGCCGCACGTGACGCTGCTCGATGGCGGTGAGGGAATCGCCCGGCGCGTGGCGCATCTGACTGCAGGACAGGCATGGCCGGAGGGTTCGCCTCGCCGTACCGTCATCGTCAACGGCGGCATCGACAAGGCCAAAGCGGCGTGGGCTGCTTTTGCAACCTTGGGCTTTGCTGGGGTTGCAGAGCTCTGAACGCGCACGTCGTTTGAGCCGCGTTTCGCGCAGAGACGCAGAGGAAAGCGGAGCCCGCGGAGAAGTATCGCTGCGGCAAGGCCGCTTTACGATCGCACGGCTGCCGAAAATGCTTTGGCTGATTGAGGGACGCTTCGCGGCATTGTGCACCAACTCTGCGTCAATGCTTTCCTCTGCGCCTCTGCGAGAAACGCGTCCTGCCAAAGCGACGATTAGTCGCCCCACCTTCTTGCGAGCCGTTCGCGCTGGCAAAGCGGGTCGCTGGCCGTTATTGCGGCGTCCTGCGCCGAAAAGGGCGAGAGCCGTGCGGGAATGGGCATGAATTACAATCAGGTGTTCGAAAAGGCGATCGAGCGGCTGCACGCCGAAGGCCGCTACCGCGTGTTCATCGACATATTGCGCAACAAGGGCGCCTTCCCCAACGCGCGCTGCTTTGCCGGGCATAATGGCCCCAAGCCGATCACCGTGTGGTGCTCCAACGATTATCTGGCGATGGGCCAGCACCCCGATGTCATCGCCGCCATGGAAGAGGCGCTGCACGACGTCGGCGCCGGCTCTGGCGGCACCCGCAATATCGGCGGCAACACCCATTATCATATCCAGCTCGAGCACGAGCTTGCCGACCTGCACGGCAAGGAATCGGCGCTGCTGTTCACCTCCGGCTATATTTCCAACGAGGCAACGCTGGCGACGCTCGGCAAGATCCTGCCGGGCTGCATCATCTTTTCGGACGAGCTCAACCACGCATCGATGATCGCGGGCATCCGCAATTCGGGTTGCGAGAAGCAGGTGTGGCGGCACAATGATCTCGCGCATCTCGAGGAGTTGCTCGCAGCCGCCGACCCCGACGTGCCCAAGCTGATCGCTTTCGAAAGCGTCTATTCGATGGACGGCGATGTCGCCGATATCGCCGCCATCTGCGATCTGGCCGACAAATACAGCGCGCTCACCTATTGCGACGAAGTCCATGCCGTCGGCATGTACGGCCCGCGCGGTGGCGGCATCACCGATCGCGACGCGGTCGCGAATCGCGTCACTATCATCGAAGGCACGCTGGCTAAGGCGATCGGCGTGATGGGCGGCTATATCGCTGCCGACCAGGTGATCGTCGATGTCATCCGCAGCTATGCCCCCGGCTTCATCTTCACCACCAGCCTGTCGCCGGTGCTGGTCGCCGGCGCGCTCGCCAGCGTCCGCCACCTCAAGGCGTCGAGCGTCGAGCGCGAGGGCCAGCAGGCGGCGGCAGCGATGCTCAAGAGCCTGTTCCGCGATGCCGGGCTGCCGGTGATGGAGTCGACCACCCACATCGTCCCGCTGATGGTCGGCGATCCGGTGAAAGCCAAGAAGATCAGCGACATATTGCTCGCCGAATATGGCGTCTATGTGCAGCCGATCAACTTTCCGACCGTGCCGCGCGGTACCGAGCGGCTGCGCTTCACGCCCGGCCCGAGCCATGACGAGACGATGATGCGTGAGCTGACCGACGCGCTGGTCGAAATCTGGGGCCGATTGGAAATGCGGCAGTCCATCGCCGCCTGATGGCGCAAACGGCCCCGCCGCCGCTCCGCTTCCTGCTCAGGGAAGCTGCCCTTCCTTTCCAGTGGCTGCGCGGACGGTCCGCAGCCCCGCAGCTTGCCGCGCAATGGCCGGGCGATGGACGCGCCGTGCTGGTCATCCCCGGCTTCGGCAATCTCGACAGTCACACGGCCCTGCTGCGCGAAACGCTGGACAAGGCCGGTTATCGTTCCTTTCCCTGGGGCCTGGGGGCGGGCGGTCCGGTCAAGCCCGATCTGTTCGATCGCCTGGACCGGCGCCTCGCGGCAATTCTGGACCAGACACAAGGCCCGGTGACCCTGCTCGGGTGGAGCCTCGGCGGGGTCATTGCCCGCGGCTATGCGCACCATGCGCCCGACAAGGTTGCCGCCGTCATCACGCTTGGCAGCCCTTTCTCGGGCGATCCCCGCAGCAACCGGGCGTGGCGGCTGTACGAGGCTCTGGCCGACCACCCCGTCGACCGGCCACCGATTGGCGCAAACTATGCCGCGAAGCCGCCTGCACACACAACCGCCATCTGGTCACCGCATGACGGGATCGTCCCTCGCGCCGCTGCCGAAGGGCAGCCGGACGAGCGCGATGCAGCGATGGCGATACGCTGCGGACATTTCGCGATGTCGTGCGCTCCGGATGCGCTCCAGGCCGTGCTTCAGGCGCTCAGAATGCCAGCGCCCCCAGCGCGATAGTCAGCCCGCCCAGCCCGAAAGACAGCGGCCCGCGCAGACGCATCCACCAGCGTGGAGCGAGGCCGAGCGCAATCAGCTTGCGGTCGACACCCAGCGAACCGATCAGCGCCAGCCCCAGCAGCAGCAGCGAGGGGCCGGGCCATGCCCCTGCCGTCGCCCAGGGAATGCAGCTCGCCAGTGCCAGCAGGCTTGGCGACACCGCAGCCACCCACAGCCAGCGTGGCGCATCCTTGGCCGCGGCGGCAAGCCCCCACCACAGCCCGCCCAGAAAGCTGAGGATCAGCGCGGCATAGGCAAAGGCCAGCGCCAGCGCACTGAACAGCGTGCGCGGTTCATCCATCAGCGCGACCAGCAGGGCCGCGGCTTGGGGGAACAGGCCGGCAAATCCGAGCCAGCGCGCGAAAGGAGGCATTTTGTCAGGCATGCCGCCCCGATGTCCCAGCCGGCGCCGATCTTCAACCCCGTCGAGAGGCGGTAGCGTGCCTCAGGCGCGCGGCAGGGTCAGCCTGACCAGCAAGCCCCCCAGATCCTCGCTCTCGTCCAGGCTCACCGATCCGCCGTAAATCTCCACGACATCGCGCACGATGGCGAGGCCCAGCCCGGTGCCGGGCTTGCCGGTGTCGAGCCGCGCGCCGCGATCGAACAGGCGCTGCCGGTCGGCCTCGGCGATGCCGGTGCCATCGTCCTCGACGAGGAAGACGACGGTGTCCGCCCCGGTTTCGACGGTCACAAAGACGCTGCCGCCACCATATTTGGCGGCATTTTCCATGAGATTACCGAGGATTTCATCAAGATCCTGCCGTTCGATGCGAACCATCGCCGGGCGCGGGCCATCGGCATCGAACCGCACCGACGGGTAGAGCCGCTCGACCGCACGCTGCACCGCCTCGATGCTCTGCCAGCCGTCGGCGCGCAACTGCGTCTGCCCGCGCCGCCCTACCGCGCGGGCGCGGGCGAGATGGTGATCGACCTGCCGCCGCATGGTCGCGGCCTCGCGCCGGACCAGTTCTGGGAGGTCGTCGGCAGACTCACCGGCGGCGTTGGTGATGACGGTCAACGGGGTCTTGAGCGCGTGGGCGAGGTTGCCGGCGTGCCGCCGTGCTTCTTCGGCCTGCCTCTCATTATGGTCGATCAGCTCGCGCAGCTCGTCGACCATCGGCCGCACTTCGAGCGGCATCGGCGTGTCGAGCAGGGTCCGGTCCCCCTCGCGCAGCGCGGCGATGCCGCTGCGAATGCGGCGCAGCGGCCACAAGCCGTAGATGGTCTGCAAGGCGGCGAGCACGATCAATCCCAGGGCCAGCAGGGCAAAGCTGCGTACCAGCGTCCGCCGCACGACGTCCAGCTGCTGATCCAGCGGGCCACGCGCCTGCGCCACCTGGAACCGCCAGATGACGGGAGAGCCAGGCAGCAGCACATCGCGCTCGACGATGCGCAGCGGCTCATTCTCGAACTGCATGCTGTCGCGAAAATCGACATCCTCGTCGCTGTGCGGCGGCCCGGTATCGAGCGTGCGATCCCACAGTGAGCGCGAGGCGGAGGGTTCGGCCCCGGTCCCGGATATCTGCCAGTATAGCCCGCTGTACGGCTCCAGAAACCGTTGCTCGCTCAGCTCCTCGACCAGCTCGACCGTGCCTTGCGGGTCGATCTGTGCCGAGCGGATCAGCGCCACCAGCTGATATTCCAGACTGTCGTCGAAGCTCTGGGTGATGGCCTGCGACAGCACGCGATCCAGCGCGACGCCGCCACCGACCAGCAGCAGCAGAATCCACGCCGCCGCAATGCCGATCATGCGGCGACCGAGCGACCCGGTAACCCGCGAGCGCGGCCGTTTCACAGCCTCGGCAGGGGCCGTCTCCGGCGCGTTCATGCCCGCCGCACCCGCTGCCCGCTCAGCCGACGGGTTCGTCGAGCTGGTAGCCGAGGCCGCGGATAGTGGTGATGATGTCGGCGCCCAGTTTCTTGCGGATGCGGGTCACGAACACCTCGATGGTATTCGAATCGCGATCGAAGTCCTGATCGTAGATATGCTCGATCAGTTCGGTGCGGCTGACCACCTTGCCTTTGTGGTGCAGCAGATAGGACAGCAGCTTGTATTCCTGCGCCGTCAGCTTGATCGGGTCTCCAGCCAGCGTGACCTTGCCCGAGCGCGTGTCGAGCCGGACATCGCCGGCGGTGAGCTCGCTAGAGGCATTGCCGCTCGACCGGCGAATCAACGCGCGCAGCCGAGCGATCAGTTCCTCGGTCTGGAAGGGCTTGGCCAGATAATCGTCCGCGCCGGCATCGAGACCGGCGACCTTGTCCGACCAGCTATCCCGCGCGGTCAGCACCAGCACCGGGAAGTTGCGCTTCTCGCGCCGCCAGCGGTCGAGCACGGTAAGGCCGTCGACTTCGGGCAGGCCGAGATCGAGAATGACTGCGTCATAGGCCTCGTTCGAGCCCAGATAATGGCCTTCCTCGCCATCGGTGGCGAGGTCGATCGCATAGCCCGCCGCCTCAAGGGTCGATTTCAGCTGGCGACCCAGCGTCGGCTCATCCTCGACGATCAGGATACGCATGTCTTTGTCCTCCACGATATCGTTGTGTCTTGGCAGCGCTGACGCAGCGCGGCAAGTGCCCCCACCTTGTCTGCTGCGCCGTCAGGGCGTCCGGCTGAGGATGCGGCCGCTACGCGCATCGACATGCACCACCACCACCTGCCGTCCGTCGAGGAAGCGCAGCACATAGACCAGCGATCGCGATTCAAAGCCGGCGAGGCCGATATAGTCCATGCCGTTGTAGGGCGGGGTCGCCTGTACCTGCGCGACGATCTCGGGCAAGGGCCGGGTCTGGTTGGGCAGCGGACGGACGTCGGGCCGCTCCACCCGCGGCAGGCGCTCGCGAATCTGGGCGTCGGCGTCGACCGCGGTTCCCGCAAGAGACAGCGCGATCGCCGCCGCGACCAGCAACGGGGCAAGACGGCCCTTCTGCGATGTGCGTGCGGCTACGGTCATTGTCGGCCCGAACTATTCCTTTACCCCGGGCTCCCGATTGAACCGCTTTGTGGTGTGCTGCAGTTACGCTCCCCCCATTTAATGGCGCATGAATGTGGCTGTCGGCAAGCCTTCAGCTTGGCGGCGCCCGCCGTCCCCCGATGGTGCGATTGGCACAGTTCGGGGCTTTCCATTCCCGAGCGCCGGGGCTAAGACAGTCGAAAGCAATAATAAGCAACGGCGGGTCGCCTCTCTACCCCGGCATGGCCGGGCCACCCACAGGGTGCCAAGGAGACGGCGAAGTGAACGATTCCAGCGTCGAAACACGCAATTCGGATGGGCCGCTGACGGCTGCAACGCCCCGCACCGCTATGGCGCGACAGCTTTCCACCTACCTCACCGGGGCGGCCATGGTCGCGGCACTCGCCAGCCCGCTCAGCGCGCAGGGTCTCGCCGCCCGCTCCGCCATGGCGCCGACCGATACGCGCGTGGCGGACAGCTTCTCGATCGGGTCGGGCGACGGCGCGGTCTGCCAGGTGCAGGCAGACCTGCGCGATCCCCTGTTCGCCGACATGTTCGATCGCGGCTGGACGATCGTCTGCCGCGATGCCGCCCAGGCCGTCGGCCGCGTCTATGCGCTGCGTGGTGCCGAAGCAGCGAGCCGTGTTGCGGCTCGGCCGGGCGCGCCCGCCTGCACAGCGCCGGTGCAGGGCGTCGCAGAATGTGCCGATCTCTTCCCCGGTGTGGCTGGCCGCCGTCACATCCGCACGGCCGATGGCACCACCTATATCGCCGAGGGCATCGCTGCCTATGACGATGCGCTGAACCTCGCGCTCGCCAGCGTCATGCAGGGGCGTGCAGCGCAGGGCACGATCCGCGTCGCCACCACCTCTGTCGGCGATGCGCAGGCCCTCGCGCGCGTGCAGGTCGCGACCCTGCCGCCCGACCGCGCGCTGGCGGAAGGCTACCGGCAGAACAACAGCGGCGATTATGCCAATGCCGCCGTCTATTTCGAGGCGCTCGAGCGGCGCGGCGATGCCACCGGCAGCTATGGCATCGAGCCCAGCGAGTTCACCCTCAACCGCGCGCTGCAGCTTTCCAACTTGGGCGACTTCGCCGAGGCCGAGCGGCTGTTCGCCGAGGTCGAGGAAACCCGCACCACCGATATCGTGCAGACGCGGCTGCGGCGCAATTTCCGCGCGATGAACGCGCTCAACCGCCGCGATCTAGAAGGCGCGCTGGTGTATCTGGCGACCCCGGTCGAAGCGCCGCCGCTGTCGGAGATCGTCAGCAACGGCACCATCGTCATCTCGCCATCGATCGCCAGCGGCCTCAACAGCGGCGCTGGCTCGATCGCGCAGATCGCTGACGAGCAGCGGCTGACCCCGTCGGAACGCGCCGTGCTGCTCGATGCCCAGGCCGACCAGTTGACCGGAACCGTACGCCGCTTGGGTGGCGATCTGACCGGGGCACGCTCGGCGCTCGAAACCGCGCTGATCAAGTCGCTATCGGTGCGCGAGGGCCGGGTGACCAGCATCATCCGCCTGCGCGCCCAGACCATGGCCGAGCTGGCGATGGTCGATGAAGCCGCCGGCAACCTCACCAGTGCGGACCAGTTGCTGCGCGATGCGGTGACGCTGGTCGAGACGCAATATCCGGAGACCATGGCGCTCGCCTCGGCACGCGCGCGCTACGCCGCCTTCGCCAGCCGGCACGGGCGCGAAGCGGAGGCGCTTGACACCTACCGGCAGGTGGTGTCGGGCCTGACCGCACAGCGCCGGCAGCTGACCGGGCTGTTCAACCAGATGGCTCCCTATTTCCATCTGCTGGCCGAACGCCAGACGAGCGATCCTGCCGCTGCCGCCGAATTCTTTACCGCATCGCAGCTACTTGTCCGCCCCGGCGTCGCCGATACCCAGGCGGTGCTCGCTCGCGAACTGTCCAGCGGCAATAACGAGGCCGCCGGCGCCTTCCGCCAGGCCAACACGCTGGCGCGGGAAATCGAGCGCACCCGCATCGCGCTCGCCGGGCTGACCGGCGAGGAAGCGGCACCGCAGCGCGCCGCGCTGCTCGAACGGATCGACGCGCTGTCGGCGCTGCAGACCGCGACAATCGCGCGCCTTGCCGATTTCCCGCAATATCGCGCGGTGTCGCAGGACAGTATCGCGCTGGCCGACCTGCAATCGGTGCTCGGCGACAGCGAAGCCTATCTCAAGCTGATGGTCATCGGCGACACCCTCTATGCAATGATGGTCAAGCGCAATGGCGCGTGGGTGTGGCAGCCGACGCTCGACCGGGCCGGGCTCGATGCGGCCGTCGATCACCTGCGCAGTACCATCTCGGTCTTTGAAGGCGGCGCGTACAACACCTATCCGTTCGATGCCCAAGCCTCGAACGCGCTGTTCACCAACCTTTTCGCGCCCGCCGCAGCGGAACTCAGGACCGCGCGGCACATCATCTTCGAGCCCGACGGCGCGATGCTGCGCCTGCCGCTCAACGTGCTGATCCCCGATGCCGCCAGCGCGGCCGCCTATACCGCGCGCGCGGCACAGCCCGGTGCCGATCCGTTCGACATGCGCGGCGTGCAGTGGCTGGGCCGCACCAGCCGGGTGAGCACCTCGGTCTCCCCGCTCGCGTTCCGCAACACCCGCCAGGCCCCCGCCTCGCGCGCCAACCGGCGCTATCTGGGGCTCGGCAACAACACGCCGGTCAGCGATGTCACCAGTGTCGCCGCGGTTCGCGCCGCCTCGCCCGATGCCGCCGATGGCTGCGCCTGGAGGCTTTCCGAATGGAACCGGCCGATCGCTGCGACCGAACTGATCGCCGCGCGCAGCCTGCTGGGTGAATCGACCGGCGATGTCGTCACCGGCACGGCCTTCACCGACAAGCAGATCCGCGAGCGCGGCGACCTCGGCAACTACCGCATCCTGCACTTTGCGACGCACGGCCTCGTCACCCCGCCCCGTCCGGGTTGCCCGACCCGACCGGCGCTGCTGACCTCGTTCGACAACGGTGACTCGGACGGGCTGCTCAGTTTCGACGAGATATTCGATCTGCGCATCGATGCCGATCTGGTGATCTTGTCCGCCTGCGACACCGCCGGTCAGGCCAGCGTGGCGGCAACGCGCGCCGCTGGCGTCACCACCGGCGGCGGATCGTCGCTCGACGGCCTGGTGCGCGCCTTCATCGGCGCAGGCGGGCGCTCGGTGCTCGCCAGCCACTGGCCGGTGCCAGACGACTACAACGCCACCGGACGGCTGATCAACGGCCTGTTCAGCAGCCTGAGCGGTGCCAGCCTGGCCGAAGCGCTGGGCAGCGCGCAGGACCAGCTGATGGACGATGCCCAGACGTCACACCCTTATTACTGGGCTGGTTTTGCCATCATCGGCGACGGCGAGCGCCACCTGCTTGACCGCGACATGGCGGCCGGCGCGGCTGCGCCGGCAGACAGGACCGCAGCGGCAGAGACGCCTCAGGGCACGACGTACAGGGGACTGTGACTTCCGGCACGCCGGCAGCAGTAAAGAGGGGATAACAGTCGGTCATGAACCGCAACACACATCGTCTGATCCATCTGGGCCTGGCCGCTGCCGCCGGATCGCTGATCCTGCTGTCCAGCCCCGCTGCCGCCCAGACAACGGCACCGACCCGTGAGGAAATCCTGCGGCGCGGGCTGCAGCCGGTTGCGCCCAATATCCAGACCCGCATCGACGGGGAGGATGGCATCGAGCGCTCGCCCTGCCCGCTTGCCAGCCCCGAATTTGCCGACGTCCGCTTCACGCTGCGCACGGTCAGCTTTGCCAACGCCGGTCCGATCGACCCCGCCCTGCTCGAAGAATCGTGGCGCGGACGGGTCGGCCAGGAAATCAGCGTCAGCGAAATCTGCGAAATCCGCGATCGTGCCGCGACGCTGCTTCGCCGCGCCGGCTATCTCGCGGCGGTGCGCGTGCCGGTGCAGACCATCGAGAATGGCGAAGTCAGGCTGGACATCCTCGCGGCCCGCCTCGTCGGCTTCCAGGTGCGTGGCGATGCCGGCGCGAGCGAGGCACAGCTCGCCCGATACCTGCAGCAGATGCAGGAACAGCCACTGTTCAACAGCTTCGAGGCCGAACGCTATCTGCTGCTGGCCAGCTCGATCCCCGGCCTCTCCGCACGGATGACCCTGCGCCCCGCCGGCGCGCCGGGCGAAGTGATCGGAGAAGTGACGGTCGAGCGCACACCGGTGTTCATCGATTTCAACGCGCAGAATTATGGCAGCCAGTCGGTCGGGCGGTGGGGTGGCATCGCCCGGGTCCGCGTCAACGGCCTCACCGGCCTCGGTGACGAGACCACGCTGGGCTTCTACGCCACGCCCGATTTCGACGAGCAGAAGGTCGTGCAGGGCACGCACGAATTCCGCATCGGCGGAGACGGGCTGACGCTAGGCACCAGCGCCACCTACGCCTGGACGCGCCCCACCCTGCCCGGCAATCTCGACATCAAGTCGGAAACGCTGGTCTGGTCGACGTACGCCCGCTACCCGCTGGCGCTGCGCCAGGCGCGCAGTGCGTGGCTCAGCGGCGGACTCGACTGGGTCGATCAGGATATCGACACGTCCGGCATCCCGCTCAACCGGGACCGGCTGCGCGTCCTGTTCGCCCGGCTGGAAAGCAGCTGGATCGATCCGGATGCCTTCGGCGGCAACACCGACTACAGCCCTGCCGAGCCACGCTGGTCGGTGCGGCTGGCGCTCGAAGCGCGACAGGGCATCGCCGGGCTTGGTGCCAGCCCCAATTGCGCCAAGACCCCGACCGCCTGCTTCGGCCCCGGTCGCACGCCGACCAGCCGTGCGGAAGGCGATCCCGCAGGAACCGTAGTGCGCGCCGAGGCGGAACTGACCTGGCGGCCCGTCCCTGCATTCACAATCGCTCTGCTGCCGCGCGCGCAATATTCGCCCGACGCGCTGCTGGCGTTCGAGGAATATTCGGTCGGCAACTTCACCGTTGGCCGCGGCTATGATCCGGGTATCGCTTCCGGGGACAGCGGCGTCGGCACCGGCGTGGAGCTGCGGCTCGGCTCGCTCGTGCCCGCCAACAATCGCGAGCTGGCGCTGCAACCCTTTGCCTTCTTCGATGCGGCTCTGGTCTGGAACGAAGACACCGCCTTTGCCGGGATCGATCCCGAAGAAATCTACTCGGTCGGGGGCGGCGTGCGCGTTGCCTATGGCGACTTCCTGCGCCTCGACCTCACTGCAGCCCAGCCGCTGCGTCGCACGACCTTCGAAACGGATCGCAGCCCGATCCGCTTCCTCGTTTCCCTGACGATGCAGTTCGGCCTCGGCCGCTAAGCCAAGAGATTGACCATGACTGGAACGCCGATGATCGCCGCCAAAGCCTCCAGATCGCGCGCCACTGTCCGCCATCGCCTGATGGCCAGCGGCGCGATGGGCATGGCCATCGGCGCGCTGCTGCTGGCGCCGCAGGGTGCCGTGGCGCAGACCACAGTGCCGAGTGGCCAGGCGTTTCAGGGGACGCCGACGGTCGTGGTGCCCGGCAGCGCAACGGTGGTGCAGACAGCGACCCAGGACACCATCACCGTGCGCGCACCGCAGGCGGTCATCAACTGGACGCCCAACGATCGCACCGGCACCGGCACCATCGATTTCCTGCCCGAAGGGCTGCGCGCGCTGTTCGTCGGCGATGCAGATTTCACCGTGCTCAACCGGATCATCCCGCTCGACGGCAACGATGTACCGATCGCCCGGATGATCGCGCTCAACGGCATCGTCGATTCGCAAATCAACAGCGCCACGGGCATCCCCAGCCAGGGCGGCAGCGTCTGGTTCTATTCGCCCGGCGGGATTCTGGTCGGCGGAACAAGCGTCATCAATGTCGGCAGCCTGGTGCTCAGCAGCCGCGATATCGATACCACCGGCGGCCTGTTCGGCTCGAACGGTGAAATCCGCTTCCGCGATCCTGCCATCGCCGGCGCACTCGGCCCGGTCGAGATCGCTCCGGGCGCGCGCATCAATGCCGTCAACGGCACGACCGGGAGCGCCTATATCGCCGTGGTCGCGCCGCGCGTGGTGCAGTCCGGCACGGTGCGCGCCGATGGCTCCGTCGCGCTGGTTGCCGCCGAACAGGCGGATATCCGCATCAACAACGGCCTGTTCGACATCAACGTCACGGTCGGCACCAACGATCCGCATGGCATCATCCATACCGGCACCACGGCCGGCCCGGCCGACGCATCGGGCACCTTCGAAAGCCGCGCCTATCTGGTTGCGGTGCCCAAGAACCAGGCCATCACCATGCTGCTGTCCGGCGTGGTCGGCTTCGAAACGCCGACCAGCGCCACGGTCAACGCCAATGGCGGCATCGTGCTGTCGGCTGGCAACAACATCCAGGGCGGTGTTGCCGCCGGCCGCGCGGCGGGCGCCACCGGACCGGGAAACATCTCGATTACCGACAGCCGCTTTGCCAACGATGTCACGGCAACCGCGACCGGGACCATCACCGGTCGGCCCGATGCCTCCTGCCAGCCCAATTGCGGTGCCACCAACCCGACCGGCCAGTTGCTGTTCGACGGCAACGCCTTCCTGTCTGCCCAAGACGGCGTCAACCTCTCGGTCGGCCAGGGCCAGCGGATCATCGTCGGCGGCGATCTGCAACTGCTCTCGGCTCGCCCCGGTCAGGGCGGCAGCGTCGCACTGACCATCGACAATGCCCTGCCCCCGACCTCCTCCACCGCCGGCGGCGGCACCATTTCGGTCGGCGGCTCCCTGCTGCTGGACAGCAGCGCCCGCGGCAATGCAGCGAGCGAAAGCGCGCAGGCCATCGGCGGCACCAGCCGCCTGTCGATCAACAGCGGCACGCTCACGGCAGGCAGCGTCAGCATCCTCGCCAACGCTGCGGCTGCGATTGGCGGGAGCCTCAATGGCGAGGACGGCCAGGGCGGTACAGCCGCACTCAGCATTTCCAACGGCGGGTCGCTGACAGCCAATGGGGGCGTCACCGTCGCGGCGGACGGTCGCGGCAGCGGCCCGACGCTCGGTCCGCAGCAGAATGCAGCGCTGGTCCCCAATGGCGGCGACGGCATCGGCGGCACTGCGCAGGTCGTGCTGCAGAGCGGCGGTGCGCTCACCACGCAGCAGGGCCTCACCGTCACCGCCGACGGTTTCGGCGCGGGGGGATCGACCACGTCGGGCGACGGACGGGGCGGCACAGCCTCGGTCAGCGTCGACCGGGCAGACCTTTCCGCAGGCTTCGCGCGCGTCAGCGCCTCGGGAAACGGCGGCGGCTCGGGCTTCGACCAGGTTACCTTCACCTTCCTTCCAACCAACGACGGCGGCGACGCGTTCGGCGGCACGGCCAGCTTTTCGGTGTCAAACACCTCGACCAGCGATGTGGTGGTCGGTTCGCTGACCGTCGCCGCCATGGCGCGCGGCGGCACGGCATCGAACAGCGCCAACCCGCCACTGCCAGCGCAGGCCGGGAACGCGACCGGAGGCACAGCGCGCTTCTCCATGTCCGGCACGGCTAGCGCGGCTGAGATCGACAGCCTTGGCATCAGCGCCAGCGCCGTCGGCGGCAATGGCGTCGGTACGCTGGCGAATGGCGGCAGCGGTACCGGCGGAACCAGCCAGCTCAGTCTCAGCGGCGCGACAACCCTGTCTTCTGCAGTAAGCGTCAACGTTCGCGGGGACGGCAACGGTGGTGTCGGCGACAATGTCTCGGGCGCCGGCCAAGGCGGCTCGGCAGATCTGCAACTGGGCTCTTCGGCCGTGCTCAACACAGGCACCTTGCGCTTGTCCGCCAGCGGGCTCGGTGGCGGCACGCCGACCACGTTCCAGAGCTTCGCGCCCAGCACAAACATCGGCGGCAATGGCCGTGGCGGCCTCGTTACCCTCACGACGGCGGGCGCGATCACCGCGTCGAGCGTCGAGGCCGATGCGAACGGTTTTGGCGGCGATTCCAACCCGTTCAACAGCCAGACCACCGGCCTGCGCGGCGGCAACGCCACCGGGGGCGAGGTACGTCTGACCCAGACCGGTGGCACCATCACAGCCGGTGGCCTGACAGCGCGCGCCAATGCGACCGGGGGCGGCAGCGGCACGTCGGCGGGGACGAGCGGCAGCGGCACGGCGGGGAGCACCATCGTCACGCAAACCGGCGGCACCGCGTCCTTCGGCAATCTTACGCTCGAGGCGCTCGGGTTCAGCAGCCTGTTCCGCGGCGGCCCCAGCGGTGACGTGACCGGCGGCAATGCCAGCCTGCTGGTCAGCGACACGGCGCAACTGACCGTCGACAATTTCCTCAGCGTGCTTGCCGATGCCGGCTTCAGGGGCTCCACCTCGGGCCAGAGCGGCAATGCGACGGGCGGGCTCGCTGCCGTTACGGCAAGTGGCGGCGGCACGGTCACCACGGCATTTCTGGAAATTTCGGCAAGCGGTCGCGCGGCTGGCTCGACCACTCAGGGCGGTGTCGGCCAAGGTGGCCTCGCGCAACTGACCGCACAGTCTGGCGGCACCCTGCTCGCGCGCAGCAGTAGCTCGATCAGCTCGACTGGATCCGGCGGGGATGGCTTTGCCGCCGGACAGGGCATTGGTGGCACCATCGATATATTGGCCGATGGCGGCAGCCTGTCACTGCTCGGCTTCTCCAGCATCGATGCCGGCGGCCAGTCCGGCTTCGATTTCGACAGCGCCGCTCCGGAGGCCATCGGCGGCACCATCAATCTGACGATCACCGGCGACGAAGCCTCGGCGCTGAGCTTCGGCCAGTTACGCCTCGCAGCCGATGCCAGCTTCGCCGACAATCGTTCGAGCGCGCAGGACGCGCTCGACGGTGGCGGCCTGCCCGGCAAAGGTGGCCAGTCGGTGAGCGGCAATCCCGGAGACGCGACCGGCGGCACGCTCAATATCCTGATAGAGGGCGGCACCGTAACCGGCAGCAACATGTTCGGCTCGGCGTCGGGCTTCGCCACCAATGGCGGCACCGGCCGCGGTGGCACGCTCGATTTCCGCATGACCGGCGGCACGGCCACAGTCGATTCGATCAACACGGACGTCACCGGTGTCGGCGGCACCAGCCCGCTCGACCTTAACAACAGCGATGCACGTCCGCGTTCCGGCAACGGCTTCGGCGGGACGGCCACGGTTTCGCTGACCGGCGGCAGCCTCGACAGCAGTGCCTTTACGGTCAGCGCTTCGGGCGTCGGCGGTCACGGCGTCACCGGCTCCACACCGCCCCCCAATGGCGGAGAAGGTGGCACGTTCGACGGGCTGAGCTTCAGCGGAGATGGTGGCATCGGCACCGGCGGCAGCATCGATGTACTGATCGACGGCGAAGCGACCATCAATTCGGATTTCCTGTCCTTCACGGCCGACGGTGATGGCGGAAATGGTGGTGACTTCGTGGCCTTCACCGGTTCTGACGGCTATTCGCCTGGCTCGGGTGGCAGCGGCGTCGGCGGCACAGTCACGGTCGATCTCGCGGGCGGCAGCCTCAACGCGCTCTCGCTGTTTGCTGATGCAGACGGTCGTGGCGGCGACGCCGGGCGGATCCTTGCCTTCAACTCGAGCGTGATAAACCCCATCACCAGCCCGAGTGATGCCGATCCGGTCGGCGGCTCGGCACAGGGCGGCACGGCCCGTGTCACCATTGGCGACACCACCGGCAACGCGTCGCTGTTCGTCTATGCCTTTGCCTCGGGCGGCGAGGGCGGCACCATCCTGCGCGGCTACCGCGGCGGCGATGCCACTGGCGGCCTCGCCGAGCTGGTCGTCGACAACGCCCTTTCCATCACCCTCACGGCGGAAATCGACGCCAGCGGGTTCGGCGGAGACGGCGGCCGTGCCGAGCATGGCATTGGCGGCGACGGCGGCGACGGGTTCGGCGGCGTCGCGCGGCTGACGGCGGCGGGCGGCACCACATTGCAACTCACTGACGCCAGCACGCTGATCTCGGCCGGCGAAGGCGGCGCGGGGCGGGACGGACGCGACGGATCGCAATTCGATGGCTACGACCCGGTCGAGCGCGGCTTCCGCGGAGGCGACGGCGGTGACGGCTTGGGCGGCACGATCGAAGTGCTGGCGTCGGGCGGCGATGTCGAGCTGTCGATCAACGGCGGCGAAGGCTTTGTCTTCAACAACGGCGGCTATGGCGGCTTCGGCGGCGACGGCAGCAACAATGATTTCGGTGCGGCCACGACGCCAACGTTCGGCGGTGATGGTGGCAACGGCGGCAATGGCCAGGGCGGGACCATCCTCCTGCGCGCCGAGGGCGCCACGCTGACCACCGCAGATGGCAGCCCGCTATTCCTCCAGTCGACCGGCGTGCGCGGCGACGGCGGCTTTGGCGGCAATGGCGTGGTGACATCGACCACCAATCCGACCACCGGCGTAACGACCTTCTTCGGTGGCAACGGCAGTTTCGGCTTCAGCGGGCTCACCATCGGCGGAACGGTGCGGCTTGAGGCCAATCAGGGCGATACACTCGCCGGTCTGGTCGATCTCGCCGATCTCTCCATCGATGTCGGCGGCGACATCGCCGGCCGCGTCGAGTTCATCGATGACAGCAGCGGGCCGGGCATCGCCATCGGCACGCTCAACATCTTCAATGGGGACAATGGCTATTCGTCGTGCGGCAATGTCGCGCTGTGCGGCAGCGGCTTCTACATCCGTAGCCGTGACGGGGCAGTCACCATCGGTCAAAGTGCCGACCTCAACCTGCTCGGCGGCTTCCAGCTCGACGCGTTCGACACCGGCGGGCTGAATGTCGCTGGCGCGTTCGATCTTGCGGTTGCCGACGACATTGTCGTGACCCATCAGAATCGCGAAGGCACTGCCGCGACCCTGTCTGCGGACAGCATTTTCCTAAGCGGCAACCGGATTGCGCTGGCGCAGGGGACGCTGCTGCGCTCGACCGCAGGCAGCATCGACCTGCTAGCCTCCTCCTCCATCGACTTCGGCCTGCTCGACGCTTCCGAGAATATCTTCCTCGAAGCCGGCGGCAGCATCTTCGGCGACGGGGCGGATGCGACGCTGACCGTCGATGTGGCCGCAGACGGCAGCATCGATATCGCCAGCCTGACGGCCGGCGAAAATGCGGTCGTCTCAGCCGGCGGCGCCGTACGGGTCGCCGATCTGACAACCACCAACGGCTATGCCGACCTGACCGGCAACGGCGTGGCACTGGGGACGGCCAACATCGGCACCGCCCTCAAGGTGCTGGCGCAGAACGGCAATGCCGTGATCGGCTCGGTCACCAGTGGCGCATCGACCGAAATCAACTCGCTGGCCAACATTTCGGTGGGCAGCATTGTCACCACCAATGCGCTGGTCGACACGCGCGATCCGGGGCGTGGCCCGGCCATCCTGCTCAACGCCCGAGGGTCGGTGACGCTGGGGTCGCTCGACAGCGCGGGCATCGTGTTCATCACCGGCGCCAGCCTGGCACAGGCCAAGCCCGGTTCGGAGAGCGCCGAGACCCAAAGCAGCATCGTCGCCGCGGATTCGATCAGCATCGGCACATCGGGCGACATCGACTTCGGCACGGCCGACGGACGCTCGATCTCGATCGTCTCGACCGACGGATCGATCAGCTTTGTTTCGACAAGCAGCGCCACTGACACCCAGATGACCGCCACGGCGGGGTCGATAACCGGTGGATCGGTAACCACCATCGACGGCGACGCCCGCCTGTCTGCCGGCGACAGCATCGCCATCGACAACGCGGATGTGGGCGATGTTTTTGCGCTGACCGCCGGTGCTGGTGGCATCACACTCGGGACCAGCATCAGCGGCTATGACACGCTGCTGACCAGCGACGGCGCTGTCAGCATCGTCTCGGCGACGACCACCGACATCGGTACGCAATCCTCGACCAGCAGTGCCAACATCGTCATCGACGCGGTCGGCGACGTGTCGTTGGGCAGCCTGACCTCGGCGGAAGATATCACCATAAACGCCGCCGGCCTGGGCGGCGCGACGAGCTCGATCGTCGCAGCCGGCGATGTGTTGATCCAGGTCGATAACACGGCGCTGTTCGGCTCGCTCGACGCGGGCAGCCTGTCGATCACCGCAGGCAGCGCCATCACCTTCACTGAAGCCAGCGCCGATCTCGGCGCCAGCCTGCAGGCAGGCGCGGACGTAGCGGGCTCTGCGCTGGTCAGCGACAATGGCGGCGTGACGGTCTCCACCAGCGGCGGCACGATTGCGCTAGGCAGCGTTGCTTCGCGCTTCGACAGCACGATCAATGCGACGGGCGGTGGCGTCACCCTGAGTTCGGTGACCACCGGATTCGGCGGTGTATTTGTCGATGCCACCGGCACTGTCGATATCCAGTTGGCGAATTCAGGTGGCCAGTTCGTCATCGGCAGCGATGCGGATATCGTCATCGGCACGGCGACGGCCTTCGGCGATGCGACGCTCGATGCGGGCTCGAATGTCCGCGTCACCAGTCTGACCACCACCGGCCAGACCAGCAGCCAGTCGAGCGCGCCGACCAGTGCGGCGATCCGCATAACCGCCGGCGGCGATGTGCTGCTGGGAACGCTCGATTCCATCGGATCAGTGCAGATCGACGCAAACAGCCTGACCGCCGCAGCAGCCACCAGCGGCATCCCAACCTCCGGCATCATCGAAGCCGGCGAGGATGTGCTGCTCGATATCGGCGGCAACGCCAGTTTCACCCGCATCTCTGCTGGTGGTCTCGTCGATGTGGTTGCGGGGTCGGTGTCCGCCGCCAGCAGCGCCATCGTCGCCGGCGGCGACGCATCGCTGCTGGTGTTTGGCAACGCCGATCTGGGCGCGATCGAGGCCGGCTTCGTTTCTGCCTCGGTCGACGACACATTCACCTTCAACAGCATCGACGCGTCGGATGGCGTGAATATCGGCGCAGGGCAGGATATCCGCGGCGGCAGCATCGCCACCGGCGGCTTCGTCACGGCCAACAGCGCCGAAGGCAATATCGCCATCGACGAGGTCAGCGCGGACAGCGGCGCGAGCTTGCTGGCGCTCGGCGACATCGATCTCGGCTCGCTCACCAGCAGCAACGGTAGTGCGAGCCTCGACGCTGGCCAGTCGGCCAGCATCGACTCCGGCTCGATCGCCGGTGCCCTCACCGTCGAGAGCGGGCTCGATAGCAGCATCGGAACGGTCACCACCGGCGGTCCGGCGAGCGTTACCGCCGGGCGCGACATCCGCGTTGTCAGCCTGACCACGACCGGTATCGGTGCTGGCCAGTCGAGCGCGCCGATCAACGCTGCCATCACCCTGAGTGCCGGCGGCGACGTGCTGCTAGGCACGCTCGATGCGGCGGGCTCGGTCCAGATCGACGCGAGCAGCCTGACCGCCGCCGTTCCTTCCAGCGGCATCCCGACCTCGGGCATCATCGCGGCCGACGAAGATGTGCTGCTCGATATCGACGGCGACGCCAGTTTCACGAGCATTACCGCCGGGGGCCTCGTCGACATCGTCGCAGGGTCGGTGTCCGCCGCGAATAGCAGCATCGTCGCCGTCGACGATGCTTCGCTGCTGGTGTTCGGCAACGCCGATCTCGGTACGATCGAGGCGGGCTTCGTCTCGGGCTCGATCGACGGGACCTTCACGTTCGACAGCATCGACGCTGCCGACGGAGTCAATATCGGTACCGGCGAGGATATCCTCGGCGGCAGCATCTCCACCGGCGGTTTCCTCTCGGCGAGCAGCGCCGAAGGCAATATCGCCATCGACGAGGTCAGCGCGGACAACGGTGCGACTTTCCTTGCGCTCGGCGATATCGACCTCGGCTCGCTGACCAGCAGCCGCGGCGGCGCAACGCTCGATGCCGGCCAGTCGGCGAGCATCGGATCGGGCGCCATCGCCGAGGATCTCGTCGTCGACAGCGGGCTCGACAGCAGCATCGGGACGGTCACCACCGGCGGGCCGGCGAGCGTGACAGCGGGCGGCGACATCAGCGTTGTCAGCCTGACCACGACCGGTATCGGCAGCGGCCAGAACAGCACCGCGCCTGCCGCCAATATCCTGCTTGTGTCGGGCGGTGCGATCCACCTCGGCGCGCTCGATTCCGCGGGCGACATCGCGATAGACGCGGCCAGCCTGACGCAGAGCGGCGGGGGTAGCGAGGCGCCTGCCAGTGCGATGCTCGCGCTGGGCAATGTCAGCATCCGTACCAGCGGCGATGCCGACTTCGGCTCGATTGAGGCCGGCACGGCAACGATCACGACTGGCGGATCGCTGCGGTTCGACAGCAGCACCACCTTCGGCTCGACCTTCATCGACAGCAGCGGCAGCGTGACCGGCGGAACGCTGGAAAGCCAGCTTGGCACGCTCGCCGTCTTTGGCGGCAGCGACATTGCCGTCGATGTCGCCAATGCCGGCAACAATGCCTTCTTCAGCTCGGGCAATGGCGATATCGCCATCGGTGCCCTCGGCGCGCAAGACGATATCCGGCTGACCGCATTGTCCGGGGAAATCAGCGGTGACAGCGCCGAATCTCAGTTCGGCACTATCCTGATCGATGCGGCGAGCGTCGATTATGGAGATCTGGAGTCGGCTGGAACCATTTTCGTGCGCGCTACCGGCGATGTCGCCATCGACTTTGCGCGGACCAATGGCGCTGAAGGCAGCGGCTGCAATCAGTCGCCGCGATGCGACCTCGCGCCACCGGTGAAAAATGGCTTGGCTGGTGTCAACATCAGCGACTCTATCGTCCTGACCGGCAGCGATATCATTATCGACGCCGGCGGGGATCTGACGCTGGGTGAGCTATCGTCGGCCGAGGACATCGTCATCGATGCCGCCAACCTCATCGGCAACACCAGCTCTGCCTTTGCCGTCGGCTCGATCGACATCGATGTCACGGGCAATGCCCGGTTCGGCTCGCTGACCGCCGAGGGCAGCGAAATCCTGGTCGATGCCGGCGGGACGATCGATGGCTCCAGCGTTACTGCAACGGCCAGCGACAGCGCCATCCGGCTGACGGGCCGCGACGGCGTCTCGATCGGCACCATCAGGGCACCTGCCAATCTGGAAGTGCGCGCCGTCAATGGCGCAATCACCATCAGCGACGTGCGCGCCGGATCGGCGATCGTCAGCGGCCGCAGCGCCGATGTCGTCGCCACGGGGACCACATTGTTCACCTTGGCCGAGGCAACCGCAGGCAATCTGACCGTGCAGGGCACGGCCGGCACGCTTACCCTCAGCGATGCACGGGCGAGCGGCGCAATGAGCGCACGCAGCAGCAATGGCGCCTTGGTGATCGGTACGGCGCAAGCCGGCAGCATCGCGCTGCAATCCGATACCACCGCAACGCTCAACGGGGCGGTCACGGCGACCGGGGCGCTCACCGCGTCCATTCGCAATGCCGCCACCATCAATGGCGTGGCCACGGGATCGACCGTGCAGATCGTCTCCGGCGACATCGTCATCGGAAGCAACGGCCGCATAGGAACTGCCGGGACGACCTCCAGCCTGACGCTCACCAATGGCAACAACGGGCGGCAGACCTTCATCGGCGGCGCGGACAACAGCAGCGGCTACAGCCTGTCCGCCGCAGAAATGCAGCGCCTGTTCGCAGGCAACATCACCCTGCGCGGATCGAACAGCAGCAACCGCGAAGGCTTCGTCGCGGCGGCTCCTGGTGCTACCGCGGTGATTGCACCCTCGGGGCAGCCCAATGTCGTGATCGACACGTTCACCTTGACGGGTGGCGGCGGTTCCACCGGCAATCTGGGCGCCAACGGCACCTTGCTGATCGAAAGCCCCGGCTTTGTCCGCGTCGTCGGCACGGCCACGCTCAACAACATGTCGCAGGACAACCGCTTTGCCATCGTCGCAGACGATGCCATCCAAGTCATCCTGGGTCAGGGAGCGATCCGGCTCAATGGTCCGAGCGGGCTTGGCGGAACGCTGTCGCTCAACGCCGACGATATCGTTGTCGCAACCGCAGACGCCATCACGGCTATCGCGGCATTGACCGATAGCGCGGCCATCGACGAACGCCTGTCCCAGAACGACGGCGTGCTGAACGACGATGGCGCCCTTTCCGCCAACGCGATCGCGTTCACGGCCAGCAATGGCATCTATGTCCAGAACAGCGGCGACGGCAGCGACTTCGACGACCGCCGAGGCTTCACGGCCGGCGCGGGCGGGGTCAGCATCACCACGCCAGGCAGCCAGTCGCCCACCAGCGGTGGATCGACGCGTCTCGTTCTCAATGGCGTGATCGACGATGGCGTGACGGTGCTGACCGGGCTCGATGCATTCGGACGCGTGACGATCAACGGTGTCGCCCTGACAGGGGAAAGCCAGCAGGTGCCCGGGATCGACGCCGGCTCGACGCTCAATGGCTGCCTGATCGCCTCGGCATCCAACTGCTTCACATTCGAGATCGACCTGATCCCGCCGACGCAGGACAACCCGCTCGTCGATGACGAGGACGAGGAAAGCGAGCAGACGGAGGGCGAAGATTCGCTGTCGGTAACGACGGTGATTGAGATCAAGGATGTCGAGCCCCTGCCCAACGAGCCGTTGATCGACGATCCGGTGACCGGTTCGCCCAACGACGATCTGTGGACCCCGGACAGCGGAGACTGAGCGTTCCATCAGGTTGGGCGCTTGGTTGCCCCCGCCCACCCGGCTGCGACAGGCGCAGCAGGGGTGGGCCGCGAGCGATCCGCGCTGTGCCAATCATTCAGCTTCGACGTTGGGCTGTGTCGGACCATCCCGTACAGAGGATGGTGGGCGCGACAGGGATTGAACCTGTGACCCCACCCGTGTGAAGGGTGTGCTCTACCGCTGAGCTACGCGCCCGCCGGACAGCGTCGCGAACTGCGCGCTGCGGGGTGGAGCGCACCTAGTCAGTCGGCGCACGAATGGCAAGGGCCAAGTCTGCTTTGCCGCGCCTTAGGCGCCGGGCACGCCCAGCAGCCGTGCCTGGCCGCGCAGGCGGGCTTCCTGTGCCGGGTTGGCGCGAATGGCAGCTTGCAGCGCCTGCGCTGCCTTCTGGCTTTCACCCAACGTCATCCGGCTGCGCATCAGCATGATCCAGCGGTCGACCTGGCCCGGGTCGGCGCGCAGCTTTTCTTCCAGCCCGTCGACCATGCCCTGGATCATCATGTCCTGCTGGCCCTTGGGTAGTTGCGCCGCATCCTGCATCTGCTGGCGGTTCGGCCCGGGGATCGCCTGCGCCGCCACCGGTAACTGGTCAGGGGCGACTTGCGGCTGGCGGACAGCGGCGATGCGGCTGGCGACCGCGATGCTCTCACGCGCGCCGACCTGTTCGATGGTCCGGCGCAGGTCCGCCTCCCACGGCGCGCCCTGCGGCGTATCGGCCAGCAGCGCCAGCCAGTCGGCGATGGCGCCTTCATGATTTCCGTCGATGTCCTTCTTGACCGCCAGAAAATAGCGGGATCGTGGATCGTCGCTATCCAGCTCGAGCGCCCGCTGGAACGCCGTCAGCGATTCGTCGGGCATCGCCGGCCCGGTACGGGGCGCGGCCATCACCAGCGCCTCACCCAATGCCGACCAATAGCCGGCGACGGTCGGCGCCAGCTCGGTGGCGCGGCGGTAGGCGGTTGTCGCACCGGCGAAATCGCTCGAATCGAAGCGCAACTGGCCGAGCTGAACCCACGCATCGACATCGTCCGGATTGGCGGCAACACGCGCTTCCAGCTCGCTCGCCCCGGCTGTCGCAGGGGCTGCGCCCGACGTGGCGGCTGCCGCAGGGCCGGCGTCACCATCGTCGCTGCGTACCGCCGTGTAGATCAGCGCACCGGCGAGGACCGCGCCGGCCACGCCGAGCACGATCCAGCCGCTGCGGTTGCCCGCCCCGCCGGTCACGGCATCGTCCGTGCTGGTTGCGCTCATCGTTCAATCCCCTCCTGTTGCAGCTACCCGGGCCGTTACCCGGTCCGCACCACGCTGACCAAGTTGCCGGTAGCCACGGCTGTCTCGACATCTGTCACGCCCATGGCGCTTTAGGGGTTTAATCGCACAGCCAAATCTAGTAGCCAAGGGCTGTGGAGGACGCCGTAAAGAGCGTCCAGCACGGGTCGCGCCAGAACCGATGTGGGGGATATGGCGCATGGCGATAAGTGATCACGTAGACCTGCCGACGTTCATGAACGGAGTCGCCCGGCGCAATCCGGGGCAGACCGAGTTCATCCAGGCGGTGCAGGAGGTCGCGGAAGACATTTACGACTTCATCGCCGACAAGGAAGATTATCATCGCGAACAGATCCTGCGGCGAATCGCTGAGCCGGACCGCGTCGTCAGCTTCCGCGTCTGCTGGGAGGACGATGCCGGCAACATCCGCGTCCAGCGCGGCTGGCGGGTGCAGAACAACAATGCCATCGGCCCCTATAAGGGCGGCATCCGTTTTCACCCGAGCGTCACCGAATCGATCCTCAAGTTTCTGGCGTTCGAGCAGACCTTCAAGAACAGTCTGACCGGCCTGCCGATGGGCGGCGGCAAGGGCGGGGCCAATTTCAATCCCAAGGGCAAGTCGACGCGCGAGATCATGCGCTTCTGCCAGAGCTTCATGAACGAGCTCTATCGCCACATCGGACCGGACACCGACGTTCCCGCCGGCGACATCGGCGTCGGCGCCCGCGAGGTCGGCTACATGTTCGGCCAGTACAAGCGGCTGACCAACACATGGAACGGGGTGCTGACCGGGAAGGGCCTCGAATATGGCGGCTCGCTGATCCGCCCGGAGGCAACCGGCTATGGCGCGGTCTATTTCCTCGCAGCGATGCTGCGCACCAAGGGGCAGGACCTGACCGGGAAGACGGCGGTCATCTCCGGCTCGGGCAATGTGGCCACCCATGCGGCGGAAAAGGTGACGCAGCTCGGCGGCAAGGTGCTGACCCTGTCGGATTCGGGGGGCTTCATCCACGATCCCGACGGCATCGACCTCGGCAAGATCAACTGGGTGAAGATGCACAAGACCCACCGGCGCGGCCGGATCGAGGATTATGTGCAGGAATATCCCGCCGCTACCTTCCACGCCGGCAAGACGCCGTGGGGCGTGCCATGCGATGTCGCCCTGCCCTGCGCTACCCAGAACGAACTGCTCGGCGACGATGCACGCGCGCTGGTGAAGAACGGGTGCATCGCGGTGAGCGAAGGCGCCAACATGCCGACCGATCTGGAAGGGGTGCATGTCTTCAAGCACGCCCGCATCCTCTACGCGCCGGGCAAGGCTGCCAACGCTGGTGGCGTTGCCGTCTCTGGTCTGGAAATGAGCCAGAACAGCGAGCGGCGCTCGTGGAAGGAAGCCGAGCTGCAGCAGATGCTGCTCGACATCATGGAAGGCATTCATGACCGCTGCCTGACCTATGGGCGGATCAGGGACGATCATGTCGATTATGTCAAAGGCGCCAACATCGCGGGCTTCAAGAAAGTCGCCGACGCGATGCTGGCGTTCGGCGTGGTTTGACGGCAGAGAGTGGCCGCGAGGCGGCTGGGGGGCTGACGAACATGACTGTAGGGCTGTTCAACCGGAAGTGGCAGATTGCCCCGCGCGGCGGGCGATGGCTGGGGCTGACCGGTGCCGGCTTTGCCCTGTTGCTCGCCGTGCTGATTGCCGCCCCCGAAGCGCGATCCAACGCGATTGCAGCGGAGGGTGTGCATCTGGGTGTCGCTTCTTGCGCCGGGTCTACCTGCCACGGCCGCATGGCCGGAGACGGCCCTGTCGTGCGGCAGGATGAAATTTCCAAGTGGCAGGAGCCCTCCACCCAAGGCGGTGCGCACAGCCGGGCATTTGCCGTCCTCTCGAACAGCCGCAGCCAGTTCATCGCGCGCAATCTCGGCATCGCTGACGCCAGCAGCGCGCCGATGTGCCTCGGCTGCCACTCGAGCGTCGCGGTGGCCGGCGGCGGTGCGTTCCGATACCAGACCAGCGACGGCGTCAATTGCGAAAGCTGCCACGGCTCGGCGCAGGGCTGGATCAGCTCGCACTATGCCGGCCTGCTCGATGGCCGCGCGCAGCATGCGGACAATGTGCGCCGCGGCCTGCGCCCACTCGAAGACAGCAGCGTGCGCGCCGCAGTCTGCCTCGATTGCCATTTCGGCTCGGAGCGCAACGGCCAGTTCGTCACCCACCGCATCATGGCCGCCGGTCACCCGCGCATCTCGTTCGAGCTCGACCTGTTCTCTACCTTGCAGGCGCATCACAATGAAGACGCCGACTATGCCGAGCGCAAGGGCCGCACCGACCATGTGAAACTGTGGGCGGTCGGCCAGGCCATGGCCCTGCAGCGGTCGCTGGCACTATTCCAGCGCGACGATCGTGGCACCGAAGGCGTCTTCCCGGAATTCTACTTCTACGACTGCCACAGCTGCCACCGCCGCATTTACGATCAGGCGGAGCCGGTGCGCACCGGGGTCAACAATCCTGGTCGCACGCCGCTCCCCGAAGGCATGCCGCCCTATAATGACGAGAATATGATCATGCTGGCGGCAGCCGCTCGCATCGCCGA
Source organism: Sphingomonas sp. jy18 (assembly GCF_056931895.1). Lineage (NCBI taxonomy): Bacteria > Pseudomonadati > Pseudomonadota > Alphaproteobacteria > Sphingomonadales > Sphingomonadaceae > Sphingomonas > Sphingomonas sp. jy18. The sequence continues at coordinate 462,121 of NZ_JBXPBT010000002.1, read as the reverse complement.
TCCGGGCATGGCGCGGCGGTTCGATGAGCGGGTGCAGGCGTTTCATGCCGGCATGGCCAGCAGCCGCCCGCGCGCGGTGGCGGCGGCGCGTGAGCTCAATGCCGTCGTCGCGGAAATGGCCGCGGCTTTCGAACGCGGCGCGCTTGGCGAGGCCAGCGCAGGACGGCTCGCGCAGGAAATCGCCAGCCAGGCGATCCGCGATCGCTTCACCGATTACGAAGGGTCGGTGCAGGCGGTGATGGGCGTCGATACGCTCCTCAGCGCCATGGTTTCGTCGGGTCAGGCAACCGTCGGGTCGGCAGCCGCCATTCGCGAGGACATCAACCGCGCCTATGCGGCGGTGCGCGATCCCAACGCCTATCGCCCGCGCGATTTCCAGGCAGCGTTGGCCAGCGCCGTGCGCGGCATCGGAGCATTGCGCTGATGCGGGCGAGATTGCGCAACCACACCGGATGGCTCGCCATCATCGCGCTGACGACGGCCAGCTGCGGCGGCGGCGGTACGTCGCCTGCGGCCGGCCCTGCCGGGGGCGGCACCAGTCCCACCCCTGCTCCCACCGGCGCGCGCTATTCCCTGCCCGCTGCCGAAGCGCTGACCGTTGCCGATGTCGAGCGCGTCATCGCCCAGGCCGTGGGCGAGGCGCAGGCACGCGGCCAGCGCGCCGTGATCGCTGTGGTCGACCGCCCGGGCAATGTCCTCGCGGTCTTCCGCATGACCAATTCGCCCCCGACCGCGCTGATCCCTGCGGCGCCAAATGGCGACAGTCGCGACGCACAGAACCAAACTGTACCGACCACGGCTGGTGCAATCGCAAAGGCGATAACCGGGGCCTATCTGTCATCCAACGGCAATGCCTTTTCGAGCCGCACGGCCAGCATGATCGTCCAGCCTCATTTTCCACCCGCACCGGTAGCGGCGGGGCTTGAATCCGGTCCGCTGTTCGGGGTGCAGTTTAGCCAACTGCCATGCTCGGACCTTTCCGCGCGCTTCGTCGAGGGCAATATCGGCACCGGTCCGCTGATCGGGCCCAAGCGCTCGCCGCTCGGACTATCGGCAGATCCCGGCGGCCTGCCGCTCTACAAGAACGGCGTGTTGGTCGGCGGCATCGGCGTGATGTCCGATGGGATTTACGGATTCGATCCCGACGTCACCGATATCGACACCGATCAGGAGGAGTATGTCGCGCTGGCCGGCACGCGCGGATTTGAAGCGCCGGAAGAGATTCGCGCCGATCGGATCCCTGTCGATGGGACGACCTTGCGCTATTCGGATGCTCGCTACGAACTTCTCGCGGCAGCATCTTCGCCAAGCTTTGCCTCGATCAACGGACCGGGTGGGCAGCTTATCCCGGTGCGTGGCTATTTCGGCTTTCCTTCACCAGTCATCCAGGCCGGCACGGCGTATGGCACAGAGGCGTCTGGGCTTCGGCTGGCAACGGCCGCTGAATTTGGCCGGACAGACGCCATGGTGCTGAGCAACGGTGCTGGCGTCAATCGCTATCCGATTCGCGGCGGGCTTGATGGTGGCGCGATTTCGACTCCGCTCACCGCCGCAGAAACAAGAACCATTCTCGAGGAAGCCTTCACCGTGATGGCCCGTGCGCGCGGTCAGATTCGCCGCCCGTTGTCGAGCCAGGCGCAGGTAACCATCAGCGTCGTCGACACACTGGGCAACGTTTTGGGCATTGTCCGTGCGCCCGACGCGCCAATGTTCGGCATCGATGTTTCGCTGCAGAAAGCGCGGACAGCGATGTTCTTCTCAAACTCGGTAGCGGCAAGCGATCTCCTCTCGGATCCCAGTCCTGCGGTACGGGCCTACGTCCCGGCGTTGCGCAACTTCCTGAACGACCCTTCGGCACTGACTGGCACCCACGCCTTCACCGATCGTGCCAATGGCAACCTGCATCGGCCATTCTTCCCCGATGGCGAGATTTCGCCGGTGGCAGGGCCGCTGTCACGCGACATATTCGGGTTCAATCCCTTCTCGACAGGTATCCAGACCGCGATGACCTTCAAGGACATCGAAGATCACCTGTTTTTCGTGTTCAACATCACGCCGAATGATGTGAAACGCGGGTGCACACGTATTCCGTCGACAGGGGTCAATCTCAACCGGCTCGCCAACGGCATTCAGATCTTCCCCGGTTCGGTACCCATCTATCGTGGGAATACACTGGTCGGCGGCATTGGCATTTCCGGCGACGGCATCGATCAGGACGACATGATCAGTTTCCTCGGCCTCGCCAATGCCAGCGCCCGGCTCGGTGGCAGCGTGGGCAATGCGCCGCTCGAGAAGCGGGCCGATCGCATTGTGGTGGGCTTGCCGGACGGCCGTCAGGTCCGACTGCGCTACGTCAACTGTCCCTTCAATCCGTTCCTCGATACGGATGCCCAGAATGTCTGTCAGGGTCTCTGAGCGATGAGCCTCGCCCTCTCATTCATTGCTCCACTGCTCGCCACCACCGCTTTGTCGTCGGACCCGGCGGTCATGGATGTCGACAGCGCCGAAACCGCGACGGCGGACGCAGCGGCGCTCGACGCGGAAGACAGCGCGCACGAGCCGGAGGAAAATCCGCCGCCCGCACCGCCGCCACCGCCCGCCGACTGGCGCGTGCGCATCGACCCGAGCCTGCTCGAGGAGATATTGGAAGGCCGCCGTCGCCCCGGCTACCAGCCGGGCTTGCCCGAAGCGGTGACGCAGGACAATCCGGGCGCCATCCGCGCCCTGCCACCATCTGCCTTCCCGACGGACTCGCTGCCGCTGCCGGACCGCTGGCGGCTGATCACCAACCTCTGCCCGGTGCAGACGGTGTTCACGGCTGTGCGCGACGTCTGCCGGCCGCAAACCGACCCCTATCACCAGAATCTGCTGAAGGGCGATCGCCCGATCCCGCTTTACGATCTGCCCGACTGGCTGCCGATCAACGGGCATGACTGGTTCCTGACGCTTAACGCCATATCCGACACGGTGGTGGAGCCGCGCACCTTCCCCATTCCCGTCGGCGTGCAGACCACCGAGCGGCCGGACAGTAACAATGTGTTCGGCCGGTCGGCCAGCCTCGTCCTCAGCCAGACCTTCATCGTCGGCGCTGCACTGACCAAGGGCATGACCGCGTTCAAGCCGCCGGATGTCGAGTATCGCGTCGCGCTGGCATACAACATCAACTATGTCGACGTGCCCGAGCGGCGCGTGCTGTTCGTCGAGCCGTCTCGGCCCAGTCACCGGCTCGACAGCTTTCTGGGCGTGCAGGAGCTGTTCGTCGACAAGCATCTCGGCAATGACAGCAGCCGCTATGATTTCCACTCGCTGCGCTTCGGCATCCAGCCGTTCCAGCTCGATTTCCGCGGCTTCCTGTTCAATGACAACCAGCTCGGCATCCGCCTGTTCGGCAGCCGTGACAACAACCGGTTCCAGTACAATGTCGCAGCGATCTGGCGGCTGGAAAAGGACACCAACTCTGGGCTGAACGATATCACCACCACCCCGCGCCGCGACTGGGTGTTCTTCGGCAACCTCTATCGTCAGGACTTCCCCTTCGTCGGCCTGACCAGCCAGGTCACCGTGGCCTATAACCTCAACCGCGAGGCGGAAGAGATTGCCATCGACGACAACGGTTTTCCCGTCCGCCCTGCCCTGTTCGGCACGCTGCGCACGCGCGAATATGATGTCTTCTATGTCGGCTATAATGCCGACGGGCGCATCGGCCGCATCAACCTGACCGCATCGCTCTATGGCGCATTCGGTGAAGACCGGTTCAATCCGATCACCGATCGTGTCGCACGGATCGAGGGATATTTCGCCGCCTTCGAGGCGAGCTACGATTACAACTGGATGCGTTTCCGCCTGTCCGGGCTCTACGCCACCGGTGACGGCGATCCCTACGACGATGTCGAAAGCGGCTTCGATGCCATCTTCGAGAATCCCCAATTTGCCGGTGCCGACACCAGCTACTGGATCCGTCAGGTCATCCCGTTCGCCGGCGGCGGACGCGCGGTCAGCGTCAACGGCCGCAACGGCATCCTCAATTCGCTGCGTTCGTCGAAGGAAGAAGGCCAGTCGAACTTCACCAACCCCGGCACCATGCTGCTCGGGCTGGGCGGCGATTTCGACCTTACGCCGGAAACGCGACTGACCGTGAACCTCAACCACCTGTGGTTCGAAAACACCAGCGTGATCGAGGTGCTGCGCAACCAGGGCAGCATCAGCCGCGACATCGGCTACGATCTGTCGCTGTCAGGAATCTATCGCCCGAACACCAACCAGAACATCGTCTTCCGCCTGTCCGCCGCCGCGCTGATCCCGGGCGACGGCTTCGATGCGCTGTTCACCAACTCGCCCCGCTACGACGCCTATTATTCCATCCTCGCCAACGCGACCTTCACCTTCTGAGCCGGTAGACATCATGCGCCGATTGTACGCCCAGTGCCGCCTCCTTCTCACCCCGCGCAACGGAGTGATGACCATCGCCGTTGCGGCGTTGCTGGGTGCGCTGGCGCTGACCGCCCCGTCGGTCAACGCGGCGGAAGGCGAGACGCCGGTGCTGCGCCGCTATGTCACCGCCCCCGCCGCTCCCCGCGTCCAGCCAGGCGACACGTTCGAGGCGCAACGGGTCACGGTGATGGAAAAGTCGGAAGGCTGCTTCTCCTGCCACGTCCGCACCGACGAACCGTCGATGCATGCCAGTCCGGCGGTGCAGCTCGGCTGCGTCGATTGCCACGGCGGCAACGCGACCGTGCGCGGCAATCCCGCACTCGGCTACGGCCATACCGACAATATGGCGGCAATGGAGCGGGCGCACGTGCTGCCGCGCTACCCGCGCAGCTGGAACTGGCCATCTTCCGCCAACCCCAGCCGCAGTTACACGCTGCTCAACCGGGAAGCGCCCGAGTTCATCCGCTTCGTCAACCCCGCCGACTATCGCGTCGCGCGCGAAGCCTGCGGGGCCTGCCACCTCAACATCATCGAGAATGCCGAACGTTCGATCATGGCGACCGGCGCGATGCTGTGGGGCGGGGCTGCCTACAACAATGGCATCGTTCCGTTCAAAAACTATATCATGGGCGAATCCTACACGCGTGAGGGCGAGCCGGCTTGTATCGTCAGCCCGTCGAGCATCCTGCCGCGCGAGGATTGGGCACGCGCTTGCGCCGACATAACGATGTCTGCCGACGAGATATTGACGCCCGAGGAACAGGCACGCGGTGCTCTGTCGCGCATGTATCCGCTGCCGGCGTGGACCGTGATTCCTCCGGGCGATGTGTTCCGGGTGTTCGAACGCGGCGGCCGCGTCATCAATCCGGTGTTCCCGGAAATCGGCCTGCCCAATTCGACCGGCCAGATCCAGCGGCTCGACGAGCCCGGCCGCCCGGACATCCGCCAGTCGAACCGCGGTCCCGGCACCGGTCTGCGCGTCGCCATTCCGGTGCTCAACATCCACAAGACGCGGCTCAATGACCCGTTCATGTGGTTCATGGGCACCAACGACCAGCCGGGCGATTACCGCTCCTCAGGCTGCTCTGGTTGCCACGTCATCTATGCCAACGACCGTGAGCCGCGCCATTCGAGCGTCTATGCGCCCTTCGGACGGGACGGCCAGACTCAGACCGTCGACCCCACCATCAACCGGCTGATGCATCGCCCGGGCGGGCACGACGAGGATCATGGCGACGGGCATGACGCCGCCAGCCGCTACCCCGCGCCGCCCTCGCTTGCCGATGTTCAGGCGCATGCGCCGTCGGATTCGGACCATGGCGCCTTGATCCCGGCGGGTGCCCCGGCCGAGCGCGAGCGCGGCCACCCCATCCGCCACGCCTTCACCCGTGCCATTCCCACCGCCCAGTGCATGAACTGCCACATGCACCAGCCCAACATCTTCCTGAACAGCTATCTCGGCTACACGATGTGGGACTATGAATCCGATGCGCCCGCCATGTGGCCCGGGCCGGAGAACACCGCCCCACGGCCCGCCGGGATGAGCGACGAGGATTATCAGCGCATCTACCGCAGCCAGCATTATCCGACCGCATCGCAGGTGCGCGCGATCAACGATCGCAATCCTGAAGCGGCCGCGGCGCGCGGCCTGTGGGGCGATGTCGAATTCTTGCGTGACGTCTACAGCCTCAACGGCCAGCTGCGCGACACGCAGTTTGCCGACTATCACGGCCATGGCTGGAATTTCCGCGCCATCCTCAAGCGGGACCGCGAAGGCAATCTGCTGGATGCCGAGGGCCGAATGGCAACCTATGGCACCGAGACCGACAACATCGTGTCGCCCGACGATCCCGAGCGCTGGCGGCGTGAGGGCGAGCCCGAGTTCGTCCAGCCTGGCACCAACCCCGGCCGGACCGTCCACATGATGGACATTCACGCCGAACGCGGACTGCAATGCGCCGACTGCCATTTTGCGCAGGACAGCCACGGCAATGGCTTCATTTATGGTGAAGTCGCCAACGCCATCGAAATCGGCTGCAAGGATTGCCATGGCACGGCGGACGCCTATCCGACGCTGCTGACCTCGGGCCCGGCCGCGCCGCCCACCGGCACCAATCTCGCGCTGTTGCGCAACCCGGACGGCAAGCGCCGCTTCGAATGGGTCGAGCGGGGCGGCCAGCGCGTGCTTATCCAGCGCGCCATCTCCGACCCCAACCTGGAATGGGAAGTCAGCCTGGTGCGCGACAGCGTCCAGCGCGGCAACATCCACTTCAACCCGCGCGCCGCCCGCGCCAAGCTGATGGGCCGGGTCGATGAGGACGGCAATCTGCCATGGGGCGAAGGCGTCGCGCCCGAAGACCGCGCGCATGGTGACGACACCATGACCTGCTTCACCTGCCACCTCAGCTGGACGACGAGCTGCGGCGGCTGCCACCTGCCCATCGAGGCCAACTGGATGACGCAGGAACATCATTTCGACGGGGAGACGACCCGCAACTTTGCCACGTACAATCCGCAGGTGGCACGCGATGACATGTTCCAGCTCGGCCGCCACCAGACCACTAAGGGCAACATCATCGCGCCAGTGCGCTCATCCTCGGCGCTGATCCTGTCTTCGACCAACATCAACCGCGAACGCATCTACGTGCAGCAGCCGCCGGTCAGTGCCATCGGCTTCTCCAGCCAGGCCTTCGCGCCACACTTCCCCCACACGGTCCGCACCAATGAGACCAAGACCTGCACCGACTGCCACCTGTCGGCCGAGGAAGACAATAACGCGATCATGTCGCAGCTGCTGCTGCTCGGTACCAACTATGTGAACTTCATGGGGCTCAACAACTGGTCGGGCCTCGAAGGCGGCTTCCAGGCGACCCGTGTCACCGAATGGGAAGAACCGCAGGCAGTGATCGGCAGCTACCTGCACCGCTATGCCTATCCCGACTTCTATCGCCTGCATGTCGAGCGCAACGGCCGCGAGCTGATCAACTGGCGCCGTGGCCCCGCCATCGACGGCGATCTGTCGGGCGAAGCACGCGGGCAGGAAGAATTCGCCAATGTCGTGCAGGGCACGCGCGGGGCGGTCGGCTGCCTGCAGAACCGCGGCGAATATATGTTCGTGGCGGAAGGACGCGGCGGGTTTGCCGTCTATGACATCGCCCAGATCGGGAACAAAGGCTATTCGGAGCGGATCATCACCGCGCCCTTCTCGCCGCTCGGCCACGACATGCGCGTGCGCAGCCGCAACGCCACCTGCATGGCGCTGCCCACCAACCAGCCGATCAATCCCGCCCGCAACACCGAGGTGATGCGCGAGATCAATCAGGAACAGCCGTTCCATCCGATCTACAATTATGCGGTGGTGACCGACAGCGAGGAAGGTCTGATCCTCGTCAACGTCAACACCTTTGCCGATGGCGAGCTGCGCAACAACGATATCGATCGCGCCGTGACCTGGAACCCGGACAATGTGCTGGCCGGAGCCCGTCACGTCACGCTCGCTGGCCATTTCGCCTATATCGCGGCAGATCGCGGGCTGGTCGTTGTCGACCTCGACAATCCGCTCGAGCCCCGCCTCAGTGCCGTGCTGCCGCTGACCGGTGCCAAGGCCAGTGCCATCCAGTTCCGCTATCTGTGGGTGACGGACAGCGAAGGCGTGAAGCTGTTCGACGTCACCACCATGGCGGCGCCGGTAGCGGTCCCGGAGGGCACGATCGCCCTGCCTTCGGCCGAGCGGCTCTATATCGCACGTACCTATCTCTACATTGCGGCACGCGATCAGGGCCTCGTCATCGTCAATGTCACCCGCCCGCGGGCACCGCGCGAATATATGCGCTACACCGCAAACGGAGCGCTCAGTGATGCGCGCGACGTCACGGTCGCGTCGACCAACGCCAGCCTGTTTGCTTATGTCGCCGATGGCCGCAACGGCATGAAGGTGCTGCAGCTCACCAGCCCGGCGAGCCAGCCCAACTTCTACGGCTTCAGCCCGGCGCCAAGGCCCGAGCTGATCGCCTTTGCCAGTACACCGACGCCTGCGATTGCCATGGCCAAGGGCCTCGATCGTGACCGCGCAGTCGATGAGACCGGCGGGCAGATCGCCGTGTTCGGGCGCCTCGGCTCGCGTCCCTTCACGCGGTCCGAAATGGAAACGCTGTTCCGCAGCCGCGCCGGTGGCCTGCTCTACCGCGTCCGCGACGAGGTGGAGATGGCGCAATGGCGCGGGCCAGTGGGGCGCGGCGTCGGCGATCGCTGAACGCCGACTTCTGCTTTATCGGGTCAGCCGCGTCGGGGCATCCGCAGGGTGAAGCGAGCGCCCTGCCCCGGCGCGCTGTCGACGAGTATGTCGCCGCCCATCGCCAGCGCCAGCTTCTGCGAGATGTAGAGGCCAAGGCCGCTGCCACCGCCATCGGTGCGCCCGAGTCGCTCGAACTTTCCGAACAGCCGCAGCTGGTCTTCCAATGAAATTCCGGGCCCCTGGTCGGCAACGGTCACGCTGACCCATTCGCCATCCTCGTCCTCGACCCGCACCCAGATATGGCCACCTTCCGGGCCGTAGCGAATGGCATTGCCGATCAGGTTGAGCAGGATCTGCAGCACGCGGCGGAACTCGCCCGTCGCCGGTGCCTGCTCATCGAGCCGCGGCGCGTCGATGCGCATGTCGCGTTCCTGGGCTTTCATCGCCAGCAGACCGGCGGCGCGGCGCGCGACGTCGGCGAGATCGACAGCTTCTGCCGCGACAGAGAAATTGGCCCGGTCGACCGCCTGCAGGTCGGCAAGATCGTCGACCAGATCGAGCAGATGCCGTCCGGCCAGCGCGATGTCCGAGGCGTAACGCGCATAGTCGGCGCGAATCGGGCCCTGCAACTGGCCTGCGATGGTTTCGGCATTGGCGATGATACGGCCGAGCGGCCGCCGCATCGCACCGTCGATGCGCAAGGCAAAGCTGCGCATGTCGGCCGACCCCAGCACCATACCCTCCTCATCCGCCGTCCGCCCTGAAGCGATGGCGACATCATCGGGAAGATGGCCGAAGCCGATCGGCTCGGCGCGTCCGAAAAATCCGGTGAATTGCTCGCCGTCGATCAGCGGCTCGGCGGCCAGCGCCAGAATCGTGCCCTCGGCGACGCCATGCGCGAGCCGGGCGCCCTGCCCCGCGACCCGCTCGTGCGCCGCGAGCGCACCCAGAATCGGAAACTGTCCGTCGCTGTCCGGGGTCAGATGGAACAGCCGCGACATCGGCTGGCCGAGCCAGTCGGCATCGCCAAGCTGCCAGGCCGAATCGGCATCCACCTGCACCAGCCGCAACCGCACGTCGCAGGCCCAGCGGATGACGCCCGGCGGCACGACACGGCGCGGCAGCGGCTGCGGTGGCGACTCGCTGTCCGGATCGACACTACGCGGGGCGGCGGTGACATCCCATTCGACCAGTTCGATCCGCACGGTCGATCCTTCGGGCAGGAACCGGCCATGCGCCCGGATCTCGCGCTGATCGTCACCCATCACGACCGGCCGCTCGATCGGGGTCGCGAGCCGGTGCGCGAGTACGGCAAGCCGCGCCAGCGCCGGCAGCAGCAGCGGTCCGCCCAACCGACCACCCGCCGATTCCTGCAGCGACAACAGTTCGGCATCGGCCGACAGCAGAAGCCCTTCGCCGGAGACGCGTGCGCGCACAGCCGCGATCATCGCCCGTCACTCCAGCAACGGACGAGGCGGTGCACCGGCCCGGTCAGGCGGCAAGGCACAATCAGTGTCATTGCCGCCGTGGTAGCTGAACGATGTTAATGGCAGCTAAACCGCGTTGCCGGTGTCCGCCCGGCGGTCCTGCCAGATGCCGTGCCAGAACAGTGCCATGGCGGGGAGGACAATCACGGGAACGGCGAGCGATGCGCCGAGCAGCGCAGCGCACAGCATAAACAGCGGCCAGATGGCGGCAAGATCGAGCAGCGGACGCGCCCGACGAAGCCGCTGGCCTTCCGTCACCATGGCCAGGATAGCCAGCGTGAACCCGCCGTCCCCCAGCACTTGCTGCAGGCTGCCCCAGCTCGAGCCGCGCTCCGCGAGGACCAGCACGACGATCTGGACGGCAAGTCCAAACCCGGCGAGCCACTTCCACAGGCCGGCCTCCGGACGGAATCGCGCGATAAAATCTCCGGCAACATGGGCCAGCATGGCCGCCGAGCCGAGCGCGACACCGGGCAGCAACTGGCCTGCCATCACCAGTCCGCCGGCGCCGAACGCCGATGTCAGGCTGACGAGCCGCGCCGCCTTGCCGCTCCCCTGTCGCGCCAGCAGCGGCGCCGCGCACAGACGGACCAAGGGCCCCATCAACCAGCGGCGGCCGAGCCCCGGCTCGCGGACATCGGCTTGCGCCATCGCGCGCTGCTCAAGCGCCGCGATCGCGCTGCCGCTGGTGGCAACCGCCATGTCCCCGCTGACGAACTGGCTCTCGTCCCAGTCGAGCCGGTCGACCCCGGATTGCACGGCGGCGCGGAACATGAACAGCTGCGGATCCCAGTCGCTCGGGCAGTTGGCGAGTTCGCCAAGGCTGCGATTGTCGAGCAACGCCAGCCCTGCCCACCGGGTATCCGCGTCAATGCGTTCAAGCGCTTGGGTGCTGCTGCTGTCATCTGTTACCAGCAATATCGGTGACCGTGCTGCCGCGATGGAGCGCCATGCCGTGGCCGATGCGATGATGGCGTCTCCCACCAGCAGCAACCGGCTGGCTTCCCCCGCCGTCCGCACCACGTCGCTGCCGTCCCGGACAAGCTCGACCGGCAGGCCGCGTGCCCGGATGCGGTCGCAGACCTCGGCGAGCGCAGAAGGCACACCGTCGACAAGCAGCAGCAACCGCTCTGCCCCGGCCCGGCGCGCGGACTCGGCCTGCTGCTCGATCACGGTCATCCCTGCCATCGGCAGCAATGCCCTCAGGCGCGGCATCCCCCACGCATCGACATCGTCGGCCAGCGTCTGGGCCGCAGCCAGTGCAATCAGCGTCATGAAGCCAGCGATAGCATGGGGGGCTTGCCTTCACCACTGCGCTCGCCGACATCGGCGGGCATGGCCATCGTGCAGGATCGTTCGGGAGAAGCGGCGCTCGTCGTCGGCGCCAGCGGCGGCATCGGGGCTGCTTTGGCAGACCGATTGACCGCGCAGGGCTATGGGACCGTCCATCGGCTGGCCCGCCACGGCCCGATTGCCTGCGATCTCACCAGTCCCGCAAGCATTGCCACAGCCGCCGAGGCGGCCTTGTCAGGCCCGCCGGTGACCAACGCGATCATCGCCACCGGCCTGCTGCATGACGGTCAGCGCGGGCCTGAAAAGGCGCTGCGGGAGCTCGACAGTGACTGGCTCGCCCAACAGTTCGCCATCAACAGCATCGGCCCGGCGCTGCTGCTGGCACAAATTCTTCCCCGCCTGCCCCGTGACCGCCATGTGCGGGTGGCCGCACTGGGGGCGCGTGTCGGCAGTATCTCCGACAACCGGCTGGGGGGCTGGTACGGCTATCGCGCGAGCAAGGCCGCATTGCACCAGATCGTCCGTACTGCAGCCATCGAATGGGCGCGCAGCCACAAGTTGGGCGTGCTGGTGGCGCTCCACCCCGGCACGGTGGCAACGGCGCTGAGCGCGCCATTTGCGCGATCGGGCAGGACAAAACCGCTGCTCAGTCCAGACGAATCCGCCGCCGCGCTGCTGGCGGTGCTCGATCGGCTCACGCCTGCCGAGAGCGGGCGCATTTTCGACTGGCAGGGGCAGGAAATCGCTGCCTGACAGACCTGCTTTTGCTGGCATTTTTGTTACAGCGGCGCTAGGTCGTAACCCCAAGACGCTTAGGCCAACGAAAGCAGAAAATTGACCACCGAAAACGAGTCGCCCCAAGACCCGTCGGCGACCCCGCCGTCGCACATCGCCCCCATCAACATCGTCGATGAAATGAAGTCGAGTTACCTCGACTATGCGATGTCCGTTATCGTTTCGCGCGCGCTGCCGGATGTGCGCGACGGGCTGAAGCCCGTGCACCGCCGTATCCTCTATGCCGCGCAGGAAGGCGGCTACGTCGCCGGCCGCCCCTACCGCAAGTCGGCGCGTCTGGTCGGTGACGTCATGGGTAAATATCACCCCCATGGCGACAGCTCGATTTACGATGCCATGGCGCGCATGACCCAGGACTGGGCGATGAGCGTTCCGCTGATCGACGGTCAAGGCAATTTCGGGTCGATGGACCCCGACGCTCCGGCGGCAATGCGTTACACCGAGGCGCGGCTGGCCAAGGTCGCCAACTACCTGCTCGACGACATCGACAAGGACACGGTCGATTTCCAGCCCAACTATGACGGCTCGGAAGAAGAGCCGACCGTGCTTCCGGCCCGCTTCCCAAACATTTTGGTCAATGGCGCTGGCGGTATCGCGGTCGGTATGGCGACCAACATTCCGCCGCACAATCTGGGCGAGGTGATCGACGCCTGCATCGCTACCATCGACAATCCGGCGATCACCACCGACGAGCTGATCGAGATCGTCCCTGCCCCCGATTTTCCCACCGGGCCGCTCATCCTCGGTCAGGGCGGCGCGCGCGCGGCCTATCACACCGGCCGCGGCTCGATCATGATGCGCAGCCGGCACAAGATCGAGACCGGCCGCGGCGACCGGCAATCGATCGTGCTGACCGCCATTCCCTTTCAGGTCGGCAAGGCCGGGCTGGTCGAAAAGATCGCCGAAGCCGCCAAGGACAAGCGGATCGAAGGCATCAGCGACATCCGCGATGAATCGAATCGCGAAGGCGTGCGCATCGTCATTGATCTGAAGCGCGATGCCAGCCCCGAAGTCGTGCTCAACCAGCTGTGGCGCTACACCCCGGCCCAGTCGAGCTTCCCGGCCAACATGCTTGCCATCCGCAGCGGCCGGCCGGAGATTCTCGGCCTCAGGGACATCATCACCAGCTTCATCGCCTTCCGCGAGCAGGTGATCACCCGCCGTACCAAGTTCGAGCTGGCCAAGGCACGTGACCGCGCGCACATCTTGCTCGGCCTGGTGGTTGCGGTGACCAATCTCGACGAGGTGGTGCGCATCATCCGCGGCAGTGCCAATGCCGCCGAGGCGCGCGCCGCCCTGCTCGCCCGCGAATGGCCGGTGGCGGAAATCGCGCCCTACATCGCGCTGGTTGAGGCTGTCGAAAGCAGCGAACCGGGCGAAGGCTATCACTTGTCCGACGCGCAGGTCCGCGCCATCCTCGACTTGCGGCTGCATCGTCTGACCGCGCTCGGCCGGGACGAGATCGGCGACGAGCTCAGGAAGCTCGCCACCGTGATCGAAGAGCTGCTCGCCATCCTCGGCGACCGCGCGGTGCTCTACGCGCTGATGCGCGAGGAGCTGGAGGCGGTGAAGGCGGCTTATCCCAGCCCGCGCCGCAGCGAGGTTGTCGCCGCCGCCGATGGCATCGACGATGAGGATCTGATCGAGCGCGAAGAGATGGTCGTCACCGTCACGCTCGATGGTTACATCAAGCGCACGCCCCTCGACACCTTCCGTGCGCAGCGTCGTGGCGGCAAGGGCCGCGCCGGCATGGCGACCAAGGACGAGGATGTCGTCACCAACCTCTTCGTCACCTCGACCCATACCCCGGTACTGTTTTTCTCCACCCTCGGCCGCGTCTATCGCCTCAAGGTATGGCGTCTGCCCGAAGGCGGCCCCGCCACCCGCGGCCGCCCGATGATCAATCTGCTGCCGCTGGCCGATGGCGAGACCATCTCGACCGTGCTGCCGCTGCCCGAGGACGAGGCCGAGTGGGGTGCCCTCCACGTGATGTTCGCCACCGCAAAGGGATCGGTGCGTCGCAACAGCATGGACGCCTTCACCAACGTCCCCACCGCCGGCAAGATCGCCATGAAATTCGAAGGCGAAGACGCCGATGACGCATTGATCGGCGTGGCCCTGCTCTCCGAAGGCGACGATGTGCTGCTGGCGAGCCGCGACGGCAAGGCGATTCGTTTCCCCAGCGAAGATGTTCGCGAATTCCAGAGCAGGAACTCGACCGGCGTGCGCGGCATGACACTCAAGCCGGGCGATGCCGTGATCTCGCTGTCGATCCTGCATCGCAGCGGCGCGACTGCAGAGGAACGCGAGGCCTATCTGCGCCACGCGCCGTGGAAAGGCGAACGCGATGGCGAGCCGACGCTGCCCGCCGAGCGCATCGCCGATCTCGCGGCGCGTGAACAGTTCATCCTGACGGTCTGCGCCAATGGCTATGGCAAGTTGAGCTCCGCCTATGAGTATCGGCGCACCGGGCGTGGCGGCCAGGGCATCACCAACATCGACAATATCGGTCGCAACGGCCCCGTGGTAGCGAGCTTCCCCGCTGTTCAATCCGATCAGCTGATGCTGGTCACCGATCAGGCCAAGCTGATCCGGCTCGGCCTCGACACGCTGCGGGTTATCGGTCGAGGCACGGCAGGCGTGCGGCTGTTCAATGTTGCCGATGACGAGCATGTCGTCAGTGCCGCAAAGATCGGCGATGATGGTGCGGACGATGGCAGCACGGACGACGAGGGTTCGGCCGCGACAGAGGCATGACGGGCGTGCCCCGGGCCAAGGCCCGGGGCTGCCACCCTTCCGGCTTCGGCCCGGCTCGATCCCAAATTCAGGTGAGTGACGTCATGCCCCATCCCGCGACCGCGTTCAAAATCCTGACCGCCGAACAGTGGACCAGCCTCCAGCGCGACGGCCTGTTTCACGGTGCGCCGGTGGACATCGCCGATGGCTACATCCACATGTCTACCTCAGATCAGTTGGCAGGAACTTTGGCCAAGCACTTCGCAGGCCAGATCAATCTGACCATTGCCGAAATCGACCTGTCGCTGTTCGGCGATGAGCTGAAGTGGGAAGTGTCGCGCGGCGGCGCGCTGTTTCCGCACCTCTATGCGCCTTTGCCGATGGCTGCAGTGGTCGGTCACCGCAAGGCCTGAAGGCTGGCTAGGCCACATTCTGGTCTGCGTCGGAGCGTACGGACGGGCGCGCATCAGGCGACTTGACGAATGCAGCCAAGAGTCCGCACTCTCACCGGATGACGCTGACACTATCCCCGAGCGGCCAAGCTTGCGGCGCGACCGCAACCGGAATCGACCTGACCCGAGCAATCTCCCCCGACGTGATCGCCCAGATCCGGGCCGCATGGCTCGAGCATCATGTTCTGTCCTTTCCCGGACAGGCGATGGACGACGATGATCTGGAAGCGCTGACGCTGGCGATGGGCGGGTTCGGTGACGATCCGTTCTTTGCGCCGATACCGGGCCGCACGCATATCGCCGCCGTGCGTCGCAATGCCGATGAGACCACGCCGATCTTTGCCGAGAACTGGCATGCCGACTGGAGCTTTCAGGCGCGTCCGCCGGCGGGCACCTGCCTGCGCGCCGTAACCATCCCGCCGCATGGCGGGGATACGCTGTTCGCCAATCAGCATGCCGCCTGGGAGGCGCTGCCGGAGGCGCGCAAGGCTCAACTGGCCGATTTGATTGCCATCCACTCCGCCCGGCTGCCCTATGCGCCGGACGGCAGCTATGGCGTGGGTGATCAGGCCAAGGGGCGGAGCATGGACATCCGCCCCAGCGAGGCTGCGCTGGCCACGCAGACGCACCCGCTGGTGCCAGCGCATCCCGAGACCGGGCGGCGCGGCTTTTATTCGACGCTGGGCTATATCATCGGCATCGAAGGCATGGCCGATGCGGAGGCGTTGCCGCTGCTGATGGAGCTGCAGGCGTGGCAGGGCGACGAGCGCTTCGTTTATCGCCACCGCTGGGAACCGGACATGCTGGTGATGTGGGACAACCGCTCCGTGCTGCACCGCGCGACCGGCGGATATGAAGGCCATGACCGGCTGCTGCACCGCACGACGATCGCAGCCTGGGCGGGCTAAGACGGAGCCATTGCGGCGACCCAGCCGGCCCGCGCTTCGGCCACCATCGCCCTGAGGCGGTCCGCCGCGCGGCGCCAAGCCGCGTCGGTCGCATCGGTCCAGGCCGCACCCGCTGTATCGCGCATCACGTCGACTGTCAGGTCGATCCAGGCGTCATATTCCTCGGCAGGCAGGGGGCCATATTGGCGATGGGTAAAGGTCAGCTCGTTGACCAACCCCTGCACCCAGCTCTCTCCCGCGGCGAGACCGAACATCATCTGCACGGTCTCATTGGTCATCCGCGGTGCGGCGGCCTCGAGATTGTAGAATGTCGGCCGGCGACCGGGAAAGGCGGCGAAGAAGCGGTCGAACAGCACCAGCCGAAGATCGGGAGCACCCGCTTCGACCGCATCGGCCACGGCAACCAGGCTGGCCTCCATCAACGCCGCGTCGGATAATGTGTCGGTCATGCACCCCTTCCCGAGACAGGATCGGCGCGCAGCGGAGTGAAGTCAATCGGCCGTCACCTGCGCTGCGGGCAAAAAAAGCGGTGCGACCCCTTGGTCAGGCCGCCTTGGCGCCCAGCCCCTGACCGAAGACCACCCGTTCCTTCGACGAAACCCCTGTACGGGCGAGCGCCTTGGCATCGTACAGCGCCCGGTCGGCAGCGGCGAACAGCGCGTCGATACTCTCCCCGTCGTGCGGCCAGCGTGCCACGCCGACGCTGGCGCCGATAGCGATGCTGTGCCCGGCGATTATCCCCGGTCGCGCCAGGGCGCTGAGCATGTGTCCGCCCACAGCCTCGGCCGTCAGCGTGGAAGATGGCGGCAGCAGGATGGCGAATTCGTCCCCGCCCAGCCGCGCGACCACGGCATCATCGCCGGCGGCCGCGCTCAGCCGCTGAGCGACATCCTTGAGCAGCAAGTCACCGACGCCGTGCCCGTAGCAATCGTTGATCGGCTTGAACCCGTCGAGATCGAGCAAGGCGACGCAGAAACTTTCCGGACTGCGCTTGCCGACCAAGGCCGACAGTCGCTCGTCGAGCCCGCGGCGGTTGAGCAGTCCGGTGAGCGGATCGGTTTCGGACAATATCCGCATCTGGCGTTGCAGCAGCAGCAGATCGACGAGCTGCCCATGTTGCTGAACGATCATGCGCATCAGGAAGGCGGTCGCCACCAGCAAGCTGGTGCCCGCCGCCAGGTCCATGCGGTCACCCGAGGTCAGCAGCAGCACGGTCACCGGAATGATGCCGATGGCGAGGTTGGCGAGTGCCGCCACGCGCACGCTGGCCAGGCAATAGCCGGTCGCCAGCGAGCCAAGCGTCATTATCATCGCGTAATAGATGCCTTCGCCATGGGGGGCACCCAACCAGCTCATCACCGCCCAGCCCGAGCAGGCGCAGGCCATCACGCTCGACACCCAAGTCGACTCCTTGATGAGGTGCGCGGCACGCCGTGTACTGGTGGCGACGTAAAGCTCGCGACGCAGAGACAGATAGCCCGCAAAACAGGCGATCGCCATCGCCAGCGGCAATCCGATGCGCACCCACAGCGGCGCGCCGTCGCTGGCGGCATAGGCCGCCGTCGGCGTCGTCAGGAACAGGGTGAGAAACAATAACCGGGATTGATGCTGCATCCGTGACGCGGTGAGGCGGAGAAATTCGTCGCGAATTTCCGCGGGCACCGGCGGATAAAGAGCGGTGCGGATTTTCGATATGGTCCCGGTCATGCGGCGGGACTATCCGAAACAAGTAAATAGCGGGTTATTCAGCAAATTTTCAGACAACAAGAGGGTTATCACGACATTAACCTGCCCTCTGTATCGGCTGTGCATCCTATTGAGACAGGAGCCGAGCGATGACCAGAGCGCCCATCCACCCCAGCCTGCCGCAGAATGATACGCCGCAGCAGCAAGCCGCTCGACAGGCGCAGCTCGCCTCTTCGCAGCAGATCTACGTCTGGACCGACGCAATCCCAACACTGCCCAATGTACCCGCCGTCACCGCCGTCCCGACGGCCGACGAACCGACGCTGGAGTGGTTTTTGAAGCTCGGTGGCATTCTGCTTGGCCTCGCCCGCAACCAGCTTTCGGTCAAATTGAACAGCAGCCTCAAGGGCGAACTGGCGACGACGCCGGCTACCATCGCCGCGCAGCATGCACGCTGCGATGCGATCGAGGCCGATCTCGCGGCGATGGCCGCCCGCCATGCCCCGCACATCGCTGCGGCCAAGCCGGGCCTGGTCGGCGATCTGGTCGCCGTAGCCGACGATGCAGCAGCGGCAGTCGATTTCGCCCGCGCTCGCGATCATGCTTGCGAGCTCAAGGACATGGTCACGATGAGCGATGAGGAGCGAAGCGCGATCGGCAGCAGCGCCAACATGGGCGCGACGCTGGACGATTATCGCGCCTTGTTCGCCACGTTGCCCCTGCCCGCCATCGCCTGGACATTCGTCGACGATGCCACCTTTGCCCGTCTGCGCGTGGCCGGGCCCAACAGCGTCCTCATCGAAGGCATCTCCGCCCTGCCCGCCAATTTCCCGCTCAGCGACGCCGACTATGCGGCAGTGGTCAATGGCGACACGCTCGACGCGGCGCTCGCTGAAAACCGGATTTACCTGTGCGATTACGCGCCGCTTTCGGTGCTGGTCGATGGCGAATGGGACGGCATGCCCAAATATGTCTGGCAGCCAATGGCGCTGTTCGCCGTGCCGCCGGGCGGTGCCTCGCTTGTGCCCGTTGCGATCCAGTGCGGCCAGGATCCCTCGACCGGCCCGATCTTCACCCCGTCCGTTTCCGCCGATGCGGCGTGGGGCTGGGAAATGGCCAAGCTGATCGTGCAGGTCGCAGACGGCAATTATCACGAGCTGTTCGCGCATCTTGCCCGCACCCATCTGGTGATCGAGGCGGTGACCGTCGCGACGCACCGTCATCTGGCGACGCAGCACCCGATCTGGGCGCTGCTGGTGCCGCATTGCGAGGGCACACTGTTCATCAACGATCAGGCGGCAACCTCGCTGATCAAGCAAGGCGGCCCGATCGACCATATCTTCGGCGGCACCATTACCTCCAGCCAGCTTGCGGCGAGCGGCGCGCGGCTGGATTTCGATTTCCCCAGCCACTGTCTTCCTGCCAATCTCGTCGCCCGCAATGTCGCCGATGCCGCTGCGCTGCCCGATTATCCGTACCGCGACGATGCGCTGCTGGTGTGGAACGCCATCAACCAATGGGCACAGCAATATGTGCACATCTATTATGCGGACGACGCTGCCGTTGTCGCCGACACCGAACTGGCGGCGTGGACGACCTGCATAGAGACCGAAGGCAAGCTCAAGGGTTTCGGCCCCATCGCCACCCGTGCAGCGCTGGTCGATGCGTGCACGATGATCATCTTTACCGCCAGCGCCCAGCATGCCGCCGTCAACTTCCCGCAGAAAGATATCATGGCGTTTGCGCCAGCGGTGACCGGGGCGGGATGGTCGCAGGCGCCAACCAGCCAGGCCGGCCACGCCAAGACGCAGTGGCTGGGTCAGATGCCGCCGCTCAGCCTTGCGCTCGAGCAACTCAACGTATTGGTGCTGTTGGGCTCGCTCCACTACCGTCCGCTCGGCGATTATCGCAGCAACGATTATCCCTACAAACCGTGGTTCCAGGATCCCCAGATCGTCGGGACGGGTTGCGCGCTGCCGCGCTTCCAGCAGACGCTGGCCGAAGTTGAAGCCCGCATCATCGAGCGTAACAGCGATCGGATGTGGCCCTACCCTTATCTTCAACCCAGCCTGATACCGACCAGCATCAACATCTGACCGGGGCCGTCAGGCGACGCGCGCCTCGACATCGCGCGCGTCGAGCGCCTCGCCGCATTCGGAACAGGTGAGCACCGAGCTGAAGTCATGGCCGCATGCCTTGTGGCGATGGATCACCGGCGGGCCATCGGCGTCGCCAAGATGCGCATCGCCCCAATGCACCAAGCTCAGAATGACCGGATACAGCGCGAGACCCTTCTCGGTCAGCCGATACTCATGGCGCAGCGGACGCTGCTGGTAGGCGACTTTTTCCAGCACGCCATCGGCGACCAGACCTGCCAATCGCTCGGTCAACACACGTCGGGCGATGGAGAGCCGCGTCTGGAAATCCTCGAACCGGCGCACCTTGAGGAAGGCCTCGCGCAGCACCAGCAGCGTCCAGCGGTCGCCCACCACTGCCAGCGCCCGGGCAAGCGAGCATCGTTCCGAGGAGAGTTCCTTCCATTTCATCACAGCGCATTTGCCATTGACTCAGTTCCTTTTCAAGACTCATTAGTCTTGAAACCAGACTGACTGGGAGACTCGGATGGAACAGCGCAATGCCAGCGTCGCCATTATCGGTGCGGGCGATTTCATCGGCGCGGCGATTGCGCGCCGGTTTGCGGCGGAAGGGTACAAGGTGCATGGCGGGCGGCGCGGTGGCGAGAAGCTGGCACCGCTGGTAGCGGAGATCGGCGCCGCAGGCGGCAGTTTCACTGGCCATACGCTCGATGCCCGCAGCGAAGCCGAGATCGCCGCTTTCCTGGCTGCTGCGGAGGCGGATGCACCGCTGGACCTGTGCATCTTCAACGTCGGCGCGAATGTGAACTTCCCCCTGCTCGACACCACGGAAAGGGTGTTCCGCAAGGTCTGGGAAATGGCCTGTTACGCAGGCTTCCTCAGCGGACGCGAGGCTGCACGGCTGATGTTGCCACGCGGCAAGGGCTCGATCTTCTTTACTGGCGCCACGGCGAGCGTACGCGGTGGCAAGGGCTATGCCGCTTTTGCCTCGGCCAAGGCGGGGCTACGCGCCACTGCGCAGGCGATGGCGCGCGAACTCGGCCCTAAGGGCATCCATGTTGCCCATCTGGTCGTGGATTCGGGCGTCGACACCGCGTGGGTGCGTGCACGCATCGGTGCAGGGGACGATCTGCCACCCGACCGGCTGATGAACCCTTCCTCCATCGCCGATACCTACTGGATGCTGCACAACCAGCCACGCGATGCCTGGACGCATGAGCTCGATCTGCGACCCTATGGAGAGACTTGGTAAGGAGACCAGCCATGACCAACGCAACTTTCTGGTTCGATTTCGCCAGCCCTAATGCCTATCTCGCCCACCGCGTGATACCGGGGATCGAGGCGCGGACCGGCGCGCGCTTTCACTATGTGCCGACCCTGCTTGGCGGCCTGTTCAAGCTGACCGGCAACCAGGCGCCGATGATCGCCTTCGCCGGTATCCCCAACAAGCTGGCCTATGAGCGGCGGGAGATGGAGCGCTTCATCGCCCGGCATAGCCTGACCGAATTTCGCATGAACCCGCATTTCCCGGTGATGACACTGGCGCTGATGCGCACGGCCGTTGCCGCCGAGGCCGAGGGGCTGTTGCCGGCCTATACCGAGGCAATGTTCCATTACATGTGGGAAGACCCGCGCAAGCTCGACGACATCGACGTGCTTGCCGCCACCATCGCCGAGGCCGGCTTGCCCGCCGACGCCCTGCTCGCCCGCGCGCAGGAACCCGATATCAAGGCGCGGCTCGTCGCCAATACCGACGATGCCTATGCCAAGGGCGCCTTCGGCATCCCCAGCTTCATGGTCGATGGCGAATTGTGGTTCGGCAAGGACAAGCTGCATGAGGTAGAAGCGGCCATGACTGGCGCGACATGATGGAGAACCCGAAACCCTGAGCTAGTCGAACGGCGCTTCTCGTTAATTCGATGGGCCTTTCGACAGGCTCAGGGCGACAGGCAAAAAGCGCATTCAGCGCACTAGGCTGGCTTTCTGTTGTGGTGCATCGCATAGACAGCGAATGGAAACCGCCCCCTCCCCCCGCCGCTGGATCGGCCCGGCCATAATCACCGCTTTCGTCGCGATCGCGGTGGTCATCGGCCTTGCCCCACGTGGTCCCAAGGGCAATTTCATCGAATCCACCGAATTCCAGACGGTGATGGATCGCACGCCAAGCGGCCAATCGCAGCCCCTGCCGGGCCGATTGACCTCCACCCCCACGAGCAGCTTTCGCGCCGCGGACAATCGCTGGTGCCGCAGCTACAGTCTTGCCGGCAGCATAGAAGGCACCGGCATCGTCTGCCGCCGCGATGGTGAGTGGGCGAGCGAGGCGCGTTCCGACGTGCGCGACAGCGATGGCACGCTGGCGGCCGCGCGCGCACGCCTGGGGGCTCGGACGGTCAGCGAAGAAGAGGAAGCTGCGCTGTTGGCCGCAGAGTAGCAGGGTCCCGCAATGCCACCTGCGCCGTCGCCGCCCGGCCCCTAATCCTCAGCCACTGGCCACCTCGCGTCACTTGGGGCTCCAAGCCCCGGATCAGGCCTGTGGCGTGGGCGATGGCATGCTGGCGTCCGCCGTCAACGTCCGCACCACACCCCAAGCGATCAGCGCCTGCCCGCCGAAATAGAGCGGCCAGACCGACAGACGCCTGAGTTCTACCGGCAGCAGCTCCGCCTGTCCGGCGAAAATCGCCAGATCACTGACAACGAACAGGAGCGCGCCGATGCCGGTGCGGTAGCGGGGGAAGCGACTGGACCATGCGGTTGCCGCCATGATGGCGGCAATGGCAACATATCCGACGGCAATCGGCCAATCGGGGTGCGGTGCTGTGATCGCCCAGGCGCTCAGCACCACCGATGGCGGCAACAGCCAGGCCAGCGCGCGCTGCGATGCCGTCGGTGCCGGACGGCGGTTGCGGATATAGAGAGCAATCGCGAGCAGATGGCCGATGACGAAGGCGATGGCACCGACCTTCAATCCATAAATGTTGAGCAGTACATCCCCGGTCGCGCCGGCCGCCAGCACTGTCGCGATCAGCCAACCATCGTTCGAGCGGGCCTGCATCGCTGCCCACAACGCCAGCAGACCGATCGACGTTCCTTTCCAAGCCGTCACCCACGGTCCCTGCCAGTCACCCAGCACCGGCAGCGTGTAGCTTACTCCGGCCATAATCGCCGCCCACCAGATTGCTCGCGTCATTGTGCCTCCCCTTTCGCAGGTGCTTGCCCCATCGCGCCCGATTGGCCAAGAGCGCGCCATGTCCCAAAATCATCACATCCACATCATCGGTGGCGGCCTGGCTGGCAGCGAGGCTGCGTGGCAACTGGCGCAAGCCGGGTTCCGTGTCCGGCTCTCCGAAATGCGTGGATCGGGCGAGATGACGCCCGCGCACCAGACCGATGGCCTTGCCGAGATGGTCTGTTCCAACAGCTTCCGCTCGGATGATGGCGACAAGAATGCGGTCGGGCTGCTGCATCGCGAGATGCGCGCGCTGGAATCGCTGATCATGCGTGAGGCGGACAAGACCAAGGTGCCCGCGGGGTCAGCCCTGGCGGTCGACCGCGACCATTTCTCCGCCGGGGTCACCGCTGCGCTTGCAGCACACCCCAATGTCACTATCGTCCGGGAACGGATCGACACGCTGCCGAGCGCAGGCCTGACCATCGTCGCCACCGGCCCGCTCACCGCGATGGACCTTGCGGAAAGCATCGGCGCGGTCACCGGAAAGGACGCTCTGGCCTTCTTCGACGCCATCGCGCCCATCGTCTATCGCGACAGCATCGACATGGACATCTGCTGGATGGCCAGTCGCTGGGACAAGGTCGGGCCGATGGGCGACGGCAAGGACTATATCAACTGCCCGATGGACAAGGACCAGTACCACGGCTTCGTGCAGGGGCTGCGCGATGGCGAGAAGACCGAGTTCAAGCAGTGGGAGAAAGACACGCCCTACTTCGATGGCTGCATGCCGATCGAAGTCATGGCGGAACGCGGGCTGGAAACACTGCGCTTCGGCCCGATGAAAGGCGTCGGCCTCGACAATCCCCGCACCGGCCGCTGGCCTTATGCCGTCGTCCAGCTCCGGCAAGACAATGCGCTGGGGACCTTGTGGAACATGGTCGGCTTCCAGACCAAGCTGAAACACGCCGAACAGGTCCGACTGTTCCGCACGATCCCCGGTCTTGAGAACGCCGAGTTCGCGCGGCTGGGCGGTCTGCACCGCAACAGTTTCATCCGTTCCCCTGAGCTGCTCGACAGCCAATTGCGGCTGAAGAGCGCACCGCACATCCGCTTTGCCGGGCAGATCACCGGCTGCGAAGGCTATGTCGAAAGCGCTGCGATCGGGCTGATCGCGGCACGCTTTGCCGCGGCAGAACTGGCTGGCCGCACCCTGCCCCCGCCCCCGGCGGAAACCGCACTCGGTGCGCTGCTCGGGCACATCACCGGCGGGGCCGATGCCGATAGCTATCAGCCGATGAACGTCAATTTCGGCCTGTTCCCGCCGATGCCGGACAGCATCCGCAAGGCCGACCGCAAGCTGGCGATGACCGCCCGGGCAGGCGAAGCACTGGCCGCATGGATGCGCAGCGCCGCCTGAGCGGGTAACGTCATCGACGTCTCAGCCCGCCGCGTTCAGCAGCGGCAGCGCGACCGTGCCTCGCGTCGCGGCGCCGTGGTCGCAAATTCGGCAGCGTTAAGCCCGCCCGAACGGTCGGCGTCGGCCCCGGCAAAGCGGTCACTGGTTGCAACAGCCCATTCTTCGAACGACAACAGATTATTGCCGTCGGTATCCAGCCGTTTGAAGGCGTTCGTCCGCGAAGCCATCATTTCGATGCGAGTGACGATACCGTCGCGATTGCGGTCGTAGCGCTGGAAGCGGCGCTCCTCGCGGGTCGCCGCCCGCGCGGCGGGCGGCTCGGGCGGTGGATCGCCTTGCGCATCGGCGGCTGCTTCCGGCAGCGCCGGCGGCGGCGCGATCGCTTCTGCGGCGGGATCGGGCGTAGCGCTGATGCCGTGCCACAGAAAGAAACCGCCGGTCAGCAGCGCAATGGCTGCCAGTCCTCCGAACAGGATTTTGTTCATGCCGAACCTCCATGTCCCGAGAGGCCGCCATTCTACCAGTACTGCACCGATTGTGAAGCCTAGCGTCCGAGCAACCCGACCCGGAACAAGAGCCATTGTTCGCGTCCCGCTGCACGCACGCCGCCATGACGGGCAATCCGCTGCGCTACTGCCGTTATCGCCGCCAGTGGCCGCGGCAGACAGTGCGGCCGCATCGTATCGAACTTGGCTGCGATGGCCGCCCAGTCCGGCTGCTCCGTCACCAGTGCCCGATCGACCATGGCCCAGCCCCGGCCAGCGGCAGCAACGGCAGGCTTATCGTCCTCGCCAATGATCTGTGCGGTCAGCGAGAACAAGGCCGCGCCCCGCTCCCCGTCATCGGCCTCGTCGCCCGCTTCGGCCATCCAAGCCCGGGCCAGCGCGGCCAGCCTTGCCGGTTCGATCTGCGCCAGCAACTGCTCGGCGACAGTGCGGAGCAACGGTTCCGCAGGCGCCGCGCCGGGCCGCAATGCCATCAACTGTTCCGACCACCAGGTCAGGCGGATCATCCTCAAGGTCGGTTCGCGACCGGCGCGGGCCTGCTCCGCCAGCCGCGCGTCGAGCGACCACAGCGCCAGCACTGCATCGCGCAACGGCTGCGCAACGAGCGGCAGGACGAGCGGATCGGAAAGGCGCAGCATGGGAAAGGGAGACCTGATGTCAGCGGGTTGCCGATGATGCAATGACGTCAACACGCCAAATCATGCTTAACCGCGTCGTTACCAAAGCCCGCAACTGCCTGCAAACCCTGTCCTTCTATGCGGGGCGTAATGACATAGGTCTGCCTTTTGCTGGCAGGCCAAATTGGGGCTTCAGGCGGATCATGAAACATCAGGGAACTTTCCTGCAGCGTTTGCGGCGCGACCAGCGCGGCAACGTCATGTATCTCACCGCCGGCCTGATCGTGCCGATCTTCGCCACCATCGGTTCCGGCGTGGATCTGGGCCAGGCGTATATGGCCAAATCCCGCCTGCAGCAGGCATGCGACGCCGGCGTGCTCGCCGGGCGCAAGATCATGGCTGACGGCAACTATGGCGACGATGCCCGCACTGCTGCCAACAACATGTTCAATTTCAACTATCCGACCGGCATCTATGACAGCACCAACGTCACATTCGACACCGACCAACGCGGTGCAGCCGAGGTAACCGGGGAAGCCAAGGCAACTGTTCAAACCATCATAATGAGCATGTTCGGCAAGGAAGAGTTCAACCTGGTCGTCACCTGCGCCGCCAAGCTGGAAATCTCGAACGCCGATATCATGTTCGTGCTCGATACCACGGGCTCGATGGCCGACACCAACACGGGTGACGCCACCAACAAGATCACCGCGTTGAAGACCGAGGTGATGTCCTTCTTCGACACGGTGGCCTCGGCGCAGCAGGGTGACTCGATCATCCGCTATGGCGTGGTGCCCTATTCGTCGAACGTGAACGTCGGCCGCCTGCTCTACGCCGCCAATACCAGTTGGATCGAACCCAATTTGAGCATCCCGTCGCGGACGGGCAGCTGGGTGCAGACCGGCACCACCGGACCGACCACCACGTTCGGGAGCTGGAGCAGCTATTCGGCCTGGGCCAACACAGGGGTGACGGTGTCGGGCCGGACCAGCAGCAATTGTTCCAGCGCGCCCGCGCCTGCGACAACGGTGACTAACGGCACCGCAACGACAAACACGTCGGTTGCCGGAAGCAACCCGGAAACGACAACGACGACGTCTACGCTGACCCAGACCGAGGCGTCCTTCCAGAATGTCTGGTCGTCGAGCGCGTGCCGCGAACAGCGCCGGACGCGCACCCGCTCGTCCACCACGACATCCACGGTCACCCGCGAGTTCCGTTACACCTACCGCATGACCACCTTCAACACGACCCCGGTGTTGACTGGCGGGACGGTGAGTGCGGCCAGCGGTGCTTTCGGGGCGAATGTCTCGGCAAGCTGGAACGGATGCATCATGGAACGGGATACCGTCGCGTTCGACGATACCGCTTCCATACCTCCCGGCACGTTCGATCTCGATGTCGATCTCGTCCCCACGTCGAGTGCGACACGCTGGCGTGTGTTCCTGCCCGCCCTTGCGCATCCGCGGGCCAGCCATCCCAGCAACAGTCAATCGCCGTCACCGACCGATCTTGTCACGACGTCAGATTTCCCGGCCTACACAAACTATTCGTCCGGCGGCTGGGACGCCTGCCCCAGTCAGGCGATGAAGCTGACGGCTCTGACCAGCGCAAACCGCGCGGAGCTGCAGTCCTATGTAAATGGCTTGGTCGCCATCGGCGGTACTTACCATGACGTAGGGATGATCTGGGGTACCAGGCTGATCTCTCCGACCGGCCTGTTCGCTTCCGAAAATGCCACAGCAACCAACGGCATGCCGATCAGCCGCCACATCATCTTCATGACTGACGGTCAGATGGCGCCAAACCCAGGCATCTACGGCTTCCAAGGCATCGAATATCATCATGGTAGGGTTGGTTCGACGAGCACAGCCGAACTGACGCTGCGCCACAATCGCCGCTTCCTCGCTGCTTGCGACGCAGCAAAATCGCGAAACATCACCGTCTGGGTGGTCAGCTTTGGCACGTCGCTGAGCGCCGACATGCGCGCCTGCGCAAGCGGCGACAAGGCCTACCAGGCGTCGAACAATGCCGCGCTGCGAACCCAGTTCCAGGCCATCGCCCAGCAGATCACGCGTCTGAGGCTTTCCGAATGACCCGCTTTGCTACGCCCAGAGCCCACAACCGCGGCATGCTGCGCGACGATCGCGGCGCCTACATGATGGAGTTCGCTCTGATCATGCCGGCATTCCTGATGCTGGTGATGGGCATTTTCGACATCGGCATGCAGATGTATGCCAAATCAGTGCTTGCCGGTGCGGTCGAGCAGGCCGCACGGCTGAGCACGCTCGAGACCAATAACACCAGCCAGTCCGCGGTCGATCAGGCGGTGCGCGATCAGGTCGGGCGCGCCGCCCGCTACGGAACGCTCGCGTTCAGCCGGCAGAACTATCGCGACTTCAGCTCGGTCGATCAGCCAGAACCCTTCACCGATAGCAACGGAGACGGCGTTCGCAATCCGGGGGAATGCTATACCGACGTTAATGGCAATGGCTCTTGGAGTACCGATGCCGCGCGTTCGGGACAGGGCGGTGCAAGCGACGTCGTGGTCTATCGGGTCAGCCTGACCTTCGACCGCCTGTTCCCCTTGTGGAAGATGCTCGGCGAGCCGCAGAGCAAGACCATTACCGTAACCACCGTGTTGCGGAACCAGCCATTCGACACCCAATCCACCGGAGTTGTGATATGCACATGAGCCGACCGGGCGCGCTCGCCCGCCTCCGCGCCGTGGCCGCACGGCTGCGCAGCGATGTGCGTGCTGTCGCCTTCGTCGAAACCGCTTTCACGCTGCCGGTCCTGTTGACCGCCGGCCTGGGCGGTCTCGAAATCGCCAATCTGATGATTACCCACACCCGCATCTCCGGGGTGGCGCTTGCGGCAGCAGATAACGCATCCCGCATTGCCTCGGGCAGCAATCTGGCGCTGCCGCAGGTGCGTGAGGTCGATGTCAACGACGTCTTCACCGGCGCCAATCTGCAGGGCGGGAATCTCAATATTGAAACCAACGGGCGGATCGTGTTGTCCAGCCTGGAAGTCAACCCCGATGGCGGGCAGTGGATTCACTGGCAGCGCTGTTTCGGCGCGAAGAACTGGGGGTCGCGCTATGGAGCCGAAGGCGTTGGTGCGACCGGAACCGGCTTTGCCGGCATGGGGCCGACCGGCCGGGAAGTAAAGGCATCTGTCGGCAACCCGGTGATGTTCGTCGAAATATTCTACGAATATCAGCCATTTCTGTTCGGCAGCTTCGTCGGATCGAAGCGGATCGAATATCAGGCAGCGTTCACCGTGCGCGATGCCCGCGACACATCGAACATCTTCAATCCCAATCCCGCTGCAACCGTCCGAGGCTGCGGCGGCGCAGCGCCGCCGCCCGACGATGGCAATAATGGCGGGGGCAACGATGCCGGCGGTATCGACCCCACCAATCCGGGGAACCCCTGACAGTCTGCGTCGGGCGATGGGAGCTGGGCTGCCGCCGCGAGTGACAGCCGTTCAGCGTCCCAGCAGCTTTTTCGCGGTTGCCACGACTTTGGCCGCATCGATCAGCGCGAGCTTCTCGAGATTGGCAGCGTAGGGCAGCGGCACGTCCTCGTCGGTCACGCGCAGCACCGGCGCATCCAGATCGTCGAAGCCCTGTTCCATTACCACGGCCGCGATTTCCGATGCGATCGAGCAGGTCGGCCAGCCTTCCTCGACCACCATCAACCGGTTGGTCTTCTTGAGGCTGGCGAGCACGGTTGCGGTGTCGAGCGGCCGCAACGTGCGCAGATCGACGACTTCCGCATCGATGCCCTCGCCTGCCAGCTGCTCGGCCGCATCGAGGCTGATGCCGACGCCGATCGAATAGCTTACAATGGTCAGATCCGAACCTTCGCGGCAGACCCGCGCCTTGCCGATGGGCAGGACATGGTCGTCCAGCTTCGGCACGTCGAAACTGCGGCCATAGACCAGTTCGTTCTCGAGAAAGACGACCGGGTCTTCGCTCCGGATCGCCGCCTTGAGCAGGCCTTTGGCATCGGCGCTGTCATAGGGCGCGATGACGATCAGGCCCGGCACACTGGCATACCATGGACCGTAATTCTGGCTGTGCTGCGCGCCGACCCGGCTCGCCGCGCCATTGGGCCCGCGGAAAACGATCGGGCAGCGCATCTGGCCGCCAGACATGTAATTGGTTTTGGCGGCGGAATTGATGATGTGATCGATGGCCTGCATCGCGAAGTTGAAGGTCATGAACTCGATGACAGGCCTCAGGCCGCCCATCGCCGCCCCGGCACCGAGCCCGGCAAAGCCATATTCGGTGATCGGCGTATCGATCACCCGGCGCGCGCCGAACTCCTCGAGCAGGCCCTGTGTGACCTTGTAGGCGCCCTGATATTCGGCGACTTCCTCACCCATCACGAAAACGCGGTCGTCGCGGCGCATTTCCTCGGCCATCGCGTCGCGCAACGCCTCACGGACCGTGGTCTTGACCATTTCGGTCCCGGGCGGAACGGCCGGATCGGCTGCCTGCGTCCTTGCCGGAGCGGAAACGGGCGCTGCCGCGGCCGGTGCGGCGGCCTTCGGTGCGGGCGCGGGCGCTGCCGGCTCGCTGGCGGGGGCAGCTATGGCTTCTCCCGCATCACCGCCGATCATCGCGATCACCGTGCCGACCTTCACGCCCTCGGTGCCCTCTGCCACCAGCAGTTTGGAAACGACGCCTTCATCGACCGCTTCGAACTCCATCGTCGCCTTGTCGGTCTCGATCTCGGCGATGATATCCCCGGATTTTACCTCGTCGCCTTCCTTGACCAGCCATTTGGCCAGCGTCCCTTCCTCCATGGTGGGGGACAGGGCAGGCATTTTCAGTTCGACGGCCATCAATATTGCTCCACCAGCACGTCGGTGTAGAGTTCTGCGGAATCAGGCTCGGGCGCGCTTTCCGCAAAGTCGGCGGCTTCGGAGACGATCTTGCGGATCTCCTGGTCGATGGCCTTGAGTGCATCTTCGGTAGCGCCGGCCGCCAGCATATCGGCCTTCAGCCCTTCGATCGGATCGCTCTTTTCGCGCACCGCCTGCACTTCCTCCCGGCTGCGATATTTGGCGGGATCGGACATGGAGTGGCCACGGTAGCGATAGGTCTTGAGCTCCATCAGCACCGGCCCCTTGCCGCTGCGCACCCAGTCGAGCGCGACTTCAGCGGCGGCGCGCACTTCCAGCACGTCCATGCCGTTGACCTGAATGCCGGGGACACGGAAACTCTCGCCACGGCGGAACATCTGGTCTTCAGCCGAAGAGCGGTTGACCGACGTGCCCATGGCATAGCCATTGTTCTCGATCACGAAGATCATGGGCAGCTTCCACAGCTCGGCCATGTTGAAGCTTTCGTAGACCTGCCCCTGATTGGCGGCACCATCGCCGAAATAGGCCATGCACACGCCGCCATCACCGCGATATTTGTGCGCGAAGGCAAGGCCATTGCCCAGCGCGACCTGCGCGCCGACGATACCGTGCCCGCCGTAGAATTTATGCTCGACGCTGAACATGTGCATCGAACCGCCCTTGCCCCGGCTGATGCCTGCCGCGCGTCCGGTCAGCTCGGCCATGATCACCTTGGGATCGATACCATAGGCCAGCATATGGCCATGGTCGCGATAGCCGGTGATGACGCTGTCCTTATCGCCATCCAGTGCGCTCTGCAGGCCCACGGCGACCGCTTCCTGCCCGATGTAAAGGTGACAGAAGCCGCCGATCAGCCCAAGCCCGTAAAGTTGTCCGGCCTTTTCCTCGAACCGGCGGATCAGCAGCATCTCGCGGTAAAAGGCCTGCATTTCCTCGAGCGTGGCGGCGTAGCGGCCGTGCTGAGCGGGTCTTTCACGGTTCGGTGTCGGCGGCGGCGCGCCCGTCTGCGCGGCGGGCTTGGACGGTGCTTTGCGGGGCGCTTTGGCGGCCAAGTCAGGGCTTCCTTATCCGTCGATTGATAGCCGGTGTATAGGCGTGCAGCGCCGGCCTTGGCAACGCCGCATAGCAATGCGGCAGTGCGCTTCAGCGCTTGGGCAGCGGCACCACGATATCGTCCGGGTGCATCAGATTGAGGTCGCGGCGCACGCGTTCCTCGACCAGATCCGGGTCGACATGACGGGGATTGAGCAGGCGGAGGTGGTTTTCCAGCAGCTTCTGCTGATGCTCCAGCCGCGCCAGCTCCGCCTGGCGCTGGGCAAGCGCCCGGCTATAGTCGTTCCACGCAAACAGGCCCGTCGATCCGAACAGCAGCCAGGCGATGATGATGCAAAATCCGCTGCCGGCAGCGATCAGTTGCCACCACTGCCGCCAGTTTCTCCGGACTGTCACACCCCTTGCCATGACCATCTTGAATCACACGCGACTCGCGGGGTCAAGCCGCGTTGGCGCAACGACCGGCGATGCATGCAAAAAAATCAGACGCTGAGGCGGGAAAAAACGTCCTGCCCGGCATATCGCGACGCGCTGCCCAGTTCCTCCTGGATGCGGATAAGCTGGTTATACTTCGCGAGACGGTCCGACCGGGCAAGGCTGCCGGTCTTGATCTGCCCGCAATTGGTGGCAACCGCGAGGTCGGCAATCGTCGAATCCTCGGTCTCGCCCGAACGGTGCGACATCACGGCGGTATAGCTGGCGCGCTGAGCCATCGACACGGCATCGAGCGTCTCGGTCAGCGTCCCGATCTGGTTGACCTTGACCAGCAGCGAATTGGCCAGCCCATCGGCGATACCCTGGCGGAGCCGAACCGGATTGGTCACGAACAGATCGTCACCCACCAGCTGGCACTTGTCACCGATCAGGTCGGTAACGGCTTTCCAGCCGGCGAAATCGTCCTCGGCCATGCCGTCTTCGATCGAGCGGATCGGATAGTCGGCGACCAGACGGGCCAGATAATCGGCCATCGCTTCGGGCGAGAGGCTCAGCCCCTCTCCGCTGATCTCATATTTGCCGTCCTTGAAGAACTCGGTGGCGGCACAATCGAGCGCCAGCACGATGTCGCTGCCCAGCTTGAACCCGGCCTGCTCGACCGACGCAGCGATGAAATCGAGCGCGGCACGGGTCGATGCGATATTCGGCGCGAAACCGCCCTCGTCACCCACGGCCGTGGCGAGCCCCTTCTGGTGAAGCGCCTTCTTCAACGTATGGAAAATCTCCGATCCCCAGCGCACCGCCTCGAACAGGCTGTCGGCGCCCACGGGCATGATCATGAATTCCTGGAAATCGATCGGGTTGTCGGCATGCTCGCCGCCATTGATGATGTTCATCATCGGCACCGGCAGCACGTGCGCGGCGGTGCCGCCGACATAGCGGTAGAGCGGCAGGCCGCGCGCTTCCGCAGCCGCCCGCGCTGCGGCGAGGCTGACGCCAAGAATGGCATTGGCACCCAGCCGCCCCTTGTTGTGCGTGCCGTCCGCATCGATCATCGCCGTGTCGATGTCGCGCTGGTCTTCAGCGTCGAGTCCGATCACTGCTTCGGCAAGCTCTGTGTTGACCGACTCAACGGCTTTGGACACGCCCTTGCCCAGCCAGCGACTCTTGTCGCCGTCGCGCAGCTCGACCGCCTCATGCGCGCCGGTCGAGGCGCCCGATGGCACCATCGCCCGGCCAAAGCTGCCATCCTCCAGCAGCACGTCCACTTCCACCGTCGGATTGCCGCGACTGTCAAGAATCTGGCGTCCGTGAATGTCAATGATCGCGGTCATGGGTTGCTACACTCCTGCTGAGGTCGTCGCGGCTGGCGTGATCGCGGCTTTAGGTAAGCATGCGCGCAAAGGCAATTACGCGCGCCCATTGAAGGAACCCCACGCATTGCTATTTGTTACGACAAAGAACCCTAATGCGCCCCGCCGGCCGCGGCGGGTGGGCATGGATCCGATACCGGACCGAACAGATGGAGGAATGTCCCATGGCCGAATCCCAGACCCCTGCCACCAAACCCAAGCGCGCCAGCTCTGCAAAGCGCAAGCCGGCGGAAGCGGCAGCCGCCGTGGCAGCCACGTCCGTTGTAGATCAGCAGGCCGCAGCATCCGTGGCCTCGCCGCGGTCTCCGATAGCCGATCAGCTGGTTGCCACGCGTGACACCATCCGGGCCGAAGCGCAGCGCAAAGCCTCGGAGCTCGGCGATGAATTCGGCAAGCTGACTGGTCAGGCGAGCGAAAAGGCCAAGGAACTGGCGACCAAGGGCAAGTCCAAGGCGGCTGAGAGCCTTGAAAGCCTCGCTACCCTGATCACCGATTCCTCGACCCAGGTCGACGAGAAGCTGGGCAAGCAATATGGCGATTTCGCCCGCTCTGCGGCGCAGACTGTTTCGGGCCTTGCCGGCAGCCTCGACGAGAAGGATCTGGAGGAACTGATGGGCGAGGCGCGCGAATTCGTTCGCAAGAGCCCGGCGGTCGCCATTGGCAGTGCGGCGGTCGTCGGATTCATGCTCGCCCGTCTGCTGCGGTCGAAAAACTGAGCATCGTCGCGTTTCGTAGCTGGGTTGGGAGTGCGGAGTGATCATGGAACCGCTGCACCAGCCCCAGCCGGCTGCGCCCCTCGACGAACCTGTGATCGATACAGCAGCTATCGATAGCGGATCGGCCATTGCCGCTGTCCGGATGCTTATCGAAGAAGCCAAGGCCAGCCTGTCCGCTGAAGTTGCGCTCGCCAAGACCATTGGCAATGTCGCTTCGCAGTCGCTGCAGCGCATGGCGCTGTGGGGAACCATCGCTCTGCTGTTTGCCTTTGTCGGCCTGCTGGCGCTGTCCATCGGGCTGATGATCGCGCTCGCCG
The DNA here is from genome assembly GCF_056931895.1 of Sphingomonas sp. jy18. Taxonomy (NCBI): domain Bacteria; kingdom Pseudomonadati; phylum Pseudomonadota; class Alphaproteobacteria; order Sphingomonadales; family Sphingomonadaceae; genus Sphingomonas; species Sphingomonas sp. jy18. The sequence continues at coordinate 427,522 of NZ_JBXPBT010000002.1, read as the reverse complement.
GAGTGGTCGGCCCGTTGGCGGCGGCACTGATCGTCGGCGGATTGCTGCTTGCAGTCGGCCTGTTTGCGGGTTCGCGTGCGCGGCGCAACGCTCTCATCCTGCGCGAAGCAACCAAGCTGGTGCTGGAATGAGCCGCCGCGAGATCAGCCTTGCCGCCGCTCAGGCCGCAGCCAAGGCGCAACGGGTGCGCCTTGCGCAGCGGCTCGATGCCACCATGGCCCGCATCGCGCCCGCGCGGCTGCGCTGGGATGCGCAGCAGGAAGTGGAACGGCGCATTCAGCAGGGCGCTCGGGTCGCGGTCGATCAGGTCAAGTCGCATCCGCTGGCCGCTGGCACCGGGCTGCTGGTCGCGCTGGCGTGGATGTTCAGGGACCAGCTACTGGAACATGGGCCGCCTGCCCTGCGTTCGGCCTATGATCGCATAAGCACCCACCCGGCGTTCAGCGCGCAGCAAGCTGAGTCGAGCGAGGAAGCCGATACGCCGACGGAACAAGATCCCCTCCAGGCTTCCGCACCCCCGACGGAAGATGGTCAAGAAAGAGAGTAGAACAGCATGGCTGATCAGGATTGGAAGACGCGCTTGTCCGACACCCGCAATGCCGCGCAGGCAGGCGCGGAGCATCTTTCGGCAAGCGCCCGCGAAGCGGTGGCAACCGCGCGCAATCGCATCGGCTCGACTTATGGCGTGGCCCGCCAGCGCGCGGATGCGCTTGCCGATAGCAGCATGGACATCGCCCGTACCGGTATCGAGGCGAGCAGCCGTGCTGCCGCAAAGGGCATCGCTGCAGCCGAGAAGGCGGCATTCTCTGCTCGCGGGCTGGTCGCCGAGCGTCCGCTTACCGCCGTCGCCATCGGCGTCACCGCCGGCATCCTGCTCGGGTTCCTCGCCAATCGTCTGGTCAGCAGCGGCACGGATGAGCCGGAACCGGTCGATGATGAGGAAATCTACGGCTGAAGCCACTGCTGGCGACCGTCGATTGCGTGCGCGGATGGCCGTTGCTAAGGGCGCGCATCTTCCTCCCCATTGCCCAAGGTCGTCATGAGCAAGCTTCATCTCGTTTTCGGCGGACGTGTCAGCGATCCGCGCACTCTGGACTTTACCGACTTGTCGGCCATCGATTTCGTCGGCCTGTTCGCCGACTATAAATCTGCGGAAAAAGCATGGCGCGCCGCAGCCCAGCGCACCGTGGACGATGCCGAGATGAAATATGTGGTGGTCCACCTCCACCGACTGCTCAATCCGGACGTCGACGGCCCCACAGCGGGCTGACCGGCCTTAGCGCTGGCGGAACCGCCAGCGCAGCAACGGGCGCGCCAACAGCAGCCCGGCAAGGAATCCGCCGACATGGGCGGCAACGGCGATCGCGCCGCCCAGCGCCAGTCCGATCAGCGCCTGGATACCGATCCAGGCGAGACCGAGCCATAGCGCCCGCACCACATGTAGCGGCAGTCCGGCAATCGGTTTGACCTGCTGTTCCGAGAAAACCAGTGCATAGACCGCAAGCACTGCCGAAATCGACCCGCTGGCGCCAATCGCCGGGTTCATCGAGCCCGGAGCAAATGCCCAGTCGGCGAAGGCTGCAGCATAGGCGCCTATCAGGTAAATGAGGGCCAGCATCCAGCCCCCCACGGCGCTCTCCACCTGGCGGCCGCACCACACCAGCATCAGCAGATTGAAGCCGAGATAAAAGAGATCGGCGTGGATGAGCGTCGCCGTCAGCGGCGTCAGCCACGCGGGCACCGCTCCGGCGATCGCAAGATCCCCGCCAAAGCGCGCCGGAATGAAGCCGCCGAGCGCCGCGAAATCGACGACGCGCCCCAACAGCAGCGTTGCCAGCCAGCACGCTGCAGTGACAATGGCGATGCCATTGGTCACCCGGCCCGCCTGCGACGGACGCGTTGTGTACCAGCGGGTCAGATGAACTCGATCCGCGACACCGAATACCACCGATCGCCCGATGGCACCGTCACCTCGATCTCGTCATCAACCTTGCGCCCGATCAGGGCCCGGCCCAGCGGCGAGTTATAGCTGATACGCCCGACCTTCGCATCGGCCTCGGTCTGGCCGACGATCTGGTATTTGACCGGCTTGTCATCCTCGTCGAGCAAGGTCACGGTCGCCCCGAAGACGATACGATCGCCGGACAGAGTGGTCGGGTCGATGATCTGGGCGCGCGACAGCTTGTCCTCGATGTCGGCAATCGAAGCCTCGACCTGGCCCTGACGCTCCTTGGCAGAGTGATACTCGGCATTTTCGGAAAGGTCGCCGTGGGCGCGCGCTTCCTCGATGGCGTCGACGATGATGGGACGCTCGGCCTTCAATGCCTGCAGTTGTGCAGTGAGCTGCTCATAGCCGGCAGCCAGCATCGGGACCTTTTCAACACTCGCCATTCCGCAAATCTTCCTTCGTCAAAACCGCTGCGCCGACGAGGCTGCCTGCCTCGCCGTCTGTCCCTGCGCGGGACCGTCTAACCTGTCGGGAGCTCAGGTGCGCAGCCCGCGATAATAGGATTGGAGCGGCTGCACATCAAGCCTTGCGACCGATGTCGTCGCTATCGCCAGGGCAGCGGCATCGGCCGCCGCCGCGGTGGTGTAGGAGGGGACCTTGCCGACCAGCGCGGCGGCGCGGATCGATGCACTGTCGCGCAGCGACTGCCAGCCTTCGGTGGTATTGAAGATCAGATGGATGCCGCCGTCCTTGATCCGGTCGACAATGTGCGGCCGCCCCTCGGCCACCTTGTTGACCCGGTCCACCGGCACGCCACGCTCGGCCAGAAAGGCAGCCGTGCCGCCGGTAGCGACGATCGTCCAGCCATGCTCCGCCAGCCGCTGGGCCGCATCGAGAATGCGGTCCTTGTCGCTGTTCTTGACCGAGATGAACACCGTTCCCGTCTCGGGCAGCGCATCGCCCGCGCCGAGCTGCGCCTTGGCAAAGGCGGTGGCGAAATCGGCATCGATGCCCATAACCTCCCCGGTCGAGCGCATTTCCGGCGACAGTACCGGATCGACACCGGGGAAGCGCGCGAACGGGAAGACCGCTTCTTTCACAGCGACATGGCTGATGTGCCTGTCGATCGACGGCAGGGTCGCCAGCTTTTCGCCGGCCATCACGCGCGCCGCAATCTTGGCGATCGGCGATCCGATGGCCTTGGCGACGAACGGCACCGTGCGGCTGGCGCGCGGGTTGACCTCGATCAGATAGACCTGTCCGTCCTTGACCGCATATTGGACGTTCATCAGCCCGCGAACGGAGAGCGCGCGGGCGAGCATGTCGGTCTGCCGCTCGATCTCGGCGATGATGGCGTCGGACAGGCTGTAGGGCGGGATCGAGCAGGCGCTGTCGCCAGAGTGGACCCCGGCTTCCTCGATATGCTGAAGCACGCCCGCCACCACGACGTCGGTGCCGTCGCAGATCGCGTCGACATCCACCTCGATCGCATCGCGCAGATACTGGTCGATCAGCACCGGTGAATCGCCGGACACGCGCACCGCAGTCTCGATATAGCTCTCGAGCTGCTCGACCGAGTCGACGACCTCCATAGCGCGGCCGCCGAGCACATAGCTGGGACGAGTCAGCACCGGGTAGCCGATGCGCGCAGCGACCGCGATCGCTTCCTCACGGCTGCGGGCGATGCCATTTTCGGGCTGTTTGAGGCCGAGCTTGTTGATCAGCGCGGCAAACCGCTCCCGATCCTCAGCCAGATCGATGGCGTCGGGCGACGTGCCGAGAATCGGGATGCCCGCATCGGCCAGCGCCTGGGCGAGCTTCAGCGGCGTCTGCCCGCCGAACTGGACGATCACGCCGGCGAGCGTGCCCTTCGACTGCTCGACGTGCAGGATTTCCAGCACATCCTCAGCCGTCAGCGGTTCGAAATAAAGGCGGTCGCTGGTGTCATAATCGGTGCTCACCGTCTCCGGGTTGCAGTTGATCATGATCGTCTCATAGCCCGCCTCGTCGAGCGCGAAGCAGGCGTGGCAGCAGCAATAGTCGAATTCGATGCCCTGGCCGATGCGGTTCGGCCCGCCGCCGAGAATGACGACCTTGCGCGCATCGGACGGATCGGCCTCATTGTCCGCCACCCCGAACGCCGGTGCCTCGTAGGTCGAATACATATAGGGCGTCACCGCCGCGAACTCGGCCGCGCAGCTGTCGATGCGCTTGAACACCGGGCGCACGCCGAGCTTGTGGCGCATTGCGCGCACTTCGCTTTCGTTGACCGCGCCGGCCATCGCCACCATCGCATCGTGCAGCAGACCGGAGGATTTGGCGGTCGCGCGCGCCATATCCGGGCGGCCATGCACCGAGCGCAGGCCGAGATAACCGAGACGCTTGTCCGAGAAGCCCATCGCCTTCAACCGCCGCAGCCCCGCTGCGTCGCGCGGCAGGCCGTTGGCCATCACTTCATTCTCGGCGTCGACGATTTCCTTGATGCGCTCGAGGAACCAGGGATCGTAGCCGGCAATCGCGTGGATTTCAGCGACGCTGAGCCCCTCGCGCAGCGCCTGGGCGGCGACCAGCAGCCGTTCGGGCGTCGGGCGGGCGAGTTCGGCGATGATCGCATCGCGCGGGGCGCCTTCGAGATGATCGACGAAATTGAAGCCCGACAGCCCGGTTTCCAGACCGCGCAGCGCCTTTTGCAGGCTTTCGTGGATCGAGCGGCCGATGGCCATCACCTCACCCACGCTCTTCATCGCAGTGGTCAGCAGCGGCTCCGCGCCCTTGAATTTTTCAAAGGCGAAGCGCGGGATTTTGGTCACGACATAGTCGATGGTCGGCTCGAACGACGCCGGGGTCACTCCGGTGATGTCGTTCATGATCTCGTCGAGCGTGTAACCTACAGCGAGCTTGGCGGCGACCTTGGCAATCGGGAAACCGGTCGCCTTGGACGCGAGCGCGGAGGAGCGCGACACGCGCGGGTTCATCTCGATGACGATCAGGCGGCCATCCTTGGGATTGACCGCGAACTGTACGTTCGAACCGCCTGTTTCGACGCCGATTTCGCGCAGGCAAGCGATGCTTGCGTTGCGCATGATCTGATATTCCTTGTCGGTCAGCGTCAGCGCCGGGGCGACGGTGATCGAATCCCCGGTGTGGATGCCCATCGGGTCGACATTCTCGATCGAGCAGATGATGATGGCGTTGTCCGCACGGTCGCGGACCACCTCCATCTCATATTCCTTCCAGCCGAGCAGCGATTCCTCGATCAGCACCTCGGTGGTGGGGGAGGCGTTGAGCCCGCCGCGCACGATGGTCTCGAACTCTTCGCGATTATAGGCGATGCCGCCGCCGGTACCGCCCATGGTGAAGCTGGGGCGGATGATGGCGGGCAGGCCCGTCTTCTCCAGCACCGCAAACGCCTCGTCCATCGTGTGCGCAACGCCCGAGCGTGCGCTTTCCAGCCCGATCTTGTCCATCGCCAGGCGGAATTTCTGCCGGTCCTCGGCCTTGTCGATGGCTTCGGGCTTGGCGCCGATCATCTCGACGCCATATTTCTCCAGCGTCCCGTCATTATGCAGCGCCAGCGCGGTGTTGAGCGCGGTCTGCCCGCCCATGGTCGGCAGGATCGCCATGCGCTCGTCGGGATGCGCCGCGCGTTCGCGGGCAATGATCTTGGCGACCACCGCCGGGGTGATCGGCTCGACATAGGTCGCCCCGCCCTCCCCCACCAGCTCCGGGTCGGTCATGATCGTCGCGGGGTTGGAGTTGACGAGGACGATGCGATAGCCCTCCTCGCGCAGCGCCTTGACCGCCTGCGTCCCCGAATAATCGAACTCGCACGCCTGCCCGATGATGATCGGGCCAGCGCCAACGATGAGGATGGAGTCTATGTCAGTGCGTTTGGGCATTATTGTGCTAATCCCGCAATTCTAAGAGTTAGATTACGCAAAGCGGGTCGCAAGCTGCCCAAATCAAAGCTCCCTGCGCGGGTCGGATCGAGGCATTGAGCCCTTGCCTGATCGATCCAAGTGCGGAAGCTTGCTTCGACGAGCATTTCGCTATTGCGGCGTTGGTTTAGCCACCGGTCGACAGGCACCCTGTATGACGCATCAAAATCATCGTCGCCGTTACAACCTTCGACTTCGATCGACACTACGATATCCGAACCCTCAACCCATCGGATGGTTAGCGCTCTGCAATTGCTGCCCTCTGGTGTGCAGCCATACCCCTGTGACAATCCAGCAGCAGCATCATCCTCCGCAACCCCAGACAAGCTAGTGATACTGGACAAGTGCCAGCTACCGAACCTCTCCGAGGTCGGTATTGAAGCGACTGCCGAGCTTGCTAAAAAAAAGGTCAGAAAGCCGAACAACCCCCTCACCGCAGCCCCCCCACAAACCGCTCGAACAGATAGAAACTATCCTGCGGCCCCGGGCTCGCTTCGGGGTGATACTGCACCGAGAAGATGCGCTTTTCCGGCATTTCGAAGCCGCAGTTGCTGCCGTCGAACAGGCTGGTGTGCGTCACCACCGCGCCTTCCGGCAGGCTCGCTGCGTCGACCGCGAAGCCGTGGTTCATGCTGGTGATTTCGACCACCCCGTCCGCGTGCCGCTTGACCGGATGGTTCGCGCCGCGGTGGCCCTGGTGCATTTTCACCGTCCGCCCGCCCACCGCGAGCGCGAGCAACTGGTGGCCGAGGCAGATGCCGAAGATCGGTAGGCCGGCGTCCATCAGCTTCCGGATGACTGGCACGGCATAGACACCGGTGGCGGCGGGATCGCCCGGGCCGTTGGAGAGGAAGATGCCGTCGGGTGCGAGCGCGAGAATATCCTCGGCGCTGCTGTCCGCCGCGACCACTGTGACGCGCGCGCCGGCGTGGGTCAGGTTGCGGAAGATGTTGTGCTTTGCGCCATAATCGATGGCGACGACGTGGGGCTTCTTGTCCCTCTCCCCTTCAGGGGAGAGGGTCGGGGAGAGGGGCTGTGTCGCGAGTTCAGAACCCACGCTCGCTGCGCTTCGCCCTGCCCCCTCTCCCAACCCTCTCCCCTGAAGGGGAGAGGGCTTTTCTGCATACCCCGCCCCCAGCGACCAGACTCCGCCATCCCACTCGGCCCGCTCCATGCGGCTGACGACCTTGGCGAGATCCATGCCCTCCAGCCCCGGCCAGCGCCGCGCCTCGGCGAGCAGGGCATCGATGTCGAACACACCATCGGGCGCATGGGCGATTACCGCATTGGGTGCGCCGGCCTCACGGATGCGCCGTGTCAGCGCGCGGGTATCGATGCCGGAAATGCCGATCAGGCCGCTCGCGGCCATCCAGTCGTCAAACCGCTGCTCGCTGCGGAAACTCGACGGCGCGGTCACGTCCTCGCGCACGATGCAACCGACCGCGTGCGGTTTGTCCGCCTCCACATCCTCCCCGTTCGCGCCGACATTGCCGATATGCGGGAAGGTGAAGGTGATGATCTGCCCGGCATAACTGGGGTCGGTCATCACTTCCTGATAACCGGTCATCGCAGTGTTGAAGCATAGTTCGCCCACGCCATGGCCGACGCGACCGAAACCGCGACCGAACAGGATCGTGCCGTCCGCGAGGACAATCGCGCCGGTCGCGCCTTCTGGCGCAGCGTTGGGCGAGGCTTTCGCCATATCGGGTGGGCTCCGTCTATCTGGGGTCCCGCGAATCATGCGGGTAAACGGCCAGACAGTTATGCCCGATCCCCTGTGCGCACAATCTGGCGAAAAAACTTTATGTCGGCTAGGTTACACGCTTTCCAATCGACGAGAGACGTTTCGCCATGATTCGCGATGACCTGAAAGCTGCCCAGATTGCCGCGATGAAGGCAGGCGACAAGGAGCGGCTGGGGGCCGTCCGCCTGATCCTGGCCAAGGTGAAGGACCGCGATATCGAATTGCGGACCGCCAGCGCCCAGCCCGACGACGATGCGCTTGTCGTCGAGGTGATGCAGAAGATGGTCAAGCAGCGCCGCGAATCGATTGCCATGTACGAAAGCGGCGGGCGGCCTGAGATGGCGGCAATCGAAGCTGCCGAAATCGCGGTGATCGAGAGCTTCCTGCCCACCCAGCTCGACGAGGCGGCCACCACCGCGGCGATCGAGACGATCAAGGCCGAGCTCGGCGCGACGTCGATGAAGGACATGGGCCGGGTGATTGCCGAACTGAAGGCGCGCCACGGCACGCAGCTCGACATGGGCAAGGCCAGCGGCCTGGTGAAGGCTGCGCTGGCCGGGTGACAATCAAGGCCCCTCCCTTTCCGAGGGAGCGGCTGGGGTGGGTGATGTGAACTACGCGCAACGGGGCCACATCCCATGACCCTCACCCCGCAATGGCTGGACGAACTGCGCGCGCGCACCGTGCTGTCCACACTGATCGGCAAGTCCATCAAGGTCACGCGTGCAGGGCGCGAGTATAAGGCGTGCTGCCCTTTTCATAACGAAAAGACGCCCAGCTTCACGATCAACGACGACAAGGGCTTCTACCATTGCTTCGGCTGCGGCGCGCATGGCGATGCCATCCGTTGGATGACCGATCAGCGCGGGCTGCCGTTCATGGAGGCGGTCAAGGAGCTGGCGGCATCGGCCGGGATGGAGGTGCCTGCCCCCGATCCGCGCGCCGCCGCCAAGGCCGAGCAGGCGGTGACGCTGCGCGACGTGACCGAGGCATCGGCGCACTGGTTCAGGGAACGGCTGGCGGATGGCGAGGGAGCGGAGGCCCGCGCCTATCTGGCGAAGCGCGGCCTCAGCGCTGCAACCATTACGACATTCGGCCTGGGCTATGCGCCGGACGCGCGTGGACGGCTGCGCGAGGTGCTGGCCAAGTTCGGGGACGGGCTCGCCATCGAGGCAGGCATGCTGATCGCGCCGCCCGATGACGCGCCGGCATCGCGCAAGGACCCGTACGATCGCTTTCGTGGCCGGCTGATGATCCCCATCCGCGACGTGCGCGGGCGGACGATCGCGTTCGGCGGGCGAATACTCGGACAAGGCGAACCAAAATATCTCAACTCGCCCGACACCCCCCTCTTCGACAAGGGGCGCATCCTCTACAATCTGGACCGCGCTGCACCGGCGGCGCGCAAGACCGACCGGCTGATCGTCGTCGAAGGCTATATGGACGTCATCGCGCTGGCGCAGGCCGGCATCGAGGAGGCGGTCGCCCCGCTTGGCACTGCGCTGACCGAAGCGCAGATCGAACTCGCCTGGCGGCAGGTGCCCGTGCCGATCCTGGCGTTCGACGGCGATGCCGCCGGGCAGCGGGCGGCCCTGCGCGCCGCAACCCGCGCCCTGCCCCTGCTCCGCCCGGGGCACAGCCTTGCCTTCGTGACGCTTCCAGCCGGTCAGGACCCGGACGATATCGTCCGCAATGGCGGCGCGGCAGCGTTCGATGCACTGGCGGCCTCCCCCGTCCCGCTGGTCGACATGCTCTGGCAGACTGCGTTCGACGGGCGCAGCAACGATACGCCCGAAGCGCGCGCAGCGGTGCGCAAGCAACTGTTCGACTGGGCCGACAGCATCGCGGACCGGGACGTCGGCGCGCACTACAGGCAGGCCTTCAGGGAGCGGCTCGACGCGGCCTTCTTTGCACCCCGGCAGCGACCGCAGCGGACATTCGCAGCGACGCCTCGAACCGGGCCAGGACGCTTCACGCCGCCCGAACGCGCACCGACCGCCAGCCTGCGCGAGATTGCTCCCGCGATCGATGCGCGTCTGGCCGATGCCGTGCTTGCCGGCCTGCTGCGCTATCCCGCTCGCCTCACGACACACGCGGAGGCGCTGGCGACCCTCCCCGTTGCCGACCCGGCGACCGGCCGATTGCTGGCCGCCATCACCGACATCGCCTTCGAAGCGCAAGAAAGCCTTGATACCGATGGCGTGATGGCCATATTGGCGCCTATGCCGGTGTATAATAAGGCGCAGGAACTGCTCAGCGCCGACACCATCCAGTTTTCTTTCACCCGGCGCCTCTCATTTCCGGACGATGCCGAGGGGCAGCGCGCCCGCGCCGCCGCCGAACAGGCAGCGGTCCGCGATCTCGACGAGGCGATTGCCGCTATCATTGCATGGCCGGAAGTGGAACGGGCGTTGGCTGCGGCAACCGACGCGATGCGGCTGCAGCTCGATGAGGAGAGCTTCGCGCATCAGCAGCGACTGATGCGGACAAGGTCCGAACTGGCCGAAAGGCTCGCCGGACTGGGGGAAAGCAGCCGCCCATAGGGTGGAAGAATAACGAATCATCCGGTTGAGAAACCGGCCGGCACATCTTATCTGGCCCCACATAGGGCATCGGGAACAAGCATGAGCGACGACGATATCGAAGTGACCGGCGGAGACGAGCCGCTGATCGACCTCAATGACGCGAAGGTGAAGAAGCTGCTCGCGCGGGCCAAGAAGCGCGGTTACCTGACGTATGACGAGCTGAACGAGGCCCTGCCGCAGGACCAGATGTCCTCCGAGCAGATCGAGGACATCATGTCCGCCATCTCCGAAATGGGCGTCAACATCGTCGAAAAGGACGAGGACGCCGAGGAAGAAGCGGAGGCCGACGAGGCAGACGACGAGCTGGAGCCGGTCGGCGCCACCTCGGCACTGGCTGCTGCGCCCGAAAAGAAGCGGGAAGTCGCCGACCGCACCGATGACCCGGTGCGCATGTATCTGCGCGAGATGGGCGCGGTCGAGCTGCTCAGCCGCGAGGGCGAAATCGCCATCGCCAAGCGCATCGAGGCCGGCCGCGACACGATGATCATGGGGCTGTGCGAGAGCCCGATCACCTTCCACGCGATCATCGAATGGGCGAACGCGCTCAACGCCGGCGAGATGCAGCTGCGCGAGATTCTCGATCTCGAGGCGATGCTCAACAAGGACCCGGTGCCCGAAAACCTCGATGAGGAAGGCGAAGGCGAGGACGGGGAAATTTCCGAAAAATCGGCCGGCCCCTCGTTCAAGGACGAGGAGGAGCCCGAAGAGGCATCGGCCGATTCCGACGACGACGAGGAGTCGATGACCGAGCGCCGCGCGCGCCCGGCGTTCGAGGAGGAAGAGGAAGACAACACCCTCAGCCTCGCCCAGATGGAAGAGCAGCTGAAGCCCGAGGCGATCGAGAAGTTCGCCGCGATCACCCGGCTGTACAAGGAATATTCCAAGCTTCAGGGCGCCCGGCTTGCGGCGCTGTCGGTCGGCAATGATTTTCCGCCGGCGCAGGAAAAGAAGTATCAGAAGCTGGGCGACGAGCTGACCGCCGAGGTCGAGAGTGTCCAGTTCCACAACGCCAAGATCGAATATCTGGTCGACCAGCTCTACAGCTACAACCGGCGCCTGACCGCACTCGGCGGACAGATGCTGCGCCTGGCCGAGCGCCACAAGGTGCCGCGCAAGGACTTCCTCGATCGCTATATCGGCTCCGAGCTCGACGAGAACTGGCTGGAGAGCGTTGCGACCCTCGACAAGAAGTGGGCCGCCTTTGCCGAGCGCGAGGCCGGCGCGGTCGATCGCGTGCGCACCGAAATCTCGGAAATCTCGCAGTCGACCGGCATGGCGCTGGGCGAGTTCCGCCGTGTCGTCAACATGGTGCAGAAGGGCGAGCGTGAAGCGCGCATCGCCAAGAAAGAAATGGTCGAGGCCAACCTGCGCCTCGTCATCTCCATCGCCAAGAAATACACCAACCGCGGCCTGCAGTTCCTCGACCTGATCCAGGAAGGCAACATCGGCTTGATGAAGGCGGTCGACAAGTTCGAGTATCGCCGCGGTTACAAGTTCAGCACCTATGCCACCTGGTGGATCCGCCAGGCGATTACCCGGTCGATCGCCGATCAGGCGCGCACCATCCGCATCCCCGTGCACATGATCGAGACGATCAACAAGCTGGTGCGCTGCAGCCGCCAGTTCCTGCACGAGCAGGGCCGCGAGCCGACGCCGGAAGAAATGGCCGAACGCCTTTCGATGCCGCTCGAAAAGGTGCGCAAGGTGATGAAGATCGCCAAGGAGCCGATCTCCCTCGAAACGCCGATCGGCGACGAGGAAGACAGCCACCTCGGCGATTTCATCGAGGACAAGAACGCCATCATCCCGGTCGACGCCGCGGTGCAGGCCAACCTCAAGGAAACCGTGACCCGCGTGCTCGCCTCGCTCACCCCGCGTGAGGAGCGCGTGCTGCGCATGCGCTTCGGCATCGGCATGAACACCGATCACACGCTCGAGGAAGTCGGCCAGCAGTTCAGCGTGACCCGCGAACGCATCCGGCAGATCGAGGCGAAGGCCCTGCGGAAGCTGAAGCACCCGAGCCGGTCGCGCAAGATGCGCTCGTTCCTCGACCAATAGGCCTGGCCTGACATTCCTTCACCGCGTGATGGGGCGGGCGGCACAAGCTGCTCGCCCCATCGCCTGTTGTGGACGGATTATACCAATTGTTGGCAGATTGTCCGGCATGGGCGCCGGCAGGCGCCCTCTCAACCGTGCCTCAATCCCCGCAAATGCGCCAATTTCAGCAATTGGCACGCCTCCTGCTTAACCAAAAACGAGCCGGCCCTCCCCTCCCCGGCAAGACAGGATATCGAGACCATGACCACCGCCTCCCCCAACCTCTTCACCCGCGACGATACGTTCCTTGGCGTCTGTGAGGCGCTGGGCGAAGATTTCGGCATTCACGCCAACTGGCTGCGGCTGGGGATGGCCGGTGCGCTGTTCTTTGCACCCGTGCCCGTGATCGTCGCCTATCTGGCGATGGGCGTGCTCGTCGCGGTATCGCGCTGGTTGTTCCCGGCGCCGACTGCACTGGCAATTGCAGGCAGCGTGGATGCTGCACCGTCGGAGCAGGTGGAGGCCACCCAAACCGTCGAATCCGAGGAAGCGCGCGCGGACGAGGACGAATTGCTCCCGCTCGCCGCCTGATCCGCCTTACAGCATGTAGCTGATTTCGAGGTCGCCCCAGCGCTGCCCGCGGAAGTGCAGCGGCACATAGACGTTGCGCACGACGTCATAATAGCTGCCGTCGCCTTCGCGCCGATAGACCGCCATGAAGAAGGGCTCTTCGGACGCCTTGGCCTTGGCATCCATCGCATCGAAGAACCGCCGGCCATTGCGGCAGAAGCGGGTGTCGTGCGCCACGTCGCCGGTCGGTGGCCGCGAGTAAGCGGAGAGGTGGGTCGGCAGATAGCCATCGCGGCTGGTGCAGGCGGTGCTGATCACCCGCTCGTCGAAGCGGCCGATCTCGTCCAGCATCGGTTGCCAATGGGCATGCGCCCAGTCCCACAGGCTGGTGCGGAACCGCTCGGGCTTGCTGCCGGGGATCAGCTGGTAATCGGTGTCGAACAGCTGGGCCATGGTCAGCGAGCCGTCGGCCAGAGCACGTTCGGTAACGCGCAGCACCGCGTCGCGCCGCTCGGTCGCGTAAGCGACGAACTTCCAGTCCTCCGGCGATGCACCCGAGACGACCAGGCCATGGAATAGCTGATTGGACAGGCCCTCGAGCCGGTCGACATGGGCATGCGCCTCCGTCAGCCGATCGGTGCTGGCACGCACGCGGCGACCGAAATCTTCCAGGGCTCCACGCACCTGCTGGCTGTTCCCGTGGATCAGCGAGGCACTGCGCGCGATCTGATCGCTCTGCCCGTCGACCAGGCCAACCAGATCGATCGCGCGGCCGAGCGCATCGGCAATGGTTTCGAAGCCCTTCTCGGCGCGGTGGCTCTCTTCGACCCCCGCCTTGATCTCGCGCACCAGACCTTCCGCCTCGCTCGACAGGCTGCCGACCGTACGCCGGATCTCGTCGGTTGCAGCGCGGGTATGGCTGGCCAACTTCTTCACTTCGGACGCGACGACAGCAAAGGTCCGGCCGGCGTCCCCTGCCCGCTCGGCCTCGATGGCAGCATTGAGCGCGAGCATGTTGGTGGTTTTGGCGATCGATTCGATGCTGGCCGACACGCCCTTCACCTGCTCCATCGCCGCGGCAAAGTTGGTGACATGGGTGCCCAGCCGCTCGATGAGGTTGGTCAGCTGGCCGAATTCGGCGATCGTGCCGGAGATATGGCTGGCGCTGGCGGTGATCTTTTCCGCTGCCTTGGCCGACAAAACCTTGGCTTCCTCGGTGGCGCGCGCCACCTGCGCCTGGTCGGCTTCGAGATCGGCAGTAACCCGTTCGAGGCGGGACAGCATGTCGACCTGCTGCTCAAGCTCGCTGGCGACCTCCTCGATCCGCCCGCCGACATCGGCGCAGCCGATCGCCAGTTCGCCGGTATCTGCCGCGAGCCGGGGGTCGATTACGGCCTGCTCTGCCGCCAGACTATCCTGCTTCATCTTCTGCTCCACGCAATGCCATTGGGGCTTGGACGCGCCCGATCCTCACCGCTTCGTGACAGAAACCGGTTAATGTGGCGTCAACGCCTTGGCCGGCTGCGGTTGGGGTGAAGGGCTTGCGCATACCCGTCGCTTCATGCTTTACGTTAACGTCACCTGTGCGGAGCCGCGCCATGTTTTTCCAGTTTCTCGACGAAATGCGCAGCGCCGGCATCCCCGCCAGCCTGAAGGAGCATCTGCTGATGCTCGAAGCGCTCGATGCCGAGGTGATCGAGCGCAAGCCCGAGGAATTCTACTATCTCGCCCGCGCCACCTATGTGAAGGACGAAGGGCTGCTCGACCGGTTCGACCAGGTCTTTGCCAAGGTGTTCAAGGGGCTGGAAAAAACCTGGGCCGAACAGAATGCCGAGATACCTTCCGACTGGCTGAAGGCGGTGGCCGAGAAATTCCTGACGCCCGAAGAGATGGAAGAAATCAAGTCGCTGGGCAGCTGGGACGAGATCATGGAGACGCTGAAGAAGCGTCTGGAGGAGCAGGAAAAGCGCCATCAGGGCGGCAACAAGTGGATCGGTACCGGCGGCACCAGCCCCTATGGCAATTCGGGCTATAATCCCGAAGGCGTCCGCATCGGCGGAGAATCGAAGCACAAGCGCGCGTTGAAGGTGTGGGACAAGCGCGAGTTCCGCAATCTCGACAACACCAAGGAACTTGGCACCCGCAACATCAAGATTGCGCTCCGCCGTCTGCGCCGCTTCGCCCGCGAAGGCGCGCAGGACGAGCTCGATATCGACGCGACGATCCGTGGCACGGCGAAGCAGGGCTGGCTCGACATCCACATGCGCGCAGAGCGCCGCAATGCCATCAAGGTGCTGCTGTTCCTGGACGTCGGCGGATCGATGGATCCGTTCATCAAGCTCTGCGAAGAATTGTTCAGTGCGGCCTCCAGCGAGTTCAAAAACCTGGAGTTTTTCTACTTCCACAATTGCCCCTACGAAGGCGTTTGGAAGGACAACAAGCGCCGCTTTTCGGAGCGCACGCCGATGTGGGACGTGCTGCACAAATATGGGCACGACTATAAGCTGATCTTCGTCGGCGATGCGGCAATGAGCCCCTACGAGATCACGCATCCGGGCGGATCGGTAGAGCATTTCAACGAGGAAGCGGGGATCGTCTGGCTGCAACGCCTGACCAACACCTATCCCGCTGCCGCCTGGCTCAATCCGGTACCGGAAAACCACTGGGGCTATTCGCAATCGACCAAGATCATCCAGCAGGCGATGAACAATCGCATGTTCCCGCTGACGCTGGCTGGGCTGGACGATGCGATGCGGGAATTGACTAGGAAGCGGTGAAATCCCCCTCTCCCGCAGGCGGGAGTGGGGTCTCTTTTTCCATTTCCCTGCCCTTAACCCGCGCATGCTATAGCGCGCGCCGATGACTTTGCCCGCTCCCCGCAAACCCCGCATCCTCGTCGTCTTCGGTACCCGGCCGGAGGCGATCAAGATGTTCCCGGTGGTCCACGCGCTGCGCGCCAATCCGGCGCTTGAGACGCGCGTGGCGGTGACGGCGCAGCATCGCGCGCTGCTCGACCAGGTGCTCGACATCGCCGGCATCGTGCCCGACATCGATCTCGACCTGATGCAGGCTGGCCAGTCGCTCGATGCCCTGTCTGCCCGTATCCTCACCCAGTTCGGTGCGGCGCTGGACGATGAGAAGCCCGACCGCATCCTTGTCCACGGCGACACGCTGACGACGATGATGGCAACGCTCAGCGCCTATTTCCGCCAGATCCCCGTCGGGCATGTCGAAGCAGGCCTGCGCAGCGGCAACATCTATTCGCCCTGGCCGGAGGAGGTGAACCGCAAGGTCACCGGTGCAGTCGCCGACTTGCATTTCGCCCCGACCGAGGCGGCCGCCGCTGCGCTGGCGCGCGAGAATGTCCTTGGCAGCAGTATCCACATTACCGGCAACACCGTCATCGACGCGCTGCTTGCCACCCGCGCCCGCATCGACGCCCAACCCGCGCTCGCATCCAGCCTCGACCCGCTCGCCGCGCGCTTCGACGGCAGGCGCATCATCGCCGTCACCAGTCACCGCCGCGAGAATTTCGGCGAGGGCATGGCGAGCATTGCGCGAGCAATTGCGCGAATTGCCGCACGACCCGATGTCGCCGTGATTTTCCCTGTCCACCCCAATCCCAACGTCCGCCCGGTGATGGAGGCGATGCTCGGCGCCCTGCCCAATGTCGCGCTGATCGATCCGCTCGACTATCCCCACTTCGTCCGCCTGATGGCGATGAGCGAGCTGGTGTTGACCGACAGCGGCGGCGTGCAGGAAGAGGCCCCGAGCCTTGGCAAACCGGTGCTCGTCATGCGCGACGCCACGGAGCGGCCGGAAGGCGTCGCAGCGGGCACCGCGCGCCTCGTCGGTACCGACGAGGAAACCATCGTTTCCGGAATCTTCACCCTGCTCGACGATAGCACCGCCTATGCCGCGATGGCCCGCGCCCATAATCCTTATGGCGATGGACAAGCGGCCAGGAGAATCGCAAGGATAGTCGCCGATGCCCATGGACAATGAACTCAAGGTCGTCGTCGTCGGCCTCGGCTACATCGGCCTGCCCACCGCCGCAGTGATTGCGCGCGCGGGCGCGCACGTGCTGGGGCTCGACATCAACCAGCATGTCGTGGATACTGTCAACGAAGGCCGGGTACATATCGAGGAAGTCGATCTGCACGGGCTGGTGCAGGGCGTGGTCGATCGTGGCCGTCTGCGCGCCAGCGTGACGCCTGAGACGGCCGATGCCTTCGTCATCGCCGTGCCGACGCCGATCCGCGAGGGCAACGCCCCGGACGTGAGCTACGTGCTCGACGCCGCCCGCACCATCGCGCCGGTGCTCAAGAGCGGCGATCTCGTGATCCTCGAATCGACCTCGCCAGTCGGCACGACCGATCAGGTCGCGGCGCTTCTTGCCAGCGCCCGTCCCGATCTCAAAGTACCAGGCCATAGCAGCGGCACGCCCGATCTCTACATCGCCTACTGCCCGGAGCGGGTGCTGCCCGGCCGCATCCTCATCGAGCTGGTCGACAACGACCGCGTCATCGGCGGCATTACCCCGCGGTGCGCGCGCAAGGCGATGGGTTTTTACCGCAGCTTCGTGCGCGGTGCCTGCCTGACCACCACCGCGCGCGCCGCAGAAATGGTCAAGCTGGTCGAGAATAGCTACCGCGACGTCAACATCGCTTTTGCCAACGAACTCAGCATGATCGCCGAGGAGATGGGCGTCGATGTGTGGGAGGTGATCCGCCTCGCCAACCGCCACCCGCGCGTCAACATTCTCCAGCCCGGCCCCGGTGTCGGCGGCCATTGCATCGCCGTCGATCCCTGGTTCCTCGTCGCCGGAGCGCCCGATACCGCGCACATCATCCGCACCGCGCGCGAGGTCAACGAAGCCAAGACCGACTTCGTCATCGGCCGCGCCATCCGCCAGGTCGAGGCGCTGCTGGAAGCCGATCCAACCGCAAAAGTCGCCTGTCTCGGCCTCGCCTTCAAACCCAATATCGACGATTTCCGCGAAAGCCCCGCCGTCGCCGTCGCCGCCGCGCTTGCTCGCCGGTTCTGTCGCGTGGTGCAGCTCGTCGAGCCCTATGCCAGTGCCCTGCCCATGGAGTTCGCCGGAACCGGTGCCGAGCTGGTCGAGCTCGACGATGCACTGAACGATTGCACGATGCTGATCGTGCTCGTCGACCACGACATGTTCCGCTCGATCCCGCTGGAGGAGCGTGAGGACAAGCTCGTCTATGACACGCGCGGCCTGTGGCCGGATCAGCCGAAAGCCGACCCGGCGGGAAACCGCGTCCGGCGGGCGGCCTGACGGCCTGACCCGCCGGTTCCCACCACCGATGAAACTCCCCACCCGCATTGTCGAAAAGCCATGGGGCCGCACAGACATCCCCGTCGCCTTCGGCGATTTCGGCGGGCGGCGGATCGGCGAGATATGGTTCGAGCATCCAGCCGGCGAAGATGCGCCACTGATGGTCAAATTCCTGTTCACGTCCGAACGCCTGTCCATCCAGGTCCACCCCGATGATGCCGCCGCGCAGGCGCTCGGCTATCCGCGGGGCAAGGAGGAATGCTGGCTGGTGCTCGATGCCTCTCCGGACGCCGAGCTCGGCGTTGGCCTGAAGTGCGCCAGCAGCGCCGATGAACTGCGCACCGCCGCCGAAGCCGGAACCATCGAGCGGTTGATCGACTGGCGTCCAGCGCAGGTCGGTGATTTCGTCTACAATAGCGCCGGCACCATCCATGCCATCGGGCCGGGGCTGACGGTGATCGAGGTGCAGCAAAATGTCGACTGCACCTTCCGCCTTTTCGACTATGGCCGCCCGCGCGAATTGCATCTCGATGCCGGGCTGGCGGTTGCGCGGATGGAACCGCACGACGATCAACGCGATCGCCGCGTGCCAGGGGACGGGTCGGTGACACTGGTCGCTGGACCGAAATTCCATCTTGTGCGCGCGCAAGGTCCGCTCGACCCCGCCGATTATCCCGCCATCGAGCTGACGGTTACGCCCCTCGGTGCGGGCTGCTGCGTCGATGGCGAGGCGATTGCGTTCGGGGAATGCGCCGTGACGCAAGACGCCGCCGCAATTGCGCTGGCGCCGGGTGCGCGCGCGCTGATAGCCTGGCCGTCATGATCACCCCCGTCATCCTCTCCGGCGGCTCCGGAACACGACTGTGGCCGCTTTCGACGGCTGAGCGCCCCAAGCAGTTTCATGCACTGACCGGCACCGCCTCGATGTTCGCGCAGACCCTCGCCCGCGCCGCAGATCGCGCCCGCTTCGCTGCGCCGATCATCGTGTGCGGCCCGGGCCACGTCGTGCATGTCCGCGCCGATCTCGCCGCCGCAAGCGTGGACGACGCGACGATCATCGTCGAACCCGCCGCACGCAACACCGCGCCCGCCATTGCGCTCGCTGCGCATGCCGCCGGGCCCGGTGCGACGCTGCTGGTCATGCCGTCGGATCACGTCATCGCCGATTTGCCCGCCTTCCTCGCGGCCATCGACAAGGCGCTTCCCGAGGTCGCGCAGGGCGCGCTCGCCACGTTCGGCATCACGCCTGCCTCCCCGCACACCGGCTATGGCTATATCGCCTGCGGAAAGCAGCGTGCCGTGGGTGTCTACAGTGTCGACCGCTTTGTCGAGAAGCCTGACGCGGCGCGCGCCACCGCGATGCTGGCGCAAGGCGGGCACGTCTGGAACGCCGGCATCTTCCTGATGCGCGCCGACGCCTATCTCGCCGCGCTCGCCTCGAACGCCCCCGCCATTGCTGACGCCTGCGCGGCCGCAATGGCCGCCCCACAGCGCGAGCGCGACACATTGTGTCCGGACACCGCCGCCTTCACCGCCTCCCCTTCGGAGTCGATCGACTATGCGGTGATGGAAAAAGCGGACAATGTCGTCACTGTCCCCGTCGATCCGGGCTGGTCGGACGTCGGCAGCTGGTCGGCGCTGCACGAGCTTGCGGAAAAGGACGGGGCCGACAACGCAAGCCTTGGCGAGACGCTGGCCATCGACAGCAGCGGCACCCTGCTCCACGCCGCGCCCGGCGTGCGCATCGCCGCCCTCGGTATCCACGACCTGATCGTCATCGCCACCGGCAGCGACGTGCTGGTCATACCGCGTGACCGTGCGCAGGACATCAAGGCGCTGGTGGATCGGCTGAAATAGCCGACTCCGTCATTTCAAGCGCAGCGAAGCAATCCAGGGCAGTGCAGCGCCGCAATGGAATGCTTCGCTGCGCTCGCAATGGCGAAAGAGGACTATCTTGCACCCTCCCCCGCCTCCTCCCATATCCCCGGCAATGACCGACCACAGCTCCGCCGCGCATGCCGGGTCACCCTGGCACGGCACCACCATCCTTTCCGTTCGCACCCCCACCCGCGTCGTCATCGTCGGCGACGGGCAGGTGTCGATGGGCAACACCATCATGAAGCCAAACGCGCGCAAGGTGCGCCGTCTGCATGACGGCAGTGTCATCGCCGGCTTCGCCGGTGCGACGGCCGATGCCTTCACTTTGTTCGAGCGGCTCGAAAGGAAGCTCGAGGCACACAACGGCCAGTTGATGCGTGCGGCTGTCGAACTGGCCAAGGATTGGCGCACTGACAAATTTCTGCGCAACCTCGAAGCGATGATGATCGTCGCTGACAAGGATGTCACCCTAGTGCTGACCGGCAACGGCGACGTGCTCGAGCCCGCGCACGGCGTCACCGCCATCGGTTCCGGCGGCAACTTCGCGCTCTCAGCAGGTCTGGCGCTGATCGATTATGAACCGGATGCGGAGAAGCTGGCGAGGCGGGCGATGGCGATTGCCGGCAGCATCTGCGTTTTCACCAACGATCAGTTGACGATGGAAACCATCGAACTGACCTAATCCCCCTCCCGCTCGCGGGAGGGGTTAAGGGTGGGCCGGTCCGCAAGCACCGCCCTCTCACGCACCCACCCCCGACCCCTCCCGCAAGCCGGAGGGGAGAAGGAAAAAACATGCACCCCACCCTCACCCCCAAAACCATCGTGGCCGCGCTCGACGAGCACATCATCGGCCAGGCCGACGCCAAGCGCGCGGTTGCCGTGGCATTGCGCAACCGCTGGCGTCGCCAGCAGCTCGGCCTCGATCTGCGCGACGAGGTCACGCCCAAGAATATCCTGATGATCGGCCCCACCGGCTGCGGCAAGACCGAGATCAGCCGCCGTCTGGCGAAGCTGGCCGACGCGCCCTTCGTCAAGGTAGAGGCGACCAAGTTCACCGAGGTCGGCTATGTCGGTCGCGATGTCGAGCAGATTGCCCGCGATCTCGTCGAGGAAGCCGTCCGGCTGGAAAAGGAGCGCCGCCGCGAGGCGGTGCGCGAGGCCGCCACCGCCGCCGCCATGGAAAGGCTGCTCGACGCGCTGACCGGCAAGGAATCGTCCGAAGCGACGCGCGCCAGCTTCCGCCAGCGCTTCGAGGAAGGGGCGCTGGAGCAGACCGAAATCGAGATCGAGGTCAGCGAGGCTCCCTCCATGCCGTTCGAACTGCCCGGCCAGCCCGGCAGCGTCGGCATGATCAATCTCACCGAGATGTTCGGCAAGGCGATGGGCAATGGCCCGCCCAAGAAGCGCCGCAAGCTCAAGGTGCGCGAGGCGTGGAACCGGCTGATCGAAGAGGAGCAGGACAAGCGCCTCGACCAGGACGATGTCGCGCGCGTGGCGCTCGCCGATGCCGAGGCCAATGGCATCGTCTTCCTCGACGAGATCGACAAGATCGCGGTCAGCGATGTGCGCGGCGGTTCGGTGAGCCGCGAAGGCGTGCAGCGCGATCTGCTGCCGCTGATCGAAGGGACGACAGTTGCAACCAAATATGGCCCGCTCAAAACCGACCATATACTGTTCATCGCCTCGGGCGCATTCCATGTCGCCAAGCCCAGCGACCTCTTGCCCGAATTGCAGGGCCGCCTGCCCATTCGCGTCGAGCTGAAGGGCCTGACCGAAGAGGATTTCGTCCGCATCCTTACCGACACCAAGGCGTCGCTGCCGCAGCAATATGTCGCGCTGCTGGCGACCGAGGAAGTGACCATCGACATCACCGCCGAGGCAATCGCCGCGCTCGCCAAAATCGCAGCGGAGGTGAACGCCAGCGTCGAGAATATCGGCGCGCGGCGCCTGCAGACGGTTATGGAACGGCTGCTGGAGACGATCAGCTTCGAGGCGGAAGACCGCAAGGGCGAGCAGATCACCATTGACGCTGCCTATGTCGAAAGCCAGCTCTCGAGCATCGCGCGGAACACCGATCTCAGCAAATATGTGCTGTGATTAAGGTCCTCCCCGGCACGGGGAGGGGGACCACGAAGTGGTGGAGGGGCACGCGGTTGTTCGGTGAGCTCACGTTACGCCGCACCTGCCCCTCCACCATTCTTCGAATGGTCCCCCTCCCCGTGCCGGGGAGGAACCAACCAACAACCGGTTGAACCGGCGCGCTTTGGCGCTATGAGGACGCGAAACCGCCTACCCCAAGCGCCAGAGGAAAATCATGCCCCCCCAGCCCCGCGTCGTTGTCATCGGACTGGGATATGTCGGTTTGCCGCTGGCCGTTGCACTGGCAAAACAATTCGACACCTGGGGCGTCGACGTCAACGCCGCGCGCATTGCCGAGCTGGAGGCGAACCACGATCGCACTGGCGAAATCGATGTTGACCGCCTGGCCGCCTCGACGCTGCAGCTGACCGCCGATCCTGCCGCCTGTCCGCCGGCGGATTTCTACATTGTCACCGTGCCGACGCCGATCGACGAAGCCAACCGGCCCGATCTGTCGCTGGTGGTGAAGGCATCGAAGACCGTCGGCACCATGCTCGATGCGTCGCGCAAGCCGATCGTCGTCTTCGAAAGCACCGTCTATCCCGGCGTTACCGAGGATATCTGCGCGCCTGTGCTTGAACAGGCCTCCGGCCTCGCTTGTGGCAGCGATTTCTTCCTCGGCTACAGCCCCGAGCGGATCAATCCGGGCGACCGCGAACATACCATCGACAAGATTACCAAGGTCGTCTCCGGACAGACGCCCGAGGTGCTGGAGCAGGTCGCCGACCTCTACAACAGCATCACCAGTGGCGGCGTGTTCCGCGCTGCGTCGATCCGGGCAGCCGAGGCCGCCAAGGTCATCGAAAATGCGCAGCGCGACATCAACATCGCGTTCATGAACGAGATTGCACAGATTTTCGGCCGCATGGACTTGAGCGTGTGGGATGTGCTGGCGGCAGCCAACACCAAGTGGAATTTCCTGCGTTTCACGCCCGGCCTGGTCGGTGGGCACTGCATCGGTGTCGACCCCTATTACCTCAGCCACCGCGCCGAGGAGCTGGGACATGACCCGCGCGTCATTCTGGCCGGGCGAGCGATCAACGACGGCATGGCCGACTGGGTCGCCGAGCGCCTGCACAGCGCCCGCGCCGGCAAGGCAGGCAGCGTGCTGGTGATGGGGCTGACCTTCAAGGAAGACGTGCCCGATCTCAGGAACAGCAAGGTCGCTGACGTCATCAAGGCGCTGGCCGCCAAGGGCCACGACGTCACCATCCACGACCCGCATGCCGACAGCGAAGAAGCGACCCACGAATATGGTGTGACGCTGACTGCAGACGCGCTCGAACGCCGCTACGATCTCGTCCTGCTCGCCGTGGCACACCGGGAGTATCTGGCAATGGGCAGTGACGCGCTCGCCGCGCTTGTCGCCGATGGCGGCCTGTTCGCCGATCTCAAGAACGGCCTGGGCGACAAGGCTGCGTCATTCCCGGTCGCGCTGTGGCGACTGTGATGCTCCCTCCGCTTTGTCATTCCCGCGAAAGCGGGAATCCAGGGGCGGCAGACACCGCGCTGTGCCGCCCTGGATTCCCGCTTTCGCCGGAATGACGCTGATTCTGTTTCCTATTCTTTTTCTACCCGAAAGCTCCAACCCATGAACATCCTCATCACCGGCATTGCAGGCTTCATCGGCATGACGCTGGCCACCCGCCTGCTCGCACGCGGTGACCGGGTGATCGGCATCGACAATCTCAACGACTATTATTCGGTGCAGCTCAAGCAGGACCGGCTCGCTCGGCTGAAGGAGCTGGGCGGCGATAATTTCGAGTTCATCCACGTCGACTTCGCGGACTTTCCCGCCCTCGACGCGGCGCTGAAGGGCAAGGAATTCCAGCGCATTGTCCATCTCGGTGCGCAGGCCGGGGTCCGCTATTCGATCGAAAACCCGCATGCATATGTCCAGTCGAACCTGGTCGGCCATCTCAACATGATGGAAATCGCCCGCCATCGGCAGAGCGAACATCTGGTCTATGCCTCCAGCTCTTCGGTCTATGGCGGCAACCAGACACTGCCGTTCAGCGTCGCCGACCGTGTCGACCATCCGCTCTCGCTCTACGCCGCCACCAAAAAGGCCGACGAGCTGATGAGCGAAACTTACGCGCATCTCTACCGCCTGCCGCAGACGGGCCTGCGCTTTTTTACCGTTTATGGCCCGTGGGGCCGTCCCGATATGGCGATGTGGCTGTTCACCAAGGCGATTCTGGCGGGCGAACCCATTCAGGTCTTCAACCATGGCGATATGCGCCGCGACTTCACCTATGTGGAGGATATCGTCTCCGGCATCGTCGCCTGCGTCGACAATCCGCCCGCCGATGATGGCCTGCCCAAGGCCGGCGGCAGCATCAAGCCGCACCGCCTCTACAATATCGGCAACCACCGCAGCGAGGACCTGATGCGGGTCATCGAGATCCTCGAGGACGAGTGCGGTCGCAAGGCGGAAAAGATCATGCTGCCGATGCAGGCAGGCGACGTGAAGGAAACCTTCGCGGATATCGACGCCATCCAGTCCGATCTCGGCTACCAGCCATCGACCAGCATCGACGTCGGCGTGCCCAACTTCGTGCGCTGGTACAAAGACTATCACGGCGCCTGAACCGGCGCCCCGGGGCACCAAGATGGACGACAGCCCGATCATCTCGCGTGGCAGCGGCACGGACGTCGGGCGCTCGATCGTGCGCGGCAGCAGCCTGCTGATACTCGGTCGGGTCGGGCGCACGGCGGTCACGATCGTCGGGATGATCGTGCTGGCGCGCCTGCTGACCCCGGTGGATTTTGGCGTACTCGCGCTCGCCACCATTCCTACCGTCTTGTCGCTGGTGCTGCTCGAAGCCGTGATCGATTATCCGATTATCCGCGATGACGACCTGACTCGCGAGCGGCTGCGCGGGCTGATCTGGGCGGGTCTGCTGCTCAGTGTCGTCATGTCGGCGCTGCTAGCGATTGCGGCGCCGTGGATCGAGCAGGCGCTGGATTTCAACCGGCTGGGAACCGCGCTGATCGCGATCATTCCCGTTCTCCTCTCGCAGGTCTTTTTCGTCGCCGGTCTGGGCATCCTGCGGCGCGAGCACCGCTTCGCCGCGGCGTCGGCCATGTCGTTGTTCACCGTGCTGCTCTACATGGGCCTGTCGGTCAGCCTTGCTCTGGCCGGTTTCGACCTGTTCGCCGTCATCTCCGGCCTGGTCGTATCCAATGTTGTCACGGCCGTCATTCTCGCCATCCTCGCGCGTCTGCCCGTCGCTCCGCCACGTCGCCTGTCTCTGGTGATCGGCCAGTTGAAGCTTGGCGGTTATGGCGTCCTTTCCCGCCTGCTCAACTGGGGCTGGACCAATGTCGATACGCTGGCTGTCAGCATCACGCTCGGCGCTTTTGCGACCGGTATCTACAGCCGCGCCTACAATATCAGCGTGCAGGCGAAGGAGCCCTTCCTCGCCATCGACCAGACCATGCGCCAGGTATTCGCCACCGCGAAGGGACAGGTCGGCGGCGTAGGCCCGCACATGATCATGGCCCTGCGCATCCTCACCATCCTGTCCGCGCTGGTCGCAGCAGGCATCATCCTGCTGCGCGAATGGGTCGTCGCGATCCTGCTCGGCGCGCAGTGGACGGCGGTTGCGCTTCCGATGGCGATCCTTGCCGCCGGCCTGCCTGCCCGCGTCGCCCGGCTCTATTTTGATGGCGTTGCGGTCGTGGTTGGCGATGTGCGCGGCATGGCGTTGCGTCACGGCCTGTTGCTGGTCCTCATCGCGGCTGCGCTCGCCCTTTTTGCCGCACGCGGGGTATCGGCCGTCGCCCTGTGCACCGTGGTGCCGCTCTACCTGTCGTTGCTGTTCGCCATGGGCCGCAAGGAGCGCGAAGCCGCTGGGCCGGCGCGTCATTTCCTGATGGCAATGCTGCCCGGCCTCGGCACAGGCGCGTCGGTCGTGGCGGTGGGCGAACTTGTTCTGCGCCCCTGGCTCGCAGCCGAACCAATGATACTGGCTGCCGCAAACATCCTGCTCTGCGCCGGCGCCCTGCTGCTGCTCGCGGTGCTGCTGCCGGCCGCCTGGCTCGGAGAACCTCTGGCGCGACGGCGCGCGCGCATCTGGCAGAGGCCGGGTGTGCCAAATTGAATGCCGGCCGCGATCAAGCGTTTGAAATCAGCCATTTTCGGCTGGCCAAAACAGCAACCGCTTCCTATGCCGTAGCAACGTTGGTTTGCGCAAAGCAGACCAGCCAAGGCGGAATCACCTACTAATGACACCTAGCGACTACTCTTCGGTGAGCGCCGCACGGTCCGTCGTGCTGGTTACCCGCGCATCCACGCGTAATCAGGGCAATGTTACCCTGTCGCGGGTGTGGCGCGATTTGCTGGCCGAGATGTTCCCCGACCGGCAAGTGACGGTGCTGGAACGCATTCCGCCATTCATAAAGCGCTACACCCTCGCCCAGTTCGACCAGGCAGCCGATCCGATCGCCGCGTTTGACGCTGCCGCGCAGGATTTGGCGGAGGCTGGCAGGAACGCCCCGCCAAGCGATTGGTGCGGCGATTCTATCGTGCTCGATCGCAGCGCGACGAAACCCATCCGCTTTGCCGGCCTCAGGCACAAGCTGCAACTGCGCCAGCGCTTGTCTGCGCTCGGCATCTTCGATGCCATGCGCGCGCGCCGCCAAGCCAAGGTTGCCACCGCCAGCCTCTATGTGATGAACGCCGCCGGCGAGTTCCTGCCCAAGCTGACCGACACACCCCTCCAGTATCTGCTCGACATGCGGGCGGCACAGTTGCTCGGAATCCCCACGGCCTTCGTCAACACCAGTTTCGAAGTCGAACATCCGCTGGTTCGGAAAATTGCGGCGCATGTGCTCGACAAGGCAGACATACTGTTGTTCCGCGATCATGCCAGTGCTGCCAATTATCGTGCTGGCGGCGGCAAGGTGGACCCGGTTGTCCTGCCCGATGCGGCGATGCTCCACGGCACCCTTCGCGCGCCGCAAGCCGCTACCGGCCGGATTGCCCTGTCGTTCAACGGACCGGCTACCACCAAGGCCAATCTGGCCGGCCACTGGCTCGACCTCGCCCGCGCCATCCGCGCGGCCGGGCTGGAGCCGGTGTTCATCAGCAACGAATGGTTCAACGATGCGATGGTCTGGAGCCCGTGGCTAGCCAGCGATGGCTTTACCGCGGAGGGCGAAAACCTCGATATCGAGGATTATGTCGGGTTTCTCGGTGGCTTCGATGCTGTTGTCAGCGGCCGGCTGCACACCTGTGTGCTGGCTATCGAAGCAGGCACGCCCGTCATTCCGGTGGAAACCGGCACATTCAAGCTGACCGGCCTGTTTAACCAGATCGGTCTGATCGATCGCCCTGAACAACCCGCGCCAGGGTGGGAAGGTCCGCTCGTAGATCGGCTCCGCACCATCGTCGCCGACAAGCAGGGTGAGGCATCGCGCCAACAAGCAATCGTCGGGAAAGCGCGGGACAAGCTGCACGCCGATCTCGCTGCGCTGTTCGCGCCGCTGCGATAGAACGCATTATCTGCGGAGCCGGCAGACCGGCTCAGTCGCCCTTGATGACCAGACGGACCGAGCGGTCCACGCGGTGCATCCACAGCTTGCGCCCGGCAAAATATTCCTCGGTAGCTTTGCGCGCCCCTGCCCATTCGCCGAAATCGTCGATCATCAATATGCCGCCGGTGACAAGACGCGGCCACAATACTTCTAGCTCGACCAGCGTGCTGTCGTAAAAGTCGGTGTCCAGCCGCAGGACCGAGATGCGCTCCGGCAGGTTGGCGGGCTCACGCAGCGTATCGAGGACCGAACCCTTGATCGCAATCAGCGCATTGTCCCCGACATGACGAGCGTAGTTAGCGAGCACGTCGTCCAGGCTGGCATAGCACCATTCGTTATGGTCGCCGGCCGCGAGCCGGTCGAACTTTGCCTGCACATCGAGTTCGGTCAGGGGCTTTGCATCGAACTCGGTCGGTGCGGTCATGCCCGCGAATGTGTCATAGGCACGGATGGTAAACTTCGCGCCCAGATGCTGCCGCATCAGGCCGGCCAGCACTACATTGCCGCCGCGCCACACGCCGCACTCGACAAAATCGCCATCGATACCGTGCCGCACAACATGATCGACGGCCTGCATCGTCGCCCACAGCGCCGGCAAGCTGGTCATGGTATAGGGTCGGACCGTGTCGATCATCTGGCGCTGCCAATCGGCGACTTCGGGAATTTCGTCTCTGACTGGCGATGGTCCTGCAACGCGCGCTGCCAGATTGGTCAGCTTCTTCGACAGAAAGCGGCGCATATTCGTAGGCTGACCTTTGGTAGGAGGAGCGGCAAAGTGCATATCGGCGGTATCACTCGCCGGACATTAAGCTCGTTTCGTTACAGTTATGGCTTCGGACTTTTCTCCATTTGCCGCAGATGCATAACGGTTTCAAGCGGTAAAGCTTGGCAGCGCGACCGGTCTGTTGCATGGGCCCACCATGATTTCGATGCTTAAACGCTGGTTCGGTGCCCCCGCTGCCCAGCCGCAGCAGCCACCTGCAATCCCGCTTGGCGAGCGCGTGTACGCCATAGGCGACATTCATGGCGAATATGCGATGGCGCGCGCGCTGGTCGACCGCATTGCCGCGGACACGGTATCGCGCCCGCCAGCAACGGCGGTCCACCTGATATTCCTCGGCGATTTCATCGACCGCGGGCCGCGCTCCAAGGACGTGGTCGACTGGCTGGCCACCGATCCACCGGCCTTTGCCACCTGCCATTTTCTGCGTGGCAATCACGAGGATGCCTTTCTCGCGGTAATCGACGGTGACGAGACAGACTTGCCCGGATGGCGCAAGTTCGGCGGCCGCGAGACGCTGGCCAGCTATGCAATCGGCGACAAGGCGGTGGCGATGGGCGGCCCCTTTTTCCGGGCCGAGCTGCGAGAGAAGATTCCCGAAAGCCATATCGCATTCCTGCGCGGGTTGCAGGATTATGTGCAGATCGGCGATTATCTGTTTGTCCATGCCGGCATCCGCCCGGGCGTGGCGCTGTCGGCGCAGGATCCGCGCGACTTTACATGGATCCGCCGCGAATTCATCGAGTCCTCCGTCGATCACGGCATGATGGTGGTGCATGGTCACACCATCTCTGCCGAGGTGGACGAGCAGCCCAACCGCATCGGTATCGACACCGGGGCCTATCAAGCCGATGGGAAATTGAGTGCCATCGGCCTCGAAAGCGAAGCCCGCTGGCTTCTCGAAGTCGGGCGCTGACACGTTCGGCAAAGCTGCTATACAGCCGCATCCGGCCAGCAGTGCGACTGGCTGATGCCGCTAAAGAATTGAAGGAGCCAGATTTTGGCAACCGTCCTGCCTGACCAGACTGCATCGCCAGTCGGCGCCCGGCGCACCCAATATGGGATGCAACGCCCTGCGCGCCGCAAGCCGATCGCCGATATCGGGCAGTTCGCAGCGCTGGTCATGGCCTTCTACGTCTTCTTCAAGATGTTCTACATCTTCAACGAAGGCCTGGCGCAGCCTGCCGACATCATGCTGGCGGCAATCGGCGCCCTGATTGCATCGCCGAAACTCATAATGTCGTTCGTACGCAGCAATATGGTGCTGTTCGCGCTGCTGATCTGGATTGCAGCGGTCAATTTTACCTGGGCCCTCATTACCGCCAAGCTGAACATGGCGGTTCCGATCAGCTATTATCTGTTCAACATCGTGGTTACGATCACGGCCTATGCGGTTCGCTTGCGAAACCCCGATCTCTTTGATCGGTACGTGATTTTTGCCATCCGCATCGCAGCTGTCGTCCAGCTGGTGGCCGTGGTGCTGGATCCCAGCTTCCGTCCGCTCGGAACCTTCCAGAACCCTAATCAGCTCGCCTATTGGGGCATCGTCGTTCTCAGTCTGTATCTGGTCATCAGGCGCAACCAGTCGTACTGGAGCGACCTGCCCTTCCTCGTCATTCTGACCTACTGTGTGGTTGCCTCGCTCTCCCGGGCCGGGTCGGTCGCCGCGCTGCTGCTGCTTGGCGTCTGGTTCTGGATGATCCTCAAGACGCCGTTCCGGCGGTCGGTCGGTGTGTTCGTGGGCCTGCTTTTGATTATTGCCGGATCGCAATCCAGCTATGTCGAGACTTATCTGCGCAACACCGCCACTGCAGAAAATTTCCAGCAACGTGAGGCAGGCGACAATACATCGCTGGCCGAAGAGCGTAACTATGACCGGATCGTCGAATTTTACGAATATACGCTGCTGGGAGCAGGCGAAGGCTATTATTCGCGGTTCGAACCGAGCAACGTCACGGCCATCGAGATCCACAGCTCGTTCGGGACGATGCTGTTCAGTTACGGTATCGTTGGCTTTACCCTGTTTTGCGCCTTCCTTTGGCGCGTAGTCCGCAATCTGCCCCTGGCGCTTGGTTGGTACCTTATACCGTCGCTGGTTTATGGCATCACACACCAAGGCTTGCGCTTCAGCTTCTTCTGGGTGCTGATTGGCGTGATGCTGGCGATGGGAGAGCAGCTTCAGTACCGGGATCGGTTGAAACTGACGCATGCAGGCAAGACCAGCGGAGCCCGCCGGCCGGGCGCCACACCTCTGCGCCCGCGGACAGCGCGGGGTCCTGAGGAGCTGCGCATGTATGCAGGTAGCGTCGGAGCCGGGCGAGAATGAAGAATATCGTCTGGCCGGATCTGCGCATCCTGATGCATAGACACAAGCCGACGCGATGATTGGCCCCATGACTGATTGCTGCCGCCACCATAGCAATCGACGATTGCCGTTAGTCAGGCGCTGTTCTAAATTGGCAGACTGCAGTTCGGTGCACTATAAGTTTGGCCATGGTCGGTGGAACCTCCCGACTTGGGGAAGGGAATCGACCGTTGGCGAGCGTGGTACCTGACCAGTCTCCACATCCGGAGCGCGAAAAACAGGGCATCGCTATCGCCAAGCGCCCGGTCTGGTCGAATATCTCTGGGCTCGACATCGGCCATCTGTCCGCATTCGTCGTTGCCAATTACGTCTTCTTCAAGATGTTCTACGTCTTCAATGAAGGGCTGGCCCAACCCGCCGACATCGGACTGGCGGCAATCGGTTTGCTGATCGCCAAGCCGCGCATGATTCTCGATTTCATCAAGCGCAACATCATATTGTTCGTGCTGCTCGGCTGGATTGCGACAGTCAACATCGTCTGGGTAGCCTTGACCGGCAAACTCAATATCGCAACGCCGATACTATATTATGTGTTCAATGCTGTCGTAGCGATGGTTGTTTATGCTGTCCGCCCACGCAACGCAGAGCTTTTCGACCGGTATGTAATCTTTGCCATCCGCGCCGCAGCCGTTTTCCAGCTCGGCGCATTGATGCTCGACGACAATTTTCGTCCCCTCGGCACATTCCAGAATCCGAACCAGCTTGCCTATTGGGGGATCGTCATTCTCAGCCTGTATCTGCTGATCCGGCGCAACCAGAGCTATTGGCTGGACCTGCCGTTTCTGCTGATCCTCGCCTATTGCGTGATCGCATCTCTTTCGCGCGCAGGCGCGATTGCCGTGCTCCTGCTGCTGACGCTGTGGTTCTGGATAATTTTGAAAACGCCGATGAAGCGCGCGCTCGGCGCTCTGGTCGGCCTGATGATCATGCTGGTTGCAACGCAAACCGGCTATATCGAGAATTTTCTGAGCCAAAGCGCAACGGTGGAAGATTTCGAGTTTCGCAATCGTATCGACCATGACACAAGCACATTCGAAGAACGCAACTATGACCGGATCGTCGAATATTACGAATATACATTGTTCGGCGCTGGCGAGGGATATTATACGCGTTTCGAGCCCGCTAACGTATTGGCAGTCGAGATTCACAGCTCTTTCGGAACGATGCTGTTCAGCTACGGCGTGATCGGCCTGCTGCTCTTTTGCACGTTTGTGTGGAATGTGCTGCGCAGCCTGCCGCTGGCCTTGTCCTGGTATCTGGTGCCCTCGCTCCTCTATGGAATAACGCACCAAGGCCTGCGCTTCAGCTTCTTCTGGGTGCTGATCGGCATCATGCTCGCGATGGGCCAGGAGTTCCGTCAACAGGCGCTACAGCGCGATGGCAAGGGACAAAGATCGGGCCGGGTGCCGAAGCCTGGGCTGATAACGCTGCGCCCACGATTGTCGCGCGGGCCGCAGGAGTTGCGTATGCGCGCCAGCGGGGGCAATGCAGCGAAAGAGTGAAGGCTTACCCATTGCAGCGACTGTTCGACCTTGCCCTCTGCACCATCAGTGCGCCGCTGATCCTGCCCGTGATGGCGCTGGTTGCCATTGCGGTCCGGCTGCGCCTCGGCAGCCCGGTGCTTTTCAGACAGGCACGACCGGGACTCGGTGGCCAAATCTTCAACATATACAAGTTTCGCAGCATGACCGACGAGCGTGACGCAGCCGGCACGCTGCTGCCCGATGCCGAGCGGCTTACCGGCTTCGGCAAGTTCCTGCGCGCTTCCAGCCTCGACGAACTGCCATGCCTGATCAATGTCGTGCGCGGCGAGATGAGCCTGGTCGGGCCCCGCCCGCTGCTGCCGGCCTACCTCCCCCTCTACACTCCCGAACAGATGCGCCGTCACGATGTGCGCCCGGGCATCACTGGCTGGGCCCAGGTCAACGGCCGCAACGCGTTGAGCTGGGAGGAAAAATTTGCACTCGATGTGTGGTATGTCGATAATCGCAGCCTGTGGCTCGACATCCGCATCCTGTTCATGACCGTGTTCAAGGTGCTGCGCCGCGCGGACATCGCCCATGCCGGCGATGTCACCATGCCCCGCTTCACCGGCACGCCTGTCCCCGGGAGTGACCCATCCTGAGCATCCTGTGGGGCATATTCGGCGCGGGCGGCTGCGGTCGCGGCATCATGCCGCTGGCGCGCGCGCAGGCAGCGCTCGACGGGCGCGACATACGTCTGGTTTTCGTCGATGACGGCAAGGCCGGCCAAATCGTCAACGGCCACGCCACCCTGCCGTTCGACGCCTTTTGCGCTGAGCCTGCTACCGAAAAGGCAATCGCGGTCGCCGTGGCCGACCCGGCGACGCGGCGCCGTCTTGCAGGCAAGTGCGGCGATGCGGGGTTGGCGCCTTTGTCGGTGACCGCAAGCGGCGTGGTCATCATGGACGATGTGGAGATCGGCCCCGGCGCCCTGCTCTCCCCCGGCGTGGTCATCACCAGCAACATCCGCATCGGCGCCCATTTCCATGGAAACATCCACAGCATCGTCGAACATGACTGCGTGATCGGCGATTTCGTCACCTTTGCGCCGGGCGTACGCTGCAATGGCGCCATCCACATCGGCGATGGTGCCTATATCGGCGCCGGTGCGGCAATACGGCAGGGGACTGCGGCACGCCCCGTGCGCATCGGCGCGGGCGCGGTGATCGGCATGGGCGCGGTGGTGCTCGGAGACGTCCCCGACGGCGCAACGGTGGTTGGCAATCCGGCGCGGATGCTGACCAGCAACCGCTGAAGTCGCCGCTGCGGACTGGATCCGTCAGCGGGCCGCCTCGCCCATCACCTCAGTCAGTGCGGCGCATACCCTCGCAACGTCGGAATCGGTCAGCGTCGGGTGTGTCAGCATCATCAGACTCGTTTCGCCCAGCTCGCGCGCGACGGGAAACGGCTCGGCAGGGCGCAGCCCGGTGCCGTCGAACGCCTTCTCCCGCCAGATTTCGGAGCAGCTTCCCTGCAGCAACGGCACGCCTTTGGCCGTCACATCGGCAACAATGCGGTCGCGGTCCCAACCATCGCGCAGGCCATCGGGCCGGACATACGCATATTGGCGGTAATAGGCGTGGGTCATGCCCTGGCCGGGCACCGGCACGCGCACCGCATCCGGAAACTGCGCCAGCGTCACACGATAAGCATCGGCAATCGCTGTCCGCCGCGCCGTCCATTCGGCCATGCGCTTCAACTGGATGCGCCCGATCACCGCCTGCACCTCCAGCATCCGCCAATTGGTGCCGAAACTCTCGTGCAGCCAGCGGAAGCCTGGCGGGTGCTGGCGTTCGTACACCGCCTCCCAGCTTTTGCCATGGTCCTTGTAGCTCCACATCGCCGACCACAGCGCATGATCGTCGGTGGTGACCATCCCGCCTTCGCCCCCGGTGGTCATGATCTTGTCCTGGCAGAAGGACCATGCCCCGACCTGACCGAAACTTCCCACAGGCTTGCCGCCGATGTCCGCGCCATGCGCCTGCGCGCAATCCTCGATCACCTTGATGCCGTGCGCGTCGGCAAGTGCCATGATCCCCACCATGTCGCATGGCCAGCCGGCGAGATGCACCGGGATGATCGCGCGGGTCTTGTCCGTCATGGCCGCCGCGATGGTGGCGGGGGAGATGTTGCCTGATTCATGGTCGACATCGGCAAACACCGGCGTGGCGCCCGCCGTGATGACGCTGGATACCGAGGCGATGAAGCTGCGCGGCGTCACGATCACCTCGTCCCCCGGGCCGATACCCAGCGCTTTGAGCGCGAGATCGAGGGCAAGGGTGCCGTTGGCCAGCGCAATGGCATAGGCCGAGCCGAAGTGCGTAGCGAACTCCTTTTCGAAGTGGCGACACTCCTGGCCGGTCCAGTAATTGACCCGCCCCGACCGCACAACATCGGCGACCGCTGACACTTCCTCCTCGGTGAAGCTGGGCCAGGGGGCGAGCTGGGTGTTGAGCATGATCGGCGGTGTCCGTCTCAATCGATTGGGGGAGCGACGGGCGATAGCGGCAAAGCCGACGTCTGTCATTCCCGCGAAAGCGGGAATCCAGAGCGTCATGGCACAGCGCCCGCCGCCTCTGGATTCCCGCGTTCGCGGGAATGACATTGTGCGGGATTTCACTTGTATCAGAGGCAGCAAACAGCTTGGGGAAACCCCATGCCCCGCACCATCCTGCTCAACGGCTCACTCGCCTCCTCGGTCATCGCTTTCAGGGGACCGTTGATCGCCGCGCTGGTCGCGCGGGGGCATATTGTCCATGCGTCCTCTCCTGGTCTCACCGGCGAATGGGCGGACAAGGTGCGCGCGCTGGGCGCCACGCCGCACGACGTCCCGCTCGCCCGCGCGCAGACGGGCATCGCCGGCAACATCGCCTACGCCCGTTCCATCCACCGCATCATCAAGGCCAACCGCATCGATTATGTGCTGGGCTACACGATCCAGCCCAACATCTGGGGCAGCTTCGCCGCGCGCACGGCGGGCATCGATTCGGCCTCGATGGTCACCGGGCTCGGCTATACGTTCATCCCCGGAGAAGGCTGGAAACGACGGATCGTCCAGCGCATCGCCCGCAGCCTTTATCGTCTGGCGACCGGCTGCAACGGCAACATCGTTTTCCAGAACCCCGATGACCGGGACGATTTCATCGCCGGGGGCTGTCTTGGCGATCCGTCGAAGGTGGTGATGGTCGACGGCTCGGGCGTGGATGTCGGCCACTACGCACCCGCCCCTTTGCCCGACGCGCCGGTCTTCCTGCTCATCGCACGCCTGCTGTGGACGAAAGGTATCGCCGAATATGTCGAGGCGGCCCGCGCCGTGCGCGCTGCCGTGCCCGGCGCGCGCGTGCAGATTGCCGGCTATCTCGACGATGGCCCCGATGGCGCAAGCCAGGCCGATCTCGACGCGTGGATTGCCGAGGGCATCGAATATCTCGGAAGCCTCAGCGACGTGCGCCCTGCCCTGTCGGCGTGCAGCATCTACGTCCTTCCCTCCTACCGCGAGGGGACGCCGCGCACGGTGCTGGAGGCGATGGCCATGGGTCGACCGATCGTCACCACCGATGCACCGGGGTGCCGGGAGACTGTAATGAATGGCCACAACGGGCTGCTGGTGCCGGTGGGACAGGCAGCGCCACTTGCCGATGCCATGCTCCGCCTCGCGCGCGACCCTGGCTTGCGTGCGTCGATGGGCGCGGCAGCGCGGGGTGTGGCCGAGAGCAAATATGCGGTGGACAAGGTCAACGCCAGCCTGATCGATCAGCTCGGCCTCTGACCGGGGCTCACGCCAGGCGCCCTGCCCTCTGCGGTTGCGCGCCTCGCCCCCCATGGCTAGAGCGCGGCACAGTCAATGATTTAGAGGACGCCCTACCCAGTGCCGGACCAGCGCGCCTTCGATCCTTCGGGACCCAAGCCCCGCATCGTCATCGACCTCGATGACACGCTGACCGATGACGGTTCGCACAGCGACTATGCGGCCAAGCTGCCGCGCGCAGACGTGATCGCAAGACTGCGCGACTATAGCGCGCGAGGGTATGAGATAGTCATCTTTTCGGCGCGCAACATGCGCACCCATCAGGGCCAGATCGGGCGCATCAACCTGCACACCTTGCCCGGCGTGCTCGCCTGGCTGGAAAAGCATGACGTGCCGCACGACGAGGTAATCATGGGCAAGCCCTGGTGCGGCCCGGGCGGATTCTATGTCGATGACAAGGCGATCCGTCCGGACGAGTTTGTCCGCCTTTCCCATCAGCAGATTGCCGCGCTGATCGGGGACGGCGAGCCTGGCGAGCTGCTGAGAGACGCATGACGGTCACCCGCATCATCACTTCAGGCGCCTATGTCGGCAGCGAGCTCGAAGCCGAGTTCGGGCGCATTCCGCCCTGTTTCTTGCCCGTTGGCGGCGGCCTGCTGATCCACCGGCAGTTAGCGCAACTGTCAGCACCGGACGTCGATCTGGTGCTCACCCTGCCCGCCGACTTTATCCTGTCGGATCTCGCTGCGCAGCGCATCGCCGACCAAGGGTGCCGCGTCCTCGGGATCGATCCCAGCGTCTCGCTTGGCCGCTCGATCGCCCATGCATTGGCCACGCTGGCGCCGACCGGTGCCGTAGAGATCGTCCATGGCGACACACTGATCGCAGTCCCGGCCGGCATTGGCGGCGATGCCATGTCGGTCGGCGCCGCCGGTGACGGCTATCATTGGGCCAGCGCGGATATCGAGGCGGGTAGCATCGCCCGCATTCATGACAACGGCTTCGATGCCGAAGCCTTGCCCCGCCCGATCCTGACCGGCTATTTCCGCTTCAGCGATGCCGACGCACTGCTGCGGGCGCTGGTACGCGCCGATTACCGCTTCATCGCGGCGCTCAACGATTATGTCGCGGACCACCCCTGCGCGCCGTTGCAGATCGATGGCTGGCTCGATTTCGGCCATCTGCAGACCTATTTCCGCTCGCGCCACCATCTTGCCGCCGCGCGTCATTTCAACGAGTTGCGCATCGCCGACGGCGTCGTCCACAAGTCGAGCAGCCAATCGTTCAAACTTTCGGCAGAGGCGCACTGGTTGCGCAGCCTGCCCGCGCCGCTGCAGCTTTATGCCGCACGGTTGATCGAGGATCAGGCGGTCGAGGGGGCCTATGCCACGGAATATGCCTTCGTGCCCACCCTCGCGGAAATCTATCTCTCCCGCCTCGGCGCCACCGGCTGGTCGCGTATCCTCGATGCGGTCGGCACCTTCCTCGATGCCGAAGCCGCCACGGCTCAGGGCACCACCACCGCACTGGCGGACCTTGCCGTCGGCAAGACCCTGCAGCGCATCGAGCGCGCGCCCGGGGCCTATCCCGATATCGACCGCGAGTTGACCATCAACGGGTCCGCCGTGCCCACCGGCCGCCGCATCGTCGAGCATCTGGCCGCGATCATCGCCGCCGCGCCGCCGCAGCCGTCGACGATCATGCACGGCGACCTGTGCTTTTCGAACATCCTCTA
This sequence comes from Sphingomonas sp. jy18, assembly GCF_056931895.1. Lineage (NCBI taxonomy): Bacteria > Pseudomonadati > Pseudomonadota > Alphaproteobacteria > Sphingomonadales > Sphingomonadaceae > Sphingomonas > Sphingomonas sp. jy18. The sequence continues at coordinate 389,691 of NZ_JBXPBT010000002.1, read as the reverse complement.
CAACAGCCGCAACCAGCGCATCACCGTCATCGATCCGCGCGGCTACACGCAGGATGGTGTCATCGATCCGCGGGGGGACCTGCGCTACGATATCGCCAAATTCGGCCACAGCGTCATCGGGCGCTATGACCAGATCCTCGCCGGCAATGTCGAGTTCGCGCGGCATGGCGATGCGCTGACCCTGACCCACGAAGACAATGCACGACACAACTGGCTGGAAGACGCCTATCGCGAACGCAGCTTCGCGGGCATAGCAGCGGCGCGCGCGGACGTGATGGCGACGATGATCACCCTGTTCATCTCGATGATCCCCCTGCACTCGGATGCGCCGGCCCGTCAGCGCGCATTCTACGCCAACGCTCTCGCCCTTTACGCCCGCTTCTTTGGATAACCGCCGATGATCGTGATCCCAATGGCCGGGCTCAGCCGCCGATTCTTCGATGCCGGCTATGACCGGCCCAAATATATGCTGCCGATCGGTGAGGACACGGCGTTCGACCGGTCAATTGCCAGTTTCCAGGCCTATTTCACCGATCGCCCATTCCTGTTCATTGCGCGCGAAACCGGCGGAGTCGCCGATTTCATCGCCGAGCGCACCCGCGCACTGGGCATCGCCGAGGCGCGCGTCATGATGCTCGATCGCGAGACAGCCGGGCAGGCCGAGACGGTCGAACTGGGGATCGACGGCGCGGCCGTCGCGCCCGCCTCGCCGCTCACCATATTCAACATCGATACTTTCCGCCCCGACTATCGCGAGCCCGATGCCGGGCGGCTGGCCAGCATCGCCGGCTGGCTGGAAGTGTTTCGCGGTTCAGGGGACAACTGGTCCTATGTCCGCCCCGCCGACGAGGCACAGCGCATCGCCGCCGAGACGGCCGAGAAGAGGCCGATCAGCGATCTGTGCTGCACCGGCCTCTATCATTTCAGCCGCGCCGACGATTTCCGCGCCGCACTCGCCGCCGAGCGCGCCGCTCCGCAGGCAAAGGAACTCTATGTCGCGCCGCTCTACAACCATCTGATCGCACGCGGGCAGACGGTCGGGTATGAGATTATCGCACCCGAAGAGGTGATCTTCTGCGGCACGCCCGCCGAATATCAGGCGGTGCTGGCGGCGGAAGGGCTGTAGCCTTTTCCTGCCGGCGCCGGGGGCCTCAGCGCTGCGCCATCAACCTGTCGAAGAAATCCGCATAGCGCGCGCATATCGCCGCGCGGTCATAGCGCGCAGCGACCGATGCGCGCGCGGCCCTGCCAATGTCTGCGTCACGCGCCGCAAGTCCGCGCAATATGCCTTCGGACAAGCCAATGCTGTCCTCAACCGGTACCAGAAAGCCGGTCTGCCCTTCGGCTATCATTTCGCGGGTTGCGCCAGGGCAGTCGGTCGCCACCACCGTCGCGCCCAGCGCCATTGCCTCGAGTATGGCGTTGCTGAACCCCTCGTAGCGCGAGCAGCTGATGTAGAGGTCCGCTGCGGCGACCTGTGCCAGCACATGCGCGCTGTGCCCGGCAAAATGCACGGCAGCGCGGACGCCCAGCCGTTCCGCCTGCGCTTCCAGTGCCGCCCGGTCCGGCCCTTCGCCACAGATGGTCAGCAGCGCCTGCGGGTGCGCCGCAATGACAGCGGGCAGTGCATCGATCAGCACATCGAAGCCCTTTTGCGGCATCAGGCGCCCGACCGCCACCATCGACGGCGTGCCACCGGGCAGCGGCGCACCGGCCTGCTGCCGGGCACAATCCGCATCGATATCGGCAATCGACACCGGGTTGCCGATGGTCTCGACATCGACTCCGCGCGGCACCTCCGCGCGCAATTCGGCGGCCATATCGAGCGATTGGGCGATCATCGCATCGGCCCGCGTCATTGCATAAGTGATGACCGGCTGCACCAGCCGTTGCTTGACCGGCGATCGGGCACGCAGTTCGCGGAAATTGACCGCAATGGCATTGGCCTGCCGCGCAACAAGGATCGGCGGGTGGCCGAACAGCGCCTTCGCAAAGCCCGCGGTCGCGTTCATCCGCAGAGTGGTCATCACCAGATCGGGCTGTAACCGGCCGATGGCCCGGCGATAGGCCAGCGCCGGATAGCGCCGCGCATCGCCGATAACCTCGACCGCGACATCGCTCGGCAGCCGGTCGAACAGCCGCCCGCCGCGCTTTTGGACGATCAGTTGCAGGCGGAACCGCTCCCGCGGCAAGCCGTGCAGAAGCTCGGCGATCACCCGGTCGGGGCCGCCTGAATCCAGCTCGGGGATAGCGAGCGCGACGGTGCGGATCATGCCGCAGCTATCCGCAGCCGTTCATGCAGCGGCTGGCGCCTCACGTTGCGTCATTCTCGACATATTCGGGCACCAGCGACTTCAGCGCGACACGGATGGCTGCGTGATCGCGCGCTTCCGCCTGCGCCATCAGCGCGGCAACCCCTTCTGCCACCACCGCAAATTCCGGCGAACGCGCTTCGGCTAGGCTCGCGCCTGCAAAGGCGGCCGGGGTCAGATGCTCGTCGGGGTGCGCCAATTCCTCGTGCAGCTTCTCGCCCTGCCGCAGACCGGTGATCTTGATGTCGATGTCATGATAGGGCCTGAGACCACTGAGCTGGATCATCCGCTCGGCCATGTCGAGAATCTTCACCGGCTCGCCCATGTCGAGCACGAACACCCGCGATTCCCGCTCATCGGCGGCCATGGTGGTGGCAGTGGCCGCCAGGATCAGCTCGCACGCCTCCGGTATGGTCATGAAATAGCGGGTGATGTTGCGGTCCGTCACCGTCAGCGGCCCGCCTTCGGCGATCTGCTTCTGGAACAGCGGCACCACCGAACCGGCCGAGCCGAGCACATTGCCGAAGCGCACGCAGGCGAAACGCGTCGCCCTGCCCTCGGCATCGGCGCGGCGATCCATCGACTGGCAGATCATCTCGGCCCAGCGCTTGGTGCATCCCATGGCGTTGGTCGGATTCACCGCCTTGTCGGTCGACACCAGCGTGAACTGCTGGACGCCATGCGCCAGCGCCAATTCGGCAAGGTTGAGCGTGCCGCGGACATTGGTGCGCACCGCCTCGTCCGGGTGGCTCTCCAATAGGGGCACATGCTTCAAGGCGGCAGCGTGCAGCACCAGTTCCGGCCGGTGCTGCGCGAACACCGCTGCCAGTGCATCGCTCTGCCGGATGTCGCACAGCGCCGTGGCATGCGGCACCGACGGGAAGCGTGCGGACAGCTCATGCTCGATCTGGTAGAGATTGAACTCACTGAACTCGACCAGCACGATCAGCGCCGGATCGAACGTGGCAATCTGCCGCACCAGCTCCGAGCCGATCGATCCGCCGGCGCCGGTCACCAGCACCCGCTTGCCGGTCAGCGCCATCGGCAACTGCGGGTTGGCGAGGCTGACGGTCGCGCGGTGCAATATGTCCTCGATCGATACCTGTTCGAGCCGGCTCTCGCTGCCGCCAGCGGAGAGCAATTGCCCGGCATTGGGGATACGGCACAGGATCAGGCCATTTTGCGCGGCCACCTCGAGCGCGTCGCTGAGGTCGTTGGCGCCCTCCCCGTCCTCGCTCACCACCAGACGTCGCGGAACCACCGCATCGGGGCCTAGCGCGACAATCTGTGCGGCGATGTCATCGAGCGCACCCAAGCCCGGCACGCCCAGCAGCGAGCGGCCGCGCAGGCGTGGGTCCTTATGGAAGAAGCCCAAAATGCGGTAGCGATGGTCAGCTGCATTGGCGCGGATGAAGGCGATCGCACGTCGCCCGCTGCCATAGAGAAAGACCGGCTCACCATCCTTGGGGCCATTGCTGGTCGCCGACGATTGGCTGCTGGTCTGCGCCTCCCACCACAGGCGGGCGAGCATCCGCGGCGCGATCCAGGCGGCCGCGATGAACATCAGGCTGCCCACCCCGACCCGTGCCGGAGCCTCACCACCGAACTCGATGGCCGATATCAGCCCGACGAGCACTGATGTTGTCGTCGCTGCATAGAGCAAAGACACCACGTCACGCAGCGACACACGCGTCCACAATTGGCGATAGATGCCGAAGAACAGCAGAACGCCGGCGGAGATTACGGCAGTCGCGGCAATCAGCCGGACCATCGGCCCTTCATCGCGACCATGCAGCACGACGTAGAGCAGGAACGCCTCTGCAGCCACGGCGAGCATGATGTCGGCGAGCAAGACGTAACGCTTGCGCGCGAACGCAGTCGCGGCGTAGCGGGTCAATTGTTTGCCGAGCTTCGTCATGCCGTTTCCGCTATTCAACTGCTGCCACGCGCGCCCGTTGGCCTGCCATTTGTCTCGTCTTCCCCGGTGGTTGCCTTAGGTGTCACAATCGCATGCGGCAAGTACGGCCTTGCCGATCAATCGGATAGGCCAGTCTTTTGAGTCTTCGCCATGCGTCGGCGATAGGCGACCTGCGCAATCCAGCTGCCCAACGGGCCGAGCCGGGCCAGAATGTGCAGCAACACATGCTTGCCGCTCCACGCCAGCGCCGGATAGGCCGCCGCGCCGAACGCCAGTCCGCGGCGGGCCCCCACCCGGTCGCCATCCGCCACCTTCTTGAACCCGCGCAGCACAATGTCTTCCTCGACGAAGGCTTTGGCAAGGTCAGAACTGCTCATCCCCGCGCGCTGCAGGACCGCAGGCGGCGTATCGAAGCTCGCGACATATTGATCGACAAGATGCTTGAGCGCGCCCGAGCGCGCCTGCAGGCTGTTCTGGTTGTTGGCATGCACGCGATAGGCGAACAACGGTGCATCGACGAACAGCACGGTTTCGGCGATCGACAAAATCTTCCACGCGAACGGTTTGTCGGGGTTCATCAGCCGGCCATTGCTGTAGCCCTCGACAGCCTCGTACATCTCTCGCGTGTAGCAGGTGGTGACGAACGGCAAGGGCAGACGCAGCGCGCCCAACCCGCGCTTCAACAGATCGACGGCCTTGCCGACGTGGACGGGTACGCCAGCCAGCGCCGACAGGTCGGGGTCTGGCACGCTGTCCGCCCACATCCGCCGGTCGATGCCATGGTCGGAGCGATGCCGGCCTTCGCCATCCACCTCGCACCATCCCGAAGTCAGGATTGTCCCGGCTGCGCGATCCCCCATTGCTTCGATCAGCTTCTGGTAGAGCGCCAGGGTCCCTGGCTGGATCAGGTCGTCCGAAGACAGCAGCAACTGCCGGTCGCCCGTGGCGCCGACACAGGCGCGATCGAGATTGCCGGCAAAGCCGACGTTCCAACGGTTGCGGGATATCCTCAGCCGCGCATCAGCGGCCGCAATCCGGCTTGCGACATCGAAGCTGGCATCAGTGCTCGCATTGTCGCAGAACAGAACCTCGAGGTCGACGTCCTGTGTGAGGGCACTGTTGATCGTTTCCTCGACATAAGAGGCGTAATTGTAATTCGGAATACAGATACTGAACTTCATGGTCGATCACACATTTGCAGCCACACAATATTGTTCCTGAGTGACTATGCTCATTCCTTGCTCCCGCCCGCGCACAGCCTCGTCGCAGATGGCGAGGAAGTTTATCATGGTCTCCGGAGCGGTGACGATATTCTCGGGATGGGTCCAATAATGCACGACACCGTCGGTAGCGATGGCATGGTCGATCAGGCGGCGCGCGCGCATCCTGCTGACCGCCGGCGGGATGTAGCGGCGCACACCGGCGCGCCAGTTGATGAAGAAACCCGCCGGAATGACGGTCATCGGGTCGGCCTCAGCCCGGCGTTCGGAGCGTTCGAGCAGATTGAATTCATCGGCGATGCGCGAAATCTTGTTCCCGGCACGCCGCGCACGATAGCCCAGCATGCCCAGCGCACCGAGCCGGTCGACATGAGCAACATCGTTACGCGGAAAAATGATGGTGCGGTACTTGTCCTTGCCGATCAGTTCCAGTTCGAGATCGAGTGCCGGTCCTGCCAGCGCGCCGAATGGCGTGTGCGACGCGCCATGGCTGGCAATCTCATGCCCGGCCGCGACTAGATCCGGCAGCCATGGCGCTGACCAGCCCTGTCGCGTGCCATCCGCCAGATCGGCCCAGGCGGCGCTGGTGTAGGGCAACATCGCCGACACGTCGCCGCGCGCCAATTGCTCCAGCTGCTGGGTGCTGCGGGTGAAGAAATCGACCACCGCGAATGTGGCCGGAATCGAGCGCACATGCAGCGCCTTCACAATCTCTGCATAGCACCGCAGCAGCGCTTCATCCGTCAGCGCCGCGTGAATGCCGGCATCGAGATGATCGGCCACGCCCCACTTGCCCTCGCAATCGAGGCTCAGGATGAACGTGCCGGCCATCAGACGGTGTCCGAGTCCAGATAGGATATGTACCAGGCCTCGGCCGTTGCGCCGTCGGACGGCATCGATGGCCAGGGACGGAAACCGAAATTGATCTCGATCGGCCGCAGCTTGGCCGGGAACGGGTAGAAGCCGGCGCTGCGATGCGCGCGATGGTTCGGCGCATGCACCGCATTCCATGCAAAGGCTATGGAACATCCCGCCGCGACAAAATGATCAGTCAGTTGACGGAGCAACTGGGCCAGCCGTTTCGGGTCGCCAATGGCTTCCATCACATAGCCGATTGTCGTGCCGTGCTTGGCCGAGACCTGACCGATGACGAAGGCCGTATCGTCACCCAGCACGATATAGTCCGAGACCGGATGGGCGAAGATGCGCCAATCGATGAAAGTAGCCGTGCGATTGACAGCAATGCCGATGCCGTTGTTCGCGCGGAAGGCCGACCAGATCGCATCGAAGGGCAGATCGGACGCCGAGCGGGCAACCCGCGCTTCCGGCCCACGCGATCCGAAACGCGGCAGGGCGATGGCAGGCAATCCGGGCTTCACGCGATCGCTGATAGCGCTTGTCCGCAGCGGCTTGGCGAGCATGGGCACCGGCCCGAGACTGGTCCAGCCCAACTTGCCGAAAAATCCGCCCGAGCTCTTGTCGTTGGGAAAGCCATAGAGCAGCCGCTCGCCCAGTTGTTCCTGGAACAGCGCGACCATCTTGGTGAACAGGCCCGATCCGCGCGCTGCCTCGGCAACGATAGTGTCCATCGACTGGAAACCGGCCAGCGCCGTTCCATCGCGCAGGACAAACGGGATTGCCTGGAAGGCATTCATGCCGACTATCGTGCCATCATCCGCGCGGGCCACCGCGATCTGCCCGGTGCCACCCGGTGAAGCCGCGAACTTCCACTGCAGCTTGCCGCGCGCCACCGCATCGGCCTGGTGCGGCAACAGGCGCTCATAGGCTTGCGCCAAGGCATCGCTGAATGGCTCTATCGCAATGGTGATCATCAGTATCGCCGCTTGCTCTGCCAGCCATCACGGCGCCGCGATGAACGCAAAGGCAACAAGGGGCTACGCACCAGCGGCGGCCTCTCGTCGGTCGTCAGTGCCCTGCCCTTCGGTAGAAGCGGGACGAACTGCAACGCGCAAGCCAGCGCGAAGAGGCTGGAGATCGCAACCGTCCGAACGGGATAATCCACCACGCTGTGCAACAATATTAGCAGCACGACGATCGACGCGGCACGGGAAATGGCGCTCGGGTTGCCTGGCTTCAGCCGCCAGTTCGAGATAGCCAACCGGCCACCCCACCACAGAACGGCAAGCAGCAGCAGCACCGCCGGCAAGCCACCGGTCAGCCACAATTCGAGGTAATCATTGTGCGCGTGGTTGACGTAGGCCGGAGTCAGATGCGCATCGCCGGCAGCCGCCCGGAAGACGGGATCGAAGGTTCCGAAGCCCGATCCGAACGGGAAATGCGCCCATCCGGCAGCAGCGGTGATCGGCGCTGCCCAAACCCGCGCTTCTCCGTCGAGATTCGCGGTCCGCTCGACAATCCGCTCGTAGAAAGGGCCATAGACGACCACCGCGACGGTCGCGATTCCCACCAGCAGCACGGCGGCAATCAGTTTGAGCGGTGGCACCCCGATCGATGAGCGCATGGTGGCCGCATAAGTCAGCAGCAAAGCCGGGATCAGCATCACCAGTCCGGCGCGCGACCCGGTCAGCAGGACACCCATCACCAGAACGGAAGCCAGGGCCACCACCGCGATACGGCGGCCCAGCACCGCTGGCCGATCGAGCGCCACCCTGCCCGCCGACCGGAACAGCAGGCTGAGCAGCGGGATGGCCGCCACCAGCAGCGTTGCGAGATGGTTGCGGTTGCTGAAAAAGCCGACGGCCGAACCGACATTCGTGTCCCGATAGAAATACAGCACGCGCGCGCCACCACCGCTCACCTGGATCGAGCCGATCAGCACGGAAACCAGTGCGATTGCCAGCACGACAAGACACAGGCGCAACCGCGCCTCCTCAGGCAATGTCAGCACGGCAACAAAGATCGCTGCCGCAGGCAGCAGCGCCAACCAGCTGGTCAGCGTCGCATCGGGAGACAGGCTGATGCCGAGCCATCCCGGCTCGACTGCCATCGCCGCATATACGCCAGCGATAGCCTCCCGTCCCGGCAGACCCGTCCACAACGCTGGCGGCAGGGGGATAAGCTGCAGCAATGGCAAAGCCATGATCGACCCGAGCAGTATCAGGCCGATCCGCGTCTCGCGGGTAAGCGTTGAGTGGGCCAGCCGGTTGAACGCGACCCACAGCAACGGCAAGGCTGCAAGCTGCACCAGCAGGCGCCCGAAATATCCCACCGAGGCCGCGCCACCCAGCGCAAGCGCGCCGGCAAGCAGCAGGGCTGTCGCGATTTCGAAACGACGATCAAGCCAATGCTGGGTCATGGCACCCGCACCAGCGCAATGCGCGAAATCTCGGCGCTGCCCACCGCGCCATCGCGCACATTGACGAGGCTGATCCGGGGCAATCCGCACGTCGGCCCAGCCTCGAATTGGGCGGTCAGCTCGGCGTTGACCACGGCATTGGCGGGTACCGGCGTCGACGAAATGATTTCGCCGGTCCGGCGGCACTGTACCTGCCAATGCAAGGCGCCCTGCACATCGGCGCTGGTGTTATGCAGCACCACGACCAGGCGATAGCTACCCGGCCCGGCAATGACATCCTGCCCGAGCAATTCGCCACGGTCGGCCGATTGCAGCGTGACGTCGAGCCTCTGGTTCATGGAGACTGTTGCGCCGTCGGGCAATGGTTCTGCCATGTGCCAAGCGAAATCGCCGCCCTGCGAACCAAGCTGAAACGCGGAGTCGATCAACAGATTGGACGGGTTGCTGCGCGCTGCCGGATTGGTCGCCAGCAACAGATTGCGTGCATCGCGCAGGTCGCCGCGTGACACTGCGGACTGGATGACCTGTTGGGCAGACGCCGCTGGCAAGACATCGTCGCCCTGCTGAGCCAAACGCAGCGTCAGGGCATAAACCTGTCGTGCCACCCGATCGTCGCGCCGCGCAGCGTCGAGGAAGGCCGGCATCCACGGAGCGCCGCGCTCCGCCGACTTTGCGAAGGCCTCCACCATCCCTGGCGCCACAAGGAAACCGACCATCACCCGCGTGATCGGAACCGCGAGGTCAGGCTGCATGCGCATGATGGCGTCGAGCTGGGTAAGCGCATCATCGAACTGGCGCCGCGGCAGCGCCTTGCCGACCAGCCAGGAGCGCGCCACGCGATTTCGGGGATCGCGCGTGATGGCGAGACGCATCAGCCGCTCGGCTGCAGCATCGTCCCCCAGCTTGGCCTTGGCCATGGCGGATGCGAACACGGCATTGAACGCCAAGGGCGATTCGGCGAGCAGGTTGCGAGCCCGCTCATCCAGTTGCAACGCTGCCTCCCGGTCGAGCCGGCCGGTTGCCAGCCGCCGCAGAGTGACATCTGTCACCGATGGTGCCTGGGCAACTAGCGACAGGCTGGAGGCATCGCCAAGTCCGCCCAGCATGCCGATGGCAGCAGCACGGATCGCGAACCACGCAATCACGATGCACAGCACGGCAGCGCCAGCCTGGATCGGCCGGATGTGTCGTAACCAAGCCACTGTCACGACCTCACCCGCTGATCACTGGTTCTCGCTGACGACGATATGCGTTTCCTCGCTGCGGCCGCGCCCGCCATAGCCTCCGTATTTCTGGCCATAGCCGTAGCCATAGCCATAACCGTAGCCATAACCGTAGCCATAGCCATAGCCCATGCCGTCGGTGCGTGCATCGAACTTGGTCAGCAAGCCACCGAGGATCTGCGCATCGGCCGCCACCAGGCGCCCGATGGCGCGACGGGCGGTGAGTCGGCGGATACCACCCTCGAGCACGAAAATCGTACCTTCGGCGAGCGAGGAGAGCAGCGGTGCGTCGGCCAAACCCATGACCGGCGGCCCATCCAGCAGGACATGGTCGAAGCGTTCCATCAGGTCGGCGAGCACTTCCGCCACCCGACGGCTTGCCAGCAGTTCGGCCGGGTTGGGCGGAATCGGACCGGCGGGCATGACCGAAAGGTTCGGCGTGCCAGTCACGAAGATGGCGTCATCATAATCGTTCGAGCCGGTCAGCAGATTGGACAGGCCGTGCGCCCCTTCCTCGCCCACCTTCAACGTCGGCTTGCGCATGTCGGCATCGATCAGCAGCACCTTGGCCCCGGTGCGGGCGAATGCATTCGCCAGCGCGAACGAACTCACCGACTTGCCCTCGCCGGGCCGGGAACTGGTGAACATGATCGTCCGCGGCGCCCCGCTCGACGTACCGAACTCGATCGACGTACGGACCGAGAAATAGGCCTCGGATATCATAGACTGCGGATCTATGGCCTCGTCGACCACCTTCACCGAATTCGGCAATCTCGGCACGGCACCAAGCAACGGAATGTGCAGCTTCTGCACGACATCGTCCGGCGTCTTGATCGAGTCGTCCATGAATTCGCAGATGAACGCACCGATCAAACCGAGGCTGAGGCCAAGCAGCACCCCAAGCGCGAGATTGAACAGCGGATTGGGGCGGACCTGCCGGGCATTGATCGCCTCGTCGACAATCGACACGTTGGTCGTGCCAGTGTTGCTGGCGATATCGATTTCCTTGAAGCGCTGAAGCAGCGCGTCATAGAATTGACGGTTGGTATCAACCTCGCGCCGCAGGATATTGTACTGAATACCGCGGTCATTGAGATTGAGCACATTGCCCTTCAGCGCATTGACGCGGGCCTGCAGTTCGGATTCCCGCGCGGCTGCAGCGCGATAGTCGCCGGACAACGCTGCCCTGACCCGCGAGCGTTCGCGGGCGATGCTGGCATCGATATCGGCGACACGCGAGCGCAACTGCACCATCTGCGGAAAATCGTCGCGATAGATATTGCTCTTTTCACTGATTTCAGCGGTCAGCTCAGCGCGCCGTGACATCAGTGTCTGGATGGTGGAATTGGCCAGTTCCTCGCTCGATGCATTGGCGGACTGACGGAAGCGCTGCTCTGCCGTGATGCGCGCCTGCTGCGCCTCCGACAGGGCCGAATTGAGCTCGGACAGCGAAGCCGCGTCAAGCGAGGTCGACCCTACTTCCGCATCGGCGTTGGACGTGCCGGTCGCCACATTCACAATGCCTGCCTGACGCGCATAGGCGGTCGCAGCGCGTTCGGACTCTTCAAGCCGTGCCTTGGCTTCGGCGAGGCGCCGCTCGAGGATCGCACGCGTCTGGGTTGTGGAGCCCATCTTGCGTTCCAAGCTCGATTCAATGAACGCCTCGGCATAGCCATTGACAATGCGGGTCGCCATTTCCCGGTTGGTATCGTCATATTCGATGTTGACCAGGCGGCTGCCGGCAACGGGCTTGACCTGCAAACCGCTGGTCAGCCGGCCGGCGGCGGCGCGCAGCGCGGCCTCGCTGTTGCGCGGAGCGGTCTCTCCCTCCGCATAGCCGAAGCCTTCCTGTGCAGGCAGGTTGAGGTTGCGCGCAACGCGCTCGGCGAGGGACCGGCTCGCGAGCAGGCCGTACTGGGTCTGCAGATAGTCATAGGCATTACGCGACACCGATTGTGTTTCGCTCTCTTCGGTATCGATGATCGTGATTTCTTCGGCCGCGATTTCCAGCACGGCCGTGGCGCGATAGACTGGCGTGGTCAGCAGGGTGATAAGGATCGACAGGCCGACAACAGCGACGAAGGTGCCGATGACCACCCAGCGCCACTTGAGCACGGTGTGCCAGAGCTTGAGATAGCCGGCGCCTTCATCGACCCCGACCCCGTCATAGCCCAGCGCAATCGCGCCGCCCCCGAACTGGCGAAGCTGGCCGCCACGGCTGACCGGTACAATGGCGCCATCGGGGCCGCCAGTGGCGCCGGCTGCTGACGGTTCGGCCGAGATATCGTTCATGTCTGGAAATTCCGTCGGAAGAGTGGGTCAGAGAGGACCGAAAATGGCAAGCAGCGGCACCGACTGGATGATGTCGCGGAAGGTCTGCCGCGCACGGGCACCGTCCACCACAACCACGTCATCGCCGTAGATTTCGGGATCAGGATCGGTGCCGTTGCGAATAGTCGAAAGATCGAACGCGGCAGCCTGACGCTGCCCGTTGATCCGGCGGAACACCACCACCCGCTTGACATTGGCGTCCTGCGAAGGACCGCGCGCGAGGGCAACAGCCTGCAGCAGCGAAATGCGGCCGGTGATCGGATAGATGCCGGGCTGGGTGACAGAACCGTCCACGGTAACGGTCTGCTGCCGCACCGTCTTGATCGTGACCTGCACCCGCGGATCACGCAGATAGGATTCGTTGAGGCGGGTCGCCAGCCGGGTCGACAGTTCGGCGGTCGTCAGGCCCTGGGCCTCAACCATGCCGATGAGCGGCATCTGGATCCGGCCCAGCCCGTCGACTTCCCGATCGCCGGACAAATCGGTGACCTGAAATACAGACACTGTGACGACATCGCCGGGCTGCAGGCGATGCTCTGCTTCTATCAGGGCGACGGCAGCTGCATCAGGCGCCGTGAAGTCCGTCCGGCCATAGGGCACAGGCCCACCACGCGAGCCTGTGCAGCCGGCCAGAGCCAGCATCACAACCGCGAGCAGGCACAGTAACAGCACGGGGCGAGCGCCCGAGTCCCGTCCGAAAACAGCAGCAACCATGTTCAAGACCCTCAAGCAACGATAGAAATCATTCAAGATGCCCCGCATTACGCGGCATCTGCTGCCCCCCTCGGCCCCTTAGGCAAGTTGCCCGGACAATGCAATTGATGCCGTTTTAACGTTTGCGCGGCATCCGTATGCGACGGCCGTCACACTTGCCGCCGCTGGCGCCGCTCAGCCCACCAAGCCAGCCGCTGCGCCAGCTTCTGCTCGAATCCACGCTCAACCGGCCGGTAGTAAGAAGCACTCGGCACATCGTCCGGCCAATAATGCTGGCCGGAGAATGCACCTTCCACGTCATGGTCATAGACATAGCCCTTCCCATGCCCCAGCGCCTTCATGACGCTCGTCGGCGCATTGACGATATGGGCCGGTGGCGGCGCGGAGCCATATTGTTTGGCGGCCTTCCACGCGGCCTTCTGCGCTAGATAGGCCGCGTTGGATTTGGGCGCCGTCGCGCAATAGAGGCAGGCCTGCACGATAGCCAATTCCCCTTCAGGCGAACCCAGCAACTGATAGGCGGAAAGCGCCGCGCTGCATTGCACCAGCGCCTGCGGGTCGGCGAGGCCGACATCTTCCGAGGCAAAGCGGGTAATCCGGCGGAGCACGTAGAGCGGGTCTTCACCCGCCGTCAGCATGCGCGCCAAATAGTAAAGCGCGGCATCCGGATCCGATCCGCGCATCGCCTTGTGCAGCGCAGAGATGAGGTCATAATGCCCGTCTCGGTTCTTGTCGTAGACCGCAGCGCGCCGCTGGACCGCCTCGAGCAGACCAGACTCATCGAGCCGCTCTGCCGAGGCGCGGGCAAACAGCATCTCGGCCTGGTTCAGCAGGAACCGTCCATCGCCATCGGCCAGCCGGACCAGCAACGCACGCGCCGATTCCTGCAATGGCAGCGCCCGTCCCTCAGCCTGCTCGGCCCGGTCCAGCAGCGCGAGCATTGCCGTATCGTCTAGGCGGCGCAGCACCAGCAAGCGGCAACGGGAGAGGAGCGCGGCATTGAGCTCGAAGCTCGGGTTCTCGGTGGTCGCCCCCACCAGCACGATGGTGCCATCCTCAACCACGGGCAGAAAGGCATCCTGCTGGGATCGATTGAAGCGGTGGATTTCATCGACGAACAGCAGCGTCCGCTCGCCCAGCGCCTTGCTGGTCTGCGCTTCGGCGAAGACGCGCTTGAGGTCTGCCACACCGCTGAACACAGCCGATAACGGGACATAGCGAAGCTGTGCTGCATCGGCGAGCAGTCGGCCGATACTGGTCTTGCCCGATCCAGGCGGCCCCCACAGGATCAGCGACGACAGGCGACCGCCCGCCAGTTCCCGGGTCAGCACGCCGTCTGGCCCGGTCAGATGCTCCTGACCGACAATATCCCCAAGCTGCACCGGGCGAAGTCGCTCGGCGAGCGGGATGGCCGTGTCCGTCACCGGCGGGCCCGTTGCATCGCCACGCCATAGGCATCCACCACCTTGCGGTTGATGCTGTCCCAATCATAGGCTTGCGCGAGGCGATGACCGGCCGCGCCAGCCGCCGCCAACGCAGCGCGGTCTTCGGCATAGGCCTGGATAGCATTGGCATAGGCGTGCACGTCACGCGGAGCGACAAGGCGGCCTGTCTCGCCGTCACGGACCAGCGACCGTGCGCCGGTGGCATTGGCCGCAACCACGGCCACCCCTGCGGCCATCGCTTCAAGCGTGACATTGCCGAAGGTTTCGGTGACCGACGGGTTCAGGAAAACGTCCATCGAGGCGACCGCGCGCCCAAGATCGTCGCCTGCCTGAAACCCGGCCATGACTGCATCGGGCAAATCGGCCACCAGCGTGTCGCGCGCCGGACCATCGCCGATAACCAATATCTTGTGGGGGACGCCACGCCGCTTCAGTTCGTGGGAAACAGCGGTGAAGATGTCGAGGCCCTTTTCCAGCACCAGTCGCCCGAGGAAGCCGAGCGCGAGATCATCGTCCCCGATTCCGAGGCTCCGGCGCCACTCGAGAGTGCGGCGCGCCGGATTGAACCGGGCGTGGTCCACGCCCCGCGACCACACCGAGACAGGTCGCACGATACCCTGCCCGCGCAGCCGCTCTGCGATTTCCTCGGTCGGCGCCACCAGTGCATCGCAGCGATTGTAGAACCGGCGCAACACAGCAACCAGCGGCCGTTCCAGGAAACCGAGACCATAATAAGCCGGATAGGTTTCGAACAAGGTGTGGACGGACGCGAGCACCGGCAGGCCGAGTTGCCGAGCCAGCGACACGGCACGATGGCCCACCACATCCGGCGCGGAAACGTGGAAAATGGTCGGCGCAAAGGCCGCAATGTCGGCGCGCACACGCTTCGGCAATCCGTAGGAAAAGCGATATTCGCCGCGACCCATCGGAAAGCCGACAGCGGGCACATCGACCAGATCGCCTGTCGCCGGAAACGCCGGCTCGGCCACCGTCGGCGAATAGACGCGCAGCGCAGCGCCCTGCCCCAGCAGATACCCGGCGAGTCGGTTCAAGGCCTGGTTGGCGCCATCGCGCACATAATTGTAATTGCCGCTGAACAGCGCAATGCGCAGGTCGCGCGACGATAGCGTCCCTTCCATGGCTGGCTGATTAGGTCGGTTGGCCTTGGTTGGCAAACACTCAACCCGCCCCCACCGCTGCCACGTCGTCGCGCACGGGCGCGATGAGGCGAACGCGGGCCACCCGCCGTTCATCTGCCTCCACCACCTCGATGGTCCAGCCACTGTCATGGACCATGCGTTCGCCGACCGCAGGAACCTTGCCCGCCAGAGCGAAGGTCAGGCCGCCCAGGGTGTCGACATCTTCATCGACCTCCGCCAGCCGGGGATCGAGCCGCTCAGCCAAATCCTCCAACTCGATTCGCGCGTCGCCCAGCCAGCACCCATCGCCTGCGGCTACCAGCAATTCCTCCGGCTCGTCGTCATGCTCATCCTCGATCTCGCCGACGATTTCCTCGACCAGATCCTCGATCGTGACGAGGCCATCGGTCTGCCCATATTCGTCGAGCACGATCGCCAGGTGCGTGCGCTTGGCTTGCATGTCGGCCAGCAATTCCATCGCGCTCATCGATTGCGGCACATAGAGCGGCTGGCGCAGCAGGCTGTTGAGCGAGGCCGGCGGCTTTTCGCCGCGCGCGAGGATGCCGAACACATCCTTGACGTGCAGCATGCCGACTACTTCGTCGAGCTTGCCGCGATAGACCGGAAGGCGGCTGTGATCGGCTTCGGCGAACAGCGCCACCGCCTGTTCGAACGTCGCCTGATCGTCGATGGCAATGATGTCCCCGCGCGGCACGGCGACGTCGTCTGCGGTGCGATCGCCGAACTGCAGCATGTTGCGCAGCATTTCCCGTTCGATCGACGACATGTCCGAAGCGCCGGCATGGCCCGGATGGCTCACCTCCTCTTCCTCGGCCTCGTCGATGACTTCCTCGATCTGCTCACGCAGGGTCGGCTCGCTCGCGCCGCCGAACAACAGCCCCTTCAAACCGTTCCAGAAACGGCTACTGTCGCCCTCCGATTTGGGACCATTGCTGGCCATGACTCAACTGTCTCCTGATATGCGATAGGGGTCGCCATAGCCCAATTCGGCCATGGCGGCGCGCTCCAAATCTTCCATGGCCTCGGCCTCGGAATCGTCGATATGGTCATGGCCCAATAGATGCAGCACCCCGTGAACGACAAGGTGGCTGCAATGTTCGGATGCCGCCACACCCTTCTCGGCCGCCTCCGCGACACAGGTTTCGCGCGCCAGCACCAGGTCACCGAGCAGGAGTTCGCCATCGTCGGCATTGCCGATCACGCCGATCAGGTCGGGCTGGACCATGGGGAAGGACAAGACGTTGGTCGGCTTGTCCTTGCCACGCCATTGCAGGTTGAGCGCATGCACTTCGGCGTCGTCGGTCAGCCGAACCGAAACCTCCACGCACGATCCGTCATCGGCCAGACCGGCAAACGGCGTGACGCCCAGCGCTGCGAGCACGGCGCGCGTGCATAATCGCTCAGGATCGTCGCCGAGCGCTTCCTTCCAACCCGCCTCCGCGGTGACCGCCACGTCAAGCATCGGGTCCCTCATAGGCTTCGACGATACGGCCGACGATCGGGTGGCGGACAACGTCGGCAGCGCTGAACCGCACTACGCTCATCCCCTCGACACCCTCCAGCCTGCTCACTGCGTCGGCAAGCCCGGACGACGCAGGCAGCGGCAGATCGACCTGCTTGGGATCGCCGCACACCACCATCCGGCTGTTCATGCCGAAGCGCGTCAGGAACATCTTCATCTGCGGGATGGTGGTATTCTGCGCCTCGTCGAGGATGATGAAGGCATCTGCCAGCGTACGGCCGCGCATGAAGGCGAGGGGTGCGACTTCGATTTCCCCCGCCGCGATGCGTCGCTCCACCTGTTCGGCGGGCAGGCAATCGTTCAGCGCATCGTAGAGGGGCCGCAGGTAAGGGTCGACCTTGTCCTTCATGTCGCCGGGCAGGAAACCGAGCTTTTCGCCCGCTTCCACCGCCGGGCGGGAGAGGATGAGCCGCTGCACACTGCCGGCGATCAACTGGCTGACCGCTTGCGCGACCGCGACATAGGTTTTGCCGGTGCCTGCGGGGCCGAGCGCGAAGATGATGTCGTCACGCGCAAGGCTCTGCATGTAAGCGGTCTGTGTTGCGCTGCGCGGGACGATAGTCTTCTTGCGTGTCCGGATCATGATCGGCGGCGCGCTGTCCGCATCCTCGCGGCGGACGATGCCTTCGAGCGTCGGCTCGGTCGACATGGCGATCACGGCATCAATCAACCCCATGTCGAGTTCCTCGCCGCGCTGGATGCGGCGGTACAGTTCGCCTATGACGTCGCGGGCCTGCGCAACGCTTTCCGCGCTGCCTTCAAGGCCGATCCGATCACCCCGCGCCGTGATGAATACGCCCAGGCGATTCTCTATTGCCACCAGATTCTGATCATACTGGCCGAACAGTTGGGAGAGGAGTTGCGGCCGGTCGAAACTCATTTCGGTACGGCTACGGTCACCGGTGCGGGCGGGGACGGGCTTTCGGCTCATTGGGTCCTTTCGGGCGGGCCGGGAATCGGTGCCTATGCGCGAGGGAATGTGGCAGCTAAACCGGCTTGTGGGCAACGGGTTTCGTAATGCTCAGCTTGGTGACGCAATCGCGCAGGGTTGCGCGGGCATTGATTGGCCTTGCCCGACCGGAGAAGATGGCAGCGCCTAAACCAGCGCGCCCTTCAGGCTGACCGGGCCCGCATCGACAAGATCGACCGTCACCACATCCCCGATGGCGGCATCGCCGATCACATGCACGGACTGCAGCCATGGCGATTTGCCCAGAAGCTGGCCCGGCAACTTGCCGTCGCGTTCCAGCAGCACGGCACATCGCCGGCCGACGCTCGCCCGATTGAAGGCAAGCTGGTCACGGGCCAAGGCTGACTGAAGCCGTTGCAGGCGTTCATCCATGACGTCGGCCGCAATCTGGTCGTCCATGGTTGCAGCAGGGGTGCCGGGCCGCGGGGAATATTTGAAACTGAATGCCTGCGCATAGCCGACCGCATCGACCAGGCTCAGCGTATCGGCGAATTCCGCCTCGCCCTCACCCGGAAAGCCGACGATGAAATCGCCGGACAAGGCGATGTCCGGCCGCACGGCGCGGACGCGGTCGAGCAAGCGCAGATAGGATTCGCGGCTGTGGCTGCGGTTCATGGCCTTGAGGACGCGATCATTGCCCGCCTGCACCGGCAGGTGCAGGAACGGCATCAGCTTCTCGACATCGCCATGTGCCGCAATCAGCCCGTCGGTCATGTCATTGGGGTGGCTGGTGGTGTAGCGGATGCGCGCCAACCCCGGCAACCCGTCGAGCGCGCGGATCAGCCCATCGAGCCCGACCGCCCTGCCCTTGCCGTCCTCGCCGGTCCACGCGTTCACATTCTGGCCCAGCAGGGTGATTTCCTTGGCGCCTGCGTCGATCAACGCGCGCGCTTCATCCATGATCGCGGCAAACGGGCGGCTGACCTCGGCGCCGCGGGTGTAAGGGACCACGCAATAGGTGCAGAATTGGTCGCACCCTTCTTGCACTGTAAGGAATGCAGACGGTGCGACCTTGCGCCGCGTCGGCAGCACGTCGAATTTCGACATGACCGGCATGTCGGTATCCAGCGCCAACCGCCCGCCTTGAGCGGCCCGCACCAGCTCCGGCAACCGATGGTAGGCCTGCGGACCGACCACGACATCCACTTTGGCGCGCCGCGCAATTTCCGCGCCCTCGGCCTGGGCAACGCAGCCGGCAACGGCGATCATCGGCTGGGTGCCGTCGTCACGCTTGCGCAATCGCCCCACGTCCGAATAGACTTTTTCCGTCGCCTTTTCGCGGATGTGACAGGTGTTGAGGATCACCAGATCGGCGTCATCGGCACGGTCGGTGGCCACCATGCCTTCGCCCGCCATCAGCTCGGCCATGCGCTCCCCGTCATAGACGTTCATCTGGCAGCCGAAGGATTTGACATGGTAGGTTCTGGGCGCGGAAGTCATGCGCGCGCCTTTAAGTGCTAATCTCGGGAAATGCACGTCCGGGGACGCGTGGCCGTCTGGATCCCGCGTGCTGGACTGACACAAGGCCGGGCACCTGTACGCACGGCGCTCGTTTCGCTTTGCAATCATCGCTTGCAAGCAATGGCCGTGCGCCCCACATGCGCGGCATGCTCATCGAAACCGAACTGACTCCCAATCCCGCGACCCGCAAATTCCTGCCCGGCCGCATTGTCATGGCCAGCGGCAGCCGCGACTTTGCATCGCCTGAAGCGGCCATAGCCTCCCCGTTGGCCGAAGCCCTGTTCGCGCTCGGCGACGTCACCGGCGTCCATTTCGGACGGGATTTCATCGCGGTAACCGCGGCGCCGGGTGCCGAGTGGATGATGCTGCAGGCCGATGTTGCCGCGATCCTGCTCGACCACTTCACCGCGGACATGCCCTTGCTGCGCGAGCCGAGTGCAGCGGGAATCGCCGTGCCGCCCGAAGGGCCAGACGTCGACGAGCTGCCGGTCGATCCGGCCGATGCCGACATCGTCGACCAGATCAAGGATCTTATCGAGACGCGCATTCGCCCGGCCGTTGCCAACGATGGCGGGGACATCCGCTTTCGCGGGTTCGACAAGGGCAATGTCTATCTGGTGATGCAGGGCGCCTGCGCCGGCTGCCCGTCGTCGTCAGCCACGCTCAAGCACGGCATCGAATCGCTGCTCAAGCATTATGTGCCCGAAGTGACGGCGGTTCACGCCGTCTGACCCCGTCGATCCATCAGCCTGGAGACCCCCATGAGCCAGCCGCTTGCTGCCGAAGCGCTCGATCAACTGTTCCGCACCGCGCGTACCTATAACGGCTACACCGATCGGCCGGTTTCGACCGACCAGCTCCACGCCATATGGGAGCTGATGAAGATGGGGCCGACTTCCGCCAACTGCCTGCCGGCCCGGTTGGTCTGGTGCACCAGCGATGCGGCGAAAGAAAAGCTGGCCAATTGCGCCATGCCTGCCAATGGTGACAAGATCCGCAAAGCGCCGGTCAGCGTCGTCATCGGCATGGATCTCGAATTCTACGAGTCGCTGCCAGAGCTGTTCCCGCACACCGACGCGCGAAGCTGGTTCGTTGGCAATGATGCGCTGATCGAGAGCACGGCCTTTCGGAACTCCAGCCTGCAAGGCGCCTACTTCATCCTGGCAGCCCGCGCACTCGGACTCGATACCGGCCCTATGTCCGGGTTCAATCCCGACGCCGTCAACGCCGCCTTCTTCGCCGACACGCCAAGCGTGAAAGCGAACTTCATTTCGACGCTGGGCTATGGTGATCCGGCGAGCATCTTCGACCGCTCGCCGCGCCCCGACTTCGACCGGTTCAACCGCATCGACTGATCCTGGCACTTGCGAACGTTAGTCATCGATACGTCGTCGACCATTTTGACGATCGCTTTGTTCGAGGGCGTGGAATTAATCGCCTTCGATCATCGTGACGTCGGCCGCGGCCACGCCGAACACCTCATTCCTGCTATCGCCGCGCTGCCTGACGGGGGCATGGCAGACCGTGTGCTGGTCGGATGCGGGCCGGGGAGCTTTACCGGGATCCGCATAGGCATAGCAGCAGCGCGCGCCCTGGCATTTGCCTGGCAGGCAGAGCTGATTGGCTTCGACAGCCTTGCCTTGCTCGCCGTGCAGGCGTGTCGCCTCGCAGGCAACGATGACCTGGCCGTGGTCGTCGATGGCGGGCATGGCGAGTGGTTCGTGTGGCATGGCCCGCTCACCGCCCGCTCGCTCACCCCTGAAGACGCCGCAGCAGCAACATCAGCGGCGCATGTTGCCGGCGTCCGCGCCACTGAACTGGTCGCACGACGCGGGTTCGGTCTGGCGATCGCCTCCGAAGTCGATGCGCGCGACGCCATGGACCTTCCCTCGGCGGCGCTGCTCGATACCGCGACACCGCTGTACGGTCGCGCGCCCGATGCAAAAATAGCTGTTTCATGAAAAACGAAGCGCTCATTACAGTCCAACTGGCAGGTGCGGAAAGTCTGCCGCGGATCGAACAGATTATCGCCGCTGCTTTCGATCCGCGTTACGGCGAGGCGTGGACCAAGGCGCAGTGCCTTTCGGTGCTGGCATTGCCGGGCTACGCGATCACCACGGCATCGTTGTCCGCCGACGAGGGCGGGGAGCCCGCTTTGGCCGGTTTTTCAATCCAACGAACAGTCGGTGACGAAAGCGAACTCTTGTTGCTTGGGGTAGACCCGTTACGGCAAAGAAAAGGAATTGCGTCGTGCTTGATCTCGCACTGGTTAGAGAGGGCACGGGCACACGGCGTCGAGCGCGCCTTTCTTGAAATGCGCAGCGACAATCCGGCGCGTACAGTTTACGAAAGATTTGCCTTTACGGATGTTGCAATTCGCAAAGCCTACTATCGTGGAGGGGACGGCATCTTACGCGACGCTGTGACGATGGAATGTCCATTGCGGCGCTGAGCCTACTGACACTGACCGTGCAAATATTGTCTTGCGACTTGCGGTCGTGAAGCGTAATGCCGCCCCAGGTCGGTCCATGGCAACTTTACTTTTGTCGCGCTGACCATGTTCGAAACATCATCTCGGGAAACCCAAGCTATGGCAGAAATCAACGAATCGCAGGAATTTCTTGCGACGCTGACGGCCGACATCGTGTCCGCGCATGTCAGCAACAACAGCGTATCGGCCGGCGAATTGCCGGCTCTCATCTCGAGCGTCTATTCGTCGCTGGCCGGGCTTGGCGGAGCCCCTGTGCAGGTCGAAGAGAAGCTCGTCCCGGCGGTATCTGTTCGCTCGTCGATCAAGCCCGATTACATCGTGTGTCTCGAAGACGGCAAGAAGCTGAAAATGCTCAAGCGCCACCTGATGACGCATTATGGCATGACACCCGATGATTATCGCACCAAGTGGGGTCTCCCGGCAGACTATCCGATGGTTGCCCCCAACTATGCCGAGCAGCGCCGCAGTCTGGCGAAGCAGATCGGTCTTGGCACCAAGGGCCGTGGCGGCGGCCGCAAGCCAGGCAAGCGCTGAGCGCGACATTTGCCTCTAGTAAAGGCATCAGAGCCCCGGGCTGTCCGCCCGGGGCTTTTTTGTCTGCCCGTGCAAAATTGTGCAACCTTGCTCCCCTGTGGCCCACCCCTTATACCGGCCCAAGGCCCTTCATTTCATGGACACGCATGCCGCAGAAAATCGATATCGAGGCGCTATGCGCTGAAAAGGGACTTCGGATTACCGAGCAGCGGCGCGTGATTGCGCGGGTCATCGGGGAGTCCGACGATCACCCCGACGTCGAGACGCTGCATAGCCGTGCAGCAGCGATCGACAGCGGCATTTCCATCGCCACCGTATACCGCACCGTCCGCTTGTTCGAAGAAGCCGGAATCCTCGACCGGCATGATTTCGGCGACGGGCGCTCCCGGTACGAAGCCGCTCCCGAAGCGCATCACGATCATCTCATCGACGTCGAGACCGGCAAGGTCATCGAATTCGTGGATCCGGAGCTCGAAGCCCTGCAGAAGCAGATTGCCGAGCGGCTCGGCTTCCGTCTCGTCGATCATCGCATGGAACTCTACGGTGTCGCCATCGGCCGCAAGGACTGACGCCGCGCAGGGTGCACCGGTGCAGTTGAGCATCGGCGGCTGGCTGCGCCTCATTGCACGCGTCCTGATGTTGGCGCTGCTCCTGCTGATCTGCGTCCCGCTCCATTATCTGTGGACAATGCTGCGGATCGGCTCGCCCTGGCCTAAGCTCTTCCTCGGCAACGCCGCTCGTGCCTGCGGCGCGCGGGTGACCGTTGTCGGCACACCCTTGCACCGCGACGTCTTCTTCATCGCCAACCATATCAGCTGGATCGACATTCTGGCGATGGGCGGCGCTAGTGGAACCGCCTTCGTCGCCAAGGCCGAACTCGCCGACGCGCCCTTGGTCGGCTGGCTGTGCAGCCTGAACCGCACGGTCTTCGTCAAGCGTGAGGACAAGCTGAATGTGGCCGAACAGATCAACCAGTTGCGCGATGCGCTGGCGGACAATTGGTCGGTAACGGTCTTCCCGGAAGGCACGACGACCGACGGCCAATCCTTGCTGCCATTCAAGACCTCGATGCTGAAAGTGCTGGAGCCGCCGCCACCGGGCGTATTGGTCCAGCCGGTCCATCTCGACTATGGGGCGGTCGCCGAGGACATCGGCTGGGTCGGCGTCGAAAGTGGCGCCAACAATGCCTTGCGCATCTTGTCACGCCCAGGAAGTTTCCGCCTGGTGATGACCTTCCTCGAACCCTTCAGCCCTGCCGACTTCCCTGGCCGCAAGCTGATCGCGGCGGAGAGCCGCCGGCGCATCGAAGAGCGGCTGATCGAGGCGCTGGGCAAGCCATTGCGCCCCTTCACCCTGCATACGGCGCCCTGACCCGACCGGATTTTCGTTGCGCGTCATATATTTGCCGTTGTCCATACTGATCTTACACCATACACTCGCGCTCGACGGGCGCTCGGGGCCCGTCGTCTCGGGAACACATTGTGCCGCGAAATCATTTCGTGGCGCTCGACAGCTGGCGTGGCATTTGCGCCCTGATGGTGGCGGCCGGTCACCTCAAGACGTCGGGCGTCTATTCGTCGCTGATGATCGCGACCACGAGCTACCGATTCGTCGACTTTTTCTTTGTCCTGTCCGGCTTCGTCATCGCGCACGCTGCCCGCGACTCGATCGCGGCCGATGGGCGGCGAGGCTGGGGCTTTCTGGTCCGCCGGATCGGTCGCCTGTGGCCATTGCATCTCGTCCTGCTGATCGGCTTCATCGGCTATCAGGCGGCTTTGGCAGCAGCCAATGCCGCCGGAATCGATACGGGGCAGCCGGCGTTTGCCGGATCCGCCGACCTGCGATGGCTGCCAGCCAATATCCTGCTGATACAGGCGTGGGGATTCGTTCCGCTGGCAACTTGGAACATCCCGGCGTGGAGCATCAGCGCCGAACTGGCCGCCTATGCGCTGTTTGCAGCCTGCTTCGGCATCGCCGGGCGGCGCGGCTGGATGCTCCTGCTTGCCGCAGGTGTTGCAGCCGCGATCGTGCTGCTGATCGCCGGCGCCGATGGCATGAAGGCGACGCATGACATCGCTTTGGCCCGCTGTTTCGCCGGTTTCGTCACCGGTGTCTTCATCCATGCGCTCTGGACCGAGGTTCCGGACCTCACCGTGCCTTTTGCCACCGCCCTCGAAGCGGCAATGCTTGTCCTTGTCCTGATCGCTGTCAGCTACCTGCCCGCCGATTACGGGATACTGGTCATACCCCTGTTCGCCGCGACCGTGCTGCTGTTCGCCTATGAGGCCGGCGGCGTGTCGCGCCTGCTGCGACGGGGTATCGGGCAACGGCTGGGGGAGCTGTCCTATTCGATCTACATGGTGCACGCCCTGCTGGCGGTGTGCCTTCTGTCCGCTGTAGCGCTCGCGCCCAAATTCGGTGTCGAGGGCATTGGGCTGGGCCCAGTCGCGCATGATGCCACAGGCATCGTGACCTATCCGGGTCTGTCGGACGCGATCCTCATCCTGTTCCTGCTGGTCGTCATCGGCTGTTCCATGCTCAGCTACCGCTGGATCGAAAAGCCCTGGCGCGAGCGCGGAAAGCGGGTCGCCCAACGCCTCGATGCGCGATTGACGGGGATCGCTACCAAGGCTGCGCGCTGAACCTCACAGCCCCTGCATGTCGCGGCTTTCGGGCGGGATGGTGACGGTTATGCCGTCGGGCAGCTCGCCAAGGCTGATCTGGCAGGCGAGGCGGCTGGTGCGGCAAGCGCCGGCCGCAAGATCGAGCATGTCCTCCTCCGCCTCGCTGGCGCAGGGCAGACGGGCAAAATCGGCGGGATCGACGATGACATGGCAGGTGGAACAGGCCATCTGGCCCTCGCACGTTCCCTCGAGCGGCATGCCGGCCGCCTGGGCGACCGCGAGCAGCGTTTGCTGCGCCTCACCCGAGGCGTCGGTGCGGCCCTTGCCGTCGGCGTGAATGAAGGTCACTCGGATCATGGGTCTATCCCCTGCAAGGCCAGCGCTTCATTGAGCATGGCGAGGCCGCTGCGCAAGTCGGCCTCCGTTGTGTAGCGCCCCCAGCCGAGCCGCAGCGAACTGCGGGCCTCGGCTTCGCCGATCTGCATCGCCCGCAGCACATGGCTGGTGCGGCCCGACCCGCTGCCGCAGGCGCTGCCGAGACTGAAAGCGAGCTGGCGGGCATCCGACAGAAGCCGGGTGGCGTTGACGCCTTCCCGGCGGATGTTGAGGTTGCCGCGGTAGCGTTGCGCGGTAGAACCGTTGACGGTCCAGCCGGGCAGAGCGTCCATCGCCAAGGCCCACAGCCGGCCGACATGCGCGGCGTCGGCATCCATCCGCTCTGCAGCGAGCCTGGCGGCGGCGCCGAAGCCGGCAACCAGCGCCGGTGAGACCGTGCCCGAGCGCAGACCCATTTCCTGTCCGCCTCCGAGCAGGAGCGGCGGCAGATCGATGCCGTCGCGGATCCACAGCGCGCCGATGCCCTTGGGCCCGTGAATCTTGTGCGCGGTGATGGCGATCATGTCGGCGTTCGAGGGGATGGCGATGCGGCCGTAACCTTGCACCGCGTCGCACAGCAGCAGGCTGCCACGGGCATGCGCGGCTTCGGCCCATTGCTCGACCGGCTGGATGGTGCCGACCTCATTGTTGACCAGCATGAGGGCGACGATGCCGTTTTCCGGGATCGCTGCCGGATCGGGCGCACCGACCAGCCCGTTTTCATCGACGGGGATGGTGGCTGCGCCCAAGGTATCGAGGCATTGCAGCGCCGCGGCATGTTCTATCGCCGAACCGGCGATGCCGCCTGGCTTGATCCGTGCGCCGCAGAACAGCGCCCAGTTGAGCGCTTCGGTCGCGCCACTGGTGAAATAGACTTGGCCGCCGGTGGGGAGCAGCGCGGCGACAGCGTCACGGGCCATTTCCACCGCCACCGAAGCGGCGCGGCCGGCGCGATACTGGCTCGAGGGGTTGGCGAAACCGGCCTCCGAACCAATGGCGCTGTCCGGACCGCCCAGCCAAGGCAGCATCGCGTCCCTTGCCTCGGGTGCGAGGGGGGTGGTGGCTTGATAGTCGAGGTAGATCACGGGGTGGGGAACTTCCTCATCATCGCGCATATCGCACTTCGCAGCGCCATTGTTGCGAGTGATTCGCAAAAGTTGCGGAATGCAACCCAAGCCTATATAGGCCCTGCCCTTGCCTCGCCACCCCGCGAGTCCCTCATCTGTTTTGAAAGCGCCTCGCCATGCCCGACGTCATCTTCCCCGGACCCGAAGGTCGCCTCGAGGGCCGCTTCTCCCCGCCGCCGCGCCCGCGTGCGCCGGTCGCGCTGATCCTGCATCCGCACCCGCAGGGCGGAGGCACGATGAACGACCGCATCACCCAGGCGCTCTACAAGACCTTCGTCCGCCGCGGCTTTGCAACGCTGCGCTTCAATTTCCGCGGCGTCGGCCGCAGCCAGGGCGTGTTCGACAATGGCATCGGCGAGCTAAGCGATGCCGCATCCGCCCTCGACTGGGTGCAGAGCATCCATCCCGAGGCGCAGACCACCTGGGTCGCGGGGTTCAGCTTCGGTGCGTGGATCGGCATGCAGTTGCTGATGCGCCGCCCGGAAATCCGCGGCTTCATCTCGGTCGCGCCGCCAGCCAACATGTATGACTTCACCTTCCTGGCGCCCTGCCCCTCGTCCGGCATCATCGTCAACGGCACCGGCGACGAGATCGTCACCTCTGCGTCGGTTGTGAAGCTTGTGGAAAAGCTGCGCACGCAAAAGGGCATCACCATCCATCACGACGAGATTCCCAAGGCCAACCACTTCTTCGAGCATGAGCTAGAGCAGTTGATGAAGTCGGTGGACAACTATCTCGACATGCGGCTGTCGCCCAATTCACCGATCCGGTGAGCTAACTCCGAATGTACGCAACGGTCTCGCACACAGCAAACGCTGGCTGCGAGACCGAGGTGGACCAGTCGCTTTTGAAATCCGGCAGCTTACTCAATTTGAGAAGCATGTCGGACCACTCAGGCATTTCTTCATGGAAGTGCAGGGTTTGTTGCCGGCATTCAACACGACAGCAGATCAGGTCGGTCGTGAGCTCATCGCGCTTGTAGAAAGTGACCCTATCGACCTTATCCAAGTCGATTCCGAGGATCATTGTCTCGCCACCTCTGCCGGCGTCCGCCCATCCG
Source organism: Sphingomonas sp. jy18 (assembly GCF_056931895.1). NCBI lineage: Bacteria > Pseudomonadati > Pseudomonadota > Alphaproteobacteria > Sphingomonadales > Sphingomonadaceae > Sphingomonas > Sphingomonas sp. jy18. The sequence continues at coordinate 361,927 of NZ_JBXPBT010000002.1, read as the reverse complement.
CCAGCGGCACGACCAGCAGTGCGACATTGGCGAACATCACCAGCGCGGCGATGACCATCAGCAGCGCCTTTTTGCGGTCGCCGCGGCGGGCGAGGACTATGGCTCCGCCGATCAGGCCGAGGCCGGCGAGCATCAGTGTGGAGAGGATGAAGTTCATTGTGACCGCTTACCCATTTGTGTTCCCCCGCGAAAGCGGGGGTCCATCACCGGAAGTCGCGGTTTGTGCGAACGGCGGTTCTGTCGTTTGAGGGCCGGTGATGGGGCTCTGCCTGCGCAGGGGCGCACATTGGCTCAGCCGGCGAAGTGGGCCAACAGGGCTATCGCCAGCGGGACGGTGGCGTTGCCTAGGGTCTTGAGGGCGAAGATCAGCATGGTCCGGCCTTCGCACCGTGCGGTAAACAAAAGGTTACCAGCCCCGCCGTCAAACTTGCTGGCATTTGCGGCCATCCTCCCCTAAGGGGCGGGCGCAAGGAGACCTGCCGCCACCATGCGTATCGCCATAGCTTCCGACCATGCAGCGCTTGCCCTGAAAGCCGCGCTGGTCGAGTGGCTGCGCGAGGATGGGCATGCGGTCGACGATCTGGGGCCGCATGACGAGACCAGCGTCGATTATCCTGATTATGGCTATAAGCTGGCTGCCGCGGTCGCTTCCGGCGACGCGGAGCGCGGCGTGGCGCTGTGCGGATCGGGCATCGGCATTTCCATCGCGGTCAACCGCAATCCCGCCTGCCGCTGCGCACTGGTGTCCGAGCCGCTGTCCGCCGCACTCGCCCGCGAGCATAATGACGCGAACGTCGTCGCCATCGGTGCCCGCCTGACCGGCATCGACATGGCCAAGGCCTGCGTAACTGCGTTTCTTTCCACCGGTTTTGCCGGCGGCCGCCATGAACGGCGCGTCGGCAAGCTGTCTTCCCCCGCCTGTTGACCCTCCCGGAGCCAGTGATGACCACCGACACCCTCGAAAAGCGCCCCGCGATCCGCTCCGCCGGTTTCTTCAGCGATGGCGTTGCCGCCGTCGATACCGCCGTCGCCGAGGCGATGGCGGCCGAGCTGGACCGCGAGCAGTATCAGATCGAGCTGATCGCCTCCGAAAACATCGTCTCCAAGGCCGTGCTCGAGGCGCAGGGATCGGTGTTCACGAACAAATATGCCGAAGGCTATCCCGGCCGCCGCTATTATCAGGGCTGCGCGCCGTCCGACACCGTGGAAAGGCTGGCGATCGAGCGGGCCAAGGCGCTGTTCGGCTGCGGCTTTGCCAATGTCCAGCCGCATTCGGGCGCGCAGGCCAATGGCGCGGTGATGCTGGCGCTGACCAAGCCGGGCGCGACCATCTTGGGCATGAGCCTCGACGCCGGCGGGCACCTCACCCACGGCGCGGCACCGGCGATGTCGGGCAAATGGTTCAATGCCGTGCAATATGGCGTGCGGCGTGATGACCATCTCATCGACTATGACCAGGTCGAGGCGCTGGCTCGCGAGCACAAGCCGCAACTGATCATTGCCGGTGGCTCGGCTTACCCGCGCATCATCGATTTCGCCCGCTTCCGTGCGATTGCCGACGACGTCGGCGCGCTGTTCATGGTCGATATGGCGCATTTCGCCGGGCTGGTGGCAGCGGGTGTCCACCCCTCCCCCTTCCCCCACGCGCATATCGCTACGACGACCACGCACAAGACGCTGCGCGGCCCGCGCGGCGGCATGATCCTGACCAACGACGAGGCGCTGGCCAAGCGGATCAATTCGGCGGTGTTCCCCGGATTGCAGGGCGGCCCGCTTATGCATGTCATCGCTGCGAAGGCGGTGGCGTTCGGCGAGGCGCTGCGGCCGGAATTCAAGGATTATTCGAAGGCGGTGATCGCCAATGCGCAGGCGCTGGCAGCGCGGCTGAAGGCGCGCGGCGCGGAGATCGTCTCGGGCGGAACCGACACGCATCTGGCGCTCATTGACCTGACCCCGCTCGGCGTCACCGGCCGCGATGCGGATGAGGCACTGGAACGGGCCGGCATCACCTGCAACAAGAATGGCATCCCCTTCGATCCGCTGCCGCCGGTCAAGACCAGCGGCATCCGCGTCGGTTCTCCGGCGGGGACGACGCGCGGGTTCGGCATCGCCGAGTTCGAGGCTATCGGCGACATGGTGGCCGATGTGCTCGATGCCCTGTCCGCCAAGGGCGAGCATGGCGACCCGGCGGTTGAAGCCGATGTAAGGGCGCGGGTTCGGGCGCTGTGCGAGCGGTTTCCGATCTACCCCTAGTAATTCGTGCTCACTGTGCTATATCAGTAACACGGCAAGGGATTCGGAGCTCGTCAGATGGCAAAGGAACATAAGGCAATGGCACATAATCAGGATTCGGAATTCCGCGAAGAAGGCACCAGCCCGAGCGGCGACAAGAGCGTGATCGACAAGCTGGTCGAGACCGCCGATTGGGCGATCGACGAAACCGCCCGCATCGGCAAGGCTGCGCTCGAGCCCGAAAACCGCAGCAAGGTGGTGGCCGGCGCCGCTATCGGCGCGGTCGCCTCAATTGCCGTACCGATCGTCGGCCCGGTGCTCGGCGCGCTGATGGGTGCAGGCTATGTCGCCAATCGCGAGGACAAAAAGACCGGATGAAGTGCCCGAGCTGCGGACACGAAGACAGCCAGGTCAAGGATAGCCGCCCCGCCGAAGACGGGGCGGCTATTCGTCGTCGGCGCCAGTGCGAAAATTGCGGCGCGCGCTTCACGACATTCGAACGCATCCAGCTGCGCGAGGTGACGGTGGTCAAATCGGGCGGGCTCAGGGAGCCGTTCGACCGGGACAAGCTGCTGCGATCGGTGACAATCGCCTGTCGCAAGCGCCCCATCGACCCGGCGCGCATCGACCGGCTGGTGTCCGCCATCCAGCGCGATCTGGAGACGCAGGGCGACGCCGAAGTGGCCACTGGCGAGATCGGCGCCCGGGTGATGACCGCGCTGAAATCGCTCGACAGCGTCGCCTACATTCGTTTCGCCAGCGTATACAAGGACTTCGCCGAAGCCCGCGACTTTGCGGAATTCGCCGCCAGCGTCCGAGAGGTTGGCGGCGAGTGAACAGTCTGACGGCGGCAGTCACCGCCCCGCTCCCTGCGCCACCCCCGGCAATAGTCCTGGTTCGCCCGCAGCTGGGCGAGAATATCGGCAAGTCGGCGCGGGCCATGCTCAACTTCGGCCTGACCGACCTGCGCCTGGTCGCCCCGCGCGATGGCTGGCCCAACCCCGACGCCGGGCCGGCCGCATCCGGCGCGGACGTGGTGCTGGCCAACGCCCGCGTGTTCGACACGCTGGCCGAGGCGGTGGCCGATTGCGCGCAGATTTTTGCGACCACGGTGCGCCGGCGCGATCTCATCAAGCCGGTGCTCGACCCTGAGGCCGCGGCAACGGCGATCCACGCCGAGGCCGGCAAGTCGGCGCTGGTGTTCGGCCCCGAGCGATCCGGGCTCGATTCGGACGATGTGGCGCTGGCCCGCGCCATATTGACCATTCCGATCAACCCCGACTTCGGCTCGCTCAACCTTGCCCAGGCGGTGATCATCGCCGCCTACGAATGGTCGAAAGGGCGTGCCCTTGCGCAACCACCGCTCGCCGATCTCGACCCGCCTGCGCCGCAGGCGGACCTGGAGGGGCTGGTGAATGCGACCAACGCGATGCTCGAGCGGATCGACTATTTCCGCCCCGCCAGCCGCAAGACGGTGACCCTGCGCAACATCCGCACGCTGCTGACCAAGCCGGGCTGGAGCGCCAAGGAAGTGCAGATGATGCGCGGCATCCTGTCAGGCATCGAAAAGGGCCCTCGGCGGGGCTGAGGTCTGGCGCAACCGCGCCTGACACGTCCGCGCCGAACCATCTACAAATGATGTGGAAGTGGATGCCCCGCGAGGATTCGAACCTCGATAGACGGAATCAGAATCCGTAGTCTTACCTTTAGACGACGGGGCAATGAGGCGGCGCAATTAGGGCGGGTGCCGGGGCAAGTCAAGCCGATGCGGGACCATAACTTGCGTCGGCGCGGCGGGACGCTAGCATGGCCGGCAAGGCTGCACGGCGCACCCCGCTTCAGACGGCCGCGCGGAAGGAGAATGCCATGCGCCACGTCGCCATCGTCGGATCAGGACCTGCCGGCTATTACACTGCCGAGGCGCTGACCAAGCTGCTGGAAGGCCGCGTCAGAATCGACATCATCGACCGGTTGCCCGTGCCATTCGGCCTGATCCGCACCGGTGTCGCGCCGGACCACCAGTCGATAAAGGCGGTGTCGCGCCGCTATGAGGCGGTGGCGCTGCGCGACGATGTCCGCTTCGTCGGCAACATGACGGTCGGCGTCGATGTGTCCATCGAGGAACTGATGCAGCTTTACGACGCGGTGGTGCTGGCAACCGGCGCGCCCAACGACCGACCGCTCGACATTCCCGGCGCCGACCTGCCCGGCGTGGTCGGCAGCGCCGCCTTTGTCGGCTGGTACAATGGCCATCCCGACCATGCCGATCTCGACCCCCGGCTGGACACGACCGCCGCAGCGATCATCGGCAACGGCAATGTCGCGCTCGATGTCGCACGCATCCTCGCCAAGACGCCGGAGGAATTCGCCGGGTCGGACATCGTCGGCCATGCCTATCACGCCCTGCCCGACAGCAGCATCCGCACCATCACCCTGCTCGGCCGCCGCGGACCGCACCAGATTGCGATGACCCCCAAGGAGCTGGGCGAGCTGGCGCATCTGGCGCGCGCCGCGCCGAGGGTCGACCCGCTCGACCTGCCGCCGATCGAGGAGGATGCGCTGCTGGAGCCTGGGATGCGCAAGTCGGTTGGCCACCTGCGCGACTTTGCCGCCAACCCGGTGGCACGGCCGCAGACCATCGAGTTCGATTTCTATGCGATGCCGGTCGCAATCGAAGGCGATGGCCGGGCCGAACGGGTGATCGTCGAACGCACGGTGCTGGACGAGCAGTTGCGGTCGGTCGGCACCGGGGAACGTTACGCCATCCCTGCCGGACTGATCGTCGCCTGCATCGGGTACCAGACGCCGTCGATCCCCGGCGTGCCTTATGAGCATGGGCGCGGCCGTTTTGCCAATGCCGACGGCCTGATCCTGCCCGGGCTCTACTGCGTCGGCTGGGCGCGGCGCGGCCCGTCCGGCACCATCGGCACCAACAAGCCCGATGGCGTCAGGATCGCCGAGCGCATTGTCGCAGACACCGGCGGGAGCGATGCGGCCGGGTCGAACCGGCGCGGGCGCAGCGGGCTCGACGAGCTGATCGCGGCACGCGGGCTCGACATCGCGACTTTTCGTGACTGGCAACAGATCGATGCTGCCGAAATCGCGGCCGCACGTGCCGATGCGCCGCGCGAGAAGCTGGTCCGGATAGATGCGATGCTGGCGGCAAAATCGCCGGGCTGAGAGTCGCGATTTGTTAAATATTGCGGTGTACCGCATCACGTAAGTCAGGAGCTTCTGGATACACGCAATCCCGTGATGAATGAGCGCATCTCGCCCTTCGCATCGCCCGCCGACCGGCGGATCGCGATGCGTGCGCCGGTGGCGATCGATGCCGATCTGCGCAAGCCGGGACGCACCGCCTTCAAGGTGCTGGTCCGCGATCTTTCCCGCACCGGGTGCCGCGCCGAAACGCTGACCAAGACCCACGAAGGTGATCGCGTCTGGCTGAACCTGCCGGGCTTTGCCCCGATCGAGGGCATCATCCGCTGGTCCAACAGCCGCGGGTTCGGTCTCGAATGGGCCGCGCCGATCCATTCGTCGGTGTTCGACCACATCCGCCAGCGCTACCCTGACATGTTCCGCTGACACGGCGGCTGGCGCCGCGCCGGCCTTCGCGCTAGGGCGCACCCATGTCTGATACATTTCTGGTCATGGCCGGCGGAGCCGCCGGGGCCGCCCTGCGCTTTCACGTCGGGCGGTGGGTGAGCGCCGTTTCTTCCGGCGACTGGCCGATGGCGACCCTGATCGTCAACCTCGCAGGCGGGCTCGCCATGGGCGTGCTGACCGGTCTACTGGCCCGCAAGGGGCTGGGCGAAGGCTGGCGACTGCTGTTCGGGGTGGGCCTGCTGGGCGGGTTCACCACATTCTCGGCGTTCAGCCTGGAGATGATGACGATGGTCGAGGCCGGTCGCTGGGCGGCGGCGGGCGGCTATGCCCTGCTGTCGGTTGCCGGATCGGTGGCGATGCTGGCGCTGGGCCTCACCATGGTGCGCGCGCTGTGAGCGATACCTTGCCCCCCGCCCCGCCGGCACCGCGTATCCGCACGCCGCAGGAGGAATATCGCGTCAAGGCCGACGACGACGGCATCCGGCTCGACCGCTGGTTCAAGCGCCATCGGCCGGATGTGCCACACGCGCTGCTGGCGCGCTGGACCCGTACTGGCCTGGTCAGGCTGGAAGGCGCCAAGACCGACCCGGCCGAGCGCATTGCCAAGGGGCAGCGGCTGCTGGTTCCGGTGGCAGATGCCGCGCCGACCGGCCCGCGCGTTCGGGTGCGGCGGGAGCTGTCCGCGGAGGACCAGGCCTTTGCCGAAAGCCTGGTGCTGTATCGCGACGACAGCGCGATCGTGCTGAACAAGCCGCCCGGTCTCGCGACGCAGGGCGGCACCAAGACCGAAGCGCATGTCGACGGGCTGCTCGATGCCTTCTACGACGAGCTAGCGGGCCGGCCCAAGCTGGTCCACCGGCTCGACAAGGATACGTCGGGCGTGCTGCTGGTGGCGCGCACCGCTGGCACCGCAGCCAAATTCTCGCGCAGTTTTTCAGGCCGCTCGGCCAAGAAGACCTATTGGGCGATCATCGCCGGGGTGCCTTCGATCGAGAGCGGCCAGATCGACCTGCCGCTGGCCAAGCAGCCCGGCAGCGGCGGCGAAAAGATGCATGTCGACGAGGAAAACGGGCAGCCGTCACGCACCCGCTATCGCGTCATCGAACGCGCGGGCAATGCGGCGGCGTTTGTCGAGCTGCAGCCGCTGACCGGCCGCACCCACCAGTTGCGTGTGCATATGGCGGCGATCGGCCATCCGATTGTCGGCGACGGCAAATATGGTGGCAAGCTGGCGTTCCTGACCGGCAGCATCAGCCGCAAGATGCATTTGCACGCGCGGCGGCTGAAGATCGACAGTCCCGGCGGCGGGCATATCGATGTGACCGCGCCGCTGCCCGACCATTTTGCCGAAAGCCTGGCTTCGCTGGGATTCGACGAGGCGGCGGGCGACGCGTTGGCGCTGGTTCCCGATGCACCGCCGCCCCCCGGACGCGAGGAGAAGAAGGCGCAGGCCAAGGCGCACGCCAAGCAGATCCGCAAGGAACGGCGCGGCGAACGGCGCGGCCGGGGCGATGCGCCGTCAGGCCGGCGCCGGAGCAAGCGCTGATGCACCCCAATCCGGCGTTCCGCTGGCAGGATCGTGACGCCATCCGGGCGTTCGTCAGCGAAATCGGCTTCGGCACATTGTTCGCTGCGACGCCCGACGGGCCGCGGGCGGTGCATGTGCCGGCAATCATCGACGATGAGCGCCTGCGCCTGCACCTTGCCAACGGCAATGCCCTGACCCGCCATCTCGACGGCCTGACCGCGCTGTTCGTGGTCAACGGGCCCGACGCCTATGTCAGCCCTGACTGGTATGACATGGGGCCGAATCAGGTACCGACGTGGAATTATGTCGCGGTGGAGCTGGAAGGCGTGGTCATCCGCACCGACCGGGCGGCGCTGATGCAGCAGGTCGATGACCTGAGCGCCGCGCATGAGCAGCGGTTGCTGCCCAAGACGCCGTGGACAAGGGCCAAGGCCGACCCGGCGCTGATCGGGCGGATGCTCGATTCGATCACCGGCTTCGAGATGCGCATCCAGGCGTGGCGGGGGACGATGAAGCTGGGCCAGAACAAGCCGGCGGACGCACGGCAGAAGGCTGCGGATGCACTGGAGGTGAGCGGACGGCGGGCAATCGCCCATCTGATGCGCGAGGCGTCGCGATGAACCGCCCTCGCCTCGCCCTGTTCGACTGCGATGGCACGCTGGCCGACAGCCAGCATGACATTGTCGCGGCGATGACCGTGGCCTTCGTCCGCTGCGGGCTGACGCCGCCGCCAGCGCAGGACGTCCGCACCAGCATCGGCCTCAGCGTGACGCAGGCCGTGATGCAGCTTGCGCCCCAGCTCGACGACGACGCGCTGGAACAGTTGGGCGACGCCTATCGCGATGCCTATTTCGAGCATCGCAGCCAGAGCGGCACGGCGCCCGAACCGCTGTACGAAGGCATCGTCGGTGCGCTCGACAGGTTGCAGGTCGACGGCTGGCTGCTTGGCGTTGCCACCGGCAAATCGCAGCGCGGGCTGGTGCGGCTGTTGACGGCGCATGGCATCATCGACCGTTTCGTCACCTTGCAGACCGCCGACACCCACCCGTCCAAGCCGCATCCGTCGATGTGCCTTGCCGCCATCGCGCAAGCGGGTGTGCTGGCCGGGGATACGGTGGTGATCGGCGATACCGGTTTCGACATGATGATGGCGGCGCAGGCAGGGTCCCACGCGCTTGGCGTGGCGTGGGGCTATCATCCCGTCGCCGAATTGCAGCGCGCCGGAGCGGCGGCGATTGCCGACACGCCTGCGGCGCTGCCCGAGATGCTCAATGCCCTGATGGAGATTGCCCGATGAGCGACGCCGATCCCGCGCGCAGCCGCTATATGGTCCTGATGGCGATGCGCGGCATTGCCACCCTGATGATCGTGGCGGGGGTCGTGCTGGCCTTTGGCGATCGCCAGTGGCTGGAGCCGGAAACGCAGCGCATGCTGGGTTATGGGCTGCTGCTGGTCGGCTTTTTCGACCTGCTGGTGGTTGTGCCGATGATGCTGCGCCGGTGGAAATCGCCGACGGAATGATCTTCCACGTCATTGAGAGCGACGGGCAATCCGAAGACGTGCAGCATTGCCCTGGCTTGCTTCGCTACGCTGGCAATCACGATCTCCGGTCCAAACAGGTTCATGATGAAACGCTTCTATACCGCCGCCTCCACCACGCCTGTTGAAGCCGGTTACGCCATCCTGCTGGACGGTCGCGCCATCAAAACGCCCAAGCGCGCGCCGCTGGTGGTGCCGAGCGCGGCGCTGGCCGAAGCCATCGCCGCCGAATGGGCTGCGCAGGGCGAGGAGATCCGCCCGGACAGCATGCCGCTGACCGGCATAGCCAACGCCGCCATCGATCTGGTCGCGCCCGACGTGACGGCGTTCGTCGCGCCGCTCGCAGCTTATGCGGACAGCGACCTGTTGTGCTACCGTGCGCCGGAGGCACCGCTGAGCGCGCATGAGGCCGCGCTGTGGAACCCGATCCTGGCATGGGCAGAACAGCGCCATGCTGTCGAGTTCGTGCTGGTCACCGGCATCATGCACCAGCGGCAAGCGGATGCGACCATTGCTGCCTTGCGTGATGCAATGACCGCTTTCGACCCCTTCCGTATCGCCGCGCTCTCTCCGCTGATCACCATCGGCGGCAGCCTGGTGGCCGCGCTGGCGCTGGCAGAGGGTGCGTTCGACCGCGACACGCTGTGGGCCGCGGTCAATTGCGACGAGCTATGGCAGGAGCAGCAATGGGGGGCCGACGCCGATGCGGTGGCGGCACGCGCCGCCAAGCAGCGCGAGTGGGACGCAGCGGCACGGTTTCTGGCGTTGCTGGGCGGGCGGTAGTTTGCGGGCAGTCCACGTCGGGCTGCAGTCGATAGGCATCGGCTCCGCTGCCCTGAGCTAGTCGCTGCCGAAGGCGATGCGCAGGATGAACGGCGCCTCTCGCAGAACTCCGCTCCTACAAGCTAAGCACTGCGATCCTTGGACCGGTTGGTGCACTGTCCGTGAACTACTGCAGCGCGCTCCCGCCCTCAATCCACGAACAGCGGCGCGCGCTTTTCGAACACCGCCTTGACCGCCTCGACCTGATTGGGCGAGCGGATGATCGCCTGCTGCTCGACGCTTTCAGCCATCAGCAATGCATCGCCGCTCTCTTCCGGCATGGCGTTGGCAAGGCGCTTCATTGCCCGGATCGCGTGGGGATTCTTGCCGGCGATGGTGCGGGCCAGCGCCAGCGCGTCTTCCAGCGGAGTCGCACTCAGCTGCGTGACAAAGCCATAACCCGTCGCTGCCTCTGCCGTGAATTCCTGCGCCGTATAGGACAGCAGGCGCAACACATCGTCGCGTGCTATGCCGCGCCATAGCGCGAGCCCGGCCATGTCGGGCACCAGGCCCCACTTCATCTCCATGATCGCCATTCGCGTCGCCGGTTCGGCAATGCGGATGTCCGCGCCGGACATGAGCTGGAAGCCCCCGCCCAGAGCAACCCCATGAACCGCGGCGATGACCGGTACCGGCAGCGTGCGCCATCCCCAACAAACGTGCTGCGGCAGGTTGGCCGGACCTTCGAACCGGTCGGTCAGCTTCGCCCCCGGATTGCTGCCGCCGGCTGCCATCGATGCCATATCGAGACCGGCGCAAAAGGCGCGCCCCTCGCCCGACAGGACGACGGCGCGAAGGCCAGGGGTGCAACCAAGCTCGGCGATCGCCGCGGCGATACCGGCAAACATATGCGGATCGAGCGCGTTCATCTTGTCTGCGCGGGTCAATCGAACATCGGCAACCCCGCCATCCATCGTGATGCTGACACGGCCCTCGCTGTCGGTCCAGTTGGTCACAGGTGCTTCCTTTCCAAATCCCCCTCCCGCTTGCGGGAGGGGTTAGGGGTGGGGCGAGCGAAGCGAACGAGCAGCGCTCGCGCCCACCCCCGGCCCCTCCCGCAAGCGGGAGGGGAGATTATGCCTCAGCGTTCGCTTTCGCCCAATATTCGTCACGCAACAGCCGCTTGTAGAGCTTGCCGGTCGGATGCCGCGGCAACTCATCGCGGAAATCGATGCGGCGCGGTGTCTTCACGCCCGACAGCGCGGTGCGGCAGTAAGCGGTCAGCTCCGCTGCCAGCGCGTCTCCGGCGTCGGCCATGTCCGCGGGCTGGACAATGGCGATCACCTCCTCGCCCATCTCGGCATGCGGGCCGCCGATCACCGCGACATCGGCCACCTTGGGGTGCCCGACCAGATGATTCTCGATCTCCTGCGGATAGATGTTCACGCCGCCGGAGATGATCATGAAGCTCTTGCGGTCGGTAAGGAACAGGAAGCCTTCCTCGTCCACCCAGCCGATATCGCCCAGAGTCGACCAGCCATGCTTGTTGCGCGCGTCGGCCGTTTTCTGCGGGTCATTGTGATACTGGAAGTCGTTGCCGCCTTCGAAATAGACGCCGCCCTCGGTGCGCGCCGGCACCTCGTTGCCCTCTTCGTCGCAGATGTGGAGGATGCCGTGGATGGCGCGGCCGACGGTGCCGGGACGGGCCAGCCACTGGTCGGGCGTGGCCCAGGTCAGGCCATTGCCTTCCGAGCCTGCATAATATTCGTGGATCACCGGCCCCCACCAGTCAAGCATCGCCTGTTTGACCGGGACCGGGCACGGCGCGGCAGCGTGGATGGCCAGCTTCAGCGAGGACGTGTCGTATTTCGCGCGCACCTCGTCCGGCAGTTTGAGCATGCGGATGAAGTGGGTGGGCACGAACTGGCCGCAGGTAACCTTGAACCGGTCGATCGCCGCGAGGCAGGCCTCGGCATCGAAATGCGGCATCAGCACCACCGTCGCGCCCAGCCGCTGGGCAGTCATTGACCAGCGCAGGGGCGCGGCATGATACATCGGTGCCGGGGTGAGGTAGATGCTTTCGGCACCGATGCCGAACATGCCCGCGATCGCCGTCAGCGTGTTCGGCGCGTCGATCGCCTCATCCTCTGGCAGCGCGGGCTTGATGCCCTTGGGCCGGCCGGTGGTGCCCGATGAATAGAGCATGTCGGCGCCGGCCCGTTCATCGGCAATCGGCGTTTCCGGTTGCGCCGCCAGCGCCTCGTCGAGGCTGTCGAAGCCGGGAATCGCGCCGCCGAAGACATAGCGCGTGCCATCGAATGCGACCTGCGATGCAGCAGCCGCCAACGACCCGCTGGCGACAAAGATGCGCGCGCCGGAATCGGCGAGGATATAATCGACCTCCGCCTTGGTCAGCCGGGTCGAGATACAGACATAATAGAGGCCCGCCCGCTGCGCGCCCCACGCCAGCGAGAAATAATCGGGAGAATTTTCCAGCATCAGGGCGATGACATCGCCCGCCTGAAGCCCGGCCTCGCGCAGCAGATTGGCGAAGCGGTTGGAGGCACGATCAAGATCACCGAAGGTAAGCGTGCGGCCGCTCTCGCTGTCGATCACCGCGGGGTGATCGGGCCTTGTCTGGGCAAGGGTCTTGGGGTGCATCGATTCTCTCTCCACTCGGCTTTGCGCTCTGGTTCGAGAAAGTGAAGCGGATTGACGTTTACGTCAACTGCACACTCGGCCTATGGTAGCGTCATGAGCGATACCAGCGATTTCGTTTTCGACCCTGCGCGCATGTTCCGCGCGATGGAGCGCTACGGCCATAGCGCTGCGATGGGGTTCAAGTTCGGCTCAAACGGGAACGACTGGGCCGAAATCCTGATGCCATGGCGCGAAGATCTGGTCGGCGATCCGTCGACACAGACGCTGGCCAATGGCGCGGTGATCGCGCTGATGGACATGTGCGGCGGCATGTGCGTGTGGGTGAAGCTGGGCCATTTCCGTCCGCAGGCGACGTTGGACCTCAGGATCGACTATCTGCGCGCAGCCAGGCCGCAGGCGACGCTGACCGGGCACGCGCAATGCTATCGCGTCGCGCGCGATGTGGCCTTCGTGCGGGGTTTTGCCCATGACGGCGATCCGGCCGACCCGGTGGCGAACATGGCCGCGACATTCATGTTCACCGGGGCACCGATGGCGCCGCGCGGATCCAGCACCAATCCGGTGGGGAGCGGCGCATGACCACCACCCTGCCCCCTTATGCCGGCTTCCTTGGCATCACGCTCGAACCTGGCGCACCCGATGCCTCGCCGGTGCTGCGCATGGAATTTGCGGATGCGCTTGCCGGGCGGCCCGGCAATCTCCATGGCGGCGCCATCGCCGGGCTGCTCGACATGGCGGCACACGCCGCGCTGACGCACGAGCTTGCCCAAGCGGGCAAAGCGCCCCGCTTCAAGCCGATCGGCATCACCATCGATTATGTGCGCGGCGGCAAGCACAAGCCGACCTTTGCGCGCGGGCGCGTGACCAAGGTCGGCAGCCGGGTGGCGACGGTGGTGGTCGAGGCGTGGCAGGACGACGACCGGCGGCAGATCGCGCAGGCGCGGCTGCACATGCTGCTGGCGAAAGAGGGCGGATAAGCTGGTGGGCTTGCTTATCTCTCGCTCCAGCGGCGCCATGCGAACCAGCCCGATATTGCTGCCGCGACGATCAGGCAGAAGCCGGTGACGCCCCAGAAGGCCCAATGCTCCTTGGCGAAGGGGATTCCTTCCACATTCATCCCCAGGAGACCGGTGATGAAGGTCAGGGGCAGGAAGATGAGCGCGACGATGGCGATCTGCAGCGAGCGGCGGTCGATCCGCTCGGAGCGCAGATCGGTGAGTTCCTCATGCAGCACCGCCGCGCGTTCACGGACCGACTCAAGCTCCTCGCCCATGCGCGCGAAGCGGTCGGCCGCCTCGCGCAGCGCCTCGCGCTCGCTGGTGTCGAGCCACGCCAAGGGGAGCGCGGCCATGCGTTCGAGCGCCTGACGCTGCGGCACCACGAACCGCCGATAGCTGATCGCCTGGGTACGGATGCGGGTGACGCGGCGCCGCTCGCTGTAGGGCGTGAAGCGGTCGAGGCTGCATTCGATGTCGTCGACATCGTCGCCGATGCCGGCGATGGTCTCGTCGAGCTGCTCGGCAGCCGCGACGGCGAGCGCGATGATGACATCGCCGGGATCGTGCAACTGGCCTTCCATGAACCGCGCCTCCACCGGCGCGATGATGGTGGTGGGCCGGAAACAGACCGACAGGAGCAGGCCCTTTTCAGCCCAGATACGCACCGACGAGAGGATGTCGCCATCGCCGCTTTCGAAATCGTCGAGCCGCGGCCCGCGCAGGTTGACGAGCACGCCGGTCTCGAACGCCTCGCAGCGCGGCCGCGTCTCCATCGCGGTCAGCGCCCGCTCGACCGCGTCGGGCAGGCGCGAAGGCAGCTCGTCGAGCGCCATCTCGCTGCGCTCTTCCGCCTGCAGATGGATCCAGACGAAACTGCCTGGCGCATCGCCCGCCATCGCCATGGTTTCAGCAATCGACTTGTGATCGAGGTCGGTGGCCGCCCCGTCTTTCCACAACATGCCGCGAATCATGGCGCCATCTCCAGCCAGAGCGCGAGGCCGGTCGCCGGTGGCGGTGGCGGCTCCGCAGCCACATGGCGCTCGGCATCGGCCCTGGCGCGCGCGAGGATGCTGTCGGGCACGTCGCCGCGATGCCAGAGCGTGTCCGCCCGGCCGAGCAGGCGGGCCGCGCGCAAGGTAAGATCGTCAGGATCCGCGCTGGCGAGGCGGATGCTCTGCAACGCGCCGCCCGTCGCTTGCCGGACATCGCCATCGAGCCAGCGATGCACGGCGTCTGGCGTCACATCCGCCAGCGGATCGAGTGCGCCCCCTTCGGACAGCGCGGCATCGATGGCGCGGCGACGGTCACCGCCATCGGGCCATCGGGCCCTGAGCGTCGCTCTGGCACCGGCCAGTGCCGCAGCGGTTGCGCCGAGCCGCTCCGGCAACAGCGCCTCGAGACGCTGCCGCAGCGCCTTGGCGAGGCCAGCCGACGCACCGCCGGTGCCGATGGCGAGCATCACCGGATCGCGGTCGACGATCGCCGGGGTGGTGAAATCGCACAGCTCGGGCCGGTCGACGACATTGACCAGAAGGCCGCGCGCCTTGAGCCGCGCCGCAGCGGCATCGGCCGCGTTGCCTTCAAGCGCGACGACGGCGATCGCTGCGTCTGCCTGCTCGTCGTCCGTCAGCACCGCCCCCGCCCGCTCGAGCAACCGTCGCTTGGCCGCCGCTGCCTCGCCCTCCCCCAGCAGGATCACCGGGCGACCTGAGAGGCGGAGGAAGAGCGGGAGGCTATGCAAGGCGCGGTTCTCCCCCAAGTGGGTAGAGGGACCATCCGCAGGATGGTGGAAGGGCATGGGCAGCGTTGCGCGTGGTCACGGGATAACCTTCTGCCCCTCCATCAGCTGCGCTGGTCCCCATCACCGTGCCGGGGTAGACCGTAGCCGCCCTACCCACGCAGAAACTCCGGCACCCGTTCGGCGGCGACCGTTGCGGCCGCAGGAATGCGATCCGCGACCACGGCCCACTGGCTGCCGCTGACCATCACCTCGGGCACCATCGCCCGGCTGTTGTAGAAGCTCGCCATGGTCGCGCCATAGGCACCGGCGGAGCGGAAAATGGCAAGATCGCCTGCCTTCACCGTATCGACGGTGCGGTTCATGGCGAACGTGTCGCCGGTTTCGCACACCGGGCCGACGATGTTGGCCTGCATCGTCTCGCCCGTGGGCGCCACCGCCTCGAAATCGTGCCAGGCGTCGTAGAGGGCGGGGCGGGCAAGATCGTTCATCGCCGCGTCGACGATGACGAAGGGACATTGCACGCCCGGCTTGACGCGAATGACCTCGGTCAGCAGCACGCCGGCATTGGCGGCGATCACGCGGCCCGGTTCGAACATCAGCGTACAGCCCCAATCGGCCGTGACGCGCGCGACCATCGCGCCATATTCGTCAGGCCAGCGCGGATCGTCGGCCGCCTTGTAGCGCACGCCGAGCCCGCCGCCGAGATCGACATGGGTGACGGCATGGCCGCTGGCACGCAGTTCGGCGAGCAGATCGCCGACCTTGCGGAACGCCTCCTCCAGCGGATCGAGCGTCAGCAACTGGCTGCCGATATGCAGGGCAAGCCCGCGCAGATGGAGGCCGGGCAAGGCTGCCAGCCGGCCGTAGATCGCCGCTGCATCGCTGATAGGCACGCCGAACTTGTTTTCCGATTTGCCGGTCGAGATTTTGGCGTGGGTGCGGGCATCGACATCGGGGTTGATGCGCAGCGTGCAGGTCGCGCGCTGCCCGGCGGCCATGGCAACCGCCGACAGCTCCTCGCCTTCGACTTCCGATTCGATGTTGAACTGGCCCACGCCCGCGTCGAGAGCGGCGCGCATTTCACCTTGCGTCTTGCCGACGCCCGAAAAGACAATCTCTTGTGCCGGGACGCCCGCTGCCAGCGCCCGCACCATCTCCCCTTCAGACACCACATCGGCGCCGCAACCGCGCGCCGCCAGCACGTTGAGCACGGCGAGATTGGGGTTGGCCTTGACCGCAAACGCCACATGGACGTCGCCGGCCACAGCCACGCCGGCCTTGAAGGCATCGGCGTGCCGTTCGAGCGTGGCGCGCGAATAGATGTACACCGGCGTGCCGACGGCTTCGGCGATGGCGGCAAGGGGCACATCCTCGCAATGGAGAGCGCCATCCTTGAGAGTGAAATGATCCATGGTGGTTCCGAAGAGCAGGACGGGAAAGGCGCCGCGCAGACGCGTGGTTCAGGTTGGCGGCAGGTCGAATTCGTCGGAACGACGCTCTTCGGATTTGCGCAGCACCTCGTCGCTGCGCTGCGGCCGGGCCTGCGGGCCGGGTTCGATCAGTTTCTGCGGGGTCATCGCCTCGGTCGAGCCGACCGGCTGCGGCGGGGCGCGGCGCGAGGCATCATAGGCAAATTCGGCAACGCGGCCGCAGCCCGATACGGCAAGCATGGCAGCCGCGGCGCCGGCAAGGGTCAATAAGCGCTTGGTCATCATGCGTCTCCGATAGCGGCGCGGGCAGCGGCGATGGCTTCCCTTACCCTGACCGGGGCGGTTCCGCCAAGGCTGGTGCGGCTGGCGACCGAGGATTCGACGGTGAGCGCGGCCAACCCTTGCGCATCGAGCCGGGGATCGATGGCGCTGGCGGTTTCCAGCGGCAGATCGGCGAGATCGCATCCTGCCGCTTCTGCGGCCTTCACCGCCGCGCCGACGATATGGTGCGCCTCCCGGAACGGCACATTGCGTTCGCGCACCAGCCAGTCGGCAAGGTCGGTGGCGGTGGAGTAACCAGACGCAGCTGACCTATGCATGCGGTCGGTGCGGAAGCTTATGGTTTCGACCATGCCGGTCATCGCCGCGATGCTCAGCGCGAGCAGGTCATGCGCCTCGAACAGCGGCGGTTTGTCGTCCTGCATGTCCTTGGAATAGGCCAGCGGCAGGCCCTTCATGGTGATCATCAGCGCGGTGAAGCAGCCGATGATCCGCCCGGAATGGCCGCGCACCAGTTCCGCCGCATCGGGGTTGCGCTTCTGCGGCATGATCGAGCTGCCGGTCGAATAGGCATCGGGCAAGGCCACGAAGCCAAAGGGCTGGCTGGCCCAGACGATGATCTCCTCTGCCAGCCGCGACAAGTGCAGGCTGCACTGGGCGGCGGCGGCGAGATAATCGAGCGCGAAATCCCGGTCCGACACACTGTCGAGGCTGTTGGCGGTCGGTGCGTCGAATCCGAGCGCGGCGGCGGTCATCCGCCGGTCGATGGCAAAACCGGTCCCCGCCAGTGCGGCCGCGCCGAGCGGGCAGCGGTTCAGCCGCGCGCGCGCATCGGCAAAGCGGCTGCGATCACGGCCGATCATCTCGACATAGGCCATCAGATGGTGGCCAAGCGTGACCGGCTGCGCCACCTGCAGATGGGTGAAGCCGGGCATGATACTCTCGGCATGCTCCTCCGCGCGGGTCAGCAGCGCGCGCTGGAAGGCGACCAGCCCGGCGTCGACGGCATCGATGGCGTCACGCACCCACAGGCGGAAGTCGGTCGCGACCTGGTCGTTGCGGCTGCGCGCGGTGTGGAGCCGCCCTGCCACCGGCCCGATCAGCGCCGCGAGCCGCGATTCCACGGTCATGTGGATATCTTCGAGCGCGAGATCGACGGGGACGCCATCGCGCGCGAATTCATCATGCACGCGGCCCAGCCCTTCATCGATTGCCGCAGCGTCCTGCGCAGACAGAATGCCGGTGGTGCCGAGCATGGCGACATGGGCGCGGCTACCGGCGATATCCTGTTGCCACAGCCGCTTGTCGAAGGGGATCGAGGCATTTATCTCTGCCATGATCGCGGCAGGGCCGGCGGCAAACCGCCCACCCCACATGCCGCTCTTGTCCGGAGCATTACCCTTGCCGTTGTCCGCCACGCCTCGCCTTTCCCGCGCCGCAGGGCTGCTCGCGCTCGCCGCCGCGGCCCTGACCATGGGGGCGTGCGATAGGCAAAACGCCGCAGCCCCGCAAGCAAGCGAAACCGGCACCGCCAAAGGGTCGCCGACCGGTCTTGGTGCGCAACGCTATCGTGTCGACCGGTCCGGCGCGGGCACGCCGCTGCCGCAAGCCAGCGTGCGCGCCACCGATGGCAGCGCGATCACGCTCGCCAGCCTGAAGGGCAAGCCGGTGCTGGTCAACCTGTGGGCGACCTGGTGCGCGCCATGCATCGAGGAACTGCCGACGCTCAACCGCGTGGCCAGCGAGGTGTCGGGTACCGGCCATGTCATCGCGCTGAGCCAGGATCTGGGCGACGACAGTGCGCCCGTCCACGCTTTCCTGACCGAGCGCGGGTGGAACGAGATCGACAGCTGGCACGATCCGGACAATGCCGTGGGCCTGTCCTATGGCGGACAGTTGCCGACGACGATCCTGTTCGACGGACAGGGCAAGGAAGTGCTGCGTGTGATCGGGCCGATGGACTGGTATGGCGAGGAAGCGCAAGGCTTGCTGCGCGAAGCGGGGTTCGTGCTGGCGGGATAGAATTTGTCCCGTCCAAATTGAGCCGTAGTGCTGAGCTTGTCGAAGCACGCCTTGCCGATAAGCGCCCTTCGACAGGCTCAGGGCTACGGTCATTATCCAACGGCATCGCCTTCCCAGGGTCAGGCCCGCGCGGCTTGACCTTTGGGCGGGGCGCGGCTAACGGCCCCGCTTCGCATTTGATCCCGCACTCCCGGTGCAGCGGTGATCGCGATGGGCAGCAGGCCCGTCGGGCGGGTCCGGGGCATCAGGGCCGCCGGATTTCCCGTGTCGGCATAAGCAAATGAAGGAATGACCCATGTCGAAGCGCCATAGCGCCAAGTACAAGATCGACCGCCGTCTGGGCGAAAACATCTGGGGCCGCCCCAAGAGCCCGGTCAACAAGCGTGAATATGGCCCCGGCCAGCACGGCCAGCGCCGCAAGGGCAAGACCAGCGACTTCGGTCTGCAGCTGCGCGCCAAGCAGAAGCTGAAGGGCTATTACGGCGACGTCACCGAAAAGCAGTTCAAGCGCAACTATACCGAAGCCGCCCGCATGAAGGGCGACACCAGCCAGAACCTGATCGGCCTGCTGGAGCGCCGCCTCGACGCGGTCGTCTATCGCGCCAAGTTTGCGCCGACCATCTTTGCGGCCCGCCAGCTCGTCAGCCACGGCCATGTCTTCGTCAACGGCGTGCGCTGCAACATCGCCAGCCGCCAGGTGAAGCCGGGCGACGAAATCACGCTGGGCAAGAAGGCGCAGGAAATGGCGCTGGTCGCCGAAGCGCAGAGCCTGCCCGAGCGCGACCTGTGCGATTACATCGCCGTCGACGGCACCAAGGCCACCTTCACCCGCGTGCCCACGCTGGACGAAGTGCCCTATCCGGTGAAGATGGAACCGAACCTGGTGGTCGAGTTCTACAGCCGCTAAGCGGACGCCGAGAGCAATAGGAAAGGGGCTGGAGAAACATTCTCCGGCCCCTTCTTTTTACGCGCTCTACTTCGGCAGGAAGGCGGCGATGCGGCGCAGCATGTCGGTGCGGGCGGTGCTGCTGCCGAGATTGTGGGCGAGTCCTTCATATTCGACCAGCTCGACCGGTCGGCCAGCCTCCCGTAGGGCGCGCTGCATGGTGCGGGCCTGGTCGATCTCGACATTCTGGTCGGCGCTGCCGTGGAACATCAGCACCGGCGCGCGGATGGCGGAGGCATTCTGCGCCGGGCTGCCTTCGCGCAGATGCGGACCGGTGCCGATATAGTCGCGCTGGATGCGGGCGGTGGTGAAGCGGCTTTCCTCCCGCCGCAGTTGGACCAGATCGGAGACCGGGGCGATGGCGACGATCGCCTTGAACAGGTCAGGGGCCAGCACGCCGGATTGCAGCGCGGCATAGCCGCCATAGGACCAGCCGACGATGGAGAGCTTGGCCGGATCGACACCATGGGTGGAGATCAGCCAGCGGCCGCCGTCGGTGACGTCGCCGATGGCGGTGCGCCAGGACTGGAAACCATTGCGCTGATACCATTCATCGCCATAGCCCGACGAGCCGCGAAAATTGGGCTGGAGCACGGCAAAGCCCTGCCCCGCCAGATATTGTGCAAACCAGTCGAACCCCCATTCATCGCGTGCCGAGGGGCCACCATGCGGCATGACGATGGCGGGCAGGCCGCGCGCGTCGCTGCGCCCCGGCGGCAAAGTGAGATAACCGGGGATCATGGTGCCATCGGCAGCGGGATAGGTGATCGGCTGCACGGACGCGAGCGTGACATCGGCCAGCGGCGGGCGTTCCGCCAGCAGAGGGCGCAACTGGCGCGCGGCAGGGGTGAAGAGATAATATTTGCCGGGATCGGTGTCCGACCCGGCCCAGACCAGATAGCGGCTTTCATCGGCGCTGGCATCGATCAGATAGACCTGCCGCCCTCCAAGCGCGCGGCTGAGCTGACGGGTCAACCGGTCGATGCGCTCGTCGAAATAGACCGCTTGCCGTCGTTCCGTTGTGAAGCTGACGCCAACGAAGCGGCCCGACTGGCCGATACGCAAGATGCTGTCGACATCGACTTCCGGGTGGGCATAGACGGTCTGGGCGACGCCGGTACCGTCCAGCGGCATACGCTGCACCACCTGCCTGCCATCGACCTTGGCAAAGCCGAGGACGCTGTTGGTTGCGCTCTCCACCGCCATCGGACGAAACCCGTCGTTACCGACGATCTCGCTGGTCGAGAGCGGCTGCCAGCGTCCGCCGCCCTGCGGGCGATAATAATAGCGCATTGTAGTGTTGATCATGCCGATGTCGCTGGCGGAATTGCTCATCATCACCCGGGCATCGCCTTGGCCGTCGGTGACATAGCCGACGACATTGGTTCGGGGCTGTTCCAGAACGTCGGCGCGCGTTCCGCGCGTGGTGAAGGTGGCGAGCGTGCCATTGGGCTCGATCAGCAGGACACGATCCTCCTGCGCTGGCAACCAGTCGATCAGCAGACTGCCCGCCTGCCCTGTGCGGCCTGACGTACCGACCACGGTGACATTCTGGCCATCGGGATCGAGACCGATCAGCCGGTTGAAGCCAAGAATGTCGTCGCCCTGCATCACCTGACCGCCGATCTGGCAGATCAGCCGGGCATTGCTTTCCCACCCGCACCAGTTGAGGAATTCCGGATCGCCGCTGGCACGGAGAATGCGGCTGGGGGTGGCCCCCTCGTCGGTCGAAACGATGAACAGCTCGTTGCCCGCTGTCGCCGGAGCGATATAGACGATGCGCGTTCCATCGGGCGAAAGGCTGATGTCCTGTACCGCCTCGACCGCGCCAAAGCGGGCCGCGGCTGCCGCAGGCGTAGCTGGCTCAGCCGTGGCGGGTGCTTCCTGGGCAACCAGGGGTGCAGATGGTACAGAAAGCGATGACCCAAGCGAAAATGGTATCAGCGCTACGAATCCGATGTTGGTTTTCATCCCCTTGTTGCGTTTGCCCATATTCTTTCCCTAGTCAGCTGCAACGCTATAATATTTGTTTTAAAGATTGAACGGCAAAGTTCCAGAATATTATTGGATCGCTCTAGAATCGCAGCACGTAGAGCTGCGCTGCTTCGCAGGGAAAGGTCTGGCTATTGCGGTGTCCCCGTCAGATCGAGCAGTTCGACGCGGGGCGTGCCGCTGCGGCGGCGGATCAGGCTGCCGGTGGGTGCGTTGAAATCGGCGGTCAGCGTGGCGCGTTCGATGCGGGTCAGCGGGGCCTGATCGCCGGGTGGCAGGTAGCGGCGGGCGCGAATGGCGTCGATGACGTCCGCGCTCCACCCCTGCGGACCCGGGCTGGCGCGATCGACCACCGCCTCTGTCACCCGTCCGTCGGCAGCGATGACATAGCGGATGTCGACCCAGCGCAAGCGCTCCCTGCCTTCGGTCAGGGAAACGCGCGCGACGCCCGACACCCGGTCATCGTCACAATTGGTGGCGCAGCCGGAGAGCATGATGGGCGGACCATACAGCAGCACCGGCACACTGCCGGCCCCATCGGTGCCGGGATACAGCGCGGCTATGCGCGCGATATCGGCGTCGGTCGGCTCCCGCACCTGCAGGCGCAAGGACAATAGCTCGGCCTGTGCGACCCAATAGGCCGGCGTTTCCGGCGCCGCGATCAGCCCGTCGAGCAGGCGCAAGGCCTCTGCCTTCGCACGCGCGCCGTGGCGATTGGCGGCGAGGCGCAGGGTTGCTGCGGCCGCCACGTCGTAACGACCGGCCTCACGCGCATCGGCAATGAGCGCGCGATAGAGGTGTGCCGCCTCCCGAAAGGAACCGTCCTGAACCAGAGCGATGCGCTGCATCCGTGCCAGATAGGCGCGGGTGGTCTGCGGTGCTTCTGCCCGCAGCAACCGCGAGGCGGCGCCGCGTGCCCTGCCCTCCTCCTGCCGGTCCCCCCAATGTTCGGCGACAGTGGCGCTTGCCTCCATGATCGCGGCGGCCGCGAACGGATCCTGCGCTGCCGTCTGCTGCGTCCGCGAGCGGGCACGCAACAGGACGGCGCGGGCTTCGGCAATCGCGCCCTGGCGGAACAGCGCCTCGGCATAGCGGATCGAGACGATGGCATCGCGGCGGACGCTGCACGGCTGGTCGACACACTGTTGGTGATCCCGGGCGAGCTGGTCCATCGTCGTGCCGATGACGACGATGGTGTCATCCTCCCGCGGGACAGGCAGGGCGGGCTGAGCGGCGAGTGACAGAATCAGGCTGGCAAGCATCGACATGGTCGATTCTCCTTTGCAGACCCGAGAAGAGTATCATGTCGCCGAACCATGGATCGGTCAAGCCGACACATCGGTGCCTGTGTCACGCTCTAGGCGCTTGTGTCGCCGTTTCGGGACGGGCAGAAGGTCGCGCAATCTGGTGTTGTGAGGAAGGTTTTGTCATGGTCCGCCCGCTATTGCTTGCCTGCGTCGCGCCGCTGGCGCTTTCCGCCTGTGTCACCACCGTCGCGCCTACCATCGCTGCGCCGGTTGGCGCGCCGCGGATCAGTGTCGATACGCTGCGCGATGTGACGACGCGGTTGTCGTCCGACGAGTTCGAGGGCCGGGCACCGGGGACGGCGGGCGAGCAGAAGACGGTCGACCTGCTGATCGAGCGGTTCCGCGCGGCGGGTCTGCAGCCGGGCAACAACGGGAGCTGGACGCAGGATGTGCCCCTGGTCGAAATCAGCGCGGCCAATGTCAGCCCGCTGACCTTCACCACGCCGCGCGGCACGCAATCGCTGGCGCTGGGCGAGGATTTCGTGGCCGGAAGCTATCGCATCACCCCGCGGACCGAGATTGCCAATTCGGAGGTGGTGTTCGTCGGCTATGGCATCAACGCACCCGAGCGCGGCTGGAACGACTATGCGGGCATCGATGTGCGCGGCAAGACGGTGGTGGTGCTGGTCAACGACCCCGACTGGCAGACCCCGACCGTGGGCGGGCAGTTCAATGGCCGGGCGATGACCTATTATGGCCGCTGGACCTACAAATATGAGGAAGCGGCGCGGCAGGGCGCGGCGGCGGTGCTGATCGTGCATGACACCGAGCCGGCGGCCTATGGCTGGAATGTGGTGCGCTCGTCGTGGACCGGCCCACAATATACCGCCGATGCGGCGAACAATCACATGGACCAGACACAGGCTAACGGCTGGATCCAGCTCGAGCGGGCGCGCGCGCTGTTCGCCGCCGCCGGCCAGGATTTCGACGCCTTGCGCGAGCGGGCGAAGGCGCCGGGGTTCCGCGCCGTACCGCTGACCGGGGTGACGGCGTCGCTGAGCTTCGACAACCAGATCCGCCGGACGCCGTCGCGCAACGTGATCGCGGTCCTGCCGGGGCGCACCCGGCCGGACGAATATGTGCTCTATACCGCGCATTGGGATCATCTTGGCCGGTGCGAGGCGAATGCGGCGGGCGATGACATCTGCAACGGCGCCATCGACAATGCCACCGGCACCGCCGGCCTGGTCGCGCTGGCGGAGGCCCACGCCCGCGCCGGCGCGCCCGAGCGCAGCCTCGTCTTCCTGGCGGTGACGGCGGAGGAAAGCGGCCTGCTGGGATCGGAATATTATGCCGAAAATCCGGTGTTCCCGCTGGCGCAGACGGTGGGTGGCGTGAACATGGACGCGCTGTCGGGCGCGGGGCCGGCGCGCGACATCATCGTCGTGGGCGGCGGCAAGAGCGAGCTCGACAATTATCTGGCGCGCGCGGTGGCGGCGGAGGGCCGCGTGATCGTGCCCGAACCGACGCCGGAGAAGGGTTTCTATTATCGGTCGGACCATTTCAGCCTGGCCAAGCTGGGCGTGCCGATGATCTATTTCGACGGTGGCGAAGACCTGCTGTCGGGCGGCGTTGCGGCGGGGCGGGCCTATTCCGAGCGCTATACCAACACCTATTATCACGGGCCGGACGACGAAATCGGCGTGATCGAGACGTGGGACGGGATGATGGCGGATCTGCGCCTTTATTACGCCGTCGGGCGGATGCTGGCAATGGATTCGGCCTGGCCCAACTGGAACGAGGGCGACGAGTTCCGCGCGATCCGCGACCGGAGCCGGGCGGGGAGCCGTTGAGGCCGTCGCCCCGGGCTTGACCCGGGGCCGCTCTCGATGTTGCGCTTGGCTGAAAGCGGCCCCGGGTCGAGCCCGGGGCGACGATTGTCTGGATGATTGTTGCTCATGACTCACTCCCCCCTGCCCGAATGGGCCACGCACGAGCGCCTGTGGATCGGCTTTCCGGCGATCCGCGATGAATGGGGCGCCGCGTTCGATGGGGCGCGGGTGCAGATTGCCGGATTTGCCAGCGCGATCGCCGATGGCGGCAAGGGTGAGACGGTTACCCTGGTGTGCAATTCCGCCGAGGACGCAGCGGTGGCGCGCGGTCTGGTCGACACCCATGTCGAGACCATCGTGGAACCACTGGGCGATGTATGGCTGCGCGATACCGCACCGATCATCACCGGCACAGGCGCCGGGCGGCGGGCGGCGGATTTCGGCTTCAATGGCTGGGGCGGCAAATATCTGATGCCGGGGGATGCCGATATCGGCGCGCGGCTGGCGGCGCGCCATGGCTTCGCGCGTGATGCTCATGCGATGATCCTGGAAGGTGGCGGCATCGACTGGGATGGTGCCGGGCTCTGCGTGACCACCGAGCAATGCCTGCTCAACCCCAACCGCAATCCGGAGATGGGGCGCGGCGCCATCGAAAGCGTGCTGCATGAGGCGCTGGGCTTCACACGCATCCTGTGGCTGGGCGATGGCCTGTATGGCGACCATACCGACGGCCATGTCGACAATCTGGCGCGGTGGGTGGCGGAAGGGCTGCTGCTGCTGCCAGAGGCGAGCGGCGCGGATGACCCGAATGCGGCGGTCTATGCCGATGCACTGAAGCGCGCCGAGGGGTTTGGCGTCGATGTGGTGACCATCCCCTCGCCCGGGCGGGTCGAAGTGGATGGAGAGCCGGTGCCGGCGAGCTACATGAACTTCCTGATCGGCAACAGCACCATCGCCATGCCCGCCTATGGCACGCGATGGGACGATGCGGCAGCGCAGGTTCTGGCCGATCTGTTCCCCGGCAGGCGGATCGCCCCCCTGCCCTCCGATGCCATCCTCGGCGGCGGTGGCAGCTTCCATTGCACCAGCCAGCAGGTGCCGGCATAGTCTGCGCCTGAAGGGGAGAGCAGATGGGCAACTGGTGGGAGCGGCACATTACGCCGCGGCTGATCCGATGCTGTTGTGCGCAGCCGCAGATCATGAAAGCCCGCAGCCATGTCGTGCCGCTCGCCGAAGGACGGGTGTTCGAACTCGGCTGCGGTGGCGGCATCAACCTGCAATTCTACGATAGCGCCAAGGTGACCCACCTGTCGGGCATCGACCCGACCCCGGCATTGCTGGAAGACAGCCGGCGGCTGGTGGCGGAGCGCGGCATCAGCGCGGACATCCGCGAGGGCGTGGGCGAGGATATTCCCTTTGCCAGCGGCACTTTCGACACGGTGGTGACGACCTTCACGCTCTGCTCGGTCGCCGAGCAGATGCGGGTGCTCAGCGAACTGAAACGCGTGCTCAAGCCCGGCGGTCTTGCCATTTTCCTCGAGCATGGCCGCGCGCCCGATGCCGAAGTACAGCGCTGGCAACGGCGGATCGAGCCGCTGTGGAAGCGGATGGCGGGCAATTGCCACCTGACCCGCCCGATTGCCGATGCCTATGAGGCGGCGGGCTTTTCCACCACCCGCATGGGCAGCCGCTACATGCCGAAGACGCCACGCCCCGTCGGCTGGATCGAGTGGGGCGTGGCGCGCATCGGTTGAGGTCAGGCGGCGCGGCGCGAGGGGAACATGCGGCTGTTGCGCAGCACCGCGGCGGACACCAGCGCGACGATGACGCCGACCGGCGCGATTTCCGACAGGGTGACCATCATGCGGAACAATGGCTGCGCATATTGCAGCTTGAACGCTTCCATCTCGGTCGAGAAGGCAGCAATCTCTGCTGCGGGACGGCCCTGCGCCTGCATGTCGGCGATGGTGCCGGCGACATAGACGTCCATGAAGCGATAGTCGGTCTGCCACATATAGACCTCCCACGTCGCGACGTAGAACAGCGAGGCGATCAGCGCGATGGCGAGGCCGAGCCCGAACGCCGGCCAGAAGCGGATGACGCCGCCGCCGACCGTGTCGCGATAGCTGCGCACGCCCATGAACACGGTGCTGAGCGCGACCAGCATGCTGAGATAGCCGACCGCCATGCCGACCATGCCGCCGCCATCGGGCACAGCAAACATGCCGAGCAGCATGCCGACGGTGACGATCAGGCCGCCGATAACGCCATAGGTGAAGATGATTCGGGTCATGCGCTTGTTCCTTGCGTTTGTGGATGCGGCGATCATGCGCGGGCGGCGCTGGCATCGCTATCGCCCGAACGGGTGATTTGGCGCCAATCGCCCGGATTTATGCGATGATGCCGAGCGCGCGGGCCTGGGCGATGGCCTGCGTGCGGCTGGACACCTCAAGCTTTTCGAACAGGCGCGCGACATGCGTCTTGACCGTGTTGGGAGAGATGCCGAGCTGTCGCGCGACCAGCTTGTTGGCGTGACCGTCGGCGAGCAGTTGCAGCACCTCCATCTCGCGCTCGCTCAGCCCCAATGCGTCGATTGCCGCCTGGTTGACCGGCGCAGGGTCGACACGGCGGCGTATTGCGAGGCGATGCCCCACCCATCCGCCCAGGCAGGCAAAGCCGATGCCGACGATCAGCAGATAGGCCTGCAGCGACCATTGCATGGCGCGATGCTTGTAATCCAGCCATTCGAGCAGGAAGGCGAACAGCGCCAGCGCCGCGCCATAAGCCAGCGCCGTACCCCACCAGCGTGCATTCAGGGCCCGCGGCCCGTGCAGATTTCGCCCCTTCGCCACCCGTCCAGTCTGTCGATTCCGCGACAGGCGTCAAGCAACGAAAAGACAATCCGGCCGCCATGGTAAACGGCATGGATACGCTTTCCGTCCCAAATCGGTGCGGGGTGCATAAACCCCGAATTTACGCTGCCGCCGCTACACAGGGGCAAGGAGCGGCCCCCCTTGCGACCAGAGGGAGGGAACCGACATGCCGAGTGAACAGGATTTAGCCATGGTGCAGCCGCTGCGCGTCGATGCCTCAAGCGACCTTACCCGTGCGCTGGACGCGCTGGTGACCGCCGAAGGGGCCGGCGCCCATCCCTATGTGCAATCGCGCAAACTGGTCGAAGGCCGCGATGCGACTCGCAATCTGGCGGACGCGGTGCATTTCTTCGGACTGCTGCACGGTCGCCACCCCGGTCTGGTCGACCATGCGGCATTGCGCGCGCGCGATGCCGACGAGCGGCGCTGGTTTGCCAGCGCCACCGTCGCCTTCTCGCGCGAGCGGGCCTATCTTTCCGCCCTGTCGGCAGCAGCCGGCCCGATCCCCAGCACCGCCGGACAGCAGCAATGCGAACAGACGGTGCTGGCGCAAGGCCATGCCATCGACATGCTCGGTCAGTCCGAGCGGGTTGGCACGGCGCTGGGCGCGGCGATCGCGCTGGCGCTGGACTGGCGCGCTGTGCGCTCGGTGCTCGACGCCGCAGCCGACCGGCTCGACGTCAGCGCGCGCCCGGCAGCGCTGCCCGATCTGCACGACACCATCGCGCTGATGGCCGAACGCAACGGATCGGGCGCGATCGAGCGGGCAATGCTGTTCGGCGCGCAGCAGTTGCTGGCGCAGCATCGCGGCCTGTGGGATCTGCTCGCCACCCGCGAGGACGTTCGCAGCAAGGCCTGAGCAGCGCGCCGACACTTGCACGCGGCAGCGCCGCTGCTATGCCCCTAGCGTTGACGTAAACGTAAAGGGCGAGCGATGCGATTCGAAGGCACCAGCAACTATGTCGCGACCGATGATCTGAAGGTGGCGGTCAATGCCGCCGTCACATTGCGTCGCCCGCTGCTGGTCAAGGGCGAACCGGGCACCGGCAAGACCGTGCTGGCCGAGGAAATCGCCAAGGCCGCAGGCGCGCCGCTGATCACCTGGAACATCAAGTCGAGCACCAAGGCGCAGCAGGGCCTCTACGAATATGATGCGGTTGCCCGCCTGCGCGACGGCCAGCTCGGCGACGAGCGCGTCCATGACATCCGCAACTATATCAAGAAGGGCAAGCTGTGGGAGGCGTTCACCGCCCCCACCCTGCCGGTGCTGCTGATCGACGAGATCGACAAGGCCGACATCGAATTCCCCAACGACCTGTTGCAGGAACTCGATCGGATGGCGTTCGACGTCTATGAGACCGGCGAGCATATTGCCGCGGCCGAGCGGCCGATCGTCGTCATCACCTCGAACAACGAGAAGGAGCTGCCCGACGCCTTCCTGCGCCGCTGCTTCTTCCACTATATCAAGTTCCCCGATCGCGACACGATGCAGGCGATCGTCGACGTGCACTTCCCCGGCATCCAGAAGATACTGGTCAGCCGCGCGATGGATATCTTCTACGAGGTGCGCGAAGTGCCCGGCCTCAAGAAGAAGCCGTCGACCAGCGAGCTGATCGACTGGCTGAAGCTGCTGCTCAACGAGGACATGCCGCTGGAAGTGCTGCAGTCCAAGGACAACCGCACCGCCATCCCGCCGCTGCACGGCGCGCTGCTGAAGAATGAGCAGGACATCATGTTGTTCGAGCGGCTCGCATTCATGGCGCGGCGGCAGGGGGCGTAAGGCCCCTACAGCCGATTGCAGATGCTGCTAGCGCGGGAATAGCTAAAGCCCCAGGTGCGCCAGCCGGTCCCATCGACATGGAAGCGACCGACGCGGTTGTGCTGTGGCGTCTCAAGATCGAGATAACCGCCCAGCCCCCAGCGCGACGACGGGCCGGCATTGCGCCATGCGGCGCACAGCCTGCGGAAGCTGGTGACGGCGTCGGGTTGATCGAGCGGGACGAGATCCAGTGCCGAAAAGTCGAGGTGCCTGCTGCCACGCGCGCCCTGCGAACAGGCGTTGAGGGTCGGGTCTCGATAGGCCGATGCGACCTTTACCCGGCCAACGACCGGAATAACCTTGTCACGCAGCAGGCGAAGCGCGGGCAGGATGTTGGGCCACAGGCGGCGCGGTGGCAGCACGAAAAGATCGGCTCGGCATGAGGCGGTGCGCCGGGCATCGGCGCGCAGCAAGGTCCAACTCGGGACGATGCCGGACAACGACTCGCGCGCCAGAAAGGCCTCGAAAGCGGCGAACTGTTCGGCGCGTGCCGGATCGGCAGCCAACCAGGCATCGAACTGCGCGCGGCTTGCCTGC
This sequence comes from Sphingomonas sp. jy18, assembly GCF_056931895.1. Classification (NCBI taxonomy): domain Bacteria; kingdom Pseudomonadati; phylum Pseudomonadota; class Alphaproteobacteria; order Sphingomonadales; family Sphingomonadaceae; genus Sphingomonas; species Sphingomonas sp. jy18. The sequence goes on along the minus strand of NZ_JBXPBT010000002.1, from coordinate 331,883 downwards.
GGGGAGGTCAGTCTTGCCGGGGGCGTTGCGTCCGGACGCCGACTGGCTGGATTCGGCCAGAACCAAAGGCTTGCTGCCGTCAGGGCAGCGACAATGAACAGGATAGCGAGCGCCCCGACGCTGCCCCTGCTCACATATCCCCCTTGCTGAACTGGCGGTGCCGCTCGGCATAGCGTTTGCGGTCCTCGTCGCTGCGCTCCTGCGCACAATAGTGGCATTGCTGGCCGTCGACATAGTCGCCGTGCGCACGGTCGGCGGCGCTGAGCGGCATGCGACAGGCGCGGCACAGGCTGTGTTCACCTTCGACCAGTCCGTGGCCGACGCTGACCCGCTCATCGAAGACGAAACAGTCGCCGTGCCAGCGGCTGTCGGCGGCGGGCACCTGTTCCAGATAGGCGAGGATGCCGCCTTTCAGGTGATAGACATCCTCCACCCCTTCGGCGCGCAGGAAGGCAGTGCTTTTCTCGCAGCGGATGCCACCGGTGCAGAACATGGCGATGCGCTTGCCCGCCAGTGCGTCGCGGTTGGCGCGCCACCAGTCGGGGAACTGGCTGAAGCTGCGGGTTGCGGGGTCGAGCGCGCCGTCGAAGCTGCCGATCGCGACCTCATAATCGTTGCGCGTGTCGATGACGACGGTGTCGGGATCGGCGATCAGCGCGTTCCAGTCCGTGGGCGCGACATAGGTACCGACATCGCGCGCGGGATCGACGCCAGGGACGCCGAGGGTGACGATCTCCTTCTTGAGACGCACCTTCATGCGGCGAAACGGCGCGACGCTGGCGGCGGAATATTTGACGTCGAGATCGGCGCAGTCTGGCAGGCTGCGGATATGGGCGAGGATGGCGGCGATGCCGTCCGCGCTGCCGGCGATGGTGCCGTTGATGCCCTCACGAGCGAGCAGGAGCGTGCCGCAGATGCCGTGCGCGCGGCAGGCGGCAAGCAGTGGTTCGCGCAAGCTCGCGGGGTCATCGAAGGCGGCGAATTTGTAGAGGGCGGCGACGGTGTAGGGCATGGGAGGTCGGCTGGCTGCTGATAATCCGTAGCCCTGAGCTTGTCGAAGGGCGTTTCGCGGTACCGGAAAACGCCCTTCGAAAGGCTCAGGGCTACGGGTTGTGTGACTGGCCCACTGTTACGGTAGACCCGACGCGAAGTCACCCTGCCCTATTGCGCCGATAGCCCGCCATCGACCGCCAGCTCGGCACCGGTGATGAAGGCGGCCTTGTCCGAGGCGAGGAAGGTGACGGCGTCGGCGACGTTGGTCGGCACGCCGAAGTGGCCGAGCGGGTGGCGCATCGAGAGCTGCTCGCGCATCTCATTGTCGCCGGTACCGCTGGCGGCGGAGAAGCGCTGGACAAGATCGTTGCCCATGTCGGTCTCGATGATGCCGGGGTGGACCGAATTGACGCGGATCTTGAGCGGGGCGACTTCCAGCGCGACCCCTTTGGTGAACAGGCGCACCGCGCCCTTGGAGGCATTGTAGCAGGTGACGCCCGCCGCGCCGCGCAGGCCGGCGACCGAGGACAGGTTGACGATGGCCGCACCGCCCGTCCACTGGCCGGCCCGTTCGGCGAGCAGCGGGATGGCGTGCTTGCAGCCCAGGAACACGCCTTCGACATTGACGCTGTTGAGGCGGCGCCAGTCCTCCAGCGTCGTCTCCGTCACCGGCTTCATCAGGAACAGGCCGGCGTTGTTGACCAATATGTCGAGCCCGCCCACCGAGCGGGCGAAGGCCATCGCGGCGATCCAGTCCTCCTCGCGAGTGACGTCCTGCCGCAGAGCATGGCCGCCAATCTCGGCGGCAAGCGCTTCCGGTGCTTCGAGGTCGGTGGCGATGACGGTGGCACCTGCTGCTGCCAGCGCCCGCGCCGTGGCCGCGCCCAGCCCCTTGGACGCACCGGTGACGAGGGCGATTCTGCCGTCGAGGTCTGCCATGTTTCTCTCTCCCGCTTGTGTGATCGGGAGAGGCTAGCAGCAAATCGCGATATCGACACAGGGTTCATCGTTATTGCGAGCGCAGCGAAGCAATCCAGTGCCGGCGTCAACCGCCCTGGATTGCTTCGCTGCGCTCGCAATGACGATCAAACTCAAGCAGCTGCTTTCTTTTCCTGCCGGAACTTGTGCAGCAGCGGTTCGGTATAGCCCGACGGCTGGGTGACGCCTTCGAAGATCAGCGCACGCGCGGCGCGCCAGGCGACGCCATCGCGGGTCAGCGGTTCGTAGAGCGGGTCGCCCGCATTCTGCGCGTCGACCTTGGCCGCCATGCGGGCGAGCGCGGCATCGACTTGCGCTTCGGTGCAGACGCCGTGCACCAGCCAGTTGGCGAGCGCCTGCGAACTGATGCGCAGCGTGGCGCGGTCCTCCATCAGGCCCACGTCGTTGATGTCCGGCACCTTGGAACAGCCGATGCCTTGGTCGATCCAGCGCACGACATAGCCGAGGATGCCTTGGCAGTTGTTGTCCAGCTCGCGCGCCACTTCCTCCGCACTCCAGTTGCGCCCGGTGGCGACGGGGATCGAAAGCAGACGGTCGAGCGCGGGCACCGGTTCAGGCGCAATCTCGCGCTGGCGGGCGAAGACGTCGACATGGTGGTAATGCATTGCGTGCAGCGTCGCGGCGGTGGGGCTTGGCACCCAGGCAGTGTTGGCGCCGCTCAGCGGATGGGCGATCTTCTGCGCCATCATTGCCGCCATGAGGTCGGGCATCGCCCACATGCCCTTGCCGATCTGCGCCCGGCCGGAGAGTCCGCAGGCGAGACCGATGCGGACGTTGCGATCCTCATAGGCTGCAATCCAGTCGCTCGCCTTCATCTCCCCCTTGGGGATCATCGGCCCGGCCTGCATCGAGGTGTGGATTTCATCACCGGTGCGATCGAGGAAGCCGGTGTTGATGAAGGCGATGCGGTCCTTCACCGCATGGATGCAGGCGGCAAGGTTGGCGGATGTGCGGCGCTCCTCGTCCATGACGCCGACCTTGATGGTGTGACGTGCGAGACCGAGCATGTCCTCGACAGCGTCGAACAGCGCGTTGGTGAGCGTCGCCTCGGCGGGGCCATGCATCTTCGGCTTGACGATATAGATGCTGCCGGTGCGGCTGTTGCGAAAGCGGCCGTTGCCCTTGAGATCGTGGAGGGCGATGGTTGACGTCATGACGGCGTCGAGCAGACCTTCATGCGCCTCGCTGCCATCCGGGAGCCGCACGGCAGGGTTGGTCATCAGATGGCCGACGTTGCGCACGAACAGCAGGCTGCGGCCGGGCAGCGTCAGCACCGTGCCATCCGGCTTTGCGTAGCTGCGATCGGCATTGAGCGCGCGGGTGATGGTCTTTCCGCCCTTGTCGAAGCTTTCGGACAGGTCGCCCTTCATCAGGCCGAGCAAATTGCGCCACGCTGCCACCTTGTCCTCGGCATCGACCGCAGCAACAGAATCCTCGAGATCGATGATGGTGGTCAGCGCGGATTCGAGAATGACATCGGCGATATGCGCGGGATCGGTCGCGCCGACACTGTTTGCAGCATCGATGACAATGTCGATATGCAAGCCATTGTTCTGCAACAAGATACTATGCTCGCTGCGCGCGACGAGCTGCGCCGGATCGGCGAGCGTCAACGCGCCGCCGGTCCAGTCTGCCCATTTGCCCGATGCGAGCGGGGTGACCTCGTCGAGAAAGCTCTTGGCGGCGTCGACCACTTGCGCCCCGCGCTCGCTGTCATAGCCGCCGGGCTTCGCCTTACCCGGCAGTGCATCGGTGCCGTAGAGCGCATCATAGAGGCTGCCCCAGCGGGCATTGGCGGCGTTGAGCGCAAAGCGGGCGTTGAGCGACGGAACGACGAGCTGCGGTCCGGCGGTGGTGGCGATCTCCGGATCGACATTGGCGGTGCCGATGGTGAAGGGCGCGGGTTCGGGCACCAGATAGCCGATGTCGTGCAGGAAGGCCTGATAGGCATCCATGTCGAGCGGCTGGCCGACGCGGGTCTGGTGCCAGTCGTCGATCGCGGCCTGCAGACGCTCGCGTTCTGCGACCAGCGCGGCATTTTCCGGCTCGAAGCGGGAGAGAGTGGCGGCGAGACCTGACCAGAAATGGGCCGCGTCGATGCCGGTGCCGGGCAGCACCTCGGCTTCGACGAATGCCGTCATCGTCGCATCGACGGAGAGGCCCGCGCGATTTTCATAGGTCGTCATGGCATTCGCTTCCTTGTCTCACCCGCGCCGGTGCCGACGCAATTCTGGCCGATAGTGCAACTGGGGAGGAAGCGGGAGGGGCTATGGCGCGGGTTACGGCGGGTGGCAAGAGGGGTCCGATGGGCAGATGGATTGGCTGCGGGGTCGGGTTTTCTGATTCACGCAGAGGCGCGGAGGCGCAGAGGAGAAGAAACGAGGGTTCACGTGAATAACGCAAAGAGTGCAAAGAGACTGTGCTTGGCCGGCAGGCCAATTCATTAAGCCCCGCTGCGCATCACGCGGCCTTGGAGCGATAAGCCGCTTCGCGGTTAGCATTGCCCTCTTCGCGTTCTTTGCGTTCTTCGCGTGAACTAATTTTCACTTATCTCGCCCCTTCCTCCGCGCCTCTGCGCATCTGCGTGAAATTTCTCTTCGCCCGACGACACAGCCAGAGGGGTGGAGGTGGCGCACCACAGCGGCTAGAGAGGCGGGTATGACCAACCTGACCGCCTTCGAACAACGCGCCATCGCGCATCCCGATCAATCGGGCATGCTGGCGCAGGTGGAGGCGTGGGCGGCGGTCAACTCCGGATCTCGCAATCTGACCGGGCTGGCGACAATGGCGGCGCTGTTGAGCGATGCTTTTGCGGCACTGCCGGGCGAGGTGGCGCTGGTCGATGCCGCGCCGGTCGACGCAGTGCGGGCCGATGGGAGTGTTGAGGGCATCGCGCACGGCCAGCATCTGGTGGTGCGGGTGCGGCCAGAGGCGCCGCTGCGGATGCTGTTTACCGGCCATATGGACACGGTGTTCCCGCCCGACCACGCTTTCCAAACGCTGCGCTGGCTCGATACCAACACCCTCAACGGGCCCGGCACCGCCGACATGAAGGGCGGCATCGCGGTGATGCTGGCAGCATTGAAAGCGGTCGAAGCGAGCGGCGGGGCGGCGGATTTCGGCTATGATGTCATCATCAACAGCGACGAGGAGGTCGGCTCGCTGTCCTCGTCCGCGCTGATCGCAAGCCTCGCGCGCGGCAAGGCCGCGGCCTTCACCTATGAACCTTCCGCCCTGCCCGACGGCACGCTGGCGGGCGCGCGGCCGGGCAGCGGCAATTTCAGCATCACCGTGCGCGGCCGATCTGCCCATGCCGGACGCAATCCCGAAGATGGCCGCAACGCGCTGGTCGCCGCCGCCGATCTGGCGGTGCGGCTGAAGGCAGCGGTGCGCCCCGGGCTCAGCATCAATCCGGCCAGGATCGATGGCGGCAGCGGCAATAATGTGGTGCCGGACCTCGCCATCCTGCGCGTCAACCTGCGGCCGCGCACGCCCGACCTGGAGACCGAGGCAAAGCAGCTATTGTCCGACCTGTGCTATGCCATCAGCCTGGAGCATGACGTGACGGTGGACATGCACGGCAGCTTTGCCCGCCCGCCCAAGCCGGTAGACGGGCCGGCGGCGCGCCTGTTCGGCATCGTCGAGCAGGCCGGTAGCGACCTTGGCCTCACCATTGCCCGCAAGGATTCGGGCGGGGTGTGCGATGGCAACAATATCCATGCCTGCGGCGTGCCGGTGGTCGACACCATGGGGGTGCGCGGCGGCGCGATCCATTCGGACGCCGAATATATGTATGCGGACAGCCTTGCCGAACGGGCGCGGCTGTCTGCGCTGTCGATCCTGCGGATCGTCGAGCGGGGCGGGGTGTAGAAAACCACGCCAACCACCAAAGACCGGCTATCCTGAGCTTGTCGAAGGACTGTCCTTCGCCTTGCCATCGCGCGGAAGAGGAGCAGTCCTTCGACAAGCTCAGGACGGTCGGGTAAGGATCACAAGCGGGTTGGAACTTGCTCCGTCGGAGCAACTGAGGGGAAGAATGACGTTCATTATCCGGCCGGCCACCATGGCCGACGTGCAGCCGATGTACGAAATGGCGAAACTGACCGGCGGCGGGTTCACCAACCTGCCGCCCGATCGCGCCGCGCTGACCGCCAAGCTGGAGCGCGCCACCGCCGCCTTTGCCGATCCGGACAGCAGCGAGGAGGACCGGCTGTTCGTGCTGATGCTCGAGAATCGCACGACCGGCGAGATTCGCGGCACCTGCCAGATCATGACCAAGGTCGGCATGCGTTGGCCCTTCTATTCCTATCGCATCGGCACGATCTCCAAGCGGAGCGAGGAGCTCAACCGCACGTTCCGCGCCGAAATCCTGAACCTCGTCTCCGATCTGGAAGGTGCGTCCGAGGTCGGCGGGTTGTTCCTGCATCCGCATGAACGGGCCGGAGGGCTGGGCCTGTTGCTGGCGCGCTCCCGCTATCTCTTCATCCGTGCGCATCGTGCCCATTTCGCCGACCGCATCCTCGCCGAATTGCGCGGGGTGATCGATGACGCGGGCGGATCGCCTTTCTGGGACGGGGTTGCCGGCAAATTCTTCGGCATGAGCTTCCAGGAAGCCGACCAGTTCAATGCGCTGCACGGCAACCAGTTCATCGCCGATCTGATGCCCAAGCATCCGGTGTATATCGCCATGCTGTCCGACGCGGCCAAGACCGTGATCGGCCTGCCCCACCCCAGCGGCCGCGCAGCGATGCGGATGCTGGAAAATGAGGGCTTTGCCTTCGAAAATTACATCGACATCTTCGACGGCGGGCCGACGATGACGGCACGCACCGATCAGGTGAAGACGATCCGCGATGCGCGCAGCGACACCATATCCGCGATCGGCGACGGCGGCAGCCGCGCGCTGGTCTCGACCGGGACGTGGCGGGACTTCCGCTGCGCCTTCGGCGAAGTGGCGGCGGAGCAGGACGGCGTGGTGCTGAACGACGCGGCCGCCGAGGCGCTGGACGTGGGGGCGGGAGACCGGATCGACTGGATTGCGAGCTGACGTTTTGCAGCGGATCGACCCGTAGCCCTGAGCTTGTCGAAGGGCGCTTTGCAACATCGAGAGACGCCCTTCGACAAGCTCAGGGCTACGGATTTTTGGGCGGTGACAGTGCACATGATCACAGAAATCAACTTCGACGGCATCATCGGACCGAGCCACAATTATGCCGGGCTCAGCCACGGCAATCTGGCAGCGACCAGCAATGCGGGAGCCGTGTCCCGCCCGCGCGAGGCGGCGCTGCAGGGGCTGGCCAAGATGCGGCACAATCTCGAGGCCGGGCTGGCGCAGGGCTGGTTCATGCCGCTCGACCGGCCCAACGAGCGCTGGCTGGCAGGTCTGGGCACCAGCCTCGCCGCAGCCGAGCCGCACATGCGCGCTGCCGCCTTTTCCGCATCCGCGATGTGGGCGGCCAATGCCGCAACCGTCTCCCCTGCCCCGGACACGCGCGACGGGCGCTGCCATCTGACCGTCGCCAATCTGGTGACGATGCCGCACCGCAGCCATGAATGGACCGGCACGCTGGCGCAGCTGCGGCTGGCCTTTGCCGACAGCTCGGTCTTTGCCGTGCATCCGCCGGTGCCCGCCCCCTTCGGCGACGAGGGCGCGGCCAACCACATGCGGCTGGCACCGGCGCATGGCGAGGCGGGGGTGGAGATTTTTGTCTATGGCAAGAGCGGCGGCGGCTTCCCCGCCCGCCAGTATCTCGAAGCGTCGAAGGCGGTGGCGCGATTGCACGGGCTGGACCCGGCGCGCACGCTGTTCATCGAGCAGAACCCGCGCGCGATCGGCGGTGGCGCGTTCCACAATGACGTGGTGGCGGTGGCCAACGAGCGGCTGCTGTTCGTGCATGAAAGCGCCTTTGCCGAGCCCGAGGCCGCCTATGCAGCGATCCGCGCTGCGGCACCATGGTGCGAGATCGTCGAGGTGGCGGAAGGCGACGTCTCGCTGCCCGACGTCGTGGCCAGCTATCTGTTCAACGCCCAGCTGGTGACGCTGCCGGCCGGCGAACAGGCACTGGTGGTGCCGACCGAGGCGGTGGCGACGCCGAGTGTCAAGGCATGGCTCGACGCGCATGTCGCGGGCAACGGCCCGATCCGCCGGATCTTGCCGGTCGATGTGCGGCAATCCATGGCCAATGGCGGCGGGCCGGCGTGCCTGAGGCTGCGCGTTGCCGCGGACCCGGCAACCATCGACCCGCGCTTCCTGTGCACCCCCGACGCCATCGACCGGGCGAGCGCGGCGATTGCCCGCCACTGGCCCGAGGAAATTGCGCCGTCCGATCTCGCCCTGCCATCGCTGGCTGCCACCGTCCGTTCGGCGCGCGGCGCGCTCCTTTCGGCGCTGGGCCTCGACAGCCTTGGTTAACGCGCTTCCCAACTGTCGGGTTAACTGACAGTTTACCATCCTCCCCCGTGCAACAACGGCAGTTGTACGCCGTTGGCACGGGGTTTGCTGCGAGGATGCCATGCTGCGGAAGATCAAGCGCCTGTTCATTATCAAGACCCGGTTCGAGGCGAGCCTGATCATCTACGCGCTGGCGCTCGGCGCCATCGAGCGGGGCAGTGTGTACACCGTGCAATATCCGGGGGTTGGCGGCTATCTGCTGATGGCGGCATGCACCGGATCGGTATTTCTGGCCGGCGCGAAAATCTTCGATTGCCTGCGGTATGAGGCCGCAGCGCGCGCGGCAGCGATTGACAACCCCGTCGAGCCCGCCACAACCACTGCTTGACGGGGTGTGCGGCAACGCCCCCGCGATGGTTGAGGGAGCGCATCGATGGCAAAAAAGTCCAAGATCGAACTGAGCGGGGAGCCTGAAGGCGGTTCGGCACTGAGCCCGCTGGTCGGACTGGCACGGGAAGACATGATCGGCGCGGTCGGCGCGCTGCTGCGCGAAACCGCGATGAAGCCCGACAAGACGATGAAGGCGATGCAGGGCTTCGGCGACGATGTCATGAAGATCATGACCGGCAAGTCCGATCTGGCACCCGCCCCCAAGGACAAGCGCTTCATGGACCCGGCGTGGAGCTTCAACCCCTTCTACCGCGCCGGCGTGCAATATTATCTCGCCATGCAGAAGACGACGCAGGCGTGGATCGACGATCTGGAATTCGACGAGATGGAGCGCAACCGCGCAAGCTTCATCTCCGGCATGATCCTCGACGCCCTGTCCCCCACCAACACGCTGGCGGGCAACCCTTCCGCCATCAAGCGCGCCATCGATTCGGGCGGGCTTTCGCTGATGAAGGGGCTGAAGAACGCCTATGACGATATCGTCCACAATGACGGCATCGTCAGCCAGGTCGACAAGCGGCCGTTCAAGGTGGGCGAGAATCTGGCGACCACCCCCGGCCAGGTGGTGTGGCGCACCGAGATGATGGAGCTGATCCAATATGTGCCGGTGACCGAAAAGGTCCATGCCATCCCGCAGCTCACGGTCCCGCCGCAGATCAACAAGGCCTATATCAACGACCTGACCCCGCAGAAATCGGTGGTGCAGCTGCAGTTGCAGGCCGGCATCCAGCCGTTCGTGATCAGCTGGAAGAACCCCTGCACCAACTGCGGCCATTGGGGCCTTGCCGACTATGTCGACGCGGTTATCGAGGCGATCGGCGTCGTGCAGTCGATCACCGGATCGGACAAGGTCAACCTGTCGGGCGCCTGTTCCGGCGGGATTACCCTCGCCACCATCGTCTCCAAGATGCAGGCGATGGGCGACGACCGTGCCAATGCCATCACCATGATGGTCTGCGTGCTGCAGCCCGAGGCCACCGACAGCGAGGTCGGCGCGCTGGTGTCCAAGCACGGCATCGAGCTCGCCCGGCAGCGCAGCGCCAAGAAGGGGATATTGGAAGGATCGTCGCTGAGCCGTTCCTTCGCCTGGCTGCGCCCCAACGATCTGGTCTGGAACTATGTGGTCAACAATTATCTGCATGGCGAGGACCCGCCCGCGTTCGACATCCTCTACTGGAACAACGACGCGACCAACCTGCCGGCCAGGCTGCACAGCGACTATCTGGACTTCTACGAGACCCAGCCCTTTGCCAATCCGGGCCAGGTCGAGCTCGCCGGGCACAAGGTCGACCTTTCCAAGGTCAAGAACGACCTGTTCATCCTCGCCGGGGTGACCGACCATATCACGCCGTGGAAGGCCTGTTACCGGACCACGCAGCTGTTCGGGTCGAAGAATATCGAGTTCATCCTGTCGCAGTCGGGCCATATCCAGGCGATCCTCAACCCGCCGGGCAACCCCAAGGCGAAATATTACAAATCCTCGAAGAAGCCCCCGGCCGATGTCGACAAGTGGCTGGAGCAGGCCGAGGAAGTGTCGGGGAGCTGGTGGCCGTACTGGGCGGAATGGGTGAAGACGCGCTCGGGCAAGCTGGTCGACGCGCCCAAGGCGCTCGGTAACGCCGAGCATCCGCCCATCGAACCCGCTCCCGGCAGCTATGCCCATGGATGAGGCCAGGCCCGCTGGGGCTTGACCGTGGAACCCGGCCCGCCGATGGGCGCTGTGCAGTGATGCAGGGTGCGATGCGGCGGGCCGCGGGCCACGAACGACGGAAAGCAGGTGCGGACATGACCATCGCCAGCGACGAAACCATCGAGGCGGGCGAGTTCGCCGCCGACGAAGCGGCGATCCCGCACGAGCATGACCCGCTCCACGGCGCCGAGGTGGCGATGATGGAAGCGGGCGGCCGCACCGTCCGCGTCGCGCGGTGGCGCGCCCAGAGCGATGCCGGCAATCTGCCGCTGCTGTTCTTCAACGGCATCGGCGCGAACATCGAGCTGGTCGCGCCTTTCGCCCGCCATTTCACCACCCGCGATTTCGTGATGTTCGACATGCCGGGCATCGGCGGATCGCCCGAGCCGGTCATCCCCTACACCGCCGTGACCATGGCCATGCTTGCCGCAGAGCTGATGAGCAAGCTGGGCTATGAGCGGATGGACGTGATGGGGGTGAGCTGGGGCGGCGCGATGGCGCAGCATTTCGCCATGCAGCATCCCGGCCGCGTCGGGCGGGTGATCCTCGCCGCGACGTCGGCAGGCTGGTTCATGGTGCCGGGCAAGATTTCCGCGCTGTCGAAAATGGCCAACCCGCGCCGCTACATCGACCCCGATTTCATGGCGAAGAATTTCGCGACACTCTATGGCGGCGATCTGAGCGGGGCCGCGGGCCATGTCAGCCGGGTCAAGCCGCCGACCGGTACCGGCTATTTCTATCAGCTTCTGGCGTTTCTGGGCTGGACCAGCGCGCCCTTCCTGCCCTTCCTGCTCAAGGCGGAAACGCTGATCATGATGGGCGAGGACGACAATATCGTGCCGCTGACCAACGGCCGCATCCTGAAATCCTTGATCCCCAACGCCGAGCTGGAGGTGATCCCCAACGGCGGGCACCTGTTCCTCGTCAGCCACGCCGAAGCGACGCTGCGCTCGATCAATGCGTTTCTCGATCGGGGCCGGGCGGCGGCGTGAATGGGTAGCACTCCATTCTTCCGTCTTTGCGAGCGGAGATCGCAATGACGGAATGACGAGGGTGCTTGGCCCCTAGTTCTGCGGCAACCGTCGTGCGAGAAACTCCTGAATGACCTGTGCCGCTTGCTCCGGCGCCTCTTCCATCGGCAAATGCCCGACTCCATCCAGCAGGACCACTTCGCTGCCGGATATCCGTTCGCGGAAGGACTCGGCGGCGCTGGGGTTGATGATGCGGTCTTCTCGGCCAAAGATGACCAGCGTCGGTGCGGTGATGCTGCGGGCACGTTCCGCCGCGCGGTCGTTCACGAACGGGCGGGAGAAGCGCAGCATCGTCGCGGCCCGATTGCCGGGGAAGCGCAGCAATTCCCAATAGCGGTCGACATCGGCATCGGTGATGCGCGCTGGATCGGCAACCGACTGTTCGAGGCTCTGGCGGATCAGGAAACGCGGCGTGATCTGCCCGCCGATCCAGCGTCCGAAGGAAGAACGCATGATGCGAAAGCCGATGTTGCTCTTGGGCGGCGCATCTCCGGCGCGCGGCGGCATCCCGCCGGCATCGAGCAGGAGCAGCGCCTGCACTTTGCCGGGATGCGCCAGTGCATAGTTCCAGCTGACCCCGCCACCCATCGAATTGCCGCCGAGGATGAAGCGCTGCAGCCCGAGCGCGGTCGCGACACCATCGACCGTGGCGACCATCTCTGCGATATCATAGCGGTTGGTGGGGGTAGAGCCGGTAAGGCCGTGCCCCGGCAGGTCGAGCGTTACGATACGATAGGCACTGCCCAACTCGCGTTTGAGCGGCTCCCACGTATGCAGGCTGCTGTTCGAGCCGTGCAGCAGGATCATCGGTGCGCCGGTCCCGCCACTGTCGCGCACATGCACACGTGCACCGTCGGGCAACGTCACGAAGCGGCTCTGCGTGCCGCCATATTTGGCAATCATCGCCGCACGATCGGTATCGGGGGTGCGCAGGGCGAGAAAGGCGATGGCCAGCAGCGCAATCAGCGCTGCGACGGTCCAGCCTATGCGTTTGAGCCATTTGGTCATTGCAGCGTCCCCAATCCCTAGCCCTGAGCCTGTCAAAGGGCGTTTCTCGTGACGGCCCAACGCTATGCGGTGAGGCGTGCTTCGACAAGCTTGGCACTGCGGACTTTTCGGCCGCTACCGATCAACATTCCACCACATTCACCGCAAGGCCCCCCTTCGAGGTTTCCTTATATTTGTCGCGCATGTCGAGGCCGGTCTGCCACATGGTGGCGATCACCTTGTCGAGGCTGACGACATGCGTGCCGTCGCCCATCATCGCGATGCGGCTGGCGTCTATGGCCTTGATCGCGCCCATTGCATTGCGCTCGATGCAGGGGATTTGCACCAGTCCGCCGATGGGATCGCAGGTCAGGCCGAGATTATGCTCCATGCCGATCTCGGCGGCATTCTCGATCTGGGCATTTGTGCCGCCGAGCGCGGCGGTGAGACCGGCGGCGGCCATCGAGCAGGCAACGCCGACCTCGCCCTGGCAGCCGACCTCGGCCCCCGAGATCGAGGCATTGCGCTTGTAAAGAGCGCCGATGGCGGCGGCGGTGAGCAGGAAGGTCCGCACGCCCTCTGCCGATCCGCGATAGCAGCGCTCATAATAGCGGATGACCGCGGGGATGATACCAGCGGCCCCATTGGTGGGCGCGGTCACCACCCTGCCCCCGGCGGCATTCTCCTCGTTGACCGCCATCGCCCAGAGGTTAATCCAGTCGAGGACGACCAGCGGATCGGGGGTGAACTGGTCATGGCGGGCGCGAATGTCGGCGGCGATGCCGGGCGCGCGGCGCTTGACGTTGAGGCCGCCGGGCAGCACGCCTTCGGCACAGCAGCCGGCATCGATACAGGCGGACATCGCGGCGGCGATGCTGTCCAGCCCGGTGACGATGGCGGCCTCATCGGTGCGCGCGCGCTCGTTGGCGAGCATCATTTCGGCGATGGTGAGGCCGGAGTCGGCGCCCATCGCCAGCATTTCCGCGCCACTGGTAAAGCCGAACGGCAAGGCGATCTCGTCATCCGCGCCGCCCGAATTGCGACCGGCCTCCTCCTCGTCGACGACGAAGCCGCCGCCGATCGAATAAAATGTGCGCGTGGCGAGCGGCTGTGCGGCGGCGTCGAACGCTGTGAATGCCATCGCATTGCTGTGGAAGGGGCGGCGTTCGCGGGTGCGGAATGTGAGGTCGGTGCCGGGATCGAACGCGATGTCCGGGCCGTCCGGAAGCTGCAAGCGGCGCTCCTGCTGCGCACGCTGCCAGATGGCGGCGATGGCAGCGGCGCCGGTTGCGTGCGGCCATTCGCCGGCGAGGCCGGCGACAATCGCCGTATCGCTGGCATGGCCCCGCCCGGTCAGCGCCAACGAACCGAACAGATCGACCTTGAGCGCAGCCACCCGCGGCAGCACGCCTTGCTCCGCGAGCCCGGCAACGAAACGCCGCGCAGCGAGCATCGGGCCAGTGGTGTGCGAGGAGGATGGGCCGACGCCGATCTTGAACAGCTGGAACACGGAAATTGCCATGCGGGTGCCGTAGCGTCCGCGCAGGGGGAGCGCCAGATGGCAGGCCTTTCGCCTGACCCGAAGCCTTGAGCCTGTCGAAGGGCGCTGCGCATGACCGCGACACGCCCTTCGACACGCTCAGGGCTGTGGAATGACGCCTTGGCCCTTCTTTACCCGCACAGGATTACCCCCGCGACGCATCCCTGATCGCGGCCACCGCATCGACCAGCTGGGCGACCGAGAAGGGTTTGCCGAGGAAGGCGACATTGGGCAGCGCGATGGTTTGCCGCAACTGCTCCTCGGCATAGCCGGACATGAACAGCACCGGCACATCGGCGCGCTTGGCGCGTATCGCGGCGACCATCGCAGGGCCGTCCATCTGCGGCATCATCACATCGCTGACGACGAGATCGACTTCCTCCATCTCGGCAAAGCGTTCCAGCCCGTCCTCGCCCTGGGTGGCGGTGACGACAGTGTAGCCGGCGCGCAGCAGCGCCCGCTCTGCCACCGCGCGGACCATATCCTCATCCTCGACCAGCAGGATGGTGCCGCTGCCCCAATGCAGGCTGCGGGCGCCCGCTGCGGGCGCGGGCCGCTGCGCCTCGGCAGGCTGGCTGCCCTTGTAGACCGGCAGGTAGATGGAAAAGCGGGTGCCCTGCCCCGGGCGCGAGTCCGCGAAGATATAGCCTTCCGACTGTTTGACGATGCCATAGACGGTGGCAAGACCGAGCCCGGTGCCCTTGCCTACATCCTTGGTGGTGAAGAAGGGATCGAAAATCTTGGGGAGCACATCGGCTGATATGCCGGTGCCGGTATCGGTGACCGACAGCAGGCTGTAGTCGCCCGGCGGCAGGATATCGCCCTGCCCCTTCGGCAGATCCTTGGGGCCGACCGCGGCCGTGGCGATGGTCAGCGTGCCGCCGCGCGGCATGGCGTCGCGGGCATTGACCGCGAGATTGACGATGACCTGTTCGAGCTGGACCGGATCGGCCCGCACCGGGCCGATACCGCGTCCGTGGTTGACGTCGAGCTTGACCGTCTCCCCGATCAGCCGCTCAAGCAGGTGCGAGACGTCGGCGACGATATCGGACAGGTTGAGGATCTGCGGCCGCAGCGTCTGCTGGCGGGAGAAAGCGAGCAGCTGGCGCGTCAGATTGGCGGCACGGTTGGCGTTGCTGCGCACCTGCTGGATATCGTCATAGTCGCTGTCCCCCGGCTGATGCCGCAGCAGCATAAGGTCACAAGCACCGAGAATTGCGGTCAATATATTGTTGAAATCATGGGCGATTCCACCGGCGAGCTGGCCGATCGCCTGCATCTTGCTGGCCTGTTCCATCCGCTCGTGCGGGACCGGGGCCGAGCCGGCTTCGGCGAGGGTCAGCAGCACTGCCGCCTGCCCGAGACCGCGCAGGCCGATCAGGCCGATGCTGACCGGTGCTTCCGGCGCATCGCGCAGCCGTACCGAGATTTCGCCGCTGGTGCCGCGCCCGCTGGCATGGCGGCGGATGGCATCGCCGATGGCGCCCTTGTCCTCCGCGACCAGCAGGTCGCCGGGATAGGAGGGCAAGGCATCGGGCGCCGAGCCGACGGCCCGCGCAAACGCCGGGTTGATCGACAGGAAGCGCCCGTCGCGATCGACCATGGCGATGCCGCTGGGCAAGGCCTGCACCAGCCGGTCGATGAGATCTGGGGCGAGCCCCGGGTCGGCCGGCAGGCGGTCCTCATCGAGCATCAACAGCAGCAGCGGCGCAGCAGCATCGCCGGACAGTGGCACTTCCACCAGCCGCAGCGGCAGCGCGCTGTCCCGCTCGCGCGCGATGCGGAACTGACCGGCACGATCGACGCGCAGCAGCCCGGCAAAATCCTCTCCCTCGATCGCCGCGTCGATGCTGCCCGATGCGCGCAGCCGAAAGGCCGCATTGGCCGCACGGACGGTGCCGGCTGCGGACACGATGGCGACCATCACCCCGGCTTCGCCAAGCGTCCTTCCCAATGGACCGACCAGCTGTGCCAACGCATCGCCGACCGGATCGGCGACGGCATGCACACGCCAGCGCCAGACCAGATGGTCTTCGGCATGGCCGATGCGCTGGACCATGCCGCTCATCGTGCGGCCGTTGCAGGGGAAATCCGCCACGGCCGCTTCGCCGTCACGCCAGGCCGTCCGCCCGGCCTCGGTCAGGAGCGCGTTGGTCCGGGCATCGACCGGCAGGCCCGGCGGGGTCACCGCGCCGCCGAACCAGTCGCAATAGAGATCGTTGGCGCACACCAGCCGCCCGGTGCGATCGGTGACCGCCAGCCCTTGCGCATCGCCATCGGCGATGGCGCGGACCAGCGACCAGTCGGTACCCTGCTCGACCGGCGCGGGCGCTGCGCGGGCCGAGCCGCGCATCAGCACGGCGATCGCTCCTGCGACCAGTGCGGCAGCAGCAAAGCCGGCGACGAGGACCGGGGACCGGGTCGGCAGCCATAGCAGGATGGCCGAGGCGAGCGCCGCGAGGCCGACGATCAGCCACGGCAGGCGCGCGCTGGCGCCGTCCTGACCGGTCAATGCATAGAGGATGGCGCTACGTTCCGTCACATGTGCGCCTTGCCCTATCATCCCTGCCCGTGTCGAGCGCAGTCGAGCCACCACCGCCAATTTGACGGTGTCTCGACCGCGCTCGCCAGGAGCGGGCGATGCGGGGCTTGCGCGGCCCGGCCCTTACCAGATGCGCACGCGATCCTGCGGGGCGAGGTAGAGGCGCTGGCCAGCGGTGACATTATAGGCCTCATACCAGTTATCGAGATTGCGCACGACCCAGGCGCGCTGGATCGACGGCGAGTGCGGGTCGGTGGTGAGGCGCTGCAACAGATTGGCATCGCGATAGTTGCGCCGCCACACCTGCGCCCAGCCGAGATAGAAGCGCTGGTCGCCGGTCATCCCGTTGATAACAGGTGCTTCCTGGCCGTTCAGCGATTTCTTGTACGCATCATAGGCAATGGCGAGGCCGGCAAGATCGCCGATATTCTCGCCCAGCGTGAACTCGCCGTTGATATGCTCGCCGAGCACCTCATAGGCGTTGTACTGTTCGATCAGGCGACGACCCGCAGCCTCGAACGCGGCGACGTCCTGCGGCGTCCACCAGTCGGCAAGACGGCCGTTCTCGTCGTATTTCGCGCCCTGATCGTCGAAATGGTGGCTGATCTCGTGGCCGATCACCGCGCCGATGCCGCCATAGTTGATCGCCGGATCGGCATTGGGATCGAAGAAGGGCGGCTGCAGGATCGCGGCCGGGAAGACGATCTCGTTCATCGAGAAGTTGGCGTAGGCGTTGACCTCCATCGGGGTCATCCCCCATTCCCAGCGCTGCACCGGGCCCCCGAGCTTGGCGATCTGATACTCATGCTCGAAATTGGCCGAGCGCCAGGCGTTGCCGAACAGGTCATCGGCGCGGATATCGAGCGCGCTATAGTCGCGCCACTGGCTGGGGTAGCCGATCTTGACGGTGAAGTTGGCGAGCTTGGCGCGGGCACGGACCTTGGTCTGCGGCTGCATCCACGACAGATTGTCGATGCGGTCGCCGAGCGCCGCGAGCACGTTTGAGACCAAAGTATCCATCGCCGCCTTGGTTTCCGCAGGGAAATGGCGGGCGACATATTCGCGGCTGAGATCGTCGGCGAGCACGCCTTCGGTGAAGCGCACCGCGCGCTTCCAGCGATCTTCACGCTGCGGCGTGCCCGAGAGAGCGGTGCCGTAGAAAGCGAAATTGGCGTCACCCACCGCACGCGGCAGCTCGTCGGCATAGCTGGCCATGCTGCGGATGATCAGCTGGTCACGCAGCACCGCCACAGGGGCGCGGCTGAATTCGCGGGCCATTGCGGTGAAAGCGCTCGGCTGGTTGATAAGAAGATCGGTCTGGTTGACCCCGACCCCGCGCAGGAAGCCGGCAAAGTCGAAGCCGGGCGCGATGCGCTGCAGCTCGGCCAGCGTCATCTTGTTGTAGGTCTTGGTCGCATCGGACGAATCGATGCGGTTCCAGTGGGCGCGGGCGATGCGCGTCTCGAAATCCATCACCGCCTGTGCGCGGGCGCGGGCGTTGCTCTCCCCCGCCAGCGTCAGCATGGTCTCGAGGTGGGTGAGGTAGGCTGCACGGACGGTGGCGAAACGGGGCGCGGCTTCCAGATAATAGTCGCGATCAGGCATGCCGATGCCGGCCTGACCCATGGTGAACAGATAATGGTCCGGGCTGCGGTCATCCTGGCCGACATAGCTGCCGAACAGGGTGGGAATACCGGCCCGGTCGGCCCGTGCGGCCAGCGCGACATAGCCGGCGCGGTTGCGCAGGCCCTTGATTTCGGTCAGCCACGGCTGGATCGGGGCGAGGCCGCGCGCTTCGACGCCGGCTTCGTCGAGGAAGCTCGCATAGGCGCGCCCGATCTTGCTGTCAGCGCGGCCGCGGGTTTCATCGAGGATGGCGCGGGTGCGACTGAGGCTGAGATCGCCGAGCGCAGTGAACATGCCATAGTTGGACTTGTCGGCCGGGATGCTGGTGGCGCGCGCCCAGGCGCCGTTGGCGAAGGCGTAGAAATCATCGCCGGCGGCAACGCTGCGATCCATACCGGCACTATCGAACCCGAAATCGCCGATCGAGGGCCGCGGACGCGCCGGGGCGGGGGCGGGCGCCGGCGCGGGTGCCGGCTGGGCGACAGCGATCGGGGCGGGCGCGCCCCCGGTGCTCGCGCAGGCGGACAACGCCAGCGCCGAAGCGGAAACGAGGGCTACGGCAGCAAAACGGGTGCGAAACATGCTCAATCCTTCCGGAAGTGCCGCGCGGTTGCTCCGCGTCGGTCAGTAATGGTGGCTTATAACAGTGCAGCGGGCCGGTGCAATGACTACGGGTGTAGTTTCTGCCGCCGCGCCTGCGCCCCCGCGATCAGGAGGAGGCGTTGAGCCGCGCCGCGATGCGGGCCTTCAGGCGCAGCCGCCAGCGCCACCGCAGCCAGGCGTTCCAGATCACCGAGCCGAGCACGAAGCCGACCGCCGCAGACACCACCGAGATGATGAACAGGCCAGCAAGCAATGCCGGCGCGGCATCGGAAAAGAACCAGGTCAGCCACTGGTTCGCACTCGCCCCCTCATCCCATAGCTGGAAGAGCATCGACGGATCAGCGCGCAGACCGAACACGGTGTTGCCGGTCCACACCGACGCAGCGATGATGAGCGGGGTGGTGGCGGGATTGGACAGGAAGGTCATGGCCGCGCCGATGGGAATGTTGGCGCGGCACGGCAGCGACAGCATGGCCACGCCGATGATCTGGACGCCCGGGATCAGCAGGAAGATGCCGACGAACAGGCCCAGCGCCACTCCGCGCGGGACGGAGCGGCGGGTGAAGCGCCACAGCTCGCTGTGCGCGATGCGGTGGGCGAAAGGCTTCAGCCAGCGGCTTTCGAGCAACTGTTCGCGCGTCGGGCTGTTGCGCCTGATCCACCCCATGAAGCCGGTCATGGATGCCCCGATCCAATCATGGTGTCATTGCAAGCGCAGCGAAGCGATCCAGTGCGGCGCACCACGACACTGGATTGCTTCGCTGCGCTCGCAATGACGAGGTTCCGGTTGCGGGTCATCAGCCGCGCTCCCTGAGGATTCGCTGGGCATCGCGCTTCCAGTCGCGTTCCTTGATATGCTCCCGCTTGTCGTGCGCCTTGCGTCCCTTGGCCAGCGCCAGCTCCACCTTGGCGCGGCCGCGGCTGTTGAAATAGACGGTGAGCGGGACCAGCGTCATCCCTTCACGGGCGACGGCGCCATGCAGCTTGCGGATCTCGCGACCGGACAGCAGCAATTTGCGCGGGCGGCGCGGCTCGTGATTGAAGCGGTTGCCATGGCTGAATTCGGGGATGTGGCTGTTGACCAGCCACACCTCGCCGTCCTTCACCTCGGCATAGCTGTCCCCGATGCTGCCGTCACCGAAGCGCAGCGATTTGACCTCGGTGCCCTTGAGCGCGATGCCGGCTTCGAACACCTGATCGACAGCATAATCGAAGCGGGCGCGACGGTTGTCGGCCACGACCTTTTTCTTGTCGAACTCGGCGTGATGCGGCCGCGCCATCAGAGGAGACCGGCTTCGGCGAGCGCGGCATCGACCGCAGCGCGCGCCGCGGCGTTGGCCGGCAGGATCGGCAGGCGCACTTGCGGATCGAACCAGTCGTGCAGCCGCGACAGCGCATATTTGGCGGGACCAGGGCTTGCATCAAAGAACATCGCCTTGTGCAGCGCGAACAGCCGCTCGTGCAGCACCAGCGCCGCAGACCAGTCGGCGGCGGCGCAGGCTGCGGCGAATTCAGCGCACAGGCCAGGGGCGACATTGGCGGTGACCGAAATGCAGCCCGCGCCGCCAAGCACGGTATGGCTCAGCCACAGATCGTCATTGCCGGACAATTGGCAGAAATCCGCACCAAGGGCGCGCCGCTGTTCGGTAACGCGGGCAAGATCGCCGCTCGCGTCCTTGACCGCGACCACCGTTGGCAAGGCGGCGATGCGCGCCAGCGTATCGGGCAGGATGTCGGTCACGGTGCGGCCCGGCACATTGTACGCAACGATGGGCAGATCGGAGTGCGCGGCCAGATGCTCGAAATGGGCGACCATTCCGTCCTGCGTCGGCCGGTTGTAATAGGGCGCGACGATCAGTGCGGCATCCGCGCCGCGCGCCTTCGCCTCTGCCATGTGGCGCACGGCGGTGGCGGTATCGTTCGAACCGCAGCCGGCAATCACCGGCACCCGGCCGGCGGCGGCTTCGATGACGATGTCGAACACGCGGTAATGCTCGTCGAACCCCAATGTCGCGCTTTCCCCGGTGGTACCGCAGGGCACGAGCGCGGACGAGCCGGACGCGATCTGCCAATCGACGAACGCGCGCAGGGCGTCCTCATCGATCGTTCCGCCGCGAAAGGGCGTCACCAGGGCCGGTATCGAGCCCGAAAACATCGTCTTGCTCCTTTACAGGGCGGATTCCCGCAGCATAGACTCGCGCGGAAATGCGGTGCGGCTCCCCGCTCCGTTCAGCGCCAGTTAGGATTGCTCCCCCATCATGGCAAGCATGGTATCGCCTCTGTTTCAATCGAGCGCATCGCGCGCAATCGTGTTCGGCTTGCTGCTGGCACCGACGATGTGCGTCGCGCAGATGTGGAACGGCCAGCAACAGCGGGCCGTGGTCGCCATGGATGCGGCGCAGGCGCTGGCCGAATGGCAGGCATTGCGGGCCGAACCGCGCCCGTCGTTCGACCGGGTGGCAGGCTTTCTGCTCGCCAATCCGGGCTGGCCCAACGAGAATGAGCTGAAGCGCAAGGCCGAAGAGGCGCTGTCGCCCGCCGGTATCGTGCCGGCGCATGCCGCCGACTATTTTGCGCGCTTTGCGCCGACCAACGCCGCTGGCCAGTTGCGCTATGCGCTGGCGCTGTCCGCTGCCGGGCGCGAGCGGGACGCCGAAGCCGCAGCGCGGCGGGCGTGGACCGGCGGGACGCTCTCCGCCGATGACGAGGCGGCGCTGCTCGCGCGCTTCTCTTCGGTGCTGACCCAGGCCGATCATGATGCACGGATGGACAGGCTGCTGTGGAGCAATGCGACGACGGCGGCAGCGCGCCAGATCGCGTTCGTCTCCTCCGCGCGCAGCCCGGAATTCTCGGCGCGGCTGGCGATGCGCACCCGCGCCACTGCGGCGGCGCTGCGCGCCAGCGAAGCAGAGGGCATCGACCCGACGCTGACCACCACCAATGCCGGCTATATTGCCGACAAGGCCGGCTGGCTGATCGCGAGCGGACGCACCGGCGAGGCGCGTGCGCTGCTGGCCGCGCCGCGCGTGCTCGCCGCGCCGCCGGCCGACCCCGAGAAATGGCTGGAGCTGCTGGTGGCGCAGGCCCGCGCCGCACGCTCCGCCGGCCAGCCGCAGCTCGCCTATGACATGGCCCGCCAGGTCGACGGCCTGCTGCCCGCCGGTGCGCGCGTGGTCGACCAGCCGCTGGGCGTGCGCGACGAATATACCAACCTCGTCTGGCTCGCAGCCAATACCGCGCTCAAGGATCTCGGCCGGCCGCGCGAGGCAGCGGGATTGTTCGCGCTCTATTCGACCGGCGGCCGATCGCCGCAGGTGTGGGCGCGCGGGCTCTACTGGGCCGGGCGTGCCGCCACCGAGGCACGCGATCCGGAGCTGGCGCAGGACTATTTCACCCGCGCCTCGCGCAACTATGACCAGTTCCACGGCCAGCTTGCGCTCGAACGGCTCGGCCAGCCGCAGCCGCGCCCCGCCGGTGCCGAGCGCAGCGTCGGGGCCGACGAGCGCAGCGCCTTCGAGCAGCGCACGGTGGTTGCCGCCGCGCGGCTGCTGGGGCAGCAGGGCGACTGGCGGACGCAATCGCTGTTCCTGCGCGCCATCGCCAACGCGGCGACCAGCGACGCCGACCATGCGCTGGCCATCGAGCTGGCGGAGCAGATCGGCCGCGCCGACCTCAGCGTGATGGTTGGCCGCAGCGCACGGACCAACGGCCTCACCGATTATGTCCCAGCCGCTTTTCCGACGCTCGACGTGCCGCCGGGCCATGCCGACAACTGGACCTTCATCCACGCCATCACCCGCCAGGAAAGCCAGTTCGACCGCGCCGCGCAAAGCCCGGTCGGCGCGCGCGGGATGATGCAGCTGATGCCCGCGACGGCGCAGCAGACCGCGCGCCAGGCCGGCCTGCCCTATAATCTGGGCGAGCTGACCAACGACCCCAGCTACAATATCATGCTCGGCTCGACCTTTTTCCGCAGCATGCTCGACTATTATGGCGGCAGCTATCCGCTGGCGGTCGCTGCCTACAATGCGGGTCCGGGCAATGTGAACCGCTGGCTGCGCGCCAATGGCGATCCACGCACCGGGGCTGTCGACATCCTCGACTGGATCGAGGCAATCCCGTTCAGCGAGACCCGCGGCTATGTGCAGCGCGTACTGGAGAATGCCGTGGTCTATGACACGCTGCGCCCCGGCGCGCCGGCCGAGCAACGCAACCGGCTGAGCTATTATCTGGGCAAGCCGACGGCCGGCTGATCCTTGGACCGGCCCAACTACATCACCCCCGCAGGCTTTGCCGCGCTGCGGGCCGAATATGAGCAACTGCTCGGCACCGAGCGGCCCGCCATCGTCGAGGTGGTGAGCTGGGCAGCGGGGAATGGCGACCGTAGCGAGAACGGTGATTATCTTTACGGCCGCAAGCGCATGCGCGAGATCGACCGGCGGCTGGGCTGGCTGGCCAAGCGGATGAAGGCAGCCAAGATCGTCGACCCCGCGCAACAGCCGGACAAGACGCGTATCTTCTTCGGCGCGACGGTCACTCTGATCGACGAAGAGGAGGCCGAACGCGTCGTCACGCTGGTGGGCAACGACGAGGCGGAGGCGGGCGATGGCCGCATCGGCTGGGATTCGCCGCTGGCGCGCGCGCTGCGCGGCGCGGCGGTGGGCGATGTGCGGCGGGTGATGCTGCCATCGGGCGCGAAGGAATGGGAGATTGTGGCGATTGCCTACCCCACCGGATAGCCGCCTGCAGTCATACCCTTGCCTATAATAAGCATCGTTATTATATCGGCACACATGAGTGATAATGCCGCTTTCCTTATGGCCGATACCGCGCGCCTGTTCCGCCGTGCCTTCGACGCGCGCGCCCGCGCGCTTGGCGTGACGGGGCAGCAGTGGCGGGTGCTGGTGGTGGTCTCGCGGAACCCGGGCATCAACCAGGGCAGCGCCGCCGACCAGCTCGAGGTGGAACCGATCACCCTCTCCCGGATGGTCGACCGGCTGCAGGAAGCCGATCTGATCGAACGCCGCGCCGACCCTGGCGACCGGCGCGCATGGTGCCTGCACCTGACCGACAAGGCGCAACCACTGATCGAACAGATGCGCGGCATTGCCGAAGCGCTGCTCGATCAATCCTTTGCCGGCTTCTCGGCCGACGAGCGCGAGGCCTTCACGGCCCGCATCGCCCAGTTCCGCGCCAGCCTGCTGCGCAGCATCGACACGCCAGAGCCGGAGAACGCCCATGGCCACGCCTGAGCCTGCCAGCCCCCCTGCACCGCCGCGCTGGCGCCTGCCGCTGATGCTGTCGCTGCCCGTGCTGCTGATCGGCCTGGGCCTGTGGTGGTGGCTGACCAGCGGCACCTCGGTTTCGACGGACAACGCCTATGTGCAGCAGGACAAGGTGTCGATATCCTCGGAAATCGGCGGCCGCATCGTGGCGGTCGGCGTGCGCGAAAACCAGCGGGTGGCCGTCGGCGACTTGCTCTTCCGCATCGATCCCGAACCGTTCCGCATCGCGATCCACCAGGCCGAGGCGCAGATCGCGCAAGCCGAAGCCAATGTGACGACGATGACGACCACCGCCGACACGATGCAGGTGGATATCGCGACCGCCGAACGCGCGGTCAGCTTCGCCCGTGCCGCGGCCGAGCGCGAGCGGGCGCTGATGGCGCGCGGCTTCAACACCCGGGCGCGCGTCGACGCGGCAGAGAGCGCCCTGTCGGAAGCGCAAGGCCGGCTGGCCGACGCGCGCGCCGCAGCGGTGCGGGCCCGCGCGCAACTGGCGACCGGTCGGATCGCGCCAGGCGTCAACCCGGGCATCCTCGCCGGACGCGCGCGTCGCGAGGAAGCGCAATACAATCTCGCCCGCACCGAGGTTCGCGCACCGATCGGTGGCATGATCAGCCAGGCGGACCGGTTGCAGGTGGGTCAGACGATGGTCGCCGGCCTGCCCGCGCTCACCATCGTCGCCAGCCAGAACACGTGGATCGAGGCCAATTTCAAGGAAACGGACCTTGACCATATGCGCGTCGGCCAGCGCGCCACCATTCATCTCGACGCCTATCCCGATCTGGAACTGACCGGCCGGGTGGTCAGCATCGGTGCGGGCACGGGCAGCGAATTCTCGGTACTGCCGGCGCAGAATGCCACGGGCAATTGGGTCAAGGTGACCCAGCGGGTGCCGGTGCGCATCGCCATCGATGGCACCCCGCCGCGCCCGCTGCTCGCCGGTCTGTCCGCTGAGGTGACAGTGCATTTCGACGAGCGGCAGTGACGGCGCCGGCTGCCGACGTCGCTACCCTGCCCGTCAAGCATCGCGGGCTGCTGATGGTCGCGGTGATGGGCGCGTCCATCATCCAGTTTCTCGATTCGACCATCGCCAATGTCGCCATCCCGCACATGCAGACCGCGCTGGGCGCGACGCCGGAGACGGTGACATGGGTGCTGACCAGCTTCATCATCGCCTCTGCGGTAGCGACGCCGATCACGGGCTGGCTCGCCGACCGGGTGGGATCGCGCAACCTGTTCCTGATCGCAGTGGCCGGCTTCATCGCCACATCGATGCTGTGCGGCATCGCCACCAACCTTATCGAAATGGTGGCCTTCCGCATCGGACAGGGAATTTTCGCGGCCTTCATCGGGCCGCTGAGCCAGACCATCATGCTCGACATCAACCCGCCCAGCCGCCACGCACGGGCGATGGCGGTGTGGGGCATGGGGGTGATGGTCGCGCCCATTTCCGGCCCGATGATCGGCGGCTGGCTGACCGAAAGCTATAGCTGGCGCTGGGTATTCTACATCAACGTGCCCATCGGCATCGCCACGCTGGCGGTGTTGTGGTGGCTGCTGCCGAGCCGCGCCATCGTCCGCCGGCGGCTCGATTATCTGGGCTATTTCCTGTTCGCCATCGGGCTGGGCACGCTGCAACTGATGCTCGATCGCGGGCAAGGCGAGGACTGGCTGCAATCGCCGGAGATCATCGTCGAGCTGGGCATCGCCGTTGCTGCGCTGTGGATGTTCGCGGTGCATGTCGCGACGGCCAGGGACCCGATCTTCCCGCGCGCGTTGCTGACCAGCCGCAGCTTTGTGACCGCGATGGGCTTTTCCGCACTGATGGGGGTGGTGCTGATCTCCATCTCCGCGCTGATGCCGCCGATGCTGCAGAGCCTGTTCGGCTATTCGGTGTTCGATACCGGCATGCTGCTGGCGCCGCGCGGCGTCGGCGTGCTGTTGTCGATGATGATCGCAACCCGCCTGATCGGCATGGTCGGCCCGCGGGTGCTGATCGGCACCGGTTTCGCCATCGCCGCGGCGACGCTGTGGCGCAGCACCGGCTGGTCGCTGGAGATGGGCAGCAACGAGTTCATCGTCGTCGGCTTCCTGCAAGGCATGGGCATGGGGCTGTGCTTCATGCCGCTCAACGTCATCGCCTTTTCCACCATCGCGCCCGAGCATCGCACCGATGGCGCGGGCCTGCTCAACCTGTCACGCTCGATCGGCGGCAGCGCGGGGATTTCGCTGATCACGACGCTGCTGGCGCGCAACATCCAGACCAGCCACGCCGATCTTTCGGCCCATGTCACGCCGGGCAGCCTGCCCCCGGTCGACCCGTCGAGCGCCGACCTGCTGGGAGAAGTGGGCGCAGGCGGGCTGCAACTGATCGATGCGATGATCAACCGGCAGGCGGCGATGATCGCCTATATCGACAATTTCTGGATTCTCTCGCTGCTCGTCGCCTGCTTCGTGCCGCTGGTGCTGCTGATGAAGGCCCCGCGCCCCGGCGCACCGCCGCCGCCACCGATGGAGTGATCGGTCAAGCGGCGCGCCGGCCGATCCACAGCCAAGCGACCAGCGAGCCACCGAGGGCCAGCGCCATATCCTTGTGCGCATCCCACATGTCGCCCTGCTGCCCGTTATAGGCTTCCGCAGCATCGGGGGCCATGAACAGCGTCAGCAGCCATTCGAACAACTCATAGGCGGCGCTGGCGGCGAGCAGCAGGATCACGGCGGCGAAGAGGCGCAGGCGCACGGTGGGCAGGACCGGCCTCAGCCATTCGGCCAGCGGTGCCATCAGCAGCGCGCCGAAGGCGAAATGCACAAGCCGGTCGAAATGGTTGCGGCTCCAGCCGAACAGCTCGTTGACAGTCGTCCCGATCAGCGCCTGCGCCCAAGCGTCGTAAGGCACATAGCTGTAGGTCCAGCGTGCGGCGACGCTGTGCAGCGAGAAGAAGCCGAGCAGGGAAAGCAGCGCTCCGTCGCTCAACGGCCAGCGCCGCAGCCACCAAGGCGCGAGGCCGATCAGCGCGAGCGTCGGGATATGGTGCAGCGGCGCCAGCGCGGGATAGGGCTGATCGATGTTGGCGAGGACGACCAGCGCCAGCAACGCACCCAGGGCGATGCGCTGAGTGCGCGGCAGCGCAAGCCATGGCCGCGCAATGCCGGCGCTGGAGGGCATGCAACGACCTATCTCTCGACCGGCCTGGGCTGCAAGACGGCAATCCACCCAGCCTGATCCTGCGGCTGTTCCTGCAGTGCTATCGCTTCTGACGGAATCGTCACCCAGGGCAGTTTACTGGATACCCACAGGTGTGCGAACGGCACTAGCGAGCGGCTGTCATCCAGCGTTCCGGCGCGCAGGTTAACGATACCGGGTCGACGGTCATTGTCGGTGTAGATGCGTGTCAGGCAGCGCTCGCACGCAAAAATGCCGGCAACCGCGCCACTCGGCTGCACATGCTCGCCGCGCAGAATTGGGCCCGTCAGGCCGAGATCATCGGCCATGACGCTGAGCTGGATGCCGAAGGCGCTGCCCGTGCGGGTCTGACAGTCGGTGCAATGGCAGGCATAGGGCTGGAACCGCACGGTAGGAGTCACCCGGTAGCGCACCGCGCCACACAGGCAACCACCTTCGAACGGTTCAGCCATTTGCGCTCACCCCTTCTTGAGGTGCCGCCGCCCGAGCAGTTCGGCAATCTGCACCGCGTTGAGCGCCGCGCCCTTGCGCAGATTGTCGGAGACGCACCAGAAGGCGAGTCCGTTTTCGACCGTCGGGTCTTCACGGACGCGGCTGATGTAGGTGGCATCGTCCCCCGCCGCTTCGATGGGGGTCGCGTATCCGCCATTCTCGCGCTTGTCGACGAGCATGATGCCCGGCGCCTCGCGCAGGATGGACTGCGCGTCCTCTGCGGACAATTCGCGCTCCATCTCGATGTTTACGCTTTCCGAATGGCCGACGAACACCGGCACGCGCACGCAGGTGGCGTGGACCTTGATCTTGGGATCGAGGATCTTCTTGGTCTCGACCACCATCTTCCACTCTTCCTTGGTCGATCCGTCGTCCAGGAAGCTGTCGATGTGCGGGATGACGTTGAAGGCGATCTGCTTGGTGAATTTCGACACCGTCTTTTCGTCTCCGACGAACACAGCGCGGGTCTGTTCGAACAGCTCGTCCATCCCCGCCTTGCCGGCGCCGGACACCGACTGATAGGTGGAGACCACCACGCGCTTGATTGTCGCTGCATCGTGCAGCGGCTTCAGCGCCACAACCATCTGCGCGGTCGAGCAATTGGGGTTGGCGATGATGTTCTTGGCCTTGTAACCGTCGATGGCATCCGGGTTCACCTCGGGCACGACCAGCGGCACGTCCGGGTCCATGCGGTAGAGCGAGCTGTTGTCGATGACGACGCAGCCGGCGGCGGCAAAGCGCGGCGCGTGCAGCTTGGTCGCGTCCGACCCGATCGCGAACAGCGCAATATCCCACCCGGTCGGGTCGAAATGCTCGATATTCTGGACCTTGGCGGTCTTGCCGGTTTCGCCCAGATCGATGATTTCCCCGGCCGACCGCGACGAGGCGAGCAGCGCGATTTCATCGAAGGGAAACTGGCGATCGGCAAGGATGTTGACCATCTCCCGCCCGACATTGCCCGTCGCCCCGGCGACCACGACCCGATAACCCATGACACACTCCTGTTTGCTGCGGTGCGCCATAGGGACAAATGCGTGACAGGAAAAGTCGCACAGCCGTCCCTGTGCGAAACTTTATCTAGGTCGTAAACTCATTAAATGCGCGTTCGAGGCGATGAAATGGCGAAGATATCGGGGTCAGGCGGCCGCCGCGGGTGGTGGTTCCACCTGCAAGGCCGTCTGGAGCCGAGATCGAAGCCATTTCACCGCCCCGCAGGGGTTCGACCCATTTTGTCCAGGGCCGCGTTGGCAAGGCTGGAGATAGAACCACTATCCCTGCGCCTTGCCGCCTTGCCCTGAACAAAATGGCCTCGAACCTCGAACGCGCATTTAATGAGTTTACGACCTAGGCGCGCTTCAACGCGGCAGCGCGTCGAACGCCACGGTCAGGCGGGGCTGGTCGCTGCTGAACGGCACGGTGCCATGCCAGACATAGCTGGGAAACAGCGCCAACACGCCCTCTTCCGGTATTAGCACCCGCTCCGGGGGCAGATCGAGGCCCAGCGTGGCATCGGGCGATCCGAAGGTCAGCGCCCCCTGCGGCAGACCACCCTCCCCGGCGACGCCCACCGCTGGCGGCAGAGCGACATAGAAGGCGCTGCTCAGCCAGCCATCCTGATGGATATGGCTGACGTGAAAGCCGCTGTCCGACAGGCGCACGGACCAGCTGTGCTTGAACAGCATCTGCCCGCTGTTGCGGCGCAGGAACGGATGACTGGCGTCCTTGGGCAGCATGGTCAGCCAGCTCTCGATCTGGCGGTGCAACTGCAGCGCCAACGCAGTAACCAGCCGGTGGCGGCGCAAAAACAGATGGCCGCGCGTTTGCGTCCCATGCCGTAGCGACTGATCGGCCGGGTGCGCCAGGGTGAGGTGCATGCCGTCGAGCGCTGATCTGAGCTCGGCAAGAAAATCGGTCGTCGAGGAAAAGCCTTCAGGAGGCTCGAGCGCCATGGCGACGGTCAAGCGATCATAATCGTTGAGCCAGTTGGCTCGCGGATCGGCGAGCAGGCGCCAGGCGGTTGCGAGATAGGCCCAGCCGGTTTGGGTGTCGGGAGCCAGCTCAGTGGCCCGCTCGGCATGGCGGGCTGCCGCTTCGGGCTCCCGGGCCACCAAGCTCCAGTGCGCCGCTTGGGCTGCAGCACCGGCGTCTCGCCCAGCCAGCGGCGCAAGCAGGGCGAGCGCGGACTGGACATCGCCCGTCAGGCCGAACGCATCGGCACGGTGGACAGCGAAACCAAGGTTCACCGGAAAGCGGTCCAGCGCTGCCTCGCTCCACTCCAGCAGATCCCGCGCCCGGCCCAGACTGCGTGCGGCAGCCAGTGCCGCGCCATACAACGCCTCCCCGGCCGGCTGTGCAGCCAGCGCCGCACGATAAGGCTCCAGCGCCTCGGCTTCGCGGCCAAGCTGCGGCAGCAGCCGCGTCAACGTATCGAGGGCATCGAGCTGCTGCGGTTCACGGGCGAGGACGCGGCGATAGGCCTGCTCGGATTCCTCCCAGCGCCCGAGGTCGCCCAGCAGGTGGCCATGCAGCGCCTCACTCTGCGCCGGCGGGACGTTGGTCGCAAGAATTGCGGCGCTATGCTCCAGAGCCTCTGTCGCCCGATCTTGCATCCGCAGCGCGAGCGCGAGCGCATGACGGGCGCGCAGCGAGGCGGGGTTTCGGGCAAGGACGGTGCGCAACGGGATTTCGGCAGCGTCGCCGTCAGCAAGCTGGAGATGCACATCCGCTAAGGCCAGAGCGGCGGCATCGTCTTCAGGTGACAGTACTGTCACCCGGTCCCACGCCACCCGCGCCGCGGAGAGGTCCCCAGTCGCCACCAGCAGATCGGCGAGCGCAGCCCAATAGCGCGGATTGGCGCCATCGAGGTTCACTGCAGCATTGAGCGATGTACGCGCTTCCGCCAGCAGGCCCCCGCTACGGCACGCAGCGGCGAACAGCGCGTAAACGTCTGCATGCACCAGCCCGCCGGCCAACAGTGGCCGGATGCGGCCGATCGCACCTTCGGCATTGCCGGCCTGCAACAGCCGTTGAGCGGCTTGCAGATCCTTGACCTGCGATGGTGTGAGCGGAGGACGGGGACTGGTCATCCGTCATTTCATGGCCGGTCGTTACGCGAGGCGCAACGGCTTGCTGAATGCAAAAAGGGCCGGAGTTTCCTCCGGCCCTTCTATCGCCATTTGCGAACGCTTACTCGCCGCGGTTCTCGCGACGTTCGGCGATACGGGCGGACTTGCCGCGACGGCCGCGCAGATAATAGAGCTTGGCGCGGCGCACGGCGCCCTTGCGGACGACGGTGATGCTGTCGATATTCGGGCTGTACAGCGGGAACACGCGCTCGACACCCTCGCCGAACGAAATCTTGCGCACGGTGAAGTTGGAGGCGATGCTCTTGTTCGAACGGGCGATGCAGACGCCTTCATAGGCCTGCACGCGGGTCCGATCGCCTTCGATGACCTTCACGCCGACGCGCAGCGTGTCGCCAGGGCGGAAATCGGGAATGGTCTTGCCTTCCATCGCGCGAGCGACTTCTTCGGCCTCGATCTGCTGCAACAGGTTCATTTGCCTGTGTCCTTACTTCTCATGCCGCGCGCCAGAGGCAGGTCGGGCCCGAGCATCGACATGACGCTCCCAAAGGTCCGGCCTGCGTAACCGTGTATCGATTTCCGCCTGGGCTTTGCGCCAAGCGGCAATCTTCGCATGATCCCCCGATCGCAGCACTTCGGGGATCGTGCGCCCTTCCCATGTCACTGGTCGGGTATAGTGCGGATATTCGAGGAGGCCGTTTTCGAACGACTCCTCTTCCCCGCTCAAGGTCGCGCCCATTACGCCGGGAATCAGCCGAATGCAAGCGTCGAGCAGCATCAGCGCGCCCATCTCTCCACCGGACAGGATGATGTCGCCCATGCTGACCTGCTCGATCTCGGGCCGCGCCTCGAACAACCGCTCATCGAACCCCTCGAAGCGGCCGCAAAGGATGGTCACGCCCGAGCCTGACGCGAGTTCGCGGATGTGGGCCTGGGTGATGGGAGCGCCGCGCGGGGTCATGGCGATAATCGGCTGACCGGGGTGCGCGGCAGCAGCATGGTCGACGGCGCGGGCAACGATATCCGCCCGCAACACCATCCCCGCTCCGCCACCCGCCGGGGTATCGTCGACCGTACGATGCTTGTCGGTTGCGAAATCGCGGATGCTGGTCGCGGTGCAGGACCACAGACCATCGGCCAGCGCCCGCCCGGCGATGCTGTGCCCCAGCGGACCAGGGAACATGTCCGGATAGAGGGTGAGGAGGTGGGCGGCGAAGGTCATGAGAGCCAAGCGGGGTCAATGCGAACGCCCGCGTCGCTCCACGCCGGCACGGCGTCGGCATTCATCGGGACCATGAAGCGCTTGCCGGGCTTGCCGTCGCTGCCGGCCGGCCGCTCGATTTCGAGGATGTCGCCGGCGCCGAAATTCTCGACGAGCACCACCGTGCCCAGCGGCTCTCCTTCGGTCGAGACAGCAGGCAGGCCGATCAGGTCGTGATGATAATATTCGCCCTCGCCCAGCGGCGGCAGGGCGCTGCGGGGGACGGTGAGTTCGGTGCCGCGCGCGCGTTCCGCGGCGGTGCGATCGGGGATTTCGGCAAAGCGGGCGATGGCGCCGCCCTTTACCGGCTTGATCGCCTTCAAGGTCAGCGCGCCGCCGTTGAACGCCTTGTAGCGTTTCAGCGCATCCGGCCCGTCGCCGAACAGTTTCAGCCGCACCTCGCCGCCCAGGCCATGCGCGCCGGTGATGGCGGCGAGCACGACCGGGCGGTCGGGGTTGCGCATGACCGGGCTCAGGCTTCGGTCGCGGCTTCGGCTTCGGCAGGTGCCGCTTCTTCAGCCGGAGCAGCATCTTCTGCCGGCGCAGGGGCAGCAGCGGCTTCAGCCGCGGCTTCGGCGGCAGCAGCAGCCTTGGCGGCACGCTCTTCGGCGCGCTCCTTGGCGGCCTTGCCCGGTTCGGCCTTCTGCGGGTTGTTGCGCGGTGCGCGCTCCTTGACGCCGGCGGCGTCGAGGAAGCGGGCGACGCGATCGGTCGGCTGCGCGCCGACCGACACCCAATGCTTGGCGCGCTCGACGTCGAGCTTCACACGCTCGGGATTATCCTTGGCGAGCAGCGGGTTGTAGCTGCCGATACGTTCGATGAAGCGGCCGTCGCGCGGGCTGCGCGCGTCGGCGACAACGATCTTGTAGTAAGGGCGCTGCTTGGAACCGCCGCGCGAAAGGCGAATGCTGACTGCCATGTTGGTCTTCCTTCTAATCAATCATCACGCATATACGTGGTGCGATGTGGTTAAGTTGTTGATTTGGTTTATTTCTTCTTGAGCAGATTCTGCAGATCGGGCGGCAGGCCCTGCATTCCGCCGGGGCCGCCACCGCCGAGGCCGGGGAGACCGGCCGCGCCGCCACCCATCAGCCCGCCCAGGCCACCGCCGCGACCGAACATCGCGCCGAGCCCTTTCATGCCGCCCATCTTCTTCAGGCGCTTCATCGCGCCTTCCATTTCCTGGTGCATCTTGAGCAGGCGATTGACATCCTGCACCTGCATGCCCGAGCCCTTGGCAATGCGGATCTTGCGCTTGGCGTTGATGATCGCCGGGCGCGCGCGCTCCTGCGCGGTCATCGACGAGATGATGGCGTCCATGCGGATCAGCACACGATCGTCCATGCCGCTCTGGTTCATCGCCGCCTGCGCCTTCTTGAGGCCCGGGATCATGCCGGCGATGGCGCCGAGGCCGCCCATGCGGCGCATCTGGCCAAGCTGGGCGCGCAGATCGTCGAGATCGAACTGGCCCTTGGCGACGCGCGCCGCCATGCGTTCGGCCTCATCCTGCTGGATGGTCTCCGCCGCACGCTCGACGAGGCTGACGACATCGCCCATGCCGAGGATGCGCTGGGCGACACGGCTCGGATGGAAGGGCTCGATGGCGTCCATCTTTTCGCCGGTACCGGCGAACTTGATCGGCTTGCCGGTGACCGCGCGCATCGACAGCGCCGCACCGCCGCGCGCATCGCCGTCCATGCGGGTGAGAACGACGCCGGACAGTGCAATATCGTCGGAGAAGCGCTGCGCGACCTGCACTGCGTCCTGACCGGTCAGCGCATCGACGACGAGCAGGGTTTCGGCCGGCCGCGCTTCCGCCTCGACGGCGCGCATCTCGTCCATCAGCTGCTGGTCGACATGCAGGCGACCGGCGGTATCGAGCATCAGCACGTCGAAGCCCTGCAGCTTCGCGGCCTGGATGGCGCGACGGGCAATCTCGACCGGCTGCTGGCCGGCGACGATGGGCAGGGTCGCCACGTCGATCTGGGTACCGAGCGTCGCCAGCTGTTCCTGCGCGGCCGGACGGTTGACGTCGAGCGAGGCCATCAGGACCTTCTTGCGGTCCTTGTCCTTCAGCCGCTTGGCGAGCTTGGCGGTCGTCGTCGTCTTACCCGAACCCTGCAGGCCGACCATCATGATCACGGCCGGCGGCACCACGTCGAGCAGCAGGTCGCTGGTGGTCGAGCCCAGCATTTCGGTCAGCGCGTCGGAGACGATCTTGACGACCTGCTGGCCGGGGGTGATCGACTTCAGCACATTCTGGCCGATGGCGAGTTCGGTCACCTGATCGATGAAGCTGCGCACCACCGGCAGCGCGACGTCGGCCTCGAGCAAGGCCACGCGCACCTCGCGCATCGCTTCGCGCACATCCGATTCGGTGAGCGCGCCGCGCCCGCGCAGGCGAGAGAAAACGTCGCCGAGACGGTCGCTGAGACTGTCGAACATGCCCTTTTCCCTCACCAAATTGCGCCTTGCGGCAGGATAACGCGAAAAACGCCGGTGGGCGAAAACTCGCCGACCAGCGTGGATGAGCCGGGTTGATGCGCCGGCCTGATGGCGTGGCCCATAGCGGGACGCGGCGGCGCACGCAAGCCGGGCCGCGTTAACCCCGATTACATAGCTCGGATGCTACGCAACCGTGACGATCAATGATTGCAAGGTGCTGGGCGCGGCTGTGGCAGCGGAATTACCCCGGATAGAAGCGGCCAAGCGCGAGGCCACGGTGCGTGCCGGACAGGATTTCCTGATCGGCGGCATCACGCTGGCCGCGATCCTGCTGCTGGTCGGCACCGGGACGAGCTGGCTGCGTTCGATCATCGGCATCACCGCGGTGGTGGCAGAATCGCAATGGGCGATCACCTCCACCCTGCTGCTCAACATCGCGCTGATCCTGTTCGGCTGGCGTCGGTTCCGCGACCTGCGTGCCGAGGTCGAGCGGCGCGCGCTGGCAGAGGCGCATGCGCTGCAACTGGCGCATTATGATGCGCTGACCGGCCTGCTCAACCGGCGCGGGCTGACCAGGATGGCCGAGGAACGCATTGCCGAATGGCAGGCGCAAGGCCGCCATGTCGCGGCGCTGGTGATCGACATCGACGCCTTCAAGACCACCAACGATCTGCACGGCCACAGCGGCGGGGACCGGCTGCTGACCGAAACCGCCGAACGGCTGAGCCGGGACGTGCCCGCTGGTGCGCTGATCGCGCGGCTGGGCGGAGACGAATTCGCGCTGCTGCTGCCGGTGCATGACGACAAGGACGGCTGGCTCGATGCCTATGCCGAGCGGCTGACTGGCCATCTGTCCCACCCGCTCGAGATCAACGGCACGAATGCCGCGACCAGTGCCTCGATCGGCTGTGCGGTGGCGGGCGGGGAGAGCATCGCGCTCGAAACGCTGCTGCGGCAGGCAGATGTCGCCATGTACCGCGCCAAGCAGCTCGGGCGATGCCGCTATTGCCGGTTCGACGATGCGATGGGCGCGACGCTGGATCGCACCGATTGCGTGGAGCAGGCGCTGCGCGCAGCAATCGCCGCGGGCGAACCCTATCCGGTCTATGAACCGCTGATCGATCTCGCGAGCGGCGAGCCGATCGGATACGAGATGCTGGCGCGCTGGACCTCGGCCGACCTCGGCGTGGTCGGGCCGGCCGAGTTCATCCCGGTGGCCGAGGATTGCGGGCTGATCGGCCCATTGTCCGAAATGCTGTTCCGCCGTGCGCTGAGCGAAGCCCGCGAATGGCCCGCACATCTCAGCCTCTCGCTCAACGTGTCGCCGTTGCAGTTGCGCGACCCGTGGTTTGCGCAAAAGCTGCTGAAGCTGCTGGCGGAGACCGGCTTCCCCGGACGTCGACTGGTGATCGAGGTCACCGAGACCGCGATCATCGACAATGTGCCGCTGGCCAAGGCGGTGTTCGAATCGCTGCGCAACCAGGGCATCCGCGTGGCGCTCGACGATTTCGGCACCGGCTATTCGTCCATCGCCTCGTTGCGCGCGCTGCCGTTCGACAGCGTCAAGATCGACCGCGAATTCGTGGCGCGCATGGCCGAGGGCGAAAATGGCCAGTCGGTCGCCGAAGCAGTGCTGCAACTCGGCCGGTCGCTGGGGCTGCCGGTGGTCGCCGAGGGCATCGAATCCTTCGCCGCCGCCGAGCGGCTGGGCGATCTCGACTGTGCCGTCGGCCAGGGCCATGTGTTCGGCCATTCGCTGTCGAGCAAGGATGTGCTCGCCATCCATCGTGGTGGCAAGACGAAGAGGCGGGCGGGGTAAGTGCCTCCTCCCCTTGCGGGGAGGAACCGGTGACATGGACACGCCCCCTGCCCCGCCCTAAATGCGCGGGCATGAGCGGTTCCTTCATCAAGATGCATGGGCTGGGCAATGATTTCGTCGTCATCGACGCACGCCTGGTGCCTGTCGCCATGACGACGGCGCGGGCGCGGGCGATTGCCGACCGGCGCGAAGGGATCGGCTGCGACCAGCTCATCGTCATCGCGCCCTCAACCGTCGCCGACGTGCAGATGCGGATCTGGAATGCCGATGGCGGCGAGGTGGAATCGTGCGGCAATGCCACGCGATGTGTCGGCACGCTGCTGGGCGGGCAGGCCAGCATCGAGACGGTCGGCGGGCTGCTGAGCACGGCGACGAGCGGCGGTCTGGTTTCGGTCGATTTTCCCGCACCCCGTTTCGACTGGGACGCGATCCCGCTGGCCTATCCGATGGACACCGCCGACATGCCGGTGGCGTGGGAAGAGCTGGTGGCGCCGATGGCAGTCAACGTCGGCAATCCGCATGTCATCTTCTTCACGCCTGATTGCGATGCGGTCGAGCTGGAGCGGCTGGGCCCGCTCATCGAGCATGACCCGCTGTTTCCCGAGCGGGTCAACGTCAATGTCGCGACCATCACCGGCGATACCACGCTGCGCCTCAGAGTGTGGGAGCGGGGCGTCGGCCTGACCCGCGCCTGCGGCACCGGCGCCATGGCGAGCGCGGTGGCGGCACTGCGCGCCCGCCTGATCGAAGGACCGGTGACGGTATCGCTGCCCGGCGGCGACCTGCTGGTCGATTGGCAGGACGGCGGGCTGGTGACCATGCATGGCCCCGCCACGGAAGTATATCGCGGGACCGCCGACTGGAGCCGGTTCGGGTGAGCGGCGCGCCTGCTGCCATCGTCGAGAGCTTTGGATGCCGCCTCAATATCGCCGAGAGCGAGGCGATCCGCGCCGCGCTGGCGCAGAGCGACGATCCGCGGCGGCTGGTGGTGATCAACGGCTGCGCGGTGACCGGCAATGCGATGCGCGAGGCGCGCGGCGCGGTGCGGCGGGCGCGGCGGGCGCATCCGCACGCGCGCATCGTCGCCACCGGCTGCGCGGCGCAGGTCGATCCGGACGGGTTTGCGGCGATGCCCGAGGTCGACCTGGTGCTGGGCAATGCCGAGAAGCTGGCGGCCGCCTCCTATGCGCGCAACGAGCGGGTGGTGGTGGGTGACATCATGGCGCTGACGCGGACGGCGCCGCAGATGGTGCCGGCTTTCGGTGCCCACGCACGCGGGTTTCTGGAGGTGCAGAATGGCTGCGACCATCGCTGCACCTTCTGCGTCATCCCCTATGGGCGGGGGCCGTCACGCTCGGTGCCGGTCGCAGCGGCGGTCGAGGCGGCGCAGCGGCTGGTGGCTGGCGGCCATCGCGAGCTGGTGCTGACCGGGGTCGATTTGACCAGCTATGGCCATGACCTGCCCGGCGCGCCGGTGCTGGCGGACCTGCTGGCGGCGCTGCTGACGCGCGTCGCCGGGCTGGAGCGGGTGCGACTGGGCAGCCTCGACGTCGCCGAGATCGACGGGGCGCTGTTCGAGCTGCTGACCGGCGAGGCGCGGATGATGCCGCATGTGCACCTCAGCCTGCAGCATGGCGACGATCTGATGCTCAAGCGGATGAAGCGGCGGCACAGTCGGGCACAGGCGGTGGCGATGGTCGGACGGCTGAAGGCGGCGCGGGACATCGCCATCGGCGCCGATCTGATCGCCGGCTTCCCGACTGAGGACGATGCAGCGGCGGCGGCCAACGCCAGGCTGATCGGCGAGTGCGACATCGTCTTTGCCCATGTTTTTCCCTACAGCCCGCGCGAAGGCACGCCGGCGGCGCGGATGCCGCAGCTGGCGCGCGATCTGGTCAAGGCGCGGGCGGCGGCGCTGCGCGCGGCGGGAGCAGCGCATCGCGCGCGCTGGCTGGCGGCGCAGGTCGGCATGGTGCAGCCGATGCTGGTCGAGCGCGACGGCGTCTCCGGGCATGCCGACAGCTTCGCGCGGGTGCGGCTGACCGCGCCACTGCCTGCGGGCAAGGTCTTGGCCGTGCGCATCGTCAGGGTGGACGGCGACGCGCTGATCGGCGAAGGGGCGGCATGAGCGACAGCGAACAAGACGACCGCAGCTGGGCCGACCGCGTGTTCGGCGGGTTCCGCCGCACCTCCGAACGGCTGGGCCAGAATCTGGGCGGGCTGTTTTCCGGCGGCCGGCTGGACGACGACACGCTCGACCGCATCGAGGAGGCGCTGATCGTCTCCGACCTGGGGCCGAAGATGGCGGCACGCATCCGCGCGCGGCTGGCCGAGGGGCGCATCGACGGACCGGCGAGCGAGGACAGCGTGCGCGCCGCCATTGCCGACGAGATCGAGGCGGTGCTGCGGCCGGTGGCGAAGCCGCTGGAGATCGTCGCCTTCCCGCGACCGCAGGTGATCCTGGTGGTTGGAGTCAACGGATCGGGCAAGACCACCACCATCGCCAAGCTGGCACATTATTTCACCGAACAGGATTATGGCGTGATGCTGGCGGCGGGCGATACCTTCCGCGCGGCGGCCATCGGCCAGCTCAAGATCTGGGCGGACCGCATCGGCGTGCCGATCGTCACCGGGCCGGAAGGCGGGGATGCCGCCGGTCTGGTCTATGATGCGGTCAAGCGGGCAACCGCCGAGGGCATCGACGTGCTGATCGTCGACACCGCCGGGCGGCTGCACAACAAGCGCGAGCTGATGGACGAGCTGGCCAAGATCCGCCGGGTGCTGGGGCGACTCAACCCCGCCGCGCCGCATGACGTGGTGCTGGTGCTCGATGCGACGACGGGGCAGAATGCGCTGTCTCAGATCGAGACCTTCGGCGAGCTTTCCGGCATCACCGGGCTCGTCATGACCAAGCTCGACGGCACCGCGCGCGGGGGCGTGCTGGTCGCCGCCGCGGACCGCTTCGGCCTGCCGGTGCATGCCATCGGCGTCGGGGAAAAGATGGACGATCTGCGCCCGTTCGATGCGCGGCAGATCGCCAATGCGATTGCGGGAAGGCTGTCTTGAGGACCATATCGGCATGAGCGAGGAACTGCCACAGGACGCGTCCGAACTGGCCGGCGTCAAGGAAAAGAGCGCGCCGAAACACCCGGCATGGCTGCCCTTCGCGATTGATTTCGGCCCGCTGCTGGTGTTTTTTGCCACATTCTATCTGACAAGGAGCGACGCGGCATTTGGCGACACCGCTGGCGCAATAAAGGGCACGGCCGCCTTCATGATTGCAAGCCTTATCGCGATTGCAGTTTCACAGTGGAAACTCAAAAGAGTTTCACCAATACTGTGGATATCGACTATCCTTATCATTGGCTTTGGGGCCATCACAATAATTTTTGGTGATGAACGCTATATCGTTATGAAACCAACAGTCACTTATGGAGGATTGGGGGCGATTTTAGTTGTTGCTTGGTTGATGAACAAGCCGCTCCTCAAATATGTACTTGAGGCAGCTTATGACGGGCTAAGTGAGGACGGATGGCTAAAAATTTCGCGGAACTGGGGATTTTTCTTCTTGGCGATGGCCTTGGCAAATCACATCATGTATGAATTGTTCAAAGCGGGCTCTTTGACGTTTGGGACGTGGCTTTCCATAAAGTCTTGGGCATTTATCCCGCTCTCGATCATTTTTGCAATGACGCAAGTACCGCTGATGATGCGGCACGGGCTGACGCTGGGGGATGACGCCAAATAACCCGTCATTGCGAGCGCAGCGAAGCAATCCAGTGCGGCTGTGCCCAACTCCGGATTGCTTCGCTGCGCTCGCAATGACGAAATTTTACCCCTGCTGGTCGGCGCGGCTGACGCCTTCGCCGTCGAGGTTCTTTGCCACGAATTCCCAGTTGATGCCCTTGGCGAGCAGCGCGTCGAGATAGGCGGGGCGGGCGTTGCGATAGTCGATGTAATAGGCATGTTCCCACACATCGACGGTCAGGAGCGGCTGCATCCCGTCATGCACCACCGGCGTGTCGGCGTCGTGCAGCGAGGTGATTTCGAGCTTGCCGCCGTTGAGGATCAGCCATGCCCAGCCGCTGGCGAAATGGCCGACGGCTTCCTTCTTGAGTGCCGCCACCAGCGTTTCGGTCGAGCCGAAGCTCTCCTCGATCAGCGCGAGCAGTTTGCCGCTGGGCGCCTGTGCGTCGGGGGAGAGGCACTGCCAGTAAAAGCTGTGGTTCCAGATCTGCGCGCTGTTGTTGAACAGGCCGGGATTGCCGCGCTCCTTGGCGGCGGCGATCACGCGGGTCAGCGACGCGCCTTCGAGATCGACGGTGGTGCCGACCAGTTCGTTGGTCTTGTCGACATAGGCCTTGTGGTGCTTGCCATGATGGAAATCGAAGGTTTCGGCGGAAAGCAGGTCGCCGAACGCGGTCTTGGCATAGGGCAGATCGGGAAGGGTGAAGGCCATCGGGGGGAGCTCCTGTCATGGGCACGGCAGCGGCGCTGCCCGCCGGCTCAAGCCGGCAGCGGACATATGGTTCCATTGAACGATTTTTCCATCGGACTCCGACCGCGCTTTGCAGAAACTTGCTGCCATCCCGCGCCGATGCCATAACGGATGCGAAGCAATCGGGCCGACCCAACCGTGGGCGGCTGTCAAACACTCAGGGGGTATCGCAATGACAAAATTTTTCGGAAACCTGCATGCCGTGCTGGCCGTCGGGCTGGTATTGGCCATCGCGCTGATCTTCGGCGTCGGCGGCAATGGCGATGCCGAACAGCAGCTTATTCGCTGGCTCCACACCTTCTTCGGCATCCTGTGGATCGGCCTGCTCTATTATTTCAACTTCGTGCAAATCCCGACCATGCCGAGCGTCCCGGCCGAGCTGAAGCCGGGCGTTTCCAAATATATCGCGCCCAAGGCTCTCTTCTTCTTCCGCTGGGGCGCCGCGCTGACCGTGCTGTTCGGCCTGATCATCGCTTTCCGCGCCGGTTATCTGGTCGAAGCGCTGACGCTGACCGAAAGCTATCGCCTGATCGGCATCGGCATGTGGCTGGCGCTGATCATGGCCTTCAACGTCTGGTTCGTGATCTGGCCCGCGCAGCAGAAAGCGCTGGGCATGGTCCAGGCCGATGACGCGACCAAGGCCGCGGCGGCGACGCGGGCGATGATCTTCAGCCGCACCAACACGCTGCTGTCGATCCCAATGCTCTATGCAATGATCGCCTTCAACGGCGGGTGAGGCCATTCCCCTCTCCCGCCTGCGGGAGAGGGACCGGTCGCGCAGCGACCAGGGAGAGGGCGTGTCAACGCAAGCATCGGCTGCAGTACACGCCCTCACCCTCGCCGCCTTCGGCGGCTCTCCCTCTCCCGCAGGCGGGAGAGGGGATTCAAGCACTGATCCCGTGCTTCTTCATGCAATGTCTGAGCTGGTCATAGGTCAGCCCCAGCGCCGCGGCGGTCGCGCGCTGGTTGAATTTGGCGCGGGTGAAGGCGGCTTCCACCAGCCGCTTTTCATAGGCGTCGACCGCCGCCTTGAGATCGGTGACCAGGTCGCAGGGTTCGTCCTCCGCAGCCGGACGCGGCGCGGGCGGCGCGCCGGCGACCGGACGGTCGCTGCGATCGCCATCCTGCCGCACCCAGCCCTGCCCTGGCTCGGGCATCCACGGGCTGTCGAACGGGTCGAAATGGATGGTGTCCACCGGCTTGTCATTGTGCGGCCAGCGATAGACGGCGCGTTCGACGACGTTGCGCAATTCGCGCACATTGCCAGGCCAGCGGTGCGCCTCGAGCAGCGCGCGGGCACGGTTGCCCCAGCCCGGCCAGCTCCGCCAGCCAAGCTCGGCGGCCATGCGCTGACCGAAATGCTCGGCCAGCACCATGATGTCGCCTTCGCGCACGCGCAGCGGCGGCAGCGTGATCACCTCGAACGACAGCCGGTCGAGCAGGTCGGCGCGGAACCGCCCGCTTGTCACCATGGCGGGCAGATGTTCGTTGGTCGCCGCGACGATGCGGCAATCGACGCGCACCGGCTTGGACGCGCCGATGCGGGTGACCTCGCCATATTCGACAGCGCGCAGCAGCCGCTCCTGCGCCGCCATGGACAGGGTCGCCAGTTCGTCGAGGAACAGCGTGCCGCCGTCGGCTTCCTCGAACCGGCCGGGCCGCGCCTTGGTCGCGCCGGTGAAGGCGCCGGCCTCATGCCCGAACAGCTCGGCCTCGATCAGCGTTTCCGGCAGCGCGGCACAGTTCATCGTCACCAGCGGGCCGGACCAGCGGTTGCTGTGGCGGTGGAGACGTTCGGCGATCAGTTCCTTGCCGGTGCCGCGTTCCCCGATGACCAGCACCGGGCGATTGAGCGTTGCGGCTTCGAGCGCGCGCTCGACGCTGTCGAGAAAGGCGCTGGACTGGCCGACGAAGCGGGTTTCGCGTTCCATTGCGCTAGACTCTCAACATGTCATTCCCGCGAAAGCGGGAATCCAGGGGCGGGATAGCGCTGCCCTATGCCGCCCCTGGATTCCCGCTTTCGCGGGAATGACAAGATTGGCAAATCGGGACCAAAGCGCGTTTGGTTCAATCGCCCAACTTATGGTGGGAAATCCCACCAACTGGCAAGGGGATTTTCACCACCCTCAGGCGGGACCGCCCGGCGAGGTCTTGCAAATCGGCCATTTTTCAAAACTGGCACGCCCTCTGCATAGTATCGGGCATGGACGCTTTCACCATCTCGAACGAGGACCGCAATGACCCGCTCCACCCGC
The DNA here is from genome assembly GCF_056931895.1 of Sphingomonas sp. jy18. Lineage (NCBI taxonomy): Bacteria > Pseudomonadati > Pseudomonadota > Alphaproteobacteria > Sphingomonadales > Sphingomonadaceae > Sphingomonas > Sphingomonas sp. jy18. The sequence continues at coordinate 288,709 of NZ_JBXPBT010000002.1, read as the reverse complement.
TCTGCAGCGACGAACCTGCTGTTCGCCAGTCTGATGCTGGTGCCGCTGATCATCGCGAACGCACCCTCGTTCCGGTCGGACCTTCCTGCCCCGGTTTTGACGACAGTCAGCGCCGGGGTCTCCGCCGGACTGGCATGACCCGCCAGTCCGACTGCGGTGCCGGGGCGCTTCCCCCCCTTGCCCTGCCCCGGCACCGCCTTTCTTTCCCCCGGCCGATCGCGGCCGACCTCATTCCGTACCGGCTCGACGGGGCCACTTCGTACGGCTTTACCTCCAGCGCGCGCACCAAGGAGTTTTCACTGATGGGCATTTTTTCACGAACCCGCGACATCATTGCCGCCAACATGACCGACTTGCTCGACAAGTCGGAAGACCCGGCAAAGATGATCCGCATGATCATCTTCGAGATGGAAGAGACGCTGGTCGAGGTTCGCGCCTCCGCCGCCCGCACCATCGCCGATCAGAAGGAAATGCGCCGTCACATCGCCAAGCTGGAAGGCCTGCAGGCAAGCTGGATGGAAAAGGCCGAGCTGGCGCTGTCCAAGGACCGCGAGGACCTGGCCAAGGCCGCGCTGGTCGAGAAGCAGAAGGCCGGCGACATGGCTGAGCGCCTGAAGGCCGAGATCGAGGTGCTGAACGACGCGCTGACCGGCTATGAAGGCGATATCGTCAAGCTGCAGACCAAGCTGCGCGAAGCGCGCAGCCGGCAGTCGAACATCAACACCCGCCTGGAAAGCGCCGAGAACAAGTTCCGCCTGCGCGAACTGACCCATGGCGAACGCACCGCCGACGCCTTCAGCCGCTTCGAGGAGCTGGAACGCCGCGTCGACTTTGCCGAAGGCCGCGCCGACGCGGTGGCCATCGGCACCAACCAGCGCACGCTGGAGGATGAATTCGCCGACCTGCGCGCTTCGGACTCGGTCGACGCAGAGCTTGCCGCGATGAAGGCGCGGCTGACCGGACGGGAGGGCTGAGACGATGGACGAGGTAATCATCCCGATCATGGTCGTCGGCATGCTGTTCATCGGCCTGCCCTGGCTGATCCTACACTATGTCACCAAGTGGAAGGCCGGCACCAGCCTGCCGGTGGAGGACGAACGGCTGCTCGATGAGCTGTACGACCTCGCGCGCCGCCTTGAAGACCGCGTCCACACCGTCGAGCGCATCGTCGCTGCCGACAATCCCGATTTCCGCCCCGCCGTCCGCGACGAACGCGAAGACGAGCGTCGTCTGAGCTACCGTCCGGAGAGGAGCAACTGATATGACCACCCCCAGCCGCACCAAATTCTACCGCGACAAGCAGGACGGCAAATGGGCAGGCGTCTGCTCGGGTCTGGCCGACTATACCGGGGTCGAGGCGCTGTGGATCCGCATCGGTTTCATCGTCCTCACCATCGCTTTCGGCTGGCCGCTGCTTGCCTACATCGCCATCGCGATGCTGGCGCCGGTCAAGCCCATCAACCTCTATCGCACACCGGAAGAGCAGAAATTCTGGCAGGGCGTCCGCGCCAACCCCGCCCGGGGCAGCCGCGATGTCCGCGCCTCCTTCCGTGAGCTCGACCGCCGCCTCGCCGACATCGAGCTCTACTACACCAGCCGCAACACCCGCCTCGCCGACGAGATCGACGCGCTGCGCTGACGCGCTGCGGGGCAAACAGGGGAGACACGCACCATGGACAGCAAGGTTTTCATTCTCGCCATCATCGCCATGAGCATGGCCGGCTGGTGGGTCACCACCTGGATCCGCGCCAAGCATGGCTATCCGGTAGAGAATGAATGGGGCGGCATGACCGGTCGCCTCGCCGACCTCGAAGACCCCGAGGCCGCCCGCCAGATCGCGCTGCTCACCAACGAGAATGCCGATCTCAAGGGCAAGCTGCTGCGGATCGAGGAGCGGGTCGCCGTGCTCGAGCGGATCGCCACCGACAGCAGCACCCGCCTGGCAGCGGAAATCGAAAGCCTGCGCTGAGCGCAGTCGGGGGACATGCGGCTGCCAAGGCGCTGCCCGAACAGTGGAGAACAAGGATGGAGGGGGGATTTTCCGAAGTGGTCGAAGGCCTGATGCGGCTCGCCATGCCGATCACGCTGATCACCGCACTCGGTATCGGCGGATGGGTGATCACCACCTGGATGCGCATCAAGAACGGCTATCCGCTGTCGGGCACCTGGGGCCAGTCGCTCTACCCGCAGTCGAACGACGAGACCACCGAACGGGTCAAGCTGCTGAGCCAGGAAAATGCGCAGCTGCGGGCCGAGCTGGGCTCGGTCAAGGACCGGCTGGCCAATGTCGAGCGTATCGTCACCGATGGCGGGCACCGGCTTGCCGACGAAATCGAAAATCTGCGCCGCATCCCCAACTGAGCGGCACGAGACGGAGTAGAAGCGATGAGCCCACTGTTGATCCCGATCTTCGGCATGATGATCCCGATCGCCGCCTTTTGCCTGGTCGCCTTCAAGAGCTGGATCAAGCTCAAGGAGCGCCAGCTCGAGGTAACCGGCAACCTGACCGCCGAGAAGACCGCGCAATATGCCGCCCATACCGAACGGCTCGAGCAGCGGGTGCGCGTGCTCGAACGCATCGTCACCGATCGCGGGCTGGCGCTGACCGAGGAAATCGAGTCGCTGCGCCTGCCGCGCGACAACTAAACCGTCCCCCGAAGGGAGAAATGCCATGACCGAACTGTCCATTTCCCTGATGTCCGCCGCGCTGATGATGGGCGCTCTCACCATCGTCGCGCTGGCGGCCCTGCGTGGCTGGAGCCAGTGGATCGCGCTGCGCCGCCACGAGCTCGACCAGCGCTACGCCCCGGTCAGCAGCCCGTCCGCGGACGGTGCGATGGGCATGGCTGCCAGCCGCATCGACATCGCCGACCTGCGCGAACGCATCCGCAAGCTGGAAGCCATCGCGGCGGGTGTGGATCTGTAGGATCGAGAGTGACAGTCACCCCGGCCTTGAGCCGGGGTCGCTATAGATCTTGTGCCATGCTGCCAGCGGCCCCGGATCGAGCCCCGGGGCGACGTGGATTTTGCGAGGCGGCGCGGCTATAGCCCCGCCGCATGACAACGCCCTCCCCCACCCTTTCCGACATCGCCGAAGACTATGGCTTCCTGGAAGCCGATGACCGCTACCGGCTGCTGATCGATCTCGGCAAGGCGCTGGAGCCGATGCCCGATGCGCTGAAGACCGACGCGACGCTGGTGCGGGGCTGTTCCGCCTCGGTCTGGCTCTACCCGACGCGCCGCGACGATGGCACCCTGCATTTCCTGGCGGACAGCAATGCCGCGATCACAAAGGGGATCGTCGCGCTGGTGCTGGCGGCGGTGCAGGACCGGCCGGCGGCCGAGGTGCTGGCGACCGACATTCCCGCCGCGCTCGCGCCGTTCGACCTGTCGCGCCAGCTTTCCTCCAACCGCACGCAGGGCATCCCCAACATGATCGCGCTGATCCGCGAAAGCGCGGCGCGCTACGCTTGAGTTTTCGCTCTTTTCCGGACCCCGGAGTCAGGAGATGCGCAGATCGGCAAGGATGGGGTCGACAGCCGCCCCTTCCGGCACCAGCAGCCAGCGGTCCGGCTGCGATCCGTCGATCAGCGTGACCGCGCCGCGCGGGCAGACGCCGAGGCAGCCGACCTCGACCACGCCGAAGCTGGCCTTGCGCCCCTTCTTGCCTTTGCTCGCCTTGCGCAGCGCCTTGGCGAGCGACTGCCTGCCCTTCGGCCCGAAGCCGCCGCCTAGCTTTTTCGAGCATTTGCGGCAGACGATCGCGGCGCCTTGCCAGTTGCTGGGGATGGTGCGGAAGCGCGGTTCGGTGCGGACGGTCAACGCGGCTTCCAGCTGCGCCGTTCCTCGGCTGCGCGCAGCACCTCGAATGCGGTCTGGCCGGCGTGGAAGCGCTTGGCGGCGTCTGCATCGCCCGGCTTGACGTCGGGGTGGGTTTCCTTGGCGAGCGCGCGCCACGCCTTGCGGACATCGTCGAACGCGCAGTCGGGCGGCAGATCGAACACGTCGAGCGCGCGCATTTCGTCCGCCGAGCGGCCTTCGTCGCCGCGATCGGCCCAAGCCTGGTGCCGGCTGGTGGTATAGCCCGCCGCCTGCGCCCGCTCGGCGCGCTCGCGCTCGGCCGCATCCTCGGCCGACAGCCCTTCGAAATAATCCCAGCCGCGATTATATTCGGCGGCATGGTCCTGACAGAACATCCAGCGTTCCGGGCTGTTGGGAGACTTGGGCGCCGGGCAGGTACCGGGATTGGTGCAGCCATGCCGGTCGCACAGCTTGACCTGCACCGCTTCCCGGCTGGCGCCATAGCTGCCCCAGCGGGGGAATCCCCAGTTGTCGGATCGGGTGCTACGGGCCATCGTCCGCATGTAGCGATGCATGGCGGCGCTTGCCACCCGCATCAGCCCTCAGGGCGCAAGAATATCCGCAATCAGCGTGGCCCGGTCGCCCAATTCCGGCTGGGCGCGAGCGAGCCGCGCCCAATAGGTGGCGGCGGGACGGTCGACCGCGATGCCGGTGCCATCGGCCAGCGCCCGGGCATAGATGGCCCGCGCACCCGCATAGCCGGCGAGCGCCGCAGCCTCGCAATCGGCGAGGGCGGAGTCGACATGGCGCTCGGTCGCTGCCGCCTCGCACAGCCAGTTGTTGCCCTCGACATTGCCCGCGGCGGCCATCGCCCGCAGCCGTGCCAGCATCGTCTCGCGCAGATCGGAGTAGAGCGTCAGCGCGAACATCGCCGCGCCGTGGCCAGCAGCAGCGGCCTCCTCATAAAGGCGCCGCGCCTCGGCATGATCGGGCGGGCCGAACTGGCCGCTGGCGATGCGCTGGGCGAGATGGGTCTTGGCCTTGGCATAGCCGGCGGCGGCGGCGGCGCGATAGAGCTGCTCGGCACGGGCGCGCATCGCGGGCGTGGGGGTCTCCGCCAAGCTGCCATTCGACATCGCCACTTCGCCGCGTGTCGGGCGATATTCGAGCAGGAAATAGCCGAGCTCGAGCTGCCCCGGCGCATATCCGGCCGCGGCTGACCGCTCCAGCCATTGCAGCGCAACGCGCCCGTCGCGGGTGACGCCGACGCCGAAGGCATACATGTAACCGACCAGATGCTGCGCCGCCGGGTCTCCGCTTTCCGCCCGCTGCACCAGCTCCAGCGCGTCATGATCGGCAAGCAGTTCGGAAATGAGCTGCGGTTCGTCCTCCACCGCCAGCCGCGCCATCGGCGGCAGCACCAACTGGCGTGAGAGCCCGCGTGTCTGCCCTGCACCGCCCTCTTCGCCGCGCTGGCGCTGGCCGGAGGCGATCCGCAGCCGGTCGAGCGCGACGGTCGCGGCGTCGCGATTGTCGATGCTGCGCACCGCGCCGGCCCGCGTCCGCATTGGCGAATCGACCGGCGGCACCAGGAAGACGCTGTCGAGCAGATTGACCTGCTGCTGCGGCCATTGCGGGCCGTTCTCCAGCCCGCGGGTGTTCGTCACCACATCGCGGGTGACGTTGCGGAACAGCTGCGCGAGTTCGATGCCGGGCACCGCAATATGCCTGACCAGCGCCGCCGCGAACGGGCTGACCTCCGACCCTGGCGGCGCCTGGTCGAGCGCCGGGCGACCTCGCGCGGTGGAATAGAAGACCGCGCCCTGATCGAGGCTGAGCGCACTGACCGGCAGCGTCGGCAATTCGCTGCGCGCGCTTTCGTCGAGTCGTACCACCGGCTCCGCCGTCCGGCACGCGTCGACGAAGAAGATGCCGACCGCATCGGCGGGTACGGCGGTAATCGCCAGCGCTTCCAGGCTGACGAAGCTGCGTTCGATAGTCTCGATCCGGGTCGAGGCCGGCGCATCCACCGGCACCATGTAGTTGCGCCCGGCAAATTCGAAGCCGTGCCCGGCGAAATAGACGATGACCATGCGCGCTCCCGCCGCGCTGCGGGCGAAATCGTCCATGCTCTGCTGCAGGGTGGCGGCGTCGGCGTTGCGGATGACACGGGTGGAAATGCCGATGGCGGTCAGAGAGCGGCAGATCTGTTCGGCATCCCGACCGGCATTGCGCAACTGCGGCCAGCGCGGATTGCGATAGCTGTCGTTGCCGATGACCAGCGCGACGCGGGCGCCGGACGGCGCGGCGACCCCGCATGGCGGCGCATCCTGCGCCTGCGCCGGGGCGGCTGCCAGCCAGCAGGCGATTGCCGCCAGTGGACTGAACACAGTGCTAAAAATGTGGCGCATGCCGATCCCCCCAGCCGCGCTCATGCTAGCGCGGGGCAGGAAAAATGCCAGAGGGCCTGTAAGCCGGGTTCTGTCCACCGCATTGCTGCGGATGGGCGACCATTCCTCTAGGCCTGCCGTTGCCGACAGGCTCAAGCAACCAACCCGGACGACTGGGCGACAACCACGCCCTGGGCCCGAAGGCCCGCGCCATCCCTATTCGGTCTTGCTCCCGGTGGGGTTTGCCATGCCGCTCTGGTTACCCATCGCGCGGTGCGCTCTTGCCGCACCCTTTCACCCTTGCCTGACCGCGTATCCGTGAAACGGACAACGGCCATAGGCGGTCTGCTCTCTGTGGCACTGTCCCTTGCCCTGTTTGCACAAGGCCGCCGGGTGTTACCCGGCACCGTGGTTATGTGGAGCCCGGACTTTCCTCGCGTCGAGCAAGCTCGACCCGCGGCCGCCCGGCCCCCTGGCACGGCATCGCGTGTAGGGGAGCGCCGCAACAAACACAATCGCCCTCCCCTCACCGGCTGTCCGGGCCGCGCGACCGCCCGCAGAGCATGATAATTCGAGATCGCAACATCTTGTCATTTGCGCGAAAGCGGGAATGACAAATGACCCTTTTCAGCACTAGGCCGTGCCACTCCGGAAATCTGATGCTGTAACCTGTGCGCGCCCCACACCGTATCCCGGTGGCGAGAGGCCGTGACCGGTCCTTGCCTTCGGCACGTGCCCTTTGCGGAGAATGATCATGAAGAAGTTTGCGATTTTGGGTGCCGCCCTGCTCGGTTCGAGCTCGGCGGCCTATGCGGCCGCGCCGGACAGCGTGGCGAGCTTTGCCATGTCGTGCTGCGACCTGGTGCTGGCCTGCTGCAATGTCGGGCTGAGCTGCTGCCCCTGAGGACAGCGCGGCGGCGATGCCGAAACAGGGTGTCCGGTCGATGGCCGGGCACCCTTGTTCGTTTAGGCCCGCTATTCCTGCGGCACCCCGTCATCGATGTCGTAATAATCGCCCTTGTCGGCGGTGAAGATGTGCAGATGCAGGTGCGTGCCCGTCGGCGCGTCGAACGCGCCCATGGCGATGGCGATGCTGCCCCGCGCCGGCGGATCCCAGAACAGGAAGGATCCACACACCGAGCAGAAACCGCGCCGTACCTTGGGCGATGACTGATACCAGGTCAGCCGGTCTTCCCCGGTGATGGTCACCCGCTCACGCGGAATGTCGGTCGAGGCCCAGACATGGCCGGACTGCTTGCGGCACTGCGCGCAATGGCAGGCATCGGGCGGATTGAGCTCCCCCGCCACCGTGAAAGCGACAGCGCCGCACAGGCAGCTTCCCGTGTGGTCCATCGTCAATCCCCCTGCGGTTGCGGCAACAGCAGCCCCAGCAATATCGCGCGGCATTCGCCGTCGATGGTGCCGTCGATCAGCTCCGGGCGGAAACGGCGCTGGAAAGCGACGGTGGCGGCGAGCGGATCGGTCACGTCATAGCCGAAGCGTTCGAGCGCGAGCAGGAAGCCGGCGTCGGACCATAAGGGATCGGTGAGGTTGCGGGTCGGACGCGGCAGCGCGAGCCGCAGGCGGGCGAGCTGACCCCAGGGGAAGAGTTCGCCGGGGTCCTGCTTGCGTGCAGGCGCGATGTCCGAATGGCCGACGATATTGCCGCGGGTGATCTGGTAGCGGTCCTTGATGCCGTGGACGAGGCGGATGACGGCATCGATCTGCTCGTCGGGAAAAGGGCGGTAGCCGAATTCATGGCCGGGATTGACGATCTCGATGCCGACGCTGGCCGAATTGATGTCGACCACCCCGCGCCAATAGCTGCGCCCGGCGTGCCAGGCGCGCTTTTCCTCGGGTACCATGTGGGTCACCATGCCGTCTTCGCTGACGACATAATGGGCGGAAACGCGGCTTTCGGGATTGGCCAGCCAGTCGATGGCCGACGCGCCATCCTGCATGCCGGTATAGTGCAGCACGATCATCGACACGGGCAGCACGCGCTCGTCGAAATTGGGGGACCAGCGCTCGATCATCCGTGTCATCGGCTCGTCCGGCTTTCCTCGTTGCGACCGGGACCAGCGATGCCATTGTGCGGGGGCGGGTGCAAGCATCGCTTCCTCCCCTTCAGAGGAGGATGCTCACCGGCTCGCAAGATGCCCCATCGGCCGCTGCACGCCCTTGCCGGTGCGGTAGAAACCGCGCGCGTCGGGATCGGGCACCAGGCCGCTCTCCTGGCCGATCATCGTTTCGAATGCGCCGAGCATGAACAGCCCGTCATGCGCGAGCGCGTCGGCGAGCCGGCCGAGCGCACGTTTGCGATGGTCCGGCGTGAGATAGAAGAGCATGTTGCGACAGAGTATGAGGTCGAACGGGCCGGGCGGCAGCGCATCGCCCAGCACATTATGCTCCGCAAAGCGCACCCGGTCGCGGATCGTGCCGCGCAGCAGCCAGTCGCTGCCGTCGGCCTCGAACCAGTCGAGCATGGCGCGGGTCGGCAGGCCGCGCTGGATCTCGAAATGCGAGTAGCGGCCGGCGCGGGCGCGGGCGATGACCGAGGGGCTGATGTCGGTGGCGAGCAGCCGGATGTCCCACCCGGCCCAGCGCTCCGGCGACTGCGCGAACAGCATCGCCAGCGAATAGGGTTCCTGCCCGGTGCTGCAGCCGACGCACCAGATCGACAGATGCTTGCGATCCCTGCGCCGCTCGCGCAGCTGCTCCAGCGCGACCCGGTCGAGGTCCTCGAACAGCTTGTAGTCGCGGAAGAAATAGGTTTCGTGGTTGATCAGCGCGTCGACTACCTCGTCGACCAGCCGCCGGTCGGCCTCGCTGGCCAGCGCGACGACGAGCGCTTCCAGGGAAGGATAGCCCTTCTCGCGCAGGATCGGCTGCAGCACCGTTTCGATCCGCCACATCCGATCGGGCGTCAGCGCATGGCCCGCGCGCGCCTCCAGCAGCGCGGCGAGGATGCGCTCGGGCGCGCCGGGCACGGGCTCGATCACGGCCGCGCTTCCATCGTGCGGGCAATCAACTGGCCGAGCGCGGCCGGTTCGAGCACGGCATCGGCCAGCCCCTCGCGCGCGACCGCGCCGGGCATGCCCCAGACGACGCTGCTGGCCGCGTCCTGCGCCAGCACCATGCCGCCGAAGCGCCGGACATCGCGCACCCCTTCCAGACCGTCGCGGCCCATGCCGGACAGCATCACCGCGCAGGCATTGGCACCGTAGATCGCCGCGACCGACGCCATCATCGGATCGACCGCCGGACACGCGCCGACCGGGCTCGGCGTGTGATCGAGCATGATGTGCGGGTGGCCCGACAGCAGGCTGAGCCGCATATGCGCCTCCCCCGGCGCCAGATAGACCGCGCCAGCGGCAACGGGCATGCCGTCTTCCCCGACATGCACCTTGCGGCCCGTCTCCCGCCCGAGCTGGTCGGCAAAGAAGTTGATGAAGCCGCCCGGCAGATGCTGGGTGATGAAGACGGGGCAGGACAGGCGGCGCGGCAGCGCCGTCAGCAGCGCGATGATGGCAACGATGCCGCCGGTCGATGCGCCGACCGCGATGGCCGATAGCGCCCGCCGTGGCAGCAGCGGTGCGGATTCAACGAGGCCCTTCGCATCGTCGGGCAGCGCGGCACGGGGCTGGAGGTTGCCGTCCGCGATCGCCCGGATGCGCGCGACCAGCGTCTCGCCGAAGGTGCCGGCAAAACTGCCACGGCCCGGCTTGAGCAGCGTATCCGCCGCGCCGAGTGCGAGCGCCCGGATCGCGGCCGGCCCGCCCTCGTCGCAATTGGCCGACAGGATGATGACCCGCGCATCGCCCGCCTTGGCGAGCAGCTGCGGCAGCGCGTCGAGCCCGTTCATGCCCGGCATCTCGAGATCGAGCACGATGACATCGACCGCGCCACGATCCAGCCAGGCGAGCGCTTCCACCGCGCCCGCCAGCGATGCGACGATCTCGAAGCCGCCGGCCGATTCGATGATGCGTTCGGTAATCGAGCGGACGACGATGGAATCGTCGATCAGCATCACCCGCACCGCTGCGCTATCCGGTTGCGGTTTGCTGCGCGGCTGGAGGGAGGATGCCATGGCCCGGACCTCAGGTCAGGCCGATAAGCTGCAGCTTGCGTTCCAGCGTTTCGCGGTCGAACGGCTTCATGACATATTCGTCAGCGCCATTCTCGATCGCGGCGCGAATGTGCGCGGTGCCGTTCTCGGTGGTGCAGAACACCACCTTGGGGCGCGGCTCGACTGCGGATTCGTTGAGCGCGGACAGAAATTCCATGCCGCTCATCACCGGCATGTTCCAGTCGAGCAGCACCACGTCGAAGTTGCGGTCGCGGCAGGCGTCGAGCGCCATGCTGCCGTCTTCCGCTTCTTCCACCGAAAGGCCGAGCCCTTCGATGATGTGGCGTGCAACCTTGCGGATCACCTTGCTGTCATCGACTATCAGGCAGGTTGCCATGCCTTCTTTTCCTTTGTTTGTCCCGAGGGCGACGTCTTATGCGATAAACCGTAGCTTAGTGGTTAAGCTGCGCGCGCCTGCGCAACAGAAGCGGCGGCGACCAGCATTTCCGCATCGACCACCAGCAGCACGCGGCCCTGATGGTCGCACATCTGCGGGTTGAGCCGCATCCAGCCTGGCGAGAGGGTGGAGGGGACCGGCCGGGTCTCGCCCAGTTCGACGACATCCTCCACCGCTTCGAGCATCAGGCCATAGCCGTGGCCATTGAGCGAGACGATGGCCATGAAGCTGCCCTTGCCAGCGGCTTCTCCCACCACCCAGGCGGTGTCGATGACGGTGAGCATGCGGCTGCGGATCGCGGCGAGGCCGTGGATGCCCGGCGGCGCTCCGGGCACCGGCACCACTTGGCCGATGGAGACGACCGCCTCCACCGATTCCGCCGGCAGCGCGATGGCCTGCCTGCCTACGGTCCCCACGAGATGGATGCTCATGCCCGTGCTCCCTTGTCGACGTGCGCGCTCGCCTTGCCGCCCAGCGCGCTGTCGAGTGCCTGGCGGTCGTGCGGATCGATGGGGCCGCCATCGAGCAGCAGGCACGGATTGCCGGCGGCGGCGGTGCCGACCTCCAGCACCGGTGCGTCATCGCCGATCGCCTGACGCGATGTTACAAGCCGCGGCGCGTAGCCGGCGGCGGTCAGGATCGGCAGCAGCACCGAACGGGTCCAGCGGCTGCCGCTGCTGTCCACCAGCCATACCGGGCGGCCATCCGTCCGGGCGAGCGGCGCGGCATGCGCGGCGATCAGCCCGGCGCCGTCGACCATCTCCACCACCTCGTCCCCGAAGCGTGCGAGGCCGAGCACCATCCGCTCGGGTTCGCCCGGCAGATCGGGGGTCAGCGAGACCATCTGCGAAATTTCGCTGGCCGGCAGCACGATGCTGCGGCCACCGTCGACCAGTCGGATCAGGCGCAGCTTATCGTCGAAATCCATGTCCCCGGCGAGCGAAACGAAGGGCAGCAGCCCGTCGCCGACGCGGGCGACCATGCGGCCACCGCTGCGCACGATCGCACCCGCCGGCACATCGAGCAGGCGCTCGACCAGCGGCATCGCCACGGCAGCCATGCGTTCGGCGCCATAGGGGCGGAACAGCAGCCAACTGTCGGCGGTATCGCGCGCATCGCCACTGGCCTCGGCCTGCTGCTCGACCTGTTCGCAATCGGCGATGTTGCAGCGCTGGGCGATCCCTTCCGCATCGAGCAGCAGCATCGGCTGGCCGCTGTCGGGCAGGCTCATGCCCGAATAGATGCCGAGTTGCAGCAGCACCGGCGGCAGCGGCTTGATCACCAGTTCCTCATGATCGCGCACATCGGGCACATCGAGCGCGATCATGCGGTTGGCCGAAAGGCGGCACAGCATGATGGCGCGATCCTCGTCGGTGTCGAGCGACGGAGCTGGCAAACCGAGCACGTCTTCGAGCACCAGCATCGGCAACATGCGCCCGCGCACCCGCACCAGCCCGGCCCCGCCGGCGGATTGCCGCTGGACGCTGTCGCTCGATGCCAGCAGCACCTCTGCCACCACGCTGCGCGGCATGGCGAAGCTCTGCCCGGCGGCATCGATGGCGAGCGCGGAGATAATCGTCAGCGTCATCGGCACGTCGAATTCGATGACCAGGCCCTTGCCCGGGCGATTCTGAAGATGGACGAAGCCGCCGAGCCGTTCGACATTGGCCTTGACGACGTCCATGCCGACACCGCGCCCGGAGATGCCGGTCACCGCCGCAGCAGTGGAGAGGCCCGGCGCAAAGATCAGTTCGGCCTTGCGGGCCGGGGTCAGAGTTGCCGCCTGCTCGCGGGTGATGACACCGGCGGCGATCGCCCGCTCGGTGATATGGTCGACCGCAATGCCTGCCCCGTCATCCTCGATGGCGATGATGATGCGATTGTCGGCCTGGCGCGCCGAGACTTGCAGCCGCCCGGTGCCGGACTTGCCGGCCTTGGTCCGCGCGTCGGCCGGTTCGATGCCATGATCGATGGCGTTGCGCAGCACATGCACCATCGGATCGCGCAGCGCCTCGCCGACCTCGCGGTCGATCTCGACCTCGCCGCCATCGCTTTCCAGCCGGACATCCTTGCCCAGCTCATCGGCGAGCTGGCGGACCAGCCGGGGCAAGGGAGCGAACAGCGTCCGCAGGGGCACCATCCGCATCTGGCCGACCGAGCTGCGCACCGATGCCAGCAGTGTGGACAGGCGCTCGAAAGCGGGGATGGCGGCAGGATCCACGCCTTGCGTGCGCAATTGCGCAGCGACTTCGTTGCGGGCCAGCACCAGATCGGACACGCCGTTCATCAGCTCGTCGAGCAGGCCGACCGGCAGGCGCACCGAGCGCCAGGCCTTGGGCACGTCGCCATGCACATCGAACGGTTCGGCGCCCAGCGGCGCGGCCGCGGGCTCGGGCGCCGCCGCTGCCTCGTCCCCGGTCTGGCGCGCGCGGCCACGCACATCGGCGAGCAGGGCGGCGATCAGCGCGCTGTCATCCCCCGCCGGTTCCTGGCCCGCCTCTGCGGTGGCGTGCGTGAGCGTGCGGATGCGCTCGAACGCGGCAAGCACGGTCGCGACCGATTCGCGATCGGGCACGCGACGCCGCTCGCGCAGCGCATCGAGCAATTCCTCGGCGGCATGGCTGACCGCGCCGATCCGCGGCAGATCGAAAAAGCCGCTGCTGCCCTTGACCGTGTGGATGGTGCGAAAGATGCGGTCGATGCCCGTCCGATCCGAAGGATCGGCCTCCCACGCCACGAGATCGCCGGCCACGGCCTCCATCATCTCGAGCGTTTCGCCCACGAATTCGCGTAACAGATCGTCCATGGCCCGCCTGCAGTTCCGGTTGGGACACCGCACTGCACCGTCCATGGTTAATTTGGGGTAAGGGGGCAGCGGGGCGCATCACGCCCCCCGCGGCGGCTTACGCTGGAAGATAGGCGCCCATCACAAGCTCGGTCGCGCTGGGGCGCGAGGCCATGATCTGCCCGCCGCGCGCCGTGGCGATGGCCCTCGCCAGCGCGATGCCGATGGTTTTGGCGGCGGGCTCTGCCGGTGCTTCGAGCATGGCGGCGCTGGCTGCGTCCACCACCAGCCGGTCTCCGGCCGCGCGCAGGGCAATTTCCAGCCCGCCGTCGCGCTGTTCGACCGCCATGTCGATACGACCGCCACGCACCAGCGATTCGACCGCAAGCTGGGCAAGCAGCAGCAGCACGCGGGCTGCCGGCTTGGGCAGGCTGTCCATCCCCCCCAGCCAATTGACGTCGGTATCGCGCCCTTCGTTGACGAGGCCGCGCACCGCCGCGACCACCTCGTCGACGGCGATCGTCTCACCATATCCACCCGAAGACCCGAAGGCCAAACGGAAATATTTGAGCTTGTTGGCCGCGCTGCGCGACGAGGATTCGAGCAATCCGGCGATATTCTGGCGCATCGCCGGGTCGCTTTCGTCGGCGAGCAGTTCCAGCCCGTTGCCGAAGGAGCCGACCGGGCTCAGCAGGTCATGGCAGAGCCGCGAGCACATCAGGCTGGCGAAATCGATAGCGTCGTCGGCCATGCGGGGCACCTTTCCTCTATGCGCGCCCAGCCGTTAGAGTCGCTGAGTCGATGAGGCAAGCGCAACCATATCCTCCCATCCGGGATAGCTGGCAGTCAAAGGGCGACGGAGGGGCACGTAAATGTTCCCTGGCCTTGACCACCCTTACCCCGCCACCCCCTCGTCGCCCCGTGCCTGACACGGGGCAAGGCTTTGTCTGGCGCGGCTGCCAAAGACGCCCGGCCCCGCATCACGTGCGGGGCGACGGTGGTAAAGATGGGGACTTCGGTTCCGGGGGACCAGCCTCGATACGCACTGCCTCGAACCGCCCCAGAACCGCGCCTCCAGCCACGCTGCGCCACAGCGCGAAGTCTCCGCGCCCCACGATCAGCCACAATCGCCCGTCCGCGTCAGCCGCCGCCGCATCGGCAGCCGAAGGCACCGCTGCCCCCGATGGATGCGAATGATAATGCCCCAGCACCGCCAGCCCGCCCGCGCGCTCAGCGCGATACGCCGCGATCAGCACCGCCGGATCGAGTTCGAAATGCCGCTCGGGCTGCGCATGCACATTCGCCGCAGGCCGAACATCGAGAACCGTATCGCCGCGCCCCAGCAACAGTCCGCAACGCTCGCGCGCCGGATCGCTGCGCGCATCCGCCAGCACTGCGTCGAGCAGCGACCTTGATATGGCGACCGGACATCCCACATTTCCTACAATGGATCGGGGGGTCGACATTTTGCAAGCCGTGCTCGGCAGCGCGCAAGTCGGCCAGCGGTTCGACCGCGCCATCGCCGATGTTGTGCCCAGCCTGTCGCGCGAACGCATCCAGGCGCTGCTGAGCGAAGGCCGCATCGCGGTGGAGGGCGCTGGCGCAACCCCGCGCGCCTCGGCGCGGGTCGCCGCACCGATGACGCTGACCATCGCCCTGCCCGCTGCTGTGGCGGCCGAAGCCATCGCGCAGGACATGCCGCTGGTCGTCGTCCACGAAGACGCCCACCTCATCGTCATCGACAAGCCGGCCGGCATGGTCGTCCACCCCGCCAACGGCAATCCCGACGGGACGCTGGTCAACGCGCTGCTGCACCATTGTGCCGGCCAATTGTCCGGCATCGGCGGGGTCGCGCGCCCGGGCATCGTCCACCGCATCGACAAGGACACGTCGGGCCTGCTGGTGGTCGCCAAAAGCGACGTCGCGCACGAGGGACTCGCGCGGCAATTTTCCGATCACAGCATCGACCGCGTCTATCATGCCATCACCAGTGGCGCTCCGATGCCGCCCGCAGGCACCATCGACGCGCCGCTCGCCCGCTCCCCGCATGACCGCAAAAAGATCGCGGTCACCGCCGACGGCCGCGGCAAGCGCGCAGTGACGCATTACAAGACGCTACAACGTCTTGAAAAAGCTGCATTTATCGAATGCCGCCTGGAAACCGGCCGGACCCATCAGGTACGCGTGCACATGACGCACATAGGTCACCCCCTTCTGGGAGACCCCGTCTATGGACGGACGCGGTCAACCCACGCTTCGACCCTCAAAAGCATCGGTTTTGCCCGTCAGGCATTGCATGCCACCCGGCTGGGGTTTATCCATCCGGTCGAGGGGAAATCGGTTACTTTCGACAGCCCGCTGCCGAAAGACATGCAGGAACTGTTCAATCGCCTGCACGTATAGGTTCCGTTAGGAAACCAGATCTACGTGCAACGCCCCAGGGAAAGACCAGCAGCAATGACAGAAGGCAGCAACGTCCCGGCGACCATGCCGGCACTCGGCGGAGAAGCCGGCCTGAACCGATATCTCTCCGAGATTCGGAAGTTCCCGCTGCTCACCCCCGAGCAGGAATATATGCTCGCCAAGCGCTATCAGGAGCATGAGGATCCGGCTGCCGCGGCGCAGCTGGTGACCAGCCACCTGCGCCTCGTCGCCAAGATCGCGATGGGCTATCGCGGCTATGGCCTGCCGGTCAGCGAGCTGATCTCCGAAGGCAACATCGGCCTGATGCAGGGCGTGAAGAAGTTCGATCCCGATCGCGGCTTCCGCCTCGCCACCTATGCGATGTGGTGGATCCGCGCTTCCATCCAGGAATTCATCCTGCGCAGCTGGAGTCTGGTCAAGCTGGGCACCACTGCGGCGCAGAAGAAGCTGTTCTTCAACCTGCGGCGGATGAAGAACAATCTCGCCGCCTTCGAGGATGGCGACCTGACCCCGGAGCATGTCGCCAAGATTGCCACCGACCTCGGCGTGACCGAGGACGAGGTGATCAGCATGAACCGCCGCATGGCGATGGGCGGCGACACCTCGCTCAACGTGCCGATGCGCGAGGATGGCGACGGACAGTGGCAGGATATCCTGCAGGACGAAGGGTCCCTACAGGACGAGCGCGTTGCCGACGCGCAGGAACGCGATCAGCGCCATGCCTTGCTCGCCGAGGCGATGGAACGGCTCAACGAGCGCGAGCGCGACATTTTGACGCAGCGCCGCCTGATCGACGAACCGCAGACGCTGGAAGAGCTGAGCCAGGTCTATAATGTCAGCCGCGAGCGCGTTCGCCAGATCGAGGTCCGCGCGTTCGAAAAGCTGCAGAAAGCGATGCTGGCGATTGCCGGCGAGCGGCGGCTGCTGCCAGCGGGATGATGCCGGGATAGGGGCGTGGCGTGCTCCGGCAAGGTCCGGGGCCGGCTGCCCAGTCTCGCAATGGGCAGGGGTGGCACAACGGGCCGATCATCAGCTGACGGTTTGCTGCCCCCACGGTGGCGAACGGGTGCCAGGCAAGCGCATGATCTCCCCATCCGGCCTCTCCGCCGAGTTCCTTCGCCCGGCCCCGGCCCTGGCGGGTCTGATCTCCGGCTATCATGTCTACCGCGCAGGGCCTGCTGGCGGGCCGGTGTGGGAGGAGATTTTCTTCCCCGGCTGGGCGAACATCCGCTTCGTCATCGAGGATGGCGGCTGGTCGGCAGGGCCGGTCGGGCAGCGCCTGTCGCCAGTCCCCGCCGCCTCGCTATTCGGCCCCGCCAGCCGCGCCATCGCCAGCCGGGCATCGGGCGGGACGATGGTGGGCATCGGCATAACCCCGCTGGGGTGGCTGCGCCTGTTCGACGTGGCAGCCGTCGATGTGGCCGATCGTATCGTCCCGCTGGAGGCGCTGGCGGGGGAGGAAGCGCAGGCGATGCTGTCAGCGTGCCGGACTGCCGCCACGCCGGATGCCATCGCCGCCGGGTTCGACCGCTGGCTTGTCGAGCGCCTGCGCCCGCCCCGGCCGACGCATCCCCTCGCCTCGCGGCTGTTCGACTATCTGCTGACCGCGCATGACATCGGCATCGGCGATGCGTGCGCTGCCAGCGGCGCCAGCCACACGCAGTTGCGCCGCGTGGCGCGCGACCATTTCGGCTTTCCGACCAAGCTACTGCTGCGCCGATCACGCTTCCTCAAGTCACTGATGCCGCTGCTCGCGGCGCCACCGGGCCAGTGGAGCAACGTCATCGACCCGGGCTATTTCGATTATCCCCATTTCGTCCGTGACGCGCGCGAGTTCCTCGGCATGTCGCCCCGCACGTTCCTCGCGCTCGACCGGCCGATGACCATGCTCTCCATGCGCAATAGGCAGCGCGATCTGGGTGCGCCGGTGCAGGGGCTGCACCGCATTTGACCGATGCCAGTGACGATGCGGCAGCGCCCCCCTTGCGCGACGCCCCATGGCGGGGCCATCATCGGCGCATGACCCGTGCTCTGCTCTGGCTGTTCAAGGCCATCCTCTGGTTTGTCGCACTCTCGGTCGCCTGGGTGCTGCTCTACGCGGTGGTTCCCCCGCCGATCACCCCGACGATGCTGTTCGACAGCAGTGGCGCGACCCGCGAGTGGATGGGCATCGACGCGATGGACCGCGACATCGTGCGCGCGGCCATCGCCGGCGAGGACGGCAATTTCTGCACGCACAATGGCTTCGACATTGCCGCCATCCAGCAGGCGATAGAGGCCAACCAGTCGGGCCGGCGGTTGCGAGGCGGCTCCACTATCAGCCAGCAGACCGCCAAGAACGCCTTTCTGTGGCAGGGCAGCGGCACCATCAGCCGCACGGTGCGCAAGCTGCCCGAGGCATGGTTCACCTTTCTGATCGAGACGCTATGGAGCAAGCGGCGGATCATGGAGGTCTATCTCAACATCGCCGAGACGGGCATCGGCACCTATGGCGTCAATGCGGGCGCGATGCGCTATTTCAACCATGACGCCAGCCGCCTCAGCCGCACCGAGGCGGCGCGCATCATCGCCGTCTTCCCCCTCCCCAAGAAACGCGGCGCCATCGCCCCGCGCGGCTGGACGCGGCGCTATGGCAACATGATCGAGAGGCGCATTGGCACAGTGCAGCGCCAGGGCACCGACGCCTGCGTTTATTGATCCAGCGAGCAGGCGCGGAACGGTTCTGATCGGCTTGGATAGAAGCCGCAGCCCTGCACTCGTCGAAGGGCGTCTGTCGGACAGGCGTGCTTCGACAAGCTCAGGATTGCGGTTCATTTTTGGCCAGGACAGGCTCTGATGCCCGCCCCTGTGGGATAGCTGTATTGGGCATTGGCTCGCGACAATGCTGCACAAAGAGAAAGGGCGCGGAAGCCGAAGCTTCCGCGCCCTCGATCTTCAGGCCTAACCGCGGCTTGCTATCAGAAGCTGACGCGGACGCCGAAGCGGACTGCCCACAGCGAGCCATTCAGCTGCACAGCTTCTGCCGGTGCGGCAAAGGTGGTGCCGCTGCGGTTTGAATACTGATACTGGGCGCAGCCGTTGGTGCCCTGTGCCACGCAGCTGACGTTCACCAGCGTGCCATAGTAGGGGAAGCCGACCTGACGGATGGTGCCCCAGTCGCTGTCGATGAGGTTCAGGACGTTCTCGATGTCCGCCAACAGCTCGATCTTGCCACCGAACACGAACGGCACTTCCTGACGCAACGACAGGTCGAGCTTGTTGTAACGCGGTGACTGACCGATGTTCTTCGGTGCAATTCGGCCCTGATAACCGTTGAGTTCCGAATTCTGGATGAAGCTCTGGAACCCGGTGAAGTCGAAGCCGGGAGCATAGGTGACCAGCGGATCGGCAGTCATCGAGCTGACGTTCGGTACGTACAGCAGGTAACGGTTGTTGGTGCCGGTCACGCCAAACACCGCCGAACGGCCGGTGCCCGATGCCTGGTCGGCAAAGGTGTAGCTGTAGCGCTGACCCGACTGCGAATTGAAGAACAGCTCGATGCGGGTGTTGTTGTCGCCGAACAGCTCGGCATCGTAACCCAGCGTGATGCGAATGGCATTGTCACGCTGATAGTTGGAGATGCCATAGGCTGCATCGTTCGGATCGATGCCGGCCGCGGCGTTGGTGTAGTTGGAGAAGGCGACCGACGAGGTGCCGGCATTGGTGTCACGCGCACGCTGGAAGGTATAGGACGCGCCGAGACGCAGACCATTTTCCCAGCGCTTGTCGAAGCGGCCAACGATGTTCCAGCTGTAGCCCTGATCCGTATTGGTCAGCAGGATGTCGGTGTTGGTGGTGCCAGCCTGACCCGGCAGCAGGCCGTAGCGGATGCGGCCATCGGGCAAGGTTCCGACCGGGACCGAGCGCAGATCGCGCCAGGTCAAGCCATTGCGGACGCGCGACCAGATGACGTCGACGCCGAAGTTCCAGTCGTCACCCAGGAAGCCCAGGTTGGCGGCATAGTCGGCCGAGCCCGACACGCGCCACTGCGACGGCAGACGGAAGTTCGGATCCAGCGCATTGGTCGGCGCAGTGGCTGTGCCGGTGGTGCGGATGGCATCGATCAGCGACTGCGGAATGCCGGTGCCGCCCGAGACGTTGTTGAGCGTTGCCGCGCCAATGCTGTTCTGCAGCGCCGTCGACAGACCCGGAATGCCCGAGATGGTGAAGGTGTCCTGCGCCGGGGTCGCGCCCGGCACGCGGCGCACCTGCACGCGGCCCAGCGTCGGTCCGGGGTTCGAATAATTGTTCGAAATCCAGACCAGCGGGCTGCCGCCACCGTAGATGCCGGCCGAACCGCGCACGGTCAGACGGTCGGTCGGGTTCCAGTTGAAGCCGAAGCGCGGCTGGAACAGGTCACGCCCATTGAGGTTCGCAATATTGGTGAAACCGTAACGGGTGCGGAAGTCGTTGTTCAGGAACGGCCGGTCGGGCGTGTCGAACAGATCCCAGCGGAAACCGGCGGTGACAACCAGCGTGTCGGTGACATCGATGGTGTCCTGGATACCGAAGGTCCAGCTGTTGTTCTCGAACTCTGCGGTCACGGTGTCGATACCGCCACGCAGCGGCACGGCAATATCGAGCTCGTTGGCACGGCGACCCTGCAGGTCGGCGACCGAGTCAAAGTACCAGGCCCCCGACACGCGCTGTGCGAACAGGTTGCGGACGTCCTGGGTACGGCGCTCAGCGATCAGCTTGACCGTGTGGTTGTTGAGTTCGAGCGTGGCCTGGAATTCGATGTTGAGCGACTGCGAATCCAGCTCATTGGCCTGACGGCTGATATCCGGACCGAAGGTCAGCTGGCGGGTGCCTGTCGGGCAGGTTGTTGCGCCCAGCGTCGAGGTGGGAGCGAGACAAGTGCGGAATTCACCGAAGCTGGCGGCGCCGAACGGCTGCTGCAGGCGGACGTAATCGGCATAGGACACGCGCAACTGGGTCGAAAATTCATCCGACCACTGATCGTTGAGCTGGAAGATGCCGAAGTGGTTGATCGCACCCTGATTGAAGTTGTTCGACAGGTAAGAGAAGTTCGGGTTTGTCGCGGTCAGCGCAGCGATGCCGGTCTGGCCGGCAAGCACATTGCCCTCATTGTAGATGTAGGTGAAAGCCGCACGGTGGCCATCGGCAATGTTAAGGTCGAGCTTGGCGACGACCTTGTCATCGTTCTCAGGCACCGATGTGGCGATGCCGAGCGTGTCAAAGTTGTAAGCCGTTTGCGCGATCTGGCTGATCTGGTCGACCTGCGCGTCGGTGATGCCCAGGTTTGCCGGAGAAACGGCGGCCGGCACGGTGTCCCGCAGGCGCTCCCAAGTGACAGCGAAGAACAGCGTATCCCGGATGATCGGACCGGTGGCCTGCACCGCGAAAATCTGCGATTCGAAAGCGCCGGTGCGGGTCACGCCACGGGCGGTGTCGCCGCGCAGGCTGTCATCGGTGTAATAATAGCTGCCGAGCGCGGTGAAGCGGTTGCCACCCGACTTGAGCTGGGTGTTGATCGCGCCACCCTGGAAGAAGCCCTGCTGGATGTCGACCGGCGCGACTTCGACCGAAAATTCACCGATGGCATCCAGCGGCACAGGGCCGCGCGACGAGACCAAACCGCCCGACTCGAGACCGAAGGGGTCGCCGAAGGCAACGCCATCGACGGTGATGCGATTGAAGCGGTTGTTCTGCCCGGCGATCGAGATAGCGCCGCCGTTGGTCGGGTCGAGGTTGACCAGCGGATCGCGCGCAGCAAGGTTGCGGATGTCGCGGCTCACGTTCGAAATGCCGGCGATATCGCGGGCGGTCAGCACCGAAGCAGCCCCGGTTTCCAGTCCGATGGACGAAGGCAGCGAGCCGGCGGTGACGACGATGTCAGCGTTCGATTGCAGCGTGATCGGCAGACGGAAGGGCTGGCCAGCCTGCAGATAAAGATCGGTGACCTGACCGCCTTCGAAACCGGCGGCTTCGACCGACACGGTGAACGGGCCGCCGAGGCGAAGGCCATTGGCCGAGAAGCTGCCTTCTGCATCGGTGGTGGTCGAGAAGGTCGTGCCCGAGGGTTCGTGAACGATGGTCACCTGGGCGCCGACGACGGGCGAGCCGTCGCCTTCGACGGTGCCGCGCACCGACGAGGTGGTTTCCTGTGCGGCGGCGGGCGTTGCGATCGCGGTGGCGAGCGTGAGGCCGGCTACGCTGGCCGCGAGATAAATGCGCATGTTCATGCTGGTTCCCCTGACACTGACTGGTCAAATCGTGGCTACATACGAGATGGGCAGCACGGCGTACCGCCGGCTGCTCAACTTCGGATCGGTCCCGGCTCCGCTTGAATGCAAAAGCACCCTCCCGCTGGTGCGGATGTCCGGCTTGATGGCGCCTCTGGCTACAGAATGTGTCCGAATTTTTACAGTCGCAGCACACGCCTGCGTTTCTGCGGGCACAATGCCGTCACGAGCGGTTGCTGGCGCGCCGAGAAGGCCGCAACCGTCCGATTTCTGCGGATTCTGCCTAATTTCGCTGCGGTGCAAAAAAGTCACACCGCACAAGAAATCGAAAATCGTCAGGCGGCGTCGCCGGCCCCCACCCGGTCCGTCTGCGAAAAGACACGAATCGGCTCCTTGGTGCCGCCGACCACATCCTTGTCGATCACGATCTCGCTGACCCCGTCGAGCTGGGGCAGATCGAACATCGTATCGAGCAGGATCGCCTCAACGATAGAGCGCAGGCCGCGCGCGCCGGTCTTGCGCTGGATCGCCTTCTTGGCGACCGCGGACAGGGCATCGTCGGTGAAGCTCAGGCCGACATCTTCCAGCTCGAACAGCTTGCGATACTGCTTCACCAGCGCATTCTTCGGCTCGGACAGGATCTTGACCAGCGCAGGCTCGTCCAGATCCTCCAGCGTCGCGATAACCGGCAAGCGGCCGACGAATTCGGGAATCAGCCCGAACTTCAACAGATCCTCAGGCTCGGTCTTGCGCAGCAGCTCGCCGGTACGGCGCTCGTCCGGCGCGGCGACATGCGCGCCGAAGCCGATCGACTTGCCTTCCAGACGGTCGCCGATGATCCGTTCCAGCCCGGCGAACGCGCCGCCGCAGATGAACAGGATGTTGGTTGTGTCGACCTGCAGGAACTCCTGCTGCGGATGCTTGCGCCCGCCCTGCGGCGGAACGCTGGCGATGGTACCTTCCATCATCTTGAGCAGCGCCTGCTGCACGCCCTCGCCCGAGACATCGCGGGTAATCGACGGATTCTCGGCCTTGCGGCTGATCTTGTCGATCTCGTCGATGTAGACGATGCCGCGCTGCGCCTTTTCGACATTGTAATCGGCGGCCTGCAGGAGCTTGAGGATGATGTTCTCGACGTCCTCGCCGACATAGCCGGCTTCGGTCAGCGTCGTCGCATCGGCCATGGTGAAGGGAACGTCGAAGGTGCGCGCCAGCGTCTGTGCCAGCAGCGTCTTGCCGCAGCCGGTCGGGCCGACGAGCAGGATGTTGGACTTGGCCAGCTCGACATCGTCGCCCTTGCCCGAGTGATTCAGCCGCTTGTAGTGGTTGTGCACCGCGACCGAGAGCACGCGCTTGGCCGCGAACTGCCCGATGACATAATCGTCGAGCACGTCGCAGATCTCGCGCGGCGACGGAACGCCGCCGCCCTTCTTGGCAACTGCGGCGCCCTTGGCCTCCTCGCGGATGATGTCGTTGCACAGTTCGACGCACTCATCGCAGATGAATACGGTCGGCCCGGCGATCAGCTTGCGCACCTCATGCTGCGACTTCCCGCAGAAGCTGCAGTAGAGGGTGCTCTTGGAATCGGAGCCGGAGAGTTTGGTCATAATTCTTTCGTCCAGAGGCGGGCAAAGCCCGTCGTCCTCCCCATCCTACGGTGCGAAGGGGAGATTACAATAAGACATTATCATGAACGAGCGGTTGGCGGGACGGCCATTTACCGTACCTGGACCGCCGTTCAGCCCGCGTCGGCAGGCGCCGGCCGCTTGTCGAACACCTGATCGACCAGACCGAAGGCCTTGGCTTCCTCCGCTTCGAGGAACGTGTCCCGGTCCATCGCACGTTCGACCGCTTCGATCGGCTGGCCGGTGTATTTGACGTACAGCTCGTTCATCCGCTTGCGGATGCGCAGTATCTCACGCGCCTGGATCTCGATATCGGACGCCATGCCGCGCGCGCCGCCCGACGGCTGGTGCACCATGATCCGCGCATTGGTCAGCGCAAAGCGCATGCCCGGCTCGCCCGCGGCAAGCAGGAAGCTGCCCATCGACGCGGCCTGGCCGATGCACACCGTGCCGACCTTGGGGCGAATGTAGTTCATCGTGTCATGGATCGCCATGCCGCTGGTCACCACCCCGCCCGGCGAGTTGATGTACATCCAGATGTCCTTGTTCGGATTTTCCGACTCGAGGAACAGCAGCTGGGCGACGACGATCGACGCCATCTGGTCCTCGATGCCGCCATCGACGAACACGATGCGGTCGCGCAGCAGACGCGAGTAGATGTCCCAGCGCTGCTCCCCACGGCCGGTCTGTTCGGTGACGCTGGGGATGATGAGATTGGAGGGGTGCATCGTGTGTCCTTGGTGGCAAGTCTGGCTGCCTATATCTTGTGTTGCACGGCAAGGTTCAAGCCCCAACCCGCCTCGGCACGCCGCCGGTCATTGCGCCCCTTGAATCCACTCGCTAAGCCCACGACCTGAGTGATGGGACGGGCAGCGCCGCTCGCCCCGCACCTGTCCGCTTCAAGCCACTGCACACGCTGCCGGAGAATCCGCTTGCTGACCAACCTGACCCAGCCCTTCCACCTCGACGACGAGGAAGAGGTCGATCGCCCCAACCCTGTCGGCACCCCGGCGCTTATGGCAAAGTTCCTCGAGGCGCGCACCGTTCTGATCTTCGGCGGCATCGACCAGAAGCTGGCTGAGCGGGTGGCGACGCAGCTGCTCTATCTCGATTTCATCAGCCACGATCCGATCAAGATCCTGATCAACTCGCCCGGCGGCCATGTCGAGTCGGGCGACACGATCCACGACCTGATCAGCTATATCAAATCGCCGGTCGCGGTGATCGGCACCGGCTGGGTGGCGAGCGCGGGCACCCACATCTTCCTCGGCGCGGCCAAGGAACGGCGCTTCTGTCTGCCCAACACCCGCTTCCTGATCCACCAGCCATCGGGCGGCGCCGGCGGGCGGGCGGTCGACATCGAGATCCAGGCCAAGGAAATCATCAAGATGCGCGAGCGCCTGGCGCAGGTGATCAGCAAGGCCACCGGCCAGGACATCGAACGGGTGCGCGCCGACATCGACCGCGATTACTGGATGTCGACCGACGAGGCCAAGGACTATGGCATCCTGGGCACGGTGATCCGGTCCGCGGACGAAGTGACCTTCTGACCATCCGCGGCGGCCAGCGGTATCGCGGGAGTGATGGCACCATGAGCACCAAGCTGCACGTGACTGTCGAACCGCCCAAGATGTTGACTGCTCACGAAGAGGCGGCCCTCCTGCGCATTGCCGTCGCCCGCGCACCGGAAAAATTTCCGCTGCGCATGCGACTGGTCAGCTTATGTCTTGACCTCGACCTGTTCGACGAGGTTGTTGCACTGCTCGAACCGCTCGATGTCGATACGCTCGATGCCGATGCCCTGCTCTGTCTCACAAGGGCCTGTTTCGAACGCAAGGCCGAAGGCGATGTGGCGCGTGCCGGTACTGCGGCGAGGCTGGCGGCGGATCGATCGCCCGATGCGGCCACGCACGCTGTCGCGCTGGCGGAACAGGCCAAGGCGGCACATAAGATCGGCGATGAGGCCGCCAGCCTCGCGCTGCTGACTGACGCGCTGACGGTGCATCCTGGCTGCCGCGTCGCCCACAAGCGGCTGATCCGTCAGCTTTTTGCGGCCGATCGCCCCGAGGAAGTCCTGCTGCTCGTCGACCGACTGTGGAATAGCGGGGTCAAGGCAGCACGGTTATTGGGCAGCCGTTCCGTCGCGCTGGCACGGCTCGGGCGGTTCGACGAGGCGCGGGCACAATCGGGTGTCGACCAAGCCCGTGCAATGCCGCTCGAGGTGCCGCCGGGCTGGCCGGATTTGGAAAGCTTCAACGCGGCAGTGGCAGCCGAGCTGCTGGCCAATCCGGGGCTGCGCTATAATCGGCAAGGAGTGGCTTCACGCCGGACCTGGCGGGTCGATACACCGCAGCGTGGCACGGTCCCCGCGCTAGCCACACTGCATGAGATGCTGCGTGTGGCGGCAGAACGCTATGCTGCAAACGTTGACTGTGACGGCGCATGGCAGGAATTGCGGCCTGCCAGAGCCGAATTGCAAAGCTGGTCGGTTCAGGCCGAAGCGACAGGCTATGAACGCTGGCATCTGCACCCACATGGCTGGATCAGCGGAGGCTATTATATCGAAGTGCCGAAAAAGGTAGTTACAGGGTCGGACGAGGCGGGGTGCATTGCTCTGGGGCTGGCGCCCGCGCTGGCGGGAGAGGAAACTGCACGACGCTTTGGCGAGCGGCTGATGCGCCCGCAACCCGGCACGGCAATTCTGTTCCCGTCCCACACGTTCCATCGCACCTACCCGCATTACAGCGAAGAGCGGCGGATGTGTTTGGCGTTCGATCTGGTGAATGGGTAACCGATTGCTAGCGGTCGAACCACCAGACCAGATATTCGGCCGTCATTGCCGTCAGCTGTACCTCATTGGCAAAATCGACACCCGCTGGCCCTTGCGCCGCCATGCGGGCAAGGGCCGTGTCCAGCCAGTCGAGGTCGAGCCAATCATCGACGCCGACGGCGCGGAAGCGCGCGATGCGCTGGCGCGCGGCGGGCGCGTGGCGCTGCAGCGCGGCAAAATGACCAGGGTATGCGGGCCGCCCCGATCGGCGCAGCCGGATGGCATCAGGCAGACGCCCGGCCAGCATCGTCCGCGCCGGCTCCCGGTCGCCTCCGGTGGCGGCGAGCACATCCAGTGGAAAACCAGCAAACAATCGCAATAGCCGCATGTCGCGATAGGGAAAGTCCATCCGCAGGGCGCCGGGACAAAATTCGTTCGCGTGCCACATCGATTTCAGCACACCCCCGCGAAAGCCGAGCCTTCCGTCTTTGTCGGGTGTTGCAAAGGGATCACTCCACCCGCTGTCGTCGGTCAGCTCTGCCAACTGGCCCAGCCGATGCGAAGCCACCCGCACATGAAACGGGCTGTACTGCGCGGGCGCAACCGGGCGAGTCGACCTGCGCAGCATCGTCCGTACCAGCCAGCGCAGTCGCATGAGCGGTGTTGGTGGCACGATGCCGCTGCGGAACGTGAAGCTGGATTCGCCATAGGTGCCATTGAGCAGAGATGTCGCCCCGGCGGCTTTCGCAGCCTCTTGGAAGGCGGTGGTCAATTCATGCCTGTTGCTGAGCGGCGGGCCAACATCGCCGCGCATGACCAGTTCAGGCGGGCAGTAAGGCGATGCATCGTCTGGCGGATGCACCGGCAACCATTCGCGCTGCAAATGATTGGCAACCAGCCTTGCCTCATGCGCCTCATCGGCGATGCCGGTTCCCGGCGGCGCGACCGAGGTCACAAAGAAAGGGTAACTGGTCGACGGCGCCGCAGCCGACACGGCCCAGGCCAAAAGCGACGAATCGAGTCCGCCACTGAGCAATCCGGCGATGCGCGGACTGCGGGCGGCCCTCTCACGCATGATGGCCAGCAGCAAAGCCTCGGACTCGGCAGCGGCATCGGCAAAGCTACCGCGCCAGTCAGGCACCGTTTCGAACAGGTCAGGACGCGAGCGTGAAATGGTGCCATCGGCAGCAATGGTGACTGTTTCGCCAGGCAGGACCTGCCGCACATTCGACAGCAGGGTGCGGCCATCGGCGCGATGGCGGACCAACGGTCCGCCAAGCTTGCCATAAAAACCCGTCACATCGAGGGTATTTCCCACCCATGCGAGCTTTGCCAGCAGTGCGATTTCCGGGGCGACGGCAAGCCGTGCGCCGTGCTGCGCATAGAGGATAGGATCGCGCCGGGCGGCCGATTGCACAAGCACAACCCGTCCTGACGTATCGATATGGAGCAGCGACCATTCGCCGATCAGCTTGCCCGGCAAAGCGGTGCCGTGGATATCAAGTGCAGCCCGTGCCAGCCGCGCCACCGGTGTATCGGCGGCAAAGCCAAGTGATGTGGCTAGTTCCGCAACCTCCTCTATCTCCCCCAGAATGAGTGTCAGGCCCGCCTCATCGCAATGGCTGTGTGCACAATCCGGGGCGTGTGTATCGTGGGCTTCGGCAAGCCATGCACAGGAACTGTTTGTCTGGCGAAGCCCGAGCGCATTTGCGTCAGCCGAGGCAACGGAACTGCCGTCACGGCTCAGTAAAGCATAGAGACCACTCTTCCTCGCCATAGTCGTCATGCCTCTCAAGACGCGCATGGCGCCCAAAAGCGGGACCTACAGGACTGGACCAATGCGCCAATACTGCTAACGCGCGCCTCATGAACCAAGTTTTCGATGCCGAGACGCGCTACGCTGTCCGCAGCGCACTCGCCCGGCAGGCCTATGACCGCGACACGGTGCAGATGGCGAACCCGGACGTCGCCGGATTTCGCTGGCTTGTTGCTTCGCACCGGGGCGTGTTCGCCGTGTCGGAGACGCAAACCAGCAAGGTTTTGCACGGCTGGTATTTCGGCATCGAACGCGTGGACGACCATGTCTATCTCTTCGAAAATTGCGGTCTTCGCGACCGTACGACCGATGTTGGGAGGGTGATACGCTTCCGGATTGTCGACGGAAGGCTTGGGCAACCGACGGTGTTGGTCAAGGGCCTGCACAACAACTGCCACCAGATCCGGATCATAGACGGATATCTGTGTTTGGTGGATTCGGCTAATCAGGCTATCCGGCGCTATCTGCCGGACGGCAAACTGGTTGATGTCCGCACACCATTTCCCGTTGCTCCGCCTAGCGACAAAAGCGGCCGCTATCTTCACATCAATTCGATAGCGCAGATTGATGATCGCATTGCCATCATGTGCCACAATGGCGCGGCAAAGCCTGTCAGGCCAAGTCAGATCGCGTGGTTCGACAAGACCTGGAACTTGCTAGCAACCGTACCCGTTGCTGGCCACCGCTGCCACGATATCGTCCGCGACCATCAGGGGCGCATATGGCACTGTGCCTCGGCCGAGGGTGAGATCATAAACTCTGACGGCTTGCGCCTGCGCCTGTCAGACGAATCCATGACTCGCGCGCTCGGGTTCGCAGGCGATTACCTGATCGTCGGGTTAACACCCTTTGGTCCCCGCCAAATGCGCGATACATTTAATGGTCGCGTCGTCATTCTTGGCAAAGATTACACGCAGGTTTCTGCCTACGACCTAAGCGGATCGCCCAACGATCTGACTATTTTATAGCGATACAGTCAAGTCATGCTCGACGGCTAAGCCATCAAGACTTCTGGCTGTCAATCGCAGGGTTTCCACCGATGTCCGCCCCACGGCCAATATCAGCGTAGGTTTCGCGAACGTCGAGCGTACGGACTTCCGGTTCGACCCAGCTTTCGCGCACATCTGCCATCACTTAAATCCTCAATAAAGTTTGACTGGCACCGACCTAGCGCAGCACGATGCGGATTCCAACTATTTTACAGCCAAGTCCGCAACTCTTTCAGCACGATCTGGCCCAACCATGCGAAAGTCTGCGCGGCGGCCTGCAGATGGTTGCATCGCTAGGGTTGCTGACTAAACATTCCGCCGATGTCCGACGGTCAAACCGCCCTCAAAACGCCAGCCACGCAAACCGCGCGTGCCGCCAGCCCAGCCCCCATAATCGAGCGTGAACCTCGAAGACATTTAACACGGCTGCAAGAGCTTGAGCTCGTCCATCGTGCTTTCAAAAAGTCACCCAGCAAGAACATGCGCGTGCGCCTGTGCCAAATGCTCGTTCTCGATGATCGTTTTCTGGATGTCGTGCAACTCCTCGAGCATTTGGACAACCGCAGCTTTATCGACGAGATATATCTTTGCGAGTCACTGCTGGCCCTCGAAGTTGCTGAAGCCAACAGGCAGGCACTAACGGTCGCCGAACGGGCAATCGAATTGGCGGTCAATGACGCCGAGGCAGCGCAGGCACTGGCCTTAGCGGGCAAGGCGTTGATCCGCGTCGGCGAGAGGACGCGCGCGCGCCAGTTGCTCTACGGCGCTTTGGACAAAGACCCAGCCAACGCCAATGCCTGCAAGCGCATGGCCGCCCTCGATCTGGCGGAAGGTCACCCAGAACAGCTGCTGGAGACGATCGGGCGACTTACCGCAGCTGGCGTAAGTCACGCCAGCCTGTTCGCCGCCAAGATGCTGGCACAGGCTGCGTGTGGAGACGTGGAAGCGGCCCGCGACACTGTTGGCGACCCCTGCCACCATCGGCAATTTGACCTCTCCGCACCCACGGGCTGGTCGACTATGGCAGCGTTCAACACTGCGCTTGCCGAAGAAATGCTGAGCCATCCCGGTAGGCAGATGCACCGGTACGGCAGCGCATCCAACCAGACCGTCAGAATAGAATCGCCGGATTGCATAGATACACCGGCGGTAAACGCGCTGAGCAACCTGATCATCCGCTCCATCCAGAGCCAGATGTCCGCCATGAATGCGCCATACGACGCGTGGGCATCAGCAATGCCCCGCAAGGCCTTTCTGCGCACGGGATGCCTGATTACCGATGGAGAGGGTTACGAGGACTGGCATGCTCACGAGTCCGGCTGGATGAGCGGAGTATACTACGTCCGCGTGCCCGGTGAGGTCACAAACGGTAGCAGCGCCAATGGATGTTTGGCGTTCGGGCTACCGGACCATCTCGCTGGCGCCGCAGCCGCCAACGCCTATGGCGAGCGACTGGTGCGGCCGCGCGAAGGCATGTTGCTGACGTTTCCCTCTCATGCCTATCATCGGACTTATCCGCACGAAACCGGCGAGCAGCGCATCTGCTTTGCCTTCGACGTGCGGCCGCTCAACTGACGGCGCAGCGATGATGACGGCGCCTTCGGCCATTACTTCGCCGCCATTCCGTATCGATACGGCTGCGACCACCATCACGGTACCAGCCGACGCCTACCGCTCGGCCTTCCGGCAGGTACCCGCAATGGTGTTCGACGATGTGATCGCCGCGCCATTGGCCGAGAAACTGGCCAAGCAGGGGGAGCAGACGCGCTTTTCACCCTACCCCATCGATGGTGTCGGCATCCGCGAGATTGCCGATGCGGCAGTAATGGGAGCGGTGATGGCCACGCTGCTTGACCGACCCGGGCTCCGCGACTGGATGGCACACCTGGCGGATCTTCCACCGTTGCGCGGAGTGACCGGCGCCTTTGCGCAAACGCGGGCCGGCTCCGGGGATCATCTCGACTGGCATGACGACATGAATGAGCCGCATCGAGCTTTGGGGGTCGTCGTCAATCTGGGGACCACAGCTTATGAAGGTGGTGTGTTCGAACTGCGCCGCAAAGGGGCAACCGAGCCAATGTTCGTGCACCAACACGACCGTCTAGGCTCCATGGCGGTTTTTTCGGTGCATGCAGACTTGGAACACAGGGTAACGCCGGTCACGGCAGGGGGGCCTCGCCGGGTCTACGCCGGCTGGTTCCAAGCGTCGCATAACTGAAACGAGCCTTTCTGTTCAAGGCATTGCGCAGACCAGACCTTTACGATAGCCTGCGCACGCGGCGGGGCAATAGCGACTGGAGTCTGATCGAGAGCAGCGGCCGACCAAGCATGGCGCATCGCTGTGCTTGGCAACTGGTGCTCGTCATGACGAAAGGCGTGCAAGCTCATTAGGCGGCGTCGTTTTCCCACAAGGAGGATGCAAAATGAGCGAACCATTTATCGGCCAGATCATTCAAGGCGGATGGAACTACGCCCCGCGCGGCTATGCCATGTGCAATGGTCAGCAGATGGCGATATCCCAGAATTCGGCGCTGTTCGCGCTGCTGGGGACGGCTTTCGGCGGCAACGGCCAGACCACGTTCAATCTGCCCGACCTGCAGGGCCGCTCGATGACACACTGGGGCAATGGTGCCGGCCTGTCGCCGGTCGTGCTCGGTCAGAATGGCGGCACGCAGAACGTGACGTTGACCATGGCCAACCTGCCGGGCCACACGCACTCACTGAATGTGTCGGCGACGGTCAAGTCAACTCTTCAGCAGCCAACAATGAATGCGGTCATCGCCCGCTCGGTCGATCTCGACACCAACGTCAATGGCAACCCGGCGATCTATGCCCCGGCCGGTACGGCAGTGGACACGTCGCTGGCCGGCGGCTCGATCGGCATGACCGGCAACAGCCAGCCGTTCAGCAATCTCAGCCCCTACCTCGCCGTCACCCACGTGATCGCGCTGCAGGGCATCTTCCCCTCGCGGAACTGACATATCGGAGCGTGTGTGCCCGGCCTCGACGGCCGGGCACACACGCTGCTCCGCCCGTCGCGTTCAGTTGAACACGGCCTGATAATAATAGCCCGGTGCCGATCCGTTGGGCGGCAGCATGTCGCCGATCTGTACCTGCACCGGGCCGAACCCTGCGCACTGCATGGTGTAGATGCCGGACATCAGCAGCCGTTCCGGCGGCGTATGGAAGACCAGCAGGAACGGAACGCGCGCGGACAGTTGCCGGTCGGTCAGCGGGCTTGCCTCGATCAGCTTGATATCGACCTCGGCCGGTGTGCAATCCGCCCGGAACTGCTTGCCGACATGTGGCAGAAAATCGTCGATGGTCAAAGGCTGTATCGTCATTGCATCACTCGCCGGTCGTTGCGCTTCGTGGACACCTTGCGACAAGGGGCATCGCCAATGCAACCAGCAACCTCTACCGCCGGGACCATTATCGATCCGGCCGCCGCCTTCGATCGGGCCATGGCGCGCCGCGCCCCCGCCCTGTCGGTCCGCGCGGAGACTCCGGACGACTTCGGTTTCCTTATCGACCTGTTCTGTGCCTGCTCACCCATGGCAGGCCAGCTGCCGCCCTTCCTGCTCGAACAACAGGCGCGGCTCCAGATCGGTGCGCACACCACCAACCACCCGGACGCGATGCGTCGCATCATTGGCGATGGTCAGGGCCTGACGGGAAGGATCATGGTCGACTGGTCCGGCACAGGCGCGGTCCATGGCATCGACATCGCCGTGCTGCCGGACCGGCGCATGGGCGCGGCTGGCGTGCACATGATGCGATCGTGGCTGGAAGTAGCCGACACACTGGGTCGGCCTGCGCGGATCGAGGTGGTGGCGGACAACCCCGCGCGGCGGCTTTACGAGTGCCTCGGCTTTCGGGCGACGAGCGACGGCCCGATCATCGACATGCTGCGCGATGCCCCGTCGGCGCGCGCGCGGCACGTCCCCGCGCGCTGAGCTTTCAATTCTGCCCGACCAGCTCGCGCTGCTCGAAGTCTGCCATCAACCGTCGCACCGACTCGCGGCACTGATCGGGCTCGACGTCGAACTGTTCGACCAGTTTCGCCACGATGGTGTCCTCGTCGCTCGGCTGCTCGAGCACATCCCAGACAGCGGCCGCCGTCGAATTCATGGCAATATACTGGCCGGTGGCGATATGGATCATGACAAAGCTGTCATCGACTTGCGAGCCGACCCAATCATCTTTGCGGTGCCAAATCATCGTGCTGCCCTTCCAGCTGCAGTTTCTGGTTCAACGCTCGGCCGTTGCCTGCAAAACTCGGTAGCTGTCAACCTTCGCCCGCATGTGGACAAGCTGTCTTGCCATGGGTATGCCAATTCAATTGCTTGGCTGTTTTTCAACATGCTGCTACCTGCCAGGGCATGACGAACTGCGACACATGCCTGGTCCGCAACCGCGCGATCTGTTCGGTTCTCGATGCACATGAGGTCGGCGCGCTCAACCGTATCGGGCGCATGCGCACGATCGGCGAAGGTCAGGCGCTGATGTGGGAAGGCGATGATTCGCTGCTCGTCGCCAATGTCATCGAAGGCGTGCTCAAGCTATCCACCGGCACCGGCGACGGGCGCGAGCAGATTGTCGGCATCGTCTATCCGGCGGATTTCATCGGGCGGCCGTTCGGCACGACCAGCCACCATACGGTGACGGCGCTGACCGATGCCCGCGTGTGCACCTTCACCCGCTCCGATTTCGACCAGTTCGCCCGCGGCCATCCGCAACTCGAGCACAAGCTGCTGCAGCGTACGCTGACCGAACTCGACCGGGCGCGCCACTGGATGCTGCTGCTCGGGCGCAAGTCGGCATCAGAAAAGGTCGCCACCTTCCTCATCGAAATGTCCGAGCGACTGGTCGACAAGGGATGCAGCATCGACGGCGCGCCATTGCGCGCCTTCACCCTGCCGTTCGGGCGGCAACAGATTGCAGACATCCTGGGGCTGACCATCGAAACGGTGAGCCGCCAGCTGACCCGGCTGCGCGCCGACGGCTTGATCGACCTGCCCTCTCGCCGCGACATCGTCATCCTCGATCGCGACGCTCTTACAACCCTGGCCGGCTGAAACGAGCGACTGCCGCGCCGCCCCCCGACGACGCGGCAGCCTGTCGCCTGACCGCCCGCTCTCAGAAGCGGTAGGCGATGCCGGCGCTCAACAGCCAGGGATCGATGCGATGGCGCGTCGCCAGCACTTCGGTTCCCGCCGCATTGAACCAGTGGGCGGTGGTGCTGAGGAAATAGCGTTTGGCGTCGACGCTGATGGTGAGCCCGCTGTCATTGACCGGGATGTCGACTCCCGCTTGCAGCGCAACGCCGAAATGGTCGTTCATCTGCTGCCGGGCTGCCCCCAGCGCCTGCGCGGTCGCGCCTGGTTCATCGTCGATGAACAGGAAATAGGTAGGTCCAGCACCGACATAGGGCTGGATTCCGCCAGCATCTCCGAAATGATATTTGACCGTCAGCGTCGCCGGAATGATGGTGGCGTTGGAAACCAGCCCGGCGCCCGCCAGCGCGCCGCGCCCGTCGACATCATGCTGGGTGACGCAGCAGATCGTCTCCAGACTGATGTTCGGCGCGACAAAATATTCGATGGCAATGGTCGGCACGAAATTGTCGTCCGCCGCGGTCTGTGTTCCGGCCGGCAGGCCGATCCTGTCGACCAGCACATCGCTGATCTTGCCATCGGTCAGCACCGCAGTGCCGAGCAGCTTGACCTGGATGGAGCCGGGCGTGCTGTCCTGTGCGGCAGCAGGCGCGGCAAGGCCGATGGCAGCGGCTGCCACCGCGGCGGCGGCGGCGGACAGGCGGAAGTGGGTCATCGTCAAAAATCCTCTTGGTTTGGCGTTCGTTGATCCTCCGCGCATCGTCGCGACCCTCCCTGGACTGCGCCGCAGCGGATACGAGCGCCTCCCTGCCGGGCCGGCCGCTGCCCCGCATTGATTGCGAACAAGAAGTTTGTTGATCTGGCTCAATGCCGGCCGGCCGAACTGCGGGCAGGGTCACCAGCATGTGGCCTTATCATCCCGACCTGCTCGCCCGCGCCGTGCCGCGATACACCAGCTTTCCGACCGCTGCCGAGTTCACCGGCGCGGTAGGCGCGGACGAACAGGCGGTGGGAATCGCCGGCGTCGAAGAGCCGGTTTCGCTCTATCTGCACATCCCCTTCTGCGAGCAGATCTGCTGGTATTGCGGCTGCAACACCGGCGCCGCCAACCGCACGCAGCGCCTCGCCTCCTATCTCGACGCACTGATCCAGGAGATCGATGTGGTCGCGGCGCGCATGCCCGCGTCGGTCGGCATCGCGCGCATTGCCTTTGGCGGCGGCAGCCCCAATGCAATCTCCCCGCTGGCATTCGTGCGGCTGCTTGATCGCGTATCGGTGGCCTTCGGCACGGGCGCGCCGATCGTCTCGGTCGAGCTCGATCCGCGCGGCTTCACGCCCGAATGGGCTGCGATGCTGGGTGCTGCCGGCGTCAGCCGGGTCAGCCTGGGGGTGCAGACTTTCGATCCTGCAATCCAGCAGGGCATCGGGCGGGTGCAGCCGACCCGGCTGATCAGGGACACCGTCTCCGCGCTGCGCGAGGCCGGGGTGTCGTCGATCAATTTCGACCTGATGTACGGCCTGCCCGGCCAGACGCCCGAGATATTGGCGGCGACCCTCGACGAGACGATTGCGCTGATGCCGGAGCGCATCGCGCTGTTCGGCTATGCGCATGTGCCGCACCTGCTGCCCCGCCAGCGGCGGATCGACGCCAGCGCGCTGCCCGATCAGGCGATGCGTTTTGCCATGGCGGCGCAAGGCTTCGACCGGCTGGTCGGGGCGGGCTATGTGCCGGTGGGCTTCGATCATTTCGCCGTGCCGACCGATGCGATGGCGATTGCCGCACGGAATGGTGGACTGCGCCGCAATTTTCAGGGCTTCACCGACGATGCGGCCGAACATCTGATCGGCATGGGTGCCAGCGCGATCAGTGTGTTTCCCGATCGCATCGTCCAGAATGAAAAGAATGCGGGGCGTTATCGCATGCGCCTGTCGCAGGCCCAGCTCGCCGGATCGCTCGGCATCCTGCGCAGCCGGGAAGACCGCGAACGAGCGATGGTGATCGAGGACATATTGTGTCACCGCACCGCCGACCTATCGCTGCTGGTGGGCGCAGCCGAGGCCGCGGCTATGCTCGCGCCCTTTACCGCCCATGGCCTGGCCCGGCTGGACGGCCAGTCGCTGATCCCGACCGTCGCCACCCGGCCCTATGCGCGCAGCATCGCCGCGCTGTTCGACCCCTATCGGGCGCAGGCGCCGGACCGGTTCAGCAGCGCCGTATGATCGCGCGCATCACATCATTTCGCGTCTGCACAATTTGACGCGGGTCAATGTTCGTGCCCGCCCCATGCGGCAGGGCGGGCGAAGCAACTGGGGAACGCAACCGATGACACTAGAATCGACCGTGATGCGCGCCGGGATCTGGCTCCTGATCCTGCTGCTCGCTTTCACCGCCATGGCGACCGCTGTCGACAGCGGCTTCGCCATCCACATGGGCATTGTCGCGGTCGCGGCGCTGCTCGGCCTGGGCTTCGCCGTCGGCGGGCAGGATTATGGCGCGGCCGCGCGCGGGCTGCTGAAAATGCCGGACGAGGGCAAATATGACGATGACCCGATCCGCTGGGGCGTCATCGCCACGCTGTTCTGGGGGATGGCGGGATTTGCCGCAGGCCTGTTCATCGCGCTGCAGCTCGCCTTCCCTGCTCTCAATCTCGGCCTCGAGTGGACCAGCTTCGGCCGGTTGCGGCCCTTGCACACCTCGGCTGTCATCTTTGCTTTCGGCGGTAACGCGCTGATCGCCACCAGCTTTTACGTGGTGCAGCGCACCTGCCGCGCGCGCCTCGCCTTCCCCGGCCTCGCCCGCTTCGTCTTCTGGGGATACCAGCTGTTCATCGTGCTGGCCGCGACCGGCTATCTGCTCGGCATCACCCAGTCCAAGGAATATGCCGAGCCCGAATGGTATGTCGACCTGTGGCTGACCATCGTCTGGGTCGCCTATCTCGCGGTGTTCGTCGGCACGCTGGTCAAGCGGCGCGAACCGCACATCTATGTCGCCAACTGGTTCTATCTTGCTTTCATCCTGACCGTGGCGATGCTCCACGTCGTCAACAACATCTCGATCCCGGTCAGCCTGGTCGGCTCCAAAAGCTATTCGGTGATGGCGGGGGTGCAGAGCGCGCTGACCCAATGGTGGTATGGCCATAATGCGGTCGGATTTTTCCTGACCGCCGGCTTCCTGGCCATGATGTATTATTTCGTGCCGAAACAGGCGCAGCGGCCGGTCTATTCCTACCGCCTGTCGATCATCCACTTCTGGTCGCTGATCTTCCTCTACATCTGGGCCGGGCCGCACCACCTCCATTACACTGCGCTGCCCGACTGGGCGCAGACGCTGGGCATGGTGTTCTCGATCATGCTGTGGATGCCGAGCTGGGGCGGGATGATCAACGGGCTGATGACGCTCAACGGCGCGTGGGACAAGGTCCGCACCGATCCGATCATCCGCATGATGGTGATGGCCTTGGCCTTCTACGGCATGAGCACCTTCGAAGGGCCGATGCTTTCGATCAAGGCGGTCAACAGCCTGTCGCACTATACCGACTGGACCATCGGCCACGTCCACTCCGGCGCGCTCGGCTGGAACGGCATGATCACCTTTGCCTGTGTCTATTATCTTGTCCCGCGCCTGTGGGGCCGTGAGCGGCTCTATTCGGTGCGCATGATCAACTGGCACTTCTGGCTCGCGACCGTCGGCATCGTCTTCTACGCCGCCGCCATGTGGGTCTCGGGCATCATGCAGGGGCTGATGTGGCGGGAATATGGGGCGGACGGCTATCTCGTCTGGTCCTTCGCCGACACCGTCGCCGCGATGCTGCCGATGTATCTGATGCGCGCCTTCGGCGGCCTGCTCTACCTCTCCGGTGCGATCGTCATGGTCGTCAACGTCTGGCTGACCATCGCGGGCCGGCTGCGCGAAGAGGCGCCTATGGGCGAGACCCGCCACGACGCATCGCGCGACCACCCCCTGCCCGCTCCCGCGCTCGCGCCCGCCCGATAAGGAAAAGTGACATGGCCAATCTTGCAGAACGCCACAAGAAACTGGAGCGTAACGTCACGCTGCTCGCGGCGCTCGCCTTCGCTGTCGTCACCATCGGCGGCATCGTCGAAATCGCACCGCTTTTCTGGATCGACAACACCATCGAGAAGGTGGAGGGCATGCGGCCCTACACCCCGCTCGAGCTCGCCGGGCGCAACATCTACATCCGCGAAGGCTGCTACAACTGCCACAGCCAGATGATCCGCCCCTTCCGTGACGAGGTGGAGCGCTATGGCCATTACAGCCTGGCCGCGGAGTCGATGTACGACCATCCCTTCCAATGGGGCTCCAAGCGCACCGGTCCGGACCTTGCCCGCGTCGGCGGACGCTATTCGGACGAATGGCATGTCCAGCACCTGACCGATCCGCGCAGCGTGGTGCCGGAATCGAACATGCCGACCTATGCCTTCCTGCGTGAGCGGGCGCTCGACGCCGGCGACATGCGCAGCGACCTTGCGGTCAACACCAGCGTCGGCGTGCCTTATACCCAGGCCGCGATCGATGCCGCGAACGAGGATCTTGCCGCGCAGGCCGATCCGGCGGCCGACGCCAGCGGACTGCGCAGCCGCTACGCCAAGGTGCAGGTCCGCGATTTCGACGGCAATCCGTCGCAGGTCACCGAGATGGATGCGCTGGTGGCCTATCTGCAGATGCTGGGCACGCTGGTCGATTTCGACAGCGTCCGCGCACAGGAGGTCGAACGGTGAGCTCGACCTACGACACGCTGCGCCATTTCGCCGACAGCTGGGGGCTGCTGGCGATGACCATCATTTTTCTGGGGCTGGCCGCATGGCCATTCCGGCCCGGCGCCGGACTTCGCAACCGCGACGCCGCCAACCTGATCTTCGACGAGGACGAAACCCATGGCTGACACGCAGCGCATCGACGAAGCCACCGGCACACAGACTGTCGGCCATGAATGGGACGGCATCGAGGAGCTCAACACGCCGCTGCCGCGCTGGTGGCTGTGGACCTTCTACCTCACCGTCGTCTTCGCCATCGGCTATGTCATTGCCTATCCGGCCTGGCCGATGCTGAACGGCGCGACGCAGGGTGTGCTCGGCTGGTCGAGCCGCGGCCAGCTCGAGACCGAGCTGGCCGCCGAACAGCAGCGCCGAGCCCCATTGATGCGCGCGCTCGCGGCCACCGACATCACCGCTCTGCCTGCCCGGCCGGAATTGCTACAGACGGCAATCGAGGGCGGGCGTGCGGCCTTCCGCGTGCATTGCGTGCAGTGCCACGGTACAGGTGCGGCGGGATCGTCGGGCTATCCCAATCTCAACGATGACGACTGGCTGTGGGGCGGCGATCTGCAGACCATCCAGTTCACGCTGGAACATGGCATCCGCAACCCTGACCATGACGCGACGCGGATGTCGCTGATGCCTGCCTTCGGTCGCGACGGCATCCTGACAGCCGCGCAGGTGCAGGATGTGGTCAGCCATGTCCGGACGCTGTCCGGTGCGGAGCAGGCCAGCGCCTCCTCGGCACGCGGCGCGCAATTGTTCGCGGACAATTGCGCCGTCTGCCACGGAGCCGGGGGCGAGGGCACCCGCACGCTCGGCGCACCGCGGCTCAACGATGCCATCTGGCTTTACGGCGGCGATCGCGCGACGCTGACCCAGACCGTCACCAACGCCCGCCAAGGCGTGATGCCACGCTGGGGCCATCGACTCGACGCCACCACCATCAAGATGCTTGCCGCCTATGTCCATTCGCTGGGCGGCGGAGAAGCGACACCGGCACCGGCTGCGGCCACGCCAGCGAGCGGAGCCGAAGCGAGCGGGCAATGAGCGCCGTCGAAGACATCACCAACTCGCCGCTCGGCCAGTATCAGAAGCGCAAGGGCGTCTATCCCAAGGCGGTAGACGGCCACTTCCGCCGCCTGAAATGGGCGATCATGGCGGTGACGCTGGCGATCTATTACATCACCCCGTGGATTCGGTGGGACCGCGGCCCCTATGCGCCGGATCAGGCGGTGCTGGTCGATCTCGCGCACCGCCGCTTCTACATGTTCGGCATCGAGATCTGGCCGCACGAATTCTATTATGTCGCCGGGCTGTTGATCATGGCCGGGGTCGGCCTGTTCCTCGTCACCTCGGCCGTCGGGCGCGCCTGGTGCGGCTATGCCTGCCCGCAGACGGTGTGGACCGATCTCTACCAGCATGTCGAACGCTTCATTGACGGGGACAGGAATGCTCAAGTGCGGCTCGCCAATGCCCCTTGGGGTCCGGCCAAGCTCGGCAAGCGCCTGTCCAAATGGACCGTCTGGCTGGTCATCGCCTTCTGGACCGGGGGCGCGTGGATCATGTATTTTGCCGACGCACCGACTTTGGTGCGCGATTTCTGGAGCGGCAACGCCGCGCCGGTCGCCTATGCGACGGTCGGAATCCTCACGCTGACCACCTTCATCCTCGGCGGCTTCATGCGCGAGCAGGTGTGCATCTACATGTGCCCCTGGCCGCGCATCCAGACGGCGATGCTCGACGAACGCTCGCTGACCGTCACCTACAAGGACTGGCGCGGGGAAAAGCGCGGCAGCCTGAAGGCCGCACAAGCGCACACGGGTGTCTATGGCGACTGCATAGACTGCAACCAGTGCGTCGCGGTCTGCCCGACCGGCATCGACATCCGCGAAGGGCCGCAGATCGGATGCATCACCTGCGCGCTGTGCATCGATGCCTGCGACAGCGTGATGGCGCAGGTCGGCCGCCCGCGCGGACTGATCGACTATGCGACGCTGGCCGACGCGGAAAAGGAGAAACGCGGCGAGCCGCCGACGCCGACGCTGAAGACGCTGCTGCGCGTGCGGACGCTCGTTTATTTCGGCGTATGGGCCGGGATCGGCCTCGGCCTCTTGTTCGCGTTGGGCAACCGCACCCGCATCGACATCAGCGCCAGCCATGAGCGCAACCCGGTCTATGTCCAGCTTTCCGCCGGAGACATCCGCAACAGCTACACGCTGAAACTGCGCAACATGGAATCACGGCCACGCACGATGGAGGTCGGGCTGGCTGGGCTGGCTGAAGGGCGCATCTGGCTGCGCGATGCCCTGCCGGCATCGGCCAGGCGCGCGCTGACCGTGCGTGTTCCCCCCGACTCTGTCGCCCGGCTCACCGTCTTCGCCGTCGCGCCGGGACGGGGGCCGGAGAACGAGGAGTTTGCCTTCACCGTGCGCGCGCTCGACGCCGAGGGCGGACGAGATAGCCACAGCGTCACTTTCGAACGACCGGACAATGAGGATGAAGACGATGGCGACGATTAGTCCGCAACGGTTCACCGGCCGCCATATGGCGGCGATCCTCGTCACCTTCTTTGGGGTGGTCATCGCCGTCAATCTGCTGATGGCCCGGCTCGCCATCGGGACGTTCGGCGGCACGGTGGTCGACAACAGCTATGTCGCCAGCCAGAGTTTCAATGGCTGGCTGGCCGAAGCGCGCAATGAGCAGGCATTGGGCTGGCAGGTGACGGTGCGGCGCGATGCGCAAGGCACGGTGCTGATCATGGCGCATGACCGCGACGGGCGGGCGCTGGACGGCGCGACGGTCTCTGCCATTGCCCGACATCCGCTGGGTCGCCTCCCCGACCGGCACCTGGCCTTTGCCGCGCAGCAAGGCGGCTTCCGCTCCCTGTCGACCCTAGGCATTGGCCGCTGGCTGCTGATTGTCACCATCGTGCGCGACGGCCGGACGATGCGCGTGGCGGCAGACCTCGCATGAGCCGCGTCGCCCGCGTTGCCGCCGAACCGCAGCCTTGTGCAGAAACCCGCCTTGCTGTGCCCGGCATGCGCTGCGCCGGCTGCATCGCCAAGCTCGAGCAGGGGCTGGCACAAGAGCCCGGCATCGTTACCGCGCGCGTCGACTTCGGAATGAAGCAGGTGCGCATCGCCCATCTGCCCGAGCTTGCGGTGCCAGATCTGGTTGCCGCGCTCGACCGGCTGGGCTTCGAAGGGCATCCGCTGGCCGAGGTGCCGGCATCGGACAGCGAGCACAGGCGATTGCTGAGCGCGCTGGCAGTCGCCGGCTTCGCCGCGATGAACGTGATGCTGCTGTCGGTCAGCGTATGGTCGGGGGCCGCTTCGGCAAGCCGCGACCTGTTCCACTGGCTCTCCGCCGCCATCGCCGTGCCCGCCATCGCCTGGTCAGGCCGGCCCTTCTTTGCCTCTGCCTGGTCCGCTCTGAAGCATGGGCGGACCAACATGGATGTGCCGATCTCGATCGGCGTGACCCTTGCCACCGCCATGTCGCTGTATGAAACCGCG
The DNA here is from genome assembly GCF_056931895.1 of Sphingomonas sp. jy18. Lineage (NCBI taxonomy): Bacteria > Pseudomonadati > Pseudomonadota > Alphaproteobacteria > Sphingomonadales > Sphingomonadaceae > Sphingomonas > Sphingomonas sp. jy18. Next base: position 245,927 of record NZ_JBXPBT010000002.1, on the reverse strand, counting down.
ACGCATGGCGAGCATGCCTGGTTCGACGGCGCGATCATGCTGCTGTTCTTCCTGCTCGCGGGCCGCGTGCTCGACGGGATGATGCGCGAGCGCGCCCGCGCCGGCGCAGCGGCGCTGATGCAGGCGAGCGCGCCGGGGGCAATGCTGCTCGATGCCCAAGGCACCGCCCGCTGGCACCCGGCGGAGACGATTCGGCCGGGTGCGACCATGCTGATTGCCGCCGGCGAGCGGCTGGCCGCCGATGGCGTGGTGCTGACCGGCGAGGGCCGCTGCGACGCCGCCATCCTCACCGGAGAGAGTGCCGCCGTGCCTGTCATCCCCGGCAGCCGCCTGCTCGCCGGCATGCTGGCGCTGGATGGCCCCTTCACCGTCCGCGTCGATGCGGCGGGCGAGGACCGCGCCATCGCCGCGCTGGCCCGCGCCATGGCCGATGCCGGGCAGCACCGCTCGCGCTATGTGCGGATCGCCGACCGCGCCTCGCGCCTCTATGCGCCCGCCGTCCACACGCTTGCCGCGCTGACTTTTGCCGGCTGGATGATCTCGGGCGCCGGGGTGCACCAGTCGCTGCTGGTCGCCATCGCCGTGCTGATCATCACCTGCCCCTGCGCGCTCGGCCTTGCCGTGCCGGTGGCGCAGGTCGTCGCGTCGGGCGCGCTGATGAAGCTGGGCATCCTGGTCAAGGATGGCAGCGCGCTCGAACGGCTGGCGGAGGCTGACCGCTTCATTATCGATAAGACCGGCACGCTGACGCTGGGGCGGCCGATGCCGCAGAATCTCGGCGACTTCGACCGGCGCCAGAAGCGGCTGATGCTGGCGCTGGCGCAGACCAGCCATCACCCGCTGAGCCGCGGACTGGCGCAGGCGCTGCGGGACGAAGGCATCGAAGCTGCCCGACTGACCGATATCTCGGAAATCGCTGGCGACGGCGTGCGCGGCCATGACGCAGGGCGCGAGGTTGCGCTGACGCGGCCGCTCGGGCCGGCCGATGCGAGCGTGCTGACCGTCGCGTTCAGCGAGGGCGGCCAGCCCACCTACATCATCCGTTTCAGCGACCCGCTGCGCCCCGATGCGCAAGCGGCGCTGGCCGGGCTCGCCGGGCTGGGCATCGAGGGCATGATCGTCTCCGGAGACAAGCCCGCGGCGGTGGCCGGCATCGCCCGCACGCTCGCCCTCACCGCCGTCCCCGACGCGCGGCCGGACGACAAACTGGCGCTGATCGAGCGCCTGCAACGCGCCGGGGCACGCTTGCTGATGGTGGGCGACGGCCTCAACGATGGCCCTGCCCTGGCCGCCGCGCACGTCTCCATGGCCCCGTCCAGCGCCAGCGATGTCGGACAGCAGGCGGCCGATCTCGTCTTCATGGGTGACAGCCTGCTCGCCATCCCCCGCGCCGTGTGCGCCGCACGCGCGACGCAGGCGGTCGTGAGACAGAATTTCGCGCTGGCGGTGGGCTATAATCTGCTCGCCGTGCCGCTGGCGATGGCCGGGCTGGTCACTCCGCTGATCGCCGCGGCGGCGATGTCCATCTCCTCGCTGATCGTCGTCGCCAACTCCCTGCGACTGGCAGGAGCCATACGATGACCGGGCTTGCCGTCCTCATCCCCATCGCGCTCGGCATGGGCCTGCTCGGGCTCGTCGCTTTCCAGTGGGCGCTGCGTAACGGCCAGTTCGACGACCCCGACGGCGCGGCAATGCGCATCCTGATCGACGATGATGGGCCGGCTGCCCCATGAGCTACAGTTGGCCATCGCTGATCGGCGCCATCGCACTCGCCATGCCGGCCGCGCCGCCGGCTGCGGGCGGGATCATGCTGTCGGTGTGCGGCCTGCCGGGCCTCAGCGTCTCGATCCCCGTCGATCGCGCGCCGCCGATGGAAGATCATGGCTGCTGCCGTGGTCTCGCCTGCCATGCCGCTTCGGATCGAAAACGCCGCACGACGGAGCGCGACGACGCGCCCTGAGCGCCATCAGTCCTCGATCCGGCGACGATAGGTTTCGGGCAGCAGGAAGAGGCCGAGCAGCAAGGTGACGACCGCGACCACCACCGGATACCAGAGGCCGTAGTAGATGTCGCCGGTCGCGGCGACCATCGCAAAGGCCGTGGTCGGCAGGAAGCCGCCGAACCAGCCGTTGCCGATATGATAGGGCAGCGACATCGAGGTGTAGCGGATGCGGCTGGGGAAGAGCTCGACCAGCATCGCCGCGATCGGGCCATAGACGGCGGTCACCAGCAGTACGAGGTAGAAGAGGATGGCCACGACCAGCGGCTTGTCGATCTCGTCCTCGGCTGCCGATGTCGGGTAGCCGGCGGCGGTGAGCGCGGCACGGACCGCATCCTGATAGGCGGCGATCGCGGCTGCCCGCTCGGGTCCAGTTACTGCAGCCGGATCGGGCGCGACAAAGGCGCGATCGCCGATGCGGATGCTGGCAACAGTGCCGGGCGCCGCCTCCACTCTACGATAGCTGATGCCATTCTTGGCGAGAAAGCTTTTGGCGATGTCGCAACTGCGGCTGTCGAACTTGTTCTTGCCGACCGGATCGAACTGCACCGAGCAATCGGCATCATCCGTCACCACCGCCACCGGCGCAGTGGCCTGCGCGCGCGCCAGCGCCGGATTGGCGGCCTCGGTCAGCATCTCGAATGCCGGGAAATAGGTCAGCGCTGCCAGCGCGCAGCCGGTCAGGATGATCGGCTTGCGCCCGATGCGGTCCGACAGCCAGCCGAAGATCACGAAAAAGGGCGTGCCCAGCAGCAGGGCGATTGCCACCAATATATTGGCCGTCGCCGGGTCGACCCGCAGCGTTTTTTCGAGGAAGAACAGCGCGTAGAATTGCCCTGTGTACCAAACCACCGCCTGCCCCGCGACCGCGCCGACCAGCGCGACCAGCACGATCTTGAGGTTGCTCCAGCGCCCGAACGCCTCGGTCAGCGGCGCTTTGGAGGTGGTGCCCTCCGCCTTCATCTTCTGGAACACCGGGCTCTCGCTGAGCTGCAGGCGGATCCACAGCGAAATGCCCAGCAGCAGGATGGAGATGAGGAACGGCACGCGCCAGCCCCACGCCCCGAACGCATCCTCCCCGATGGTGACGCGCAGGCCGATCACCACCAGCAGCGCGGCGAACAGGCCCAGCGTCGCGGTTGTCTGTATCCAGCTCGTGTAGAGCCCGCGCTTGCCCTCCGGCGCATGCTCCGCGACATAGGTGGCCGCACCGCCATATTCCCCGCCCAGCGCCAGCCCTTGCAGCAGGCGCAATGCGACGAGGATGATCGGTGCCGCAATGCCGATAGTCTCGTACCCGGGCAGCAGGCCGACGCAGAAGGTCGACAGGCCCATGATGCCCATGGTGACGAGGAAGGTGTTCTTGCGCCCGACCAGATCGCCGATCCGCCCGAACACCAGCGCCCCGAACGGCCGCACCGCAAAACCGGCGGCAAAGGTCGCGAGCGCGAAGATGAAGCCGGTGGTCTCGTCCACCCCGGCGAAGAATACCTTGCTGATGTAGGTCGCGACCAGCCCGTAGAGGTAGAAATCATACCATTCGAAAACGGTGCCCAGCGAGGAAGCGAGGATGACCTTCTTTTCGCTTTGCGTCGCCGGATGAAGCGGGGGCAGCGCCGTGGCGTCGGTCGTTTCGGTCATGTCTGGTTCCCCCCCGGTGGCGTCTTGCGCCTTGGCGGGCACCCTATCGCCTCGCCCTTCCCGCGCAAGGCCTTGCCGCCTGTCGCCATCGCTGGTTAGGACGGTCGCACCATATAATCGCCCGACCCGTGCGGACTGGAAGTGAGGGACAATCGAATGGCCGAAGCAGTATATCCCGTCCCGGCAGATTTTGGCGCGGCCGCGCGCATCAAGCCCGCAGATTATGAGCGGCTGGTCGCCGAAGCGCGCGATAATCCCGACGCCTTCTGGGCAGAGCAGGCGCAGCGGCTGGAATGGATGAAGGCCCCGACGCAGGCCGGCAACTGGTCGTTCGATGAGGCCGATTTCGGCATCCGCTGGTTCGAGGACGGGGAGCTGAACCTCACCGTCAACTGCATCGACCGGCATCTCGCCACCCGTGCGGATCAGACCGCGATCGTCTTCGAAGGCGACGAGCCGGGCGAAGGACGGCGCATCACCTATCGCCAGCTGCACGAGGAAGTGTGCCGCTTCGCCAATGTTCTGAAAGCGCAAGGCGTGCGCAAGGGCGACCGGGTGACCATCTACATGCCGATGATCCCAGAGGCAGCTTTCGCCATGCTGGCCTGTGCGCGGATCGGGGCGATCCATTCGGTGGTGTTCGGCGGCTTCTCCCCCGACAGCCTGGCGGGACGCATCCAGGATTGCGATTCATCGCTGGTGATCACTGCCGACGAGGGCGCGCGCGGCGGCAAGCGCATCCCGCTCAAGGCCAATGTCGACGCCGCGCTGACGCATTGTCCCAGCGTGCAACGGGTCATCGTGGTCAAGCGGACGGGCGCCGATGTGCCGATCATCGACGGGCGCGATATCCGCTACGAAGAGGCACGCGCGGCGTCATCGTCGGATTGCCCGCCCGAACCGATGAACGCCGAAGACCCGCTGTTCATCCTCTACACCAGCGGATCGACCGGCAAGCCCAAGGGCGTGCTGCACACCACCGGCGGTTACCTGCTGTGGGTGACGATGACCTTCGACCTGATCTTCGATTTTCGCGAAGGGGACCTGTTCTGGTGCACCGCCGATGTCGGCTGGGTCACCGGGCACAGCTATGTCGTCTACGGCCCGCTGTCGAACGGCGCGACCTCGGTGATGTTCGACGGCGTCCCCAACTACCCCGATCATGGCCGCTTCTGGGAGACTGCCAACCGGCTGGGCGTCACCATCTTCTACACCGCCCCGACCGCAATCCGCGCGCTGATGCGCGAAGGCGACGATTGGGTGACGCGGCATGACCGCAGCCAGATCCGCCTGCTGGGCACGGTGGGTGAGCCGATCAATCCCGAGGCGTGGGAATGGTATCACCGCGTTGTCGGCGAAAGCCGCTGCCCGATCGTCGACACCTGGTGGCAGACCGAGACCGGCGGGGCTCTGATCTCTCCCCTGCCCGGCGCCACCGACCTCAAGCCCGGCTCGGCGACCAGGCCGCTGCCGGGCGTCTTCCCGCAGCTCGTCGATGCCGAAGGCAAGGTGCTGGAGGGCGCGACCGACGGCAATCTCTGCCTGACCGGCAGTTGGCCGGGCCAGATGCGAACGGTGTGGGGAGACCATGAGCGGTTCTTCCAGACCTATTTCACCACCTATCCCGGCAAATATTTCACCGGCGACGGCTGCCGCCGCGACGCGGACGGCTATTACTGGATCACCGGCCGGGTCGACGACGTCATCAACGTCTCAGGCCACCGCATGGGCACCGCCGAGGTCGAGAGCGCGCTGGTTTCCCACCCCAAGGTCGCCGAGGCCGCAGTCGTCGGCATGCCGCACGCCATCAAGGGCCAGGGCATTTACGCCTATGTCACGCTCAACGCCGGCGAGCCGGACAGCGAGGCGCTGCGACAGGAATTGCGGCAGTGGGTGCGCAAGGAGATTGGCCCCATCGCCACCCCCGACGCGCTGCAATTCGCCCTCGGCCTGCCGAAGACCCGCAGCGGCAAGATCATGCGCCGAATCCTCCGCAAGATTGCCGAGAATGAGATCGGCAGCCTGGGCGACACATCGACGCTGGCCGACCCTGCGGTGGTCGAGCAATTGGTCGCCAACCGGGTGTTGCCACAACTCTGACCGACCAGCGACAGCCGCCCTTCCTGCCCTCTGCCGCTGGCGGCAGCGGGTAACTCAGTGCGCCCCGGCCTCCGGCGTCGACCTGAATGCGGTAAAGCCGATCCATTCCGCGCGGTTGCCGAAGGCGAGCCGGTTGACCGAGAGCGCGGCGATCACCGAGGTGACCAGCGTTACCAGCATCGCGTCGATATAGTGGAACCAGGGCGGCGTGATCCCGTCCGCAATCAGCACGCCGGTGGCAAAGGCGTAGAAGCCGAAGCCCCACACCACCCCCGCCACGGCCGCGCGGGCGTCGACGTTGCGGAACAGCAGGCCGGCGATGAAGGCCGAGAGGATCGGCATCGAGGCAAGACCGTTGAGCTGCTGCAGCAGGTTGATGATGCTGGTCGCGTTGGCGAACACCGGCACCAGCGCGATCGAGCTGATCGTCAGCGCGATGGTTGTCGCGGTGGCGACGCGGCGGGCATCGGTCAGCGGCGCGACAAACTGGCTGTGGAAATCGACGGTGTAGAGCGCGACGGTGCCGTTGAGGATCGCCGCGGTGTGCGCGATCACTGCTGCGGCCATCATCGCCGCAAAGGCACCCGACAGCCAGTCGGGCAGGACGCGGGCGACGACCATGCCATAGGCGGCGTCGTTGACATCGCCGAACAGCTTGTAGGCAACCACGCCGGGGATCACCACGATGGCGGGGATGATGAGGATGCGGATCACCGCTGCCGCCAGCACGCCTTTCTGCGCCTCACGCACCGTCGGCGCGGTCATCGCTTTCTGGGTGATGATCTGGTTGGTCGACCAGTAGAAGATCTGGATGAACAGCATGCCGGTGAACAGCGTGTGGATGGGAATGGGGCTATCGATTGCCCCCACCATGCTCAGCCGCTCTGCGGGAATGCCGGTCAGGTCGAAATCGATCGCCGCCAGCGCCAGCACGACCACCAGCACGGCAATGGCGAGCACACCGATGCCGGAGAATGTATCCATCACCGCCACCGCGCGTAGCCCGCCGAAGATGGTGTAGGCCGCCGCGATGATCGCCATCGGCGCGGCAAACCACAGCAACGACATATCCGTCCCCAGCATCGAGGCAAGGAACAGGCTGCCCGAATAAAGCGCGGCGGGCAGGTAGATGCTGATCGCGCCGAACATGAACAGGAAGGAGATGGTGGTGCGGATGGAACGCCCGCCATAGCGGCGCTCGAGCAGCTCGGTCACCGTCGTCACCTTGTGACGGTAATAGACAGGCACGAACACGAAGGCGAGGATCATCAGCCCGACGAAACCGCAGATCTCCCACCAGGCGAGCAGCAGCATCTGGTTGCCGTTCATGCCGACCAATTGCTCGGTGGAGAGGTTGGTGAGGGTGATCGACCCGGCGACATACAGCCAGCTCAGGCCGCCGCCGGCCAGGAACACATCCTTGCTGCTATTGTCATGCCCGCCGCCATGGTGATGCCCGGCGGCATCGCTGGTCATCCGCCGCACTTTCCACACGGTCAGCAGCGCCATCAGCCCGGTCAGCAGCACCGCAATGCCGATCTGCAGATGGGCCCCGGCAAGCAGGTTGGTCATGGTCGCTCCCCTCTCCGCCATTCTCGCACGATGGCGCTTGCGGCTTGTCAGCCAGATGCGCCACAAGCGCAAGCATGACGAGGGATCCGAACGCAACGATGCGGCTGGGCTGCTGCTATTATCCCGAACACTGGCCCGAGGAGCGGTGGGCGGACGACGCCCGGCGGATGACGGCAATGGGCCTCAGCCGCGTGCGGATCGGCGAATTCGCCTGGAGCCGGATCGAGCCCGAGCCCGGACGCTACGACTGGGGCTGGCTCGACCGGGCGGTCGAAACCTTGCATGGCGCGGGCCTTGGCATCATCATGGGCACGCCGACGGCGACACCGCCCAAGTGGCTGGTCGATGCCATGCCCGACATGATCGCCATCGACGAGGCAGGCCGGCCGCGCCGCTTCGGCTCGCGGCGGCATTATTGCTTCAGCCACGCCGGCTACCGGGCAGAGGCCGCCCGCATCGTGCAGGCGATGGCCGAACGCTACGGCGCGCACCCCGGCGTGGTGATGTGGCAGACCGACAATGAATATGGCTGCCATGACACGGTGATGAGCTACAGCGCGGCGGCACTGGCCGGATTCCGGCTCTGGCTCGCCGAACGCTATGCCGGCATCGACGCGCTCAATGCGGCGTGGGGCAATGTCTTCTGGTCGATGGAATATCGCAGCTTCGACGAGATCGACCTGCCGAGCCTGACCGTGACCGAGGCCAATCCCGCACACCGGCTGGCGTTCCGCCGCTATTGTTCGGACCAGGTTGCGGTGTTCAACGCGATGCAGGTGGACATCATCCGCGCCGCCGCGCCCGGGCGGGACATCACCCATAATTTCATGGGTTTCTTCACCGAGTTCGATCATCACCAGGTCGGCGCGCAAATCGATCTCGCGACGTGGGACAGCTATCCGCTCGGCTTCCTCGAGCAGTTCCGATTCTCGGATGCCGACAAGCAGGCCTATGCGCGGCAGGGCCACCCCGACATCGCGGCGTTCCACCATGATCTCTATCGCGGCTGCTCGGCCGGGCGCTGGGGGGTGATGGAGCAGCAGCCGGGACCGGTGAACTGGGCACGCTACAATCCCGCGCCGCTGCCCGGCATGGTGCGGCTGTGGACGCTGGAGGCAGCCGCGCACGGGGCTGAACTGGTCAGCTATTTCCGCTGGCGGCAGGCCCCGTTCGCGCAGGAACAGATGCATGCCGGACTGCTGCGCCCGGACAGTGTCGATGCACCGGCGGCGGCTGAAGTGCGCGCTGCGGCGCGCGACCTCGACGGCCTCGGCCCCCTCGGCACGCCGCCCAGATCGGTGGCGCTGCTGTTCGACTATCAGGCCGACTGGGTGACCGGCATCCAGCCGCAAGGCGCGGGGCAGAGCGCGTTGTGGCATGCATTCGACTGGTACAGCGCGCTGCGCAAGCTGGGCCTCGACGTCGACATCGTGCCGCCGGATGCGCCGCTCGATGGCTATGCGATGGCGGTCGTCCCCTGCCTGCCGATTGTCGCGGAAACGCTGGTCGAGCTGCTCGCCGGCTTTGTCGGGCCGGTGGTGATCGGCGCGCGCAGTGGCAGCAAGACGGAGGACCTCAGCATTCCCGCCGCCCTGCCACCGGGCGCGCTGCAACAGCTGATCCCGCTGGCCGTGACCCGCGTGTCGACGCTGCGGCCGGGCATTACAGAGCCGGGCGGCGACGCGGATGGCGCACCATGGGCTATCCAGCGCTGGATCGAGGATGTCGAAGGCGAGGCAGAGGTCGCATTGGCAACCAGCGACGGACGCCCAGTGCTGCTACAGCATGGCCATGTCCGCTATCTCGCGGCGCAACCCGATGCGGCGTTGCTGCAGCAACTGATGGAGCGGGTGGCACAGGAGGCCGGCCTGCCCACGCTAGACCTGCCCCCGGGCGTGCGTACACGCCGTATCGGCAATACAATGTTTGCATTCAACTATGCCGCCGAGCCGCGGCCGGCACCGCAGGTGGCAGGCTATCGGCGGATCAGCGGCGACGCGCTGCTCGCACCGGCGGGCGTGGCAGTACTTGCGACTGTGACGGACGCTTTCGAATAGGCACTACTGGCTGGCGCTGCCATCCCCTCCCCCACCCGGCGCGGAAAACACGCTACGGGCGAGCAGGCTGCGCTGCAGGACGGTGAGCAGGCACAAGGCCGCATAGCCATAGGCGATCAACGGGAATGCTGCTGGCCACAGGCACATGGCGATGAAGACGATGATCGTCTCGGTCCCCTCGGCCAGCCCGGTGTTGTAGAAGAAGCTCTTGCGGCCATGCGCGCTGGTTTCGATCCCGCGCTTGGCGGCCATGACGGCAAACCCGAGGAAGCTGATGCCGGTGAGTGTGAAGCTGGCGACCAGCACCGCCGCCGGCAGCGCGTTGCCGGGCGCGGCGAACGCAAATCCCAAGGGAATTGCGACATAGAAGGCGAAATCGGCGACGATATCGAGATAGCCGCCGAAGTCGGTCAGGCGGGTGGCGCGGGCGATGGCCCCGTCGAGCCCGTCGAGCATCCGGTTGGCGAGAATCAGCACGAGACCGATCAGCCAGGCCCCCTGCGCCAGCGCCGCCGCCGCGGCGAGGCCGAGTGCCAGACCGGCGAGCGTCACGCCATTGGCGCTGACGCCCCAGCCTGCCAGCCGCCGCCCCAGCGCGTTGAGCGGCGGATCGATATAGGGGCGGAGACGCGCGTCGAACATCAGACCAGCGTGACGAGGCCGATGACCGCGCCGGTCATCATCGACGCAAGATTGCCGGCCACCCAGCTTTTCATGCCCAGTTGCGACACTTCGCTGCGGCGCCCCGGGCTCAAGGTAGCGATGGTCGAGACGATCAGGCCGACGCTGGCGAGATTGGCGACGCCGCACAGCGCGTAGGTCATGATCAGCGTGCTGCGCGGATCGAGCGTACCGGCGGGCAGCGCGGCGAGATCGAGATAGGCGACATATTCGTTGAGGATCGCCTTGGTGCCCATCAGCCCGCCAGCCGCCGATGCCTGATCCCACGGCACGCCGATGCTCCACATCAGCGGCGCGAACAGCCAGCCGAAGCCGCGCTTGAGGGTCAGCGGCTCGCCGTCGATCAACGGCAGCAACGCCAGCATCTGGTCGACCAGCGCGACCAGCGCGAAAACGACGATGATCACGCCGATCACCGCCAGCACCAATTGCACCCCCTCCATCGTGCCGCGGATGATGGCATCCATGCTGCTTTCGTAGGCAAGGTCTGCCTCGACCGGGGTGGTATCGGCGCTGTCATCCCCCGGCACCATCAACCGGGCGACGAGCACCGCGGCGGGCAGCGATATCAACGATGCCACGACCATGTGGCCGACAGCGTTGGGCACGGTTTCACGCAGCGTGGTGGCGTAGAGCACCAGGATTGCGCCCGAAATGGTCGCCATGATCATCGCCATCACCATGAACAGGTCGGCGCGGCTCATCTTGTCGAACCAGGCGCGCAGCACCAGCGGCGATTCGACGACCCCCAGGAACATCGTCGCGCCGCCGCCCAGCCCGACCACCCCGCTGACGCCCAACGTGCGCCGCAAGGCCCAGGACAGGCCGCGCACCATCGCCTTCAATATCCCCCAGTGCCAGAACAGCGCCGAAAGCGCGGAGAAGGTGATGATCAGCGGCAATATCTGGAAAGCGATGATCAGCGGAGGTTCGGCGCCGTCCTTGAGCACGAAGGGGATGGGCGCGCCGCCGGTGTAGCCGAACATATAGCTGGAGCCGACCAGCGTCGCCGTCTCCACAGCGCCCACCGCCTGGTTGATATAGTCGACCAGCGCCCAGACGAAGGGCACGCGGGTGACGATCAGCGCGATGGCAATCTGGCTGGCCAGCGCAGCGGCAATCCAGCGCCATCCGGGGCGCGCGGCCCGGTTTTCGGACAGACCCCAAGCGATCAGCAGCATCAGCGCGATGCCGGTCAGCCCCTGCATCTGCTGAACAATGGCCATGTCACATCCCCCCAAGGATCGTCAGAATTTATAGGCGAGGCCAAACTGGAACTGGCGCGGCGGCCCGCCATTGCGCTGCACGAACGGCGCACCGCCACCGAACTGGATCTGATTGGACGTTGTCGCGGCGTTGGCAAAGCCACTTTCGTTGTCGGTGTTGAACAGATTGAAGATGTCCGCGCTCAGCTCGAAGCGTCCGCCGAACGCCGGCAGCGCGTAGCGGGCACCGATGTCCACCGTCGCCGACCATGGCAACCGACCGGAATTGCGCGATTCGCCGGGGTAGCGATCCGAATTGCCGACATAATTCTCGCCAAAGGAGGCGCCGTCGCCGTTGAGATCCTGCGTTCCGAAGATACGCGCATCGGGCACGAGATTGACCGGCTGGCCCGACTGGAACAGCCCGGCCACGGTCAGCGTCAGCCCGTCCAACGGATAGAGGCTGCCCACCGCCGAGATGACGTGGCGGCGATCGTTCGCCGACGGGCCGCGATCGGCCGCGAAGTCATTGGCGTTGGAGGCGCGGAAATTGATGTCGTCGGTATCGTTGGTCAGCCGCGACCACGTCCAGGACAGGCGCGCGCTGTAAATGTCATTGCCACGCGCCTTCGCGAGACTGAGGTTGAGCGCGCGATAGGTGGCGTGACCGCCGCTGTCAGACACGGTGATCTGCCGCGCGCCGCCGGGAACGAGCGCGATCGGGCGGCTGGCATCGGCATCCGCCTGCGTCCGCACCAGCCCGAGCTGACGGGCGAGCGCGACGCGCGCGGCATTGTTCGGCAGCGCCCGCAATGCGGCGATATTGGCATCGGTCAACGCTGACAGGTTCGGCGTGAACGGCGCGGGCGCATTGAGGTCGATCAGGCGGATGAGGTTGCGCGTGCGGCTGTAGATCAGGTCGATCCCCAGCGTCAGATCGGCTGTCGGCTGATACTGATAGCCGCCACTGATCTGCAGGCTCTGCGGATTGTCGTAACCGGTCGGCGAGAGAATACGCGCTTCGTTGAGCGTTGCCGTATTGCGCAGCGCCTGCATTTGCTGAGGCGTCGGGCAGGCAGCGACGGTGGCGCAGGGCGGCGAGACGGTGAGGTTGCCGTCGAAGGTCAGCGCGGCCACATCGACACCGGCAGGGATCGCCCCGCGCGCCTGCAGCGCGGCGAGCTGGCTGCGCAGGCCCGCCGAGGTGGTGTTGCGCTGCAAGGCGTCCGAAATCACCGCATAGCTGATCTTGCCGGTGAACAGGCCGATACCGAAGCGAAACGCCGAACGCGCATCGGGTTGCCAATTGAGCGCAAAGCGCGGCGCGATGTTGTTGCCGTCCCCATCCGAAGGGCCGACGGCGGACAGGCTGTCATAATCCCAGCGGAAGCCGAGCGTTGCCGTGAGGCGGCGGGTGATTTGCCATTCATCCTCAAGATAGGCAGCGAACTGCGTCTGGCCGCGCCCGAAGCTCTGCGGGCGCAGTTCGACCGAGTAGCTGGCAACGGCCGGGTTGAGCGCCAGCACGTCCTGCGCGGTGAGCGCGAGGCCGCGATTGGCGGCGCGCAAGGTGGCGAGTTGCGCGGGCGTCAGATCGACGGTGAAATTACCGTCAGGATTGCCGCCACCGAGCAGCGCGAAATCGCTGTGGATGACGTCTACACCGGCGGTGAGCCGATGGTCGCCGAGCGCGCGCGACAGGCGATGGACGGTCTGCCACGTCTCCTCCAGATCGTTGAACAGATAGCCCGGGTGGCCGACGATACCGACGGTCAGCCCGCTATTGTCGCGGATGGCGACCTGTGGGCCGGCCGGGACAGTGGGTGCGGCATAATCCCAACGGAAGCGGCTATATTGCACGCTGCCGTCATAAGCCCAGTCATCGCCCGAGTAAGCGAGCGAGGCGGCGACCAGCGTCGAATAGCGCTGCTGATCGGAGCCCGCCGAGGGGAAGGTGACATTGCCCCCGCCGAGGCCGCCGCCGGGCCGCTCGATAGTGACGCGGCCGATATTGGCGCGCAGGCTGCCGGTCCACTGGTCGCTGAAGCGATGATCGAGCCGGACCGAACCGAGCCACGACTGGCTGTTGGCGGTGACGGTATCGGTGACACCGAGCGCGGGGGCATCGACCAGCTGGACGTTGCGGTCCCGGCTATATTCGAGGTTGGCGTAGAAGAAAGTGCGGTCCCGCACGATCGGCCCGCCGAGCGCGAAGCCGCCCTGATAGCGCTCGAAACTCTCGCCCACCGGATTGCCGCTGAGATCGCGGCGCGGGAAGGATGAGCGCGAATCGAGCGGGCGGCCGGGGCGGACCAATGCATAGGCCTCGCCAGAAAAATCATTGCTGCCCGATGGTGTCGTGACGTTGACGAGGCCGTTGGGCGTGCGCCCGTAGGCGACCGAATAGCTGTTGGCGAGCACGGTGACGGCACGGGCAAAGCCCAGCGGCACCGGGAATTTCTGTCCGCCGAGGAAATTCTCGTTGTTGTCGAGCCCGTCGATCAGATAATTGGTGTCGAGCCCGTTCGAGCCATTGATCGAGATGGTCGGTGCTTCGGGAAAGAAGCCGGTCGATGGCACGACATTGGGCAGGCGGATCAGCGCGGCGATGGTGTCGCGCGCCTCGATCGGCAGCGCGGCGAGTTCACGGTCGGAGAGGGTCGACGAGACTTCGGCATTGACGGTGTTGAGCGTGGTGACCGCCGGCGCGGTGACCAGGATATCGCCTGAGCCGGTGCCGCCGCTTGCGCTATCGGCCAGCAGAGTCACGCTGGCGACGCTGTTGGCGCGCAACGTCACCCCTTCGGTGCCGCCGCCCCTGCCGTCGGCCAGGCGGATGCTGTAGCTGCCAGCGGTGCCAAGTGCTTCGATGCGTATCTGGCCCTGTGCGTCGGTGCGAAGTGTGCGCTGCGCGCCCGTGGCGACATTGGTGATGATGACATCGGTTTCGGCCAGTGGCTGGCCGCTCGCGGCGTCGACGACATTGACCTGCAGTCCGGCCTGCTGGGCAAGCGCGGGGACGGAGAGGGCGAGCGCGCTGGCGGCAAGCAGGCGGGCGACAAGGCGGCTGGTACGCATGGCGATCGGTCTTTCGGGGGAGAGGGTGGAAGCCGTTGGGCGGGGAGCGGTGCGCTGGCGCGCGGCATGATAGCGAGGCCCGGATGCCATTATGCGCTGGCCCCCCCTTGCGGCGGAAAAACCCTTTGCGCGACGATGTTTGCCATCATTGGCCCCCTCTTGCGGTGCGGGCGCTGCCGGCCCTGCTCCCATTCGATCCGTGTTCGGCGATGCGCGCGGTTCGGTTACCCGCGCCGCCAGGCATGATAGCGTTCCACCCAGCCCAGCAGCTTCTCCGGCTTGCGCGCCTTTTTCCATTCGCCGGCGGCATATTTGTTCGCTTCAGACATGGTCGGATAGGTATGGATGGTGCCCAGGATCTTGTTGAGCCCAAGGCCGTGCTTCATCGCCAGCACATATTCCGCAAGCAATTCCCCGGCATGGTCGCCGACTATGGTGACACCGAGGATGCGGTCCTTGCCCGGTACGGTCAGCACTTTGACGAAGCCGGTGCGCGCGCTTTCGGCGATGGCCCGATCGAGGTGGGAGAGGTCGTAGCGGGTCACCTCATAGGCAACGCCTTGCGCCTTCGCCTCGTCCTCGCTCAGGCCGACGCGGGCGATCTCGGGGTCGATGAAGGTGGTCCAGGGTATCACCCGGTAATCGGCCTTGAACATTTTGAGCTGGCCGAACAGCGCGTTGACGCTGGCGAACCAGGCCTGATGCGCGGCGACATGGGTGAACTGATAGGGACCGGCCACATCACCGCAGGCAAAGATGTTGGGGAAGCGCGTCGCCAGATATTCGTCGGTGACCAGCGTCCGCCCGGTCTCGATGCCCAGCTTTTCGAGGCCATAACCGGTCAGCCGCGCGGCGCGGCCGACCGCGAGGATCAGCGCGTCGAAGGGCAGCCGCTGTTCGCCGTCGGCGGTGGCGATGACGATATGCTTGCCTGCGGCATCGACCTCGCAGCGCAAGGCCGTGGCCCCGGTCAGCACGGTGACGCCGCTGTCGCGCTGTGCTTCGAGCGCCAGTGCCGAGACTTCGGGGTCCTCGCGGGGCAGGATGCGCGGGCCGCGATCGACCTGCGTCACCGCTGCGCCAAGCCGCGCGAAGGCCTGCGCCAGTTCCGAGCCGATCGGCCCGCCGCCGAGCACGACGATGCGGCGCGGCATCTCGTCCATCTCGGCGAACGTCTCCCAAAGCGTATCGCTGGTGACATAGCCGGCCTCTTCCAGCCCGGGCAGATCGGGAACGATGGGTGCGGCACCGGCAGCGACGATGATGCTGCGGGTCGTCAACCGCTGGATTCCGCCGTCCTCCAGCGCGATCTCGACCGTCCACGGATCGACGATGGTGGCATAGCCCTTGACCACATCGACTCCGAGACCGGTGTAGCGCTCGACGCTGTCTGCAGGCTCGATGGTCTTGATGATGGCATGCACCCGCGCCATCACCGCGCGGAAGGAAAAACCGGGCGTCGCCGGATGGAGCCCGTAGCTGTCCGCATGGCGCATCTGCTGAGCGACCTTGGCCGACTTGATCAGCGCCTTCGATGGCACGCAGCCATAGTTGAGGCAGTCGCCCCCCATCTTCGATGCTTCGACCAGCGTCACCTTGGCGCGCACGGTGGCACCGATCAGCGATGACACCAGGCCCGCTGCGCCCGCACCGATGACGATCAGGTTGCGGTCGAACTTGGTGGGCTTGCTCCAGCCCTTGTAGACACGGCGGCGCTTGAGCGCGCCCATGATGCCCTTGCCGACGAACGGCAGCAGGCCCAGCGCGACGAACGAGCCGAGCACAGCCGGGCTGGCGATGCCCGAGAGGCTGTCGATCCCGGCAAGCTGCGTCCCGGCATTCACATAAACAATGGTGCCGAGGAACATGCCGAGCTGGCTGACCCACATGTAGGTGAGCGTGCGGATGCGGGTCAGGCCCATCAGCAGGTTGACGAGGAAGAAAGGGAAGACCGGCACCAGCCGCAGCGAAAACAGGTAGAAGGCCCCGTCGCGCTCCACCCCCTCGTTGATGGCCTTGAGCCGGTCACCGAAGCGCGACTGGACCCAGTTGCCCAGCACGGTGCGGCTGGCAAGAAAGGCAAGGGTCGCGCCGATGGTCGAGGCGAAGGACACGAGGATTGTCCCCGTCACCAGCCCGAACAGCGCGCCTGCGGCCAACGTGAGGATCGCGGCACCGGGCAGCGAGGCTGCGGTGACGGCGACATAGACCAGGAAGAACAGCCCGATCACAAGCACCGGCCGGGCGTCGTAAATGCCGGCAATGTCCGCCTGCTGCGCCTTCAGCGCGTCGAGCGTAAGATATTGGCCAAGGTCGAAGACGAAAAAGGCGGCGATCACCGCGGCCAGCACTATGATGACGATGATGCGTTGCACGGCGTCCCCCTTTGGCCGCAACGATAGGCTGCCCGTGGCCGCCGCCAAAGGAGATTTTACAACTTATTGCTGCCAAATTTTGATTGTTCTGCAAGCGGGTACACGGACGTGTTCGGCCGCCCGGCCGGCCGGCCGCCGAGCCGTCAGCCGTTGCTGTCGCCAATGCTGCAGCCGGCCGTCGCTGGTCGCGTCGCGAGGCGGACGGCGGAAACCTGCATGGTCAATGCTGCATCGGCACCGATCCTGACCTCTAGCGGACCCTGCTGCGGTCGGTAGCCGATGCATCGCACCGGCAGGCTCAGGCTGCGCCAGCCCTTGCCTTCGGCGAGCGCAAGGGTTGGCGACAGATCGACACGGCTGCTGCAGCCGCGCCCGCAATCGAGATAGGCACCGCCCCTCGGCCGCGCGGCGACCAGATAGTCGATGTCGATGAACAGCTCCTCGCCTTCGCCGGCAACGGGAAGCGCGGCGGGCGTTGCTGCCTGCGCTACGATCCATGCAGCCGGCCCACTCCACCGCAGTTCGCGCGCATCCTCCTGCGCAGCGCGATCGCGCGGGCTGACGCTGAGATGCCCGTCGCTGCTCCGCCCCTGCTGGCCGGCCAGCGCCTGGCGCTGCCCATTGCCTGCTTCCAGCGCCACAGCAAAGCCGGCCGCGGGCGTGCCGGCGCGCAGCAATGGGGTGACGCTGGCGGTGCGCGCCAGCAGCGCGCACTGCTCGTCGAGTGATCCGGCCGCGACGTTGCCCTGCCCTGCCACCGTCAGGCCGTAACCGAGCGGGAACAGCGGCGCATAACCGGGGGTTCCGGCATTATTGTCAAACTGGTCGCAGCGCGCAGGCCACGACAGCGACAGACGCCCGGTGAAGTCATGCTGGACCGCGCCGTCGCGGCCGCGCAGCAGCATGTCGGCCACGCCGCCGCCCTCGCTGCCGGGCAACCAGGCGGCGACAAACGCGTCGGCGACGTTCAACTCCCGATTGACCCACATCGGCCGGCCGGAGAGGAACAGCGCCACCACTTTGATGCCTTGCCCCTTGAGCCGCCGCATCAGCGCCAATGGACGTTCATCGGCAAATTGCAGCCCGGCAATGTCGCCGGAAAATTCGGCATAGGGCCGCTCGCCGAACACCACCACCGCGATGTCGGGCTTGGTTTCGAAGCTGCCGTCACGCGACAGGAAAGCGCGCCCGCCAGCCGCTGTCACCTGATCGGCAATACCGTCGTAGATGGACTGCGCGCCGGGGAAATCAGCATCGGCGAGATCGCCGCCGCCCTGCCAACTGATTGTCCAGCCTCCGCTCTGCATCGCAATGTCATCGGCGCCGTCACCGGCGACCATGATTGTCGCGCGCGGGTCGAGCGGCAGCAGGCGGTCATGGTTGGAGAGCAGCACCAGCGATTCACGCACCGCTTCACGCGCCAGCGCGCGATGCTCGGCGCTGCCCAGCAGCTGCGGTTGACGCGCCAGCAAGCGGGTGGAGGGGCGTCCGCGATCGAACAGGCCCATGCGCAGCTTGACGCGCAGGATGCGGCGCACCGCCTCGTCGAGCCGGGCCATGGGAATGGTGCCATCGGCCACCTGGGCCATCAGCGTTGCGTGCAGCGCGCGCCACTCCTCGGGCACCATGTAGATGTCGAGACCTGCCAGCAGCGCCTGCGGGCAATTGCTGTTGGTGCAGCCGGGCAGTTGGCCATGGCCGTTCCAGTCACCCACCACCAGTCCATCGAACCCCATCTGCCCGCGCAACAGGTCGGTAAGGAAGGGATGGCTGCCGTGCATCTTGGCGCCGTTGATGCTCGAAAAGGACGCCATCACCGCCTGCGCGCCGGCCTCGATCGCCGGCGGATAGGGAGCGGCATGCAGCGCGATCAGCGCCGCCTCGTCGCCAACCGTGTCACCCTGATCGCGGCCGTTGGTGCCGCCGTCGCCGAAGAAATGCTTGGCGGTGGCGATTACATGCTGCGGGGCCAGGAATGCGTTGCTGCCGCGCCGGCCCTGCAACCCTTCGACCATCGCCGCACCGAGCCGCGAGACCAGCGCCGGGTCTTCGCCATAGCTTTCGTAGGTCCGGCCCCAACGATCGTCGCGCGCCACCGCGATGGTCGGCGCGAAGCTCCAGTCGATGCCTGTCACCGCGATTTCCGCGGCGGTCGCTTCGCCGATGCGGCGCACCAGATCGGCATCGCCGGTCGCGCCTAGGCCGACATTGTGGGGAAAGATGGTGGCGCCAACGACATTGTTGTGGCCATGTACGGCATCGGTCGCCCACAGTGCCGGAATGGCGGGACGGCCATCGGCGCGCGGCGCGGTGGACGCGTCCCAATAAGCGTCGGCCAGCGCCAGCCAGTCCGACGCCGGCGCCCGCTCATTGCCGCCCGGCCCGCTGTTGCCGCCGTTGAGGATGCTGCCGAAACCGTAGCGGCGCATGTCGTCCGGCGTGATCGTCGAGATGTCGGGCATGATGATCTGCCCGATCTTCTGTTCGATCGACATTGCGGCCAGCAGTGTGTCGACCCGCGCTTCGACCGGATCGACCGACGGTGCGGCTGCAGATGCCGGCGCGGGCGCTGCGGCGGCGCTGAGTGGCGGTGTCGCGGCGCAGGCGCCGATAGCTATGGCGAGCGAAGCAAGGCCGGATACGGCGAATGAGCGGATCGGACGGGGCATGGGGTTATTGCGCCTGCGGCTGGGGGGTTGCGGGGGCGGTACCGGGACGTTGCTGGTAGACACGCACGTAATCGATCTCGAACCGCGCCGGGAACGCGCTGGAATCGATCCCGCGCTGCCCGCCCCAGTTGCCGCCGACGGCGATGTTGAGCAGCAGATGCATCGGCTGGTCGAACGGCCAGCGGGTCTGATCGCCCGGAACGCTGCGGAACAGGAATTTGGGCTGGTCATCGATACCGGTCAGCACGAATTCGGGCGTCCACAGCAGCTGGTAGCGATGCATGGCGTTGCAGGCATCGTCGAGCCTGAACTTGGTGGTCTTCTGCGTGTTGCGGGTGAAGTTGAACGCGCGGGTATGGACCGACTGGTTGATCTCTCCAGGCACGTGGCCGACATGCTCCATGATGTCGATCTCGCCGCCGTTCGGCCATTCGACCGTCGGGTCCTCGGGCAGCATCCAGATCGCCGGCCAGGTGCCGACACCGCAGGGCAGCTTGGCGCGGATTTCGAAGAAGCCGTAGGTCCAGGCCTGCACCCCTTGCGTGTACAGGCGGGCGGACGTGTAGCGCTGGCGGCCCCAGTCCGGGAATTGCGCCGGGTCGAGCCGCTCTTCGCGCGCTTCGATGATCAGGTGGCCATTCTCGACACGGCTGTTCTCCAGCCGTCCGGCGGCATAATATTGGCGCTCCTGATTGTACCAGCCCTGCCGGTTGCGATGCGTGTCGTACCGCCAGCGGTTTGCATCGGGCAGGCCATCGGTGGAAAATTCGTCCGACCAGACCAGCGCGTAGCCGTCGGGCGCGTGGTGCGGTTCGGTGGCAGCGGGCGCTGGGGCGGGTGCCTGTGCCGCGGGCGATTGCGCAAGCGCCAGTGTGACCGGCGCGAGGATCGCCAACGCGGCAACAGCGGACAGACGGATCATCGCCACACTCTCCTGCAAATCGAAGGTCTGCAAGCCGACGCGCGGTCGGCGGTCAAGGTCGGGGGTGACCGCACAGGTCACCCCCGCCGTGTCATCAGAACCTGATGCGCACGCGCGCGCCATAGGTGCGCGGCCGCGTGAAGAAGCGCGTATTGTCGAACTGGGTGATGATGATAGCTGCCTCATGCACCGCATTG
This sequence comes from Sphingomonas sp. jy18, assembly GCF_056931895.1. Lineage (NCBI taxonomy): Bacteria > Pseudomonadati > Pseudomonadota > Alphaproteobacteria > Sphingomonadales > Sphingomonadaceae > Sphingomonas > Sphingomonas sp. jy18. The sequence goes on along the minus strand of NZ_JBXPBT010000002.1, from coordinate 225,431 downwards.
GTCAGGTTGTTGACATAGGCTTCGAAGCGCAGCTTGCCGTCGACCCCGTGCGAATAGCCCGCGCCCAGATCGACGGTGAAATAGCCGCCCACCCGGTCGTTGAGGCGCAAGCGCGGATTGTCCGGGTTCTGGAAGTCGATCGAGTTGAAGATCGTCTGGAAGGACGAGGACCGGTAGCCGACCGACACCACATAGTCGAGCGAGCCCGACGGCAGGGTGAAGCTCTGCGACAGCGAGCCGTTGATCTGCCAGCGCGGCGTGCGCGGCAGGCGGCGGCCCTCGATCGACTGGAAAACGGCTTCGGTCGGCGCGACGTCCGACTGGAAGCGGAAATCCTGGATCGGCTCCGCCTTGTTGATCTGCGCTTCCAGCCACAGGGCATTGAAGTTCAGATTGATATTGTGCGGCAGCTCGAAGCCGCCTTCGAGGTTGATGCCGTAGATTTCCGAATCCGCCGCGTTGAAGCTGTAGGAGATCACCAGCGCGGTGTTGGTGCCCGGTGGCACGGGGATGTTGTTGCCGTTGGCATTGTTGAAATCGATGATCTGCGAGACCGAGAGCAACGACGTGAACACCTGGTCGGTATAGTCGTTGTAGAAGGCCGACGCGTTGAGGCGGGTGCGCACGCTGCCGAGATAGAATTCGTTCTTGCTGCCGATTTCATACAGGCGCAGCTGCTCGGTATCGTAGAGCGGAGTAACGCCGGCATCGCCGATATTGTCGTTGAAACCGCCCGACTTGTGGCCGGTCGCGACCAGCGCATAGATCAGATTGTCTTCGGTGATGTCGAATTCGGCGCGCAGACGCCAATCGACGAAATTGTCGGAACGACGACCCTGCTGGCGGAAAATCTGGCCCGGGAACGGCAGGCCGTAGGTGAACTGGCCGCTCGGCTCGAAACCCTGGCAGGTGAAGAAATCGCCGGTGATGGTGTCTTCGCAGTTGGGCAGGCCGGGCACGAAGCCGAAGTGCCCCGGAAAGGGCCCGTTGGCGAAGATATTGTCGACATTGTCGCGCACGCCGAAATTGGCGATGCCGTTGAAATAGAAGGCCAGCGTTTCTTCGTCGGTGATGGTGCCGTTGCCATCCGTATCCGGATTGAAGATGGTACGACCGCGCGCCGCGAATTCGAACCCTTCGGTGCCGACGCGCACGCCGCCGCAGCAGTTGAAATTGCCGTCGCCCAGCGCAAAGCCGTAGCGCGCGGCCACGCCGGTGCGCTCCTTGCGCTCGTCGGTGTACCTGAGGCCAGCAGTCAGCCGAAGGCGATCGTTCACCTCATAGGTGGCATCGCCATAAATCGCCCATGCTTCGGCATCGACACGGGTGTTGAACTCTGCACCGGAGAAGAACAGGTTGCGGTCGGCAGCCGAGCCCAGGAAGGCGAACTGGTCTTCCTTGAAATAGTTGCCGCCGACGCTCCAGATCAGTGGGCCGGTCGTGTCGAACAGCCGCAGCTCGTGATAGTGCGATTCGGAGTCGGTGATCGAGCGGAAGCGCGAGAAGTTGTCGAGCTCCTCTTCGAGTGTGCCCGGCAGGGTGGCAAGACCGTCGATCAGCCCGGGGTAGAAGGGCGCAATCGGGGTGACCGCGTCATAATCATAGACGAGATCGCGGTAGCTGCCGGTATATTCGACCGTAACATCGTCGGTCAGATCATAGGTGACGACGCCGCGCAGGCCCCAATGCTTGGTGTCGAGATCGGGCGTGAACGCGCGCGCGACGACATCGCGCGGATTGCGGATATCGTCGGGATCGATGCCGTTGCCGAGCGGGTTGGCATAGTTGGTGCCGGTATAGCCGGTGCCGGTTTCGTGGATATAGTCTCCGGCCAGCAGGATGCGCAGCCGGTCGGTCGGCTCGAACAGGAACTGCAGGCGACCGGCGTAGTTATCCTCGGCCTCGGCAACGTCGATGCCGGTGACCGGGCCGACATTGTCGTAATAGCTGTCATGGCTGAGCACGAGCCCGGAGAAACGCACCGCGGCGCGATCGCCGATCGGCACGTTGATCATGCCACGCAGCGAGGCCTGGTTGTAATTGCCATATTCGCCTTCGAGTTCGGCATCCCAGATGCCAAGCCCCGGCTTCCACGCGATGACATTGACCGAGCCGGCGGTGGCATTGCGCCCGCGCAGCGTACCCTGCGGGCCGATGTTGACCTCGACACGCTCGATATCGAAGAAGGCCGAGCCGATGCCGGCCGGACGCGGCAGATAGACGCCTTCCCAGTGGGTAGCCGCCGCCGGATCGCCAAGCTCGGTGTTATTGCTGGAGCCGACGCCGCGGATCCACACCTCGATGTTGCCGCCATTGTTGGCAACGGTAAGGCCCGGCAGCACGTCGTTGAAATCGGAAAGATCCTGAATGCCGCGCTGCTGCAGGTCATCGCCGCTGAACGTGGCCGCCGTGCCGGCGAAATCCTGAAGCCGCTGCTCGCGGCGATCGGCCGTGACGACGATATCGCCCTCGCGTGGCTGCTCTTCCTCGGCAGCGGGTGTCGGCGGCGCATCCTGCGCCAGTACCGGCGTGGACAAGGCGGACACGGCAACGCCCAGCAGGCACAGCAGCCGAAGGCTTTTCATAGTCTCTCTCCCCTGATGGCCGTTGATTGAGTCGGCCTTGAGGGTGACATAGCCCGTCATGTGAACGTTCACAACAAAAATATGAACGTTCACAAACGCGCGTTTCTAGGGCATCAGGAGATCCGTGCGGTAACTTGCGACGTGCCCGGCCGGGTACCGTCGCTGACAAAATGGGGATTGCATGGCGAGCAAGCGGGCAACCGTGACCATCGAGCATGTGGCGAGCGCGGCAGGCGTCTCTCGGCAGACGGTGTCGCGCGTCATCAACGATGGCCCCAACGTCAAGCCGGCGGTGCGCGACCGCATCCTCGCGGCCATCGAGAAGCTGGGCTATGTGCCCAACCTCGCCGCCCGGCGCATGGGCGGCGCGCGGTCCTATCTGATCCTGGCGATCAATGACCGGCAGCGCACCATCCACAACTGGCAGTCCGGCTTGGGCAACGACTGGGTCGACCAGATGCTGTGCGGCGGCATGCTGACCTGCGAGCAGCGTGGCTATCATATGCTGTTCGAGCTGATGGATACAGAGCATGACAAGGCGCTGCGCCAGCTCGAGCGCGCGCTGGCGGCGCTGCGCCCGGATGGCGTGATGCTGACCCCACCGCACACCGAAAATCCCGCTCTCGCCCGCCTGCTCGGCGATCGCGGTATTCCTTATGGCCGGATCGGTGCCGAAGCTTCAGCGGACGGCATCAACCTGTTCATGGACGATGCCGAAGCCGCCGCGCTCGCCACCGCGCATCTGCTCGAGCTCGGCCACCGGCAGATCGCCTTCATCTCCGGCAGCGCCGACTATGCCGCATCGGATGCACGGCTCAACGGCTACCGCAGCACGCTCGACAAGGCCGGACTGCCGCCCTGCCCGGCCTATGTCGATCATGGCGACTTCAGCTTCTCGTCGGGCGTGGCGGCGATGGAGCGACTGCTTGGGCTCGAGCGGCCGCCGACCGCCGTTATCGCCAGCAACGACGAGATGGCCTTCGCCGCGCTGCATGTCGCGAGCGCGCAGGGCCTTGCGGTGCCCGACGACCTTTCGGTGATCAGCTTCGACGATACGCCGGGTGTGCGCTTCAGCGTGCCGCCGCTGACCGCCATCCGCCAGCCGATTGCCGACATGGCGGCGAGCCTGTGCGGACTGTTGATCGATGCCGCCAATGGCGCGGACACGACCGGCAACCACCGCCTGCCGTTCGAGCTTGTGATCCGCAGCACCACCGCCGCGCCGCGGACCTGATGGCGCCGGTCGCGCGCTTTTCGCTGATCTACGCGCTCGGCAATGTCGGCGCCTTCCTGTGCTTCGTACCGCTGATCGGGCTGCTGCTGCCACAGCGCCTCAGTACGTTCGACCCTGCCGATGGCGGGCGATTGCTGAGCTGGGCGCTGCTGCTGGGTGCGGTGATGGCCAGCGTCGCCAACATCGCCGCAGGCGCGATTAGCGATCGGCTGCTGGCGCGGCAGGGATCGCGCCTGCCGATGGTCGCGGCCGGTTTCGCCCTGACCATGGCCAGCTATGCCGCGCTGGCCCTGTCCACCACGGCCGTCGCGCTGATCGCCAGTTTCCTGCTGTTCCAGCTCGTCTTCAACATGCTGTTTTCGCCGCTGCTGGCGCTCGCCACCGACCATCTGGCGGATTCGCAGAAGGGCCGACTGTTCGGCCTGCTCGGGCTCGGCCTGCCGCTCGCCCAGGCCTCGACCTTCGTCATCGTTTGGGTCGATCTGCCCTCGATGGGGACGCAACTGGCGTTGATCGGCCTGCTCGCTGCGCTCTGCCTCGGCCCGCTGCTGCTGGCCGGGCGGAGCGCCATCGAGGCGCTGGATCGGGCTCCGGCGATGCATGCGCCTGCTCCGGCCGAGACTCCCCTGCAGGAGCGCGCCGCCGCGCGCGGCATCGGGCTGTCGCGCGATTTCATGCTGGCCTGGTCGGCGCGGCTGCTGGTGCAATGCGCCGCGACAGCGATGGGCAGCTATCTGTTCCTGCACCTTGCCGCGCTTGCCCGTGTCGATCCGACTCTCGGCACGGAGGAGCAGATGTTCGGCACGCTGTCGCTGATCGGCGGCCTGGTCGGCATGGTCACCGGCTGGACACTCGGCTGGGCGTCCGACCGGCAGCAGCGGCGACGGCCCTTCCTGTGGGTGACCGCGCTGATGGTGGCCGCCGGTTGCGCGCTCGTCGCCGTATCGGACGGACCGGCACTGTTGGCCAGCTATGCGCTGTTCGCCATCGGGCTGGCCGGCTTCCTGACGCTCGACGGCGCGTTGATCGCGCAGCTGGTGCGCCCCTCGCCAAGGCGTGCGGCGGCGCTCGGCTTTCTCAACCTCACCAACACCCTGTCGGCGATCATCGTGCCCGCGCTGGCGCTGACCGCGGCGACCGACGCCGCGCTGGCGACGCGGTTCATCCTGTTCGGCGCCGCCATCGCCGCCGCCGCCGCCGCGGTCCTCTCCGCGCTGATCCGATCCATCGACTGACCGGGCATATTGCCCTCAAACCGGCGGCAAGCCCACCGCCGCGCGCCCGGCGTCGGTCTTCAGCGAAAAATCGCCACCGTCGTGCGGGCGCGCGGCATCGCTGGTCAGCCACACTACCGCCTCGGCCGCCCATTCGGCCGGAATATGATCCGACCATGCCAGCTTCGAGACCGGATTGATGCCGGCCGCTGCAATCTCCCGCTGCATCCGGGTGGCGACCGTACCCGGCGACAGGCCGACGCAATGGATGCCGTTTCCGGCCTCCTCCTTGTGCACGCACCGCGTCAGCATCAATACCGCCGCCTTGGTCGCGCAATAGTGCGACCAGCCCTCCAGCGCGCTGGTGGCCGCGCCCGACGAGATGGTGACGATGGTGCCGCTTCCGCGCGCCTTCATCGGCGGCAACGCGGCGCGGATGCAATGGAACACGCCTTTGAGATTGATGTCGACAACATCGCTCCAGCCGGCGGGATCGGCATCCGCGATGCGCGCGATCGGGTCGATTACTCCGGCATTGTTGACGAGGATATCGATCCCGCCGAACCGTTCGACGGCGCGGGTGACGGCAGACTCGACCGGTGGCCAGTCCGCCACGTCGGCCACCAACGGCAGCGCGCGCGGACCGATCTCCCCAGCGATGCGCTCGATATCCCCAGCCGTGCGCGCCAACAGCACGACATTGGCACCGGCGAGGACAAGGCGGCGCGCCGTTGCCTCGCCGATGCCGCGACTGGCACCAGTGACGAGAGCGGTCTGGCCGGACAGGTCGATGTGGGGGTTCAGCATGATATTCTCCTTTCAAGGGCGATGGCGCGGTCGGCAGCGATGGCACCGAACAGGCAGGAAGCCGTGCCGGATCAATGCACAGAGAAGTCTCGCAGCGAGCCCTCCGCTGATGGAGTTACCGTCTATCCACACCATATGCCGCCGGAAACCTTGCTAAACGCCCATCTTTCATGCAAGAATTGCACGAATGGACCCGGGCGATATCTCGCTTGCCGCGCTTAAATGCTTCGCCGACGTTGCGGCAGAAGGCGCGTTCGCGGCGGTTGCGCGCAGGCGGCAGGTCGATCCCTCGATCGTCTCTCGCACCATCGCCGGGCTTGAGCAGGAACTGGGCTTCCGCCTGTTCGACCGCACCACGCGGCGCCTGAACCTGACCGAGGCGGGAGCGATCTACCTGCAGCGCACGCGTACGCTGGTGGCGGAACTCGATGCCGCACGGCAGGAGGCCAGCGATGCGCTGACCCTACCGAGCGGGCTGATCCGGCTGACCGCGTCGACCGCCTTCGGGGTGCATTGGCTGACTCCGCGGCTCAATCGCTTCCTGTCCCTTTATCCCGACATCGCCATCGAGGCGCTATTGACCGATGCGGTGGTCGACATCGCCGCCGAACGCATCGATCTGGCGCTGCGCCTCGCCGTCCGGCCGAGCGGAGAGCTGGTGGCAACGCGGCTGATGGAGACGCGCTACCGGGTGGTGGCGAGTCCCGACTGGCGCGACCGTGCCGGCCCGCTCGCCGGCCCCGGCGATCTTGCCGGACGGCAGTGCCTGCTGCTGACGCTGCCTGGCTATCGCTCGACATGGTCCTTCAGGCGCCAAGGGACCATCGAGCAGGTCGCGGTCCAGGGTCGCCTCGCCCTCTCCAGCCCCACCGCGATCCGCCACGCCGCACTCGACGGCATGGGCCCGGCTCTGCTGGCGGACTGGATGGTCGACGACGCCATCGCGCGTGGCGCACTGGTCGATCTGCTGCCGGAATGGGAGGCCAGCGCCGCGGGCTTCGATACCGCTGCGTGGATCCTGTTTCCGTCGAGCACATACGTGTCGCGCAAGGTCAGGGTTCTGGTCGACTATCTCAAAAGCGCTGTGTGAGGCCGTGAAGTGCGCAACAGGCAGATGCCTGGCGCATTGGCCGTGCAGCGCCTGCCAGCGTCGTGCGCCATCATGCGGAGGTTGTCGGCGCGCAGCCGCTGCTGGCGCATCATCACAACAAGCCGGGCACCGTCTTGATCTTCGCAGTAAGGCCGGATCTCGAGCACCGGGTCACGCCTCTGACGTCGGGCGGACCGCGCCGGGTTTTTGCCGGATGGTTCCTGACCGGCGAGGAGCGCCAGGCATCGCCGGGTTGAGCCGTCGTTCTGGTGCGTATCCGGCTGTCCGTTCCAAGGTCGTGGGCTGTCAGGTTACCGCAGCTCGCGCATGAAAGCGTGCATCGTCCCATTCGCCGCTGGCCATGATTGCTGCCAGCGAGTCGACGGCGCGCCACACATGCGCAAAGCTGGTGTATAACGGTGCGAAACCCATGCGCAGCGCGTCGGGGGCACGAAAATCTCCGACCACCTTGCGCGCTGCCAGCGCCCGGCAGATCGGCCAAGCCCGGGCGTGCGTGTAGGAGACGTGGCTACCGCGCTGCATGGCATCGCGCGGCGAGGCCAGCGTAAAGCCGGCATCGGCGCAGCGCACATCCATCAGCGCGATGTAGTAGTCGCCCAGCGCCCGCCCCTTGGCGAACACCGCGCCATGCTCCACCGCCTCGAACAGGGCGATGCCCCTTTCCAGCGCCGCCATCGCCAGCACCGATGGCGTCCCGCACAGGAAGCGGTCTATGCCGTGAGCCGGCCGGTAGCCCGGTTCGAACGCAAAAGGCGCGGCATGGCCCATCCAGCCCGACAAGGGCGAGGCCAGCTCGGCCTGCAACCGCTCGGCAACGTACAAAAACGCCGGAGCCCCCGGTCCGCCGTTGAGATATTTATAGCCGCAACCCACCGCCATGTCGGCATCGCAGCCGTTCAGATCGACCGGGACGGCACCGGCGCTGTGGCTGAGGTCCCACAATACCAGCGCCCCGGCCGCATGCGCCGCCCGGGTCAGCGCCGCCATGTCATGGACTCGGCCGCTGGTATAATGGACGTGAGTGAGCAGCAGCAGCGCAGTGTCACCATCGAGTGCACCTGCGACCTGGTCTGGCGCAACGGCATCGATGCGGTGTCCGGCGTCCATCGTCGCCAGCGCGCCTTGCGCCACATAGATGTCGGTCGGGAAATTGCCCGCTTCGGTCACGATCGTCTTGCGCCCCGGCCTAGCCTTCAACGCAGCGACAATCAGCTTGTACAGATTGACCGAGGTCGAATCGCACACCACCACCTCGCCGTCGCGTGCACCAATCAGAGGCGCGATCCGGTTGCCGAGCCGTTGCGGCAACCCGATCCAGTCATGGCTGTTCCAGCTTGCGATCAGGTCGGTGCCCCACTGGTCGCGCAAGACCCGCGCCATGGCGGCGGGCGTGTCGACCGGCAGAGCGCCCAGCGAATTGCCGTCGAGATAGGCCATGCCTTCGGGCAAGGCGAAGGAAGCGCGAAAATCACGCAAGGGATCGGCGGCGTCGAGGGCAAGCGCGTGATCGAAGCTTGGACTTGTCATGCGGCGCGCCCTAACACAGCCGCTGCGGCTTGGGCAGCGGGCGTTCGCCCGGCGCGGGTCGGCGGGCAAGGAAGGAAGTAACAGGTCATGCGTCATCGCTCCCGCATCATTGCGCTGGCACTCTCATTGGGCCTGTCCGCTTGTGCGTCTCCGCCCGCCAACAGCCCCACGCCCGCGCCAGCCCCGGTTTCCGCAACCGCCGGAACGACTGGCTCACCGATGCGCTGGCCCGATCTGCTCGATCGACCGCGCCCCACCGGTGGCATCACAATCGCTTATGGCAGCGACCCCCTGCAGGTCGGCGATCTGTGGCTGCCTGCCACCCCGGCGCGCCACCCTGTCCCGGTGGTGCTGATGGTGCATGGTGGCTGCTGGCAGACCGACATTGCCGACCGAAGCATCATGGACTGGATCGCGGCCGACCTCGCCGCGCAGGGTATCGCCGTGTGGAATATCGACTATCGCGGCGTCGACCGCCCCGGTGGCGGCTACCCGGGCACGTTCGCCGATGTTGCAGCGGCGGTGGACCATCTGCGCACCATCGGCCCGGCGCACGGGCTCGCAACCGACCGGATTGTCGCGCTGGGCCATTCGGCGGGTGGGCATCTGGCGCTCTGGGCTGCTGCACGCGCTCGTCTGCCGCGGGGTAGCGCGCTGGCGGGTGGCGACCCTCTGCCGATCGCCGCTGTCATCGCGACCGGTGCGCTTCCCGATATCGAGGCAGCACTCGCGCTCGAAAACAATGGCTGCACCCAGAGCGCGATGCCCGCGCTGACCGGCACCGCTGCGCCGGGTCGCGCCGATGTCTTTGCCGACACCAGCATCCCCCGCTTGCTGCCACTGCATGTGCGCCAGATTTTCGTCAGCGGCGCACAGGATCGCATCGCGCCACCATCGCTGGCAGAAAGTTACGCGGCGCGCGCGACTGCAGCCGGCGAGACGGTCGAGCGCGTTACGGTGGCGCGCGAAGGCCATGTCGAGCTGATTGCCCCGGGCTCGCAGGCGTGGGCGGAGACCGTCCGACTGATCCGCCGCGAGCTGGGATTGGCGCCACAGTAGAGCCAAGATATCATGTCTGCGCCTTGCCTGTGATCGCATCACGTCGGACAATGGGGACAAAAGCATGGCAACGGAGCAGACCAGCAGCCGAAAGATGCCCGGGGTGTATGTCACCGAAGCATCGGCTTTTCCGCCATCGGTCGTGGGCGTCCCGACCGCGGTACCGATTTTCATTGGCTACACCGAAACCGCGCAGGATCCCGAGACGGGCCAATCCCTCTATCTGCGCGCGACACCCATCGGTTCGATGGCCGAGTTTCGCCGCTGCTTCGGTGGTGGCTTCGCCGCACAGGGTGTCGTGGAGCCGTGGCTTCTCGATGCATCGGGCGGGGCGGCGCCAGCAGCGCCGGCCCGTGGCAGCGATTTCCAAGCCGGGTCGAGCGACGGCACGGATGCACGGATCGGGCGCTTTGTCGTCGGCACCGCTCAATCGGCCGGCGGCGCACTCAGCTTTGTTCCGCAGTTCAACCTCTATCAGGCGCTGCAATTGTTCTACGCCAACGGCGGCGGCGACTGTCTGGTGATCTCGGTCGCCAACTATCAGGGCACTCAGGATACTGGCCAGCCGGCAACGGGGGCCGCGCCAGCCGCGGTATCCAGAAGCGATCTGCTCGCCGGACTGGCTGTCGCGCGCGACACGCGCGGCGGCACGATGCTGGTGGTTCCGGAAGCCTGCCTGCTGCTCGACAGCACGACATCGGACGGTGTGACCAGCTACAGCTATGACGATTATGCCGCGGTCATCGTCGAGATGATCGAACAGGCCGGCACCCTGCAGGATCGCATGGCGACTCTCGATCTGCCCGGCGCGCTTATTCCCGACAACTGCACCGTCGATACCCTGCAGGAAACCGCAAATGCCTTCTACGCCGCTGTCGCGCCTGCCGCTGCGGGATTCAGCTATGCCGCCTGCTACGCGCCGGCGTTAGCGACCTCGCTGCTCGACAGAGAAAGCCTGACCTATGCCAGTCTCAAGGGCTCGGCACAGACCATAATGCTGATGAACAATCTGCTGACGACACAGGCGCTTGCGCTGTGGCCACAGATCGCGAGGCAGCCTGGAGCGGTTTACGGCAGCACTTTCGTCAATGTCGCCGCGCATATCGCCGCCGCCTTCCCGGTTCCACCCGAAGACATCATTGCCACCGCTGACACACCGGCGGGGACAACGGGGGTGACCAAGCGAGCGCCTCACTTGCTGGTGTCGATGACGCCAACATCGGCACCTCCGCTTGTCCCCCTCCCGGCCACCGATGCCGCGACGGTCGCGCTCGACAATTTCCTGACGAGCGCGCTGCCTTTGCTTGGCACCATCAAGCAGATTCTCGCCAGTCAGCTCAATGTCGCCCCGCCGAGCGGCGCCGTCGCAGGTATCTACGCGCAGTCGGACAACCGGATCGGCGTATGGAGTGCGCCGGCGAATATGGCGGTTGCGTCGGCCATCCGGCCCGTCATTACGCTGAGCGACGACCAGCAGAGCGGGTTCAACGTCCCGGCCAATGGCAATGCCATCAACATCCTGCGCGATTTCACGGACCGCGGCACCGTTGTGTGGGGTGCACGCACGCTCGACGGCAATAGTGACGATCTACGCTACATCCAGGTCCGCCGGGCGCTGATCTACGTCGAACAATCGATCAAGTCGGCCCTGCAGTCATTCGCCTTTGCCCCCAATGACGCCCACAGCTGGGCTGCGGCAACCGCGATGATATCGTCGTTTCTGACAGAGCTGTGGATGCAGGGCGGGCTGATGGGGTCCAAGGCCGAAGAGGCATTCACCGTCAGCTGCGGGCTGGGCGCTACCATGAGCGAGCTGGATCTGCTCAACGGAACAATGATCGTCTCGGTATCCCTGCAACTCGTCCATCCCGCCGAGTTCGTCACGCTCAACTTCGAACAGGCAATGCTGGCGAGCTGACCCCGCCCCATAGCATCGGCCGATTTTCACCACCCAAGTCCTGCGCATTCAGCGGACACCGGAAATATTACGTAGGGCTTTTGCTTTATTCGGTCGATTCGCATGTTCGGAGCGATCTACACCCATGATCATTGAACTATTCAGGCTTGCACTGCTTGTCGGTACCATGTTGCCGTTGCTGGTCTTCAACCTGAAGGAGGGAACCGTACCCAATGCACTCAATGCGCTGCTGCTTGCCGTCGGGTTGGTCGTGGCCCTGTCCGGCTCCCACGTCGGGCTGGCGGCGTTCGAAGTGTCCAGCCTGTTCTGGTGGCTGCCAGGGGCGGTGCTACTGCTTTGGATGGCGGTGAGCGGTTGGGCGCCGCCCGGCCTGGCCAAATTCCTGATCGCCTTGTTCCCCTGGTACGATCTTCACACCTATCTGCTGCTGATCACGTGCGGCATGGGGCTGACCTCGTTGTACAGCCTTGTCTTCAAGCGGCAGGAGGTGTTGTTCGTTCCGCCAATGATGTTTGCCGTGGTAGCGATTGGTATTGGCGGCATCGTCCTTGGCTAGCGCCACCGTCGGCACAACCGCTCTGGTCACACCGTGATGGACGAAGGCAGCCAATCGGCCGTCAGCTCGCCCCGATGGCCTTCAGGCGCCAGCGCGGCGCGCAGCGCGTCCAAAAGCGGCGGCAGCGCCTGAGTGAAGGCATAGGGCGGGTTGACGATGAACAAACCCGCACCGTTGTAGATGCCCGGCCGATCGGCATCGTACAGCCAATGCTCGATGCTCAGCAGCTTTCCGATGCCAAGTCGGCGCAGCTGCTGCTTCCACCGCACATGCACGGGCCGGTCCTTCAGCGGATACCAGATCACCGTCACGCCATGCGCCCATTTGCGCATCGCCGCGCCGAGCGTGGCGGTGATGCGATCGCGCTCGTCCGTCTGTTCATAGGGCGGGTCGACCACCACCACCCCGCGCGCGGTTCGCGTGGGCAGCAAGGCGAGCCACAGCTCATAGGCATCCCGCTCATGCACCGCCGCCGCCGTGCCGCGCATGGCGCCGCGCAGGGTGCGGGCGTCCACCGGATGCTTTTCGTTGAGGATGAGGGCGTCCTGCGGCCGCAACAGCTGCGCCAGAATGCGCGGCGACCCCGGGTAGAGCTGCAGGCCGCTGCTTGCATTCTCCGCGCGCACCGCGGCCCGATAGTCGTCGAGCAGGGCATTATGATCCGCAAAGGCACGCAACACGCCCTGCGACGCCTCTCCGGTGCGCTGGGCCTCCTCACCGCCGAGGTCGTAGAGCCCGGCGCCAGCATGGGTGTCGATCAGCGTCAGCGCGCCCTCCTTGAGCTGCAAGGCGCGCACCAGCGCGATCAAAAGGCTGTGCTTGACGACATCGGCACTGTTGCCGGCGTGGAAGGAATGGCGATAGTTCATCTTGGCCCCTGTGCCCCGCCATGTGCCCGTGTGCGCAACGCTGCGCCGGTACTGACCAGTATCTCGGACAACGCGCCCGGCGCGAGCCCGGCAACGCTCCAGTCACCGATCGACCAGCGCACCAGCCTCAAGGTCGGCAAGCCGACCGCCGCCGTCATCCGGCGCACCTGCCGGTTGCGCCCTTCGCGGATGGTGATTTGCAGCCAGCAGTCGGGGATGGTCTTGCGCTGGCGTATCGGCGGGTCGCGCGGCCACAGCGCCGGCGGATCGATGCGCGCAACAGTCGTAGGCAGGGTCATGCCGTCGGTGAGCCGGAGGCCCTGCCGCAGCCGCGCGAGCGCCGGTTCCTCGGCCTCGCCCTCGACCTGCACCAGATAGGTCTTGGGCAGCTTGTAGCGCGGATCGGCTATGCGCGCCTGCAGCCGCCCGTCATCGGTGAGCAACAACAGCCCCTCACTGTCCCGGTCGAGCCGCCCCGCCGGATAGACGCCCTCGACGGCAATATAGTCGGAAAGTGTCGCGCGCACAGTCGGCGACCCGCGGTCGGTGAATTGCGACAGCACGCCGAAAGGCTTGTTGAACAGAAGCAGCCGGGCCATCCCAGGGCCATATCGCCCGATGGCGGCGCTGTCTCCACGCCTGTGCGCTGCCGGTCGACACCGGATATGGGCCGGATGGCATCGACACGGGCTGGAGTTGCGGCAGCAAGCCGTTGGCGGAGCGGGAGGGATTCGAACCCTCGATGGGCTTTTGACCCATACTCACTTTCCAGGCGAGCGCCTTCGACCACTCGGCCACCGCTCCGCATGCACTGGATAGACGCGCGGCCCTAGCGGCGGGGCGGCTGGCTGGCAAGCGGGTAGAACAGTGCTCGGCGGTGCGGCAACGCTCTACGTCTCCTCGCTTCGGCTGGACATGGCCAAGCCCCGACATCTCCGGTCGCCGCCGGACCCTTCGACAAGCGCAAGGAGACTGCTTATGCTCGTCGTAAGATGCGGTTGGGGAGAGAGCGATGAAGCCTTATGGTCCAATGATGGCTGCGCTGGTGGCGCTCGCGGCGCCCCTGGCGGCACAGACGCCGACGCAGACACCCTACCCTGCCCCCTCGGATATCGTCTCTGCCGCGCCGGCGAGCGACTGGGTGGCCATCGACCCCGCCGATCTGCTGGTGATGACACTGGCCCCCGATGCGCGAGGAAGGGCGCGCCGCGTGGTCATCCAGCTGATGCCCGCGCCCTTCGGCCAGGGGTGGATCGGCAATATCCGCACTCTTGCCGCCGCACACTGGTGGGATGGGCTGAGCATCAACCGCGTGCAGGACAATTATGTCGTGCAGTGGGGCGATGCTGAGGCTGAGGATGCGGCGAAGGCGCGTGTGTTGCCGGCGGGTCTGCGTGTGGTGCCGGAGAGCGAGTATGTTGTCGCCGACGCGATGAACTTCATCAGCCGTGAAAATGCTGCCGGAGGTCGACGTCGCTTTGCTCCGCTAACGGTGGCGGACCCCTATGCCGATGCAGCCGGATTTTGGCGGGGATGGCCATTTGCAGTCGGTTATGGCGTGCCTGCGCGGTCTAACTTTCGCGGGGTCTGGCCCGTCCACTGCTACGGCATGGTCGGTGTCGGCCGCAATCTCTCGCCCGATACCGGCAGCGGTGCGGAGCTTTACACGGTCATCGGCCATGCCCCGCGCCATCTCGACCGCAATATCGCCCTCGTCGGCCGGGTGATCGAGGGGATCGAGCATCTTTCCAGCCTGCCGCGCGGCACCGGGCCGCTGGGATTCTATGAGACTGCCGAAGAGCGCGTGCCGATCGTCTCCGTGCGGCTGGCAACGGAATTACCGACGGCCGAACAGCCGCGTTTCGACTATCTTTCGACCGACAGCGAGAGTTTTGCGCGCTATGCCGATGCGCGGGCAAACCGGCGCGATCCCTTCTTCAACGTGCCGGCCGGCGGGGCGGATATCTGCAACATCCCGGTTCCGGTGCGGCGGTCGGGTCGCTGATCGGCGTCAGGCGGGCTTGTCGGCTGCCGGCTGGTGCGTTTCGCCCTGCGTCATGGCAATCCATTTGCCGTCGTCGTCGCGGATCAGGGCTGTGTCGCACCAGCGGCAGCGCGAGACATAGTCCTCACCCCTGCGCCGCGCAAAGCGCCGCATGCGGCTGTGTTTGCCCCGCGAACAGAATAGCAGTCGCTCCAGCATGCGTAAGGCCCTTCCGCGAATCGCCCTGTCGATTGGTCAGCGCCGACAGAAGCTAACGGTAAGCCGTGAACTTTATTGGACAATTTGGACACTGTGGTGTGCGATTGCGGCGCAACGAGCACCTCACAGACCGCGGCGTCGCCCCATGATTTCGCTGGCGCAGGCATGGGTGCGCGCATTGTCGACATCGATGGCATAGCTGCCGTCGGCGAACACCACCGGGGTCAGCGTCAGCTTCATCCGTCGTGACACGCGGCGCATGGCGGACTCGAGGCTGAGCCAGCCCTGGCGGAACATCAGCGTGTTGATCAGGCCGAAGGCGCGGATGACGCGCGCCGGGTTCTTGGCGAACTGCCCGCCTTCACGGAAGATTTCGACCGCGCGCAGCACGCCGGGAGAGGCGATCCAGTAGCTGTTGCAGTTGGAATAGCCGCCGTCGGCAAATTCGTAAAAACGCCGCTGCCCTTCCGGGTGCGCGGCAAGAATGTCTTCCTTGCGCGCGAAGGCGGCGGCGGCATCGGCCTGCCCGGCACGCGCACCGTCGGCCAGCCAGCGGATCGATTCCGGCGTGATGAGGACATTGTCGGCCGTGGTGATGAACAATGGATAGTCGGCCTGACCGGCAGCGGCGATGACGCTTTCGGCCAGGTTGATCTCGGCGCGGATCGCAACCAGCCGGCCGGCAGCGGCCAGCCGGTCGGCCGTCGGCAGGCCGGTGAGAATGGCAGGGTCGTTGATCGAAACGATGATGCGACCGACAACCGGCGAAGCGTCGAGCGCGGTCAGCACATGTTCGATGCACGGCACGCCATGCACGGGCACCAGGCACTTGTCGGCCACGCCATGCTCGGCGGCCAGCGGATCGATGCTGCCGTCGCGCCGACCGGCCAGCACCAGCGCGGTTGCGGTGGTCGTGCCGTCCATCAGGCGAACAGCCCCTGCCGCTGCATGCTTTCCGCGACGATGGTTTCGATCAGCTGTTCCTGGGTCATGCCGGCGAGGATTGCGGAGCGGCCGAACACTTTCTCGGACCACAGATTGCAGTTGAGGTTGACCTCCAGGAACTGGATGTCGCCGGTCGCGTCGTTGACGCGGAATTCGAACCGGCCATAATCGAACGGATCGAACACGGCCATCAATGCCTCGGTCATGCGGGCGATGCGGGCCACCATGTCCGGCCGGTCATAGGCGACCAGGCTGTATTTGTTCGACCGGTCGACGAGGTCGCGCTTCTCGTAATAGGTGCGCAGGTGCGCCGGGTCCGCCTGCAGGAACTGCATCATCGGCATGATCACCGGACGGCCATTCTTGGTGATCACCGGCACTTCGACATCGCTGCCGTCGAGGAAGGGTTCGACAATGGCGTCATGGCCATCGTCGTGGATCGCCGCGATCGCCTGGACAAGGCCCGCAGCGTCGGTCGCGTCCTGCACACCCCAGCTCGCGGAGGAGGCGTTGGGCTTGATCACCCAGCGCTCTGCCGGCGGCGCGATCGCCGCATCGACCGGGGCGCCGCGGCGGAAGATCGCCCACGGCGCCGTCGGCACCCCGCGCGTGCTCGCTTCCAGCTTGGAAAGATGCTTGTCGTCGGACAGCCCGCGCAGGATCGGCGTCGCGCCGACATAGGGCAGCCTGGCCCGGGTGCAGAGCAGCGGCAGCATCATTTCCGAATTGAGGAAGCCGCCGCGATTGAGCAGCGGGAAGACGAAGTCCACGCCCTCTGGACGGGTAAACAGCGCGTCATAGCTGTTGGCGACCTTGAGGCCGATGCCAAGCCCTTCCAGGATGGTGCGTACTTCATGATGGTAGACCGCGTGGTTGCCGTCTTCCGCGTGCAGCGATCCGTCGCCCAGCGCATGCTTGGCGATGAACAGCATGGTCAGGCGCTGGCGCGCCTCTTCGGGAATATAGGTCGGGGTGATGCTTGGCGTCACGGCAGTGAGTTTTCCGCTGCTGGAATGGAGTTGCGCGGGCCTATAGTCAGCAAATGTGGCGAGAAACAGCCGCCACCATTTTGCCGCACAAACCAGCCATTAAGCGGTGCATGACCGACACCGACGCACCGCTTGCCGACACCCGCGCCACCCAGCACGAGCAGTTGGGTCGCCTGCTGGGCTCGGGCGGCGACGCGCGCATCGCCATCGATCCCCGGACCCACCGTAACCAGTATATGAGCTCGCCATGGCCGGTCGACACCGTGGCCTATGCCTCTTCGACGGCGAACGACATCTCGACCGACGCCTTTGCTCATTGCCTGCGCCGCCTTGCCGAGATTGCGCCGGAGGGCGTGCTGAGCGCGGCTGGCTATGCCGAGGCGCTGGCCGGGCTGCGCGAGCGCATCCTGCGGGCCTATGGGCTGGCACAGCCGGCATCAGTGCTGTTCGCGGCATCGGGCACCGATCTCGAATATCTCGGCCTTGCCATGGCCAAGGGGCGCGGGGCCAGCGGCATCCGCAACATCCTGTTGGGGGCGGACGAGGTCGGCAGCGGCTGCATTTTCTCGGCACGCGGCCAGTTTTTTGCGGCGGAAACCGCGCGCGGCGTTCCGGTCAGCAAGGGCGAGCCGATCGGCGGCACGCTTCCCGACAGTGTCGAGCTTTACAATATCCCGGTGCGCGATCCCGCGGGCCGCGCGTTCAGCGCAGCGGAAATGGCTGACGCCATCGATGCCGCCGTCGCAGAAGCAGGCGCCGCTGGCCGCCACAGCCTGGTTCACGTCATCCACGGCTCGAAGACCGGCCTCGTCGTACCCAGCCTCGTCCACATCGACCGGCTGACGGCGCGACACGGTGCCCGTGTCAGTTTCATCGTCGACGCTTGCCAGGCGCGCATCACCAGTTCCGCCATCGCCAGCTATATCGAGCGGGGCTGCATCGTCATGCTGACCGGGTCGAAGTTCATGGGCGGGCCGCCGTTCAGCGGTTTTGCGATCGTTCCCCAGCCGGTCATCGATGCCGCAGCCGACCTTCCGCGCGGCTTTGCCAGCATTTTCCGCCGCGCCGAATGGCCGTCGCAGTGGCGCGGTGTCGCCATCCTGCCGGAAGAATCGAACCTCGGCCTGCTGATGCGACTGGAGGCGTCGCTGTTCGAACTCGAACGGTTCCAGGCGATCCCCATCGAACGGGTCGAGCGCGTCGTCCTCGCCTTCCATGCGGCGGTGCGCAGCGCCTTCGTCGACCGGCTGGGCGGGCGGCGACTCGCGCCCTATGCGCCCGGCGAGCGCGCGGAGGGCGACGCGCACCCGGTAGAGATGCGCACGCTCAGCACCATTGATCTGACCCCGCTGCCGCAGGCACCCGACTTCGACGCTGCGGTGGCGCTGCACAAGGCGCTGGTGACGCGCGACGTCCGGCTGGGGCAGCCGGTCAAATGCGTCAAGCTGCCCGATGGCCGTTGGGGCGCGACGCTGCGTGTCGGCATTTCCATGCCGCAGGTCACCGCATTCGACGGCATGGACGATGCCGCCATGCACGCACGACTGGCCGCAAACATGGACCGCATTGCCGGCACCATCGAAGCCGAGTGGGGCGCGCGCTCAGCCTGACGGCAGCAGCAGGCTGGAGTCGCCGTAGCTGTAGAAGCGATAGCCCTGCCCGATGGCATGGGCATAGGCGCGCTGCATCACGTCCAGGCCCATCAGTGCGCTGACCAGCATGAAAAGCGTCGACTTGGGGAGATGGAAGTTGGTCATCAGCCCGTCGATGCAGCGGAAGCGGTAGCCGGGGGTGATGAAGATGCGGGTTTCGTCGGCAAAGGCATGAAGCCGGCCCTGCTCGTCGACCGCGCTTTCGAGCAGACGCAGCACCGTGGTGCCGACGGCGATGACGCGGCCACCTGCAGCCTTGACGGCATTGATCCGCTCGGCAGCCGCCGCGCTGATCTCGCCCCATTCGGCGTGCATCACATGCGCATCGGTGTCCTCTGCCTTGACCGGCAGGAAGGTGCCGGCGCCGACATGCAGCGTCAGCGTCTCGGTAAGGATACCCGCATCGGCGATGGCCTGCATCAAGCGGGGGGTAAAATGCAGCGAGGCGGTCGGCGCGGCCACCGCGCCGTCCTTTTCGGCAAACATCGTCTGATAATCGCTGGCGTCGCGCTCATCGATGGCGCGCTTGCTGGCGATATAGGGTGGCAGCGGCATCGTCCCGGCCCGGCCGAGCAACACTTCGACCGGCTCGTCGCCGAGAAAGGCGAACACCAGACTGCCATCGTCGCCCCGCGCCTCCACCATGGCTGCGACGTCCGCACCGAAGTCGACCCGGTCGCCGATCCGCAGCCGCTTGGCGTTGCGCACAAATGCCTGCCAGCGCCGCAGGTCGATGCGCTTGTGCAGCGTGACACCGACACGCGCATCGCCGCGCTGGCCCTCGAGCTGGGCAGGAATCACGCGGGTGTCGTTGAAGACGAGGCAATCGCCGGGGCGCAGAATCGCGGGCAGATCGAGCACGGTATGATCGACCAGCGCATCGCCAGCCACGAGCAGCATCCGTGCCGAATCGCGCGGGCTGACCGGCCGCAGCGCGATCCGCTCGGGCGGCAGGTCGAAGTCGAACAGATCTACGCGCACTCAATCCCCCGCAATACCGAATGCCGTCTGTGGTGAGCTTGTCGAAGCATTGTCGCTTATTTGCTGGCGTCGCGTAGCAAAGGACCGCCCTTCGACAGGCTCAGGGTGGCCGGGGTTTCGGTTGGCCGATTAGCCCCCGATCGGCGCGTTGAGCTGGTCTACCGTTACTGGCGCGGCGGCTGCGGGCGGCGTTTCCGTCAGCGCGCTGGCGGGCGGGACCGGCACATTGTCCGCCACGACCGATGCCTGGACGATCCGCGACGGATTGGCCGGCGGCTCGCCGCGCTGGATGCGATCGACATATTCCATGCCGCTGATCACCCGGCCGAATACGGTGTAATTGCGATCGAGGCTGAGGCGCGGCAGCAGCATGATGAAGAACTGGCTGTTGGCGCCGTTGCGGTCTTCCGGCCGCGCCATCGCCAGCGCGCCGCGCACGTGCGGCAGGCCGTTGAATTCCTGCTGCAAATTGGGCATCGCGCTGCCGCCGGTGCCGTTGCCTGCCGGATCGCCCCCTTGCGCCATGAAACCGTCGATGACGCGGTGGAAGGTCAGTCCGTTGTAGAATCCCTGGCGCGCAAGCGTCTTGATGCGCTCGACATGATTCGGCGCGACATCGGGGCGCAGCTGGATGATCACCCGGCCGCCGGTCGAAAGGTCGAGCGCGAGCAGATCCTCAGGATTGTTACGGATTCCCTCGGGCGCAATGGCCGGCGGATTGAAGCGCGCCGCGGCGGCAGGGTCGACAGCCGGCGCAGCTGCATCCTGCGCCAGTGCAGCGCCAGCGAAACCGATGGAGGCGCAAACGGCGAGCAGCAGACCAGTCAGCGAACGGGGCATCGTCATAAACACAGATATCCTTTGCGTAGGCACGTCGGCCTGATCGGGAGCCCTGTCCGGCGCCCGGTCGGGCCGTCAGGGCGAGCGCCTAATGTCGCGCGGATTAACCGCTCATGACCCCAGACGTCCAATGGTTTCCACGCGACCGACCACATCCGCCGCAACAGCGGGCGAAACGAACTTGTGGATATCGCCGCCGAACAACGCAATCTCCTTGACCAGACGCGACGCAATGGGCTGCAGGCAGACGTCGGCCATCAGGAAGACGGTCTCGACATGGTCGTTGAGCTGCTGGTTCATCCCCGCCATCTGATATTCATATTCGAAGTCGGCGACCGCGCGTAAGCCCCGCACGATCACGCTCGCCCCTTCGCGATCGGCAAAGTCCATCAGCAGCGAATTGAAGCTGACCACATGGATTTCGCCATCGATCCCGGCGACTTCGCGGCGGACCATCTCCATCCGCTCGTCGAGGCTGAACATCGGGGACTTCGACGGATTGGTCGATACGCCGATGACCAGCCGGTCGACCAGCTTCGCCCCGCGCCGAATGATATCCATATGGCCGAGCGTGATCGGATCGAAGGTGCCGGGATAAATGCCGATGCGGCGCATTGCAGCCTCGCTCAATGATTGCGTTCCAAGATGTAGCGCGCGATGGCACGAAGCAGATCGGCCTCGGATCCATAGCCGGCCAGCGCGCCGATCGCCTGTTCGGTCAGCAGCCGCGCCTGTTCGCGGGCGCGCTCTACCCCCATCAGGGAAACGAAGGTTTCCTTGCCGGCTTCGGCATCCTTGCCGACCGCCTTGCCGGCGACGGCGGCATCGCCTTCGACATCGATCAGGTCGTCGACGATCTGGAAGGCAAGGCCGATGTCGCGCGCATAGGCGCGCAAGCCTGCGCGCCCTTCCTGCGGGATGCGGCCGAGAATGGCCCCGGCTTCGACGCACCAGCAGATCAGTGCCCCGGTCTTCATGTGCTGCAGGCGGGTGACGGTGGGCAGATCGAAGCTCTGATGCTCGGCGGCCAGATCCATCATCTGGCCGCCGGCCATGCCCGACGGTCCTGCTGCCCTGGCGAGCTCGGCGATCAACTCGTTGCGAACGAAGGCATCGCTGTGCGTGTCGCTGCTCGCCAGAATCTCGAACGCCATCGCATGCAGCGCGTCTCCGGCAAGAATGGCGGTGGCCTCGTCGAAGGCGATGTGCACGGTCGGCTTGCCGCGGCGCAGATCGTCATCGTCCATCGCCGGCAGATCATCGTGGATCAGCGAATAGACGTGGATGGCCTCCACCGCCGCGCCCGCGCGCAGCACGCATTCAGGATCGACCGCGAACAGGCGCGCGCTGGCCTTGACGAGCAGCGGGCGCAGCCGCTTGCCGCCGCCGATGGCAGCATGGCGCATCGCTTCGAACAGTGGCGCGCGCGCATCCTGCGGCACGACCAGCAGCGCGTCGAACAATGCGTCGACATCGGCAGAGACGTCCGCGATTTCGGTATCGAGCATGGAGGGGGCAATCTCGGCCACGGTCATGCGCCGGCCGCATCGAACGGAGCGAGGCCGGAGACGCTGCCATCGCTGGCGATACGGATGCGCTCGATACGCGCCTCCGCATCCTTGAGCCGTGCATCGCAATGCGCCTTCAGCGCCGTAGCCCGTTCGTACAAGGAAATTGCCTGGTCGAGCGGGACCTGCCCGGCCTCGAGCTGCCGCACGATGCCGCCGAGCTGCTCGAGGGCATCCTCGAAGCTGAGATGGGCGATGTCTGCGACCGGTGCGCCAACTGGGGTGTCGTTCATGGCGCGACCTTGTGGCGATGGCACAGGCAAGGGTCAAGCATGGTTGCGCTGTCGAGCGGCTGGCCTATGCTGGCCGGGCGCGGTCAGAACAGGGACCCACGACATGCAGTATCTGACAGCCTATCTGGTCACCGCCCTCGTCTTCGGTGCGATGGACGCCGTGTGGCTCAATACCATGTTCACCCGCCTCTACAAGCCTGAGATCGGCGCGCTGCTCGGCGATCTGCGCTGGGCGCCGGCGCTGGTCTTCTACTTCCTCTACCTCGTCGGCATGCAGATTTTCGCCGTCGCGCCGGCGCTGAAATCGGGCCAGTGGACCACCGCGCTGCTCTACGGGGCGCTGCTCGGTTTCTTCTGCTACGCCACCTATGACCTGACCAACCATGCGACGATGAGGGTGTGGAGCCTGAAAGTGACCATCCTCGACATCATCTGGGGCACCTTTGCCACCGGCACCGCATCGGCAATCGCGGCGTGGGTGACGCTGCGCTTCTTTCCTGCGAGTTGACCGGATCCGTGGCGCTTAGCCTGTCGAAGGGCGATGCGCGGTTTTGAGAAGCGCCCTTCGACAGGCTCAGGGCTGCGGAATGGGGGAAGCACAATGTTCGTCGGTCACTGGGCCCCTGCCCTCATCGCTGCGACGCACCCCAAGGCACCGAAGCTCGGCACGCTGTTCGTTGCCGGGCAGCTGGTCGACTATGGCTTCTTCAGCCTGATGCTGCTGGGCGTCGAACGCATGCGGGTGGTGCCCGGTATATCGGCGATGAACCCGATGGACCTCTATCACATGCCCTGGACCCACAGCCTGCTGGGCAGCGCGCTGTGGGCGGCAGGGTTTGCGGCGGTCATATATGCGTTGACCCGCAACCGCACCGGCGCGGCGATCGCCGGGGCGGTCGTGCTGTCGCACTGGTTTCTCGACCTTTTGGTACATGTGCCCGATCTGACCTTGTGGGGCACCCCGCCCAGGCTGGGGCTGGGCTTGTGGAACCACCCTGCCCTCGCCATGCCGCTGGAGCTGGGGCTGACCTTTGGCGCGTTCCTGCTGTACGCCCGGCGCACGCGCCCGACCAAGCGCGCAGCGACCTGGGCGATGGCCCTGCTCGCGCTGCTGCTGCTCATCGTGCAGGCGATCAACTGGTTCGGTCCCCCGCCTGCCGCAATATCGGCAGAGATACCGCTGACCGCGCTCGCGGCCTACACGGTGCTGGCGCTGGTCGCGGCATGGGTAGCCACGACCCGCTCGACGCGCGGCACGGAGGCGCGGGACTAGGCGGAAGCAGCGCGCGCGGCTAAGGCGCGGCCATGAGCGGAATCACCCCACAGATCGTCGCCGACCACGGCCTGTCCCCGGAAGAATATGAGCGGGTGCTGGCCGCGCTGGGGCGCGAGCCGAACCTCGTCGAGCTGGGCATATTCTCGGTGATGTGGAGCGAACATTGCTCCTACAAATCTTCGCGTATCCACCTGAAAAAGCTGCCGACAGAGGCGCCGTGGGTGATCTGCGGGCCGGGCGAGAATGCCGGGGTCATCGACATCGGTGACGGGCAGGCGGCGATCTTCAAGATGGAGAGCCACAACCACCCGAGCTACATCGAGCCCTATCAGGGCGCGGCGACCGGCGTCGGCGGCATCCTGCGCGACGTCTTCACCATGGGCGCGCGCCCCGTCGCCAACATGAACGCGCTGCGCTTCGGCGACCCCAACCACCCCAAGATGCGCCATCTGATTTCCGGCGTCGTCCATGGCATCGGCGGCTATGGCAATTGCGTCGGCGTGCCGACGGTGGGCGGCGAGGTCAATTTCCACCCCGCGTACAACGGCAATATCCTGGTCAACGCGATGACCGTCGGCGTCGCCGATCAGGACAAGATTTTCTACTCCGCCGCGTCCGGGGTGGGCAACAGCATCGTCTATGTCGGCTCCAAGACCGGGCGCGACGGCATCCACGGCGCGACCATGGCCAGCGCCGATTTCGAGGAAGGTGACGACGACAAGCGCCCGACCGTGCAGGTCGGCGATCCCTTCACCGAGAAGCTGCTGATCGAGGCCTGTCTGGAGCTGATGGCATCGGACGCGATCGTCGCAATCCAGGACATGGGCGCGGCCGGGCTCACCTCCTCCAGCGTCGAGATGGCGTCCAAGGGCGGCGTCGGCATCCACCTCAAGATGGACGATGTGCCGCAGCGCGAAACCGGCATGACCGCCTATGAGATGATGCTGTCGGAGAGCCAGGAGCGCATGCTGATGGTCCTGAAGCCCGGGCGCGAGGATTTCGCCGAAGCGATCTTCCGCAAATGGGAGCTGGATTTCGCGGTAATCGGCCATGTCACCGATACCGGACGGATGGTGCTGGAGCATCATGGCGAGATCGTCTGCGACATCCCCCTCGCCCCGCTGGCCGACGATGCGCCGCTGTACGACCGGCCTGCCGCGTCGAAAGACGAGTATAAAGCCTGGGCGCAGGTCAAGCCGCTGGGCGACATACCCGAAAGCACCGATATCGCGGCGGACCTGCTCAAGCTGATGGCCAGTCCCGACATCGCCAGCCGCCGCTGGATCTGGGAGCAATATGACCACAAGGTCGGCGGCGACACCATCCAGCCGCCGGGCGGCGATGCGGCGCTGGTGCGCGTGCATGGCACCGACAAGGCGCTGGCGATCACCACCGACTGCAACCCGCGCTATTGCTATGCCGACCCCTATGAGGGCGGCAAGCAGGCGATTGCCGAAGCCTATCGCAACATCAGCGCGACAGGCGCAACACCGCTGGCGGTGACCAACTGCCTCAACTTCGCCAACCCGCAGCGGCCCGAGATCATGGCGCAGATCGTCGGCTGCCTGGAAGGGATGAGCGACGCCTGCCGCGCGCTCGACTTCCCGATCGTGTCGGGGAATGTGTCACTTTATAACGAGAGCAAGGCGACGGGCGGGGGCAGCGCGATCCTGCCGACGCCGGCGATCGGGGCGGTCGGGCTGATCCAGGACTGGCGCAAGGCGGTGGGGATTGGGTTTAGGAACGAAGGCGACTTTGTCTATCTTGTCGGCCGTCCGAAGCCGAGTCTTGGCCAGTCGCTATGGCTGCGTGAAATCGCCGGACAGGAAGCGGGCGATCCCCCACAAGTCGATCTCGCCCTTGAGCGCGAGGCCGCCCATACAGTCCGCGCGCTGGTCGACCGCGGCCTCGTCGATGCCGTGCATGACGTCTCCGACGGCGGCCTGCTCGTGGCGCTGGCCGAAATGGCGCTGGCGGGGAACATGGGCGTGATCGGCGGCGACTATCTCAGCCCGACGCCGGCGATACTGTTCGGCGAAATGCAGGCGACGTATCTCGTCACCGTGCCGCGTGGGCAGGAGACATGGAATGCCTTCCTTCGCGCATCGACCGTCGATGGCGTGCCGGCGCTGGCGCTCGGCCAAGTGGGCGGCGATGCGATCGTTCTGTACGACGAGAATGGTGAGCCGGAAACGACGATCCCCCTCGCCGACCTCCGCGCCGCGCATGAAGGCTTTTTCCCCGCGCTGATGGGGGCGGATGCGGCGCTGGCGTGATTTATCGTCATTGCGAGCGGAGCGAAGCTATCCAGAGTCTTGCAGTGGCGCCCTGGATTGCTTCGCTCCGCTCGCAATGACGATGGGAACTGGGCTATGTTAACAGGCTACTCCGGCACCCCCCTCGCCAAAAAGCTGTCGTTGAAGGACGGCATGAGCGTCTGGTTCCACGCCATGCCCGACAGCGTCCGGGCGGAGATTGGCGTCGTGGCTCTGCACGAGCTGGGCGATATCACTCCGGGCCTCGACGCCGCACACATCTTCACGACCGAGCGCGCCGAGATGGAACGGCTGCTCACCGAGTTGCGCCATAAAATCGCACCGGCAGGCTTTGTCTGGGTGAGCTGGCCGAAGAAGGCATCGAAGGTTCCGACCGACATCACCGAAGACAGCATCCGCGCCGTCTGCCTGCCGATGGGCTGGGTGGATGTGAAGGTGTGCGCGGTCGACGCTGTCTGGTCCGGCCTCAAACTGATGATCCGCAAGGAATTGCGGTAGAAAGACGCCCCGGCCCGGTTGCTTGCAAACGCGCCGGGGCAGTTCCCTCAGGCAGACCGCCTCAAGCCGGCTGGGCCGCCAGGAAGTTGTAGGGATCGATGCCGCGGCCGCGATAGGCGGCGTGGCATTCGCGGTAGAGCGTGGGCTCGCCGATGTTGAGGCGGCGGCGCGCATCGGCGAGCGGCTCGTTCAGCAGCGACAATATGCTTTCGCAATGGATGGGCGGTGCGGCGGTGCCGTGGCGCTGGCCCTGGCGCAGCGCGCCGAACACCGGCGCGCCGGCCTTGACCGACTTCTTCAGCTCCAGCCCGCCGAGATAGGCGATGAAGAAATTGCCGAGATTGCGGTTCTGGCCATAGGTGAAGGCCAGCACGCACTGCTCGCCCAGCGCATCGCGGCCATAGCCGGTGAGGACATGCAGCATGTCATGCGTGTCGCGCAGGCGGTCGGCATACCATTGCAGTTGATCGTCATAGCGCGGCCGGCCCATTTTCGCGGCCTCGGCGACCAGACCGGCGGCGGACAGCCCTTCGCTTTCCATGAAATCGCAATAGGCATGAGCGACGCTGCCGAGCGGGGTGCGGCGCAGCGTGGCATGATCGTCGAGCACCTCGGGCAGCCACGGCTCTTCACGCATCAGCCGCTGGCCCGCCTCGCTTGCGCAGAACGCCTGCGCCTCGGGCAGGAAGGCCTTGCGTGGCAGGCTTTCGAAGATGTGAAAGACCTGCTCGGTATCTTCCTTGTCTGCGATCAGCTTGCGGAAGTGGCTCAGCGCCTTGAGCGGGCGGAATTTGAGCGGGACGCGGCGTGGATCGGCAAAGACGGACGGGACGGCAGCTGCGGTCATGGGTCGGCTCACTCGGCTGTGGACGGCCGCGATTCGCGGCGCATCCGGTGTCGATGCGCCAGAGATAGTTAAACTGACACTAATGTCAATAATGAAACCGATGGCGCCGCTGCACCGAATGGGCAAGATGACACGAAAGACCGGAGAGGCCCATGATCGACCACCCTACCCTGCCCTATCGCGCGCTGCCGGAGATGGACGATGCGGCGCGCATCGCCGCGGCAGAGGCGTTCCGCGCGCATGTCATGACCCGACGGACCTGCCGGATGTTCAGCCCGGCGCCGGTCCCGCGCGCGGTAATCGAGGCGGCCATTCTGGCAGCTGGAACCGCGCCAAGCGGAGCCAATCACCAACCCTGGCATTTCGCCGTGATCGGATCGCCTGACAAGAAAGCGGCGATCCGCGCCGCTGCCGAGGAAGAGGAGCGCGCCTTCTATGCCGGCAAGGCCGGGCAGGAATGGCTGGAGGCACTGGCCCCGCTCGGCACCGACGACGACAAGGGTTTCCTCGAGGTCGCCCCATGGTTGATCGCGGTGTTCGGCCAGCGGCGCGGCGGCATTGCGCCGGGCGAGGCGCGCCAGAATTACTATGTCACCGAAAGCGTCGGCATTGCCTGCGGGCTGCTGCTGACCGCGCTGCACAGCGCCGGGCTGGCGACGCTGACGCACACGCCATCGCCGATGGGTTTCCTGCGCCGCATCTGCGGGCGACCAGCCGATGAAAAGCCGCTGATGCTGATCGTCACCGGCCTGCCTGCAGCGGATGCGACCGTACCCGAATATGCGACCCGCAAGAAGCCGCTGGAGCAGATTTCGAGCTGGCTGTGAGCTACTCGCGCCGCTCGTAGCGCGCCACGCCCGCGCCCAGCGTGTTGGCGCCCAGCGCCAGCCGCTCGCCCGACCAATCGGCGACGAAGAAGGTGCGCCGCGACACGCCGTCGACGATGCGCGCGGTGTTGTTCTCGATCGCGAGGCCCGCCGACGGGTGGTCACGGCCTTCGGCAGCGACGGCGATGAAGGCCGAGTAATTTTCCTTGTCCTCGCCCTGGATGAACAGATTGTCGGCGATGCGGCCGGTCGCGCCGGCAGGCAGGTCGATCATGTAATTGGTCGCCGTGCCCTGCGTATCGTCGAAGCTGTTGTCGACGATGGTGGCGCGGACGGCGCGGCTCTTGATGTAATGGCCGCCGCTGCCGCGTTCGAAGCGGCTGCGGGTCACCGTCAGGCTGCCATAATCGCCGATGTAGATCGAATGGGCGCACGGGTGATCGCCGCAGCGGCCGAGCCGGCTGAAGGTCGACTGGTCGATGCGGATCTGCGCGCCGGGGTCGGCCGCGGTCAGGATGCCCTGCTCGCTGTTGCGGAACAGGGCGTTGAGCACGGTAAGATCGCCCTGTTCGAGCCGGATGCCCGCGCCGTTGAGATCGGGCACGCGCATGTTCTGGAAGATGATGCCGTCGACGGTTGCGCCCTCGCCCCGCAGAACCAGCGCTGCCTTGCCCTCGCATTCCACCCCGTCGAAGATCGCGGTTCCGGCCTGCGCCGCGCGGAAGGTGACGACACCCGCCGTCTGCACCGCGCATTCGCGATAGGTTCCGGGCGCAAGCAGCACGGTGCCTTCCCCGTCGCCGATGGCATCGACCGCAGCCTGCACACTGCGGAAGTCGCGCCGCAACTCGGGCACCGAAACCGGTTGCGCCGTGGCGAGCGTGGAGGTGAGCGCGATGGCGATGACGAGCAGGAGGCGGAAGAAGGTCATGCTCGCCGCCTTAGCGTGTGGGCCAGTGCGGCTCCACGGGCAAACCCGCTGCCCGTCCCAAGGCGGGATGGGGCGTTAGCCATCGTAGGTCATAACCATTCGGCCTGCGCAGCAAGATCTGGCGGGTACATGGTGAGATACTGGACCAGACGGGGCCTCGGCCCAAGGTTGGGGCTGGCCCCGTGCGGCAGATCCTGCCGCCAGATCACCAGATCGCCTGCCCTGCCGGGGATGCACTCCGCCTCGGCCGACAGGTCGATACCGCGGGGATCGGCACCATCGAGGCCATCCAGCCAGCCGTCGATGCGATGGTGGAACCCCGGAACGGCGCGGAAGGCGCCCTGATCGGCGGCGGTATCGCTGAGATAGAGCAGTGCCTGCGTGGCGAAGGGGATCGGCCGGACGAGGCTGACGTCCCAGTGCAACGGCGCGCCGCGAAAACCGCACGACGCGGTCACCGGCGCGTTGAAGCCGACCAGATCGATCGCCATCCACAGGTCCGCGTTGCCCCATAGCTGGGCGAACGCCTTGTGTATCCGCGTATGGGCGCGCACGGCATCGAGCGCGGGATGACGGTAGAACGGGATCATGATGCCATCGGCCGCGTCGGCCACCCAACTCGCGGGGTCGTCCGGACGGGCTCCGGCCGCATCCCAGACGACTGCGGCCGCTGCGGCCACCATGTCGGGCGGGATCGCGTGGCGCAGCACGATGATACCACGCTCGTCCCAGCGGGCGAGATCGTCGGCGTCGAACACCGGCGGCATCGCGTCGATAGCGGCCAGCATCGCGCGCGCTCGGTCACAGGGCGGGCGCCCTTCGTGAAAGGCGCAATAACGGTCCAGCAGCAGCCCGTCCGACGGCCCGGCGGTGTCGATAATCCAGCGGCAGAATCGAGCGAAGTCGGGCCGCGTTTCGAGCAGGAAGCGCAGCACCTGCCGGTTGCCGAGGCCGAGCGTGTCGAACAGCAGCCGGTCGGCGATGGCGTTGGCCGGACCGACGCTTCCGCCATCGACCAACCGCGACCAATAGGCACGCAGTCCGGGCAGATGATGCAGGTCGCTGCTGTCCATGCCCGCCTCGCTACCGTGCGCGGGATAGGCGGTGCAACCCTGGCTGCGGACTCAGTGCTGGCTGAAGGATGCCATGCGCTCGACCGGCAGCAGATGCACCCTGCGCACGTCGATATCCACCATCTCGCCCACCACCGATGGCAGCCGGTGCAGCGGGCCTGTCACTTGTGCCGGATCGCCGGCGACCAGCATGTGCAATTCGGTCTGATCGTCGGTCACCAGCGCCGACAATATGGCGTGCGAGCGGATCCAGCCGGCCAGCGCCTCGCCTTCGGCGTCCTCGTGAAAGCTCAGTTCTTCGTCCTGGACATGATCCTTCAATGTCAGCGAGACAAGCGTCATCGCGCCATGCGGCGACGCCAAGGACAGGCGCCTGGAAAACCAGGCGAAAATGGAGGTAAACATCGGGGGGAGCAATCTTCGTTTTTGTTGCGCGTGAAACCGTTTCGCCGGCTCGTCCGGCGTGGTTACAGCCTTGCGAAATATTGCTGTCCGCCGCCGTGTCTCAATCGAGATTCGGCCTGAGCCAGCGGCGCACGGTCTCGATGTCCGCCCCCCGGCGCACGGCATAGTCCGCCGCCTGCTCCTCGCCGATGCGGGCGACACCGAAATAGGCGGCTTCGGGGTGGCCGAAGTAGAAGCCGGAAACGGCGGCGGTCGGCCACATGGCGAAGCTCTCCGTCAGCGTCAGCCCGGCATTGGCGGGCGCGTCGAGCAGGTCGAACAGGATCGGCTTGAGACTGTGGTCGGGACAGGCGGGATAGCCCGGCGCCGGGCGAATACCGCGATATTCCTCCCGGATCAGCGCCTCATTGGTCAGCTGCTCACCCGGCGCATAACCCCATAATGTTGTTCGCACATGCTGGTGGAGGCGTTCGGCGAACGCCTCGGCGAACCGGTCCGCCAGCGCCTTGAGCAGGATGTCCGAATAATCGTCATGGGCGGCGCGGAACCTCTCGAGATGCGGCTCGATGCCGTGGATACCGACCGCGAAGCCGCCGATCCAGTCGCCGTCATGGTCGATGAAGTCGGCAAGGCACATGTTGGCGCGCCCCTCGCGCTTGGCGATCTGCTGGCGCAGGAAGGGCAGGCGGACATGCGCTTCGGCGTCGATGTCATGGAGGATGACATCGTCGCCATCGCGACGGCAGGGCCACAGGCCTGCGACGCCACGCGCGGTCAGCCATTGTTCGTCGATGATTTTTGCCAGCATCGCCTGCGCATCCGCCCAGAGCGCACGCGCACTTTCGCCCACCACCTCGTCGTCGAGGATCGCGGGGAAATTGCCGTGCAATTCCCAGGCGCGGAAGAATGGCGTCCAGTCGATGACCTCGGCGAGATCGGCAAGGTCCCAGTCGGAGAAGACATGGACACCGGGCTGCTCGGGCGGCGGCGGCTTGATGTGCATGTCGGCGACAAACGCATTGGCGCGGGCATCCGCCAGGCTGGCAAGGATGCTCTGCCCCTTGCCTTCGCGGACGTCACGGACGTGCTGATAATCGGCCGAAATGGCACCGACATAGTCCTCGACCCCGGTGTCGCTGACCAGCGCGGTGGCGACGCCGACAGCGCGGCTGGCGTCGAGGACGTGGATCACCGGCCCCGCATAGGCCGGGTCGATGCGCAGCGCGGTATGCACCTTGGAAGTCGTCGCGCCGCCGATCAGCAAGGGGATGGTCATGCCCGCCCGCTGCATTTCCTCGGCAACCGTGACCATCTCGTCGAGGCTGGGCGTGATCAGGCCGGACAGGCCGATGATGTCGGCATCATTCTCGTTCGCGGCCTCCAGGATCTTCGGCCATGGCACCATCACGCCAAGGTCGATCACCTCATAGCCGTTGCACTGGAGGACAACGCCGACGATATTCTTGCCGATATCGTGCACATCGCCCTTGACCGTGGCCATGACGATGCGGCCCTTGGCACGCGCACCCTCTTCCTTTTCCGCCTCGATGAACGGGATGAGATGGGCGACGGCCTTCTTCATCACGCGCGCGGACTTGACCACCTGCGGCAGGAACATCTTGCCCGAGCCGAACAGGTCGCCGACGACGTTCATGCCGTCCATCAGCGGGCCCTCGATCACCTCGATGGGGCGACCACCGCGCTCGCTGGCGGCGAGGCGGGCCTCCTCGGTGTCCTCGACGACCCAGGCGTCGATGCCCTTGACCAGCGCATGTTCGAGCCGCTTGGTCACGTCCCAGCCGCGCCATTCCTCGGCGGCCTTCTCCTGTTCGGGGCTGCTGCCCTTGAACCGCTCGGCGAGCGCGATCAGCCGGTCGGTCGCGCCTTCGTCGCGGTTGAGGATCACATCCTCGCAGGCGGTGCGCAATTCGGGATCGATGGTGTCATAGACATCGAGCTGCCCGGCATTGACGATGGCCATATCCAGCCCGGCGGGAATGGCGTGATAGAGGAACACCGAGTGCATGGCGCGCCGCACAGGCTCGTTGCCGCGGAAGGAGAAGCTGAGGTTGGAGAGGCCGCCGGAGATATGGACGTGCGGGCAAAGGCTGCGGATCTCCCGCGCGGCCTCGATGAAATCGACGGCGTAGTTGTTGTGCTCCTCGATGCCGGTGGCGACGGCAAAGATGTTGGGATCGAAGATGATGTCTTCGGGCGGGAAGCCGATACCGGTGAGGAGGTTGTAGGCGCGCGAGCAGATCTCGACCTTGCGCGCCTTGGTATCCGCCTGCCCCACTTCGTCGAAGGCCATGACGACGACAGCCGCGCCATAGGCCATGCACAGGCGCGCCTGCGCAAGGAATGGCTCCTCGCCTTCCTTCATCGAAATCGAGTTGACGATCGGCTTGCCGGGCACGCACTTCAGCCCCGCTTCGATCACGCTCCATTTCGAGCTGTCGATCATCACCGGCACCCGCGCGATGTCCGGCTCGGCAGCGATCAGCTTCAGGAAGGTCGTCATCGCATGATGCGCGTCGAGCAGGCCCTCGTCCATGTTGACGTCGATGATCTGCGCGCCGTTCTCGACCTGCTGGCGCGCAACCTCGACCGCGCGGGCATAGTCGCCGGCCATGATCAGCTTCTTGAACGCCGCCGAGCCGGTAACGTTGGTGCGCTCGCCGATGTTGACGAAGGTGGAGGAGAGGTTGGTCATTAT
Source organism: Sphingomonas sp. jy18 (assembly GCF_056931895.1). Lineage (NCBI taxonomy): Bacteria > Pseudomonadati > Pseudomonadota > Alphaproteobacteria > Sphingomonadales > Sphingomonadaceae > Sphingomonas > Sphingomonas sp. jy18. Next base: position 192,291 of record NZ_JBXPBT010000002.1, on the reverse strand, counting down.
ATTCTCCCTCTCCCCTTCAGGGGAGAGGGCCGGGGAGAGGGGCAGTCCCGTCCGGCCATCTGTTGCATTGCGGGAGACTGCCCCTCTCCCTTAAAGGGGAGAGGGAACTAGGCCGCCATCGTGAAGGGTTCGAGCCCCGCCAACCGCGTGCGCACATCCACCTGCGGCAGCGATCGTGCAGGCAAACCCGCCACCGCCTTGGCCATCGCGGCGATATGTGCGGGCGTCGAACCGCAGCAGCCGCCGAGGATGTTGACCTGTCCGGCCTCGGCCCATTCCCTGACCAGCGCGGCGGTCTGTTCGGGCAACTCGTCATAGGCGCCGAGTTCGTTGGGCAGGCCGGCGTTGGGATAGACCATGATCAGCGTGTCGCAGAGCCCTGCGAGCGTGCGGACATGCGGGCGCAGTTGCTGCGCGCCGAAGGAGCAGTTGAGGCCGATGGTGACCGGCCGCGCGTGGCGGACCGCGTGCCAGAAGGCTTCGACCGTGTGGCCGGAGAGGTTGCGGCCGGAAAGATCGGTCAGCGTCATCGACAGCATCACCGGCACATCTTCACCACGCGCCACGCCGGCCTCATAGGCGGCCATGATCCCCGCCTTGGCGTTGAGCGTATCAAACACGGTTTCGATCAGGATGAAATCGACGCCGCCATCGAGCAGCGCGTCGATCTGTTCGCGGTAGACCGATTTCAGATAATCGAAGTCGATTTCGCGATAGCCGGGGTCATTGACGTCCGGGGAGAGCGACAGGGTCTTGTTGGTCGGGCCGATGGCGCCGGCGACGAAGCGGGGGCGGCCGTCCTGCGCCGCGAAATCGTCCGCCGCCTTGCGCGCGATGGCGGCCGATGCGACATTGATGTCCCGCACCAGGGCTTCCGCGCCATAATCGGCCTGGCTGATGCTGTTGGCGGAAAAGGTATTGGTCGAGACAATGTCCGACCCTGCGCTCAGATAGGCACGCGTGATCGTGTTCGGCACCTCGGGCAGCGTCAGCGCGAGAATGTCGTTATTGCCCTTCTGGTCGTGCGATAGCCCGAGCGACCCGGCATATTGCGCCTCGGTCAGCTTCCAGTTCTGGATCTCGGTGCCGAATGCGCCATCGGTGAGGAGGATGCGCTCGCGCGCGGCGGCGAGCAGGCGGTCGCGGGCGGTCATGCGGCTTCGTCCTTGATGGCCGGGGCGGCGCGCATCCCCAGCATGTGGCAGATGGCGTAGGCGAGTTCGGCGCGGTTGAGCGTGTAGAAATGGAAATTGCGCACGCCGCCCGCATAGAGGCGGCGGCACAGTTCGGCAGCGACCGTTGCCGCCACGAGCTGGCGCGCGGCGGGCAGATCGTCGAGGCCGTCGAACAGCCGCGCCAGCCAGGGCGGGACTGCGGTGCCGCACATCGCGGACATGCGCGCGACGCTGGCGAAGTTGGTGACCGGCATGATCCCCGGCACGATTTCCGCACCGATGCCCGCTGCGGCTGCCGCATCGCGGAAGCGGAAGAAGGTATCGGGCTCGTGGAAGAATTGGGTGATTGCGCGCGTCGCCCCGGCGTCGAGCTTGCGCTTGAGATTGTCGAGGTCGGACTGGGCGCAATCCGCATCCGGGTGGGTTTCGGGATAAGCGGCGACCGAGATTTCGAACGGGTGCATCGCGCGCAGGCCCGCCACCAGGTCGGCCGCGCCGCTGTACCCTTCCGGGTGTGGCATGAACTTCGCACCGGCCACCGGCGGATCGCCGCGCAGCGCGACGATGTGGCGCACGCCCGCCTGCCAATAGGCGTCGGCAACCTCTGCAATCTCGGCCTTGCTGGCTTCGACGCAGGTCAGATGCGCCGCCGCAGGAATGGCGGTCTCCCGGGCGATGCGTGCGACCGTGGCGTGGGTGCGTTCGCGCGTCGAGCCGCCCGCGCCGTAGGTGACCGAAACGAAGCGAGGGCCCAGCGGTGCCAGCGTCTCGATCGACGCCCACAGCGTCTCGTTCATCTTCTCGGTCTTGGGCGGGAAGAATTCGAAGCTGACGCCAATGTCGCCCGACAGGTCGGCAAACATCGGGCTGGCCGCGGCGCGTCTGGCTTCGGAAATGGGGGAGACGACGGGATCGGTCATGCGGCGGCCCTTCTGAGCGTCGGTTCGGTGGAGGCATCGCTGCGGCGCCGGCCCAGCCAGATCTTGACGGTCAGCGCGCCGCCAGTCAGCGAATCGGTGGTTTCGAGCAGCAGCCCGGCAGAGGCAAACCAGCCCCTGATCTGGGCATCGGAGAAGCCGAGCCGGGCATGTGCCGCATCACGGCGCAGTTCCTCCCGCTCGTGCGGTGCAAAATCGGCAATCAGCAGATGGCCGCTGCCGCGCAGCACCCGCGCCGCCTCGGCGATCACCAGATCGGGCGAGGTCGCGAAGTGCAGCACCTGGTGCATCACCACCGAATCGACGCTGGCAGCGGGCATCGGCAGCGCCGTGAAATCGCCCTGCACCAGCTCGACCGGCAAGGCCGCGCCGGCCAGCCGCGTGCGCGCCACACGCAGCATTTCCGGGCTGCGGTCGAGCGCGGTGACGCGCGTGGCGGCCGTGCTGAAAATCTGTGCCATGCGCCCGGTGCCGGTGCCGATGTCGAGCAGATGCCCGACGCGCCGGTTTTTCATCAGCGCCAGAATGGCGCGCTCCACCTCCTCCTCCGCGACATGCAGCGAACGGATGGCATCCCATTCGTCCGCATGCAGCGCGAAATAGCGGGCAGCCGCCGCTTCCCGTTCCGCCTGCACTTCGGCGAGACGGCTGCGGTCGGCACCGATCTGGCGCGCTTCATCTTCGGACTGCGGCGCGGAATCGATGAACTCGAGCAGGCTGTTGACCACCGCCGTCCGCGCCAGACGCACGAACACCCAGCTCCCCTCCCGGCGGCGCTCGGCAATGCCCGCTTCTTCCAGGATTCGGATGTGGCGGGAAACGCGCGGCTGGCTCTGGTCGAGCAGCTGGGCGATCTCGCCCACCGCCAGCTCATGCACCCGCAGCAGCGACAGGATGCGCAAGCGCGATGAATCGGACAGCGCCTGAAACAGGTCGAGCAGCGCCCAGCCGGAGTCGCCCGGCGCCGCAACGGGGCCGGCAGGCACGGTCTGTAGGGGCTCGACGACGGTCATGCATCCTCATATAAACTTTTCTTTATATGGGTCAATGACGCAGCAGCGCCATCAAATCCTACTAAAAAGCTTGATAAATTGCAGATTCAGGTGCGCCGTTGCACTCGGCTCATCCTTTTTGCGCGACGGCGCAATAAAATCCGTTGCACGGCCCAAAACGACCCGATAAATCGCCGCCTGTTGGTTGCGGGCCCGGCGCGTAAGCGCACGTGCAGTGTCCAGCCAAAGATTTGCTCTAGAGGGGTGTTCACACCATGAAGAAGATTGCTCTGTCGCTCGTTCTCGCCACCGGTCTCGGCCTCGCCGCTTGCTCGCAGCCGGCTGAAGAAGCTCCTGCCACCGAAGAAGCAGCAACCACCGAAGCCGCTCCGGCTGAAGGCGCGATGACCGAAGCCGCTCCGGCTGAAGGCGCGATGACCGAAGCTGCTCCGGCTGCTGAAGGCGCGATGACCGAAGAAAAGGCCGCTCCGGCCGAAGGCGCGATGACCGAAGAAAAGAAGTAAGCTTCTTTTTTTCGCGTTCAGCGAAACCGATAAGGGCCGTCACCTGCAAGGGTGGCGGCCTTTTTCGTTCTGGCGGAACCGCGCTTGGATAGGCTAGCGGGACTGCGGGAGGTCGGATGTGCGACTGACAATGATGTTCATTCCGGCAATGGCCACACTGGCTGCATGCAGCGCGCAATCCCCTGACGATGCGCAAGTCGGCGGGCTGACCAGCGGCGAGCTGGAGCAGCTCGAATCCGCGGCCGATCGCGTCGATGCGCGCGCGCCCTCACCGGCAGCGGCAGATGCGGCGGCGATAGAGGCGCAGTCGCGCGCCGAACTGGAAGCGCAGCGGGCCGACAGCCGCAACCGATAACCCGCACGTCCCGTCTTGCACGATCTTGCGGTGCTGCTTAAACGCGGCCCGGACGATGACATCCGCTCGCCGGGCGATCGCCCGCCGGGATCATCGCGCTACAGGAGGAAAGCCATGAAGACCACTTTTGCGATGACCATCGCCGCTGCCGCCCTGGCGCTGACCGCCTGCTCGCAGCAGACCCAGGACGCCGCTGAAGCAACCGCCGATTCGGCTGCCGCCGACGCCGAGAACACCGCCGAAGCTGCCGACGCTGCGCTCGACAAGGCTGCCGAAAACGCCGATGCCGCTGCCGATCAGGCCGGTGCTGCGGTCGAAGGCGCCGCTGCCGACGTAAAGGACGCTGCCGGTGAAGCCGCTTCCGACGCCGGCGACGCGCTGAAGAGCGCTGGCGAAGACATGAAGAAGTAAGCCCGCACAGGCTTCGAAAGGTTGAAAGGGGGGCGTGCCGCGAGGCGCGCCCCCCTTTGCTTTGGGCGAAGCAAGCGCTAGGCAAGGCCCTGTCCGCAACTGGCGCAAGAGGTGGCCTACCACCGGGGAGCGGACGCGATCACTGCCGCGCGCCTGGGCATCCATTGCTAAAGCGAGGAGTCCGCCATGACCGCAGCGCCCTTCACCATCGTTTTCGTGCTTTTCGATCAGGTAACCCAGCTCGACTTCACCGGGCCGGCCCAGTTCCTCTCCCGTCTGCCCGGCGCGCGGCTGCATGTTGCGTCTGCCACGCTGGCGCCGGTCATGACCGACTGCGGCTTTGCGATTGTGCCGACCGTCAGCTTCGCGGATTGCCCGCAGGCCGATCTGCTATGCGTGCCGGGCGGTGCAGGCGTTGCCGCTGCCCTGGGCCAGTCGCCGCTCATTAACTTCGTGGCAGCGCAGGGCCGGTCGGCACAGTGGGTGACCAGCGTCTGCACCGGCGCCTTCATTCTCGGCCGGGCCGGCTTGCTGCAGGGCAGGCAGGCCACCACCCACTGGGGCTATACGCAATTGCTCGATCGGGTAGGCGCACGGCATGCACCCGGTCGTGTCGTGACCGACGGGACGACCATCACCGCCGGCGGCGTCACATCCGGGATCGATTTCGCGCTCACCGTCATCGCCGCCGTCGCTGGCGAAGAGGTCGCGCGCACCGTCCAGCTCGCGCTCGAATATGATCCCGCCCCGCCTTTTGCCGGCGGCACGCCGGAGACCAGCCCGGCGGACACCGTCTCCGCCCTGCGCAGCCGCTTCTATGATGCCGCCGCCGCGCGCATGGCCGCCGCGCTCGATTTGCCGCTCTGACCAGGAAGGATCGCCACTATGCCCTTTGTCAACATACGCATCACGCGCGAAGGCGCGACACCGGAGCAGAAGGCGCGCCTGATCGAAGGCGTCACCGATCTCCTCGTCGACGTGCTGGGCAAGAACCGCGCCACCACCTTCGTCATCATCGACGAGGTCGAGACGGATAATTGGGGTGTCGGCGGCGAAGCGGTGACCGCCATCCGCCGCCGTGCCGCAGCAGCGAAGCCGCAATGAGCAGCTCGGGCTGGCCCGCCTACGCGGCGATCATGCTGCTCGCCGGCATCGGCATACCGATATTGGCGGGGCTCAATGCCGGGCTCGGCGTGCGCATTGGCAGTGCCCCGGCGGCGTCGGTCATCGCCCTCGCCGTCGCGATGACCACCGCTCTGGTGACCACGCTCGCCACCGGCATGGTGCCGCGCGGCGTGGCGTGGAGCGGCATTGCCCCGCATTTCTACCTCGGCGGGCTGTTCATGGCCTTCTATCTGTTGTCGATCACTTTCATCGCGCCGAAGTTCGGCGTCGGCAACGCAGTGTTCTTCGTGCTGCTGGGGCAGATCGCCAGCGCAGCAGCGATCGACCATTTCGGCCTGTTCGGCGCAGACCAGGCCAGCATCGGCGGCACGCGCATGCTCGGCATCGCATTGATGGCCGTCGGCGTCTTCCTCGCGCGCAAGCCGATCGCCTAGGTTCAGGAACCTTGGCGCTGCTGCAGGCGCGCGCAAGCCGACGCGATATGCTGCGCCGCCAGAGCGCGCAGTTCGGGCGATGCCTGCTGCTGCTTGGCAGCGGTATCCGGCGCGAAGTGCGCGTCTGGCACCTTGGCATTGCGCTGCCCGGCCGCTGCCAGCGCCGCCTGCGCCGCCGCGTCCGGTTTCACCCCGAAATGCGGCAGCAGACGCTGCGCCACCGCGTCCGGCAAGGTCCGGTATTCGATGGCGATGCCCCCGCCGTTCGCCAACCCGTCCGCTGCCGCATCGCAGATCTGCCCCAGCAGCCAGCCGAGATGCGCATCATGGCCGATGCCGGGCGGCGCGGCGATGCCGAAGGCGTCGAGCGGTATCAGGCCCGGCACCGCATGAAAGCCGGGCATGCGCTGCTGGGACACCAGCACCTCCACCGGGTCACGGTGCAGGAACACCCAGGGCGTGTCCACGAACAGCCCGCGCAGCATCGGCAGCGCCAGCGCGTGCCAGCTATCGAGCTTGATAAAGCGATGCCGGGCGCCGCTGCCGCCGCGATCCCGCGTCAGCGCTGCGGCCATGTGGCGGATGGCAGCGGGCGGCACGTCGCCGCGTGCCGCCAGTTGGATGACATTATCGAGCGGGGGCGGCTCGGAGACCACGATGCTGCCCGGCAGGCTGACCAGCATCTGCGCGACCAGCGTCGAGCCGCACCGTGACATATGGAAGATCAGCCCATCGGGCAGCGGCGCGGCGTCAAAGGCGGCAAGCGCCGCCAACGGCGTGACGCAGCGCATCAGCCGGTTGAACGGCAGCGCCCGGGCGCGGCGGACCGAATCCTCGTAGAACGGCCGGTCGAGCGCCTCTCCGGCGAAATGCAGCCATTCGACATATGGCGCATCGGCCGTTCCGGTCACGGCAACCGGCAGCCAGTGGCGCGGCGGAACCGCCTCATCGGGCACCGCCGGCGCGGCGAACCGGCCGAGGCCGAGCCGGTCGGGCACCACCGCACGGTCGAGGGCCGCCACGTCGATCGCCAGCCCGTGCCGGGCGGCGAAGGCAGCCGCAGCCGCAGCAAAGCGGTCCGGTTCGATCATCGGAGCGAGCGCCAGCGCGGCGTCCTCATTGGCGAACAGCAGCGCGCGCAGGCGGGCCAGCGCTGCCGGCCGGTCGTCGATTAGCTCCGCCATCCCTGCTCCACCCTGCTCATCCCCTTGCAACGCGCGCCCTGCCCCCGGGATTGCCCTCCGTTGCACTACGGTTAGAAAGCAAAGCCTATGCCTCGACAAGCGCAAGACAACAGCGACGTGCACACAGGGCGGCCTGTCCCCGACCGGGTGCGGCTGCCGCTCGGCTTCGATGTCGCGGCGATGCAAGCCGATCTGGCGGCGCTGGAGCGGCAGGACTGGACCGCCCATTTCGTCACCGCCAACTACAGCGGGCAATGGGATGTGCTGCCATTGCGCGCGCAGGCGGGCGCGACGCATCCGGTGATGATGATCTATTCCAACCCCACCGCAAGCGCATGGGTCGATACGCCGATGCTCGCCCACGCCCCCGCCTTTGCCGCCGCGATTGCCGCCTTCGCCTGCCCGGTCGAGGCGGTGCGGCTGATGCGGCTGACCCCGGGCAGCGTCATCCACCAGCACCGCGACCATGATCTCGACGCCGCGGAAGGCCGCGCGCGCATCCATGTGCCGGTCACCAGCAATCCCGGCGTCAGCTTCCTGCTCAACGGCACTGCGGTGCCCATGCACCCCGGCGAAACCTGGTACCTGCGCCTCGCCGACCCCCACAGCGTCCGCAACGATGGCGCGAGCGACCGGGTGCATCTGGTGATCGATGTGCAGGTCAACGACTGGCTGGAGGGGATGTTGCATGGGTGCTGACGTGGGCCATGCCGATGGCGGGGCTTCTGCAGGGGGCAAGGCCGCCAAGCTGACAATTCGTCGCTTTGACGACAGTCTGACCGCCGATTTCGAGCGGATCAACCGTCAATGGATCGAGGCGATGTATGAGCTGGAGCCGCCCGACGTCGATCAACTGACACGCCCGCGCGAACGGATTGTCGCTCCGGGCGGGGACATATTGTTCGTCGAGCATCCGGCGCTGGGTATCATCGGCACCTGCGCGTTGCTGAAGGTCGCGCCTGGGATATATGAGCTGATCAAGATGGGCGTTACGCCGGAAGCGCGCGGGTTCGGTGCGGGCGACAGGCTGCTCACCGCGGCGATCGCCCGGGCACAGACGCTGGGGGCCGAGACATTGTTCCTGCTGACCAATACCAAAAGCGCGACGGCCATTCGCCTCTATGAACGCCACGGCTTTGTCCATGATGCGCAGATCATGGCGGACTATGGCGCGGAATATGCGCGCTGCGATGTGGCAATGCGGTGGCGGGGGTGACGAGCTAGGAGGCGGGAGAGGCAGAAGCGTCTCCGGCCCCTCCCCCCTACACCACCACCTGCACGCCCAGCTCGACCACCCGTCCCGCCGGGATCTGGAAGAAGTCCGTGGGGTCGGCGGCGTTTCTCTGCAGGAAGATCAGTATCTGGTCCTGCCAATAGGGCAGCCCTTCGTCGCGTGAGGCGCGCAGGCTGTTGCGGCCGATGTAATAGCTGGTCTTCATCGGCGTGCCGAAGGGGGAAGCCTGCCCTTCCGCAAGGCCCAGCGCGGCGGGCACGTCGGGGGTGTCCATGAAGCCGAAGCGCAGCACGACGCGGGTGAAATTGTCGTCGATGCGTTCGCTCGCCACCCGCTCCTCCGGCGGCACATGCGGCACGCTCGCGGTCTTGACCGTCGCGACCAGGTTGCGCTCGTGCAGCACCTGATTGTGCTTGAGATTGTGCAGCAGCGCGCTCGGCACCACGTCGGGGTTGGCCGTAAGGTAGACGGCGGTGCCCTTCACACGGCTCGGCGGATGCGCCGACAGGATGGTGGCCATGTTGCCCATCGGCACCGAATGCTCCGCCTCATAAGCCGCGATCAGCCGCTTGCCGCGCACCCAGACATAGATGGTGAGCCCGATCATCGCGCCGACCAGCAGCGGCACCCAGCCGCCTTCGACCACGCGCAGCGCGTTGGCGCCGAAGAAGATGAGATCGAGCAGCAGCAGCGGGGCGATCAGCAGCAGCGCCTTGGGCAGGCTCCAGTGCCACAGGCGGGTGATGACGACGAAGGCGAGGCAGGTGGTGACGACCATCGTACCGGTAACTGCGATGCCATAGGCCACCGCCAGCGAGGACGAGGTCTGAAAGGCAAAGACCAGCGCCAGCACGCCGACCAGCAGCAGCCAGTTGATCACCGGCAGATAGATCTGTCCGGCATGGCCCGCCGAGGTCTGGGCGATGCGCATGCGCGGCAGCAGGCCGAGCTGGATCGCCTGCTGGGTGAGCGAATAAGCGCCAGTGATCACCGCCTGGCTGGCGATAATGGTGGCGAGCGTGGCGAGGATGACCAGCGGCACGCGCAGCGATTCCGGTGCCATCAGGAAGAACCAGTCCTGGTTCTGGAAAGTCGCGCCGGCGGCCTGCGCTTGCTCGAGCGCGGCGAGCGCGAAGGCACCCTGCCCGAAATAGTTGAGCGTCAGCGCCGGGAACACCAGCAGGAACCAGCCGAGCCGGATCGGGAAGCGACCGAAATGGCCCATGTCCGCGGTCAGCGCCTCGGCACCGGTAACGGTCAGGAACACTGCGCCGAGCACGAGCAGGCCGATCATGCCGTGGGTCAGCAGAAAACTGACGGCATGGTGCGGGGAAATCGCCTGCAAAATCGCCGGTTCGTCGCCGATATGGTAGAGGCCGAGCGCCGCCATGGCGAGAAACCAGACCACGCAGATCGGCCCGAACAGGCGGGAGACCGCTTCGGTGCCGCGCGACTGGATGGCGAACAGCGCGATCAGGATGGCAGTGGTAATGCCGAGGATCGTGCGCTGGTCGATCGACCCGCCGACGCCGGGGACCGACTTGAGCCCCTCGACAGCAGACAGCACCGACAGCGCCGGAGTAAGGATGGCGTCGCCGTAGAACAGCGCCGCGCCGGCGGCACCGAGCGCGAGCACCACGCCGGTGCGGCCCCCGGTCGCGCGGCCGGCGAGCGCCAGCAGCGCCAGCACCCCGCCTTCCCCCTGATTGTCGGCGCGCATCAGGAACAGCACATATTTGACAGTGACGACCAGGATCAACGACCACAGCGCCATGCTGAGCACACCCAGGATTTCGGCCTCGCCGATGCCTGTCGGGCTGGCCTGGTGCAGCGCCTCGCGGAAGGCATAGAGCGGGCTGGTGCCGATATCGCCGAAGACGACCCCGATGGCGCCGACGGTGAGCGCGGCGACGGCCGCTGGGCGATGCCGCTGGCCGGGCGCATGGCCCTCTACTTCGCCGTAACCGGCGCGCTGGAATGGATCCTCTGCTACGTTCGAACCGACAGGCTGCATGGCCGCCTCCTCATGGATGGGGCCGCGCCCATACGCCTGCCATTTTGCGCTGCAATATCGTTGCGTGCAATCGACAGTGCACAAACTGCAAAGTCGAGTATCGCACAAGACAAGCACCATGCAAAAAGGCCGGCGGGATTGCTCCCGCCGGCCCTTCTGTCTGTGCTTCGACCGGAAGGTCGAGTGACTTTGGACCCCCAGATCAGGTCCGGGGTGACGACCTTATGGGGTCATCAGAAGTCCATGCCACCCATGCCGCCCATGCCGCCGCCCGGCATCGCCGGGGCTGCCTTGTCTTCGGGCAGCTCGGCAATGGTGGCTTCGGTGGTGATCAGCAGGCCGGCGACCGACGCGGCATTCTGCAGCGCGGTGCGGACGACCTTGGTCGGATCGATGACGCCGGCGGCGACGAGATTCTCATACACGTCGGTCGAGGCGTTGAAGCCGAAGCTGGTGTCGGTCTGGTCGAGCAGCTTGCCCGAGACGACTGCACCGTCATGGCCGGCGTTGGTCGCGATCTGGCGGACCAGCGCGGTCAGCGACTTGCGGACGATGTCGACACCGCGGGTCTGGTCTTCGTTGACGCCGGTCAGGCCTTCGATCGCCTTGGTGGCATAGAGCAGCGCGGTACCGCCGCCGGGGACGATGCCTTCTTCTACTGCGGCGCGGGTGGCGTGCAGGGCGTCATCGACGCGGTCCTTGCGCTCCTTGACCTCGACTTCGGACGCACCGCCGACCTTGATCACGGCCACGCCGCCAGCGAGCTTGGCGAGGCGCTCCTGCAGCTTCTCACGGTCATAATCGCTGGTGGTGGTTTCGATCTGCGCACGGATCTGCTCGACGCGGCCCTTGATGGTGTCCGCATCGCCAGCACCGTCGACGATGGTGGTGTTGTCCTTGTCGATGGTGACGCGCTTGGCCTGGCCGAGCATGCCCAGGGTCACCGACTCCAGCTTGATGCCGAGGTCTTCGGAGATCATCTCGCCCTTGGTCAGGATCGCGATGTCCTGCAGCATCGCCTTGCGGCGATCGCCGAAGCCCGGAGCCTTGACGGCAGCAACCTTCAGGCCGCCGCGCAGACGGTTGACGACCAGGGTCGCCAGCGCTTCGCCTTCGATGTCCTCGGCGATGATCAGCAGCGGACGGCCCGACTGCACCACCGCTTCGAGGATCGGCAGCATCGACTGCAGGTTCGACAGCTTCTTTTCATGGATGAGGATGTACGGATCGGCGAGTTCGACCGTCATCTTTTCGGGGTTGGTGATGAAATAGGGCGACAGGTAGCCGCGGTCGAACTGCATGCCTTCGACGACATCCAGCTCGAAATCGAGGCCCTTGGCTTCCTCGACGGTGATGACGCCTTCCTTGCCGACCTTTTCCATGGCTTCGGCAATCTTTTCGCCGACTTCACGGTCGCCGTTGGCGGAGATGATGCCGACCTGGGCGATCTCGCTCGAGCCCGAAACCGGCTTCGAACGCGACTTGATGTCCTCGACGACCTTGGCGACGGCGAGATCGATGCCGCGCTTCAGGTCCATCGGGTTCATGCCGGCCGCGACCGACTTCATGCCTTCGCGCACGATGGCCTGCGCCAGCACGGTGGCGGTGGTGGTGCCGTCACCGGCGACGTCGTTGGTCTTCGATGCGACTTCGCGCACCATCTGCGCGCCCATGTTCTCGAACTTGTCCTTGAGTTCGATTTCCTTGGCGACGGTGACGCCGTCCTTGGTGATGCGCGGAGCGCCGAAGCTCTTGTCGATCACGACGTTGCGGCCCTTCGGCCCCAGCGTCACCTTGACCGCGTCGGCGAGGATGTCGACGCCGCGCAGAATGCGTTCGCGGGCGTCACGGCTGAATTTTACGTCCTTGGCTGCCATGTGAAATTCCTTTCGACTGTCTGAATTCGCCATTCCCGCGAAGGCGGGAACCCATCACCGGATTATGCGCAATGCACTGACATCGGCTGGATCCCCGCCTTAGCGGGGATGACGATGGTTGGTTGGGAAGGATCAGCCGACGATCCCGAGGATGTCGCTTTCCTTCATGATCAGCAGGTCTTCGCCGTTGACCTTGACCTCGGTGCCCGACCACTTGCCGAACAGGATGCGGTCGCCGGCCTTGACGTCGAGCGGCGTGACCTTGCCGTCTTCGGCCTTGGCGCCGCTGCCGGCGGCGACGACTTCGCCTTCCTGCGGCTTTTCCTTGGCGGTGTCAGGAATGATGATGCCGCCGGCCGTCTTTTCTTCGGCCTCGACGCGGCGAACGAGCACGCGATCGTGCAGGGGACGAAACTTCATGCGGATTTCCCTTCCTGGTTTCGATGAGTCTTGGCACTCACCGCGGGGGAGTGCCAACAGGGGCGCATTTGGCGCTTTGTTCCGGAAGGTCAAGGGGGGCGGCGACGCGGGCCAAGATTTTGTTGCCGATGCCTGCTGTCATTCCCTGCACGAGGCAGCGTGCCCCTTGCCGTTCCGCCACCTGAACGCCACATTTACAGCGCCACTGTTATGGACTAGCAACACAGCATGACCGACGCCGCGCTCCCCCCGTCCGCCCTGCCCGCCACCGATGGCCCCGCTGCATCTGTCGCGGCCGCTGCGCCGCGCCCGATCAAGCGCTATACGACGCGGCAGGTGATCGGCGGCTTCTGGCGCGTGCTGGTCGGCATCAAGGACATGCTGGCGCTCCTGTTCCTGCTGCTGTTCTTCGTCTTCCTCGCCGGCATCCTGTCCGGCCGGCCCAATCCCGCCGGCGTGTTCGGCACCGGCGCGTTGGTGCTGAAGCTGGACGGCACGGTCAGCGAGCAGCCGGCGCCGGTCGATCCCTTTGCCGCCCTGAGCGGCGGCGCGCCGGTGCGCGAGTTCCGCCGTGCCGACGTGGTGCACGCGCTCGAAGTCGCCGCCACGGACGACCGGGTGAAGGCGGTGGTGCTCGATCTCGATCGCTTCATGGGCGGCGGCCAGGTGGCGCTGGGCGACATCGGCGAGGCGCTCGACAAGGTGCGCGCGGCCAACAAGCCGGTGCTGGCCTTTGCCACCGCCTATAGCGACGATGCCTATCAGCTCGCCGCGCATGCCTCGGAAATCTGGACCGAACAGGGCGGCGGCGTGCTGATCGCCGGCCCGGGCGGATCGCGGCTCTATTACAAGGGGCTGATGGACCGGCTGGGCGTGACCGCCAACGTCTACAAGGTCGGCACCTTCAAGAGCGCGATCGAACCCTTCACCCGTTCCGACCAGTCGCCCGAGGCCGAGGAGGCCAATCTCGCCTACGCCAGCGTGCTGTGGGAACGGTGGCAGGAGCAGGTGCGCCGCGCCCGTCCGCGCGCGCAGCTCGCCGCGTTCATCGCCGATCCGGCCGCAGCAATGCGCGCCAATGGCAATGATCTCGCCAACGCCGCCAAGGCCGCCGGGCTCGTCGACCGCGTCGGCAGCCGCATGGCGTTCGAAACGCGGGTGGCGGCAGTTGCCGGCGCCTCCGACGATGCACGGCCCTGGAAATACGACCGGATCAAGCTCGACGACTGGGTCGCGGCCAATCCGCGCGAGGAGAATGGCGACCGCATAGCGGTCATCCCGGTGGTCGGCGAAATCGTCGACGGGGTGACCGACAACGGCACCGCCGGCGGCGAAACCATCGCCCGCCACATCTTCGATGCGATTGCCGACGACAGCGTCAAGGCGATCGTGCTGCGCGTCGATTCCCCCGGCGGATCGGTGCTGGCGTCCGAACGCATCCGTTCCGCGCTGCTGCAGGCCAAGAGCCAGCGGCGGCTGCCGATCGTCGTCTCGATGGCCAATGTCGCGGCGTCGGGCGGCTACTGGGTCTCGACCCCGGCCGACAAGATCCTCGCCGAGCCCGACACCATCACCGGATCGATCGGCGTGTTCGCGGTGCTGCCCAGCTTCGAGAATGCGCTGGCCAACATCGGCGTCGGCGCCGACGGCATCGCCACCACCCCGCTGTCGGGCCAGCCCGACTTGTTCGGCGGGGTCAACGAACAGTTCGACGCGCTGGCACAGGCGAGCGTCGAGGACATCTACGGCCGCTTCACCGGCCTCGTCGCGCAATCGCGCCGCCTGCCGATCGCGCGCGTCAACGAGATCGCCGAAGGCCGTGTCTGGGCCGGTGCCACTGCCCGTCAGCTCGGCCTGGTCGACCAGTTCGGCGGGCTGGAGGACGCGATCGGGGAAGCCGCCAAGCTCGCCCGTCTCGATCCCGCCAAGGTACACGGCCATGTCTTCGAGACCGAGCCCGATGCTTTCAGCCAGTTCTTCGCCAACATGAGCAAGCCCGGCGAGGACGAGGAAGCCGCCCCGCCGTCGGGCTGGTTCGCCCAGGCCGCCTGGCTGCGCGAAGCCCGCCTCGCCCAGGCCCTCGGCGACGTCCGCCGCCTGATGGGCGCCAGCGGCGCGCAGGCGAGCTGCCTGGAATGCCGCGACTGGCTGGCCCCGAAGGGCGCGACGGCGGAAGAAAAGGGGATGATCGCGCGCTGGCTGGGGTGGTAAGCGCTGCGGCGGGCGACAATGCCGGCTTCAGTGTCTCTGGCGCCGGCGACACCAATGGCGATAGCGTGGCCGATTTCCTGATCCGCATCGATGGCGTGCAAAGCCTGACAGCAGGCGATTTCGTGCTGTAGCACAGCCGGTCCATCGCCGTGGCGGCGGGATGGTGATCCAGCACCGTGCAGGCAATATGCGATTTGGGACAGAAGTTTAACGCAGGCCTAACCATGGGCTTGCGCGCCAAATCGTTTCGATTATCACCCATGTCCGAATTTCAGGTGTCGCTTCTTTCCTGACGGGACCGGGCAAGCCGGGCCGTCGCACCGTTCGGGGACCAGCACATGCCAGCACAAGTGATCGATCTCGGCAATATTCCTGCCGGAGACGGCTTCCGGATCATCGGCGATGCCAATTATGACCGCGCGGGTACCTCGGTGTCGGCGCTGGGCGACGTCAATGGTGACGGCATCGACGATCTGATCATCGGCGCGCCATCCAACGACGCCAACGGCGATTCGTCGGGCGCGGTCTATGTCATCTATGGCCGCACTGGCGGGCGAAGCGGCACGATCGATCTGGCCAACCTGTCGGCAGCAGACGGTTTCGTGGTGCGTGGTGTGGCTGGCGACGAGCTGGGGCGCAGCGTCTCCTATGCCGGTGACATCAACAATGACGGCATCGGCGATTTCGTGGCCGGCGCGATCGGATCGGATCTCGGCGGCAACCTCGCCGGCGCGGCCTTCGTCATCTTCGGCCAGGCCGGTACCAGCCGGGGAACCATCAACGTCTCCAGCCTGTCCGGCTCCGACGGCTTTACCATCATCGGCGACGCCGATCTCGATCTGCTGACCGCGGTGTCGCGGGCCGGCGATGTCAATAATGACGGCATCGACGATCTGGTGGTCGGTGCGTCGGGCAATGATGCCGGCGGCAGCTCGGCGGGCCGCGCCTATGTCGTGTTCGGCCGCAGCGGGGCGTCGCGCAGCAATATCGATCTGGCGTCCTTCGCGGCTGCCGACGGCTTTTCGATCACCGGCGATGTTGCCGACGACCGGCTGGGCCGTGCGGTATCGGCCGCCGGTGACATCAATGGCGACGGCATCGACGACATAGTGGTCGGCGCACCCTATGGCGACAATGGCGGCAATCTCGCCGGAGAGGCCTATGTCATTTTCGGCCGCGCCGGAGCGACGCGGGCCAATATCGATGTTACATCTCTGGCCGCCACCGACGGCTTCACGATCGAGGGGTCGGGCATCCAGATCGTCGGCACCAGCCTCGCCAGCCTGGGGGACATCAATGGCGACGGGCTCGACGATATATTGGTGGGCGCCTACCGCACCTCAGGCGGCGGCGCGGCCTATGTCATCTTCGGCAAGGTCGGGGGGACGCGCGGGACCATCAACGTGTCGACCCTCGACCCCAGTGACGGCTTCGCCATCTTCGGCGATCAGGCAGGCGACCAGTTCGGCATCAGCGTTCAGGGCGGCGGCGACATCAATGGCGACGGCATCCGCGATCTGATCATCGGTGCCAACCGCGCCGCCGATCTGGGCCCGTCGACCGGTGAGGCCTACGTCATCTTCGGCCGCGCCGGCACGCGCAGCGCCATCGACGTGACCAACCTGTCGCAGAGCGACGGCCTCGCCATCCGCGCGGCCAGCGGTGGCGATCAGGCGGGCCGGGACGCGACCTTCGGCGACGTCAACAACGACGGCATCGATGACATCATCGTCAGTGCGATAGACGGCGACGATGGCGGCACCAATGCCGGCGAGATCACCGTCATCTATGGCAGCCGCCTGTTCGGCGCGATTAACGGGACCGCATCGGGTGAAACGCTGACCGGGACGGCGGCGGCAGACCGGCTCAACGGCTTTGCCGGCAACGATGTGCTCGATGGCGGTACCGGTGCCGACACCATGGCCGGCGGCGCGGACAACGACATCTATGTCGTCGACAATGCCGGCGATGTCGTCACCGAAGCGGCGAACGAGGGCAATGACCGGGTCGAGACCGATCTTGCCAGCTACACGCTGCCCGACAATGTCGAGGATCTGGAATATACCGGCGCCGGCGCCTTTACCGGCAACGGCAACACCCTTGGCAACATCATCGTCGGTGGCGGACTGGGCGATACGATCAACGGCAATGACGGCGACGACACGCTTGGCGGCGAGGCCGGCAACGACACGATCAACGGCGGCAACGGCTCTGACCGGCTGATCGGCGGCACCGGCGCCGACACCATGAACGGTGGCGCAGGCAATGACCGCATGATCATCGACAATGCCGGGGATGTCGCCAACGGCGGCGACGGCATCGACACCGTCGATATCAGCGTCGGCGGCCTCACCTATGCCATCGCCGGGGACATCGAGATCGTCCGCAATGTCAGCAGCGGCGATCTGACCTTGACGCTCAACGGGCTGCACAACAGCTTCGCCGGCAGTCTGACCGGGGCCGACACGGTCTTTGCCGGCGACGGGCAGGACACACTCTATGGCCGGGGCGGCAATGACCAGCTCAACGGCGAAGGCGGCAACGACTATCTGTTCGGCGGTGACGGAGCAGATACGCTGGCTGGCGGCGACGGTGTCGACCTGCTCAACGGCGGCACCGAGAACGACAATCTGGCCGGCGGCGCGGGCAATGACGAGATCTACGGCGAGGCCGGCGACGATGTGCTGTTCGGATCGAGCGGCGCCGACCTGCTGCACGGCGGCGCGGGGGCGGACCTCTTCCATTATGCCGCGCTGACCGACAGCGGCACCACGCGCGCCACCTCGGACTTCATCCGTGACTTCAACCAGGCCCAGGGCGACCGTATCGACCTCAGCGCCATCGATGCGATGGCCGGCGGCACCGACGAGGCCTTCAGCTTCATTGGCACCGCCGCCTTCACCGGCGTCGCCGGGCAGCTCCGCGCCGAATTGATCGCCGGTGAAACCGTCGTCAGCGGCGACATCAACGGCGATGGCGTCGCCGATTTCATGATCCGCATCGACGGCGGCTACCCCCTCACCGCAGCGGATTTCGTACTTTAGGCGATGGAAAGCGCGCCCGGCCAACGGCTTGTCGCGTTTCTCCAATAAAGCCGCCGCCGCTCTGGGCTAGTTCCCCGCAGGCGTCGGGCACGGTCAGGCCAAGCCACTGACCCCCGCCGCGAGGAGGGGGACCGGACATGCCTGCACAAGTGATCGATACGACCAACCTGACTCCGAGCCAGGGCTATCTGATTCTCGGCGCGACCGACTCTAATGTGGCGGGGCGCAGCGTCACCAATCTGGGCGACATCAACGGCGACGGTATCGACGATTTCGCCATCGGCGCGGCGCGCGCCGGATCGTTCAATCCGCTGTCGGGCGCGACCTATGTCATCTTCGGGAAGGCAGGGGCGACGCGACCGACCATCGACCTGGAGGCACTGTCCCCCAGCGACGGCTTCGTCATTTTGGGTTCCGACTCAGGCGATTCTGCAGGTTTCGCCATTGCCGGTGCGGGCGACATCAATGGCGACGGCCTCGATGATCTGGTGATCGGCGCGTATAAAGGCGAGAACAACGGCGGCGTCGACACCGGAGAGGTCTATGTGATCTTCGGCCAAGCGGGCGCGACGCGGGCCAACATCAATCTTGGCACACTGGCCGCGACCGACGGGTTCCGTATCACCGGCGATGCCGACTATGACTTTTTCGGGCGCAGTGTCGCGGGCGGCGCGGACGTCAACGGGGACGGTTTCGACGACATCTTGGTCGGTGCCTGGGGCGGTGATGGCGGCGGGCCGAATGCGGGCGAGGCCTATGTCATCTTCGGTGCAGCGGGCGCGACACGCGACAATATCGATATAACCGATCTGACAGCCGAGCAGGGCTATCTGATCCAAGGCGATCAGCCGGTTGACGAAGCCGGGCGACGCGTCGCGCTGGGCGATGTCAACGGCGATGGCGCCGCCGACGTCATCGTCGGCGCGCCGAGAGTCGATACAAGTGGCGGCTCCAACGACGGGGCCGATGCCGGCGCAGCCTATGTCAGTTACCGCATCCAGGGCATAGGTGCTGTCGATCTCGGTACGCTCGATGTCGGTGACGGCTTCTTCATCCGCGGCGACGCGGCGGGCGACCGGGCGGGCTATAGCGTGGCGTTTGCGGGCGACATCAACGGCGATGGCATCGGCGACCTGATCGTCGGCGCGGATTCGGGCGACGACGGCGGCTTCAACGCGGGCGAGGCCTATGTCATCTATGGCCGCAATGGCGGCGACCGCGACGATATCGACCTGACCAACCTGACTCCACAATTCGGCTTCAAGATCGTCGGCGACGCGGCGGGCGATCTGCTGGCGCGCAGCGTCTCTGCGGCAGGCGATATCAACGGTGACGGCATCGGCGATCTGATCGTCGGAGCGGGCGACAATGATGTCGGCGGCAATGCCGCGGGCGCCGCCTATGTCATCTTCGGTCGCGTGGGCCAGACGCGTGGCGCCATCGATCTGTCGACCTTGGCCGATACAGACGGGGTGATCATCCGCGGAGATGTCGCCTTCGACACGCTGGGCCTTGCGGTTTCGGCGGCGGGGGACGTCAACGCCGATGGCATAGACGATCTGCTGGTCGGCGCGCCCAATGGCAAGCTGGGCGGGCATAACGCCGGGCAGGTCTATGTCATTTTCGGCAATCGCGATTTCGGCGCGATGCAGGGAACGGGCGACAGCGACACCTTGCAGGGCAGCGACGGGCCCGACACGCTGCGCGGCAATGGTGGCGACGATGTGCTCGACGGGCGACTGGGCAGCGACCGTCTGGTCGGCGGGGTCGGCAGCGATGTCTATGTGATCGACGACGCCGGCGATCAGGCAATCGAAGCAGCGGGCGAAGGCATCGACCGGGTCGAGACGGTGCTCGCCGCCTATACGCTCGCCGCCAATGTCGAAAATCTGGAATATACCGGCAACGGCAGCTTTGCCGGGGCGGGCAACGGCCTGGCCAACCACATGATCGGCGGACTGCAGGCCGACAGCCTGTCCGGCGACGATGGCGACGATACGCTGGGCGGCGAAGCCGGCAATGACACGCTCAATGGCGGCAATGGCAGCGACCGGCTGTTCGGCGGCACTGGCGCCGACACGATGAACGGCGAGGCCGGCAACGACCGGATGGTGGTCGACGATGCCGGCGATATCGCCAATGGCGGCGACGGCGTCGACACGGTGCAGATCGTGACCGCCGGGCTCAGCTACCTCATCACCGGCGACGTCGAGATTATCTCCAACCATTCGGGCGGCGACCTCACGGTCACGCTCAACGGCCTTGCCAACACCTATGGCGGCAGCGCGGGCGTCGATACGGTGAATGCCGGTGACGGGCAGGACACCGTTTACGGCCGCAGTGGCAACGATGTGCTGCGCGGCGAGGCAGGCACCGATTATCTGTTCGGCGAAAGCGGCAACGACCGGCTGGAGGGCGGCGACGGCGTCGATTTCCTCTACGGTGCGGAGGATGACGATGTGCTGCTCGGCGGCAGCGGCAACGACACGCTCTACGGCGGCGACGGGTCGGACGATCTGACCGGCGGCGCGGGCCTCGACATGCTGATCGGCGGCAATGGTGCGGATGATTTCATCTTCGCCGATGGCGACGTCGGTTCGAGCAGGGCGTCGGCAGACCGCATCCTCGACTGGTCCCGCGCCCAGGGCGACCGCATCGACTTGAGCGGTATCGACGCGATCGCCGGCGGCGCTGACGATGCCTTCAGCTTCATCGGGGTTGCCGCGTTCAGCGGCATCGCGGGGCAATTGCGCTATGCCTCGTTCGACAGTTCCAACACCTCGACGGTGATCGAAGGCGACACCAATGGCGATGGCATTGCCGATTTCGTCATCCGCGTGGACGGGAATTTCAACTTCAACGCCGGAGACTTCCTGCTCTGAAGCCGGCGGGGAAGCGGCCGGTGGTGGCGCGACCCTTGGCCAACCGGGCGTCTGCCCGACGATGCGCGCGGTTCAGTTGATCCGGCCGCGGAAGCGGATGGTGAAGCTGGGCTGGGTCGTCGCGGTGGCGGCCGCCATGGTGCCGGTCGGCGCGATGCGGATGCCGCGCACCGCGGGGTCATAACCGGCGACCGGCGTGTAGCTGTAGGGCGCGCCGCCGCCGCTCTGGTTGGAATAGGTAACCATCGTCGCAGCGTTGAAGGCATTGAGCCCGCTCGCCGTTGTGCCGTTGGTGAAGGTCACCGGAGTCGAGCTGTCGAAAGTGAAATTGGCGGGCAGCGGATCGGTCAGCACGATGCTGCTCGCGTCGACCGCGAGATTGCCGACATTGGTGACGACGATCGCATATTCGACGATCGCGCCCGGGATCTGCTTGGGGTTGACGGTGCCGTTGACCGGGTCGGAAATCACGCTCGACTGCTTGTCGATAGTCAGCAGCGCGGTCGACCGGCGCGTGTTGGTCAGCGTGCAGGTGATGACATCGCCCAGCACCGGCGTGATCGGGCCCGGCACCGTGGTCGGCCGAACCGTGCTCGACCCGCTGTTGGCATTGGTGCAGGCCATGGCGCTGGTATAGAGGCCGAGGTTGGTCGCGCCCGCGCCGATCTCGTCGAGGCTGTAGTTCGTGCCCGAAACCAGCTGGACGAAGCCGGTATCGCCACCGGTCACTGTCGTCGTGGTGCCGCTGGTCGTCGCGGAAGCCACCGTCGTCGTCCCCTGCATGATGCGCACGGTGAACTGGTCGGTGTTGAACCGGCGCCCGCCGGTGCCCAGCGCCTTGAGCAGGCGCACATGCGGGTGGGCGATGTTGGTGAAGGTGCAGGTCAGCGAATCGCCGAACTGCAGCGTCCCGAGACTGTAACTGGTGGTGACGGCATTGACCGGCAGCACCGTGGACGATCCTGCCGTGCTGTTGGTGCAGGTCAGCGTCGAGCGATACTGCGAAAGCGTACTGACGCTGCCCGCCGCCATTTGCTCGCTGAGCGTCAGCGGAATGCCGGAGGCCAGGTTGACCGGGGCAGCGGCAAAGGGTCCGGTGCCGGTCCCGCTGGTCGTGCCCGTCGCCAGCACCGTGCCGGGGCCGGTGGCGGTGACGCGAAAGGTGAACTGGTCGGCCGCGTTGATCCGCACGCCGCCGATCTGCTTGTTGAGCCGCAACGAGGCGAAGCGGACCGCGAACATGATGCCCTGCAGACCGCCTGCCTGCAGCTGCGCCGTGACGGTGGTCGGGCTGTTCGACCCGACGATATAGCCGCCGACCGTGCCGGGAACGCCGGTCACCGTATAGGTGCTGGTGCCGAGTCCGCTCTGTGTGGGGTAAGTGTTTCCGCTGATCGGCGGAACATCGTCAAGCAGGGTCCAGCTGCTGCCATTGGTGGTGTACTGCAAGGTTTCATTCTCATTGCTCGATTCCGCATCGGCGATGACGAAGCTGTAGGCGGTGACCGCGGTCGCACCGGCAGGCGGGGTGATCAGGATCGAGCTGATCGTGATCAGCCTTGTGCCCGCCGCGGCGGTGTAGAGGATCGGGCGACCGGGGATGCCAAGGAAGGCGGTGTTGCCGACCGCAGCCCCGGTCCAGGACGGCGCTGCAACGGCGTTGAACGCGGTGCCGGTGCCAGGCGTGACCCGCAGGTTGAAGGTCAATGTCGACCCGTCGGTCAGCGTGTAGGAGAAATTCTGTCCGCCGGCGGAGCGCGCGGTTGTATCATTGTAGGTGGCAAAATCGAGCCAGCAATAGCTCTGCCATCCCGCAGGCGCGGTGCCCTGCGTCGTCGCCGGTGAACAGCTTTGAGCGCTGGCAGGCGAAGCAGCAGCCATGGCCACCACCAATCCCGCCAGCGCCAACAGTTTCCGGGCCAGTCTGGTCCAACCTGATCCCATGACGGCGGCGTTAAGGGGGGATGGTTAGCAAAGCGTAAATCGGTGTTGCTGCGCTGAGTGGCACGGCGCTTGCCATCGGCCGCCCCCTTCCCTAACAGCCGCGCGACGCGAACCGAGCGGAATTGCGCGGTTTGTTGCGATTGAAACCAAGGGAAAGCCGGACCAGCCATGGCCCGTATCGTGATGAAATTCGGCGGCACATCGATGGCCGGGACGGAGCGGATCCGCACCGTCGCGGCGCTCGTCAAGCGAGAGGTCGATGCCGGCAACGAGGTGGCGGTGGTCGTCTCCGCGATGGCGGGCGAGACCGACCGGCTCGTGCAATTCTGCCGCGAAGCCAACCCGCTCTATGACGAGGCGGAATATGACGTCGTCGTCGCGGCGGGCGAGCAGGTCACCTCCGGCCTGCTGGCGCTGACGCTGCAGGCGATCGGCGTGCCGGCGCGCAGCTGGCTGGGCTGGCAATTGCCGATCCGCACCATCGAAACCCACGCCAAGGCGCGCATTTCGGAAATCGAGACCGACGCGCTGCTCGCAGCGATGGCGGCAGGCCAGGTCGCGGTCATCCCCGGATTCCAGGGTATGATGGCCGATGGCCGCGTCTCGACGCTGGGCCGCGGCGGCTCGGACACCAGCGCGGTGGCGGTGGCGGCGGCGGTCAAGGCGGACCGCTGCGACATCTACACCGACGTCGACGGGGTCTATACCACCGATCCGCGCATCGTTTCGCGCGCGCGCAAGCTCGACTATGTCACCTACGAGGAAATGCTCGAGCTCGCCTCGGTCGGTGCCAAGGTGCTGCAGACCCGCTCGGTCGGCCTCGCCATGAAGCTGGGCGTGCGGGTGCAGGTATTGTCGAGCTTTGTCGAACCGGGCGGCGCACCCAAGCCCGGCACTTTGATCGTCAGCGACGAGGAAATCGAGGAACATCAGATGGAACGGCAGCTGATCACCGGCATCGCCTATGACAAGAATGAGGCCAAGATCATCATCACCCGCGTGCCAGACCGGCCCGGCGCGGTGGCGACGATCTTCAAGCCGCTCGCCGATGCCGCCATCAACGTCGACATGATCATCCAGAATGTCGGGCGCGAGAAGGGCGAGACCGACGTCACCTTCACCCTGCCCAAGGCGGACCTTGCGCGCGCCATCGAGATTCTGGAAGGCGCCAAGGAAGCGATCGGCTACAACCGCATCATCCACGAAACCGGCATCGCCAAGATCAGCGTCGTCGGCGTCGGGATGAAGAGCCATGCCGGCGTCGCGGCGACGATGTTCGACGCGCTGGCCGCGCGCGGCATCAACATCCAGGCGATCTCGACCAGCGAGATCAAGGTCAGCGTGCTGATCGAGGAAGATTATACCGAGCTCGCCGTGCGCGTATTGCACACGGCCTATGGGCTGGACGCGGAGGCGGCATAACCGCTGCCCCGCGAGCGCGCGCGGGAGAGGGAACAGCGCATGACAGACTATCCCCGCCTTTCTGCCCACATGGCGCGCGGCACCGCGCTGCTCGGGTCGGACCTCGCCATCATGTGCGGCGCGATGTCGTGGGTGAGCGAACGTAACCTCGTTGCCGCCATCAGCAATGCCGGCGGCTTCGGCGTCATCGCCTGCGGCGCGATGACGCCCGAGCTACTCGATGCGGAAATTGCCGGCACCAGGGCGCTGACCGACCGGCCGTTCGGGGTCAATCTGATCACCATGCACCCTGCGCTCAACGATTTGATCGCGGTCTGCGGTCGCCACGCGGTCAGCCACATCGTGCTGGCCGGCGGGCTGCCGCCGACCGGCAGCGTCGAGACGATCAAGGCGACCGGCGCCAGACTGCTGTGCTTCGCGCCGACGCTGGTGATGGGCAAGCGGCTGATCCGCCATGGGGTCGACGGCCTGATCATCGAAGGCAGCGAGGCAGGCGGCCATATCGGCCCGGTCGCGACCAGTGTGCTCGCGCAGGAAATCCTGCCGCACCTCGCCGATCAGGTGCCGGTGTTCGTCGCCGGCGGCATCGGCAATGGCGCGATGATCGCGGCCTATCTGGAGATGGGCGCCGCCGGCGTGCAGCTTGGCACGCGCTTCGTCTGCGCGACCGAGAGCATCGCCCATCCGGCGTTCAAGAAGGCCTTCCTGCGCGCCTCCGCGCGCGAAGCGGTGGCCAGCGTGCAGATCGACCCGCGCCTGCCGGTCATTCCGGTACGCGCCCTCAGGAATGCCGGTACCGAAGCCTTCACCGCCAAGCAGCGCGAAGTCGCGCAATTGCTGGATGAAGGCCGCATCGACATGGCCGCAGCCCAGCTCGAGATCGAGCATTACTGGGCCGGTGCGCTGCGCCGCGCGGTGATCGACGGCGATATCGACAATGGCTCGCTGATGGCCGGCCAGTCGGTCGGCATGGTCACCAGCGAACAGAGCGCCGCCGAAATTGTCG
Source organism: Sphingomonas sp. jy18 (assembly GCF_056931895.1). NCBI lineage: Bacteria > Pseudomonadati > Pseudomonadota > Alphaproteobacteria > Sphingomonadales > Sphingomonadaceae > Sphingomonas > Sphingomonas sp. jy18. Next base: position 167,099 of record NZ_JBXPBT010000002.1, on the reverse strand, counting down.
CAGAACTGGCAAGCGCCGCCGAAACAGCGTTAACCAAAGATTGACAAGCCGACTCCGGCGATTCAAGTCAGCCCCCGACAGTGCCGGCGGTCTTCGCGACGCGTCGGCGGGCAGCGCATGACGCTGCGTTTGCGCCATCGGGCCAGTGGGGAGTTGAGAGTGATGAGAGCGTGGTACGCCCGATCGGCAGCAGTGGCGATGGCGCTGGTGCTTGCCGCCTGCGCCGCCAAGCCGCCGCCCCCGCCGCCACCCGCGCCGCCGCCGCCGGTGATCGTGCTGCCGCCACCGCCCCCGCCGATGCCGCGCCCGGTGCCGCCCAACCAGTCGCCGCCCGACATGATCATCCCGGTCACCGACCTTGCCGGCCGGCGCATGACCCCCAATGTCGATCTGACGCCGGAGCAGGCGCTGTGGCAATTGCGCATCGGCCTCAACGTCGCCGCGCTCAACTGCCGCGGGCCGGATAACCAGATCCTCATCGACAATTATAGCCGCTTCCTGACCAACAACCGCCGCGCCATCGCCGCTGCCGAACGCGCGGTGATCTCGCAGATGGGGCGGCAGACCGGCACCAACGGCATCGCCGCGCGCGACAGCCTGTCGACCCGGCTCTACAATTATTTCGCGCTGCCGCCGGTGCGGGCGCAATTCTGCCCGACCGCCTTCAACCTCGCCGCGCTCGCCGCGGCCGAGCCGACCGCCACCATCCTGCCCTTCGCCCAGGCGCGCATGGCCGAGCTCGACCAGCCGTTCGTCGATTTCTTCAACGCCTATGCCCGCTATCAGGCGGACATGATCACTTGGCAGTCGCTGCAGCCGCCTGCGGTCACCCCGGTGCCGGTCGCGCCCTCGGGCGTGGCCCAGCCGGCGACGACGATGACGCCGATGACTGGCGGCAATTAGGCGGGCCGCCCATCGTCCGCAGCCTGCGGCCTCGCTGGGCCGCAGGCACTGCAGCGCATGAAGACCGCCCGCGCCGGCACAGCCCGGCCCGATTTGCCTCCTCGCCACTCCCCTGCCCTTCTGCTAGCAGGTCGGGACGATGACCGCACCGCCGCCACCTCCATCCAGTGCCGCGCAGGCCGCGCGCGAGATTCTGCGCAACCTCAACGCCGTGATGGCGGCGGACACCGGCGCGCAAGGCAAGCTCAACCGCACCGTCCAGCTTATCGGGGAGGCGCTCAACAGCGAGGTCTGCTCGATCTACCTGCTGCGCGAAGGCGTGCTCGAGCTGTTCGCAACGCGCGGCCTCAACCAGAGCGCGGTGCACGTCACCAAGCTGGCGCTGGGTGAGGGCCTCGTCGGCACCATCGCCCGCGACATCGAGACGCTCAACCTCGACGAAGCCTCCGCCCATCCTGACTATGCCTACAAGCCGGAAACCGGCGAGGAGCAGTTCCACAGCTTTGCCGGCGTGCCGATCATCCGCCGCGAGCGGGCGGTGGGCGTTCTCTGCGTGCAGCATGCCGCCAGCCGCCGCTATGACGATATCGAGATCGAGGCGCTGCAGACGGTGGCGCTGGTGCTGTCAGAGCTGATCGCCAACGCCAGCCTGATCGACGAATTCGATGCCGCCTCCGGCCCTGCCGATGTCTCCGCGCAGAGCCTGACCGGCCTCAAGCTGGTCGACGGCATGGCGCGCGGCGTCGCGGTGTTCCACCAGCCGCGCATCGTCATCGCCCACACGGTGGCGGAGGATGTCGAGACCGAGCGGGCGCGCGTCTACAACGCCTTCGTCAAGATGCGCGAACAGATCGACCGCATGGCCAACCAGGCCGAGTTCGGCGGCGGCGGCGAGCATGACGAGGTGCTCGCGATGTACCGCATGTTCGCCTACGACGAGGGCTGGTCGCGCCGCATCAACGAAGCGATCGACAGCGGTCTGACCGCCGAGGCCGCGATCGAGCGCGTCCAGCAGCGCACCCGCATGCGCATGCGCCAGATCGACGATCCGCTGCTGAGGGACCGGATGCACGATCTGGAGGACCTCTCCAACCGGCTGATCCGCATCGTCGCCGGGCAGATGGGCACCGCCGCGCAGACCGGGCTGCGGCAGGATTCGATCCTCATCGCCCGCAACCTCGGCCCCGCCGAGCTGCTCGAATATGACCGGCGGCGGCTGAAGGGCGTGATCCTGGAGGAAGGCTCGCTCACCGCCCACGTCATCATCGTCGCGCGCGCGATGGGCGTTCCGGTGATCGGCCGGGTCAAGGACATCCGCCACCGCACCAGCGAAGGCGACATGCTGCTGCTCGATGGCGCGCGCGCCACCGTCCACGTCCGGCCCACCGCCGCGCAGCAGGAGGCGTTCGATACCCAGCTGGTGATCAGCCAGAAACGGCGCGAACGCTTTGCCGCGCTGCGCGACGAGCAGGCTGTGACCAGGGACGGCGTGCGCATCGAGCTGATGATCAACGCCGGCCTGCGCGAGGATGTCACCGCGCTCGACCTGACCGGCGCCGACGGCATCGGCCTGTTCCGCACCGAATTCCAGTTCCTCGTGTCCGCCACCCTGCCCCAGCGCGAGCGCCAGCAGCGCCTCTATCGCGACGTGCTCGATGCCGCCGGCAACCGCCCGGTCATCTTCCGCACGGTCGACATCGGCGGGGACAAGGCGCTGCCCTACATGCGGCAGGACAATGATCATGAGGAAAATCCGGCGATGGGCTGGCGTGCGCTGCGCCTCGCGCTCGGCCGCGACGGGCTGATGAAGGCGCAGGCGCGCGCGCTGCTGGAGGCGGCGGCGGGCCGCACGCTCAACGTCATGTTCCCGCTGGTCAGCGAACCGTGGGAGTTCGAGGCCGCGCGCACCATCTTCGTCGAGCAGCGCCAGTGGCTCGCCGAGCGCGGCAAGCGCATGCCGACGGCAGTCCGCTACGGCGTGATGCTGGAAGTGCCGGCGCTGGCGGAAATGCTCGATCTGCTGTTCCCGCACCTCGATTTCCTGTCGATCGGCACCAACGATCTCACCCAGTTCCTGTTCGCTGCCGACCGCGCCGATCCGCGCCTCGCCGAACGCTACGACTGGCTGTCGCCGGCGGTGCTGCGCTTCCTGTCGCGCGTCATCGCCACTGCGGACGAGGCCAAGGTGGCGGTCGGCGTCTGCGGCGAGATGGGTGGGCGCCCGCTCGAGGCGATGGCGCTGATCGGCCTCGGCCTGCGCCGGCTGTCGATCACCCCGGCAGGGATCGGCCCGGTCAAGGCGATGATCCGCAGTCTCGATGCCTCGGCGGTGGCGCCGGTCGTCAGGCAGCTCACCGCGCAAGGCGCGCAGGATATCCGCGCCCGCCTGACCGATTGGGGCACCGCGGCGGGGGTCGATCTGGGTCTTTGACGCATGGCTGCGACCGCTTGCCCGATTTGGGCTTGCAGGCTGCAGCGGAATCAGGCGTTAGGCGCCAAGGGTCGAGCAATTGGACAAAATGATGAATCAGGACGAAACGAGCCTTCCGCAATCCGGCGCCACCGCAGAAGCAGCCCCCGACGCCAATGCCACGCTGGGGGAACGGCTGCGCGCTGCACGTGAAGGGCAGGGCCGCAGCCTTGCCGACATTTCCGCCGCCACCAAGGTTCCCGTGCGCATGCTCGAAGCTATCGAGCGCATGGACCTCGCCGCCTTGCCGCATGGCCCCTATGCCATCGGCTTTGCCCGCAGCTATGCGCGCGCGCTCGGCCTCAATGCCGAAGCCATCGCGAACGACATGCGCCAGGCGCTGCATGCCAACAGCATCGGCCTCGTCTCCGCGCTGTCGCAATATGAACCCGCCGATCCGGCGCGGGTGCCGCCGCTGAGAGTGGTCTGGATCTCGCTCGCCATTTGCGCACTGGTCGCCGCCGCCTACGGCGTCTGGCGCAGCGACATCCTCTCGTCCGGCCCGGCTGCCCCCGCCACCACGGCGGAGGCGGACGACACGGCTGCGCCCACGCCCACGGCCAATGCCACCCCGGCACCGCCGCCTGCGCCGACCGTCACGATTCCCGCCGATGCGCCGGTGCTGATCAGCGCCAGCCAGCAGCTCTATTTCGTGCTGGAAGACGCCAATGGCCGCAACCGGTTCGATCTGACGCTGAATGCCGGCGAATATTATACGGTGAAGCCGGGCCAGCGCGGCCTGTTCGTGCGCACCGCAACGCCCGAGGCGATGAAGCTGGTGGTCGGCGGCAACCCGCTGCCGCAGATTGGCACCCCCGGCACCCCGCTGAGCGGCGTCGGCCTTGATGCGGCCAGCCTGTCGCGCATCGCCAGCGGCCAGTGGACGCCGCCGGCAGCGGCTCCGGCACCGGCTCCGGCAGCGGCCCCGACAGCAGGCGTGCCGACCGCCACGACCCAGCGGCCTTGAGTAAGCCGGGAATATTCAGCACACAGCAAGGGCGGAACCGGCAGGCACGGTTTTCCAACAGGCGGGATCAGACAGGCATGATGGCACGACGAACTTTGTACCTGGCCGGCAGCGCAATGCTGGCGGCGACATTGACCCCGCCGGCCCTGGCGCAGACCGCGACCACCGCCGACCAGACACGCCGGATCGAGCGGATCGAACGCGAGCTGCGCGCGGTGCAGCGCCGCGTCTTCCCGGGTTCGGAAAACGGCCTGTTCCAGCCTGAAGTCGACAGCGGCACGCCGACGCCGGCGCCCACCGCCCCGGTGGCGACACCCGGCATCGACCTGTCGGCACGGCTCGACGCCATCGAGGCTCAGGTCGCGCGCCTGACCGGCGAAGTAGAGCAGACCGGCTTCCGCCAGCGCGAAATGGCCGCCGAAATCGCCCGGCTGCGCGCCGAGATGGAGGCGCGCCTGTCCGCTGCGGCGCCTGCCGCCGCCGACACCGGCGCGACCGGCACACCGGCACCCGCTGCCGCGCCAACCCCCGCTCCGGCCGCCGTGACGCCGCGTCCGACACCGGCACCGGCCCCAGCCACCGGCGGCACCGCCCCGCGGCCGACGCCCGCGCCGACGGTGACTCCGGCGCCGCGGCCGACCCCGGCCCCGGCCCCCGCCGCCAGCACCACGCCGACCGACCAGGCTGCGCTTGCCGAACGGCGGCGCCGGGTCGCAGCGGTTGCCGTGCCCTCGACCGGCGATGCGCCCGAAGATGCCTACATCTATGGTTTCCGCCTGTGGGAAGCGCGCCTCTACCCGGAAGCCGTGCTGCAACTGCAGAAGGTCATCGACGATCACCCCAACCATCGCCGCGCCAGCTATGCCGGCAACCTGATGGGCCGGGCGCTGCTCGACAATAACCAGCCCAGCCTTGCTGTGCGCGCCTTCTACGACAATTACCGCAACCGCCCGCGCGGCGAGCGCGCGGCGGAGAGCGTCTATTACATGGGCATGGCGCTGATCCGGCTCGATCGCGATGCCGACGCCTGCCGCACCTTCGACGAGTTCGACCGCGCCTATGGTGCGAGCGCGAGCGAGGCGCTGAAGGCGCAGGTCAGGGCCGGGCGTGGCCAGGCCGGCTGCTGACACCGGCCTGACCCCTGCAACGCTGCACGATGCGGTGGCGCGCCTGATTGGCGCGCAGCCCGCGCAGGCCGACCGGTTCGGCGTCGCGGTTTCGGGCGGGCCCGACAGCATGGCGCTGCTGCTGCTGGCGCTGGACGCTTTTCCGGGCCGCGTCGAGGCCGCGACCGTCGATCACGGTCTGCGCACCGAAAGCGCGAGCGAAGCCGCGCTGGTCGCCGATGCCTGCCGCACCCTCTCCGTCCCGCATCGCATCCTCCACCCCGCAGCACCCATCGCCGGATCGCTGCAGGCCGCCGCGCGCGCTGCGCGCTACGCCGCGCTGGAGCAATGGCGGGCGGACCAGCGCATCGACTGGCTGCTGACCGCGCATCATGCCGACGACCAGCTCGAAACGCTGGTGATGCGCCTCAACCGCGCCAGCGGGCTCGCTGGCCTTTCGGGCATCCGTGCGCGCCAGGGCCGGGCGCTGCGCCCGCTGCTTGCCGTCCGCCGGGCCGATCTCGACGCGCTGGTGGCCGCACGCGGCATCGCCGTTATCGATGATCCGAGCAATCGCGATCCCCGCTTCGATCGCGCCCGCATCCGCGCTGCACTCGCCGCATCCGATCTGCTCGATGCCTCGGCCGCCGCCGCCAGCGCCGCGCATCTGGCGCAGGAGGAAGCGGCGCTGGCGTGGGTTACTGCCGAGCTTGCCGCCTCCCGCATCTCCAGCGATGGCACTACCTGCCGTGTCGACATGGCGCACTTGCCGCCCGCGCTACGCCGCCGCCTGCTCATTGCCGCGCTCGCCAATGCAGGAGAGCCCGCGCCGCGCGGCGAGGCGGTCGAGAGCGCCATGGCGGCCGTCTCGCGCGGTGAGCAGGCGATGATCGGCAACCGGCTTCTGACTGCCGATTCAGACCTCTGGACCATCCGCCCTGCCCCGCCGCGCCGCGCCGCGACGCCCCGTTCAGACTGATCGGTGTAATCACCTTGCTGGCGGCCCAGTTGCTTCCTACATTCAGCCCCAGAATGGTTCGGTCCGGAGTGACGTGCAGTGGATGACGACAAGCAGCCTCAGAACAATGGTGGCGGGGGTGGCAACCCCTGGATGAAGAGCCTCCTGATCTGGACGGCGATCATCCTCGCCATGCTGATGGTCGCATCGCTGGTCGGCGGCGGCTCGGCGGCGGCCGGCAAGGCGATGAACTATTCGGATTTCCGCGCACAGGTCGTGGCCGGCAACGTGAAGTCGGTCGAGATCGGTCGCGACCGCATCACCGGCCAGCTCGACAATGGCGATACCTTCCAGACCAACCCGATCCCTGACCCAGAGCTGACCAAGCTGCTCTCCGACAACGGTGTCGCGTTCGACGGTCGTCCGGTCGATCAGGGCAATCTGTGGCTGGCGATCCTCGTCAACATCCTGCCCTTCGTGCTGCTGCTCGGCCTCGGCTTCTTCATCTTCCGCCAGGTGCAGAAGAACAACGGCGGCGGCGCGATGGGCTTCGGCAAATCCAAGGCCAAGCTGCTTACCGAGCGCGCGGGGCGGGTCACCTTCGACGACGTCGCCGGTATCGAGGAAGCGCGCGAGGAGCTGCAGGAGATCGTCGAGTTCCTGAAGGACCCGACCAAGTTCAGCCGTCTGGGCGGCGCCATCCCCAAGGGCGCGCTGCTGGTCGGCTCGCCCGGCACCGGCAAGACGCTGCTCGCCCGCGCCATCGCGGGTGAGGCCGGCGTGCCCTTCTTCACCATCTCCGGCTCGGACTTCGTCGAAATGTTCGTCGGTGTCGGCGCCAGCCGCGTCCGCGACATGTTCGAACAGGCCAAGAAGAACGCGCCCTGCATCGTCTTCATCGACGAAATCGATGCGGTCGGTCGCCATCGTGGCGCCGGGCTCGGCAACGGCAATGATGAGCGCGAACAGACGCTCAACCAGCTGCTCGTCGAAATGGACGGGTTCGAGGCGAACGAAGGCATCATCATCATCGCCGCGACCAACCGCCCCGACGTGCTCGACCCCGCGCTGCTGCGCCCCGGCCGCTTCGACCGGCAGGTGGTGGTGCCGCGCCCGGACATCGAGGGCCGCATCAAGATCCTCGGCGTGCACACCCGCAACAAGCCGCTCGCGCCCGATGTCGACCTGCGCGTCGTCGCCCGCGGCACCCCCGGCTTCTCCGGCGCCGATCTGGCCAACCTGTGCAACGAGGCCGCCCTGCTCGCCGCGCGTCGCGGCAAGCGACTGGTCGCCATGGCCGAGTTCGAGGATGCCAAGGACAAGGTGATGATGGGCACCGAGCGTCGCTCGATGGTCATGACCGAGGACGAGAAGAAGATGACCGCCTATCATGAGGCCGGCCACGCCCTCGTCGCGCTGCACGAGCCTGCGTCGGACCCCATCCACAAGGCAACCATCATCCCGCGCGGCCGCGCGCTGGGCATGGTCATGCGCCTGCCCGAGCGCGACAGCTACAGCTACCACCGCGACAAGATGCACGCCAATCTGGCGGTCAGCATGGGCGGTCGCGTCGCCGAGGAAGTGATCTTCGGCTATGACAAGGTCTCGTCGGGCGCGAGCGGCGACATCCAATATGCCACCAAGCTCGCCCGCGACATGGTGACCCAATGGGGCATGTCCGACGAACTCGGCCCGCTGCAATATGAGGAAGCGCAGGGGGAAACCTTCCTCGGCTACTCCCAGTCGCAGCGCGTCCACATGTCGGACGAAACGGCCAAGCGCATCGACAAGGAAATCCGCCGCATCGTCGAAACCGGCTATGACCGGGCCAAGGCCGTGCTCACCGACCATGTCGACCAGCTCCACAACATCGCCCAGGCGCTGCTCGAATATGAGACGCTGAATGGCGACGAAGTGCGCCGCGCCGCCAATGGCGAGGGCATCGGCCGCGACATCGATGGCACCCCCAGCGACGTCCGCCCGGTCGACGGCCACGCCGGCTCGATCCCCAAGGTCCGCCGCAAGCCCCGCCCCTTCGGCGACGCCGCACCGCAGATGTGAGCGGTGCGGGGGTCTTGCCCGGCCCTCCCCGAATGCACGTCATTGCGAGCGCAGCGAAGCAATCCAGAGCGGTAAACGCCGGCTCCCGATTGCTTCGCTGCGCACGCAAGGGCGCCAGTCGAAACGACAAGCACGAAAAAAGGGCGCCCTCCGCTACCGGAAAGCGCCCTTCGGCAATTTCGATGCGTTCTGCCAGGCGACCGGACGGTCAGCACCGGCAAACCGGAGCGCACTGCTCCGGCACTTTGCCTTACTCGTAATCGCCCATGCCGGCGGTCGGGCGCGGCGGGGCGGCGGCGGTGAGGCGCAGTGCCTCGGCCGAGCGCGACAGGTTGCCGATTTCATCGGGCGTATCGTCGTCGTCGACCAGCACCTTCTGATGCCCGCCGATCAGCGCGGCTTCGAGGTCGGCCGGACGGATGGTCTCCTCGGCGATCTCGCGCAGCGCCACGACCGGGTTCTTGTCGCGGTCGCGATCGACGGTCAGCTCGGCGCCGCCCGAAATCTCGCGCGCACGCTGCGCCGAGAGCAGGACCAGATCGAAGCGGTTGGAAATCTTGTCGACGCAATCTTCGACGGTGACGCGCGCCATGCGGCAGGCTCCTTGGAGAAAATGGCTTCCGGCAGTGCGGGAAAGCCGGTCCCATAGGGCGGGAGCGGCTGCGAGTCAATGAAATGCCCCACTGGCCGCGGCCGGCAGGGGCGGGTAAGCACCCTGCGCCATGCCACCCGCCGCCGTCCTCCCCTGCCCTGAGGCGACCATCGGTGACAGCCATATCGCGCTGATCGTCGGCGGGCCCGAGCGGCTGCGCACCCTGCTGGCGATGATCGACGGGGCCGAGCGCTCGCTGCGGCTGCTTTTCTACATTTTTGCGGCCGATGCCAGCGGCAGCGCCGTGCGCGATGCGCTGGCGCGCGCGGCGCGGCGCGGGGTCTCGGTCACCCTGCTCGCCGACAGCTTCGGCTCGGGCGCCACGCCCGACAGCTTCTTCGATCCCATCCGCGCCGCGGGCGGCACGGTGCGCTGGTTCGGCACCCGCTGGACGCCGCGCTATCTGATCCGCAACCACCAGAAACTGGTCGTTGCCGATGGCAAGCGGCTGATGTCGGGCGGTTTCAACGTCGAGGACAGCTATTTCACCCCTGCCGACGTCAGCGATGGCTGGGCCGATCTCGGCTTTACCCTCACCGGCCCGGCGGTGGCGGCGGCGGTGCGCTGGTTCGACGGACTCGCCGGCTGGATGGCGCAGCCACGTCCGCGCTTCCGTGCCTTGCGGCAGATGGTGCGCGAATGGCGCGACCATGGCGGGCGCGTGCGCTGGCTGGTCGGCGGCCCGACCGTGCGCCTCTCGCCCTGGGCGCGCAGTTTCCGGCACGATCTGTCGCGCGCGGGCAATGCCGCCATCGTCATGGCCTATTTCGCGCCCAATGCCGGGCTGCTCAGGCGCATGGCACGCATCGCGCAGGGCGGCGGTCACATGCGGCTGCTGCTGCCGTCGCGCAGCGACAATGCCGCCACCGTCGGCGCGGCGCGGCTGCTCTACGGCTTCCTGCTCAAGCGCGGCGTCGCGATCGGCGAATATCTGCCACAACGCCTCCACAGCAAGCTGATCATCCTCGACGATGTCGTGCTGATCGGCAGCGCCAACTGCGACATGCGCAGCCTGTATGTGAACATGGAACTGATGCTGCGCATCCGCGACGCCGGCTTTGCCCGGCAATGCCGCGCGCTGATGCTGGCGATGGAGCAGGCGTCGGAACCGATCACCCGGCAACTGCACCGCCAGCGCGCCGGCTGGCTCAACCGCCTGCGCTGGTTCGCCTCCTGGCTGGTGGTGTCGGTGATCGACTACAGCGTCACCCGCCGCCTCAACTTCGGCCTGGGCAAGCGCTGATCCGGGCGATGGTCGGCGAGGCTATTTCGTCGCCCAGAACAGATGGCACGGCGGCACGTTGATCCACTCATAATCGGCGTCGATCTGGCTGAAGTGCGGCACCAGATAATCGCGCACGCGCTTGCGATACTGGTAGACCAGAAAGCTGCCGCCGGTGCGCAGCACGCGATGGGTGGCCGCCGCTATCGCCGGGCCGACGCCCTCGGGCAATGTGGAGAACGGCAGGCCGGACAGCACGATGTCCGCCGATTCGAAGCCATGCGCCGCGACGATCGCCTCGACATCGGCAGCCGAGCCGTGGACCACATGGAAACGGCTGTCTGCGATATCCCGCCCCAGATAGGCGACGAAATCGGGGTTGGTGTCGATGGCGATCAGCGTCGCGCTGCCCTTCATCCGCTCCAGGATCGGGCGGCAGAACGTGCCGACGCCGGGTCCATATTCGACGAACAGGTCGACATTCGCCCAGTCGACCTTGGACAGCATATGGTCGATCAGCGTGTCGGTCGATGGAATCACCGAGCCGACCATCACCGGATGCTTGGCGAATCCCTTGAGAAACATGCCCCACGGCCCCAGCGCCCGCACCACCCGGTCGACCAAGCGGCCGGATTTGCGAGCTACGGCTTTGGGAATACTCATGCGGGCGCCTTGCGATACGAGGGCGTGACGACAGTGTTACGCCGGTAAGTCAGCGCTCGTTCGCAGATTATGTTCCCTCGTGCAAGGCAGGCGGGGTGGCGGCCCTGCCGATCCCAAAGCGAAGATCGCTGTATCACCCCCAGCCCCTATCGTCGCCCCGTGCTCGACACGGGGCAAGGCTTACTTCGGCGCGATTGTCGAAGCAGCAAAGCCCCGCATCATGTGCGGGACGACGGTGGTAGTGACGCGAATTCCATTTCCGGGGAACCAGGCTTTTGACCCTCGGTCCCGCGCACCGCCAGCAGGTACATCACCGGGGTGATCACCCGGCTGAGCACGGTCGAGCTGATCAGCCCGCCGATGATCACCCAGGCGAGCGGCGCGTAGAGGCCGGAGCCCGACAGCGCCAGCGGCAACAGTCCGCCGATGGCGGTGACCGACGTCAGCAGCACCGGCAGGAAGCGGATCGACCCTGCCTTTTCGATCGCTTCCCTCAGCCCCAGTCCGCGCGCGCGCAATTGCGTGGTGAAGTCGACCAGCAGGATCGAGTTCTTGATCTCGATTCCGATCAGCGCGACGAAGCCGATGATGGCAAGAAAGCTCAGCGAATTGCCGGTCAGGAACAGCGCGACGAACCCGCCGAAGGTGCCGAGCGGGATCACCCCGGCAACCACGATCGTCTCACGGAATCGCCCGAATTCAAGCACCAGCACGCCGAATATGCCAAACAGCGCCAGGAAGATGACCGGCCCCAGCCCGGCGTTGTTGCGCGCCGATGCTTCCGCCGATCCGCCGACGGAAAAACTGTAGCCCACCGGCAGCGCAATGCGATCCAGCTGCGCCACGACATCCGCATTGGCCCGGCTCGACAGCACCCCGTCGTCGACATAGGCGGTGATGGTCACGGTGCGCTGCAGCTTCAGCCGGGTGATCAGCGGGGGCACGCTGACCATCTGCGGGGTGGCGATCTGCATCAGCGGCACCGCACCGCCGCTAACCGTCGGCACATAGATGTCGTCGAGCGCGGACACCGGCACGCTGCCCTGCATCGGCAGGCGCACCGTCACCGGCCAGCTGTCGCCCTCATTGTCGCGCAACTGGCTGGCCTGCTCGCCGGATATCGCCAGCCGCAGCGCGCGGCGGGCCTCGCCGGGCGCCACGCCGAGCAGGCCGGCCTTGGCCTCGTCGATGCCGATGTCGAGATCGACCCGGTCGAACGCCAGCGGATTGTCGATATCGCGCAAGCCCGGCCGGCGCGCCATCATCGCCGCCACCTCGCGCGACAGGCGCTGCAAAACCGACAGGTCGGGCCCGGAAATGCGGATCGCGACCGGCGCCTCCACCGGCGGGCCATTCTCGAACGCCACCACCGTCACCCGCGCATCGGGGAAACTCGCGAACTTCTGCCTCAGGCGCGCCAGCATCGCCGGCCCTTCGCGCACATCCCATTCCTTGAGCGTGACGAAGACATCGCCGTAGCGCGCACGCTCCTCGCGCGGGATGATGTTGTAGAAGATCTGCGGATTGCCGCGCCCGGCATTCTCCATGCGGTCGACCACCGCCGGCTCCTCGGCGATGATCGCGGAAACCGCCGCGACTGCACGGTCGGTGGCGGCGATGCTGCTGCCCTCCGGTGTTTCCACGCGGACCAGGAAATAGGGCGTCTCGGCCGGTGGAAACAGGCTGAAGCCCAGCACCGGCACCAGCCCGAACGCGCCGAAGCACAGGATCATCGCCCCCCAGAACCAGCGGCGCGGCGCATCGAGCGCGCGGTGCAACAGCGGCGCATAGAGTCGCTCGATGCCGCGGGTCAGCGCCTGCAGCAGCCGGTTGCCGCCATGCCCCTCGGGCTTGAGGAAGCGGGCGGCGAGGAAGGGGATGACGGTCAGCGAAACCAGCAGCGAACTGGCGACGGTCACGATCACCGCGACCGGTAGACCGCGCACGAAATCCCCGGCGCCTTCGGGCAATTGGGTCAGCGGCAGGAAGGCGAACAGCAGCACCCCGGTCGATCCCAGCACCGCTGCGGTAATCTCCCGCGCGCCGCCGATGGCCGCCACCTCGGGCGCATCGCCTTCGCGCATGTGCCGCTCGATATTCTCGGTTACCACGATCGAATCGTCGACCAGCAGGCCGAGCGAGAGGATGAAGCCGGAGATGCTGATCTGGTTCAGGGTAAAGCCGAACAGGCTGAGCAGCAGCACCCCCATCGCCAGCGACAAGGGGATGGAGACCATCACGATCAGCGATGGGCGCAACCCCAGCGGCGCGAGCGTGATCAGCACCAGGGCCAGCGCAATGGCGAAATCGCGCGCGAGCAGCCCCAGTTTCTTGGCGATGTCGTTGCTCTGGTCGAAGCCGATCTCCAGCCTGATGTCGGGCGGCAGCGTCGACCGATAGGCCTCGACCGCCGTCACCAGCTCGTCGCGCAGTGTCCCGGCGTCGACGCCATCCTTCTGGCGCACCGTCACGAACAGCGCGCGCTTGCCGTTGAAACGGGCGATGTGGAGCTGCTCGGCCTCGGCCCAGCCGACCTCGGCGACATCGCCCACCGTCAGCAGCCGCCCGTCGCCGGCGCGTACCGGCACCGCACGCACCGCTTCGATCGAGCGATAGGCGCCGCCGGCATCGATATTGAGCCGCCGCCCCCCGGCCTCGACCGCGCCCGCCGGCAGGTCGCGCCCGCCCGCCTGCACCGCATTGGCGACCGCCGCCGGGGCGATCCCCGCCTGCGCCAGCCGCTCGGCATCGATGGCGACACGCACCTCCGGCCGCGCCGCGCCGTCGATCGCGCTCTGCCGCACACCCGGCAGCACATTCACCCGATCGCGCAGATCCTCGGCATATTTGATCATCCGCCGCCAGTTGGCGCCCTCGCTGACCAGCGCCAGTTGCAGCACCGCCGCCTCGGTGGTGCGCGGACGGCGAAAGGCGATGCGCGCAATGCCCTGCGGCAGCCGGTCGCGGATGGTGTTGACCTCGCGCACCGTCCGGTCGAGCGACTGCTCGGCGTCGGTGCCATGTTCGAACTCGACCGAGATCACCGCCGCGCCGTCGCTCGATGTCGATCGGATCTCGCGCACATAGTCGAGGCCCTGCAGCACATCTTCGATCGGCTTGGCGACGGTCTCCTCCATCTCCGCCGCATCCGCGCCGGGCAGGATGACCGTGACGATGCTGATCGGCGTCGGGAAATGCGGATCGACCGAGCGCGGGATCGACAGGAAGGCGCTGACTCCCAGCACCGCGACGAGGAGAAAGGCGACCAGCGTGATCTGCCAGTTGCGGACAGCCAGCGCGGTCAGGTTCATCGCGCGCGCTCGATCACGCGTACGCGCTGACCGTCGCTCAACCGGTCGATGCCGCTCACTGCCACCCGCTCTCCGGCGCTGAGCCCGGCGCGGACCCGCGTCGTGGCGTCGCCGGTCTCACCCAGCTCGATCCGCCGCGCCCGCACCCGGTCGCCGTCGATGACATAGACGAATCCCTGCCCGGCCCGGACCGCGAACAGCGCCTGCGGCGGCACGGCGAGCGTGGCTTCGCCCTGCCCCTCGGCGATCAGTCGCGCGGTGCCGACCTGCCCGGACCGCAGCCGTGGATCGGCTGGCAGGCCGACTTCGACCAGGAAAGTGCCGGTCGCGCGATCCGCCCGCCCGGCGATCTCGATGATCCGTCCGGTCAGCGCCTCGCCGGGCAAAGCACCAATGGCAATTGACGCCGGCGTGCCCACGCGCAGCCGCGCGGCATCGCGGTCCGGCACTGCCAGACGCAGCACCAGCCCGCTCGATTCCTCGCCCAGCACCAGCACCGGGGTGCCGGCGGCGACCACCTGCCCCGGCTCGGCCAGCCGGGCCAGCACGATGCCCGATCCGGGCGCGACAATGCGGCTGTTGCCGGTCTGGAATCCGGCGCTGCGTACCTGCGCCTCGGCCGCCCGCAGCGCGGCCTCTGCCGCATCGACCCGCGCCTTGGGCACCCAGCCCTGCGCCAGCAGCGCGCGTGAGCGTTCATATTCGCGCGCCGCACGCTCGCGCTCGGCCTCGGCGCTGGACAGGCTGGCGGCGGTGGTGGTGGGGTCGAGCACGGCGAGCAGCTGGCCGACCCGCACCCTCTCGCCCTCGTTCACCGCCAGCCGTGCGATGCGGCCATCGCTGGTGAAGGCAAGCGATGTCTCCCGCCGCAGCGCGACGGTGCCGGCGGCGGTCACCTCGTCCGCCGCACTGCTGCTGCCGACACTGGCCACGCGCACCTCGATCAGCGGATCGGCGGCTTCGGGCGCGGCGGCGCTGCCGCAGCCAGCCAGCAACCCCAGCCCCAACACAGCCGTAACAACCCGCTTCATCATGCGATTCCCGCCCTGTTCGCTACGGATGTCGCACGAAAGGTTGCCGATTGAAACCGGACTTTGCTTATCTGATCTTCATGGATCGTGCGGTGCGGCTTATGAATCCCCCGCGCCGCGCCGGGCGCGCCGCCCCCCGACCAGCACCGCCTGCTGCCATGCACCGGGCGCCTTGTCGTCGCGGTGGATGCAGCCCGCCCAGCAGCAGGGCCGGCGCTTGCCTTCGCGCAGCTCCTCGCCCATCCGCACGATCCGCCGCGCGCGGGTGGCCGGCTGCTTCGCATCCTCCAGCCAGCACAGATATTCGTTGCGCCCCAGCGGTGTGAGCGATTGCCATCGCGCCACCAGCCCGGCATCGGCGCGCAACGCCGCGCGCACGTCATCGGCGATGGCATGGACGGTTCCGGGCAGCAGCGCATCGCTCATGCCGCCTTGATCGCGGCAAAGGCCGCCAGCGCCCGCTCCCGCGCCTCGCGGTGGCCGATCACCGGCTTGGGGTAACCACGCACGAACTTGCCCTGCCCATGCGGGTCATGCACCCACGGGTCGGGCACGTCGGCCAGTTCGGGCACCCACTGGCGCACATAGGCGCCCGCGTCGAACTTCTCGGATTGGGAGAGCGGCGCCATGATCCGCACGAACATGTTGGCATCCACCCCCGTGCCTGCCACCCACTGCCAGTTGGCGGCATTCGATGCATAGTCGGCATCGACCAGCGTGTCCCAGAACCACGCCTCACCCACCCGCCAGTCGACCAGCAGATGCTTGATCAGAAAGGACGCCGCGATCATCCGCACCCGGTTGTGCATCCATCCCGTCGCCCATAGCTGGCGCATGCCCGCGTCGACGATCGGATAGCCGGTGCGCCCCTTCTGCCACGCCGCGATATCCACCGCCACCGCAGGGTCCGCCGGGTCGCGCCATGGCAGGGCGTCGAACTGGGCCCGGCCATTGGCCTTGCCATAATCGGGGAAGGCAAAGACCAGATTCTGCGCATAATCGCGCCACACCAGCTCCTTGAGGAAGGTCTCGACCTCGCCGCCCGCGCCCATCGTCGCGTGCCAGGCCTGTGCCGGCGACAGCTCACCGAAGTGGAGATGCGGGCTCAGCCGCGATGTGCCCTCGACCGCCGGCAGATTGCGGCGCGAATCATAGCGCGCGACACGCCCGGCGAAAGCCTCCAGCCGCTCGGCCGCACCCGCCTCGCCCGGGCGCCATTCGGCCTCGAAGCCGGTCGCCCAATTGGGTCGCGTCGGCAGCAACTGCCAGTCGGCGAGTGCATCGCTGTCCGGCCATGTCGCGGGGCCGGAAACCCGCTCAGGCGCCGCGCGGGGCCGAGGCGGCGGCATATGCGCCGACAGCGCACGCCAGAAGGGCGTGTAAATCTTGAACGGCGTGCCCGAACCGGTCACCACGCTGCCCGGCGGCATCAGATAATTGCCGTCATGGCAGATGAAGCGGACGCCCTCGGGCAACGCCTTGGCCAGCGCTTTTTCGGCATTGCGCCACCAGGGCTCATAGTGGCGCAGCGCATGGATCGCCCGCGCGCCGGTCTCCGCCGCCAATTCCGCGAGCACGTCGGCGGCGTTGCCCCGCCGCAGGATCAGCCGCGCGCCGCGCGCCTCCAGCGCGCTCGCCAGCGACGCAAGGCTGTGGTGCAGCCACCAGCGCGACGCCCCGCCCATGCGGCGATGCTTCGGCGTCTCGTCGTCGAGCACATAGACCGGAATAACCGGCCCGGCCTCCGCCGCCGCAATCAGCGCCGCCTGATCGACAAGCCTGAGGTCGCGGCGGAACCAGAGGATGGAGGGAGCGGTCATCCGAGCCGCGCCAGATTGACGCAATTATCGTGACCGCCTCTTGGCCTCAACGGAAGGCGTGATGTCAGGCGGAAACTGCTGACGATCTGGTCGGGGAAACAAGCCCAGCCGCGATCGACACTGGTCGACCAGACCCGCCACAAATACCCATTGTCAGTCTGCTCGAGGATGGCGATCTGCCGCCCTGAATCGACCCAGCGCACAGCATGCGCGCCGATGAAGCGAATGCGCGGGCGTGGACCGGGGTCTCGCCAGCCTTCGGGACGGGGGGAGAGATAGCGAATGATGTTTGCGGGCCCTTCAACCAGGCTGGCGCCGACGCAGATGGCATCTTCCTCGCGCTCATCCGGTCCGAGCGGCGGGCAATAATAGCCGCCGGTCGGACGGGCACGGTCATGATCGACGACGGCGAGGACGATCGGCCCCCACCCCGGCGTGTCCGGCGTGCCGATCGTGAAGGCCTCGCGTGCAGTTGCGCTGGCCGAAGCGCCGATCAGCGCCGCAGCCGCCATACTGCAGAACATTCTAGCCCCTGCCGTCATCATCCATTCGCCCGTACCACCTTGACCGATGTCCACGCTGCGCCAGACCTCCGGACACGCTCAACGCGTTCCCTCGGCGGATGGCGCAGGGCCGTTCTCCGGCGCAATACGGACTTTGAACCGGTCGCCGGTCAGCGGATTGGTGAAGCGCTGGTCCTTGATCGTGATGCTGCCGTCGGCCGCATGCTCGGCAAAGGGCATCCGCGACCAGAACAGGAAGGCGCGCACCTGTGGATCCGTGCGCGCAGCGGC
Organism: Sphingomonas sp. jy18; assembly: GCF_056931895.1. NCBI lineage: Bacteria > Pseudomonadati > Pseudomonadota > Alphaproteobacteria > Sphingomonadales > Sphingomonadaceae > Sphingomonas > Sphingomonas sp. jy18. Next base: position 149,141 of record NZ_JBXPBT010000002.1, on the reverse strand, counting down.
GGCGATACGGGGGTCGTCCATGCCGATTGCTCCCCACTCCCGTATGTCCTGAACGCCGTATGGCCACGCATATTGCATCCAGCCCACCTTGTCGGCTGTGCGCCAATAAACATCGCGATATGTGAAAGCCAATCCGAGGGGGGGAGCACTGGCTACCGTTGTTGTTATTCCGCAGGATTCCCGACGGTCAGCCTCCGTGCAGGTGACGGCTGCGGCTGAGGCGGTAGCGGCTCGGGAAATGTGGACATTCAGCCCGATGTATCCGACCAAAAGCCCGACAGCGATGGACGCAACCCGACGCCAACGCCCATCCCGCCTTTCGACAAGCCGGGACCACGCCAGCCCGCCGATCAGGATAGCCCACATCCACACATCGATAATGAAGATACTGTCGCCATAGAACCAGCGGCTTGAAAAGGGCTCGAGCAGCCGCACGCCATAATTGTTGAGCCAATCGAACGCCGGATGGCTGAGCGTGCCGATCAGCGCGAGCAGAAGCAGCGGCCCGAACCGCACCGGCGCGCGCGCCGCCGGGCGTTTGCCGCGCCGCGCCTGCCACCGGTCGAACCCGACCATCGCGGCTGTGAGCAGCAAGGGCAGGATCAGCATCGCCAACGGCCCGTGGGTGATGCCGCGGCGGAAGCCGAGATGTTCGGTACCCTCCAGCCAAAGAAAGCAGCTCGCATCCACATCGGGAATGTTAGCGGCGATGATCAGCGTCGGCATGCCGAGGCCCGACAGCTTCTTGAGGCCGGTCTGGCCGATCAACGCGCCAACCAGGCTGTGCGTCAGATTATCCACGTCCGCCTGTTTCCCTCACTGTTGTCGCCTGTCCTGATCGGGCCGAACCGAAACCGTAGGCCGCGAGCTTGTCGGTGCCGAAGGCGACGCGAAGCATCAACGGCGCCGAGCGGGCAAGCGCGCTTCGACACGCTCGGCACAACGGTCATCTCCCCAAGGATAAGCCCCTGCCGCAGCAGGCCCGCCATGGCGCGCCCACAAGAAAGGCGCCCGGACCGATGCCCGCGCGCCCTGCTTGCTGCCCGTTGCCGGGCAAAGGTTGGCCGGGGCGCGGCGCATGGCCCTGCCCCGGCGCAGCGATATCAGTTGACCGCGTCCTTCAGGCCCTTGCCGGCCTTGAACTTCGGCTGGGTCGATTCCTTGATGGTCATGGTTTCGCCGGTGCGCGGGTTGCGGCCGGTCGAGGCCTTGCGCTTCGAAACCGAGAAAGTGCCGAACCCGACCAGGCGCACGTCGCCGCCGGACTTCAGTTCGCCAGTGATCGCGTCAAAGACAGCGTCGACAGCCTTGGCGGCGTCGTTCTTGGCGAGACCGGTATGTTCTGCGACCGCGCCTACCAGTTCCTGCTTGTTCATATTATCGGATTCCCCTTCGAGTTGGCTGTTTTCTGTTGAATCACGGCTGAGCCGATCTCCAGTAAGGACGGATTTCCGCCACTTGTCAAAGACAAAAAAATGCAACGCCGGCGTAATGGTTTCGACGCACGAGCCAGTGCGCCGGCCTTGCCGCCGCCCGCTGGTTCAGTGGCGCAGCGACTCGCCCTCCCCGCTTCCGGCCACGCTGGGCATCGCCGCCAGATCCTCGGCCTCGGTCCAGTCGATGGCGGTCAGCGGGCTGGCCAGCGCCAGTTCCAGCACCTCATCGACATGGCGCACCGGCACGATCGTCAGGCTGCCGGTGACGGTCGCCGGGATTTCCGCCAGATCCTTCTGATTCTCTTCGGGAATCAGCACGGTACGGATGTTGCCACGCTGCGCCGCGAGCAGCTTTTCCTTGAGGCCGCCGATCGGCAGCACGCGGCCGCGCAGCGTCACCTCGCCGGTCATCGCCACATCCTTGCGCACCGGCACCCCGGTCAGCGTCGAAACCATCGCCGTGACCATGCCGATCCCCGCCGACGGGCCATCCTTGGGCACCGCGCCTTCGGGCAGGTGGATATGGATGTCCTTGCGCTGGAACAGGCTCGGCTTGATGCCATAGGCCGGGGCCCGCGCCTTGACGAAGCTCATCGCCGCCTGGATCGATTCGGTCATCACATCGCCCAGCTTGCCGGTGGCCTTGGCAAGGCCCTTGCCGGGCACCGTCACCGCCTCGATGGTCAGCAATTCGCCGCCCACCTCGGTCCAAGCGAGGCCGGTGACCGCACCGACCTGATCCTCTTCCTCGCCCACGCCGAAGCGATGGCGGCGCACGCCGGCGAATTCGCCCAGCGTCTCGCTGGTCACCGTCACGCTCGTCGCCTTGCCTTCGAGGATGCGGCGCAGCGACTTGCGCGCCAGCTTGGCAATCTCGCGCTCCAGCGTGCGCACCCCGGCTTCGCGGGTATAGTAGCGGATCAGGTCGCGCAGCGCCGCGTCTTCCAGTGCGAACTCGCCGTCCTTCAGCCCGTGCGCCTCGATCTGCTTGGGCAGCAGGTGGCGCTTGGCGATCTCCACCTTCTCATCCTCGGTATAGCCTTCGAGGCGGATGATCTCCATCCGGTCGAGCAGCGGCTGCGGCAGGTTGAGGCTGTTGGCGGTGGTCACGAACATGACGTTGGACAGGTCGACGTCCAGCTCCAGATAATGGTCCTGGAACTTGCTGTTCTGTTCCGGATCCAGCACCTCGAGCAGCGCGGAGGCCGGATCGCCGCGGAAATCCTGGCCGAGCTTGTCGATTTCGTCGAGCAGGAACAGCGGGTTCATCGTCTCCGCCTTCTTCAGGTTGGCGACGATCTTGCCCGGCATCGAGCCGATATAGGTGCGGCGATGGCCGCGGATCTCGGCCTCGTCACGCACCCCGCCCAGCGACTGGCGGATGAACTTGCGCCCGGTCGCCTTGGCGATCGAGCGGCCGAGCGAGGTCTTGCCCACGCCTGGCGGACCGACCAGGCACAGGATCGGCCCCTTCAGCTTGTTGGTGCGCGCCTGCACCGCAAGATATTCGACGATGCGGTCCTTGACCTTCTCGAGCGCGAAATGGTCCTCGTCGAGCACCGCCTGCGCCGCCGCGATATCCTTCTTGATCTTGCTGGTCTTGCCCCACGGCACGCCCAGCAGCACGTCCAGATAGTTGCGCACCACCGTCGCCTCGGCGGACATCGGCGCCATCGCCTTCAGCTTCTTGAGCTCGGCCAGCGCCCGGCTGTGCACTTCCTTGGGCATCTTGGCCTTGGCGATCTTGGCCTGCAGCTCGGCAATCTCGCCCTCGCCGCCTTCCTCGCCGCCTTCGCCGCCCAATTCGCGCTGGATCGCCTTCAACTGCTCGTTGAGATAATATTCGCGCTGGGTCTTCTCCATCTGCCGCTTCACCCGGCCACGGATCTTCTTTTCCACCTGCAGCGCGCCGAGCTCGCCCTCCATGAAGGCCAGCACCATCTCCAGCCGGCGGGCGATGTCGCCCTCGGCCAGGATGGCCTGCTTGTCGGCTACCTTGACGTTGAGATTGGCGGCAATGGCGTCCGCCACCTGCGCGGCGCGGTCGAGCTGCTCGACCTGGGTCACCGTCTCGGCGGGCAGCCGCTTGTTGAGCTTCGCATATTCGCCGAACTGGTCGATCGTCGTGCGCATCAGCGCCTGCAGCTCGGCGCTGTCCGGCGCATCGTCCTCGCCCGCATCGACACGCGCCTCGACCCAGCCGTCATGCGCGGTCAGCCCGGTCAGCTTCGCGCGCTGCCGCCCTTCGACCAGCACGCGCACCGTGCCGTCGGGCAGCTTCAGAAGCTGCAGCACGCTGGCGATGACGCCGAGATCGTAAAGATCGTCCGCCTGCGGATCGTCCTCGGCGGGGTCGAGCTGCGCGACCAGGAAAATATCCTTGTCGCCAGCCATCGCCCGTTCGAGCGCCGCGACCGACTTGTCGCGGCCGACGAACAGGGGGACCACCATCTGCGGAAAAACGACGATGTCACGCAGCGGCAGCAGGGGGTAGGAAATGGTCATCGGGTCTCCGGGGCTAACAAGCCCGCATTTGCCTGAACCGTAGCCCTGAGCTTGTCGAAGGGCGCTTATCGGTAAAGCGCCCTTCGACAAGCTCAGGGCTACGGCATGGAAAAGTTAGTGAGGTTTCATATGGCGCGCCGCCTCACGCCCTTCAATCCCTCAGCCGAACGGCAGCTTGAACCCCGGCGGCAGCGGCAGGCCCTGCGTCATCTTCGCCATCTCGGCGTTGCTCGCCTGATCGGCCTTGGTCCGCGCGTCGTTGAACGCGGCAGCGACCAGATCCTCGACCATCTGCTTTTCGCTGGGCGCCAGCAGGCTTTCGTCGATCTCGACCCGGCGGATGCGGCCCTTGGCGGTGGCATGCACCTTGACCAGCCCGCCACCCGCCACGCCCTCGACCTCGATCGTGTCGAGCTTGGCCTGCGCATCGCTCATCTGCTGCTGGATGGTGCTCGCCGCCTGCTGCGCCGCTGCCAGCATTTCTTCCATCGATTTCATGTCACGCTCCTGTCTTGATCATCGGCCCGCCGCGCGCGGCTGGCGTATCAGTTCGGCATCGGGGAACACCGCAAAGGCCGCCTTGACCAGCGGATGCTGGCGCAGCAGCGCATCGGCCGCCGCCGCCTCTGCCGCCGCCGCTTCCGCCAGCGTCGGCGCACCGCCGCTGTCGGCCAGCTCGACCGTCATCGGCGATTGCGTCGCCCGCAGCCAGGCTCCCGCGATATCCGCGGCCTCCGCCTCGCCGATCGCCGGGCAGCGTTGCAGCACCAGCCGGTCGGGCGATGCCGAGACCAGCCGCCCCTCGCGCCGCAACAGCGACCCCAGCATCAACTCGCCGCTGCCCGAGAGGGTTGCAGCGATGCTCTCCAGCGTCGGCCGGGCAGGGTCAGGGCCAAGGCCCGGGGCAGGGTCTGACGCCGGACCCGGTGCCGCATTGGGCCCGGCCTCCTGCGCCTCGGTTATCGCCGGCGCCGCCGCTGCCACCGCGACCGGCCCCGCCCGTTCCGCAGGCGCCGGTGCCATCGCCCCCGCCTCTGCGGCATGGGGCGCCGCCGCCAGCCGCTCGCTCAGCAGCCGCGCCAGCTCGTCGGGATCGGGCATGGTGCCGGCGTGGACGATGCGCAGCACCGCCATCTCCAGTGCCTCGAGCGGGGATGCCGCCTGCGCGACTTCCTCATGGGCCTTCAGCAGCAGCTGCCACAGCCGCTGGATGCGCGCCATGCCCATCTGCGCGGACCATTCGGCAATCGCCGCGCGCTCCTCGGCAATCAGCGCCGGATCGTCGACCCGGCTCGCCTTGTGCAGCGCGACGCCATGCGCCAGATGCATCAGCCCGCGCACGATCGACAGCGGCTCGACGCCCAGCGCATATTGCCCGCGCAGCCGCTCGATCGCCGCCGCCGGCTCGCCGCCCAGCAATGCGCCGAACAGGCCGCGCGTCGCCCCGCCGTCGGATAGGCCCAGCATGTCCTGCACCTGCGAAGCGGTGACCCGCGGCACGTCGGACTCCCCGCCCTCGCTGTCGGCATGGGCAATCGCCTGGTCGAGGATGGAGAGACCGTCGCGTACCGATCCTTCCGCCGCCGCCGCGATCATCCGCAGCGCCTCCTCCTCGGCCTCGACCTGCTCCAGCCCGCAAATCCGCGCGAAATGGGCGAACAGCAGATCGGGGGTGATCCGCCGCAGGTCGAACCGCTGGCAGCGGGACAGGACCGTCACCGGCACCTTGTTGACCTCGGTGGTGGCGAACAGGAATTTCACATGCGCCGGCGGCTCCTCCAGCGTCTTCAACAGCGCGTTGAAGGCGTTTTTGGAGAGCATGTGCACTTCGTCGATGATGTAGATCTTGTAGCGCGCGCTCACCGCCGCATAGCGCACCGCCTCGATGATCTCGCGCACGTCGTCGACGCCGGTATGGCTCGCCGCGTCCATCTCGATGACATCGATGTGCCGCCCCTCGGCAATCGCCACGCACGGCTCGCACTGACCGCAGGGGGAGATGGTCGGCCCGCCCTGCCCGTCGGTGCCGATGCAGTTGAGCCCCTTGGCGATCAGCCGCGCCGTCGACGTCTTGCCGACCCCGCGCACCCCGGTCATCAGGAAGGCATGCGCCAGCCGGTCGCGGCGGATGGCATTGGCCAGCGTCTGCACCATCGCATCCTGGCCGATCAGCTCGGCAAAGGTCTGCGGCCGGTATTTCCGCGCGAGCACGCGATAGGCACCGCCCGTCGCCGCCGCCGCAGGCGGGGCCACCACCGGCAGATCCATGCCGGGCATCAGCGGTTCGTCATGGCCAGAATCGGATTCAGTGCTCACCGGCAATGCCATAGGACGGTGACGCAGCGTTGTCGAAGGAGTCGTTGCGCGCGCCAATGCCGCTCATGCTGAGCCTGTCGGCAGTCTGGCCTGCGACCCGGCAAGCGCGGGTCGTGCGTGTATCTGAGGGTGGTGGGAGCCGGAACGACCCGCAGCGAATTCGTTGCGGCTGCTTCCTTCCGGACCTGACCGGGTTGGCGAAGACTGCGTCCGCCCGACTCCCGGGCGGGCATATGGCGGTGGCGGCGGCGATTTGCAAGGCGGCTGTTGGAGCGTCCGCGCCTCGCGTCGCATGCTGGCGCACGACCCATTTGCCAACTTCTCACCCCACCGTCGCCCCGGACACGATCCGGGGCTAGGCTGCCCTGTTTGCCAAGCAGCAAGCGGAAAAGCCAAACTCGGTGTCAAGCATGGGGCGACGATGATTTGCAGCAACGGTCCACCGCAATTCAGCCACCGGCGGCAATGGGGACTGGGGTCCGGCCCGAAAGCTGCCGGTCGACTAACGATCCCATTGCGAGCTATTAAGTTTCATGGCACCGTCAGCTCATGAGCGACGATTTTGAATACGAAGGCTATTGGCGCCAGAGTGAATATGAAGTCTCTCATCTCCCATGGCCAGTGCAAGATCTGACGTGGGAACATCGAAGCGTGTTTATTGCTGAGCTTATAAAAATAGAATCCAACAGCGGTTACATGGACTTTATGGGTTTCTCGAAATGTCGAATCTGCGGGAAAATTAACGGATCTTCAGACTTTAAGGCTGGAAAGTGGATATGGCCGGAGGGCTATCGCCACTACATCGCTGATCATAATGTTCGCCCTTCCCATGAGTTCGAAGAATTCATTTTAAGGCGCTTGTCACGCGATTAGCCGGGTGTCCGCTTTCCACCCTTTTCCGGCCGTCGGGCTAACCTAGAGCCAATGCCGAAAGCGGACCGGCGGCTCACGACCCCTTTGCTGGCATTGCACGCTCCGGTAGGATCAGGACATGGGTATCTATCGACGCAACGGATTCTCGCCAGAATGGGAGCCGTCACCTTGGCATTTAAGCGGTGATGCGGTTGATGAACAGGAACGGGGATTTCATGAGCGTTCTATCCAGCCTCTGCAATGGATACCCGTTCCTTGGAAGAATTTCCCGACAGAAGGGATATTTGGTCACGACAGAGCTTGGTTCGAATCAGCGGATATAGCTTTCGTCGCCTCCACCGATGTTGAGGAATTGCTCCTTATCCAGAACACTTGGTTTGGATTCCCAGATCCTCCTGAGTGGGGTTTAGTTTCCAGAGTGCGGAAAATGCGAGACGCGGAATGGCTGCACTGGGGGCATTTTCCTAACGTTCCTGCCGCGTGGGCTGTGCCCGAACGCACAAGCCGATAACGTCCGCTTCCCACCCATTTCCAGCCATCGACGGGGATCGTTCCAAAACCCAAACCAGCCTGCCCGCTGCCAGTCCCATGCCGCACCTCTCCGCCCACCGTCGCCCCGGACTTGATCCGGGGCTTGGCTACCGCCTTAGCCAGCGCACGAAAGGGAAGCCCGAGCCCCGTGTCGAGCACGGGGCGACGATGAGATGCGGCAATTCTCCCCGCAAGCAAGGTCGCGGGCCGCCATGGAACTGAACTTATTTTCGAAAGCGGACTGGCGGCTAACGACCCCATTGCCGACATTGCAAGTCCGTGCGAGCCAGCAACAAAGGATTCGAAATGCCAGAGCGCGTGATTCCAATCGACATCGGCGTTGTTCCTGAAGCCGCTATCTCGGGACCCGTCTTGCTTCAAAGCGACCAGTCCACGTTTCTGATCTTCAACGCCATGAAGCGTCACTTCGACGTGGATAGCTACGTGGATGCGGGCCTCGCGATTTTAGAGTTCCCAGGATGTCGGATCACCAAGTTCGGTTACCCCAATGACGAGGCGTGGTCAGCGATCCCGAGGACGCGTGGGCTTTCTTACGATGTGTGCGAGGTCGCAGACTCAGAATGGGATGAGGAGATTGTCGCGCTCAATCGCCATCGTTTCCCCAATTTCGCGATGCGGAAAAAGCGGCATTTCCTGATTCTGTTTCATGATAGCTCTTTCGAGTGCATTGCAGACGATATCCGATGCCAGATATCGGACGAGGCAATTGAGGTAATTCTTGGCCGCCTTACTGCGCGCATCGCGTCAGAGTAAGGGTGTTTGCTTTCGAGCCCATTCCAGCCGTCGGCGGGGTTTCGGCCTGACGCCAAAACCGGACCGGCGGCTAACGACCCGATTGTGGCCATAAGTTAATTTCGCTAAATCTGCTCAAATGGAAAAGCAGATAGCAAAACGCCTTATTGGCGCGGTCATGGCGCTTGACCCCTTACTTGGGGAGATCGATGTAGCCATCTCTCAGGTTTCTGATGAAGCCGAACGAAGGGCTCTTGCACTGAGGCTTGGCGAGATTTTTCGCCAGTTAAATGAAGGCTTCATCAATCCCATCGGTCGTGAGTTTCCTGACTTGGCTGAACGGGACTGATCAACCCAACCGGCCCACGGCGCCTAAACACCTCATTCCAGCCATCGACAAGGATCGGTGCCGAACCAAAACCGACCCGTCCGCCAACCATCCCTGAGCCGAAAGGCCTGCCATTCCTCGACCCGCCAGATGGCTAACCGCCCCCAAAACCCCTTGCGCCCGCGCGGGTCACGGACATGATCCTTTCCCATGCCTGACTTCACCTGCCATCGGACCGACCAACCCAGCGAAAGCGATCGCTCCGCCGTTCTTGCCATCCTACGTCAATTCACGCGTGAGGCGGTGCAGGTACTCGATAATCAGGATTTCGCCATTCTTCTCAAGGACGAAAAGGGCGAGGTCGTCGGTGGCCTGGTCGCGTCATCCCGGTGGGGCGGATTTCAAATCGACATGGTGGCGCTGCCCGCCTCGCTTCGGGGGCGGGGCTACGGTTCCACACTGCTGAAAATGGCAGAGGAAGAAGCGCGAGCGCGCGGCTGTCATCACATGCTGCTCGATACCCAGGCGTTTCAGGCCAGACCCTTCTACGAACGGCATGGCTTTACAGTCTTCGGCCAGATCGATGGACCCGCCCCTTATTATCCGCGCTATTTCATGCACAAGACACTGGACTGAACCACCCGCTACGCCCGGCTGCCGCCGTGCTTGCAATTGATACGATCGCCGCACCCGCCCATTGCAGCGCGCCCGCCCCGCTGCAATGGTCCGGCGATGCGCAGCTTCTCCTCCTTTGCCTGCATCGACTGGTCGGGCGCGCGCGGGGCCTTGCTGCCCGGCATTGCCGTCGCGGTGGCGGAGGGGGACGACGCGCCGGGACTGGTCGCGCCACCCGGCGGCGAGCGGGCGTGGTCGCGCATCGCGGTGCTCGGCTGGCTGGAGGCGCGGGCGCAGGCGGGCGATGCCATGCTGATCGGGTTCGACCTTTCGCCCAGCTTTCCGTTCATCGACGCGCGAGCCTATTTCCCCGAATGGGACGCCAGCCCCGCCTCGCTGACCGGCCTGTGGGCGCTGGTCGAGCAACTGTGCGCGCGCGAACCGCATCTCGGCGCCAACGCCTTCCTCACCCATCCGCAGGGCCAGCGGCATTTCCGCCATTCGGCTACCCATGTCGGCGATCTGTTCGGCGGCGGACTCGGGCGGCTGCGCGCGGTCGAGCGCCACCAGCGCGCGACCCGGCAGGCGAACAGCTGGAGCTGCTTCAATCTGGTCGGTGCCGGCCAGGTCGGCAAAAGCTCCCTGACCGGCATGCGCCTGCTGCACCGGCTGGATGGGCGCCTGCCGCTGTGGCCGCACGATCCGGTGCCGTCCTCGGGCCCTCTGCTGGTCGAAATCTATACCAGCATGGCCGCGCGCGCCGCGGGCCTTCCGGCCAACCGTTCCAAGATGCGCAACGGCGCGGCGCTCGATGCGGCGTTGCGCGCATTGGGTTCGCGCCCGACCGGGCATGATGGCCCGATCAGCGATCATGCCAGCGACGCGCTGCTGACCGCCGCCTGGCTGCGGGCAACCGCGCATCGCCCGGACTTCTGGAACCCTGCCCCGCTCGACGCCGAAATTGCCCTGACCGAGGGCTGGACGTTCGGCGTCATTTGACGCTAATGCGCCGCGCGACAGCATGATGCCGGCTTAGCTCAGTTGGTAGAGCACCTGATTTGTAATCAGGGGGCCACGGGTTCGAATCCTGTAGCCGGCACCACAGGCTGTTCCGCGCTGGGGCAACGACGGGGGAACGACGTGAAAGCGGTGCTGCTGGCGGGAGGGCTGGGAACCCGGCTGTCCGAAGAGACGTCTCTCAAGCCCAAGCCGATGGTCGAGATCGGCGGGCGGCCGATCCTGTGGCATATCATGAAAATCTACCTGGCCCATGGCATCCGCGATTTCGTGGTGTGCTGCGGCTACAAGGGCTATGTCATCAAGGAATATTTCGCCAACTATCGCCTCCACATGTCGGACGTGACGGTGGACATGCGCCAGGACCAGATCGTCTTCGGCATGAACAAGGCGGAGGATTGGCGCATCACGCTGGCCGATACCGGGGAAAGCACGATGACCGGCGGGCGGCTGGGCCGCGTCGCCGATCTTGTGCGCGACGAGACCTTCTGCTTCACCTATGGCGATGGCGTTGCCGATATCGACATCGGCGCGCTGCTCGCCTTCCACCGCCAGCATGGCAAGACCGCGACCGTCACCGCAGTGCGTCCGCCCAGCCGGTTTGGCGTGCTGGAGATGGACGGCACTGCCGTCACCAGCTTTGCCGAAAAACCGGCAGAGGAGCAGGGGCTGATCAACGGCGGCTTCTTCGTGCTCGAACCCAAGGCGCTCGATTATCTCGGCGGCGACGACTGCATCTGGGAGCGCGAGCCGCTCGAAGGGCTCGCCCGCGATGGCGAACTGCATGCCTTCCGCCACGAAGGCTTCTGGCAGCCGATGGATACGCTGCGCGACCGCCAGTTGCTCGAAAGCCATTGGGACGCGGGCACCGCGCCGTGGAAGGTCTGGTAGGCCGCCGATGCTGAGGGTCGATTCCGATTATTGGCGCGGCCGCCGCGTGTTCCTGACCGGGCATACCGGCTTCAAGGGTGCGTGGCTGGCCTTCTGGCTCGCCGAAATGGGCGCCGAAGTCACCGGCTATGCGCTGCCGCCGCAGGGCGAACCGGCCCTGTTCGACCTGCTCGGTCTGGCCCGCGGTCATTTTGCCGACATCCGCGATGCAGCAGCGCTGGCGGCGGCGGTCGAGGCCGCGCAGCCGGAGGTGGTGTTCCACCTCGCCGCGCAGGCCATCGTGCGTGCCTCGTTCGACGATCCGGTCGGTACCTTTGCCACCAATGTCACCGGCACGGCGGCGCTGCTCGACGCGGTGCGGCGGGTTGACAGCGTACGTGCGGTTGTCGCCGTAACCAGCGACAAATGCTACGAAAATCGCGAATGGGAATGGGGCTATCGGGAAAGTGACCCGATGGGCGGGCATGATCCCTACAGCGCCTCCAAGGGCGCGGCGGAACTGGTCGTCGCCTCGATGCGCCGCAGCTATTTCGCCCCCGCCAGGCCCGGCGGCCACCCCGCACGCATCGCCAGCGTCCGCGCCGGCAATGTCATCGGCGGCGGCGACTGGTCGGCCGACCGCCTCGTCCCCGACATCGCCCGCGCGGTGGCCGGTCGTGACGGAGCCGTAACGTTGCGCAACCCCGGCGCCATCCGCCCCTGGCAGCACGTCCTCGAACCCGTCGCCGCCTACCTCGCCCTCGCCCAGAGGCTCGACATAGGTCAGGAGCTTCAGGATGCCGCCTTCAACTTCGGCCCCGTCGGCGACGACGCCCGCCCCGTCATCGACGTCGCACAGGCCATGATCGCCGCCTTCGGCCGCGGCCGGATCGTCATCGACGCCCCCGCCGACCGCCCGCACGAAGCCCATTATCTCAAGCTTGACTGCTCGCGCGCCATGGCCAGCCTGGGCTGGAAGCCGCGCTGGGGCTTCACCGACGCCATCGCCCACACCGCCGCCTGGTATGCACAGCACGCCGCCGGCACCGACCCGATCGCCCTCACCCGTCAGCAAATCGCCGCCTTCCAATCGGCCGACCCCTATGGAGCATCTCCCGCATGACCATCGATATTCGCACCATCACGACGTGCGAAGTGTGCGATTCCACCGATCTGGTGCCGCTGCTCGATCTGGGCGACCAGCCGATGTGCGACGATCTGGTGCCCGTCGGCAACCCGGCCTATCCGGCCAACTATCCGCTGCGCCTCGTCGGCTGCCCGCACTGCATCACCGTGCATCAGGCGGTGCAGGTCGAAAAGGCGGTGCTGTTCCCGCAGACCTACCATTATCGCGCGGCGATGACGCAGGACGTGCTCGACGGCATGGCCGAGCTGGTGGAGATGGTCGACGGCCTCGTCGGCGGCCTTGCCGGCAAGCAGGTGCTCGACATCGGCTGCAACGACGGCAGCCTGCTCGCCACCTTCAAGCGCCACGGCGCCAGGACCGCGGGCATCGAGCCGACCGGTGCGGTCGAGGATGCGCGGCCCAAGCTGGATTGGGTGCACCACGGCTTCTTCGATGCAGCAGCGGTCGACGCCTATCTGGCCAGCCATGCGCAGCCCGATGTCGTCACCTTCACCAACGTTTTCGCGCATATCGAGGATCTGAACGGCCTCATCGCACAACTGAAGCGCCTGCTCGGTCCCGAGACCCGGCTGGTGATCGAGAACCATTATCTCGGCGCGGTGGTCGACCGGGCCCAGTTCGACACTTTCTACCACGAGCATCCGCGGACCTATTCCTTCCGCTCGTTCGAATACATTGCCAAGAAGCTCGGCCGCCATATCGAGAGCGTCGAGTTCCCGCCGCGCTACAACGGCAATATCCGCGTGGTGATCGGCAATGGCGCCGCAACTAGCGGCATAGAGCGTGACGAAAGCGGATTTCTGGATGCGATCGCGGCAATGGCCCCGATGATCGAGCGCGAGAGCGCCGCGATCAAGGCCAGGTTGACGGCGCTGGTCGCCGAGCACGGCCGCCTGCCCGCCAAGGCCTTCCCCGGGCGCACCGCGATCCTGATTCACTGCTTCGGCATCGACGAGACGCTCATCGACGCCGCCTATGAGCGTTCCGCTTCCCCGAAGATCGGCCATTATGTGCCGGGCACCCGCATCGAAATCCGCGACGAAGCGGAATTTTTCGAAAACCGGATGGACGCGCCGGTGCTGGTCAACTTCGCCTGGCATATCCAGGCCGAAATCGAGCGCTACATGCGCGGCAAGGGCTATACGGGCCAGATCGTGCCATTGTTCGAAGTGCCCAAAGACGCATGATCCTGGTCGTCGGCGGCGGGTTCGGCCTCTACGGCCATGTCGCCGCGCTGGCGGGAAGCGGGAGGGATGTGGCGACGCTCGGCCGCTATCGCGCGCAAGCCGAGGCGCGTCCCGAACTTGCGGACCTAACGCCCCGCATACGCTGGGTCGATGACGTCATGACGGCGGCACGCGATGCAGAGGCCGTGGTCTTGGCGCAAACACCAGCACAAAATGCTGCGTTGGCGCGGCAACTGGCCGCAGAGGGCGTTGGCGGCACGCTGATCATCGAAAAGCCGGTCGCCGAATCCCCGGCCGCCGCTGCGGCGCTCGAAGCTGAGCTGGCTGCCGCAGGCCGCCGCTGGGCGGTGCCCTATCTGTTCGCAGAATGCGATTGGGCGAACGACGCGGCCGGGGCACTCGCGCAGAGCAAGTCGGTCGACATAGACTGGGCGCACCGCCAATCGCCTATGGTGCGCGGCTGGAAGCGGGAGGCGGACGCGGGTGGTGGTGCCATCGCCTTCTACTACATTCATTGCCTGGCACTTGCAGAGGCGCTGATGCCTGGGCACCAGCCGACATTGGAGGTGGCGCACGATGCCAGCGGCGCTGTTGCAGTCTGCGCCCTGAGCGTTGCTGCAAGCGAACAGAGCCCCAAGTTGCGCATGCGCTTTTCGCTTGGCGCTGAAGCGCAATTCGGCGTCCGGATCGACACCATTGCGGTGACCGATATGGCAACCCCCTTCGGCCCGATACCAGCCGCGGGGTCACCCGATCCGCGTTTGCCGATGCTCGCGGCATTCCATCAGCGGGTGGCAGAGGATCCGGCGTTCCAGCCCCCCGCCTTTCATGCGGCGGTGACCCGGCACTGGGCCGCGCTGGAGGCTGTGGCGCATGGTTGAGCTGTTGCGTCACCCGGAGCTGCGGCGTTTCGCGCGCTTCTTGGTCGTCGGGGTGATCAACACGCTGTTTGGATATGGCGTGTTCGCCGCGCTGGTGCTCGCCCGGCTGGACAGTGCCGCGGCGCTGGCCCTGGCGACGGTGGCCGGCGTGATCTTCAACTATTTCACCACCGGCAAGCTGGTGTTCGCCAATCAGGGCGCGGCCTTGCTGCCTCGCTTCATCCTCGCCTACTGCCTGAGCTATGGGGCCAATCTGGCCATGCTCAAGGGGCTCGAGCAATGGGGCGTCGATACGCTCGTCGCCCAGGCGCTGTGCCTGCCGCCAACGGTAATTCTGTCATTCGCGCTGCTGCGCTGGTTCGTTTTTCGCGATAAGGGCGAGGCATGACCAAGACCATCTCCATCGTCACGCCGGTCCTCAACGAGGAAGCGAACCTGCTGCATTGCCATGCCGCGGTGCGCGACATGTTTGCAGCCGAACTGCCCGGCTACGAGTATGAGCACATCTTCGCCGACAATGGATCGAGCGACACCACGCCGCAAATGCTGCGTGACCTCGCCGCCAGCGACCCGCGCGTCAAGGTCATCCTCAACGCCCGCAATTTCGGCCCCTTCCGGTCGATGTTCAACGCACTGCGCCGGTCGAGCGGCGATGCAGTGATCACCTTCCTGCCCTGCGATCTGCAGGACCCGCCGAGCCTGGTGCCCGAATTCGTCCGGCTGTGGGAAAGCGGATACGAGATTGTCGCCGGCGCACGCAAGACACGCGAGGAAGCGTGGCTGATGGCCAAGACGCGATCGCTGTTCTACCGCATCGCCAACCGGCTGGCGGACTTCGAGATCCCAGAGAAGGTCGGCGAATTCCAGCTTATCGACCGCAAGGTCGCCGACGCCGTGCTGCAGTATCGCGACAACTACCCGTTCCTGCGCGGCATGATCGCCTCGGTCGGGTTCCGCCGCGTCATCGTTGACTATAATTGGGCGAAGCGCGAGCGGGGCAAGTCGCGCCTCAACCTGTTCATGCTGGTCGATCAGGCGGTCAACGGCATTTTCAGCTTCACTACCGCACCGATGCGTTTCTGCTCGATTGTCGGCATTGTCATGGCCGCCCTGTGCATCGTCTACGCGCTGGGCGTGATCGGCGCATGGGCATTCGGCTTCTCCGGCGCTCCGCGCGGCACGCTGACGCTGATCGTATCGCTATTCTTCCTGTCGGGCCTGCAATTGATCTTCCTGGGGGTGCTCGGCGAATATGTCACCGCCATCCACCGCAACCTGCGTGGCGGGGCCATGGTCGTGGAGCGCGAGACCATAGGCTTCGACAGCTAAATCCCAGGCGCCTCTAGATGCCGCCGTTGACCTGCATCTCTTGCGGGCAGGAGGCAGCAAAATCATCGATCGGGCTGTTGGCAAGCACCGGCGCGTTGACGGTGAGGCACAGCGCCGCGACCACCAGACCGGCGGCCGCCGCAATCCGGGATGCCGCCAGTAGCGGCAGCGCCAGCAGTACCAGCAAAAACCACCATTGCCCGGCGAACAACAGGGCGGCGAATGGCGCGAACCACAGGAAAAACAGCAGCATCGTGGCGACAATGGCGATCAGGCCGATCGCCAGCGGGCGCGCCGAGGGACTACGCACCGCGCCGATCACGCCGCCCGCGACCAGCATCCATATCCCGGCAAACGCCGCCAGTCGCAGCGGATCGGCGAGCAGCGCGGCGAGCGCCTCCGCCGGATAGCGGCATTGCACTGCCATGTCCGGCGCCACGGCACCGAGGGCGAAGACACTCACTGCATAGTCCGCCAGGATGGTGGCATCGGTAAAGTGAGAGAGGCTGGTCCACTGGCTGATCGTCGATTGCTGCTGACCGAAGCCAATGAGCAGCCCGAGCGCAATGGTAGGGGCAATCGCGCCTGCACCGGCGACCGCGAACGGCACCATGCCGCTGCGCATCAGGCTGGCAATACCCCTGCCCTCCACCAGACGCAGCGCCGGATAAGCGAGGACCAGCGCAGCCAGCGGCAGATTGGCCCAGGCTGCGATCGCCGCGCACACACCGGCGGCGATGCCTGCGAACCAGCCATCCGGCAGATGGCGCGCAATCCATGTCATCGCGATCAGCGCTGCGGGCATAGCCGACAATGTGACGGCGTAACTTTCGACGATGGAGAGCACCGTCAGCGCTGAAAATGTGGTCGTCGCCAACAGTGCCGCCGCCAGCGAAGCCACGCGCGGCGCGTGCCACAGCCGGGCGAGCAGGAAGGTCAAGGTCGGCACCATCGCTCCCGCGAGGCCGAAGGACAGGCTGGCCGCGAGCGACGTGTCGACCCCGGCCAGACGCATCGGCGCGATGGTGAATGCCGCCCAGACGACGGCGAGAGGATGCTTGGTCAGGCTGAGCCCGTGGTAGCGACCGGCCTGCAGCGCGCGCAATATCTCCGCCGCATCCGCGCCGAGAACGGAGTTATCGACGATACCGGCGGCAATGCTAGCATGAATGCGCCATGCAAAATAGGCCCAGGCAACCACCAGCAAGGCCAGGGGAAGCAAGCGCTCGGCATCCAGCTTCCCGCCCGGTCTCCCGTCCCGATCGACACGGCCATGCCGGACCTGTTGTAGCATTGACCTGCCCCCGCTTTGCCTCGACTGCGGCATGGCGCAAGCACGACCGTTCGACAAGCACCGGTTGCTGGCACTGCGTTGACCGGCCAGGACAAGCGCAAACAACCGAAACAGGAAGGAGCGGCAGGATGCAGGCGAAATATGACAGCATCGGCATCGATTATGCGACGCTGCGCCGGCCCGACGCCCGCATTGCCGCCATGATCGATGCAGCGCTGGGCGATGCGGTGACGGTGCTCAACGTGGGCGCTGGGGCCGGTTCCTATGAACCGGTCGGGCGACAATTGACCGCGCTTGAGCCGTCGACGGCGATGATCGCGCAGCGCCCGCCGAGGTCCGCTCCGGTCGTGCAGGGTTGTGCCGAAGATCTGCCGTTTGCCGATGCCAGTTTCGACGCGGCGATGGCTGTTCTGACCGTGCACCATTGGACCGATCAGCCGCGCGGGCTGGCCGAGCTGCGCAGGGTGTCGCGGGGGCGAGTGGTCATCCTGACCTATGATGCATCGTTTCGCGGGTTCTGGTTGGCCGACTATCTTCCCCAACTCATTGCGCTTGATGAGGCGCAGATGCCGCCGATGACCGCCTATTCGGAAGCGTTGGGGCCTGTGGACATCATCCCCGTGCCCATTCCGCACGATTGCACCGACGGCTTCCTCTGCGCCTATTGGCGGCGGCCGGCGGCCTATCTCGATGCCCGGGTCCGTGCTGCCATGTCCTCGTTCCACGCACTGGGGGACGTCTCCGCATCGCTCGCCAGGCTGGAGGACGATCTCGCGAGCGGGGCGTGGGAACAGCGCTACGGCGCGTTGCGACGCGTCGACGCGTGCGATCTGGGCTATCGGTTGATCGTGGCCCGCTAATCCCTTGCCAGCGCCGCCAGCAGGCCGGACAGCGCAATCGCGTCATGGTCACGGCGATTGGCGGCGATGACCTGACAATTGTAGGGCAGGCCGTCCGACGCCCTGCCGAGCGGCGTCGAAGTCGAGGGCAAGCCGGCGAAGGTGGCAAGACCGATCCAAGCGAATTGCGCTGCGTAGCGAGTCTGCTTGCCATCGATGGTCAGGCTGCGCGCCCGCAGATCGGGCGTGTCGTCGTGCGGGAAGGCGGTGGTGCCATGCACCGGCATGATGATCGCATCGAACTGCTCGAAAAGGCGGGCCATCTGGCGCTGGACGCGCGCCTGCGCGTCGCATTCGGCAAACCAGTCGACCACGGTGGGCACGCGCCCGTCGGGTGCCGGCGCGCCGTTGGTGACGATCATGTTGAGCATGCGCATGTAATGATCCGTAAGCTCGCCAAGATCGGGCAACAGATCAGAGCTGCGCGAGACGTGGGCGCCGGCAGCTTCGGCCTTGGCCGCCAGCGCATCGATACCGGCCGCAATCTCTGCCATCACCTCGGCGCGCGGGTGTGATGTGATAACCAGCAGACGCACACCGTCAAGGCTGGCGAAGCTGGCCCTGGGCAAAGATTCAGCCGCGACGACGTCGAGCGCAGCAGCGAGGTCCGCCGCGCTGCGGGCAAGCGGCCCGGCGACCGAGAGCGGCCGGTCCGCGCCATCGGTGCCGGGGAAACGATGGCCGTCGAGCGGGATCACTCCGTAGCTGCTCTTGTGACCGAACACGCCGCAGAAGTGCGCGGGCGTGCGGATCGATCCGCCGATGTCGGTGCCGATTTCGAGCGGCACCATGCCGCTGGCGAGCGCCGTCGCCGACCCGCCGGACGAACCGCCGCAGGTGCGGGCCGGATCATGCGGATTGACCGTGCGGCCATAGACCGGATTGACCGATTGCAGGTCTGCAAGCGCCACCGGAACATTGGTCTTGCCTAGGATGACCGCGCCGGCGGCACGCAGACGACGCACGGTCGACCCGTCGACCTTGGCGACATTGCCGGCATGCTGGACGAAACCCCATGTGGCTGGCGTTTCGGCAAGCTCGAAGCTTTCCTTGATGGTCATCGGCACCCCGAGCAGCGGGGCCTGCTCCCCGGCAGCAATGCGGGCATCCGCAGCGGCGGCATCCGCGCGGGCGCGTTCGTAGGTCTTGACGATGACTGCGTTGAGCGCGGGATTGCGCGCCTCGATACGGGCGATGGCCGCTTCGCATTCGGCAACGGCGGTGGTGCGCCCTTCAGCAATCGCGCGCGCGGTTTCGAGGGCAGTCATCAGCTGCTCGGTCATGGCTCTCTCCCTGTTTCTTGAAAGCAGGGGACCATAGTTGTCGTGGTGGCGCAACCGTTGAAAGAGGGATCCCGCCAAGACGCCAAGGAGCCAAGTGGGCAGCCCTTGGCCGCGAAGCAGTTTCTCCAAGCGCGCCGGAGCCTTGCGCCTTGGAATGAAAGAGCGGTTTCGCCGATGCGCCAAACCTCTTGGCCTCTTTGCGCCTTGACGCGCACCATCTTGCCCATTCGCGACCGCAGGCGACCCGGGGTCAAGTCCGGGGCGACGAAGCAGGCAATGGAAAGGTGGGGAGCTTCTGTTGCCCGGTGCTCCCCGTACCGCTGGTTTCCGATTCTGTTGCCCGGTTCGGTCCGAACCGCGTTCTCTTAGTTTAATTCAGGGCCGCGAGGCCCATGAATTACGCTGCGAGAGCGAGTGCTTCGTTATCGTTAGCACTTGTGGTTTTGAGCCTTTTACGGGTTACTCAGCCCGGACGAAAGCAAGCGTTTTTCAACACACGTCGATCCTAGTTCGGCCCCGTCAACATTCCTGATGGATCAGGAGCGATGGTGGAGCCGCCGGGTACCGCCCCCGGGTCCGCTGTGCCTATTGGACGCCACGATTTATCGTCATAGCCGGTTGCCCGGCACCGATGGATATAGGCGTGGGTTGCGCCATTGAAAAGGGCGGCCCGGTGGACCGCCCTTCTGCCACGATGACAGTCGCTCAGCGTGACTTCAGCGCATCGCGGATTTCGGTAAGCAGATCGACCTCGCTCGGGCCGGCAGGTGCCGCGGGTTCTTCGGGCTTCTTCAACACCTTGTTGGCGTACCGCACGATCAGGAAAATGATGAAGGCGAGGATCAGGAAGTTGATCACCGTGGTAACGAACGCGCCATAGGCAAACACCGGCACACCCGCCGCACGCACGGCTTCCAGCGTCATTGCAGTGCCGGCGGGGACATCCGCCAGCGGCATGAAGAAGTTCGAAAAATCCACGCCGCCGAAAAGCGCACCGACCACCGGCATTATGAGATCGTCGGTCAACGACTTGACGATGGTGCCGAAGGCCGCGCCGATGATCACGCCGACGGCGAGATCGAGCACATTGCCGCGCGCTATGAACGCCTTGAATTCAGAAAGCATTTTTATCCCCCCTCAACGGTTAACCACAAAGTCCTGCCATCGATTGCATCAGATGTCCAATTGCAGCGCGCCTTTGGGTGTCCTACATGCGTAATGCGCTCTGGCTGAGCCCGTATCGGGAAGCCGGATTTGTGGAGGACCTAATCGTGATCGACCGCCGCCTTGCCTTTGCCCTGATGACCCCGCTCGCCGCCGTTTCGCTGGCGGGATGCGGCATCAACAGCGTTCCGACTGCCGAAGAGGCCGCGAAGGCCAAATGGGCCGACGTGCAGGCCGCGTTTCAGAGCCGCGCCAATCTGATCCCCAATCTGGTGGCGACAGTTGGCGCTGCCGCGCAGGCCGAGCGAGGCACGCTCACCGAAATCACTCAGGCGCGTGCAAATGCTACACGCATCACGCTGAGCGAGGATCAGTTGACCGATCCACAGGCAATGGCGCGGTTCCAGGAGGCACAGAACCAGCTATCGGTGGCGGTGTCTTTGCAGCGTCTGCAGGAGGCCTACCCCACGCTGCGCAGCCAGGAGGGATTCCTCGACCTGCAAAGCCAGCTTGAGGGCAGCGAAAACCGCGTCCGCATCGCTATCCGCGACTATAACGAAGCCGTACGCGTCTATAACACCACCATCCGCACTTTCCCGGATTCGATCGGTGCCAACCTGATCCATGGAGCGGAACCACTCGTGCCCTATCAGGCAGTAACGCCCGGAGCCGAGGTCGCGCCGACAGTCAATTTCGGTCAGCAATAAGCCACTCGAACAGGAAGGAGCGGCGCCATGGTTGCGCTGTGGTTCCCCTTGCGCCGGTTGCTGCTGGCGTTCGCGCTCGCAACGCTGGCCACCGCCCCCGCTGTCGCGCAGACATTCCCTGCCCTGTCCGGCCGGGTTGTCGACGCGGCGAACATCCTGTCGCCCGAAACCGAAGTGCAGCTTACCGCGCGGCTGGAGGCGCTGGAAACGCAGAGCCAACGGCAATTGGTGGTGGCGACCGTGCCCGATCTCGAGGGGTATGACGTCGCCGACTATGGCTACAGGCTGGGGCGCGAATGGGGCATCGGCGACAAGGAACGCAACGACGGGGTGCTGCTGCTGATCGCGCCCAATGACCGGCGGATGCATATCGCGGTCGGCTACGGGCTGGAGCCGGTGCTGACCGACGCCCTGTCGGCGCAGATCATCCGCAACACCATCACGCCCCATTTCCGGGACGGCAATTTCGACGCCGGCGTGACTGCGGGAGTCGATGCCATCGCCGAGCAACTGACCCTGCCACCCGAAGAGGCAGAGCGCATCGCTGGCGAGGCGGCCGTCGAAGAGGTAAGTGACGGGGCGGTGGGGATGATCATCTTCTGGGTGTTCGTCGGGCTGTTCATCTTTCTGGTGGTGATCGGCAATCGCGGCGGCGGACGCCGCCGGCGCGGGCGCCACGGCCCGGTCATCATCTGGGGCGGCGGCGATTCCGACTGGGGCAGCAGCTCCAGCTGGGGCGGCGGCGGGTCGAGCTGGGGAGGCGGCGGCTTCTCAGGCGGCGGCGGCAGCTTCGGCGGCGGCGGTGCGAGCGGAGGCTGGTGATGGCACGCACGATCCTGATTTCAGCAGAAGACCATGCGCGCATCAGCGCCGCCGTGGCGGCAGCGGAAGCCAAGAGCGACGGCGAAATCTCGACGATGGTCGCCCGCCAGTCGGATAGCTACGCCGAATGGGCGGTCCTGTTGGCAACGATAGCCGCCTTTCTGGTCCCCGCGCTGGTAGCGCTCGACAGCGCGCGGTTTGACGAGTTGCTGATCGCGGCCAGCGGTGCCTGGCATGCCGATTATGGCTATGGCGTATTGGCGGCGGCGACCGTCGGCCTGCAGATCGCCATGTTCCTGCTGGTATGGCTGGCACTGCTGTGGATGCCGCTGCGGCTGGCGCTGACGCCCGGTCTGCTCAAGCGGCAGCGGGTTCATGAGGCGGCGCTGAAGGCTTTCCGCATCGGCATCGAATCGCGCACGCGCGCTGCGACGGGGGTGCTCATTTACCTCAGCCTCGCCGAGCATCGGGCCGAGATCGTGGGCGATGCGGCGATCAACGCCAAGGTATCGTCGGAAGACTGGCTGGAGACGATGACGGTGCTGATCGGCGAGGTGAAGGCAGACCGGGCAGGCGACGGCATCGTCCAGGCGGTGGAGTTGACCGGTGCGCTGCTCGCAAGGCATTTCCCGCGCAGCCACGACGACCAGAACGAAATGCCGGACAGGCTGATCGAGCTGTGAGCGCCGAGGGCGAACAGCCGGAAATCGTCTGGCAGGGCAAGTTCATCACCACCATCCGCGAAGGCCGGTGGGAATATGTCAATCGCGCGCGCGGCATCCATGCGGCGGTCATCCTGGCGATCGACGATGCGCCGGACGGTCGGCATGTGCTGCTGGTCGAGCAATATCGCATACCCATCCATGCCCGCTGCATCGAGCTGCCGGCCGGGCTGGTCGGCGACGATAGCATTGGCGAGGAAGCCGCCCCGGCGGCTGCCCGCGAGCTGGAGGAAGAGACCGGCTATGCGGCGGCGGACTGGCGCAATGCAGGCGCGTTTTTCTCCTCCCCCGGCATGGTGGGTGAAAGCTTCACGCTGATGATCGCGCGCGGATTGACGCGGGTTGGACCGGGCGGCGGGGTGGACGGCGAGGATATCGTGACGCACCGGGTGCCGATCGACGGAATCGCCGATTTCATCGCCGCGAGGCGCGCCGAGGGCTGCGCCATCGACGTCAAGGTCACCATGCTGCTTGCCGGGCAATGGCTGGCCTGATCGCGCGCTTGCGACGGGGGACATCGAAGCCAGGAAAATGGTGCTGCTGGGGAGGATTGAACTCCCGACCTCGTCATTACCAATGACGCGCTCTACCACTGAGCTACAGCAGCAACCGGGGCCTGCGGGCCTATGCTCCGGCAGGCAGGCGCGGCCTATGGCTGGCGCGCCCTGCCCTGTCAAGCGCGGGTTGCGCGCACAATGCCCGGCGCGCTAATTGCCGGCAATGAGCATCAAGAAACAGGGTGGAAACGACGCGGATCGTGCGGCACGACTGGCCGAGCAACTGCGCGCCAACCTGCGCAAGCGCAAGGCACAGGCGCGCGGCGGAGCGGCCCCGAGCGACGGACCGGCGAACACCGACCGCGAATAGCCTGCATCGCTCCAATTTCTGCCATGCCTAAATGGACCGCAGTGCTGAGCTTGCCGAAGCACGCCTCGCCGATAAGCGCCCTTCGACCAGCTCGGCACGACGGTCCCGATTCAACCCACCGGGACAGCGTCTAAAGCGACTGTCCGTCGTCGACCGTGATCGTCGCGCCGGTGGTCATCGCGCTGGCGTCGCTGGCGAAATAGAGCATCATCGCATCGAGGCTGGCGATGTCCTGCATGCGGCGGCGATGGAAGGCGGCAATCTGCGCCTTGCCGCCGGCGGTTTCGAACCAGTCGCCGGCAATCTCGGTCGGGATGTAGCCGGGCTGGATGGTGTTGACGTTGATGCCTGAGCGCACCCATTCCCGCGCCAGATTGCGCCCCAGATGCGCGATCCCGGCCTTGGTGGCGGCATAGGCACTATCGCCCTGCCCGGTCAGAACAGCGGTGATCGAACCGATCAGGATGACGCGGCCCTGGCCGCTGTCACGGCTGCCCGCCGAGATCAGCCGCTTCGCGCCTTCGCGCGCAGTCAGATAGGCCCCCGTGAAATTGGCGGCGACCATTGCCGACAGCTCGGGTACCCGCACATCGGTGGCACGACCGGCCGCCGAAGCGCCGGCATTCGCGACAATCGTGTCGACGGTGCCGAAGGCCGCCTCGGCCGCATCATAGGCCGCGACGATCGATGCCTCGTCGGTGACATCGAGCGGGACGGCGAGCGCCTGATGGCCAGCGGCGGCAAGGGCATCGGCAAGCGCGGCAACCCGCTCGACCCGTCGCGCACCGATCACGACGCGGGCGCCCGCGCTGGCGAACAAGCGGGCGAAATGGGCACCGAGCCCCGAGGACGCGCCGGTAATCAGCGCCGTGCGGCCGTTGAGTGAAAATGGATGCATTCGCTCGCCCCCTGTCTGTCGGCACGCAGGCTGGCGACCCGGAACGCTTTCGGCAAGCCCCTACCAGGCCCAGCGCAGGGCGATGCGTACGTCGCGGCCGGCAAGCGGTGCGAAATCCTTGAGGAAGCTGGCGTGGCGGCGGGCGACGACATCGAAGATATTGTTGGCGGAAACGGTCAGGGCAACGTCGCGCTCGTCTCCCCAGGGCCGCCAGCTCAGCGAGGCGTTGCTGACGACAAAGCCGCTGGTCGGCGTTTCGAACGCGCCGACCCGGCCCTGTCGCGCCGACCATTCCAGCTCGGCACGGGCATCGAACCGGTCGTTGCGCGCGCCGATGCCGCCGAGCAGCCGCAAGGGCGGGATGCGCGGCACCGCACCGCCGCCTTTGCCGAGCGTGGCGCGGTTGTAATCGATCAGCCCGTCAATGCCGACGGTCATCCCGCCAAGCTGCGCGACATCCGCCTTGGCGTTCAGTTCGAACCCGAAGTAGCGCGCGGAGGCCGCGGTGAACTGGAACACGGGCAGCCCATCGACGATTGCGCCGGTCTGCGCGGCATAGATGTAATCGGGAAAGCGGGTGTAGTGGACCGCGCCCTCCACGCTCCAGCGCGGACCGAAACCGCGAACGACGCCTTCGACACCCCAGGACCGCTCCTCGCCGAGCGCCTCGTTGCCCAGCAACACGCCCTGCGTGCCCGGATCCGTGCCCTGGGTCAGCAATTCCTCGACGACCGGCGCGCGCTCCGAATATTGGCCGTTGAGCGCCACCGTCCAGGCCGGGGCGACGACGTAGCTGGCGCCGACCGCGACCGAATAGCTGGTGAAGCTGCGGTGGATCGGCACATTGCCGAGCGCGCGGTCGGTGCGGCTCTGGATGTCGGTATATTCGGTGCGGGTGCCCACTTCGATCCGCAGCGGCCGCAAGTCGAATTCGTGGTTGGAGAAAGTGGCGAACTGTTCGGTCTCGCTGGCCGGCAGCAGCGGTGCGTCGCCAATCACGCGAAAGTCGCGCCAGCCATATTGGACACCGCTGGTGACGCGCCAGATGCCGCGCCGGGCCGAGACGACCTCGACACGCGCCTCGATCGCTTCGTTGCTGAAGGTCGACAGCACGGTCCCGTCCGGCTGCTGCTCGTCATGGCTGTAATCGGCCCAGCCGAAGCGGACGCGCAGCGTTTCCACCCATTTGCTGTCGATGGCGAGCTGGCCGCGCCCGTCGAGCCGCAATTGGCCTAGGTCGATCAGCGTATCGTCCACCGGGGCAGCGGGATCGAGCGAGTAGCGGGTCGGCAACCCGTAAAAGCTGTCGGCATAGGCCAGCGACAGGCCGAGCGAGGAGCCGCCCTCTAACAGCGTCACGCCGCCACCGATGTCCCAACTGCGCGCGGCGCTGTTGGGAAGGCGATCGGCAAGGCCTGCCAGGGCGCGGACGCCGGCATCGGCAGAGGCCAGTGCCTGCGTGCGCAGGGCGCGGGTCAGCACCGGCCCGCCGATGCGCAGATCGTCGCTGCGCAGGAAATGCCCGTCGGCGTGAAAGATGATCGGCCCGGCTGCGACATCGACCCGGGCACCGCCAGTACGCTCGGAGGCGGCGCTGCCGAACCCTGCCGACAGCGCGCCATCCCAGCCATCGCGCGGGGCGCGGCGCGGGAGACGGCCGATCTCGGTATTGACCACGCCGCCAACGGTGCCCGAGGCATAGAGCAGCGCCTGAGGCCCGCGCAGCACCTCGATCCGGTCGGCAATCAGCGGGTTGATCGCCACGGCATGGTCGGGGCTGGTGTTGGAAACGTCGAGGCTCTGGATGCCATCGACCAGCAGCCGCGTCCGCTCCCCCTGATAGCCGCGCAGCACCGGACGCGAGACACCCGGCCCGAAGCTGGTCGAGGATACGCCGGGGAGATGCGCCAGCGTATCGCCCAACGTGGCACGCGCCTGCAGACGCAGCGCATCGCCAGCCAGCGTCGCGCCCGAGGACGGCGCGACAAAGCGCGATCGCTGCCGTGAACCGATGACGATGATGTCGGTCGCCATCGCCGCACCGGGCCCGTCCATCGCCATCGCATCGGGCAGCGGCGGCAGTTCGGCCATCACCTCGTCGGACAAGGGCACGCCGTCGGGATCCATCATCGGCGGGGCATCGGCGGGCGGATCGGAGGCCTCCTGGGCCGAAGCCGGTGCCGGGCAGAGGGCGAGCAGCAGCGGCCATCCTGCGGCACCAAGCAACCGGGAGCTCGCGCGTGCGGATATGCTGTTGGCCATGGGAGAGCAGCCTTTCAAAAAATATGGGCGGTGCCGGAAAGATCCGGACACCGCCCAGTTGCGCTACCTGCATTGGGGGGATTGGGGGTCTCGTGCAGGCCAGCGGAGAGTGATCAGTTGATGCGGTAGACGACCGGACAGTTGACGACGAAGCCGACCGCACGGAACTCGCCGCCATCCAGACTGCGCAGGAAGCCGCGGTTGGCCATTTCCGCCGCCTGCAGCGCGCTGGTCATGCGATAGCGCACGCCCTGACGGATGGCGTCTTCGGTCCACACCGCCGGGAAGATGCGCCACATCGGCGAATAGTCGAGGTTGATGGTCGGCACGCCGCCGAGCACGTTGAGCGGGCCGCGTCCGTCGGTCAGCGCGCTGTTCAGCCCCTGCCGATGCGGGTTGTTGATCCCGGTCGGCCCGTTGACGACGACGACGATACGCTCGGCGGCTTCACCGGGCGAGGCATCTTCCAGTGCAAAAGGCAGATCGCTCATCGCCGGAGTGAAGGTCGCGCCTTCGAGCGTGGCGACCAGCGGGTTGTTGGCTTCGGTCGACAGATACTGGATCGGCTTGTCGAAGGTGAAGCCAAGGGTAAGGCTGAGCGTCACGGTTTCGTCGCGCGGGCAGATCGCGACGACCTTGTCATGCACCTTGCTGTGATCGACCTGACCGCCGCACATGGCGTTAAGCTCGGCCTCGCTGGCCTGCGACAGCACCGGTGCGTTCATCACGACCGCCTTGCCCGCGTTGGTGATCGAAATCAGCGGGGTGTAGAAGGCATCGCCGACCGAGCCGGGCTGGAACGAGGCGGGCGGGAAGGGGTTGGGCTGGGCGCCTGGTGTGAGTGCCTGCGCCGGACGGAAATCGACCGAGCCACGCGCGAAGGTGAAGCTGCCGTTCGGCTGGATAGTCGCATCACGCGATGCATTGCCCGTCAGGCCGTAGGCCATTTTCGGCGAATAGTTGACGCCGTGCAGGTCGGACAGATTCTCGTCGCTGGTATCGGTGATGATGAACCATTGCGGCGTACCGTTCTGGAGCTGACCGCGGCGGAGCGGCAGGGTGACGGTGCCGCGCTCCAGATCGACATGTCCCGACTTCATGAACAGGTGCGGACCAAGGAACTCCGGCTGGATTTCCGAGGGCGACGGCTGGGCGACGATGGTGTGCAGGTCCGGGTAGATCGATGCAGGTGCGCGGCGGATTTCGTCGAGCGGCCGCCCTTCCTGCCCACGTACCACCACCTCGGCAGAAGCAGGCATGACAGAACCGGCGATGAGCGTGGCGATGACGGCGAGCGCCGTGACCGGTGATTTTCTGATATTGCGCGACATGGGGAGCTCCCTGCTGGATTCGGTGATGGCGACGGGCCCTTCCCGTCACGCAGCCATCATTTCCGATGCCGCAAGCTGCGGCTTCCGATTTGGCTAGGGAATTGCATGTTCTTGCCTTGGCGGTGGCCATGGCGCGCCTGGATGGACATAATTGTCCCCTCAGGCATTTGATTAATTAACTGCGCGACACCGCACAGCAACATATCGAAAGTCGTGCACCCCCTGCGGCTGTAGCGTCACAATCAGAGGTGGCTGACATGCCGTGGAATAGCCTTTCGCTTTTTGTCGACGAGCCTGCCACAAATGGCGGGATTGCGATGTCGCTGGTCACCATCGACGTGCTGCACAGCACGGCGGTCGATGAGCTCGCCTTCTATGGCGAATCCGAGGCACAGGCGCTGCGGGCGCTGGGGCAGAACGGCAAGATCTTGCTAGCTTTAGCAAATTTCGCACAATTGCGGCTGTGGCTGGTGTCTTCCCAGCCCCCGGAAATCATCAGCCCTCTGGTCGAGAAGCTTCCCTATGTCGTTGCGGGGCTTGCCACATTCACGACGGACAGCGCGATTCCGCTTAGTTTGTCGGTCCAGCAGCACGTGCATACGATGCAGTAAAAGGCAGGGCGGCGCCCTGCCGCGTGGACGTAGCCTATCAGTTATTGCGGAAACCACGCGGCGCGGGCGCTTCCACCATAGGATGCAAAGGGGCCTGACACTATAGTGTGTCACGTAGCGCCTTACTCCCCCATTCGGCACCTTCCGATGCGGGTAAAGCCGGGCGCCCGCTGAAAGGCCGCCATGTCCGGTCCCATACCGCCGCCACTGCCCTATCATGTCCACACCGGGCGTCCCTGCATCGACAGCGTCGAATTCAGCGTGCTGCCCGTTGTCGAGACATTGTCTGCAGAGAATTCGCCGATCGCGGCCTTCCGGCTGTTACCAGTGGTGGGCGCGGATGTGGTGCGCTCGCACCGCTGCATAGCCGACCGCGATACGGTGATCATGAATCTTTCCGGTGGGGGCCAGTATAGCTGGTCCGGCGGAGGGCGACAGCTCGTCTTCCCGCTTCGGCGGGGCGCGGTGCGCTACACGCCGGCAGGCGTCGACTGCAATTGCGTATTTCCGCAGCACTCGGCTGCGCTCGCGCTGTCGCTGCCAGCCGGCATGCTCGCCACTTCCTTGAACCGTGACGATGGTGGACAGCTTATGGAGCCGCTCCATGATGTGGCCGACCCGCGCCTGACGCAATTGGTGCGCCTGCTGGCCGACGAAACCCGTATGCCGGGCCCTGCTGCGGATCTGCTGGGCGACGGCCTGGTGCGCGCCATCGCCGCCTTGCTGTGCGATCATGAAGGCGATGCGGACGGCGCAGAGGCAAGCCAGCCGATCAGGCTTTCTCCCGCGCGGTTGCGGCGGGTGAAGGACTATATAGACACCCACCTCGCCGATCACATCACGCTGGGCGATCTGGCCGAATGCGCCGGGCTGTCGGCCTTCCACTTCGCCCGCGTGTTCAAGCTTGAGACCGGCGTCACACCCTACCAATATGTCTCGACCGCCCGGCTGTCGCGCGCCGCGATGCTGCTCAGCCAGGGCAGCATGCCGCTCGCCGAACTGGCGCTGGCCTGCGGCTTTTCCAGCCAGTCGCATTTCACGTCGGCCTTCACCCGCGCGATGGGCGTTTCACCCGGTCGGTTCCGCCGTACGGCCCATACCTGACGCTGCGCGGTTCGGTGACCGCAGCAATCTGTAAGTCAGGGCGCTGCATGAAAGACCGGACCGCACAGTTGGCCGACCATGGCCTCCCCTTCCAAGGAGGTTATGCTCATGAAAAAGATATATCGATTGCTGCTTGCCGCCACTGCACTGGCGGCAGCGATGCAGCCCGGCCAAGCCCTCGCACAGGACAATAGCGAGGACAGCGAAGCGGTCGGCGAATGGACCCCGCTGACCGGCGATGGCTTCGGCAAAGAGCTGGGTGCCGCCTGGATCCCGGTGCCCAATGGCGAGAGCGGCGCACCGCGCCAGGGCTGGCTGGCTACCGCCGACGGCTTCTTCACGCGGGAAGCGCACCTGGCCTACAGCTACACCGACGCGAGCTTCGGTGAAGCACATGAGGTGCTGGCGCGTTTCCACTACCCGTTCACGCGGCGACTGTGGGCCGGGTTGGAAGTGCCCTTCTACCGCGATCTGAGCGGAAGTGGCCCGCTCGCCGGCAATGATGCAAGCGGGTTCGGCGACGTGACGCTGACCACCCAGCTGATGCTGGCCGAAACGCGCAACCTCTCCATCAACGCAGGGGTGGGCTGGCGCCTGCCGGTGGGCGAATCGGATATCGGCGGCGGCGTGTTCGCGGCCGAGCCGCAGCTCAACTTGTTCAGTGACGTCGGCCACGGCATTTCGATCCGCGGCCGGGTATCCTACAGTTTTCCCGATTCAGGTGTGCCGGAAAGCTTCGGCATGAATGTCGCGATCGGGCAGACGGTGACCGACCATGACAAGGCGCCCTTCGGCGATTTCACATATTATGTGGCTGGCAACTGGCGCGAATTCTCCGGCGGTGGCGGGACCTTCCTGAGCGTGACCCCCGGCGTGCGCACCCATCTGGGCGGCAATCTGTTCGCGCTGGCGGGGATCGAAATTCCGATCACCAACAGCAGCAGCACCTTCCGCGAGCGCTTCACCTTCCAGCTGGTGCAGGGCTTCTAAGCGGGAAACTCAGTCTTGTCCGTGACGCCGGCGATATTCCGCCGGCGTCACGCCGACCTGTTCGCGAAAGCGCGACGAAAACTGCGCGTGGGTGGAAAAACCGGTGAGGCGCGCGACATCGGCGATGCTGAGGCTCGTGTCGAGCAAGCGCCGCGCCGCATTCTGCACCCTGACGCCGATCAGATAGGCATAGGGCGGCGTACCCATCGCCTCCCGGAAAGCGCGCACGAAATGGTAGCGGCTGTAGCCCGCGATGCGCGCCATATCGTCGAGCGTGATGCGCTCGGCATAATTGGCCTCGACATAATCGCACACCCGCCGGACGGTATGCGCGGTCAGCGTCAGGCGGGCGGAGCTGAAGCTGGCGCCGCGATTGGACAGGGACGCGATGCGGACGATCAGCGAGTCGAGCAGATATTCGCTGGCCGCGTCGATATCCGGATCGGCCGCGCGCGGCTGCAGCGCCTCGATCAGGCGCGTGACCAGCGGATCGAACTGGCCGATCCGCTCGGCCAGCCGGACGCTGTCGGGATTGCGGCTGTACGCATCGCCAACCAGCTCGCCGAAGCGGTCGGGCCGGACATAGACATGGGTGAAGGCGATCGGCCCTTCGGTCATCCAGCGATAGCTGCTGCCCGACGGTATCGTGGTGCAGCTCCCCGGCCGGACCACAACGCTCATCGGGGTGATGCCGCCGCTGCGGGTTACCAGCTTGGGGCCGCCTTCGTGCATGACCATGACATGGTGATCGAGCGGAGGGTGCACCATTTCCGCGGCGCTGCCTTCCCATTGCTGGACGAAGGCGCGGTCGAGATAGCAGGGGCCAGGTGCTTCGCGCGTCTCCGGCGTGCGCCAGTCGCGCCACTGGTCGACAGGCAGCAGCCCGCTATCCCGTCTGATGTCGGTTACCCCGTCCACCGCTGTGCGCCCGTCCCCGATGTCTTCCTTATGGCGCGATAATGGCTGACATGTCGTTCCGGCGCAACATCAATCGGCAATCGATTGTCCCGACCCGACCGCACGATAAAGCGCGATGCGGGCGCGGGAGGCGTTGCCGCGCGCGGCGGTTAGCGCACTGCGCGAGGCGTTGAGCGTGCGTTCGGCATCGATCACGGGCAGCAGGCTGTCGAGGCCGAGCCGGTAGCGTTCGCGCGACAAGGCGACCGCATCGGTATCGATGGCGATCTGGCGTTGTAGCGTCGCTACGCGCCGGTCCAGCGCGGCGATGCTGCCCAGCGCCGCCTCGGTTTCCCCGATCGCCTGAAACACCACGCCGCGATAGGTGGCGAATGACTCCTGCGCGTCTGCCTGCCGCTGATCGATGCGCGCCCCGACCCGGCCAAAGTCCACCAGCGGCCCGGCCAGCGACGCACCGAGCGTGCCCACCAATGCGTCTTCCTCGAACAGATTGCCGAGGCTGAGCGACAGCAGGCCGAGCGTTCCGCTGATCGAAAGGCGCGGGAAGCGGTCGGCGGCGGCAGCGGCGATCTCCGCGTCCGACGCAGCGAGGCGGGCGGCAGCGGCGGCGACATCGGGGCGCGAGCGCAGCAGCCCTGAGGGCAGGCCAACGTCCGGGATCGGGGCCAGCGGCGCATCGCTGCCCTGCATCAGCGCGGTGCGGACGAAGCCGGCATCGCGCGCGGTGAGCCGCACCAGCCGCCCTATGACCGATGCGCGGTCGGCGGCAACGGGATCGAGCCGCGCTTGCGCGTCGGCAGCAAGCGATTGGGCGCGGACCAGATCGAAGCCCGGGTTGAGACCGGCGCGGCTGCGCACGCCGGTGAGCTCGACCAACTGCAGTGCGCGCGCCAGATCGTCACGGATCACCGCTTCGCGTGCATCGAGTTCCCGCCAGTCGCGCACCGCCACCGCAATGTCCGAGGCGAGCGCAAGACGGACACCGGCCGCATCGGCATCGGCGGCATCGAGGCGGGCGGTGGCGGCGCGTTGCGAGGCACGCAGGCGACCGAACAGGTCAAGGTCCCACGAGGCGCTGAGGCCGAGCTGATAGCTGGTATTGTCGCTGTCGATCGGCGCGCCGCCGAAGCGGGCCGTGTTATTCTCCTGGCGGGTGACCGAGGCGTTACCATCGATGGCAGGCAGGCGCGCTGCCCCTGCCCCGCGCGCGGCAGCGCGGGCGGCATCGATGCGGGCGAGCGCGGCAGCCAGCGTCGGCGCATCGGCAAGCGCGGCCTGCTCGAGCGTGGCATAGGCGCTATCCCGGCGCGGCAGAAGATCGGCGAGATTTGCGGCCGCGGCGGACTCATCAGCCGCGAGCGTGTAGGCGGGCGGCAGCGCCACCGACGATGGCGACGGCGCAGGCGCGACGCTGGCGCAACCGGCAAGCAGCAGCGCAGCCAAAGGGATCAGGCGGGGTGCCATGATCAGCGCGCCGTCTGCGCCGGGGCCGTGCGGCGGGCGCGACCGGCCTGGGCGGGGACAAAAGCATCGACCTGCTGCCCGACAAAGAAGCCCTGCGCATTGGCGGGAAGCGCATAGATGACCTGCAGCACGCGGACATCGACCCGCTCGGTGGCGCTGTTGGTCAGCGACCGCTTGGGCACAACCAGCGGCTCGGCGCGGACGAAGCTGGCGGTAGCGCTGAGATCGGCCCCGCCACGCGGCTTGATCACCGCAGGCCGGTTGAGCGCGACCCGCTCGATCTCGCTCTCATCGATGTCGATGCGGACATGGAGGACGCTGACGTCGCCCATCGTCATCAGCGGTCGACTGCTGTTGCCCGGCGCCGGTCCGGCGGTGGCATATTCCCCGGCGCGGGTTTCGACCTGCAGGATGGTGCCAGCGCGCGGCGCGCGGACGGTGTGGCGGGCGAGCCGGACCTCCGCCGCCTCGACGCTGGCCTGGGCCGAGGCGATACCGGCGCGGGCAACCTGCACCGCGGCCTGCGCCTGCCGCACCGCGCCTTGCCGATCGATGACCTCGGCGCGCGAAACGGCGCGCGGGTCGGCGACATCGGCATAGAGCGCGGCCTGATTGCGGGCGGTGGCGAGATTGGCCTCGGCCTGCGCCAGCTGCGCGCGGAAGCTGGCAACCTGCGCCTGTGCTTCGGCCAGGGCGGCGCGAGCATCGCGGCTGTCGATGGAGAAGAGCGGCTGGCCCTGGCTGACCTGCTGTCCGGGCTCGACATAGACGCGGTCGACCACGCCGGGGATGAAGGCGCCGATTTCGACCAGCTCGGACAAGGGCTCGACCACGCCCGACCCAGCCACGGTATCAGCGCCACCGGCTGGCGCGGTCGGCGGGGTCTGGTCAGGTGCGGCGAGCACGCGCTCGGGCTGGCTGTTCCAAATCAGCAGCGCCGCGACGATGATGCCGACGACCGCGAGGCCGGGTAGAATCTGGCGGGAGAAGTTGAGACGCTTGAGCATGGCTTGCCTCAATGATCGTCCGGCATGGTCGTGCCGTCATGGGTGATGCGGCCGTCCTCCATCTGGAGAATGCGGTCGGCGAGATCGAAGATACGGTTGTCGTGGGTGACGATGATGACGGCGCGTTCCTCCGCCAGCGCCACCTCGCGCAGCAGATCCATGACGCGGCGGCCCGAGCGGGCATCGAGCGCGGCGGTGGGCTCGTCGCAGACGATCAGTCGCGGATTGTGGACGAGGGCCCGGGCGATGGCGACACGCTGCTGCTGGCCGCCGGAGAGCGCGCGCGGCAGCTTGTTCGCATGATCGGCGATATTGAGCTTTTCGAGCAGCACCTGCGCCCGCTCGACCGCCTCGGCCCGTTTCATGCCGGCCGCGACCAGCGGCACCGCGGCATTTTCCGCCGCGGTGAGCGTGGGGAGCAGATTATATTGCTGGAAGATGAAGCCGATGGTGCTCAGACGGAACTTGACCAGCTCGGTATCCGACAGGCGATAGATGTCGCTGCCGAACACCTCGACCGTGCCTTCGGTGGGATAGAGGATGCCGGCGATGATGGAGATCAGCGTCGTCTTGCCCGATCCGGATTCCCCGACCAGATAGGTCAGCTCGCCCGAGCAGATCGAGGCGTCGATACCGTGCAGCACGCGGATCTTGCCGTCACCGACGGGAAAGTCCTTGGATACGCCCGATACCTTGATGGCGCGCGGCAGGCTCACCGGAACACCTCGGCCGGTTCGGTCTTGAGCACCGAGCGCAGCGCGATGGCGCCGGTCAGCAGGATCATGATGATCACCGCGACCGCCGTGATCACCGGAATCTGCCAGGGGATGTAGAAACCCTTGAACGCGTCATTGTTCTCGGCGCCCGAGATGATGAACATGGTCGCAAGAAACAGGCCGATGCCATAGCCGATCAGCCCGACGAGGCCCGCCTGCACCGCGACCATGCCCCGGATGGTGGCGTTGGTGACACCGATCGCCTTCAGCGCGCCGAACTGCTTGATGTTGTCGCGGATGAACAGGCTGAAGGTCAGCCCGACGATGGCGATGCCGACGACCACACCAAGCGCGACGGTAATGCCGAAATTGATTGGGATGCCGGTATTCTCGATGATGAAATCGACGCCCTGCTGCGCGAACTCCTCCGAGGTCAGGGCCTTGAGGCCGGTCTGCGCGGAGATGCGCGCGGCGACGGCTTCCGGCGTTTCGCCATCGGCCGCGCGGGCGATGACGAAGGACAGGCGGTTGCGGGTGCCGGGGAGATAGTTCAGCGCGTTGGAATAGCGGGTGTAGAGGATGACCGTGGAGGTGAAGGTGGGATCGGCATCGACAATCCCGCTGATGATCGCGCGCTGATCGTTGAGTTCGAGCCGGGTGCCCATGGCATCGCCATCCGGGAACAGGCGGCGCGAGCCGACATCGTCGATGAACACCGCATCGGGCGCGGCCAGCGATGCCTTGTCGCCCTGCACCATGCGGCGCGGCAGGCCGATCAGCGTCGCATCGTCGACGCCGATGACATTGACGGGCTCAAGCTCACCGCTCGCCGATCGGACGATGGCGCCGGAGCGGATCATCGGCACCGCCCAGGCGACTCCAGAAACGCCGCGCACGCGATCGAGCGCGGTCGGCGGCATCGGCAAGGTGGCATCCACGGTGCGACCCGAAGGATCCATGACCCAGATATTGGCGGTATCGACCTGCTGCACCGCGACGGCGCCGCGCAGCAGCAGGTTGACGAAAATGGTCAGCTGCTGGGTGATGAGCAGCGCCGAGAAAGCGACACCGAAGACGAGGCCGATGAACTTGACACGGTCGCCCGTCAGCATGCGGATGGCTATCCAGCTCATATCCGTGTCAGGTCCATCGGCTGGCGAATCGGGAGGGGAGAAGCGATTCGCGTTTCAGATGCTGTTAATGTACAGTGGCGTTCATGAACGTCAACGTTCATTTTGAGGTGGAATCGATTTTGGCTGTCGTAACGAAGAAATCAGCCGGTGGCAGCGGCGGCCGCAGCCGCGATCCGGCCAAGGATGCCGCCATCGTCCAGGCAGCGCGCGACTGCTTCTTCGAGAAGGGCTTTGCGGCCGCGACCATGGAGGAAATCGCCGCGCGCGCAGGGGTTTCCAAGGTGACGGTCTACAGCCGCTTCCCCGACAAGCATGCGCTGTTCGAAGGCTTCGTGCGCGCGCAGATGGCGGCGATGGCCTCCTCCTTCGATGCGGAGGATGTACGCGGCGGCACGCTGGAGCAGCGGCTCAACGCCTTTGGCGAAGCGCTGCTGTCCTTCCTGTTCGACCCCGCGCATGTCGATTTCAAGCGGGCGATGATGCTGCTGCTGCGCGACATGCCGGACTTCGCGCAGCGATTCTTCGATGCCGGGCCAGGAAGCTGTCGCGCGCTCGTCGCCACGGTGCTGGCCGAAGCGCAGGCCCGCGGCGAGATCGTCTGCGATGACAGCGTGGCGGCGGCGGAGGATCTGATGTCGCTGTGGAAGGGGTTCGACGATGTCCACATGGACTTCGGTCTGATCAACGGCCTCGACTCCGCGCGAATCGCCGAAAAGGTGGCGCGCGGGACGAGAGGGTTCCTGCGCATGGTGCGGGTGTGACGCTCCCAATCCGCCGATAACTCCATCCTGTCATTGCGAGCGGAGCGAAGCAATCCAGGGCGGTTGACGCCGGCTCTGGATTGCTTCGCTCCGCTCGCAATGACGGAACCGGGGACGTCCGGTACCCGCCTCAGATATCCACGACGATCTTGCCGAAATGGGTGCCGCTTTCCTGATGGCGGAAGGCACCGGCAAGGTCGGCGAGGGGGAAGGCGCGGTCGATGACCGGCTTGATGCCGGTGGCGTCGATGGCGGCGATCATGTCGAGCTGCTGCTGGCGGCTGCCAACGGTCAGGCCCTGCACGCGGATCTGGCGGGCCATCAGCATCGCGGTCATCACCGGGCCGGCGAAACCGGCGAGCACACCGATCAGCGCGACATGGCCGCCGATCCGCGCGGCAAGGATCGACTGGTCGAGCGTGCCGGCACCGCCGATTTCGATGACATGATCGACACCGACACCGCCGGTGATCTCCTGCACTTTCATGCCCCAGGCGGGCACTTCGCGATAGTTGATGAGATGGTCCGCACCCATCGCCTTCAGCCGTTCGAGCTTGGCGTCCGACGAGGAGGTGGCGATGACCGTGGCGCCCATCACTTTCGCCATTTGCAGCGCGAAGATGGAGACGCCGCCGGTGCCCTGCACCAGCACGGTCGACCCTGCCTTGAGCTGGCCGTCGACCACGAGCGCGCGCCAGGCGGTGAGCCCGGCGCAGGTCAGCGTTGCCGCTTCGGCATGGCTGTAACCCTTGGGCGGCCTGGTGAACCAGGTGGTCGGCGCGGTAACGACCTCCCGGGCATAGCCGTCGATGCCGTCGCCCGGCACCTGACGGAAAGCGGTGAGCGGCGGGGTGCCATCCAGCCAATAGGGAAAGAAGGTCGAAACGACCGGATCGCCGACGGCATAGTCGCTGACGCCCTCGCCCACCGCCACGACATCGCCGGCGCCATCGGACATGGGAATGCGCCCGTCGGCGGCGGGGATCATGCCCTTGACCACGGCATAGTCGTGATAGTTGAGCGAGCTGGCGCGGATGCGGACGGTGATTTCACCGGGGCCGGGGGCGTGTGCATCAGGCAGATCGACCAGCGTCAGGCTGTCGAGCGTGGCGGGGTGACGGGACTGGATCGCTTTCATGGGCGTTTCTCTCTCTTCAGTTATGGTGATTTCGTAACCCTGAGCGTGTCGCGCTCAGGGCCGGTCATGGGGTCAGCACCACCTTGCCGACGACACTGCGGCCGGAGAGCATCTCGAAGCCCTCCCGCCACTGCTCAAGCGAAAGCTGGGCGTGGATGTGGGGGGTGATGGCACCTTCGGCCGCGAGCCGGTCGATCGCGGCGATGTTTTCCGCACCGCGATCGGGGAAGCGGCGGCCATATTCGCCGGCGCGCACGCCGATCACTGAATAGCCCTTGATCAGCGGCATGTTGACGCTGACGGTGGGGATGCGGCCGCTGGCGAAGCCGACCACCATCAGCCGCCCGTCGAAGGCGATGCAGCGGGTCGATTCATCGAAGACATCGCCGCCGACCGGATCGACGATGACGTCCGCGCCGCGCCCGCCGGTCAGCGCTTTCACCGCGTCGCGGAAACCGCCGGTGACATTGAGCGTCGCGTCCGGCGCGTGCAGCGCGGCGACGGTGGCAAGCTTGGCGTCGGAACCGCCGGTGGCGATGACCCGCGCGCCCAGATGCTTGGCCAGATCGACGCAGGCGAGGCCTACGCCGCCCGAGGCCCCATGCACCATCACCCAGTCGCCGGGCTGGACATTGGCCTTGCGCACCAGCGTCACCCAGGCGGTGAGATAGGTGGCGGAATAGGCAGCGGCCTGTGCCCAGTCGAGGCGGGCCGGCTTGGCGCGCAGAACAGCAGCGGGGACCACCGCATAATCGGCAAAGCCGCCGGTCTTGTTGCCGCCGATGACCGCGCTGCCGACCATCGCGGGGTCCACGCCCTCCCCGACGGCAACCACCTCGCCGGAAAACTCCATGCCGGACACAAAGGGCAAATCGGGTTTGAACTGATACTCCCCGCGGGTCATCAACAGGTCCGGGAAGTTGATCGCCGCGGCACGGATGCGGACCAGAGCTTCGCCGCGCACGGGCGCGGGCACCGCAATGGTGCGCAAGGACGTGCCGTCATGGGCGGGGGCGAGGGCATCGACCACGACCGCGCGCATGGTGTCGCTCATATCCGCCCGATCCTGACCGTCACCGCCCACTCCCGTTTCTGTTTGCAACCGACTGTGGCGGGCGCCCGGCGACATGGCAAGCCTTGTCGTCGGCAGTCAGAGCGGGCAATCACCGGGCATGACCATCGCACCCACCCTGCCCCGCCGCCGCGCGCCGCTGCGCACGCTATTGCCCTGCCTCGCGCTGATGCTCGCCGCCTCAGGCGCGGCCGCGCAGGCCGTGCCGCCTGCGGTTCCGCCGGTGCCGACGCTGCGCGCGCAGGCGGAGACGCGCAACGCCATCCTGCGTGAGCGGCTCGACACGCTGGTGCCGCGCCTGATGCGCGAACAGGGCATCGACATGTGGGTGCTGGTGGCGCGCGAATATCTGGAAGACCCGGTCGTCGCGACGATGCTCGACGCGACCAGTTTCCATGCGCGGCGGCGGACCATCCTGGTGTTCTACGATCCGGGCGAGGGCCGGCCGGTCGAGCGGCTGACGGTGAGCCGCTACGGGTTGGGCGGGTTGTTCGCGCCGGCGTGGAACCCGGAGGAACAGCCCGACCAATGGGCGGCGCTGGCGGCGATCATCGCCGAGCGTGAGCCGCGTCGCATCGCGCTCAACCGCTCGTCACTGACCGCGTTCGGCGACGGCATGACGGCGAGCCAGTATGACGAGACGCTGGCCGCCATCCCGGCGCAGTTGCGCGACCGGGTGGTCTCGGGCGAAACCCTGTCGGTCGACTGGCTGCAGACGCGCACGCCGCGCGAGATGGCCATCTATCCGCAGGTGATGCGCACCGCCCATGCGGTGCTGGCAGAGGGGCTGTCATCGCGCGTGATCGTGCCGGGGCGGACGACCACCGCCGACGTCGAATGGTGGCTGCGCCAGCGGGTGGCGGGCCTTGGCCTTGGCGTCTGGTTTCACCCGTCGATCGCGGTGTTCCGCAAGGGCGAGACGGGGGAACTGGATGGCGACACGGTGATCCAGCCGGGGGACCTGATCTGGTCCGACTTCGGCATCCTCTACATGGGCCTCGCCACCGACACGCAGCAACTGGCCTATGTGCTGAAGCCGGGCGAGAGCGAAGCGCCGGCGGGGCTGCGCGCCGGGGTTGCCGCTGCCAACCGGGTGCAGGATATTTTGATCGGCGCGCTCCGCACCGGTGCCACGGGCAACGAGGTGCTGGCACAGGCGCGCGAGACCGCGATCAGCGAGGGGCTGGACCCTGTCATCTATTCGCACCCCATCGGCACACATGGCCATGGCGCTGGCCCGGCGATCGGCTTCTGGGACGACCAGGGGCCGAGCGAGCGCGGCGCCGGGCCGGTCCGCGTCGACACCGCCTGGTCGATCGAGCTCGCCAACCGGCTGGCGGTGCCCGAATGGGACGGCCAGCGCGTGCCATTCAGGCTCGAGGTCAACGGATTCTTCGACGGCACCCAGTTACGCTGGATCGATGGCCGGCAGACGCGGCTGCCGCTGATAGGGAACTGAGCCGGGGCGTGCGCGCCTTCGGACATTCTGACTAAAATGTTGCAGCCATGGAACCAGTCATGCCGCGCTTGGTTATGGCCCATGAACCTCGACAGGTTTCTAAGGGAGCAACACTAATGCGCAAATCCATTCTTATCTCGACCATCGCGGCAGCCACCCTGTCGCTGGCCGCCTGCCAGAGCCCGGAGGCCGACGCGGTCGAGGACAACGCCGAAGCCCAGGCCGATGTGATCGAAGACCAGGCCGACCAGATGCCGACGGAAGCCGGTGAGGACGCCATGGAAAACAAGGCCGACGCCGTGCGTGACGCCGGCGAGGAAGCGGCCAACAAGATGGACGACAACGGCGAGATCGCTCCGAGCGAACTGCCGACCGAAAAGAACTGATCGGGACAGTCTTTACCCGATGCTGTCGTCCTCCCCCTCGGCGACAGCACGCAAGGCGCGTCGGGCCAGGCCCGGCGCGCCTTTTTCGGTGCCGCACAAATCGGCGCCAAGTTGACGTTCACGTCAACCAGCGCTTGAGCGTTTTCGAAAAACCGTTATGGCATGTCCATCCATCAGGAGAGAGACATGGCCACGCTTGCCGAAGATCGCCCCGCCACGCACGAGCTCGACGCCTTCCGTGAGGAAGTGCGGGCCTGGGTTGCCGAAAATTTCCCCGCATCGCTGAAGGGCGTCGATCTGTCGCTTTCGGCACTCGAAGGCCCGTCCGACAAGTCGGCGGACAAGGAAGCCTGGCGCATCGCCGTGGGCAACAAGGGCTGGGGCACCCCAACCTGGCCCAAGGAATATGGCGGCGGCGGCCTCTCCAAGGAAGAAGCCAAGATCGTCACGCAGGAATTCGCGCGCGCCGGCGCCTCCAATCCCATCGGCGGTATGGGCGTGATGATGTTCGGGCCGACGCTGCTCGAATATGGCAACGAGGAGCAGAAGCACGAGCATATCCCCGCCATCTGCAAGGCAGAGGTGCGCTGGTGCCAGGGCTATTCGGAACCCAATGCCGGCTCCGATCTCGCCAATCTGCAGATGTTTGCCGAGGACATGGGCGACCATTATGTCGTCAACGGCCAGAAGACGTGGACTAGCGGCGGCCAGTGGGCGGACAAATGCTTCGCGCTGGTGCGGACCGACAAGTCCGACAAGCACAACGGCATCTCCTTCCTGCTGATCGACATGACGTCTCCCGGCGTCGAGGTGAAGCCGATCAAGATGATCAGCGGCATGTCCCCCTTCTGTGAAACCTTCTTCACCAATGTGAAGGTGCCCAAGAAGAACCTCGTCGGCCAGGAAGGCCAAGGCTGGACCATCGGCAAGCGCCTGCTGCAGCATGAGCGCACCAACATCGCCGGCGGCGGGCGGATGATGGCGGGCGGCGTTTCGCTGTCCGATCTCGCCAAGGCCACCCGCGGCACCGATGCCGAGGGGCGGATCGCCGATGCCGAGCTCAGGCTGCGCGTCACCCGCTTCGAGATGGACCAGCGCGCCTTCTTTGCCACCGCGATGCGGGTGCAGGCCGAAGGCGGCGTTTCGGTCGCCTCCTCGATCCTCAAGACCAGCGGCACCAAGCTGATGCAGGAAAAGAGCGAACTGCTGATCGAGATCCTCGGCATGCAGGGCCTCGGCTGGGAAGGCGAAGGCTTTACCCACGAGCAGATCGAGGCGACCCGCGCCTGGCTGTTCGGCAAGGCGACGACGATCTACGGCGGATCGACCGAGATCCAGACCAACATCGTCGCCAAGCGCATCCTGGGCATGCTGGACCACCAGTAAATCGCATCGTCATTGCGAGCGAAGCGCGGCAATTCAAAGCCGCGCCGAGCCGCACTGGATTGCTTCGCTACGCTCGCAATGACGGGCACAGAAACGGAAGTTGAAGATGGCAAAATTGAGCGAAGAACAGGTGATGCTGCGCGACATGGCGCAGACCTGGGTCCGCAACGAGAGCCCAGTGACCAAGTGGCGCGCGGTGCGCGATGCCGCCAGCGCCGAAGGCTATGACCCGGCGGTCTACAACGAGATGGTGCAGATGGGCTGGAGCGGGATCATCATTCCCGAAGCCTATGGCGGCTCCGATTTCGGCTGGATGAGCCTGGGCCTGGTGGTCGAGGAAAGCGCGCGCACGCTGACGGCGAGTCCGCTGGTCAGCACCGCGATTGCCGCAAGCGCGATCGCGCTGGGCGGCAGCGAGGCGCAGAAGGCGAAATATCTGCCCGGCATCGCCGACGGCAGCATCGTCGCGACGCTGGCGGTGGACGAAGGCCCGCGCCATGACCCGGCGCAGATCGCGACCAAGGTCGAGGGCGACAAGCTGAGCGGCACCAAGGCTTTCGTCGCCGAGGGCGACAGCGCGCAACTGTTCGTCGTGGCGGCCAAGGATGGGCTGTATCTGGTCGATGGCAGCGATGCCGGGGTCTCCCGCGCGCGCCGCCACATGGTCGATTTCCGTAGCCATGCCGAAGTGACCTTTACCGGCGCCGCAGCCGACAAGCTGGCCGATGGCGGCGACGTGCTGCTCGACGAGGTGCTCGACCGGGCGCGGATCATCACGGCATGCGAAATGTTCGGCATGACGCTGCAGGCGTTCGACACCACGCTCGATTATCTCAAGCAGCGCGTGCAGTTCGGCCAGATATTGGCGACGTTCCAGGCACTGCAGCATCGCATGGCCGGCCTGTTCGGCGAGATCGAGCTGACGCGCTCGGCGATCGAGACCGCGCTGACCCAGCTCGATCAGGGCATGGACGTCGGCCAGGCGGCAGCGCTCGCCAAGACCCGCGCCAACGACACGCTGCATGTCATGAGCCGCGAGGCGATCCAGCTGCACGGCGGTATCGGCATGACCGACGAATATGATGTCGGCTTCTACCTCAAGCGCGCCCGCCCGCTCGAACAGGCATGGGGCAGCAGCAGCTATCTGCGCGACCGCTTCGCGCGGCTGGGCGGCTACTGAGGCATAGCCATAG
Organism: Sphingomonas sp. jy18; assembly: GCF_056931895.1. Taxonomy (NCBI): domain Bacteria; kingdom Pseudomonadati; phylum Pseudomonadota; class Alphaproteobacteria; order Sphingomonadales; family Sphingomonadaceae; genus Sphingomonas; species Sphingomonas sp. jy18. The sequence goes on along the minus strand of NZ_JBXPBT010000002.1, from coordinate 105,766 downwards.
AAGAGAAACGGAAGGCAGGCGGAGCGATCCGCCTGCCTTTTTCGTAGGGATCGAAGCGGCAAGCCAGGGCGTGTCATCCAGTCAACGGGCGCGACGCGGAGCAATCTTGCCGCTGGCCGCGATTCCGCGCTAGCACAGGCCGATGGCCGTCCCTTCCTTCCGCACCCGCTTGCGCGCCTTTCAGACGATGCGGTGCGATCCGCCCGATCCGGGCTTCATTGCCGACCTCGAATTTCTGGAGAACCGCGATCTCGACCTGTCGGTGCGGCTGGGCGGGATGCTGGCATTCGATGCCTTGCTGGTCACGATCGGGACCCACCCCATCTCGGCCAGCCCCGGCGCGCCGCTCAGCCTCGATGCGCCGACGCAACCGATGCTGGTGACCGCCAGCATCATCGGCTTCGTGCCGTTCATCGTCTCGGCCGTGCTGTGCCTGCGCGCCCTGTTGCTGGGCGAGGAATTCGACAGCGACGGGCTGGAGGGCGATGCCGCGCTGCGTCAGCGACTGTTCGCGGCCTTTGTGCGGTCGATCGACACGCAAAGCCGCCTGCTGCGGCGCGCGGTGCAGGCCTGCTTCATCGGCGGCACGATGACGCTGCTGGTCTGGGCGTGGATATTGGCAGCAAAAATGGCCTGAGGGCTCAATAGCCCATCAGGCTCATCACTTCCTTGCGGCTGCGGTCGTCGTCCAGAAAGCAGCCGAGCAGGCGGCTGGTGACCATGCCGACACCCGGTGTCCGCACGCCGCGCCCGGTCATGCAGCCATGCTGCGCCTCGATCACCACCGCGACGCCATGGGGGTGGAGATTGTCCCAGATGCATTTGGCGACCTCTGCTGTCAGCCGCTCCTGCACCTGCAGGCGGCGGGCATAGCCGTTGAGCACGCGGGCCAGCTTGGAGATGCCGACGACCCGGTCACGCGGCATGTAGGCGATGGATGCCTTGCCGGTAATGGGCGCCATATGATGTTCGCAATGCGACTGGAAGGGAATGTCCTTGAGCAGCACCAGCTCGTCATAGCCGCCAACCTCTTCGAAGGTGCGCGACAGGTGGACTGCAGGATCCTCGGCATAACCCGAACAATATTCCTTCCACGCGCGGGCGACGCGCTTGGGCGTGTCGAGCAGGCCCTCGCGCGTGGGATCATCGCCGGCCCATTCGATGAGCGTGCGGATGGCATCGGCGACATGATCGGGCACGATGATCTTGCCGTCCGCGCCTAGGGTGAAATCTGCCTGCTGGTCCCGGTCGGCCATGATTGTCTCCTTGTGCGACAGCATCTGGCGATGCGGGCGCGGGGTTGCAAGCGCTTGCGCTGCGGGGAAGCCGCCGCTGAGACACGCGGTCGCACGATCAGGCAATACGGACTTCTAGGGAAAAAGGGGCAGGTGCCGATCCGGTGTTGCCACCGGGCCGGCGCCTGCCCCTTTCAAGACGCGCTGGTGCTTCTGCCCGCTCCGCGAAGCGGAACGGGCAGACCGATCAGAAGCGGAAGCGTCCGGTGATGCCATAGGTGCGCGGCTGGCTGGGATAGCCCGACACGCTGCCCGCCTGCGCCACCGACGGGAAGACCGTGGTGATGTAGCGGTTGTTGAGGATGTTGCGGCCCCACACGCTGACTTCGATGCCGTTCGACAGGCCCAGGGTCAGCGAGCTGTTGAGCTGCTGCTGCTCGCGACGGATGTTGGGGATGTTGTCGGCGATCAGCACCGGGCTCTGGTAGTTATAGTCGACACGCAGGGCGAGGGTGTTGTCGTCGCCGAATTCATGCGTGTAGACGCCGCCGATGTTGAACGACAGCTCGGGGATGCCGGCGGGCGTTTCACCCGACAGATCGACCTGCTGGCCGTTGATGAAGATGCCGGTGTTGACGAAGCTGTCATACTTCGAATCGAGGTAGGTGACGGCGAGGTTGATCGTCAGCGGATCGACCGGCGTGACCGAACCGTCGAATTCGAAGCCGAACACCGACTGCTGGCCGGCGTTGGCCAGCGCGAAACCGGTGCCGGTGAAGACGTTCGACTGGAAGCCATCCACCGTCTGCTTGAAGATGGCAAAATTGGCGCCGACGCGGTCCCACTGCGCCTTGATGCCGAATTCATAGACTTCCGATTCTTCCGGACCGGCAAAGCGCGAACCGGAGATCAGGTTTGGCGTCGCGAGGTTGGCAGCGCGGATCGCCACAAGATCGACCCCGGTCGGACGGCTGTCGCGCGACAGGTTGACCGAGCTCGCCTTGAAGCCGGTGGCATAGGTTGCGTAGATGTTGACCGTGTCGGTCAGCTCGTACGAGGCACGGATGCTGTAGGACAGGTCATTGTCGCTGGTCCGGCCGTCTTCCACCGCGTTCGGCACGTTGAGGAAGGGCGGGAGGAACTGCAGCGGACGCAGGCCGAGCAGCGGGTTGACTGCCGGGTTGTTCTGGTTGGCGGTGGCAAAAGCCGCCGCGCCCGCCTGGATCTGGCCGAACGCCGCAGCATTGGCCTGGGCGAAAGCACCGATTTCGGCGGCGGTCGCGAGGCGGCCGAGGCCGAGCGCCTGACCGACCGTGGTGGCGATGCCCTGCTGGGTTATCGCGGTGCGGCCGACGGCGACCAGATCGAGGCTGGAGAAGACGTCGCTGCTGACGACGTTGGTGGTGAAATTCTTGCGATCCTGCGTGTAGTTGAAGCCACCCGACAGGGTCAGGCGGTCGGTCACCTCGAGATCGACGGTGCCGAAGATCGACCAGGCCTCGTCATCGAGCGTATAGGCTTCGTTGAGCCCGGTGCCGGCGCGGAAGAACTGGCCGGAGAATTGGGCCGGATTGCCGAGAATGCCGCCGATCTGCTGCTCGAGACCCGCGACCACCGCATTGGCGTTGGCGATCGCATTGGGGCCGGCAAAGGCCGCCGGATTAATCAGCGCGCCGGCATAGGGGCGGAACTGGGTACCGAACAGAATAGCGTTCCGCTGGTCGATCGACTCGTTGAAATAATAGCCGCCGAGCAGGAAGTTGAACGGACCATCGAAGTCGGACGCGATGCGCAGTTCCTGGGTGAAGGTGTCGATGCCCAGATTCTGGCTGTTCTGGCCGATCAGGTCGGCGCCGGTGAAGTCCGAATCCTGGTTGGTATCGGCGCGCACCTCGCGATAGGCGGTGATCGAGGTCAGCGTGAACGAACCGATTTCATAATCGATCTGGCCCGAACCGCCGTAATTCTCGATTTCGTTGGTCGAGAGGAAATTGTTGTAGACGTCGTAGGAGAAGAGGTCCTGCGCGGCGAGGCCGCGGCCACCGGCCAGAACCTGGACAATGCCGCCGGTCGGGCCGTTGATGATGTTGCCGGCGATGCAGCAATTCTCGTCGATGCTGTCATAATCGCCGATCAGGCGGATGGTCAGGCTGTCGTTGGGTTCGAACAGGAGCTGGCCGCGCACGCCATAGCGGTTGCGGTCGTTGACTTCTTCACCGAGGAACAGGTCGTCGGCATAACCGTCGCGACGGTTGTAGTTGCCCGCCAGGCTGAAGGCGATGGTCTCGCTGATCGGGCCGGTGATGTCGCCCTTGAGCACCACGGCATTGTAGTTGCCGTAGCTCGCTTCAACCGAGCCGCCGAACTCATAGGACGGCGGCGCGGTGACCACCGAGATGATGCCGGCCGAGGCGTTCTTGCCGAACAGGGTCGACTGCGGGCCGCGCAGCACTTCGATGCGGCGCAGGTTGGGCAGATCGCCAATCTGGGCGGCCGAGCGCGAGCGATAGACGCCGTCGATGAACACGCCGACCGACGGCTCGATCCCGGCGTTGTTGGCACCGTTGCCGAAGCCGCGGATGATGAAATTGGTATTGGCCGAGCTCTGCAGCTGGCTGACGCGCAGAGACGGGATCAGCGTCTGGACGTCGAGCAGGTCGCGGACCTGCGCCTGCTCGATGGTCTCGGCGGTGGTCACCGAAACGGCGATCGGCGTATCCTGCAGCGTCTGCTCGCGCTTGGAGGCGGTGACGATGATGTCGCCATCGACAGCAGAGGTGTCGTCGCCGGTGGTTTCGGTATCGGCGGTCGCAGGATCGACATCCTGCGCAAGGGCAGCGGCGGGAACGGCGGCGAAAATGCTCGCGCCGAGCAAGAGTGAAATCGGGGCTTTCATGACATTCTCCTGAGAGGGGATCGGCTGTCTTCCTGCCCCCCGCTCAGGCTCTGCGTCCGGACGCCGGGGGAGAGGCGCGCCTTGTCGCCCGCCCTGCCCTGTCCGACGCCGGCGGGTCAATGCTTGCTGCACCTGCACAGTTACAAAAGGGCAAGAATCGTGGCATTTGCGCCACAGATCGGCGGCGAAACGGCCTCGGTCGGAAGCGACCGGCACAGCCTTGCGCGGACAGTCGCTTCGGCCGCAAGGCAGCTTTACGCAGGGTAAAGGTGCCGTCGGCGCAATTATGGCACTACGCCACCATACCCTGCTTTCGACAGATGTCGCGAAACCGCAGTTTTCCTGTTGACCCGCGCCCCGCTTCATCGCACATTTTGCGTCCGGCGCGGCGTCAGACCGCGCGGTGCGCTGTCGTAACGACCCCAAAAAGGGCGGACGATGGAATAGCCGACCACTCTCCCTGACGGGAGCCGCCGTTCACGGCGGCAGTCACATGATGTGCGCGGGCCTTGCCCGGGCAGATCGTTGGATTTGAGAGGGAGGTTGGACACATGCGAATTCGCCATCTGCTCGGTGCTTCGGCGCTGGCAATAGCCACTACCGCGACGCCGGTATGGGCGCAGGATACCGCGCCTCAGGCGGAAGATACCGATACCGGCACCGACATCGTCGTCACCGCGCAGCGCAGCTCACAGCGCCTGCAGGACGTGCCGATCGCGGTCAGCGCCTTCTCGGCCGAAAGCCTGGAAGCCCAGCAGATCGAAAACACGTCCGACCTGCAGCTGACGCTGCCGAACGTGGTGTTCTCGAAGGGCAACTTCACCGGCGCCAGCTTCACCATCCGCGGCATCGGTGACCTGTGCGTCGGCGTGTCGTGCGACAGCGCCACCGCCATCCACATCAACGATCAGCCACTCTACGGCACGCGCATCTTCGAAACCGAATTCTTCGACCTGCAGCAGGTGGAAGTGCTGCGCGGTCCGCAGGGCACGCTCTACGGCCGCAACGCCACCTCGGGCGTCATCAACTTCCGCACCGCGCGTCCCGATCTTTCGGGCTTCGGCGCCTCGGGCGAGTTCGAATATGGCAATTACAACAGCATCAAGGTCCGGGGCATGGTCAACCTGCCCATCGGCGAGACGCTGGGTGTCCGCGTTGCCGGTGTCTATCTGAACCGCGACGGCTTCACCGACAACCTGTTCAACGGCGGCCAGCTCGACGGCCGCGATCTCTACGGCATCCGCGGATCGCTCCGCTGGGAGCCGAGCGACCGCACCACGCTTGACCTGATGGGCTATTATTTCCGCGAAAACGACAACCGCCTGCGCATCCAGAAGCAGCGCTGCCAGCGCGACACGACCGGCGTGCTGGGCTGCCTCAACAACCGCCGCGATGCAGGCGTCACCAATGCCAACTCGACCTTTGTCGGGGTGCTGACCAGCCGCGAGTTTCTGGCCATCCGTGGCATCCCGTCCTTCTTCGGTCTGGGCAGCCTTTACGGTACCGATTCGTTGGCCGGCGCGGTCAGCCCGCAGGATGTACGCACGGTCAACACGGACAGCCCGTCGTCCTACTTCGCCGAGGAAATCATCGGCCAGGCGCATCTGGAGCATGAGTTCGACGGCGGCATCAGCGTCTCGCTGTCCGGTACCTATCAGGAAGTCGCAGTCGATAGCGCCCAGGACTACAACCTGTCCGTGCAGAACCGCGCGACCTTCTCCAGCGCGCCGAGCGCGACCGCACCGTTCGGAACCGGGCTCAACGCCTTGGCGGCAGCGGCCGCAGGCCAGATTCCCGGCCTGCCCGCCTCCTATTTCGCGCCGATCGCAGCCGCGATCATCCCCAATGGCGTGAACGGCAACCTGTGCACCTCGGCCACCGAATTCAGCGGCCTGGGTGCCTATGGTGGCTTCCGCAACTGTTCGGCGACGCCGACCGACTATGACCGGTCGAACCAGAAGCAGCATGCCTATACCGGGGAAATCATCGTCTCGTCCGACTGGGACGGCATGTTCAACTTCTTGCTGGGCGGCATCTATTCGGACTTCTCGCTCAGCGAGAACAGCTACTTCGTCAACAGCTTCGGCATCGACTATCTGACCGGTGTCCTCGGCACCTTCACCGCGCTCGGCAACCCGGCGTCGGCCGGCGGCCCGCTGCCGCCGTCCTACCTCGGCACGCCGTTCTTCCGGAACAATACCGACCAGCTCGACGTCACCAGCTACGGCATCTTCGGTGAAACCTACTTCCAGTTCAACGACGAGGTGAAGCTGACCCTCGGCCTGCGCTACAACAACGACGAAAAGTCGATTGCCGCGCGGTCGACCTTGGCCAGCTTCCTGGTGCCGTTCAGCCAGACCGGCAATGTCTTCAACTCGCCGTTCGTCGGCAGCTTCGATGCCGACCCGGGCCGGACCGGCAACCAGCTGTTCCAGGTGCGTGACGTCAACTTCAGCGAGTTCACCGGTCGTGCCGTGCTCGACTGGCAGATCACGCCGGACAATCTGCTCTATTTCTCCTACTCGCGCGGTTACAAGTCGGGCGGTATCAACCCGCCGCTGCAGCCGATCTTCGCGGTGGAAGAGCAGTTCACGCCGGAGTTCGTCAACGCCTTCGAAATCGGATCGAAGAACCAGTTCGGCGCGCTGACCCTGAACCTGACCGGCTTCTACTACCAGTATGACAGCCTGCAGCTCAGCCGCATCGTCGCCCGCACCTCGGTCAACGACAATGTCGATGCCGAGATCTACGGCGTCGAAGTGGAAGGCATCATCCGGCCGAGCCGGGAGCTGACCGTCAACTTCGGCTTCAGCTACCTGCACACAGAAGTGTCGTCGGACAAGTTCCTGTCCAATCCGCGTGACCCGGGCGGTGGCCGTTCGGACGTGGTGATCATCAAGGATATCACCAACGGCTCGAACTGCGCCGTGATACCGACGGTTGCCGGCAACGCCGCAGGCACGCAGGCCTATGTCACCGCCGTCAACAGCGGCCTCGGCCTGCGCGGGCCGACCGGCTTCGGCGACGGTAGCGGCATTGCATCGACGGGCGCCTTCGGCATCTGCTCGGCGCTCGCATCGACCGCTGCCACCCCGCCGAATGCGCTGCGCGCGCTGTTCGGTGTGCCTACCGGTGCCCTGCCCTTCACCGTCGAAAACGCCGGTGTCGCGGTGAACATCCGTGGCAACCAGTTGCCGCAGGCCCCGAACGTCAAGGCGTCGATCGGTATCCAGTATGAAGCCGAATTCAACAACGGCATGACGCTGACCCCGCGCTTCGACCTGACCTACACGGGCGACAGCTACGGCAACATCTTCAACGGCCGCGTCAACCGCATCAACGGCTACGCGCAGGCCAATGCCCAGATCCAGCTGAACGGCCCGGATCGCCGCTGGTTCGCCCGTGCGTTCATCCAGAACATCTTCGACTCGGATTCGACGACCGGTCTGTATGTCACCGACCAGTCCTCGGGCCTGTTCACCAACATCTTCACGCTGGACCCGCGCCGCTACGGCATCGCGGTCGGCTTCAACTTCTGATTGCGGACAGGGGGGCGGAGGTCTCGGGCCGCCCCCCGAACCGGAACAGCAAAGGCCCGGATGCTACGCGCATCCGGGCCTTTCTTTTTTTCGCATCGCTCCAGACGCGATCCGGTGTCGCCATCGCCGTCGCACGTCATTGCGGTCGCAGCGGGGCCGAAGGTGGTCGCAGGCCAATCAATCCCAAGTCGGCGTCAATTGCTCCGGATTGCCTCTCGGCGTTCGCGTGACGCGAGTCGGCTGACGGCCGTGGTCAGATCCCCGCATACCATTGGTAGGCGTGGTGATCCTCCCAATAGCCGCCCTTGCCGAGATAGAGATCGTCGAGGCGGTCGCGCAGTTCGACGCGCATGACATATTTGGCCTGCTTGTAGCCCAGCTGCCGTTCGACGCGCAGCCGCAGAGGAGCGCCGTGGCCTACCGGCAATCGGCCGCGGTTCATGCCCCAGGCCAGAATGGTCTGCGGGTGGAAGGCATCGACCATGTCGATCGATTCATAATAGGGATTGCCATCGAAATCGTCGGCACAGTGGAACACTGCATAGCGCGCCTCCGGCTTCCAGCCCGCCATGCGCAGGATGCTGCCGAGCGGCGTGCCGGTCCACTCGCCGATCGCGCTCCAACCTTCGACACAATCATGCCGGGTCACCTGCGTGCGCGATGGCATGCGGGCGAGATCGGCGAGCGACAGGGCGAGCGGGCGGCTGACCAGCCCGTCGACCACCAGCCGCCAGTCGGCAAAGTTGTTGGCCAGATGCGCCTGATAGGCGGGCGAGGCCGGCATGGTGTTGCCGTTCATCTTGAACACCGGCGAGCGCTCCGAATAGGCGAACTCGCGCGCCAGGCCGTTGTCGCCCGCGATCAGGCGATGCAGCCGCATGTTGAGCGGATCGACACCGCGGATGAAATCGCTGTTGCCGTCGCAGCCCGAGAGCAACATCCCGGAACCGACCGCCATGCCGCCGACCAGCGCACGTCGCGTAGTGATGATGCTCATGCGGCGGCTCCTTCGGTAACGGGTTCGACGTCGGCGGCGGGCTTGCGCTCGGGCGGCAGCTTGAACCAGCCGGTGATCATCGAGCGGATCTCGTTCACCGGCCCGGCCAGCACCACCATGACGAGGTGGACGATGACGAAGCCGAACAGCGACCAGCAGATGATGAAATGGATCGAGCGCGCCGACTGCCTGCCGCCGAACAGATCGATCAGCCACGGCGCGGCGCTGTTCATGCCGGGGGACATGCACAGGCCGGTCAGGATCATGGTCGGCACGAACACAAGGATGACGACGAAATAGCTGATCCGCTGCAAGGTGTTGAAGCGCGCCGCCGCCAGCCCGGTGGGGAATTTGAGCTGCGCATGCTCGACCACCTCGTGCAGCAGATGCTTGGGCGACAATTCCTTGAGTGCAGGCGTCAGGTCCCGGCTGGCATGGCGGGAGAAGATCGCCCAGAGGAAGAAGAACAGGAAGCCGAAGGCGAAGAACCATGCCGCGAAGAAGTGCAGCCCGCGCGCAGCCGCCAGCTCATAGGTCTGCGGCAAGGTCATCCAGTAAGGGAAGGCACGGTTGCGCGAGACGCCATCGCCATCCTCCGCACGCCCGAACACGCCGTCGGTGGGGATGGTGATGCCAAGACCGGGGAAGCGGATCTCGCCGCTGCCTGCGGCGTTGGGGCCGATCTCTATCCAGGCCGGGTCGGGCGCGCCGGCGGCGTTGGCCCCATAATGCCCCCAATAGGCGCGCGGATGCGCGTTGAAGATCATCAGCCCGCTCATGAACAGGGTGATGATCGCGACCGCATTGACCCAGTGCCACAGGCGCACCGGCAGGCGGTGGCGATAGACCCGCTCGGGCAACGGCTCGGCTGCGGTCGTCGATTCCATCGCGGCCACTCCGGCCTGCGGCGCCGACGCGGCAGACTCGGGGACGGGTTCTACGGTACTGGTCATGCGCATTCTCCTGACCGCTTCCTATCAGAGCGGAGGGGGCATGGTGCAGTGCAGCCAGCGGTTTGCGCGGGAAAATAGCAATATTCGGCAAAATTCGGGCGCAGAGAAAATGCAGCGCCGGTGCCGTCAAAAATCGATGGCGATGCCCTTGAGCTCCCAGTCGCCGTAGCGGACCGGATCGGGCCGACCCTTGATCTCCTGCCCCTCGAACGGAACCGCCTGTGGCTCGGGCGGGCCGCCATCGCTGACCCAGCCGGCAGGCGCGCGGACATGCGCCGGGCGGGTGCGGGCCCGCGGGGTGCCGCCGATGCTGTCGGCCGAGTCCGGAAGGGTGCTGCTCATGGCTGCGAAGATAGGCGGCCAGTGCTGGATATTGAAGGGGGCAGACGTCATCGCCATATCGGTGGGCGGAGGGGTTTTGGAGCGGTTTGATGAACGGTTTCAAGACGACGATGCTGCTGGCCGCGCTGACCGCGCTGTTCATGGCGCTCGGCTTCACGCTGGGCGGCCCGCGCGGCATGCTGCTGGCCTTCGCCATTGCGGTGGCGATGAATCTCTTCACCTATTGGAATGCCGACAAGATCGTGCTGCGCATGCACAATGCGCGGCAGGTCGATGCGGCGAGCGCGCCCGAATTCTACACGATGGTCGAGCGGCTGGCACAGCGCGCCGGCCTGCCCATGCCAAAGGTCTATGTGGTCGAGGATAACGCGCCCAACGCTTTCGCCACCGGCCGCAATCCTGAAAATGCTGCCGTCGCCGCCACCACAGGTCTGATGCGCATGCTGACCCGCGACGAGCTGGCGGCGGTGATGGCGCATGAACTCGCCCATGTGAAGAACCGCGACACGCTGGTGATGACGATGGTCGCGACCATTGCCGGTGCCATCTCGATGCTCGCCAACTTCGGCCTGCTGTTCCGCGGGGACAGCCGCTCGGGCGCGATCGCCGGCTTGCTCGCCGTGTTCATTGCTCCCTTCGCGGCGATGATCGTGCAGATGGCGATCAGTCGCACCCGCGAATATGGTGCGGACGCGCTCGGCGCAGAGATCAGCGGCAACCCGCTGGCGCTGGCCAGCGCGCTCGCCAAGATCGCCGGCCCGGCCAAGGCCATGCCCCCGCACGCCGCGCTCGCCAACCCGTCGACGGCGCAGCTTTACATCGTGCCGGTGGGCGTGTCGGAAATATTCTCCACCCACCCCGCGACCGAGAAGCGGATCGCCGCGCTGCAGGATCTGGCGGGGGAGATGGGTGCCCCGGTCCAAGGCGAAGCGCGGCGGCGCAGCGCCCTCGATCCGTTGGGGTAGGCACCCAAAGCACCTCTCCCCTTGAGGGAGAGGATAGTGGAGGTTGCCAGCTTGCTGGCTACCGAAACTTGGAGAGGGGGGCGGTTTACACTGACGCCGGCGTAAACCGCCCCCCTCACCAAGACTTGCTAGGCAGCAAGCTGCCAAGCCAAGTCTATCCTCTCCCGCAGGGGGAGAGGTTCAACGCCGCCCGCCTGCGGGAGCGGGCAACATTGCCGCCCCGCGCATTTCCCTCTACCGCCGCCCCCATGCCCACCCCTGCCAACACCCCCGGCCTGCCCGCGCGGCTGGCTGCGCTGAAATTGCTCGATGCCGTGCTGCGGCGCGGAGAGCCGATGGATGCCGCCGCGCCCAATGTCACCCGCGCCCTGCCCCCGTCGGACCGGGCGCTGACCATCGCCATCGCCGCCGAAGTCTGCCGCCATCTGGTCGATCTCGACGTGCTGATCGACAGCGCCACCGAACAGCTGCTCGCCCCCGACGTGAAGGCGCGGACGGTGCTGCGTATCGCGCTGGTGCAGGCGCTAGTGCTGGGCACGCCGCCGCATGCGGCGATCAACACCTGCCTGCCGCTGGTCGATGGCGGCCCGCGCCGGCTGGTGCATGGCGTGTTCGGCACGCTGATGCGTGACGGCGCGAAACTGCCCGCCACGCCCACCCTGCCCGCCGCCGTGGCGGAACGCTGGGGCGCGGCCTGGGGCGCGGAGATGCTGGCTGGCGCCAGCGCCGCGCTCGCCGCCGCGCCACCGCTCGATCTGACCATCAAGGATGTGGCGGCCACGGCGGAATGGGCGGAGAGACTGGGCGGCCAATCGCTGATGCCCGGCCATGTCCGCCTGCCGCGCGGCGGCGATGTCGCCAAGCTGCCCGGCTTCGCCGAAGGCACCTGGTGGGTGCAGGACATCAGCGCCGCCCTGCCCGCACGGTTGCTCGGCGCCGGAGAGGGACGGACGGTGCTGGACGTCTGCGCCGCGCCCGGCGGCAAGACCATGCAGTTGGCGGCGGCAGGCTGGCGGGTCACCGCGCTCGACGCCTCGGCGCGGCGGCTGGAGCGGCTCGACAAGAATTTCGCCCGCGTCGGCCTCTCGGCAGAAACGCTGCACGGGGACGGCCGCGCGCTGCCGCCGGAGCGCGAGTGGGACGCGGTGCTGCTCGACGCCCCCTGCAGCGCCACCGGCATCTTCCGCCGCCACCCCGATGTCCTCCACCGCATCGACGCAGGCGACATCGCCAACCGCACCCAATATCAGGCGCTGATGCTCGACGCGGCGGCAGGCGCGGTCGCGGAGGGCGGCACGCTGGTCTATTCGGTGTGCAGCCTCGAGCCGGATGAGGGCGAGGCGCAGGTCGCGGCCTTCCTCGAGCGCCAGCCGTGGTGGCGGGTGGATGCGATCCAGCCGGCCGAAGTGCCGTCCGGGATGCACGTGGCCGACGGAGGCTGGCTCCGGGTGACCCCGCCGATGCTCGCCGAGGCTGGCGGGGCAGACGGGTTCTTCATGGCGCGGTTGCGGCGGGGGTGAGGTGCTCCGGGTACCGTCCACCACTTCGTCATTGCGAGCGTAGCGAAGCAATCCAGGGCGGTTAACGCCAACTCTGGATTGCTTCGCTCCGCTCGCAATGACGAACTTGGGAACTTACCCGACGATATCCCCGAACAAATCCCGCCACTGCGGATTCATCGCCTCGATCAACGCCAGCTTCTTCGCCCGCGATCCTGCCTTGATCTGTTTCTCCCGCGCAATGGCATGTTCCATGGTCGAGGCGGGTTCATACCAGACAAGCATCTTGCAGTCATAACGCTTGGCGAAGCCGTCGAACGTGCCCTCGCGATGTTGGCAAATACGCTGAATGAGATTGGACGTTACGCCAACGTAAAGCGTCCCGTTTCGACGATTCACAACGATGTAGACAAACGGCTGCTTCATCTACACGTCCCCATATCCGTCATTGCGAGCGCAGCGAAGCAACCCAGTGCGGCGCTACACAACACTGGATTGCTTCGCTGCGCTCGCAATGACGGCTAGGGTCTTGCAGCCTCAAGCATCAATCATCCTCATAAGCCGCCCAGCGATCATCCGCCAGATCGCTGAACTTCGTCGTCCGCGCCTCGAAGTGCAGGCGCACCTTGCCCGTCGCGCCATGGCGCTGTTTGGCGACGATCAGTTCTGAAATCCCCTGCACCCGCTCATAGTCCATCAGCCATTTGGCGTGATCGTCGAACACCTTCACGTCGTCGCCTTCGACCGGGCGCTTGGGTTCCTTGGCCTGCAGATAATAATCCTCGCGGAACACGAACAGCACCATGTCGGCGTCCTGTTCGATCGATCCGGATTCGCGCAGGTCGGAGAGTTGCGGGCGCTTGTCGTCGCGGCTTTCGACCGCACGGGAGAGCTGGGAGAGCGCCATAACCGGCAGGTCGAGCTCCTTGGCCAGCGTCTTCAGTCCGCGCGAGATTTCCGAGATTTCCTGCACGCGGTTGTCGCCCGATTTGGACGAACCCTGCAGCAGTTGCAGATAGTCGACGACGATCAAGCCGATGTCATAGCGGCGCTTGAGCCGCCGCGCGCGGGTGCGCAGGCCCGCGATGGTCAGCGCCGGCGTGTCGTCGATATAGAGCGGCAGCTCGTTCAGCCGCGCAGCCGCTGCGGAGAGATTGTCGAAATCGGCATGGCTGATGCGGCCCATGCGCAGGGATTCCGAGCTGATGCCCGACTGTTCGGCAAGGATACGCGTGGCGAGCTGGTCCGCCGACATTTCCAGGCTGAAGAAGGCGGCGGGCGCGCCCATATTCTTGTCATCGGGAATGCCCGCATCCTTGTCCCGCTTCCAGCGGTCGGCGGCGGCAAAGGCGATGTTGGTGGCGAGCGAGGTCTTGCCCATGCCGGGGCGTCCGGCGAGGATCAGAAGGTCGGACTTGTGCAAGCCGCCAATCTTGGCGTTGACCGAGGTCAGCCCGGTGGTGACGCCGGACAGGCTACCGCCGGAATTCAGCGCTTTTTCGACATTCTTGATCGCCACCTTGGCCGCCGCGCCGAAGCTGCGCGCCTGCCCCAGCTCGGCATCGCCGCCCGCCACCTTGTAGAGCGCGGTCTCGGCTTCCTCGATCTGCTTCTTGGGTTCGATCGACTGGCTGGTGTCGGTCGCGGTCTCGACCAGCGTCCGACCGACATCGACGAGCGCGCGCAGCATGGCGAGATCGTGGATCTGCCGGGCAAAATCGCGCGCGCCGATCAGGCTGGCGCCGGAACCGGTCAGCAGCGCGAGATAGCCCACCCCGCCGATCGCCTTCATCGCCTCGTCACCCTCGAAATAGGGCTTCAGCGTCACCGGATTGGCCAGCAGATTATTGCCCGCCACCTCGCTCAGCTTGGCGAAGATGCGGCCGTGCAGCGGCTCGAAGAAATGGTCGGGCGTCAGCGGTACCGGCAGGTCTTCGAGCACGCGATTGTCGATCAGGCACGCGCCCAGAAACGCCGCCTCCGCCTCGATGTTGGACGGCAAAGCGCGCTTGCCGCTGGTGGGCTGAGTCGTATCGAAATCGATGATGGTGGCCATGCGCGCATCCTTCGCCGAGCCGGCCGCTCAGCTCAAGCAGGAGTTATCCACAGGCGGCATTTTGCGGGGGATGGCGGGGCGAGCGGGGCGCGCGCGCCTGCGACTGCCGTGCTGAATTCGTTTCGCGCAGAGGCGCAGAGGAAGCAGAGACCGCAGAGATGCGGCGCTATGCGGCGAAGCCGCTTTACGTCGCGCCCGCTGCGTCAATCGCGAGAACGAGATAGAGCCGCTTCGCGGGAGAAGTTTCTTCTCTGCGGTCTCTGCTTCCTCTGCGCCTCTGCGCGAAACGCGGTTTACGCACACCTTCGCCACTCCGCACACCCCGCCCCCTTGCACCCCTTCCCTGCGGACGGCAAAGGAGGGGGGACCATGTCCGACCATCGCATCATTGCCATCACGCTCGACGACGCGACGATATTGTGGCGCAATGCCGATATCGAGCAGGAGCGGCGCATTGCGATGTTTGACCTGCTGGAGAACAACAGCTTCAGGCCGTTGCGCGATCATGGCGATGGCTATGCGGGGCCGTACAAGCTCAACCTGTCGGTGCAGGAAGGGCGGCTGGTGCTGGCCATCCTGCGCGCGGACGACAGCCCGTTCGAAACGCTGATCCTCAGCCTCGGCCGCTTCCGCCGTCCGATCCGCGATTATTTCGCCATCTGCGACAGCTATTATCAGGCGATCCGCGCCGCCACCGCCGACCAGATCGAGACCGTCGACATGGCGCGTCGTGCCATTCACAATGAGGCCGCCGACTTGCTGATCGAGCGGCTGGCCGGCAAGGTCGAGCTGGATTTCGATACCGCCCGGCGCCTGTTCACCCTGATCTGCGTGCTGCACATCCGTGGCTGACCGCAATGCCCCGACGACCGCGCCGAAAGGGCGCGGCGCGCTGCTGCTCGTCGCGCTGCTGCTGCTGGCCGGGGCCGCGGCCGGCTGGTTCGCATGGAGCCGGTATGCGCATGACTGGCGGCCCGATGCCGCGCGCTATCCGGTGCAAGGGGTGGCGGTGAGCAGCGCCAACGAACCGCTCGACTGGACCGCGCTGGCGCGGGGTGGCGCGCGCTTCGCCTATGTCGAACTGCTCGACGGGGCGGGGACCAAGCACAGCTATGTCCGCGCTGTCGCTGCCGCGCATGCCGCCGGCCTGCCGGTCGGCACCAGCTACCGCTTCTCGCTATGCCCGAGCTGGGACCAGACCGCAGAGTTCGTCACCCAGGTCGCGCGCAACCCGGCGGACCTGCCACCGCTGATCCGGCTCGACCGGCAGGAAGGCTGCGACAGATGGCCGACCAAGGCGGCGGTGACGTCCGAACTCACCACCTTCCTCAACCAGATCGAGACGCATCTGGGCAAGGCGGCGATCATCGCCACCGACGCCGATTTCGATGCCGAATATGACCTGCGGGCCAGCATCGACCGGCCGGTGATGATCATCCGCAATCGCGCCGAGCCACTGCCGGAGGATGGCGAATGGGCATTGTGGCAGGCCAATGATGCGCTCAGGATCGAAGGAGCCAACGGCGCGGTGCGCTGGATCGTGGCCAATGAGGATAATCGATGACCCGTGACGCACTGATCGCCGCCGCGCGCGCTGCCGCCGTGCAGGCGCATGCACCCTATTCGGGCTATGGCGTGGGCGCGGCGCTGCTGCTCGATGACGGTCGGGTGATCACCGGCTGCAACCTGGAAAATGCCAGCTACGGCCTGTCGCTGTGCGCAGAGACGGCCGCGCTGGCCCGCGCCAACTGCACCGGCGACCTGCGCCGGGTGGTGGAAGTCGCCGTGATCGGCGGGGTGCTGGGCCCGGACGGCTCGCTTTCGGGCGCGGCTATCTGCACGCCCTGCGGCCGCTGCCGGCAGATGCTGAACGAGCCCGCCAGTCTGGCAAAGCGCGACATAGTGGTGCATTGCAGCTCGGGCGACGGATCGGCGGTGGAAAGCTTCCGCATGTCGGAGCTGCTGCCGCGCGCCTTCGGGCCGGGGGATCTTGGAATCGAGTGACGGTAAAGCCCTCTGCCCCGCAGGGAAGAGGGTCGGGAGAGGGGCAGGGAGAGCGCGGCGCCGGTTCGACGGCCCCTCTCCCCGGACCTCTTCCGTGAAGGGGAGAGGGAGAAAAGGTGGCTATCCTATCGGACGCATGGATACGCGAAGCCGCGACGACGCAGGGCATGATCGAGCCCTTCGTCGAGGCGCAGCGGCGCGAAGGCTGCATCAGCTATGGCCTCAGCTCCTATGGCTATGACGCGCGGGTAGCGCGCGAGTTCAAGATTTTCACCAACGTCCACTCGACGGTGGTCGACCCCAAGGCGTTCGATCCGCAGAGCTTCGTCGATATCGAGACCGACTGCTGCATCATCCCGCCCAACAGCTTTGCCCTGGCGCGCACGGTCGAATATTTCCGCGTTCCGCGCGACGTGCTGGTGATCTGCCTTGGCAAGTCGACCTATGCCCGCTGCGGCATCATCGTCAACGTGACGCCGCTGGAGCCCGAATGGGAGGGGCATGTGACGCTGGAATTCAGCAACACCACCCCGCTGCCCGCCAAAATCTATGCCAATGAAGGCGCCTGCCAGTTCCTGTTCCTGAAGGGCGAAGCGCCGTGCGAGACCAGCTATGCCGATCGGGCAGGCAAATATATGGGCCAGCGCGGGGTGACTCTGCCACGGTTGTAACGCAAGATGGCGGGCATCGCGGGGGCGAAAGAGGGGAGAAACATCATGCTGTCGGGATTGTTTGCCGTCGTCGGGCGTGTTCTGCTGGCGCTCATCTTCATTCTGGGCGGCGCCGAAAAGCTGGCCGATCCGATCGGCGTCGGCAATTATATGGCATCCGCCGGACTGCCGCCGTCGCTGGCGATCCCTGCGGGGCTGTTCGAGCTGATCGGCGGGCTGTGCATCGCGCTCGGCCTGTTCACCAGGCTGTGGGCCTTCCTCCTCGCCGGCTTCTGCCTGCTGACCGCACTGATGTTCCACCGCGATTTCGCCGATCCGATGCAGGCGATCATGGCGATGAAGAATGTCGCGATTGCCGGCGGATTCTTCTGCCTCTTCGCTTATGACCAGAAGCGGTTCAGCTTCGACGCCTATCGCGAACGCCGCAAGGCCGAAGCGGCGCGCCAGGCCACCGACCACCCCGCAGCAGGAGCAGGCTGATGGCCGACCCACGTGAATTCGACATCATCGTTTATGGCGCGACCGGCTATACCGGCCGGCTTGTCGCCGAATATCTGCACCAGCATTATGCCGGGCGTGACGATGCGCCGCGCTGGGCGATGGCCGGCCGCAGCGCAGACAAGCTGGCCGAGGTACGCGATCTCATCGGCGCGCCCACCGATACGCCGCTGGTCGTCGCCGACGCCAGCGACCCCGCCTCGCTCGACGCGATGACGGCGGCGACCAAGGTCGTCGTCACCACCGTCGGCCCCTATCAGCTCTATGGCAACGAACTGGTCGCCTCCTGCGTCAAGAACGGCACCGGCTATGCCGATCTGTGCGGCGAGCCCGGCTGGATGCGCCAGAAGATCGACGCGCATCATGCCGCGGCCAAGGCCAGCGGCGCGCACATCACCTTCAGCTGCGGCTTCGATTCGATCCCGTTCGATCTGGGCGTGCTGATGCTGCAACTCGAATGCATCGAGCGTTTCGGCGGTCCCGCGCCGCGCATCAAGGGCCGGGTTCGGTCGATGCAGGGCAAATTCTCGGGCGGCACCGCGGCCAGCCTGAAGGCGACCATGGCCGCCGCACGTACCGACCCGTCGATCATCCAGACGCTGGCCAGCCCCTTCGGCCTGACGCCCGGCTTCGTCGGCGCGCCGCAACCGCCCGGCAACGAGCCCGAATATGACGAGGCGCTGGGCAGTTGGGCGACCAGCTTCATCATGGCGGTGATCAACACCAAGAATGTCCACCGCACCAACGCGCTGCTCGGCCATCTCTACGGCACCGACTTCGTCTATGACGAGATGATGCTGACCGGCCCGGGCGAAGCCGGCGAGGCGACCGCCAAGCATGTCGCCTCCACCCCGATGATCGGCACGCCCGATGATCCCAAGCCGGGCGAAGGCCCGACCAAGGAAGAGCGCGACGCCGGCTTCTACGATGTCCTGTTCATCGCCGAATATCCGGACGGACGCACCGCGCGGCTGTCGGTCAAGGGCGACAAGGACCCGGGTTACGGCTCGACCTCCAAGATGCTCGCCGAAACCGGCATCGCGCTGATCGATTGCCAGGCCCCCGGCGGCGTCACCACTCCGGGCGCCCTGCTCGGCCGCAAGCTGGTCGAGCGGCTGGAAGAGCATGCCGGGCTGACGTTCACGGTAGAGGGGTAGCGCCCCCACCCCTCCCGCCTGCGGGAGGGGCAGTGAGACTTGGCAGCCCGCCGCCTAGGGTCCTGACCCTGGTCGCAACGGGGCGGGTAGCGCCGTGACAACTGCTCGCTTGCACTCGCCCCAACCCTGCCCCCCTTGAACAGGCGGGGAAAAGGAAGACCATGACCCACTCTCCCGCCCCGACCACCCTCGATCAACTGCTTGCGACCGGCACCGATGCCGATGGCGCGCGCGCCTATGCCATCGGGCCGGACTGGATGCAGGGACGCACCGCCTTCGGCGGCATCACCTCCGCGATCAGCCTCGATGCCGCGCTGCGCGCCCATCCCGGCGATGCACCGCTGCGCACCGCGCAGGTCAGCTTCGTCGGGCCGGCGGGCGGGGAGGTGGCGGTGCGCGCGCGCGGCTTGCGGGAGACCCGCTCGAGCCGCTTCATCGCCACCGATCTGGAATCGTCGGGCGGCCATGGCACCAGCGCGGTCTTCTCCTTTCTGTCGCCGCGCGACAGCCACGTCGATCATGCCGTCGTGCCGGTGCCCGACATCCGCGAGCCGGACGCGTTGGAGGTGGTGCCCGAACATCCGGCGCGACCGCCCTTCACAATGAAGTTCGAGATGCGGCCGCATGCCGGGCGCGGCTTCGGCCATGGCCGCAGCGAGGGCCGCATTCTCACCTGGGTGCGCTGGATAGACCCGCCGCAATGCGCCGCGCACATCGCCCTGCTCGCGCTCGCCGACGCCCTGCCGCCCGCGGCGATGCCGCTGTTCACCCAATTCGGCCCGGTATCCAGCAGCACATGGATCCAGCATTTCCTGACCGACCATCCAGAAACGGAAGACGGCTGGTGGCTGCTGCTGAGTGAAACGCGCCAGGTGCAACGCGGTTTTTCCGCGCAGGACATGATGATCTGGAACAGCGACCGGCAGCTCGTCAGTGTCGGCGGACAGGGTGTTGCGGTGTATGTCTAGAAGCCCGTCCGGTTTCGATTGACGCGGCCCGGGCGCCATTTAGATTCTGCTGAAGGAGAATCGCATGGTCGCCCAATTACTGGCTCCCGAGTCGGTATTTTTTACGTCAGCGCTCGGACTGATGCTGCTGGTCGGTCTGGCCGAAGCCATCGGACTTGGCGCGAGCATGATCGACATCGACATCGGTGCCGACACCGGCGGTGTGCAGTGGCTCGACTGGCTTGGCGTTGGCCGGGTGCCGCTGCTGGTTGTGATCGTCGCCTTTCTCGCCTGTTTCGGGGTAATCGGGCTTGTCGGCCAGCAATTGGCCGATGCGCTGCTGGGCGACGCGCTGCTGCCGTTGATCGCCGTGCCAGCCGCCTTGGTGGCTGCACTCCCTGCCACCGGCATCGTCGCACGCGGGCTGGCGCGCATCCTGCCGCAGGATGAGACGACGGCCTATTCGCTCGACGGATTGACCGGCCTCGTCGGCACCATTTCGGTGGGCGAGGCACGTGCCGGATCGCCCGCGCGCGCATCCGTCCGCGATCCGCATGGCCAGCGCCACAATGTGCTCGTGGAGCCGGTCGATCCCGCGCTTGGCTATGCCGAGGGGCAGGAAGTGATCCTGGTCCAGCGGCAGGGCGAGATTTTTCGCGTCGTTGCCTATCATCCCCCCGAATGGAGTCTTCCATGAACGAACTGATCGAAACCGGCGGTACCCTGCTGGTCACCATCGGCATGCCTTTCATCGCGCTGCTGGTGATCGGCATCATCATCGCCCGCCTCTACAAGCGGGCGTCGAAGGAAGTCGCGTTCGTGCGCACCGGATTCGGCGGGGAGAAGGTGGTGATGAACGGCGGCGCGCTGGTGCTGCCGGTCTTCCATGAAACGATGCCGGTCAACATGAACACGGTACGGCTGGCGGTGGAACGGCGCAATGGCGACGCATTGATCACGCTGGACCGGCTGCGCATCGACGTGAAAGCGGAATTCTACGTGCGCGTCCGTCCCGACCGTGAGGCGCTGGCCACCGCCGCGCAAACGCTGGGCTTGCGCACGATGAACCCAGAAGCGCTGAAGGAGCTGGTCGAGGGCAAGTTCGTCGATGCGCTGCGCTCGGTCGCGGCCGGCATGACCATGAACCAGCTGCACGAACAGCGCAGTGATTTCGTGCAGAAGGTGCAGCAGGTGTCTTCCGCCGATCTCGCAATGAACGGACTGGAGCTTGAATCGGTCTCGCTGACCGGTCTCGACCAGACCAGCATCGAGCATTTCAACGCCAACAACGCCTTCGATGCCGAGGGTCTCACCAAACTGACCGAGCAGATCGAGCTGCGCCGCAAGGCGCGCAACGACATCGAGCAGGATACGCGGGTGCAGATCGAGGCGAAGAATCTGGAGGCGGCGCGGCAGACCTTCCTGATCGGTCGCGATACCGAATTCGCCCGGCTGGAACAGGAGCGCGAGCTGGAAGTGCGCAGGGCCGCGCAGGCGGCTGAAGTCGCCCAGCAACAGGCCGAGCGGCAGCGCGAGGCCGATCAGGCCCGCATCATCGCCAAGCAGCAGACCGATTCCGCGCAGATCGAGGCGGACCGGGCGATCCAGCAGGCCCGCATTGCCCAGGAGCAGGCAGTCGAAATCGCCCGGCAGGAACAGCAGATTGCGGTGCAGAACAAGAGCCGCGAGGAAAGCCAGGCGAGAGCCGAGGCCGATCAGGCCCGCGCCGAGGCGGTGGCTGCCGAGGAACGCGTCGCCACCGCGCGCGAGACCGAGGTGGCAGAGCGTGAGAAGCGCATCGAGCTGATCGACGCCGCACGCGAGGCGGAACGGGCAGCGATCAGCGTCAAGGTGCAGGCCGAAGCGGAAAAGCAGGCCGCGGCCGACCGCGCCGAAGCCATGCGCGCGGTAGCCGAAGGCGAGGCCGAAGCGGAAAAGCTGCGCGCGGAAGCCGCACGCGTGCGCTTCGAGGTCGAGGCGGCCGGTCAGCGGGCGATCAACGAGGCGGCCAACTTGCTGTCGTCCGATCAGGTCTCCCTGCAGACCAAGCTCGCCCTGCTGAAAGTCATGCCCGATCTGGTTCGCGAAGCCGCCAAGCCGATGGAGGCTATCGATTCGATCCGCATCGTCCAGGTCGATGGCATCAGCGGCGGCGGTGCAATGGCCAATGTCGGCAATGGCGCAGGCCCGGGTGACGGCAATCTGGCCAATTCGGCCGTCGCTGCCGCGCTGCGCTATCGCGCGCAGGCGCCGGTGATCGACGGGCTGATGAAGGAACTGGGCTTCGACGGATCGACACTCGACAACCTGGTGTCGGGTGCCGCAGCGACCGGGTCGACCCCGCCCCCTGCCCAGCCGTCCGCCCCGCCAACTCCCCCAGCGCTGACCAAGGCCAAGCCCGACGCCAGCGCCTGAGCGGGCGCGCCCGAACCCGGGCGGCGCGGAACGTGCCATCTCGCCGGCAGGTCGATGGAACCAACGCCGCCGCAAAGCGTATGCGGTGATTGTTGCAGCGGACTCCTTACCGCCATGCGGGTGCTGCAAGGGGGTAGATGACCGATGGGCTTGGGCGACGGCGCACCACGACTGGAACAGGGCCAGCCGAATCCGACGCCGATGACAGTCCAGCAGCAGCAGGAGACGCTGGCGCGGCTGGGGTTCGGTTTTCACAGCTACGATGTCCGCACCGGCGAAGTCGTCTGGGACGCGCAGCTCTATGACTATTGGGGCATCGATCCTGCGGTTCCGGTCACCTACGATCTGTGGGCCGCCTCGCTCCACCCCGATGACCGCGCCATGGCCGAGGCGTCGGTGCGCATGGCGCTCGATCCAGATGGCGACGGTCGCTACGCCGCCTGTTACCGGGTAATCAACGCCGTCAGCGGGGTCGAACGGCTGATCGAGGCCAATGGCATCGTCGAGTTCGCGGATGGTAAGCCGGTGGTACTGCGCGGCACGGTGCATGAGGTGCGCCCGTCCTCGGTCGCCGCCCTGCTCGGTGACGACCGCACGCTGGCGCTGGCCCGCGCGGCGGAGGCCGATGCGATGGTCGATGCGGTGCCGATCGGCATCGCGCTGTTCGACACCGATTTCCGCTTCAAGCGCGTCAACCGCCACCTCGCCGACATGAACGCGCTGCCGGTCGAGGCGCATGAAGGGCGGATGATCGAAGATATGCTGCCCGATGAGACGGTCGCCGCGCTGCGCGCGATGCAGCCCGCGCTGCTCGCCGGCCAGCCGTGCGAGGCGATCGAGATTGCGGGCGAGAACCTGCAGACGGGGCTGCGCGGATCGGCGCTGGTGTCCTACAGCCCGATCGTCGACGGCCAACGCCACGTCTCGGGCTTCGTCGGCAGCATCATCGACATCAGCGAGCGCAAGCGCGCCGAGGAGCGCGAGCTGTTGCTGGCGCGCGAGGTGGACCACCGCGCCAAGAATCTGCTGATGGTGGTCCAGTCGGTCGCCAACATGACCCGCGCCTCGACAGTCGATGCCTATCGCACTGCGGTTACCGCCCGCATCGCCGCCCTGGCGCGCGCCCACGCGCTGCTCGCCAGCAATCGCTGGAGCGGTGTCGACCTGCGCACATTGGTCGAGGATGAGCTCGCCCCCTATTGCGGCGCCGATGCGACGCGCTGCAGCTTCGGCGGGCCACGGCTCGACCTTCGCCCGGCGGCCGCCCAGTCGCTGGCAATGGTGCTGCACGAACTCGCCACCAACGCCGCCAAATATGGCGCACTCAGCTGCCATGGCGGCCATGTCAGCATCGACTGGCGGTTGGTCGAAGACCGGCTCGACCTCGATTGGCAGGAAAGTGGCGGGCCACCCGTCAACGCCCCCCGTGGCCGCGGCTTCGGCTCGACGGTGATCCACGCCACGATCGTCAAGAGTTTCGCTGGTACGCTCGACCTCGACTGGCAGCCGGGCGGGCTGCAGGTCAGGATGGCGGTGCCGCTGTCGAGCATCCAGTCGGCGGTGGCAGCGCCGCTCGCCACCGCCCCGGCCGCCGGCACCGTCCGTCCCGCCGAGCCCGATACGCCCGCGCCAGCCGAAGCGGGCCGCAATCTCATCGCCGGGACCACCATCTTTATTGCCGAGGACGAACCGCTGATCGCGCTCGATCTCGAGGATATCCTGACCGGCGCCGGCTGCCAGGTGATCGGCAGCGCCTCCACCGTCCGCGAAGGGCTGGCGCTGCTCGGCTCGATAAAGCCCGACATCGCCCTGCTCGATTTCAATCTGAAGGGGGAGACATCGCTGCCACTGGCCGCGCAACTGCAGGCGGATGGCGTGCCCTTCGCCATCTGCACCGGCTATGACCGGGCAACCAGCCTGCCTTCCGAGCTCAACGCCGCGCCGCGCCTCGCCAAGCCCTATGGCGAGGATGAGGTGACCGAGATGGTCGCCCGGCTTCGCGCGGCGCGCCGCTGAGCCCCATTGCACTGCCCCGCCTTTCCGTTACCGTAAGCGTCAACGCACTGGCGACAACAGCCGGGCGGGGATGGAGGGAGAGCCGCGATGCTGACGGCTGGCGACGAATATCCGCTGCACCAGACGCCTGAGCCAGTGGCGCTGGTTACAGATCGCAATTTCTACGACCGCTTCTTCTACAATGGCTATTCGCCCGACGGCCGGCTGTTCTTCGCCGCCGCGATGGGTGTCTACCCCGCACTCGACGTGATCGACGGCGCCTTTTGCGTGATGCTCGACGGGGTGCAGCACAATCTGCGCGTCTCCGCCCGGCTGAACGGGGAACGGATGGCGATGCAGGTCGGCCCGATCTCGGTTTCGATCGACGTTCCGCTCAACGCCGTGACGCTGCGGGTGGCGCCCAACGACGCCTCGCCGCTCGCCGCCGAACTGCACTTCACCGGGCGCCACTTCCCGATCGAGGAACCGCGCTTCACCCGCCGAGTCGGCGTGCGGCTGTGGATGGACTATACCCGCATGACCCAGAATGGCCGCTGGTCGGGCTGGATCGATGTTTCCGGCGCCCGCCACGCCATCGGCACGGACGTCACCGGCACGCGCGACCGCAGCTGGGGTATCCGCCCGGTCGGCAAGCCCGATCCGCAACCGGCGCCGCAGAGCGTCTCCGGCGCGATGCCGCAATTCTTCTGGCTGTGGACACCGTGCAACTTCCCCGGCCACTCGGTCTACCTCCACACCAATGACGATGCCGCCGGTCTGCCGTGGAACCGGCGCAGCGTGCTGTGGACGGATGGCGGTCAGCGGGGCGAGGAACAGGATTTCGAGGCGCCCGACATCGCCTACGACTGGGAACCAGGCACCCGCCGCATCAGGCGAGCGATATGCCAGCTCGGCCCCGCGACGCGGCTGACGCTGACTCCGGTCTCGCCGGAGGGCAGCAACGGGCGCGGGCATTTCTACATGAATGGGCTCGGCTACACCCACCCGCTGTGGGGCCATGGCCAAGATCATGGCGCGTTCGAGCTCGCCTATGACACCATCGATCTGGCGTCCGCCGCCGACAACGACATGGGCAATATGCACATCCAGGCCATCGCCGAAGCGGTGCTCGAGCATGACGGCGCGGTGCACCATGGGCGCGGCGTGGTCGAACAATTGTTCATCGGGCCGCACGCCGGTGCCGGGCTGACCGGCCTGTTCGACCCGGCCGTACCGGCATGATCCCGACCCATCCCGATGCCATTGCACCCGCCTGGCTGGCCGACGTGCTGGGCCGCCCCGCTGCGGCGCTGCGCGGTTTCACCGTTGCGCCGGTCGGCACCGGGCAGATGTGCGACAGCTACCGGCTGACGCTCGACTGGGCGGAGCGGGGGGACGCGCCCGCCACCGTCATCGCCAAATGCCCGAGCCTGGACCCCGCCAGCCGCGATGTCGCGCAGCGGCTCGGCAATTATGTGCTGGAGGTGAGCTGGTACCGCGAGCTGGCGGACCGGGTGCCGGTGCCGCGCCCCCACTGCCATTTCGCCGCGATCGAGGACAATGGCATCGACTTCCTGCTGCTGCTCGCCGATTGCGCGCCGGCGCGGCAGGGCGACCAGCTCAAGGGGGCCGATGCCGCCACGCTGGCGGTCGCCATCGACGCCGCCGCGGCGCTGCACGCGCCACTGTGGAACAGCCCCGAACTCGACCGGATCGCCTGGCTGCAGAAGGACAACCGCCCGATCATCCGCGCGCTGTTCCCCGGCATGTTCGAAGCGTTTCGCGAGCGCTATGCACGCCGGCTCGACGCCGACTGTCTTGCGCTTGGCGCGGGCATCGTCGAGCGGCTGGACGCCTATCTCGACCGCACGCCCAGCGCCCGGTCGCTGACCCATGCCGACCTGCGCATCGACAATATCCTGTTTTCGCCAGACGGGTCGGAATGCTGGATTGTCGATTGGCAGACCGTCGGCGCAGGCAATGGCGCGACAGACCTTGCCTATCTGGTCGGCACCAGCTTTGCCGACCCCGCCGAGCGGGCACGCGAGGAACGCGGCTGCTTCGAGCGCTGGCTCGCAGGCCTGCGTGCGGCCGGCGTGGCGCCGGACGCGGACGCGCTGTGGGACGACTACCGCGTCGGCGCGCTCAGCGGCTATTTCATGGCGGTCTTCGCCTCCATGTCCGTCGAACGCACCGAACGCGGCGACGAGATGTTCGCGGTGATGGCCGAGCGCCCGGCCCGTCAGGCGCTGGCGCTCGGCAGCCTCGACTTGCTCTAGCCCAGCGCCACCGCGCCGACGAAAGCGAGCAGGCCGGCACCACTGGTCCACATGGTCAGGCCGCGGAAGGCCGGAACCATGATCCCGATGGCAAGGCCGGAGGCGACCAGCAGCAACAGCGCAGCGGCCAGCACGCTGGCATAGACCTTGAACAGGGTGGAGCCCTTCGCCTTGTGCAGTTGCACGAACAGCCGGTGCAGGCTCGCCTCCTTGACCGTCAGCACCGCCTGGTTCGCGCTCTCCCCCGGCGCGATGGTGATGTCCCGCTGCGCACCGCTCCATTCGAAGGTCCAGCTGTCGCCCATCGAGCGGATCCGGTCCTTGCCGCTGGGCGGGGAAAGATCGAGCCGCGCGAGCTCGCGCGTGGCCAGCGCGAGCATTGCATCCTCATCCTTGGCCAGCGGGGCGTCGAGCTGGATGACATGCTCGGTCTCGATCACCTCGCCGGTATTGCCCCAGGTGTAGAGCGCGCCGGTTGCCAGGAACATGGCGATGGCCGGAAACACGAAAGCAGCGATGATGAGGTGCGCCTTGGTCAGGAACAGGCGGGTAGCAGGTCGGGCCAAGTGAGATCTCCACAGCCAAAAATATCGATTCGGCTGCGGGGTAGATTATTTGCGAATAGTTGTCATTAGCGAAATTGCGGATCGCGTCATCCGCGCAACCGCCTGCGCACTCCCTCAATACCCGTCCGCTCGACCGCCTGCTTGGCGATGGCGACAGCGCCATCGAAGGCGCCCAGTGCACCGAGCCGCACACGGTTGGTGATCGTCGGCCGCAGCAGCAGCATGTCGACGCTGGCAATCGCGCCGCTGGCAAAGCTCTGCTTGTGCTGGCCGGTGCCCTCGGTGAAATCGAACCACGCAAAGCGCCGCTCGGCCATGAGCAGGCGAAACGCCTCGAGCTGCAGCACGCTGCCGGGCGAATGATCGGCGAGCGCGGGATCGTAGCCCAGATAGGCGTAGAGCAGCACATCCCCTTGCGCGGGCGTGTAGAGATAGGCGGCAGGGCGACCAGCGAGGAACAGCAGGAAGCCGCGCACGCTGTCGCGCGCCGCCAGCGCCTGCATGTGCGGCAGGGCATCGCCGGGCAACCCGGCCGAGAGCAGCCGCTCCTGATAGCTGAGCGCCGAAATCTGGCGGGCGATGGCGAAGAACTCGGCCATCTCCGGCGCAGTCCGATAGCAACGCACATCGAGCTGGCCGCCGCCTTGCTCGGCAAAACGCCGCGCCTTGCGCCGCAGCCCCTGCCGGGTCGAGGAGGACAGCCCGGCGAACCAGGCATCGAAGCCGATGGTCAGGTCGGTATAGCTGCGGTCATAGCGCTGCCGTACCCACGGGATGAGGCGGCCATGATCCTGCCAGACCGCAGCTTCGCCCTCGGGCAACGCGCGCAACTGGTAGCCCTCGACGCCCGCAGGCAAGGGCGGCAGCGGACTGTGCCTGCCATTCAGCGCGTCGGAAAGCGGGACCGAGCGGCGCAGCAACGGCAGCACCAGCTTGCCAAGGCGGCGCGCGCCGACATCGAAGCCCAGCACGACCGACGCGGGCGCGTAGCCGCTGGCCATGTCCGCCGCTTCGCCGACAGTCGGCGCGACCGACGCAGCGCACGATCGGGTGCCAGCATCTGCCATGTGGGGGGGAGAGCGATGCATGCGCCGGGGGCTAGCATGGGCGCGTCAACATTCGGTTATCCGCAGGGGCCATGGCGCGCGCCCGAAACAGCAGCGGCCCCGGATCGCTCCGGGGCCGCTTGGTACCGCCTGTGGTAGCGGATCGAGCGCCTTAGCGCTTCGAGAACTGGAAGCTCTTGCGAGCCTTGGCCTTGCCGAACTTCTTGCGTTCGACAACGCGGCTGTCACGGGTCAGGAAGCCGGCGGCCTTGACCGTGCTGCGCAGCGACGGCTCATAGCGGCTCAGCGCCTGCGCGATGCCGTGCTTGACCGCACCGGCCTGGCCCGAAAGACCGCCGCCCTTGACCGTGGCAACGACGTCATACTGGCCGTCGCGCGCGGTGATGCCGAAGGTCTGGTTGATGACCAGACGCAGCGTCGGGCGCGCGAAATAGACTGCCTGATCGCGGCCGTTGACCGTGATCTTGCCGGTGCCGGGCTTCAGCCAGACGCGGGCAATGGCGTTCTTGCGACGGCCGGTCGCATAGGCGCGGCCATGCTTGTCGAGCTGCT
The DNA here is from genome assembly GCF_056931895.1 of Sphingomonas sp. jy18. Taxonomy (NCBI): domain Bacteria; kingdom Pseudomonadati; phylum Pseudomonadota; class Alphaproteobacteria; order Sphingomonadales; family Sphingomonadaceae; genus Sphingomonas; species Sphingomonas sp. jy18. The sequence continues at coordinate 77,133 of NZ_JBXPBT010000002.1, read as the reverse complement.
GCTCGCGCAGCGGCACCGGTGCATTGGTGTTGACCGGCGCGGCATCGCCGCCGCTGGTGATTTCGCCGAGGTCGGCGAGCGTGTTGACGGTGTCGGACATCAGGCACCCACCTTGTTCTTGCGGTTCATCGCCGCGACATCGAGTGTTTCAGGGTTCTGCGCGCCATGCGGATGCTCACCGCCGGCATAGATGCGCAGGTTGCGCATCTGCTGGCGACCGAGCGGGCCGCGCGGGATCATGCGCTCGACGGCCTTTTCCAGCACGCGCTCGGGGAAGCGGCCACCCAGCACCTTGTCGGCGGTCACTTCCTTGATGCCGCCGGCATAGCCGGTGTGCTTGTAATAGGTCTTGTTCTTCAGCTTGTTGCCGGTGAACCGCACCTTTTCCGCATTGACGATGACAACATGGTCGCCGCAGTCGATGTGCGGGGTGAAGCTCGGCTTGTGCTTGCCGCGCAGGATGTTGGCGACGATGGTGGCGACGCGCCCGACGACCAGGCCGTCGGCGTCGATCAACACCCACTTCTTCTCGACCGTGGCCGGCGTTGCCGACTGGGTCATCTTGCTGAGCGCCTTCATGGGGGCGTGCTCCTTTGCGTGGTGGGGCAAAGCCCCGTAAACGAACAGCGCCGCCCGGCGGCTGCGGGGCGGCGAATGCAGGGGCCAATGGCGGCGACAGCGCGCAAAGTCAAGCGCTGCGCGGGTTGCTTGACGGGTATCATGATACCTGTCAGCCCAAGCGTCGTCCGAAGAGGCTAAGGCCGGATCACCCGAAGCTGTGGCGCAACGACAGGTAGATGGTGGCATGCCGGTTGCGCTCGCGGTCCTCGACGGCGACGGGCGCGCCTGCCCCCCGGTCTCCGGCGAAGAACAGGCGGTGGCGGGTTCCGCGTACATCGGTCAGATTCTCGACGGTGAGCGTCACCGTGGTCTTGGGGCTGGCGCGATATTCGGCAAAGGCGGTGACGAACGGATCGCCGCCATCGAAACTGTCGATCTCGTTGCGGCGGAAAACCGATGCGCGCGGCTGCCCATAGAGGTTGAAGCCCCAGGCAAAGCTGCCCAGGTCCTGGCGGAATCCGCCTTCGGCATACCAGCGTGAGGTGCCGGAAAAGAATCTGTCCTGCCCGGTGTACGGATCACGCACCGAGGTATCGCGCCATGTTCCCGAAGCCGTGAGCCGCCCGCCGCGAATGCCAAGCGCGCCAAGCGGAATATCGAGCGTACCGCTGACGAAATAGCGCCGTCCGGTCCCGAGATTGCCGGGCGCGTCGCCGCCACCCTCCACGGGTACGCGGTCCTGCAACTGGGTCACCTCATCATAGCCGAGCAGCGCCTGAATACGCCCGTCGCCCAGCACCGATCGTTCGATCGTCAGGCGGTACTCCCATACGCGCTGCGGACGCAGATCGGGATTGCCACCATCGACCCGGTCATTGGCCAGTTCCGCCGCGCCGATGAAATCGCCGAAGTCGAGCTGCGCCACCGTCCGGGTCAGCGATGCCTGCAGCCGCCAGCCGCCACCGGGGCGCCAGTCGAACGACGCTTTGGGCTTGATGAAGCGCAAGGTCCGCTCGGCATCGGCATCGCCGGTCACGGTCAGGCGGGACAATTCATAGGTAAGTCCCAGGTCCATCCGCAGGTTGGCCGCAAGACTGCGCCCGGCGTTGATAAAGGGCTCTGCGCGATATTCGCTGACCACCGCTTCATCGACCGGCAGATCGATCGGCACGGTCGTGCCGTCGCCTGTCACGCTGAACAGATCGACCGTGCTGTCCAACCGGTTGAAGGCCCCCTCGACCCCCGCTTCCAATGTCCACCCGCTGCGGGTCGGCCGGCTCCAGACCAGCCGGGTCACAGCCTCGTCCCGGCGCGAATCGACGCTCTGGATGAAGCCGCCGAGCACGGTATCGGCGACGATATTATACTGGTCGGAATATTCGGTGCCGCTGCCGGTGCGATACAGGCCGATCAGCTTGATTCCGCCGCCAGCGAAGGGGCGGGTGACATCGCCGCCCACTTCCCACTGCAGATTGCGAAAGCGTTCGGACAGACGATCATCGCGGCGCGGCCCGGCCGCCGGGCGGACGTCGTTGGTCTGGCGCAACGAAAAGCGGTTGCGCTCGATTCGGCTGTTGAAATTGGCACTGCGGTTCTCGCCGCCATCGAACGCCCAGCTCGCCGTGGCGAACCATTCCTGGTCGCGAATGTCGTTTTCCTTGATGCGCAGCTCGGTGATCGCGGCCGATGGCAGCGCCCGCAACGTATCGGTGCCTTCCTCCAGAAAATCCTCATTCTGATAACCGATCGACGCATTGAAGGTTGATCGGCCGCGTCGCAGCAGCGCCGATACACTGCCCTGCGGGCTCAGGCTGGCGGTATAGTCGCGTGCAAGGCGCGCCTCGACCGTGCCGGACAGCCCTCCGGTATCGGTAAGCACAATGTTGGCGACTCGCGGGCGTCCGGTATATTCGGCACCGAACAGATCGCCCGAGCCAACCTCGACGCGAAGCACCCGGTTGGCCGGAATGCGGCTGAGGATGGTCTGCAGCGAATCCGACTTGGCGCTGGGCCGTGCCCCGTTGATCACCAGATTGCCCGCCGCACCACCGAAGCCACGCACGTCGGCGTCACCGGAATCGAGGCTGAAGCCGGGGATGCGCTGCACGATGTCGAGCGCGGTGGTCGGCGCATATTGCGCAAAATAGCCTGCCGGATAGAGCAGCCGCCCATCGGCGGCCGTGCCCACCTCGGTCGAAGCCGCCGGCGTGGGCGCTGGCGCAACCGAATCCTGCGCCTGCACGGCGGGCGCCATCGCAATCGATGCCGCTGCTGCCAGCAGCGCACGGCCTGCCGGTGTCGTGGCCATTTGCATCTCTCCATCCCCTCAATTCGACTACATCTGTAGGCGGTGCGTATTATTCTTATATGACACCCTATCAATGCGCATGCGACGAAGCGAGGCTGGCGAACGGCAGTCCACCTGCGCAGTCCTTTGCGCCGCTTGGTCCCGTCTCGCACCCTAGCCTGTTGCATCGGCGAAAGTTTTTTATATAATCACCGTTATGCCAAAACGAATCGACCCAGAGGAGCGCCGCCGCACCATTGCCGATGCCGCAATCGAATCGATCGCGGCGGACGGGCTGGAGGGTGCCAAGCTGGCGCGCATCGCCCGCCGCGCCGGCGTCACCACCGGTGCGCTGACCCATTATTTCGAGGACAAGGACGAGGTGCTGCTGGCCGCGCTCGAGGAAGTGCGCCGCCGGCTGATGGAGGCGCTGGACGATATCGACGCGCGTCCGCCGCTGGAGCAGCTCGCCGATGCCCTGCCCTCTACCGCGCAATCGGCCAAGGAATGGCGGGTGTGGCTCGCCTTCTGGGGCCGCGCGGCGTTCGTGCCCGCGCTCGCCCGGGTGCATCAGGCTTATTATGCCGAGATAGAGGCGGCATTGGCCGAGCGTCTGGGCGGCGACAGCGAGGCTGCGGCGGCGATCATCGCTGCGATCGACGGCATCGGCGCCCGGGTCAGCCTCGAACCGCATCTGTGGCCGCCCGAACGGCAGCGCGCGCTGCTGACGCGGCTGATCGCCCCGCTGTTACACCCCGCACCGCTGCAAGGAGAGAGTCCCCATGCCCCAGTTGACCCATCTGCCGCCTGACGCCTCGACCGACGCCATCATAGCCACGCTGGAGGCAGACGGCGCGCTGATCATCGACGATGCCATGGCCCCGGGCCTGCGCGCCCGGCTGATCGGGGAGATCATGCCCTATGTCGAGGTCACCCCCTACGGCCTCGACGATTTCACCGGCCAGCGCACCACCCGCACCGGCGCGCTGGCGGCGCGGTCCGCCGCGTGCCGCGAGCTGATCATGGACCCGCGCCTGCTCGCCGCGTGCGACCGCTTTCTGCTGCCGTTCTGCGACCGCTATCAGTTGCACCTGACGCAGTTGATCCGCATCCGCGACGGCCAGGGCGCGCAGCCGCTGCACCGCGACCGGCTGGCATGGGGCGGCTTCCTGCGCCACGACATCGAACCGCAGCTCAACACCATCTGGGCGGTCACCGACTTTGTCGAGGCCAATGGCGCGACGCAGGTGGTGCCGGGGTCTCACCGCTGGGACCCGGAGCGCAAGGCCGCGCCGCATGAGATCGCCTACGCCGAAATGGCGGCAGGATCGGTGCTGGTCTATTCGGGTTCGGTGATCCACGCCGGCGGCGCCAACCGGTCGGGCGGGGACCGCATGGGCCTCAACCTCACCTATTGCCTCGGCTGGCTGCGGCAGGAAGAAAACCAGTATCTGTCCTGCCCGCCCGATATAGCGCGGGACTTCAGCCCCGAGCTGCGCAGCCTGCTCGGCTATGCAATGGGCAGTTATGCGCTCGGCTATTTCACCCCGCCGCTGCCGCCCGGCGAGGGTCCGGAAATCGTGCCGCCCGAGCTGATGTTCGGCGGCGACAGCGCCGGCTGGGGCGGAACGCTGTACGAGGCGGTCGCCGCCCGGGCGAGCGAAGGAGCGCTGTAGCGGCTGGCCTGGTCCACCTTACCGGGAAACAGTCGAGCCGCTCGGTAGCCCGCGCGCCCGCCGGTGCCGATGGCGATGCAAAGCATCAACGGCGCCTGACGGCAGGCCGCGCTTGGACAAGATCGGCACTGCGGGCCAATGCAAAACGGGGCAGGCAGCCGCGAGGCGATCCTCTCAGGCGGGTCGCGGCGCGGTGCTGCTCGCTGCATGGCCGCACCATGCGGCGGTCGCCACCAGCAGCGCGCCGACACCTTGGTGCGCAACTGCGATCCACAGCTCGACACCGCTCAGCAAGGTCGAGATGCCGAGCAGGATCTGCACCGTCACCAGCAGATGCAAGGCAATGCCCGCCCGCTTCGCCCCGGCGCGCATCGCCTGAATGCCCAGCCACAGCATCGCACCCGCCGCGACAAAGGCCCACCAGCGGTGGAAGAATTGCACCACGACCGGGTTGTCGACCAGGTTGAGCGTCCACGGCGCGAGCATCGGCGTCGCGGCGGGGAAGAATTCATCGCCCATCAGCGGCCAGCTCGAGAAAGCGAAGCCCGCGTCCAGACCGGCGGTGAAGGCGCCCCATATCAGCTGCACGGCCAGCAGCAGCATCGCCACAAAGACGCCGCGCCGCAGCGGTGCGGGCTGCAGCCCGGCGCCGCGATGCAGCGTGATCATGTCGCGCGCGGTCCACACCAGCGTGCCCAGAATCAGCAGCGCCATGTTGAGGTGCACGGCAAGGCGGTAATGCGACACGTCGGTACGGCCGGAAAGGCCGGACTTGACCATCCACCACCCGATCAGCCCCTGCAGCCCGCCCAGCGCCAGCAGGGTCACCAGCCGCGGCATATAGCCAGCAGGAATCATGCGCTTCACCGCGAACCACAGCAGCGGCACGGCGAACGCCAGACCGATCACCCGCCCCAGCAGACGGTGGGCCCATTCCCAGAAATAGATGAACTGGAAATCGGCCATGCTCATGCCGCGATTGACCAGCTGATATTCGGTCGTACGCCGGTACAGATCGAACTCGCGTGCCCAGTCCGCGTCCGTCAGCGGCGGCAGCGCGCCAGAGATCGGCTTCCATTCGGTGATCGACAGACCCGATTCGGTCAGACGGGTGATGCCGCCGACGATGACCATCAGCACAACCAGCGCCGCCACGGCAAACAGCCAGCGCGCAAGGGCCAGGGGCTTACCGACTCCGGTAACGCCGGTCTCGACAGCGGATTTGGGGGGAGCGAGCATGGGGGGCATATCGCGCCGGTCGCGGCGAAGTGCAAGGCCGCACGCCGCCCCGCCACTTATCGGAAATTTCGTTCGACCGCGCTCATGCCGCCTGCGTAAAGACTTTGGTCATATTTGACCGGCAGAGCGGGTGCGGACCACATCATGCCGCACCTCAAATCCATCCTGACCCGGCTGTTCACGGCACGCGAAGGCGCCAGCGCCATCGAATATGCCTTGATGGCCGCGCTCATCGCCATTGCCATGGTGCCTGCGCTGAAGGTGGTGACCGACGGCAATAACCAGCGCGCCGACAAGACCGCCCATGCCCTCGCGGGTGCGCCCGAGCAGTAACGCGCCCGCCATTCCCCGCGGCCTGACCGGCCGACGCGGGAGCGGTCAGATATCCTGCGCTATCCTGCCATATAGTTCCGGCCGGCGATCGCGGAAAAAGCCCATGCCTGCCCGGTTCTTGCGCGCGCGATCGAGATCGAGCGTGGCGACGATCACCCCTTCCTCGTCATCGCCGAGCTCGGCGAGCACATCGCCCCATTCGTCGCAGATGAAGCTGGTGCCATAGAAGCGCTGCCCGTCCTCGTCGCCGATGCGGTTGGCGGCGATCACCGGCATGACATTGCACACCGCATGGCCGATCATCGCGCGCCGCCACAGCCGCCGCGTGTCGAGCGCCAGCTCCTCGGGCTCGCTGCCGATGGCGGTGGGATAGAACAGCAGTTCCGCGCCCATCAGCGCCATCACCCGCGCGCATTCGGGATACCATTGGTCCCAGCAGATGCCGACGCCCAGCGTCGCGTCAGGCTGCGGCCACACCTGGAACCCGCTGTTGCCGGGGCGGAAATAATATTTCTCTTCATAGCCCGGGCCATCGGGGATGTGGCTCTTGCGATAGACCCCCTGCACCGCCCCGTCCGGTCCGATCATCGCCAGGCTGTTGTAATGATGCGGCCCTTCCCGCTCGAAGAAGCTGGTGGGGATGGCAACGCCCAGTTCGGCCGCCAGCGCCCGCATCGCAACCACGCTGGGGTGGCTCGCCAGCGGTCGCGCGCGGGCAAATTCCTCCTCCAGCTCCAGCTTGCAGAAATAGGGGCCTTCGAACAATTCGGGCGGCAGGATGACGCTGGCACCACGCCCGGCGGCCTCGCGCACCAGGGCGGAGACGGCGGCGATATTGTCCGTTTCGCTGCCGCCCAGGGCGAGTTGCAGCGCGGCGACGGTGACGGTACGGCTCATGCCGCGCATGTAGCGCCGCTACCCCCGTTCCGCCAGTGCCTGCGCGTCAATAGCCTCCGTCGCCCTGCTCTGCCGGCGCTGCATCCGCATATTTGGAAAGCGCCCGCGCGCGCTCCTCGGCAGCAGCAGCGGCCTGCCGGGCGCGCGCCAGGTCGCGCGGCGGCGGTGGGCCGGCAATGGGATCATCGAGCATCGGATCATGATCGCTGACCGGGGCCTCTGCAGCAGTGCGCCCCTCTGCAGCCTCCGGCGCTGGCGGCGGAGGCATCGGCTCGGCGCGGGCGGCCGCCACGCCATCCGGCCCGGCTGAAGGCGGCGCCGTCACGAACATCTGTTCGCCCCAAGCCCTGCCCGGGCCGACAAGCAGGAAGACAAGGCCAAGCACGGCCAGCAGTCCCGCCACAAGCAACTGGTTTTTCCGGTCCACGAAAATACCCCGCATGAAGCTGCACAACGATCAACTGTCACCCGAGACAGCGCGGTTGCTGCCACATCGCGCCCCGATTGTCACGCCCGCATCGCCGCCCCGCGACCGCGCGCCAGCAAAAGGGCTTTGCGCTGGCACCGGGCTTTGCTAGGGCCACGCCCACGCACCCATAGCTCAGCTGGATAGAGCGTTGCCCTCCGAAGGCAAAGGCCAGAGGTTCGAATCCTCTTGGGTGCGCCATTTCCATTTTTGGGTTGTTCAGATCGAATAACATCTTGAATGGAATGGATAATTCGGTGTTTCGAACGACTCCTTTTGGGTCATAGACCAAATGCTTCGGAAAGGTGAGCCTGAGGGCCATCTTCTTCTCCGCAAGCGACCCATTATTCCAAAGATTCCAAGGACTTGCGAGGAACGCCAGAGCGTTTCGAAAGCTTTCGTCAAAGTCCCTCTTCGGCTGCGCCGCGCGAGCCATTTTGTCCTTCAAAAGCAGCTTCGTGCTTTCCAATTCAGCGATACGATTCTCGTATGCGCTGATCACCGTCGGGCTTTCGGCCTCGACGATCCGATCAAGCAACTGCTTCACCTTGCGCTCGATTTCAGCGAGTTCCTTCTCAATCGCCTTGCGCGATTGATCGGCATTCATCGCCTGCTTGTTCCAGTGATTCCGGAACGCAGCAGCAGCCAGATCGACCAGCTCTTTCGCTGGAGTGACGGAACGAAGAAGCGCTTCGAAAGCGCCTTCCACTTTCTCCCGTGCATACGACTTGCCGCGAAGATCGCAGGCGCGCTGGCGGCAGAGGTAATAGGGATAGGCCGCGCCCAGTCTGCCCTTGCTGTAATTCGCTGTCAGAGGATGGCCGCATGACGGGCAGCAGATATGACCGCGAAGGGGAAAGTCCGCGCTCACATCGGCGCGGACGGCACCGCGTGCCTTGCCCTTCAAACGATCCTGAATCTCATTGAACGTCTCGATGGAGATCAGCGGCTCGTGTTTGCCGAGGCGCGGTGCGACATTCCACGATGGAACATGCACGATCCCCGCATAGATCGGGTTCGTGAGAATCTGCTTCACACGTTCATTCGATACCGAGCCATTCGCCATTTTCGGAACGGATGGCTGCGCTTCAAGGAAGCGCATCACTTCTGCTTGCGATGCAAACCGACCACTCGCAAATCCTTCGAGTGCTTCACGAAGCACCGAGGCGAGCGGTTCATTATGGACGAGCACTTTGCCGCCGCTGGAATGGCGCGCATACCGGTAGCCCCAAACCGCCTGGAACACCCAGAAGCCTTGCTGGACACGTGCTGTCATGCGGTTGAGCGTTTGCTCTGCATTCTTCTGCCGCGCGTGCTGACTGACACAGGCGAGGAGGTTCTCGACCAGCTTGCTGTCTGAATCTTCGCCAAACTCGATTGACGGAGATTCCAGCGATGCGCCAGTTGCGCCGATATCTGCACGTAGCTGCAAATGCGCTTCGATGCCGCGCGCAAGGCGCGAGATATCGTCGATCACGACGACGTGAGAATGCTTGCGCGTGGAGCGCAAGAATTTGATCATCGCATCCATACCTGGACGCTTGACCAAACTTCCCGACATATCGTCTTTGAATACTTCGACGACCTCATAGCCCTTGTGCTCGCAATAGCTGCGGCAGCGCTGTTCTTGTGAGGATAGGCCGTCAGTCCTGATCGTCTGCTGCGCAGATGATACGCGGCAATAGATAACGGCTTTCTTTGAATTCATGTCTGTCATGGCGCAATTTCCGGTTTGTTATGTTTTGTGATCGCGCCCTCATGACTGAGGTCAACAAGCATGGCGTTGCCAAGAGCTTTCATCTTACCATCTTCACGCCCATTTTGTGAAGAGTCCGAAGCTCCTTTTTCGAGAGCAAGCTCAGTGGGATCGAGACCCCAATCGGCAGCGGCAAACGCTGCCATGATGCTGTCAACGACTTGGATCGCCTCGTCTTTCTCGGCGTCCGTCATTCCTTCGATAGTCGCGACAATCGCGCGATACCGGTCGAGTTCCTCAGTTGTAATTCCGACAATCTCGTTCATCACAATCACCATCGCGCACGCTCGATGGCGAGCGGCCTGATGGGAATTCTGCTTTTCTAGTCAGAACAACGTGGGGGAAACTCGCGTAGGACACGCTCAGTTTGCGACCACATTATAATATAATCATAGCATGAATTGAACAAAAATTACAAGCTTTTCCGCAGAATTCTGCGGTTTCTATCGTTCCAGCCCGCGATCCTTGCCGATCATGCGCTCGCCAACCTTGCGGATTTTGTTGACCCGTTTGAGATGATCGTAGCGCACCAGTTGCTTGGCTGCGGCTCGCATGCGCTGTTCAGGATTGTTCTTTGCAAAGGGTGGAGTCAGTTCATGCGGGTGCCCTTGCTTTGTCAGCAGGTCGCGATAGCGAGCTTGCGTCAGTGCAGGTTCGCAAAGGACGAACCGTGCATCTAAGCGAGTGATGGCCTCAGCAACGCGGCCATGGATACGCCATTCCCGAAGGCTCAATTGGCCTTCGTTGTTGAACCGCGATGTGAGAGTGGAGTTCTCGTTCATCCTGAAATTCCTTTGTGCAGCTCGCGCACGTCGCGCACTTGTGTTCGCCACGGATCAACGGTGAAATAGGGAACCGCATCGCTGATCAGCAGATGCGGCATGGATGCCACACGGATGACCTGGCGCGTGGGGCCAAGTGCGATCACATCGCCCGCTTGCAGGACAGGCCGCTTCGTCTCTGAGAGATTGGCATTCGCCGTTTGGATCACGCCGCCATTGTGACTGACGCCACCCTGCAAGATGGTTTTCGTACCCGACCATAGCTCGATGTCTTTGAGGAGGTCCGGCTCCCACACCGATTTCATGGTGATGATGCCGACCTGATCCTCGATGTCTTTGACTTGCTCCTTCGACCATTGCGACGTGAGCGAGTTCCGACCTTGTGCGAAGAACCAGTAGCTCACGCCGAGGCCCCGATAGAGCCGCAGCGAGCGCAAGATGCTGGGCACGCGCGGCAGGTTTGCGAACTCATCAACAATGAATGTTGTGCGCACCGGCCCGCGCGCCGCTGCGATCACTTCCGTCATCATCGCAATCAACATCGAGACCCACGCTTTCGCGACATCGATGCGATTGGCAGGAAGGATGATATAGATCGTCATCTTCTCGCGCTTGGCGCGTGTCAGATCGATATCGTGTGAGGCGCACGCATTGCCGAGCGACTTTCCAAGCTCGAATGCCGAGAGAGCCGATGCAGCTTCGCTGCGAATGGCCTCCCACTGCTTTTCCGCATTCACGCGCATCGATGCGAAGGCTTGTGCGCGGCGTGCGATGGATTCGATTGGCGATGTCGCCATCATCGAAAACTCCATCGCGAAATGCTCGTCATCGCCGTGCAGGAATTTCCACACGTCCGGCAGCGTGCATTGCTCGCGCTTTTCTTGCGCGAGATATTCAGCACGCAGCGAGCAGAGCTGGATTGCACCTTTGCGCACCCACGCGTTGTCACCATCACGCACGGGCGCAGGCATGACGATCTCGAAGATCGCTTCGGCTTCGCCATCCGGCGAGCCATCAGCTTCGACAATTTCGATCAGCCGAAAGAGCGGATTCACATTCGTGTTGGGATAGCCATGAAGGCCATAGGGATTGAGGTAGATGACGTCAGTGCCGAGCGTATCGCGACGATGCGCTGCGCTGGAAAATGCTAGCTCACCGTCTTTAGCATCCACTACGACCAGCGTTCGATCATTCGAATGCGCGAGGTTGGGCTGGATCAGAGTTGTCCCCTTGCCACCACCAGCGCGATTGTAGGTGAGGAGTGACTCCTCACCATTGTGAAAGATGAAGTGACCGAATGCGCCGAAGGCTCCGAGGAAGAGGCCGGTGCTGTTCAGCAGCCCTGCCTTTTTGCAGTCCTCCAAATTGCCAAGCCGTCCGTCGCCAAATGCGCCGGACGGCTCCGCAGTTGCCATCGCATCTTCTAGCTCTTCAGCTCGCTCGCGTGATCGACGCGCGTTGTCTGCTTCGCTCCAACCACGATGGAGCGCGAAGCCGCGCTCCATCCAGTTCAGAAAACTTCCGCCCTGTCGCATCATCGCTCCTCCCGCATGAAGCGCGGCGGGGGCGGCAGATCGATGGGCGGCAGAGCATCGATGCGCTGCCGCAATGCATCTTCACTCGGCAGTGCATTCACATAGCCAGTGAGATCGACATTGGCGCTTGCGAGTGCCGCATCTTCGAGGCGACCGCTGGCAATGCCGCGCTGACGTTCCGCTTCCGCAAGAACAGTGTCACCCGACCCAGGTTCGAGCCAGTTCTGCACATTGCCAACCAGCTCGGCCATGTTGGCAATGCCGACATTCGTTCCGCTTGCCTGAGCTGATTGTCCCATCTGCCGCTCGACATACGCACCGCGAAGGCGGTTTGCGGAATCGAGCTGCATCTGGTTGACAGCGACCGCTGCCTTGTAGGCTTCGAGATAGCCTTCAATGATGCGCCCATATTGCGCATTGCGCTGCTCATAAGCCGCGCGCAGTCCATTCACATAGGCCTGCACTTCGGCATCAACCGCGCCTTCATTCTCTTTTACCTGACCGGCAACATCGCCGATGTATTCGCCCGAAAAATCTTGCGGCCTCCAGCCTTCAGGCGCGAAGCGAACGGCGGCGAAGAAAAGGCCGCCAACGACGATCACTGTGATCGCCGTATTCAGCGCAGCCGGAATGCGAAATTTGCGCTTGCGCTGTTTTGATTCAACGCGCGGCGCAGCCGCATGAACCACTTCCGTTCCGACTTGGCGCGCAGCGCCATCGTCATAGTCGAGCTTGTATTGAACATCAGACATGAATTGTCCTCCATCGCGGGATTGCGATGGAGGACAGGCAACACAAATCGCGCTTGCGATTGGGGGGAAGTCTCAGTTCAGCACGTCAATCGCGGCCGGAGGATCGACAAGCGAAAGGGCGATCCACAAAAGCTTGATGCGTGCCGCGATGATCGGCGATTCATCTCGCCACATGCAGATCAGCTTTGCTCGGATGAAGCGATCATTCCAGTTCGCATCAGAGAACATCTCAGCAATGTCCATGCGCGAGAAATCGAACGCGATGCCGTCGTGATCGATGACGACCGCATCGCTCTGATCGATCACTCGTCCGACGAAGTCTCCGAGGCGCTTCGCATCGGGCCGCGAATGCAGCGCTGCATAGGCGAGTGACATCGCAAAGCGCGTCCGGCATTCGGCAAGGAACGCTGGCGGCGGCACATCGATGCGCCGATCATCGAAGCGCAAATCATTGTCATTGGATGCGCCGGAAGGGCACGCCTCACAGCGCGGCCATCCGTAATTCCAGATCCAATGACGACATGCAGGGTGATTGAGGCAGCCGTCCGATCCATTGGCTGCAACGGGAATAAGGTTTGTATGCATGACAACGCTCCGATCATCGTGTTGATGCTCGGAGCGTGACTGAGTTTGCCAATTATAGTGGTGGGAAGTCTGCGGCGTCAGCGGCTACTTCAAAATCATTGCAGCGAGCGCAGGATGCCGGTGAGCTATCGCAAGATAGACGAGACGCATCCTCGGCAAAACATTGACGTGGGGCCGCTGCTTTGGCGGATTGGCCGCTTTCTTGCGCATCTCCGAGAACCAGCACCCCGCATCACCCTTGGCCAGATGCCAGTCGATTTCCGGCACCCGCCAGACCTTACCGCTCTCGGTGACGAGTCGCACGTCCGAATAGAGCACGGCGGCCATGAAATCCGGCATCGCCCTGCGCGAATAGGGCAACGCGCTCAAAACCATCGCCATGCGCCACATCACCGATACCGAATGGAAATGATGCAGGTCAGGCACCACCAGCGTTTGACTTGGTGTGTTATCGTTAGCGGCCAGCTGCCGCAGTTCTTCAATGTTCAAGAAATCGGACATCGCACACCTCCCTTCCGCCGCATTCGCGGCTCGACTAGCGCCACCCGCTACGCGGGAGGCTCGACAGGAGGTGGCCACCTCAGGACCGACAAATCATCGATCTGAGCTAACTTGTCAATAAAAGAAATATCAATAGCTACACAGGCGAGGCCCCATGCTTGCTCCGCCAGGCCCGAAGCCGCTCAGCGTTATGGAGATTTGCAATTGCAGATACGTCGCCAGACGCCGCAAGACGTTTGGTTCTTTCGTGACGAGGCGGAGGCAAATGATCCTTCGGATCAAGTTGGTGTCGCGAGCAGTGGGTGTGAATGGCCGGAATCAGCTTGGGATCGAGCTTGCGAAGCTGATCCTGATAAAGCGCGCCCGCGTCAGCATACTTACGCCAGACGCGATCATAGTATTCGATAGGCGACTCAGGCCGCTTGCGATTCTCATAAAGCTCCGGAGCAACATCAGGGGGCGCAACAGCACTTTCGAGGCTATGCGCTTCAACGGCAGCATTGGAAAACCGTTCTCGCAAAACACCGAACGCGACCTCAATGCACTCATCTGGCGCTAAGTCAGAATTATCGATCAACTGCCTAAAACTATTTTGAAATTGCCTGCGATTCAATTGCCCTCTCTCAATGCAACCTGAAATCAGACTGCGAACCACCTCTCCATATTCATGTTCAAGGAAGTCAGAATTATAGCAATTATCATCATAAAACGCAAGATTTTCATATGCTTCAATTGACGTCGATTGTTGAAGGGCTGCTAGCTGAGGGAGTTCAGTGCGAATATTCATGATGAACTCCGCGCCAGATCGAGCGACATGCGCCGTCTGGAATTCTCCAATAGTCCGAGAAGGCTCGCCATCGGATCAGTCTGCGCTTCCTGAATGAAGCTCTCCAGATAATCGAGCGCATCATAGTGCGGGAAATGCTTCAAGAGATCGCGAAACTTCGAGCGAACCGCTGGCACAAGGTTCGTAATGACATTCTGCCGGAGAACGTAGCCGCCAATCGCAATCCTCTGCGGAGCCGCTGAGGTAACGACATTCACGCAGATTTGCGCGAGATAAAAACTGATGATTTCCATGATTTTGAAATCGTCGATACCGGTCTCACGCCGCTCTAGAATTGAGCGATGCGATGTGAGGCCTATGAAGCAGTCGCGATGGATGGAGCAATTGCCGAGATGACTATCATCAGCATGGATGCGTCCGTAAGCGTGACCCGCTTCGGGATGCTGTTCACCGCGCCACGCTTCATTGGCCAGCACTAGGCCGACATTGAGACCACGCCCAAACCAGACATAGCCAAAATCCGCGACACCTTTTCCAACTCCCCACACCTGCTCGCCAAGCGCCGCAGCAGTCGCATCATTATCGACATACACTGGCAGATCGCGCTTGCCCGTGACGCTACGCATCAGGGCCGGAAAATCATAAGTGACCACATGTCCACGCCGCCGCCCGTTTGGCACATGCGTGATCACCTGGGTTTTCAAACTGACATTGCCGAATGAACTTACCGCCGCCGCATCCGGCGCGATCTTAGTTGCAGCAACATAGTCCGCCACCACATCGCCGAGCGCACGGAGGTCGAGTTCGCCCTGATCGTCAATGTCCTTGGAAGTGGGGTCGATCTTGCGCTCTATCTTTTGCGGATCACCCATCTCGGCGACCTGATAGCGCCGCCCGTCTGACTCAAGCACCGTATGCGTGAGCAATATCTGGTCGTCCTCGACCGCTGTCAGCACTATCGTTCGCGTGCTCAAAACCGACTCCCCATCATTTACGTCGCGATGCCAGCCGGTCCTGCATCGTCGGGCGCGGTCAATAATCTAGTCAATCACTGTTGTCCAGAGATTGTTGACCAGTGCGGTTGAAACCAATCAGACAGGTCTCCTCACAGCTAGGTTCACGCGGGAGCAGATGAACCATTCCCACCGTCATCATTCATGGGTTTTTGACCAGACGCGCCGCCGATCAAGGCCGCTCGCTTCCGCACTTCGTTTGTGCAGCTCCGCGCCGCAGGCGAGCCCATCATTTCATTCGTGCTCGGCCTTTGATCGCCGTCTCACTCGTCAGGTCACGAGTCTCCCCATGAAGCCGGTTGGGAATGGTCCCGACCCGTGAACAACAAGGAGACCTACAATGTCTGATAATAACACCAACCGCCCGAGCCACCGTCTTTTCAATGTCACTGGTGACGGAGACAATGCCCGCTGGACCGATGTCGGCGTCGCATGGGCATCGAAGGACGGCAAGGGCTTCACCCTGGTGCTCAACGCCATCCCCGTAAACGGTCGCGTGGTCATGCGCATCAACGAAGAGAAGGACGCGAAGAAGGGGAGCTAACGCTCCCCTTCGGGGTTTGCGCCAGACGCGGCCCGCTCCATCATGGAGCAGGGCCGCGTTTCGCTTGCTCAGCTTTGATCATCGCAATCAGCGCCGATGCAGCCTGATGCTGTGCATCGGCGCGCGGCGCTTGGCCTACCGCGTGGCTCGCGAGCTTGAACAAATGGACAAGCTCGCGGGATGATTTTGCAGCAAGATCATTGCGGGTGAAATTGAAGTTCATGGCGACCTCCTCTGGGTTCTTGCGCCGCCCACCATGGGCCGCGTTGGAGGAGCTGGAGATCGAGAGGGATGGACGACGCATCACCCGTGATCGCAACGAAGTGGAGAAGGCTAGTGCGGACTCGCGGTCGCACGCCTTGCGCCTGTTTCATCGCTATCGGTCAGGTTCGAACAATCGCCGGTCTTATGTGGTGGCGCATCCCGAGGAGTGGATAGCCAGGTTCATCACCCGCCATGCTGCGCAATCATCGCGAACGCCCAAATCTCGAAGGTCGCCCAAAACGGTGAAGGCCAATGCGCGCCAGTGACCGCAGAGAAGCGTCGCATCATTCGCGCATGATCAACTGAGGCAAGCCGATAGCACCGCCGCGCTGGGGCAGTCAGCTATCGTCAAACCCATCCGTCTCCAACGAATCCGCATCCAACACATTCACGCGGGGATGGTTATTCCGACCTTGCACCCGTCCGTCTCGCTTGTGCCCGCAAGCCCCGCCCGCACCACTCGGCGGCTACACCGCCGACCGTGTTAGGGCCTGCGCGCGCGATCCGGCGTGCGCACCGAGGTCTCCATGAACCCGCTCAAATGGTTGGGCGGCTTCCACAAAAGGAGACTGAAAATGGGACTCGATATGTATGCCCACTCAATGCCAAAGGACGGTAATCGTCCGCCCGTCGATTTCGACGTCGAGGGTTTGCACCTCGATAGCACACCGCGCATTCACTACTGGCGCAAGCATCCAAACCTACACGGCTGGATGGCTGGACGCTATTACGAGAAGGGCGGCACCGATGACGATTTCAACGTCAACACGGTCGAGCTGACGCCAGAGGATATCGATGAGCTTGAGCGCACGATCCTCGAAAGTCGCCTTCCTGATACGTCTGGCTTTTTCTTCGGCGCGACGACCGGTGAGGAGCGCGACGACGATTTCGAATTCATCCGCAAATGTCGTGAGGAATTCGCGAAGGGTCGCACGATTGCCTACTACGCATGGTGGTGACACCAAAACGCGAGGCGATGTCCCCATCGCCTCGCGCCATTCTTTTCCAATCATGGACGGTTACGCGCCGCCCTTCGGCGCGCGACGCTTGTATTGGCGCTTAGGGCGCGGCACGTCATCGTTTGCGGCTATCCGGACCGGCCTCGCGGGCGATGCCGGTGCGCGCGGCGGGACGTTGCCGCGTTCCATGATGGCGAACCCGAGCAGGATCCCGCCAAGCGGGATCAGCTCGATGATCGCGCCGATGGCGAGCGCTCCCATCGTCGCATCGGGATACATCCCGAGCAGCGCGACGTTTGAGACAACCGGCACACCTGGAAGCGGTTGCACTTTGAGCGCTGCAATGTCGTCGAGACCCTCGATGAGTGCATCTGCGATGCCATCGAAATTCTGGGCAATCGCATTCGCAGCTGGCGCAGGCAGACCAGCCGCGTGCCAATCCTTGCTCAGCGCCTCCGACGCGGTGAGCATCGTCTCGATGGCAAGCGCATCTTTGATGCCACGCAGCACGCGCTGCCATTCATCCGCGTGTTTGCGCACGTCGGTCATTTTTGTCCGCCGATCTTTATCGGAATCAATGGCGCGGCGCATCTCGATCAAGATTCGATCTGCGCGCGCGAATTGGCGCGTCAAATATGCGCGATTTGCATAGACGGAATCGCGCGCGATTTCACATCCGCTCGCAATGTTCTGGAGCGTGATTGCCACGCGGCCAACATCGCCGCCTTCGCGGGAGAACGCGCCGGTTTCACTTTCCTGTCCGCCCATCGACGTGCCGTTGGCTATGCAGTCATTGAGCAACGGCGTGCGATTCTGAATTTGCGCGGCGGCACGCCGATGCAATTCAGTTTCAGTTTTCATTTCTTGAAGCGCATGTTCCTGATGCGCGCGCTCGCCGGCAGGTGCGGCCAGCACAGATGCAGCAGCAACACCGAGCACAAGTGCAACTGCACCATACATTGCCAAAAAGGCAGCTTTCGCCTTGCCGCGTTGCGGCTGCGGCAACGCCGGAATGTCCGTCATCGCGATATAGCTGCAACCGCTCAGGCCAAGCGCGATGGCGAGCACCGATGCTCCGGTTTCAAACCACGCGAGCGGCGTCATTCCGCCGGATGATGACACGAGGTCTGCGATCCACACGCCTCCAAGCGATGCAGAAATCCCGTGAAGGGTGAGGTTGATACCGAACAATCCAGGCGGAGATTTTGCGTTGTCCATAGCAGCGGACTCCTTTCCGCCACCGATTTGCTACCAACCAAATTGCTTAGTGGGGGAAAGTCGGCCAAGCACAGGTGAAGGCCGCAAGCCGCGAGGAGTGCAAACCACTCCGAGCACAAATCCAGCTTGTCGGTTCTACCGACTCCGCAATAGCCAGATTACGCGTTAGCGTGATCCGCAAGGTGTCGATGGTAGTACCATCGCAACCTTGGCAAGGGGCACCCGCTGCGCGTGCCCCGTTGCATCCCCACCGGCTAACCGGCCTCTCCGAATCTCCATCCGCTTGCCCAGATGCCTGCGATGCAGGCAGGGGCAACGTTTGCGGAGATCGTCGAAGCCGGTGCAACGTATGGCCGTTGCATCACCAGTCAGGCGGAGCGTTCCTGCTCCCCCGACACCCCCATGACCACGGGGAGATTTCGCTCTCCCCTGGACCCCATCGACCAACCGTCCGCCGGTTGGATGCCGTCAGGGCTTTCGCGCCCTGAACCACGAGCATGACTTGGAGATTGCCATCTCCACCTGCACCGAACCATGGCCCAACGTCATGCCCGTTTGATCGACACGCCGCGATGTGGTTTAGAGCAACCAACCCCTTCCCAAGAAAGCAGAATTATGCTTTCATTACCGGCTGTCACTTGTGGCGGCTTAAGAAGAACATGGAGCCGCAATGCTAACGGGTGAAATCCGCAATCAGGTTGATCAAATTTGGAACGCTTTCTGGTCAGGGGGCGTGTCTAATCCTCTGTCTGTTATCGAACAGATCACCTATCTTCTTTTCATCAAGCGGCTCGATGACTTGCATACGCTTGAGGAAAACAAGGCCGCTAACCTTGGCATCGCCATGGAGCGGCGGATTTTCCCTGATGGCAACGACGAGCTAGGACGGCCTTATTCCGATCTTCGCTGGTCGCGCTTCAAGAATTTCGAAGCACGCGAAATGATGGATGTCGTTGCAGAACGCGTCTTCCCCTTCCTGCGCCAGATGGGCGAGGAGGGGTCGAGCTACGGCCAGCACATGAAGGATGCGCGGCTCGGTTTTAGCAACGCCGCATTGCTCGCCAAGACCGTCGATATGCTCGACAAAATTCCGATGGATGATCGCGACACCAAGGGCGATCTCTATGAATACATGCTCGGCAAGATCGCGAGCGCGGGCACCAACGGTCAGTTTCGCACGCCGCGCCACATCATCCAGCTGATGGTGGAAATGACGCAGCCGACACCTGATGACGTGATCTGCGATCCTGCCGCTGGCACGTGTGGCTTCCTCGTGGCAGCGGGCGAGTATCTGCGCGACAATCATCCGCAGCTTTTCCGTGACGAGAAGCTTCGCAAGCACTTCCACAGCGGCATGTTCCACGGGTTCGATTTCGACCCCACCATGCTCCGCATCGGCAGCATGAACATGACCCTGCACGGCGTAGACAATCCTGATGTCAGCTATCGAGACAGCCTGGCACAAGAGCATGATCGCGACGCAGGCAAGTACAGCCTGATTCTCGCTAACCCACCCTTTGCCGGTTCGCTTGATTACGATGCGACAGCCAAGGACCTTCAGCAGATCGTCAAGACCAAAAAAACCGAGTTGCTGTTCCTCGCTCTGTTCCTGCGCTTGCTGAAAACGGGTGGACGCGCGGCTGTGGTCGTGCCCGACGGCATTCTCTTCGGTTCATCCAACGCACATCAGGAATTGCGCAAGCTACTGGTCGAAAAGCACAAGCTCGAAGGTGTTTTGAAACTGCCCTCCGGCGTGTTCCGGCCCTATGCGGGCGTGTCCACCGCCGTGTTGTTCTTCACAAAGACCGGTGTGGGCGGCACCGAAGATGTCTGGTTCTATGACATGCAGGCCGATGGCTACTCTCTCGACGATAAGCGCAACGAGCTGTTGCCTGACGAAAAGCTCGGCGTGCAGTTTGCCTATCCGCTGACGCCGGAAGAGCATGAGAAGAACAACCTGCCTGACGCACTCACCAGATGGACAAAGCGAGATGGCGCGGAGCGCGAGAACCCGCGCACCGCGCAGAGCTTCACGGTTTCGAAGGAGGAGATCGCCGCGACTGGCACTTATGATCTATCACTGAATCGCTACAAGCAAGTCGAACACCAAGAAGTGACGCACGACAAGCCGACCGTCATCATCAAGGAACTGCGCACCCTAGAGCAGGAAATAAGCGACGGCCTCACCAAGCTGGAGGCAATGCTGGGATGAGTTGGGGGCAGGCAAAACTGAGCGACGTTGCAACAATCGAAAGGGATGGCATAGCTTCCGACGCCATCATCGCAGGCACGAGTTATCTGGGGCTGGAGCATATTGAATCTGGTGGAAGGATTCTTGGCGCTGCAACCGTCGAAGCCGGTGACCTTGCAAGCACCAAGTTCCGCTTCACCAAGCATCACGTCTTGTACGGGAAGCTGCGTCCTTATCTGGCGAAGATTGCTACGCCTGACTTCGACGGAATTTGCAGCACAGACATCGTGCCAATCAAGCCCGGGCCAAAATTGGATCGGTCATTCTTGACGCATTTCCTCCGTCAGCCAGCCATGATCGAGTTCGCAAATTCGCGAACTACAGGTGCGAACCTGCCAAGATTAAGCCCCAAGGCTCTCGCAGATTTTGAAATTCCGATCCCTCCGTTCGAAGAGCAGAAGCGGATTGCAGCGATCCTCGATCAGGCGGACGAGTTGCGCCGTATGCGCCAGCGCGCCATCGACCGCCTCAACCAGCTCGGCCAAGCCATTTTTCACGAGATATTTGGTGACCCAGCGACCAACCCGAAGGGCTTCGAGGCATTGCCGTTAGGCGACGTGGTCGAGTTTATTGGCGGATCGCAACCCGCAAAATCTCATTTCTTGTACGAGGATGGTCCAGATCGTGTCCGGTTCGTTCAGATACGCGACTTTAGGACGGATAAGTACCCAACTTGGGTCCCCAAATCATTGGCGAAGCGACCCTTTACAGAAGACGATGTGATGATCGGGCGATACGGCCCTCCCGTATTCCAAATATTCCGAGGCTTATCGGGTACGTACAATGTTGCACTGATGAAGGCCAAGCCGAAGCGACATCTTACATCGGATTTTGTATTCTATCTTCTTCAAGAGCCGAGATTGCATTCTTATGTTGTTGCCAACTCAGAACGGACAGCAGGGCAGTCAGGTGTGAACTTGGAATTGCTGGAGAAGTATCCTGCTTATGTGCCACCGGCTGAACGACTGTCTGAATTTTCAGATCGCATTGCTTTTGTCACTAATTTAATACGAGCTCACAGAGACGCGCATGCATCTGCTGAAAGGCTTTTCCTGTCCCTCCAGCACCGCGCCTTCAAAGGGGAGCTGTAGCGATGCGTGGCGACCTGAAATCAGCTTGGCCTTATGTTTGGAACGATATCTGGGTTCGCCTCTATGAAACTCGGGGCGCGCCAGTGGAGCTATTTTCAGAGCTTTATGCCGCGCTGATGCCGAGGCCGCGCATGCCGACCGCACCGCCTGAGCCGACCGCTTTTGACCCCGATGGGAACATGTCTGATCCCGACGAAATTGCAGCAGCGGCAGAATATCAGGCTGCGATGGAAAACTATAACAAAGAACGCTTGGCCTATGAGCAAGCGTTGACAGCGGAGCCTGAGGACGTGCGCCGGTGGCTGCGCGAAGGCCTGCACGCGACACTCCAAACAGAGGTAGATGCTGTATCTGCATTGGAGAGGGCATTCGCAAAGATCGATGACATCGGCGGCGACGCACTTTCAAACCGGTATGTGAATCTCGTTGAAGCGTTCATCGAAAAGTACAATCTGCGCTACGACTTACGCCGCCCATTCTCACTCCATCCAACGATCTCAGGCGTATTCACGCAACTGATCAGCCAGCTGAAAACGGCGACGGCGGGCGATGCTCATCTCAATGGGATCATGGGTGACTTCGAGGAAGCGTTCCGCGATCTGAAAGGAGGCGCGACTCCCGCACGCATCAAGGCGTGCATTTCACGGCAGGCGAATTTGCTCGAAGCAATTGGCCAAATCGCTCCGAACGTGACCACAAACACTCTTGGCGCGATTTGTGACCAAGTTGGCACTTGGCCGCACGAGAAGCTCAAAGAGTCTGCGAAGTGCATCTACAAGTTTTCCAATCAGTACCCAGGCATACGCCACGCTGGAACTCCTGCCACGCAGCTTCGTGAAGTCGAACTGCGTGACCTGATAGCAGTTTCGGTGATCCTCACGGGGTTTGCTCCATATCTGACGGATAGGCTCAATGCTGACCACATCTATGGGGTTGGGCAATGACACAGTTTGCCTTCCTCAAAGCTGAATTCGAACCGGTCTACGAACTCGCCCGCAAGGCAGAGGTTGCGGCACTAGCGGATCCGCGTGGGGCTTGTTTTTATGCCCGCCTTGCGTTGGAAAGTGCGGTCAAGTGGATGTACGACAACGACCGCAGCTTGCGGTCGCCTTATGACACTGCACTGTCAGCTTTGATCCATGAAGGCACGTTCCGTGCGCTCGTCGGCAACTCGCTTGTCACCAAAGCACGGATCATCAAAGATTTGGGCAACAAGGCGGTGCACGAAACCCGCCCGGTTCCCCCGCAGAATGCCATCATCTGCGTGCGCGAGTTGTTCCACTTTAGCTATTGGCTTGTCCGCACTTATGCGCGCGGACCTAAACCCGATGCAGCGCTGGCCTTCAATCCCGAAGCCTTACCCCGTGCGGTGCAAGTGGAAGCCTCAACTCTCGCCAAGTTGCAGGCGCTTGCGAAGGAGCGCGAAGACGCCGCAAAAACGCTGGCTGAAGAGCAGGCCGCGCGGATCAAAAGTGAGAAAGATCGCACCGCGCTCGATGCCGAGGTCAAGCGCCTTCAGGCCGAGATTGCCGCCGTCAAGGCGACGAACGAAAAGACCGCCGACACCCACGATTACAATGAAGCCGAAACCCGCGATGCCTTCATTGACCTGTTATTGGCCGAGGCTGGCTGGCCGCTCGATCAGCCACGTGACCGCGAGTATCCGGTCAGGGGCATGCCCAATTCCGCAGAGGAAGGCTTCGTCGATTATGTGCTGTGGGGCGATGACGGGAAGCCACTCGCAGTCATAGAGGCCAAGCGCACCAAGCGCGATGCGCGCGTAGGCCAGCAGCAGGCCAAGCTCTATGCCGATTGCCTGGAGGCTGAGTTCGGCGTCCGGCCGCTGATCTTCTACACCAACGGATACGAGCATTGGTTGTGGGATGATGAACGCTATCCCCCGCGCGCCGTGCACGGATTCTACAAGAAGGACGAACTGGAGCTTTGGCACCAGCGGAAATCCAATCGCCGCTCTCTGACCACCACAAGCATCGATGCCGACATTGTCGAGCGCTACTATCAGACCCGTGCCATCCGACGCGTTGGTGAAGTGTTCGAGAAGGATCATCAACGCAAGGCTCTGCTCGTCATGGCCACGGGATCAGGCAAGACGCGCACAGTCATTGCCCTGATCGACCAGTTGATGCGCGCTAATTGGTGCAAGCGCGTGCTGTTCCTCGCAGACCGCGTCGCGCTTGTGAAACAGGCGCACAACAATTTCAAAGCGCACTTGCCCAGCGCACCGAGTGCGAACCTGATCGAAAAGCACGACCCAAAGAAAAACGATCACAACGGCGCGCGCGTCTGCGTCGCCACCTATCCGACGATGATGGGGCTGATCGACGAAATGCAGAACGGTCAGCGCAAATATGGACCAGGGCACTTTGACCTCATCGTGATCGATGAAGCGCACCGGTCGATCTATCGGAAATACCGTGCAATCTTTGACTACTTTGACAGCTTGCTGGTTGGTCTCACTGCGACGCCGCGTGACGAGATCGACCGTGACACCTATTCGCTCTTCGAGCTTGAGCGCGGCGTCCCCACCGATGCTTATGACCTTGATGAGGCCGTGGCCGACGGCTTCCTCGTACCGCCGACCGCTGTTTCAGTTCCGCTGAAATTCGTGCGTGAAGGCATCAAATATGATGCCCTTCCTGACGAGGAAAAGGAGAAGTGGGACATGCTGGAATGGGAGGATAAGCTCCCGTCCGGCGCAGTCGAAGCCAATGCGGTCAACAAGTGGCTGTTCAATACCGACACCGTGGACAAGGTGCTTGAGCACCTCATGACTCACGGCTTGAAGGTGGCTGAAGGCGACCGTCTGGGCAAGACGATCATCTTCGCCAAGAACCACGACCACGCGATGTTCATCGCGGAGCGGTTTGATGCCAACTATCCGCACCTCGCTGGTCAGTTCGCAAGGGTGGTCGATTTCAAAACTGAATACGCACAGTCGCTGATCGACGATTTCTCGATTGCAGACAAAGCGCCGCATATCGCCATCTCAGTAGATATGCTCGACACCGGCATCGACGTGCCCGAAGTCGTCAACCTCGTGTTCTTCAAGATAGTCCGATCCAAGACCAAGTTCTGGCAGATGATCGGGCGCGGCACGCGCCTCCGTCCCGACCTGTTTGGTCCAGGGCGCCACAAAGATAACTTTCTGATTTTCGACTTCTGCCAGAATTTCGAGTTTTTCAATCAGAACCCGAAAGTGACCGACGGTGCGCTAGGTGTTTCACTTGGCCAACGGCTGTTCGCGGCGCGCGTTGAGTTGGTCGGTTTCCTTCAAGACCTGCCGGAAGGTGAGCGAGCTGAAGGACTGGAGCGGTTGGAGAGCGACGTTCGAGGCCAACTGTTCGATGAAGTCAGCGCCATGACGCTCGATAACTTTCTCGTCCGTGCAAAGCGCAAAGCTGTCGAGCATTTCCAGCAATCGGATGCGTGGGATTGCCTGTCGGGCGAGGATCGCGATACCTTGATGCGCGAGGTGGCGGGCCTACCGTCCGCGCTTGAAGACAATGACATCACGGCAAAGCAGTTCGACTATATCGTCCTATCTGGCCAAATTGCTTTGCTGCAAAACCAAGCGATCTTCATCCGGTGCAAGGAGAAGGTCATTGCCATCGCTGCCCGTCTCGAAGAGCTGGCCAATGTCCCGATGGTGGCAGCGGAGATGCCCCTCATCCTTGAGGTTCAAACCGACGAGTACTGGCAAGACATCGATGCATGGTCACTTGAGCAAATGCGTCGCCGCCTCCGTGCGCTCATCAAGCTGATCGAGGGCGACGAACGGATCATTGTCTACACCGACTTCACCGACGAAATCGGCCAGGGGACAACCATTGAATTGCCTGATGCTGGCGTCGGCACCGACAAAGCGCGCTTTCAGATGAAGGTACGCCACTTCTTGAAGCAGCACGCTGATCACATAACGATTCAGAAGCTTCGCCGGAACGAACAGCTCACGCCGCAGGACTTGGCAGAGCTGGAACGCATTATGGTTGAAGAAGCTGGCGCTTCCGATGGCGACTTAGCCGAAGCACGCGAAGAGGGCGGTCTTGGATTGTTCGTCCGCTCCCTGGTGGGGCTTGAGCGCGACGCAGCTAAAGATGCATTCGCGGAATTCATGGCGGGCAAGAATCTGAACGGCAATCAAATTGAGTTCCTCAATTTGATTATCGACCACCTTACCGAGCGCGGGGCGATGGACCCGCGTCGCCTTTACGAAAGCCCATTCACCGACTTTGATGATCAAGGAGTCAGTGGTGTGTTCCCGCAGGCGGATGTGCAGCTGATCGTAAAGGTTTTGAATGATGTGCGCAGGAGGGCTGCTGCTTGATGGTAAGCTTCGTTGAACTGCCGACACCAGTAAGACCCACAACCCTGCCTTCCGCAGGACAATTCCAGAATGGTCCGCTTGTTGAACCAATAAAAATGCTTTGGCTTTATTCACCGGAGGATTGGGAGGGTTTCATCTACGAGTGGGTGAGTGAATGCCGTAAGAGCCAGTATGCTTCTGTCGTGCGCACCACAGGAGCCAACGATAGGGGGATTGATATCGCCGGTTTCGTTGACGGCAAGCAACTCGCCGGAGCGTGGGACAATTACCAGTGTAAACGCTTTGGGAACACGGTCTCGCCTGCCGCTGCGTGGCCGGAAATCGGCAAGATTCTGTGGCACTCTTTCAATGGGCACTATGCGTCACCGCGCCGCTATTTCTTCGTGGCACCTAAGGGGGCGGGCACGCAGCTCAATCTCCTGCTCGCCAACACGCCAAAGCTGAAGGCCGAACTGATCAAAGTTTGGGACAAAAGTGTTTCATCCAAAATCACATCAACCAAGATCGACCTCGAGGGTGAATTTGCGGCCTATGTTGAGAAATTCGACTTCTCGATTTTTCGGGCGATCACACCTCGCGAACTGATCGACGAGCATCGCAAAACACCATTTTTCGTTTCGCGCTTTGGCGGCGGACTACCCGCACGCCCCAAGCCAGAAGCCCCTCCAGAGGACATTCACCCAGATGAAAGCGTCTATGTCGGAGCTTTGATAAAGGCGTATGCAGACCATACAAAGGGGGCCGTCAACGACATTGCAGGGCTGAAAAAATGGAAAACCCTGCATGAGCACTTCGGACGGCAACGGGAAGCCTTCTACCACGCGGAATCGTTTCGCGTTTTCGTTCGCGACAAGGTGGAGCCAGGTAGCTTTGAAAGCCTTCAGGACGAAGTGTATCACGGCGTCGTTGACACGTGCGATAGTGCTCATGCCGATGGTTTTGAACGGGTGAAGGCCGTGCTAGCAGGCGCGTCGAACTTGCCGCTCGATTCTCATCCGTTGGGATCAAGCGCGTTCATGCGTGATCGTCACGGAATTTGTCATCAGCTGGCTAACGAGGAGCGCCTCACATGGAAGAAGTGACGCGCGCGCCAGCCTTAACGTTCAATGGACCTTTAGAAGCAGGTGTTCGAGCCGTTGCTGTCCTTGGCGCTGCATATCCGCGCACCTTCGATTTGCAGAGAATGGTCGCATTCGATTATTTGCTTGTCCACACTTCTGAACTGGACGGCCCCGACGATCTGCACCCCGATGCGCCGATCCGGACGCCCGCAACCGAGGTGCGACGTAAGGTTGTGCAGAACGCCCTTCACCTTATGATGACCCGCGACCTCGTCGATCGCGTCGTCACGGACAAGGGCATTCGTTTTTGCGCCGGAGAAATGGCAGCGTCTTTTCTGGATGCACTGCAATCTTCCTACGTCGTCGAGCTGAAACGTCGTGCGAATTGGCTTGTACAGCACCTGGCCGATTATGATGATCAAGACTTTGATGATCTCATGCGTCGGTTTTTCGACCAGTGGGTCGTCGAGTTCCAACACGCAGAGCAGAGCTTGGCCCTATGACCAGCCGCCTTCGTCTGCGATATCTTTCATACCATGGCCCCAATCGCGATCCTGCCATCGTGCCGTTGGGCCCTGGCTTGAACGTCATTTACGGTGCTTCCAACACCGGAAAGTCCTTCATCGTCGATACGATTGATTTCATGTTGGGCGGCAAGGGGCCGCTACGCGACATACCTGAGCGCGTAGGCTATAATACCGTCATGCTAGCCGTTGAGGCGACAGACTGCGAGCCGTTCACTATCGTGCGCGCAGTCGAAGGTGGGCCGTTCGCCATTCACGATGGCTTGCTTTATAACAGCTTGCCCGAAGGTGCGGGCGTGAATCTTGCCGAGCAACATAATGATCGCCGCGACGACAATTTGTCAGCTTTTTTGCTCGAGAAAATTGGGCTCTCACAGAAGCGAATCCGGAAGAACAAGAAGGGCGAAACGCAAAGCTTAAGCTTCCGGAATCTCGCGCGCCTCATTGTCGTGAATGAAGAGGAAATCATCCAACAGCGCTCGCCGCTCTCCGATGGCAACTACAGCGCTGACACCGCCAACACTTCAGTATTCAAACTCCTGCTCACTGGCGTTGACGATTCCTCAGCGATATCGGCCAAACGCAGCGCCGCAGAAGATCACAATCGCGATGGGCAGATTGCCATGCTTGATCAGCTCATCGGTGAGTACAAAAAACAAATCAAGGCGCTCGCGGGGCCGCCGAAGGAGCTGCAAGATCAGCTTGCGCGGCTTGAATTGACGATGGCCGAGCAAGGGGGATTGCTGTCAGTCACCGAAGCTCAATTCAAGCAGGCTACGACAGACAGACGCGATGTTGCGCGCCGGATCGAAGAGGCGCGCAACCGCCTGACGGAAATCACAGCGCTCCTTGAGCGCTTCACCCTCTTGAAGTTGCATTACAAATCCGACCTTGAGCGCCTTGAAGCCATTGCCGAAGCAGGCAGTTTATTCGGCGCACTCGCAGGAGCATCTTGCCCCGTATGCGGCGCGGAGTCCGAGCACCATAACCCCGCGCAGGATTGTGATGGAAACACGGACAGCGTTGTAGCCGCCGCTCGCGTTGAAATGGCAAAGATCGACGTGAAGCTCGGTGAACTTTTGGAGACAATTGCCACGTTGCGCGACGAGGCTGTGTCATTCGAAAAGCGATTGCCTGCCCTTGAGGCGCGACTTTCTGAACTGTCGGCCACAATTGACAAAACTGTTGCACCTAACCTCAAGCAAATGCGTTCCAGCTATCGGAGTCTCGCGGACAAGAGCAGTGAGGTTCGCGAGGCCTTGTCGATTCATCGTGCACTGGTTGACCTTGAACAGCGCAAGGCCAAAATTGAAGGCGATTACTTGTTGGATGCTGGACCGACCAATGCGGTAGAGATCGACCTTTCGACATCGACCGTAGACCGCTTCTCCAAACTCGTCTTGGAAATACTCAAGCAGTGGGGATTCCCTGACATTGACCGCGTACATTTCGATATGAAAGTCCGCGACCTCATCATCAACGGAAAGCCGCGCACCTCATACGGCAAAGGTTTGCGCGCCATTACGCAGTCTGCATTCACGATTGGATTGATGGAATATTGCGCGCGCTTCGGCACCCCCCATGCCGGGTTTGTCGTTTTGGACTCTCCGCTTCTCTCTTATCGCGAGCCCGACAGCCCAACAGATGACCTGCGTTCAACGGATCTCAATAGCCGTTTTTACGCCTATCTCGCAGCTGCGCATCCCGAGCGGCAATTCATCATCGTTGAGAATACCGATCCGCCCTCGGATATCCGCGCTAACGAACAAGCGCTGCTATTCAGCGGCATTGAAGGCGATGGCACTCGGTTTGGGCTATTCCCGTTAGACGAGCTCGATAGCTGACGTTCTCCTGAAAACTGCCCCTTTCGCTGACCCCTGAGACTTAGCCGCGAATGTGGCTGAGGTCGTCGTCCCGTCAACGGGCGGCCCGATCCATTCGCTGCGCTCCCGTGTTGCCCGTTTCGCCTTACGGCTGACAGTCCGACTTTCCCCCAGCCTGTTCCCTTCGCGTCCTCAGGATACAGCGAAAGGAGATCAGGACATGACCACTTCATCAAAAGAACGCTTCGACGTTTACGGAGCAATCACCGATCAAATCATTGCCGCAATCGAAGCCGGAGCCGAGCATCCGCAAATGCCTTGGCATCGTGCAGGCGGATCAATCGAACGTCCCACCAATGTCGAAAGCAAGAACGCCTATCGCGGCGTCAACACCGTCGCCCTCTGGGCATCGGCATATTGCCAGCAATTCGATCATGGCCTCTGGGGCACATATCGCCAATGGCAAGAGAAGGGCGCTCAAGTCCGCAAAGGCGAGAAATCTTCCATCATCATTTTCTATCGTGACCTCGCGCCGCATGAGCGTGAGACACAATCATCCGGCGATGATGATGGTCGCGGCAATCGGTTCTTCGTCGCTCGCGCATCGCGCGTGTTCAACGTCGCACAGGTTGATGGCTTCGAATTACCTGCAATCGAACCGTCGATTGATCGTATCGATCCATGCGATGCTGCCGAAGCATTCATCGCATCCACAGGTGCAAACATCACCGTTGCCGGTGAACGCGCTTTCTACAATCGCACAACCGACAGCATCACGATGCCGGATCGTCATCGCTTCGTTGGCACGAAGACCAGCACCGCGACCGAAGGATGGTATTCCACGTTGCTTCACGAGCTGACCCATTGGTCAGGCGCAGAGACACGTTGCGCGCGCACCTTCGGTGAACGCTTTGGCGATGATGCTTACGCCATGGAAGAAATGGTTGCTGAACTTGGCGCTGCATTTCTCTGTGGTGATCTTGGCATCACCGCAGAACCACGCGCCGATCATGCTGACTATATCGGCCATTGGCTGCGCATTCTGAAAGGCGACCGCAAAGCAATCTTCACGGCGGCGAGTGCTGCGAACAAGGCTGCCGAATACCTCAAGAGCATTGCTCAGATCGAACAACGAGAGGCGGCGTAAGCCGCCTTTCAATTTCAATACCGTTCTATCGTGGGGCCGCCTGTCGGCCCTTTTCATTGTCTACCCCGCGTCTGTGATCATCCGGTGATGATGACGGGAATGTTGGCAGGGCCGGTGCATCGTCAACGGCTTGCCCGATCCATTCGCTGCGCTCCCGTGTTGGCCGTTTCCCTTCGGTGACGCTGCCCCTTCGAACCCTGCCGTTTGCCTGCCCGTCCACCGGACGAACCCAAACGCCAAAGGAGGCAGACATGAAAACCGACTACGCAATCATTCACAAAAACTGGAACGGCATCGAAATCGAAATTCGCTGGATCGCCGATTACGTCTCATTCGATGATGGGCAATCAATGGCACATCTTGAGGTCGAAAGCGTGAAGCCAGCACGCGCACCGCTTCCGATCACCGAAACCGGATATCGCTCGCACTTCATCAATCGCACCAATGTCGATCACATGGGCGGCCCCGAGGCCTACGTCGAAGCGTGGATAGACGAGATGTCACGCACCCACGCATGGCGCGAAACCGCCGCCGCATCGCGTCAGCTCGCACTCTTTTGAGCGCGAGTTATCCGTTCAGCTTTGCTTCGAGCGCGCCAATCGCCGTCATCAGATCGTCGAATGAGGGCGGCGCGACCATGAACATTTCGGCCATGGCTGCATAATCTGCGCGGAGGCGTTCGCGCAGATCTTCGGTCGGCAGCAGTCGCAACGAGCCAAGTGTCGCCGTGTCATATGATGCCTTCTTTTCGGCGAACATCAGGCTCTTGTTGAGCACGACCCTGGCGAGAAGGTCAGGGGCCTTCATTGCGGCATCGTCGATGCCTTTCTCAGCCAGCATCGCGGTATCGTAATAGTGGCGCGACATCTCCGGCAGCAGCTTCGTGCCATGATGAAGCGCGTGCAGGATCGTGACCTTCTCCCAGAAGGTCCGCTCAACCGACAAGGTCGCGACGTTGACCGTTGCGTCAGGTAACTCGTCCGGAAACTCTTGAGCGAGATAGGAGATGATCGATTTAGATTCCGATGGTTCGGTTTCGCCGCGCGCGCCGAATTCGAGTTTGATGCGCGGACGGATATAGCCGTCTTCGCCTTCACCGAATTTGCCGACGCCATATCCCCCGGCTCCATAGCCGCCGCCATAGTTCAGCAACTTCGGATACTCGAAGAGGATCGTTTGCGCGTCGTTATCCTCGGGATCGATCAGCACCGACCAACCGCCGCTTGTGCCAAGCGCCTCTGCAATCGCATTGCTGAGCGCGGGAAGTGCAATCTCTTGCACGTATCTTTGCGCGGCAGCCTTAAGCGCTTTCGTGCGTCGCTCGCGCTCCTTGCCGCTGATGTCATCTTCCATCGGCGGCTTGGTATCGATGATCATCGGCGCGTTGCGCCCGATGGTGAGATCGATGTCTTCCGAGAAGCGCTCGATGATCCCGTAGGCTTTGGAGAGGGACGTGCCGCCTTTGAAGGTTAGATTGTCCGCAAGCACAGGAACAGACATCAAACGACGCAGCGTCCAGCAGACCCAGAAATCTTTTCGATGATGATCGGCGTCACATCGCGGCGAGCCGCCGCTTCATTGATGAATGCCAGACGATCATCATCACCACGACGTGCGAACTCATCCATTGAGCACCATGCCCATCTTGAGCACGGCATCGCTCATCCATCCTGGCATGAGCGACTGCGCTTTCTTGAGTGTCTTGAGATCACGATCATCAAGCCGCGCGGCGAGGCGACGAATGAGATCATCATCAACACTGGCCTTACCGACATGAGCGAGCATTTGGAGCACCGCATTCGCGTTGTCCGACCCATCGTCGAGAATGGGCGCGCGTGATCGCTTGAGCGCGATCGTGCGACCCGCCACTTTCTTCACGCGCGTCGCCCCGCTGGTTGCGTAACTCGATTTCGCCGGAACCTGCGTCGAGATGCCGAGGCGGTTGGCCGACTGAGCACCGGAGACGACGACCTTGTCGCCGCTCTGCGTTGCAACTGCCTGGACGATGGTGTCAGCGTCAGGCGTGAGTGCGCCCAAGCGATCATGCAGCTTGGGATAATCATAGAGACCGCGCCCGATGCGCCGGATGTGCCCCGCCTGCACGAGACGGGTGAGCGCCATGTCCACGGATGCACGCGTGCCGAGGTCGAGAAAGTCCTTGGGCGTAAAGGCCCAGCCGCGCCCTTTCCCTCGCACTCGCTTGATGATTCTATCGGCAACAGCAGACATTTTTCCCATCCTTCTTGTTAGATAATACCATAGATATTTCTAACAGGCAATCGGCGTATTATGTAGGGAAAATTCATGTTTTCAAGGTGAATAACGGCATATTGAGGTCGAGAGTGCCTATCTCATTCATCCTATCTGAGATCAAGGCCTCGGTCCCATTTTTGGCTGATGCGCTAGCAAGAGAGCCCAACTCCCTGGCAATGGCCGTTGCCTCCGGCCCGCGCTCTAGGGCCATGCCCCTGAGCCAAAGTCTCAGCCCGAATGGGTAACAATCGCTAACGCAAATAATATGAATAATAGGAATCTATCATAATAGATTAGTGATCACACTATCTTAGTATATTGTTAATAAAATTCGACTACCCTTATAATATATCGGGGGATAGATGATTCCATCAAGAATATTCACTTCATTCTCAATTTTATCGTTTCTGCTAATAATTGTGTCATCACATCAGCCAGCAAATGCAGCTGCCTGCAAGCAAAACGATCTCTACGGAATCAATTGGTCTGTTGATGGGTGCTCGTGCGCCGCCGACACTCTCTCCAAACCAAAAACTGGTGCTTACGCTGAGGATACGATTGCCTTCTCAAGGGGGTGGATCGATGCCCGCGATCTGATTTGTGATCCGAAAACTGGAAAATGGAAGGCAAAGCCTAACCCAAAATTTGCGACATGTTCGGGCTGCAAAGATGGCTATGGAACCAACGGAATTTGCGGGCCAGCCACTCTCAAAGCTTCGGCAACCGCGCCAACATCGGGGCTCTGCACCTGCGGAAATCCAACCAAGGTGAAGCGCGTTGGATCATGGCATTGGCAGTGTAAGACTTCAAATGACAGCCCACCGGTCAATTGTTTCGCACCAGCGCAGCATAAGAAGGCGGGTCCATGAGGCTAGAGCGATACTTACTTATCCTGATCGTCATTTTCTCAGCAACCTCATTGATAAGGCCAGCGGCAGCTTGCGTATTTGATACTGAAAATATCGTCGCGGCCTGTGGTAGTAGTAACGGCACCACGACTATTGATAGATTTACGAATATTCCAGATACATGTGCAGTTGGCCAAACTTCAAACATTGTAGAGTGTGGCGGCAGCACTTATGAAAGGACATATTGCTGGACTTGCTATGGAAGAACAACCACAGGAATATGCGGGTCAAATGACGCTAGTTGTTCTGCCACTATAATTCGTCCACGTGACGCCGGCTGCGGAGATACGCCAGGTACCTGTGACAATCCGCACCCGGTGGTCGATGACAATGGCCTAACGGCATGCGGCACAACGCGGACATGGACTTGTCAGGGCATAGATACTGGGTTTGATCAGGCTTGCTCCTTTGAAAACCCGATATGCCCTGTGAATGCCGCGTGCGGCAATACAGTTCCGGGCGAGTGCCTTTCCGGAGATCCTGGCAGCGTATCGTATAGTGGATCAACCGCATCGTGGC
Organism: Sphingomonas sp. jy18; assembly: GCF_056931895.1. Taxonomy (NCBI): domain Bacteria; kingdom Pseudomonadati; phylum Pseudomonadota; class Alphaproteobacteria; order Sphingomonadales; family Sphingomonadaceae; genus Sphingomonas; species Sphingomonas sp. jy18. Next base: position 43,056 of record NZ_JBXPBT010000002.1, on the reverse strand, counting down.
GTTGTTACAGCTCCAATGGGGGTTCTGACTCTGGTCAGTGTTCGATGACAGTTTCTAATCCGCCACCGCCTTCTGTTCCGACTGACGGCTCTTGCAACAACTCAACACCACTTGGTTGCAACGCCGGCTCCGCTATTAATGATAACGGGGAAACCGCCTGCGGGACCACACGCCAATGGATATGTGCTGGACAAGACGGTGGCGCCGACTCAGGCACTTGCTCTTACGCCAACCCCACCTGCACTGGCCCGATCAATGGCTCTTGTGACAACTCGACACCACTCGGTTGCAGTGCTGGCTACGCTATCAATGATAACGGTCAATATGACTGCGGCACCACACGAGAATGGAACTGTTCTGGCCTATTCGGTGGCACAAATTCAGGTACGTGTTCATTCACTTCCTCTTGCGACATTGTGAGTGGTGCGTGTGGGGCGTCAAATAATGTTCCTTCCTCAACCCCTCCCACCCAGATGTGCGCAGCGGGCACCCCCATCGGCCTTACCGGTTGGACCACCACTTGGGTTTGGTTTTGCAATGGAACTTACGGCATGAACAATGTCGTCTGCCAAGCTCCCAAAGTTACAGATACCGACGGCGTTTGCGGGACCGCAAATGGCGTGAGCTCATCAACCTTTCCCGCCACCAACTTGTGTTCAGCTGGCACCTTCGCCTACGGTGTCAACACAGCCAGCGCTTGGAACTGGAATTGCAGCGGAATAGCTTACGGCATCGATACAACTTGCACGGCCCCCAAAGCTATCATTGGCGTCAATGGCGTCTGCGGCACGGCGAATGGCGTGGGCTCATCGACGGCCCCATCTGCCAATCTTTGTTCAGCGGGCACTCAGACTGCCGTCACCGATAATGTCAGCACGTGGAATTGGAATTGCGAAGGGACAGGCGGCGGAAGCAATGCGTCATGCACAGCTCCCAAAGTTGTTAATGGTGCCTGCGGACCAGCCGATGGCGCAAGTCTTTACTCCGCCCCAACCTCAGGTCTTTGCGCGACCGGCGATGCTACAACCGTATCGGGAACGGGACCATTCACATGGAACTGTAACGGACGAGACGGCGGCACAAATGATTCATGCCAAGCAAATTTGGCCGTTAATGGTGAATGCGGCCCATCACATAATACCGCCCAGACAACTACACCTTCGACCGGCCTCTGCAACGCTGGAACCGCGTCCGCAGTGACCGGCTCCGGCCCGTATGTGTGGACTTGCGATGGATTGAACAGCGGCGCGAATGCATCATGTGCCTCGCTCTCCATCATTCAAGGCATATGCGGCCCATCGAACAACACCCCGACGGCATCAGCGCCCGCTTCAGGTTTGTGTGCAGCCGGAACCGCAACAGCTGTAACAGGGGCCGGACCATGGAGTTGGAGTTGCACCGGATCGGGCGGGGGAACATCATCAACATGTACGGCACCACCACCACCACCACCACCTTCGTTCGGCGGTGCTTGCCCTACCTAGACCCCGACAAGACAGAATTCCTAAACTGGAATAGGCCCGCCAACCCCTACAAGATTGGCGGGCCTTCTGCTTTTCACCCGAGATCAAGGCCGCGATCCCGCTTCGGACGCATCGTTGCAGAGCCGCGCCCGCGATCTTTGTCGCGCTCGACTTGGCCCTCGCGCATCCGGCGAAACTTGGCGGCCTCCCGATAGAGGCCGAGGATGCGTTCAGCTTCCTTGCGTCGGCCTTCTCTGATCAGCTCTTGAAGGGCTTGGCGATCCATGTGCTGCGCATGGATCAGAGCGTGCCGCTCATGGCTATCGCGCTCCCGCGCAAATTTGGCTTCCATCTCATTCTGCTTGCGCACTTTGAAATATTTCCCCGTCAGGAAGTCCCATGCACCGGCAATGCCTTTGCGCAGACGTGATGCGCGAATGCGTTGCTCTTCGTTCCAGCGGGTTTCGAGTTTGGTATCGAAGGCTTGGCGTTCAGCTTGATGCTGAACCTTGAGCGCTTCGCGCTTGGCTATCAGTGGTTCCATGTTGCGATGGGCAATGCGTTTGGCCTCTGCAATGTATGTGGAGAGGCGAGGCGCGATCTCGCTCGCAATGCGTTCGCGTGTTTCCGCAACGGACATGAGCTTTGATGAATCGCCGAGGCGTGCAGCGATATCAGCTTTCTTGTCGGGAATGATGCGCGAGAGTGAATAGACATCGCCGTCAGTGGTGACGGCGACGAAGCCCCGTCTGTCACCGCGCGCAAGAAAGAGGCCGCGCTCTTCGAGCGCAGCCGCGAAGCTCTTGGCGTTGTCCGCTTGCCGGTAGCAGTCGATGACTGCACCGCGCAGCTCGCGCGGATCGATGCTTGCACGCTTGGCTTGCTGCCATTCGTCCAAGGAGAAATTGCGATGATCGCGGAGCTGCGGATTCTCGAATCCGCGCGGCATCTTCCACCCGTTTTCGAGATAGACCTCTTTCGCCAACACCTGGAGCTTGTTCTTGAAGAAGGGAAGATCGATTGCCGTCATGGTCGAGGCAACGATGCGCGACCAGACGGCATGACAATGTCTGCGACCTTCTTTCTCGTGAAAGACGATGACGCGCGGCTGACCTTTGAGGCCGAGCCGCTCTTCGATATCGCCGATCACTTTCTCGAACACTTCGACGCGCACGGACTCGTGCGCGGGCGGACTGAGTGACATCGAGAAAAGATACTGCTTGCACTTCGTGCCCCGCGCCGCCGCATAGGCTTCGTTCATCGCGCCCATGACCGTGTCGGAGATGAACCCCGACACTTCATGAATCTCGACATGCTCATTCTCTTCCGTCTTGAGGAGATGACTCCCAAGCTGACGACCACCGCTGCGCTTGGAGGCTTTAAAGATCATAGGCGTGCATCCAGATCGAGAGCTTCGATTAGAAGCTGCCGCATACGCGTGACTTCCTGCACAGCCGTGAGTAGCGCTTCCTCGGTCTCTGGGGTGACCGGAAGGCTGCCCGTGTTTGCGGCCTTCGCGAGTTGGTTCACATTGTTCGCCAATCGCGATTGACCGAGCATTGCCAAGAGCTGCGCAAGCGCGCGATGATCCTTCACCGGAAACTTGCCTCGACGACGCGGCGCGATCCAATCAGGATCAAGCAGGCACGAGCGGATATAGCCGCCGAGTGACATGCCAGCGGCATCGGCTTCGATCTTCGCGCGTTCTTCGAATGTAAGACGAAGCGAGAAGGGAGGTGGACGACGGCTACCCATGGCCGACCTCCATTCCATCATCATCCGCATTACGCTTCTTCGGTCCGCGATATGTTGGACGCTGTGGACGCCGCGCCGAAAGATCGATTCCGACCACGTTCGGATCGAGCGGAACCGTGCCGCCATTCGATGATGAATCATCATCGCCAACAGCGTGATTGCTATTGGCGGCTGGCAGGATTCCGGCGATTGATGTTTGGCTTAAAGCGTGGTTCCACTGCGCTAGCGTATCGAAGAGGAGTTTCGAACTTTCTCCTCCTAGGTGCGCCATTCATCGAACAGTTGAAGCCGCTGCTGGACCGCGCGACACGTACGGCATTGTGCGGGGTTGCCCCAGCCTCTGCATGGAGCGATAGCAAGAACATCGCACGCAATCGGAAAAATGCAGATGCCTGGACTGATGCTTTCGCAGTGAATTTGTGCAAAGCTTCGGGTATGTCAGTTTCGTCACCGCCCCGCCTCACAGCATCGAAACCGTTTTACATCGACATCAGCGCTACCAACATAGTTGCGGACGCGGCGTCCTATGTTGAGCCGTTTCGCACGATACCTGCGCTGCTGTTCGAGGGCGTGCTCTCGCCCCTGCTGCTCGAACAGTTGATGAAGCGCGCTGCATCGAGCGGATTCGACCTTAGGGACAATGGCCATGTCGGTCTGCGCCAGTTTGCTGACGATGGCAGCATCGGTGCCGCATTCGCGCTGATGCTCGACCGCTCTATGCTCCGCCGCTGGCTTGAGCAGGCAACCGGCTGCCCGCCGCTGCGCGGTGTCGTCGGATCGATCAATCAGGCCAGCCCCGATACGGACGACGGGCTGGAATGGCATGACGATCTGACCAACAAAGGGCGCATCCTCGGCATTGTCATCAATCTGTCGGAAAATCCGTATGAAGGCGGCGTATTCGAAATGCGCCCCAAGGGCACAACCAAGCCAATTCTGACTTGTCATCACCTCTTGCCCGGCTCGACCCTGATTTTCGCGGTCAGGCCGAACCTCGAACATCGCGTGACAGCCGTGACCACAGGCGGGCCACGCCGGGTCTATACGGGCTGGTTCCTGCGCGACGATACGATAACCGCCTCGTCCCGGGAATAATGGCTACCGGACATGTGGCCCCACCATAGCCTTTGACAGGTGCGTGCCCCCGCGCTCTAACCGGGACATGAGCAGTATCGATCTTTCCGGGCGCATCGCGCTCGTCACCGGGGGCTCGCGCGGGATCGGGCGGGGCATTGCGCTGGCCTTGGCCCGTGCCGGCGCCGACATCGCCATCAACTATCGCCGCGACGAGGATGCCGCGCTGGAGACGGCGGCGGCGGTGCGCGCGCTCGGGCGGCGGGCAGAGATCTACGCCGCCTCGATCGGGGAGGCCGAGCAGTGCGAGGCGATGGTGGCGGCGGTGGCGCGCGATTTCGGCGGGTTCGACATCCTCGTCAACAACGCCGGCATTGCCTCGTCGGGCCGCAGCGTCGCCGACACCGACCCCGCCGAACTGCAGCGGGTGCTGGCGGTCCACGCGCTTGGCCCCCATTATATGAGCCATTATGCCCTGCCCCACCTGCGCAGGCGCGCGCGGTCGGACATCGTCGTCATTTCCTCGGTCGCGACCGACAGCCACGCTGCCAATGGCGCGCCCTACACCATGGGCAAGGCAGCGAGCGAAGCGCTGGCGCTGACCATGGCCAAGGAGGAGATGCCCAACGGCGTGCGCGTCAACATCGTCAAGCCCAGCCTGACGGTCAGCGACATGGGCGAGCGGCTGGCGCGCGCGGTGACCGGCGTCGCCGACATCCACGAGCTCGACGCCCGCTTCCCCTTCGGCCGGGTGCCGACGCCCGACGATGTCGCGGCGGTAGTGGCGTGGCTGGTCAGCGATGCCAATCCCTATGTCTCGGGACAGGCGATCGCGGTGGATGGATCGGGCGGAGGATTGCGCAAATGACGGTCGGATTGTCGCTGCTGGCGCTGATGATGCAGGGGCAACCTGTGGTGATAACGCCAGTGGTCTCGCCGCCGCCGATCACGATTCAGACAGAATCCCCTTCTCCGTTCGATGCAACGCGGGACGCAACCGCCGATGTCGAAGCCGCACTCGATGCCGCGCGGCAGAGCGGCAAGCATGTGCTCATCGTGTTCGGTGGTAGCTGGTGTCATGACAGCAACGCTTTGGTGGCGGCGATGGAGCGACCGCGGACTGCCACGATGCTTGCCCGTCGTTACGAGATCGTCTTCGTCGACATTCCCTTCAGCCGCTCGGAGCGTTCCATCGCGATCGCGCACCGGTTCGGGCTTGGCGATATCGAGGGCACCCCCACCGTCCTCATACTCCGCCCCGACGGCACGCCCACCAATCTCGAGGATGCACCGCGCTGGCGCAATGCCGCCAGCCGCAAGCCCGCGGCGATCCACCGCGCGCTGGAACGTGCCGCGCCAGCCGTCGGCAGATGAGGGCACCGCCCGACGCGCTGGTCATCGTCTATAACGCCGACGAGGGGCTGTTTGCCGCGCTGAAGGATGCGGTGCACAAGCTGGTCCGGCCCGCAACCTATCCATGCGATCTGTGCGCCATCACCTACGGCGCGGTATCGATGCGCGGCGCGTGGCGCGACTGGCTGAAGGCGCAGCCCTTCGCCGCCGAATTCTACCACCGCCAGGATTTTGCCCGCGCCTTCCCGGCGCTGGTGCACCTGCCGCTGCCCGCGATCCTGCGACGCGACGAGGACGAGCTGGCGCTGCTGCTGGGGCCTGAGGAGATGCGCAGCGACATGGGCGTGCCCGCGTTGATCGCGGCGGTGGAGGCTAAGCTCTGATCGTCATTGCGAGCACAGCGAAGCAATCCAGCGCGGTGAAGCGGCGCCCCTGGATTGCTTCGCTGCGCTCGCAATGACGATGTCTATTCCTCCACCCCCGCCAGCCGTGCTCCCAGCTTGGCGGTGATGGCGAACAGCGCATCGCCGTCCGACTGACGCAGCCGCGCCAGATCCATCTCCATCCCGCGCGCGACGATCAGCTCGCGCGTGCCCGCCAACATGGCCGCGACAATTTCTGCCGCGCAGTCTTCCGGCGGGATGCCATTGTCGATCTGCGGGTCGCTGTGCCCCTGCTTGTCGCCCTGCGCGGTCAGCGCGTTGCGCGCCACGTCGGTCGCGACCGAGCCGGGCAGCACGTTCAGCACCTTCAGCCCATGCGCAATCTCGGCCTCTGCGCGCAACGCGTCCATATAGCCGATCAGGCCATGCTTGGCCGCGCAATAGGCGGTGCGCAGCGGCACCCCGGCACGGCCCGCCACCGACGAGATGGCGACGATCTGGCCTTCCTTGTGGGCAATCAGGTGCGGCAGGCAGTGCTGGGTCAGGTGGATCGGCGCGAGCAGATCGGCGCCGATCACCGCGTCATAGACCGATGTGTCGGTATCGACCGCCAGACTGCGCTGGCTGATCCCGGCGTTGTTGACCAATATGTCGATGCGCCCATGCCAACCCGCCGCCTGCGCGACGATATCGGGCAGCGCCGCCAGATCGGTGGTGTCGAACGGCAGGATCATGCACACCGCACCCGTCGCCGCTGCCGTCTCCTCCAGCGCCTCGCGGCGACGACCGGAAAGGATCAGGCGCACGCCCTGCTTGGCCAGCGCCAGTGCAATGGCCCGCCCGATGCCCGACGATGCGCCGGTGATCCACGCGATCTTGCCTTCGAGCGTCATTGTCCTTCTCCCCAACAACCGACTTATCCGTAGCCCTGAGCTTGTCGAAGGGCGCTTCGTGAACGCGAGAGGCGCCCATCGACAAGCTCAGGACTACGGCAATTTTTCCGATTACGGCGCCATCCACTGCGCAACCTCGCCCGCCACCCGGTTGGCCGCGCGATTGAGCGCCGCACCGGCGTTGGCCGGGGTCAGGTCGCCCACCGCCTCTCGCGCCTCGAACCGGCGCTGGGAGATGGTCGATCCATCGTTGGTCAGCCGGATCGCCTGATAGGTGACCACCGCCTGGCCCGAGTCCGCATTGACGCCGAAATTGAGCAGGTCGCCGCTCAACAGCTCGCCCGGGCCGGTGATCAGCTCGGTCTCGGTCAGAACCAGCCGCTGGCCACCCGCCGACAGCGTCTCGGTCAGCAGCCGCTGGAACAGGCGCGCCGGCGGCTCGACCCACTGCGCGTCCTTGAGATAGGCGATCTGCGTTCCGCCGGTCTCGACCGGTACCCGCGGCGTGCGCAGTTTCTGCGGTACCGACGGGATGACGATGGTCAGCGCGGTCTGCGCGCTGCCGCTGCGCGCGCTGTTCGCGGCCGGGGCGGTCTCGGCGGTCAGGTTGAGCAGCGACGGCGGTACCTTGCCGCCAAAGCTGATGCAACCGGTGAGCAACAGCGCTGCCAGCGGCGCGACGAACATGCTTCTGGGGGACATCGTCACCTCCTCACTTTTCTTCATAATCGGGCAGGCTGGTGCCCAGCACCGCCCCTGCGCCCTGTGTATCGAGCCGGTCGGCCACGTTGGACAGCGTTGTGGCGCTGCGCCTGAGATCGCGGATCAGCGCATTCGCTTCCGGTATGGTCCGGCTGCTGAACGATTGCAGCCCTGGCCGCGCATCGTTGATCGCGCCTTCCAGCGTCACGATCGACCGCTCGGCCGAGGATACCGCGCGGCGCAGGTCGGCGATCAGCGGCCGGCCCTGCTCGTCGAGCAACCCGTTGGTGGTCGCCGCCAGCCGGCCGACTTCCTCCGCCGCCGTGCCCGCCTGCTGCACCGCGACCCGCGCCTCGGCGAGCGCCTGCTCGATCTGCGGGCCGTTGCGGGCAAGCGTCCCCGTCAGCGATTCGACATTGTCGAGGATGTTGGCGAGGCTTTCCTGATTGCGGTCATCGGCCAGTTCGGTCAGCCGCTCGGTCAGCGTCGACAGCCGCTCGAGCAGTTGCGGCGCATTGTTGAGCAGTTCGCCAAAGCCCGCCAGCTTGGTGGGGATCACCGGCCGGCCTGCCGGTCCAAGATCGGTGATCGGCGGCTGCCCCTTGATCGCCCCGTCGAGGCTGATCTGCGACACGCCGGTAAAGCCCACCCCGCCGATCGACGCGGTCGTCCCTTGCAGGATCGGGATGTCCCGGTCGACCTCGATCCGCACCCGCACGAACTGCGGATCGGGCTGCCACAGCGCGATTTCCTTGACCTGCCCGGCCGGCACGCCGGAAAATTGCACGGTCGATCCACGGTCGAGCCCCTGCACCGACTGTTTGAAGAAAATGTCATACTCCACCCGGTCACGGCTGCCGGCACCGGCCAGCCAGACGGTAAAGCCCGCCAGCGCGAACATCAGCAGCAGGGTGATGGTGCCGACCAGCAGGTTATTGGAACGGGTCTCCATCGCTTCAGTCTCCGGATCGCTGCGCGGCGCTGGCCGCGGTCAGGCTGGATTTGGGTCGCTCGGTGTTGATGTTGGCGGCAGAGGCGGTGCGCCCGCGCGGGCCGCTGAAATATTCGTGGATCCACGGATGATCGGTCGCCACCAGCTCCTCGATGGTGCCGATGGCAATCACCTTCTTGTCGGCGAGCACCGCCACCCGGTCGCACACGCTGTGCAGCGTATCGAGGTCATGGGTGATCAGCAGCACGGTCAGCCCCAGCGTATCGGCAAGTTCCCGGATCAGCGCGTCGAATGCCGCCGCACTGATCGGGTCCAGTCCGGCGGTCGGCTCGTCGAGGAACAGCAGCGCCGGATCGAGCGCCAGCGCCCGCGCCAGGGCCGCACGCTTGATCATCCCGCCGGAAAGCTCGGCCGGATATTTCGGCCCCGCATTGGCGGGCAGACCCGCCAGCACCACCTTGTAGGCGGCGATCTGGTCCAGCACCGTCTGCGAATAGGCTGGGTAATATTCCTTGATCGGCACCTGCACATTTTCGGCCACGGTCAGTGTCGAAAACAGCGCGCCGCCCTGGAACAGCACGCCCCAGCGCCGACGCACATCACGCAACGCGCCGGCATCGGTCAGGCCCAGCGCCGGCTGCCCGAACACCCAGATCTCGCCCTCGCTCGGCGTCTGCAGGCCGATGATCGAGCGCATCAGCACCGATTTGCCGGTGCCCGACCCGCCGACCACGCCCAGTATCTCGCCGCGCCGCACGTCGAGGTCGAGCCCCTCGTGGACCGTCTGCTCGCCGAAGCGGTTGGTCAGCCCGCGCACGCGGATGGCAAGCTCGTCGTCCCATTCGTCGAGCGGCACCACCTCTTCGGGTTCGGCCTCGGGCAGGATCGAAAATTCGGCCATCAGTTCCAGCCCAGCGAGGAAAAGAACACCGCGAAGAAGGCGTCGAGCACGATCACCAGGAAGATGCCCTGCACCACCGCCGCCGTGGTCCGCAGCCCCACTTCCTCCGCATTCGCCTTGACCTGCATGCCATGGTAGCAGCCGGTGATGGCGATGATGATGCCGAACACCGGTGCCTTGATCAGCATCGCGTAGAAATCGGTCATCGGAATGATGGTCTGCAGCAACTGCACATAGGTCAGCGGCGGAATGCCCAGCCCCACCCAGCAATAGAGACCGCCGCCGATGATCGCCCAGATCGAGGCATAGAAGCCCAGCAGCGGCATCATCAGCAGCGTGGCGAACACGCGCGGCAGGGTCAGCGCGTCGGTCGGAGAAACGCCGATGGTGCGCATCGCGTCGACCTCTTCGGTCAGCTTCATCGTCCCGATCTGTGCCGCGAACGCCGACCCCGAACGGCCCGCGACCATGATCGCCGCCATCAGCAGCCCCAGTTCGCGGACCGAGGCGCGCCCGACCAGGTTGATCGTGAACACCTCCAGCCCGAACTGCTCGAGCTGCACCGCCCCCTGCTGTGCAATGACGATGCCGACGAGGAACAGCATCAGGCCGATGATCACCAGCGCGTTGACGCCGACCGTCTCGAACCCGCGGACGATGGCGCGCCAGCGGATCCGGCGCGGATGGGCAAGCAGCCGCCCCGCAGAGATCAGCGCCTCTCCGAAGAAGGCGACCAGTTGCAGGAACTCGCGCACGATGATGCCGACCGCCGCCCCGACCTGCTCGGCAAAGCGCACGAACGGGGAGGATATGTCGGGCCGCATCTGCACCGGCTGGTCGGCACGCTGCACCGCCTCCATCAGCGTCACCGCCTCCGGGCTGGCGCCGTCGATCCGCGCACCGCTTGCAGCGGCCAGGCGGCTGACCAGCCAGGCGCCGACCGTATCGATGCGTTCGATGTTGGACAGGTCGATGGCGGACAGCCGCTGCCGCTCCGCCACCGCCGCCTGCAGTTCGTCATGCACGGCACCGATGCGCGCGAGCGTAAAACGCCCGCGCAGCATCAAAATGGCGGCCTCGCCATCCCCCTCGAACGAATATTCCGCCGCCATAACCATCGAACGCAACAGTGGGCAGGAAAGTTTCGTGCCGCAAGCGGTTTTGCCAGATAGCTGCGGTTATCGTGGCTTGCGCCTCACACCGCGTCGAGCGCCTGCGCGAAATCGGCGATCAGATCGTCGGGATGTTCGATGCCGATCGAAATGCGCACCAGATTGGGGGTGATGCCCATCGCCTTCTTGCGCTCGTCGGGCACGGAAAGATGCGTCATGGCGGCAGGCGCGCTCGCCAGCGTCTCGGTGCCGCCCAGGCTGACCGCCAGCTTGGCGATGCGCAAGGCATCGAGGAAGCGGAAGGCCTCCGCCTCGCCGCCCTTGATGAACAGCGAGAAGGTGGAGCCCGCCCCGCTGCAGTGCCGCTCGAAAATATCCTTCTGCGCCCCTTCCGGCAGGAACCCGAGATAGCCGAGCCCTTCGACCTTGGGGTGGCTGCGCAGGAAATCGCACACCACCGCCGCATTCTGCCCCGCGCGGTCCATGCGCAGTTCCAGCGTCTCCAGGCTGCGCATCAGCATCCAGGCGGTGTTGGGGTCGCAGATGGTGCCGATGGTGTTGCGCATGCTGCGCACCGGGTCGAGCCAGCGCTTGGCGCCGAGCACGCCGCCCGCCACCAGATCGCTGTGCCCGCCGACATATTTGGTCAGGCTGTAGACCGCCATGTCCGCACCATGCAGCAACGGCTTGGACCACAAGGGGCCGAGGAAGGTGTTGTCGATGGCGATCGGCGGGCGCGCGTCCGCTTCGAACGCCGCATCGACCGCGGCGCGCATCGCCTCGACATCGACCAGCGCGTTGGTCGGGTTGGCCGGGCTTTCCAGATAGACCATCGCCACCCGGCCGCCGCTCGCCGCCGCCTGCGCCTTGGCCGCACCCAGGATCGCATCCATCTCGGCGCGCGATACCTCTGCCGGGAAGTCGAGATAGGTGATGCCGAAGCGCGCGAAGATGCGCGCGATCATCGTTTCGGTAGCGGCATAAAGCGGCCCCGAATGGACGATGACGTCGCCCGCGCCGACATGCGCCAGGAACAGCGTGGCGATGGCGGACATGCCGCTCGAAAACACCAGCGCATCCTCCGCCTCATCCCATACCGCCAGGCGATCCTCGAGGATTTCCTGATTGGGCCCGTTGAAGCGCGAATAGACGAGGCCATCCGCCCCGCCCGGGCGCTTGCCGGTAATCCCCTCGAAATGCCGCTTGCCCGCCTCGGCGCTTTCGAAGGCGAAGGTGGAGGTCAGGAAGATCGGCGGCTTCAGCGATCCTTCCGACAGCACCGGATCGAAGCCGAAGCCCATCATCAGCGTCGACGGCGAAAGCTTGCGGTTGCCCAGCGTTTCGACCGACGGCTTGGGCTTGCGGCGCGGGGTGGCGGGGGGAAGCGTGGCGTCGGTCATGTAAGATTTTCTCCGCAGTTTTTGCTCGTCATTGCGAGCGAAGCGAAGCAATCCAGAGTCGCGCAGCGCCGTCCTGGATTGCCGCGCTTCGCTCGCAATGACGGAATAGGAAAATCCTAGCCCAATCCGGTTACAATTGAAACCGTCTCACGCCGTCAGAGAAACCGCCCACGCCACACCCACGATCAGCGGTATGCCGATCACGTCCAGCGCAAGCCCCGCCTTCAGCATCCGCGGCAGCGCGATGTGCCCGCTCGCCCAGGCAATCGCGTTCGGCCCCGTCCCCGACGGCAGCATGAAGCCCCAGCTTGCCGCCAGCGCAGCGGGCATGGCGAGCAGCAGCGGATCGACGCCGGTCGCGGCGATCAATGCGGCGACCACCGGCATCACCCCGCTCGCGGTGGCGACGTTGGAGGCGAATTCGGTGATCAGCACCACCAGCGCGCACAGCGCCAGCGCGATGAGGATGGGGTGCACGCCGCGCAGCGGCTCCAGCGCCTCGCCCAGCCATGCCGCCAGCCCGCTCTCGGTGATCCCCGCCGCCAGCGCCAGCCCGCCGCCGAACATCATGATCACGCCCCACGGCGCCCGGTCCGCCTCCTTCCAGGTCAGCAGCACCCGCCCGGTGCCGTCGGGCACCAGGAACAGCAGCAGCGATCCGGCCACCGCGATGGTGCCGTCGGTCAGCGCCCCGGCCGGAAACAGCGGCTCGAGCCAGGGCTGCGCCACCCACGCCAGGAACACCAGGCCGAAGATCGGCACCACCCGCTTCTCCGCCGTGCTCCACGCCCCCGCCTCGCCGAAGGCGACACGCGCGCTCGGCACATCGAACCCGGTCTTGGCCAGCTTCTGCACGCGGATCAGGATGATGAACGCCAGCAGGGTGCCCAGCACCACCATCGGCACGCCATAGGCCGCCCACAGCGCAAAGCCGATTTCGACATCGACCGCCTTCTCGATCAGGCCGACGGCGATGGCATTGGTCGGCGATCCGACGATGGTGCCGAGGCCACCGATCGACGCGGCAAAGGCGATGCCCATCATCAGCGCCCCCGCCATTCCCCCGGTCTCGCCCTCCGGCGTACGCACCGCGGCCAGCACCGCGATGGCGATCGGCACCATGATCAGCGCGGTGGAGGTGTTGGAAATGAACATCGACAGGATCGCCGTCGACGCCATGAAGGCGAACAGCAGGCCCCAGGCGGTGTCGCCGGATCGCGCCAGCAGCGCCAGCGCCAGCCGCCGGTGCAGCCCGACCCGCTCGATGGCGAGCGCGAGGAAGGCACCGCCCAATATCAGGAACAGGATCGGCGAATAATATTCCTTGGCGATGTTTGCAGCGCTCATGATCCCGAACATCGGCACCACCAGAAACGGCAGCAGCGCGGTCACGGTCAGCGGCAGCGCTTCGGTCATCCACCATATCGCCATCAGCACGGTCAGCGCCGCCATCCGCCATGCGGCGGCTTCCATGCCGCCAGGCGCGGGCAGCAGCAGCATGCCGATGAAGACAATGATGCCGGCGACAAGGCCGATGCGTTGGGCGGTCATGCCAAGGTCCTCCCCTGCAAGGGGAGGGGGACCATCCGCAGGATGGTGGAGGGGCAACCGCAGCATTTCCGGCTGCCGCCCCTTGCGACCACCGCCCCTCCCCCAGCTTTGCTGGTCCCCCTCCCCGTTCCGGGGAGGACCTCCTGCGCGGTCATCCTGCCACCCCGATCATACTTATCTGCCGCCCGTAGCTCGGCTCGCCCCGGTGGGTCGCGCGGCGGAAGCTGAAGAAATCGGCCTCGTTGGCATAGGTGTCGAGCCCAAGCAGCTCGACCCGCGCCACCCCCGCTGACGCCAGCCGCATCGCCACATAGGCTTCCAGGTCGAATTGCCAGTGGCCCGGCCGGCCGTCGATGAAGAAGCGCTCATTCTCGGCGTCGGCCTCGACAAAGGCGCGCAGCAGCCGCTCGTCCACCTCGTAACTCGCCCGGGCGATGCACGGCCCGACGGCGGCGGCGATGCGCGAGACATCGGCGCCCAGCGCCACCATCGCCTCCACGCACGCGTCGGTCACCCCGGCCAGCGCGCCCTTCCACCCGGCATGGGCCGCGCCGACCACGCCCGCCGCGCGATCGGCAAACAGCACCGGCACGCAATCCGCGGTGAGGATGCCCAGCAGCAGGCCGGGCACGTCGGTCACCATCGCATCCGCCTGCGGCCGCTCCTCGAACGCCACCACCTCGCGCACCGTCACGCAGGTGCGGCCGTGCACTTGATAGACACTCGCCAGCCCGGCCCCCGGCAGCACCGCATCGGCGGCACGCCGCCGGTTGGCGGCGATCACATCCGCGTCTTCGCCCGAACCATGGCCGGTGTTGAGGCTGGCGAAGGCACCGGTAGAGACGCCGCCCCGCCGCCCGGCGAAACCATGCGGCGAGCCGTCGAGCAAGCCGCTGTGCCAGAGGGGGAGAGGTTCAGTCACCTCTCGCCTCTCTCCTCGTCATTGCGAGCGAAGCGAAGCAATCCAGGGCGGTAAACGCCGACACTGGATTGCTTCGCTTCGCTCGCAATGACGGCGCTGAAATCAGCCATCACAACCATTTCCGCCACACCCGGTCGTCATCCACCACCGTTCCCACATGAAACGGATTCTTCCCCACCTCGACAAAGCCTTGCCGCGCATAGAAGCGCTTGGCCCGTTCATTGCCGACCCAGACCGAAAGATAGAGCGCCTCCGCCCCGCGCGCCCGCGCTTCGGCGAAGACGAAATCCATCATGGCATCGGCAACGCCGCTGCCTTGCACCGCCTTGTCCAGATAGAGCTGATGCAATTCCCACGTCTTCGCCGGCTCGGGGTCGCCGTCGGGCACTGGCAAGTCGTTGGGGCCGCCCTTGACGAAACCCCGTATCACGCCGCCCGCATCGCGCACGATCCGCAGCGCATAGGCGGCATCGGCAATCTGCCGCGCATAGGCCGCCGGCCCCATCGCCGTCTCGAGAAACGCCGCCAGATCGTCGGGCGGGTAATTCATATGGGCAAAGGTATCGCAGAAAATCTGCTGCGCGCAGGCGGACAGGGCAGCCGCGTCGGCCACCGTCGGCGTTTCAAGCATTATGTCTCCCGTCGACTGCCTCACCCGAAGCCCTCCCCTTGCGGCCACGCGTCATGCCGCATCGCCAGCACCTTGAACAGCTTGCCCATCTGGTCCGGATGCGTCAGCCGTCGCAGCGCCTCCTGGACGTCGACGCTGCGCGCCGGATTGCGCGCCGCCAGCGATTGCGCGCGCGCGGTGATGCCCAGTCGCTGCAAAAAGTCGCCTTGGCCAACCGGCCCCGATACGATCAGCCCCTCGCTCTCCCCGACTATCGCCAGCGCGCCGAAATCGACATGCGCGGTTATGTCGCGCTCGCCCACGCCATCGAAGGCATCGGCAAAACGGTGCCGCTCCACCGCCTGCAGCGTGTCGCCGGGTGCGGCCACCGCATAGCCATAATCGACCACCAGCATCGCCCCGCCCTGCCGTGCCAGCGTCTGTGCCAGATCGCGCGCGATGGCGACGCTCGCCGGACTGGCCTCGACGATCGCGCCGACCCCGGCAGAGCGCATGTCGGGCGGCACCGCCGCATCCATCGGCACCCGGCCCGCGGCCGGCGTGAACATGCCGTCGACCAGGGTCACCACCCGTTCGCGCCAGCCCTCGGCCGTCTTCACCAACTGGCGGATCGGCAGCGCGTCGAAAAATTCATTGGCGATCACCAGCAGCGGCACATCGCCCGGCAGGGTCGAGACGTCGGCATGAAAGGTCGCGCCCGGCACCGCGGCGGCCTGCACGTCGCGCAGGACCGGGCTGGTCTCGACAAAATGGACCGCGGGCACGAGGCCGAACTGCGCCATCGAGCGCAGCGCATCGGCGGCGAGCGATCCGCGCCCCGGCCCCAGTTCGGCATAGGCCACCGTCGGCTGGCCGGCACGCATCCACAGGTCCGCGCACCACAGGCCGATCATCTCGCCGAACATCTGGCTGATTTCCGGCGCAGTGGTGAAATCGCCGTCGGTGCCGAGCGGGTCGCGCGTCGCGTAATAATGCTGGTTGGCATAGGCCATCAGCAGGCTGACCGGCACCGATCCGCCCTGTGCGATCAGTCTCTCCAGCCGTTCGGCTGCTGCGGACTTCGTCACCACAACCACCGAATGTCATTCCCGCGAAAGCGGGAATCCAGTGGCGTCATCGAGCAGTGCGCTGTGTCGCTCCTGGATTCCCGCTTTCGCGGGAATGACCTTGTGAGATGAATGCATTGAAAAGGTCACCCGACCCCGCTCAAGCCACGCTGTCCGCGCCCGCAATCGGCTCCACCCGCTGGCGCCGGCCCTTCGCCGACCAGGCCAGCCACAGCCCGAGCACGATCATCGGAATCGTCAGCCACTGGCCCATCGACAATCCTGTCTGCTCGGCGAGCCACAGCAGTTGCGAGTCCGGCTCGCGGAAAAACTCGTTGATGAAGCGGGCCAGCCCCATGCCTGCCGCAAAGATGCCGACCAGCATGCCCGGATTGTACCGCGCCTTGGTGCGCCAGAACAGCCAGCTCATCAGCACCAGCATCGCCAGCCCCTCCAGCCCCGCCTGATACAGCTGGCTCGGGTGGCGCGGATCGAGCGTCCCGCTCGCCGGAAAGATCATCGCCCAGGGTACATCGCTTGCGATCACCCGGCCCCACAGCTCGCCGTTGACGAAATTGGCAAGCCGCCCGAGCAGCATGCCGATCGGCACCACGCAGGCTACATAGTCGCACACACGCAGGAAGCTCAGGCCGTTGCGCCGTGCGATGTACCAGATCGCCAGCGTCACGCCGATCACGCCGCCATGGAAGCTCATGCCGCCGTCCCACAGCCGGACGATCGCCACCGGATCGGCCACATACTGTTCCAGATTGTAGAACAGCACATAGCCCAGCCGCCCGCCAAGGATGACGCCCAGCATCGCCCAGAACAGCAGATCGTCGACATGCCGCTCGGCCATCGGCGCGCCCGGCTGGCGCAGCATCTTCTTGACCAGCCAGTAGCCGGCAAAGATGCCGATGATGTAGGCGAGGCTGTAGAAACGCAGCGGCAACTGCCAGTCGGTGAAGGGCAGCGGGATATGCACCGCGTTGACCAGCCCCAGATCGTTGAAATTGGTGTAGGTTGCGGCCTCGGCCAGCATGGACAGGATCAAGGTCTTTCCCCTCGGGATTTTTCTCCCCATATCGTTGCCAACGCGCGAGCGAAAGCAAAAGGGAGAGATTCGATATGCCATCTGCACTGGACCAGCTGATTGCCGAGGGCCTCGACGCCGTAATCGGCGAAGGCAAGATGTTCCAGCTCGGTACCGTCGAGAAATATGGCCAGAGCCTGCCGATCATCGCCAACGCGCCGCCCAGCCTGCCCTTCTATTTCGCCTATTTCTGCAACCTGCACGGTGACCTCGATTTCCTCGTCGACGGCGATGAGCGGCTGAGCTTCAGGGAAACCTACGCACGTGCCACCGATGTCGCCCGCGCGCTGGTCGATGGCTATGGCCTTGCCAAGGGCGATCGCGTCGGCATCGCCATGCGCAACGCGCCGGCATGGATCGTCACCTACATGGGCGTGCTGATGGCCGGCGGCGTCGCCACCCTGCTCAACGGCTGGTGGCAGGGTCCGGAACTTGCCGCCGGCATCAGGGACGCCGGCTGCCGCTTCGTCCTAGCCGATGCGCAGCGCGCCGGCCGGCTCGAAGCCACCGGGATCGATCATGGCGCGGAAATCGTCATCCTCGACATCGCCCGGCCGATTGCCGAAGCCATCGCCCCGCTGACCCACAAGGGCGGCAGCGACGCGACCCAGCTACCAATGGTGGTGGGGGACGATGTCGCCACCATCCTGTTCACCAGCGGATCGACCGGCCAGTCGAAGGGTGCCTATTCCACCCACCGCGCCGTCACCCAGGGCACGTTCAACTATATCGTGCAGACCGCGACCATCGTGCATGTGCTGACCCAGGCCGGCAACGCGCCCGAAGGCCAGGCGTCGACGCTGCTCAACGTGCCGCTGTTCCACGTCACCGGCGAAGTGCCGGTGATGCTGCAAAGCTTCGCCATCGGCCGCAAGCTGGTGATGATGCCCAAGTGGGATGCCGAGGAGGCGATGCGCCTCATCGAAAAGGAGAAGATCACCTATTTCGTCGGCGTGCCGCTGATGAGCTACGAGATGCTGATCCACCCCAACCGCGACAAATATGACCTGACCAGCTGCAAGAGCTTCGCCGCCGGCGGCGCCCCGCGCCCGCGCGATCATGTCGACCGGTTGTCCAAGGGCATGGGCGGCGGCCAGCCGCTGCTCGGCTATGGCCTCACGGAAACCAACGGCATCGGCTGCGGCAACATCAACGACAATTATCTCGCCAAGCCCGATTCGACCGGCCCGGCCAGCGCCCCGCTGGTCGATCTCGCCATCATCGACGATGCCGGCAACCCGCTGCCGCAGGGGCAGATCGGCGAAGTCTCGATCCGCAGCGTCGCCAATTTCGAAGGCTATTGGCACAACCGCGAAGCGACCGAGGCCGCCTTCACCAAGGACGGCCGCTTCCGCACCGGCGATCTCGGCTATCTCGACGAGGACGGCTATCTGTTCATCGTCGATCGCAAGAAGGACATCATCATCCGCGGCGGAGAGAATATCAGCTGTCCGGAGGTCGAAAGCGCCATCTACGGCCACACCGCCGTCGCCGAATGCTCGGTGTTCGGCCTGCCTGACGAACGCTTCGGCGAAATCGTCGGCGCCGTCGTCCACTACAAGCCGGGCGAGGCGGTGAGCGAAGAAACGCTGCGCGCCTTCCTCGGCGAACGGCTCGCGGCGTTTAAGGTGCCGGCAAAAATCTGGGAAGCGCCCGACGCGCTGCCGGTCCTCGGCACCGGCAAGCTCGACCGCGTCGGCCTGAGGAAGGCCTATCGCGAGCGGTATGAGGCGGGGGGATAACCCTCTCCCGTAAACGGGAGAGGGACAGGTCGCGCAGCGACCAGGGTGAGGGCCAGGCATGACCAATCAGCACAGAGGCCCGATCAACCGATCCAAATCGCCCCATACCGCGGCGCTGCGCCAAAATATGACCGAAGCCGAGGCCCGGCTGTGGGCGCATGTCAGGGGCAGACGATTCAGCAATCTGAAGTTCCGCCGCCAAGTGCCCATCGGCCCATATGTTGTTGATTCTCTATGTGTGGAACAGCGGCTGATCGTTGAGGTGGACGGCAGCCAACATGATGAAGTGGTCGATGCCACCCGCACCGCCTTTCTGGAAAAGTCGGGCTATAGGGTCATTCGTTTCTGGAACACGGATGTGTTGGCGCGGACGAAGGATGTGTTGGCGACAATATTGGCAGAAGTGAAAAAGCCATTCTGACTTTTCACTCGTCGATGGGAGAGGAAGAGGCACGTGGCGGTGGGGTAAAGGCGTCTAGGCCCTCACCCTCGCCGCCTTCGGCGTCTCTCCCTCTCCCGTTTACGGGAGAGGGTATGTTCACCGCCCCCGATTCAACTCCGCCACCAGCGCCGGCGCCGGATAGATATCCGTCAGCGCCTCCTGGATCGCCTGCGTCGACACCGTCACCGTCCGGTTCATCCGCCCATCGTAGCCGAAATTGCCGCCAAGGCTGTGGATGTTGCCGTCGAAAGCCGCGCCCAGCACGCTGCCGTCGCGGGCGATGACCGGTGAGCCGGAATTGCCGCCGATGATGTCGTTGGTCGAAACAAAGTCATAGGTCAGCGTCCCGTCGATAGCCGCGCGGTTGGCGGCAAAGGCGGGCGCAAGGTGGAACGGTGGCGCCCCGGTGGCGCGGTCGAAGGTGCCGCCGATCAGCGTGCGATAGGGCACTTCTGCGCCACGCTCGTTCCACCCCTGCACCGTACCGTAGGACAGGCGCAGCGTGAAGGTCGCGTCGGGGTAGGCGCTGTCGCCATAGGCCGCGAAACGCGCTGCCGCGAGCCGGGTCTGCGCCGCCGTCACCGGGCCTTCATACACGGCCTCGACCCGGGCCCGCACCGCCCGCGCCCGCGCGTCGGTCTCGCGCACGAACATGATCAGCGGGTCGTCCGATGCGGCAATCGCCGCCGATCCGCCTTCCCACAGCGCCCGGCGCACCGCCGGATCGGCGAGCCGCGAGCCTTCCACCAGCCGCGCCGCCAGCGCTTCGGGTGCTTCGCGGCCCAGCAGCGCGCGCACGTCGGGGCTGTCGACGGTCAGATATTCGCGGGTCTTCTCCAGCCAGAAGGACAGGCGCAGTTCCTCCAGCCAGTTGTAGGTCGGCACCGGCTGGAACAGGCTCTGCGCGGTGCGCGCCAGATTGGCGTCGCTGAACCCCGGCAGCCGCTCCGCCGCCGGCTTGTCGCGCTCGGCCGCGGCGCGCACCAGCGTCCGCGCCCAGCGGAACAACTGACTGCCCTGCCCGGCCTGCGCTTCGAGGAAACGGTAGTCGAGATAAAGCGGGCGATAGGCCGCATCCGCTGCGGCAATCTCTGCCCACGGATCGCCGATCGCGGCATTGCCGGCGCTGCGGCTGCGCAGATCGGCCTCCTGCCGCGCCAGCATCGCCCGGAACTCGGCGTCGTTCAACGAACGGAACTGGCCCGATTGCGCCTTGAAGCTGTTCTCGATGCCGCCCAGCGCGCCCTCTCCCTGCCGCCGGATCTCGGCGTCGCCCGCCTCCATTGCCGCGATCAGCCGGCCGCGAAACTCGGAGCCCAGGATCAGCGTCGTCGGCAGCGCCACTTCGCGCACGAACGCGCGCTGCGTCTCGGTCAGCCCGCGCGCGGTCGATCCCGGATTTCCGGAGACCATCACGATCTCACCCGCCTCCGGCGCACGCGGGTTCCAGCGCAGATGATGCGGCGTTTCCACCGGCCGCCCATCCTCATAGGCGCGCAGGAAGCTGGCATCGAGCGAATAGCGCGGGAAGTTGAAATTGTCGGGATCGCCGCCGAACTGCGCCGCCTGCGCCTCGGGCGCCCACACCATGCGCACGTCGCTGTAGCGGCGATAGGTGTAGAGCTTGTACTGGCCGCCGCCATAAAGCGTCACCACCTGGCAGCGATATTTGGCCGGGTCGGTGCAGCCGGCGGCCTCGATCGCGGCAATCTCCGCGTCGCGGGCGCGCACCAGCGCTTCGCCCGTGGCGGAGCCGATCGCTCCGGCAACGCGCGCGGTCACATCCTCGATCTTCTCGACCACCTCGGCCTGCTGCCCCGGGCACTGCCGCTCGGCCTCGCGCCGGTCGGCGACAAAACCCTTGGCGACCAGATCGTCGTCGGCGGTAGAAAGCTGCTGCAGGCAGGCGTCGATGCAGTGATGGTTGGTCAGGATCAGGCCGTTGCCCGAAACAAAGCTCGCCGAACAGCCGTTGATGCGCACCGACGACTGGCGGACATGGTCGAGCCATGCCTGATCGGGCGCCCAGCCATGCGCGCTCCGCATCGCTTCGGCAGGGAAATTGTCGAAGGTCCACATGCCTTCGTCGGCAGATGCAGCAGTCGCACCCATCAGCGTGATGGTCAGCGCCGAGGCGGCGTACAGGGGGGCGAGCGATTTCATGGGGGGACTCTCCGTGGCAGTTATCGTGCCGCGTCATGCCGTTGCAATTGCAACGAGGCAAGGCCGCCGGGAACCTCTCCCCTTGAGGGAGAGGATAGGGGAGGTTGGCAGCTTGCTGCCTACCGGACCTTGGAGAGGGGGGCGGCACAGAGCAAAGCCTCTTCCCGCCCCCTTTCCGCGATTTGCCAGGCGGCAAGCCGCCAAGCCAAGTCTATCCTCTCCCGCGAGCGGGAGAGGTGCCTGCGTCTCCCCCCTTAAATCCCCAGCCCGCCGTCGATGGTATGCGTCGTGCCGGTGATCAGCGCCGCATCCTTGCCGCACAGGAACAGCGCCAGCGCGGCGATCTCGTCAGCATGGGCATAGCGTTTGACCGCCATCAGCGACAGCAGCATGCCGGAGAAAGGCCCATCGGCGGGGTTCATGTCGGTATCGACCGGCCCCGGCTGGATGGTGTTGACGGTGATGCCGCGCCCGCCGAAATCGCGCGCCAGCCCGCGCGCCAGACCCTGCATCGCCGATTTCGACAGCGCATAGGCGGTAAAGCCCGGACCCGGCACCCGATCGCCGTTGACCGATCCGATGATGACGATGCGGCCATTGTCGTTCATCTGCCGCCCGGCTTCGACTGCGGCATGATAGGGCGAACGCACGTTGATATCGATCAGCCGGTCGACCGCATCCGCCTCGAGCTTGAGCGGATCGCCCATGATCGCCACCCCGGCGTTGACGATCAGGATGTCGAGCGCGCCTGCATCGCGCACCGCCGCCACGGTCTCCTCGCGCACCGCGCTGTCGGCCTTGTGCGCCGACGCCCCGGTTTCGGCCGCCAGCGCCTCGGCCGCATCCTTCGATCCGGCATAGGTAAAGGCCACGGTCGCGCCCGCCGACGCAAAATGCCTGACCATCGACGCGCCGATGCCCCGGCTGCCGCCCAGAACCAAAACCCGCTTGCCTGCGAATTCGCTCATTGTCCGATTCCCTTGATTGCCAGGTGCATCATGCCGGATAGCGTGCGTTCATGACACCCCAATTGATCGTCGCCAGCCGCTCCAGCACGGCCATGTCCACGTCGGCCAGCTTCTTGACGTAGAGACAGGCCTTGCCGGTCGAATATTTGCCCAGGCTGGCGAACAGTGCATCGGCTTCGGCCTGATGGTCATCGAAACTGCCCAGCAGATAGAGCACATGCTGCGCCTTGCG
Source organism: Sphingomonas sp. jy18 (assembly GCF_056931895.1). Lineage (NCBI taxonomy): Bacteria > Pseudomonadati > Pseudomonadota > Alphaproteobacteria > Sphingomonadales > Sphingomonadaceae > Sphingomonas > Sphingomonas sp. jy18. The sequence goes on along the minus strand of NZ_JBXPBT010000002.1, from coordinate 20,278 downwards.
CGGGCTGAAGCCGATGCGGCACATGTCGCCCTCGCGCCCGCTGTCGTAGCGATAATGGTAGCTGCCGTAGCCGACGATGCTCGGCCCCCACATCTGCGGCGCCTCGCCCGTCACCCGGCGCAACATCGCGTCGATCTGTTCCGCCTCCTCGCGCCGCCGTGCGTCGGAAATTGCAGCCAGGAACGTGTCGACGGAAACTTCCGTGGGCTTTGTGCTATTGTCTGACCGGGCCATTGTTGCTCCCCTTGCAGAAGATTGCGGATTTCGTTCCACCGGACCGCTCCCGATGGCGACAAGCCCGCTCAATCTGCGCCAGAACCTACCATTCGATTGCCCCGAAAAGGAAGTCCGCCCAGCCCATGCTCCTTCTCTCCCGCCTGCTGACAAAACTCATCAAGGATGGCGCGCTGCTGGTCACCGGGCCGGATGGCCAGGCGCGACGCTATGGCGACACCCATTCGGCGCCTCTTGCCGTCACCATCCACAGCCGCCGGGCGGCATGGGCCATCGGCCGCAATCCGGCGCTCGGCGCGGGAGAGGCGTTCATGGATGGCAGCCTGACCGTCGCCAATGACGACATCATGGCGCTGCTCGCGCTCATCGCCCACAATGCCCGCTGGGACCGTGACAATCCCACCCGCGTCGCCCTGTGGAAGGCGCAGCGGCTGGTGTCGCGCTTCCAGCAGCTCAACGACGGCCTGCGCTCGAAGAAGAATGTGGCGCACCACTACGACCTCGACGACCGCCTCTACGATCTCTTCCTCGATCCCGAGCGGCAATATAGCTGCGCCTATTTCACCGACCCCGCCAACAGCCTCGAACAGGCGCAACTGGACAAGCTGGCGCATATCGCCGCCAAGCTCGCCATCGCCCCGGGCATGCGCGTGCTCGACATCGGCTGCGGGTGGGGCGGGCTCTCGCTCTACCTTGCCCGGCATTGCGGCGCGGACGTCACCGGCATCACCCTGTCGGAAGAACAGCTCGCCTACGCCCGCGCCCGCGCCGCCCGCGAAGGCCTGGCCGACAAGGTGCGCTTCGAGCTGATCGATTATCGCGCGCTCACGCCGGCCGATGGCCGCTTCGATCGCATCGTTTCGGTCGGCATGTTCGAACATGTCGGCCGGCCGCACTATCGCGCCTTCTTCGAACAGGTGCATGCGCTGCTGCAAGCCGATGGCGTCGCCCTGCTCCACACCATCGCCCGCGCCGACGGGCCCGGCGTTACCGATCCCTGGACCGCCAAATATATCTTCCCCGGCGGTTATGCCCCGGCCACCTCGGAAATCGTGCCGCATATCGAGCAAAGCTGGCTGTGGATCACCGATATCGAGGTGCTGCGGCTGCACTATGCCCACACGCTGCAGCATTGGTACGACCGCTGCCTTGCCAAGCGCGCCGAGATCGAGGCGCTGTACGATGCCCGCTTCTGGCGGATGTGGATGTTCTACCTCGCCTCGGCCGCCAATGCCTTCCGCCACGACGGGCATATGAATGTGCAGATCCAGATGACCCGGCGGCGCGACGCCTTGCCGATCACGCGCGACTATATGGCAGCCAACGAAACGCGGTTGCGCGGCGAAAGCTGAGCCGGCGCCAGCACAGGCGCTGGCGCGTGAGGCCGCAATCCCTCGTCGCCCCGTGCTCGACACGGGGCAAGGCTTTCTCTGGCGCGGTTGCCAAAACAGCCCGGCCCCGCATCACGTGCGGGGCGACGATTAGGGTGCTACCACCGGAACAGCCTCTAGCCCGGCTGGTTGAGCGCGATGACCACCGGTGCGCCGCCACCGCCCCGCTCGGCAGGTACCGCGCTGCAGATCAGCACCTCATTCTCGCCATGCGCCGCCGATGTCTGACGGATATAGGCCACTTCGCCCGAGATCAGGCGCGACTTGCAGGCGCCGCAAGCCCCGACCCTGCACCCATATTCGGGGGTCAGCCCCGCTGCCTCGGCGAGTTCGAGCAGGCTGCCGTCGCCCGGATTCCACACGGCATCGATATCGGACGGCGCGAAGCGGACCCGTTCCGAAGCGGAGGATGGAAATTTTGCCGGCCCGGTGCATTCGGGCGTATCGCCGGTGCGCACCAGTGATGCGGGGCCGAATGCCTCGGCATGGATATGCTGGTCGGCGACGCCCGCCTCGCGCAATGTCGAATAGACCGCCTGCATGAACGGCGGCGGCCCGCACATATAGAAATCGTGCCGCTCGAAGCCGAGATGGCGATGGAACACGGCCGCCTGCATGAAGCCGGCCTCCTCATAATCCTTGCCCAGCTCCGCGCCGCCGGTCTGGCTGAGCAACCGGACCAAAGTCAGCTTGTCACCGGCGCGGGCCTGAAGATCCGCCAGTTCGGCATCGAACGCGCGCTCCTCGACCGAGTGGGCGGCGTAAAAGAACGTCACTGGCCGCATCACGTGGCCAGCCTCCTCGCCGGCGACGAGATGCGAAAGCATGGCCAGCAGTGGCGTGATCCCTACCCCGGCGGCCACCATCACCGCGCGATGCCGCGCCGCTGCGTCCACCACGAAACTGCCGGCCGGCGGCTTGGCGTACAGCACGTCGCCAACGCGCATGATCGCATGCAGATGGCTCGACGCCAGCCCCAGCCGCCGCACGCTGATCCGGTATGCCCGGTCATTGGGCGCATTCGACAGCGTATAGGTGCGCAGCACCGGTGCGGCCTCACCCGCAATGGAAAGCCTGATCGGCAGATGCTGCCCGGCATCCGCAACCGCCAAGGCCCCGCCGTCGACCGGCTCGAGATGGAAGGACCGGATGACGCAGCTCTCATGCTCGATCCGCACGATCCGCAACGGCCGCCAGCCGAAGTCGTGGGCATCCGCGTCGGTCGAAGGCTCGATAAGCTCGGTCATGGCCTGCACCTCAATGCGTTCGGGGGGGGGGGGGGAAGAAGGAAACGACCCAGCCTATGGCCGAGCCGCAACGACTGTCTTGCCCGATGTTGCGCAGCCATCCGGGCACCTGTGCGGGCACATCGTTGCGCACCGCTTGCACAAACCGTCCATCCGACTAAAGCGCCCGCTGACCGCCAATCAGGAGAAGCCCGGGTGTCCGATACCATCAAGCGCGTTGTCCTCGCCTATTCGGGCGGGCTCGACACCAGCGTCATCCTCAAGTGGCTGCAGACCACCTATGCGTGCGAGGTCGTCACCTTCACCGCCGATCTCGGCCAGGGCGAGGAGCTGGAACCGGCGCGGGCCAAGGCGCGGATGATCGGCATCCCCGATCGGCATATCTTCATCGACGATCTACGCGAGGAGTTCGTGCGCGACTTCGTCTTCCCGATGATGCGCGCCAATGCCCGCTACGAGGGCGACTATCTGCTCGGCACCAGCATCGCCCGCCCGCTGATCGCCAAGCGTCTCGTCGAAATCGCGCGCGAAACCGGCGCCGATGCCGTGGCGCATGGCGCGACCGGCAAGGGCAATGACCAGGTCCGCTTCGAACTCGGCGTCGCCGCGCTGGCACCCGACCTCAAGGTGATCGCGCCGTGGCGCGAATGGGATCTGACCAGCCGCACCGCGCTGATCGCCTGGGCCGAAGCGCACCAGATCCCGGTCCCCAAGGACAAGCGCGGCGAAAGCCCGTTCAGCACCGACGCCAACCTCCTCCACACCTCGTCCGAAGGCAAGGTGCTGGAAAATCCGTGGGACGAAACCCCGGACTATGTCTATTCGCGTACCGTCGATCCCGAGGACGCGCCGGATAGCCCCGAATATATCACCATCGATTTCGAAAAGGGCGATGGCGTCGCGCTGAACGGCGAGGCGATGTCCCCGGCCACGCTGCTCGCCGCACTCAACGAGCTTGGCCGCACCCATGGCATCGGCCGGCTCGATCTGGTCGAGAACCGCTTCGTCGGCATGAAGTCGCGCGGCATGTACGAGACGCCGGGCGGCGAAATCTATGCCCGCGCGCATCGCGGCATAGAGAGCATCACGCTGGATCGCGGCGCGGCGCATCTCAAGGACGAGCTGATGCCCAAATATGCCGAATTGATCTACAACGGCTTCTGGTTCAGCCCCGAGCGCGAGATGCTGCAGGCCGCCATCGACCACAGCCAGGCCAAGGTCAGCGGCACCGTCCGCCTCAAGCTCTACAAGGGTCTCGCCAGCGTCGTCGGCCGCAAGTCGCCCAACAGCCTCTATTCCGAACGGCATGTGACGTTCGAGGACGATGCCGGTGCCTATGACCAGAAGGACGCCGCCGGCTTCATCCGCCTGAACGCGCTGCGGTTGCGGCTGCTGGCCAAGCGGGATCGCTAGGCCCAGCCTACCGGACTGAATATCGTCATTGCGAGCGCAGCGGGGCCGAAGGCGGCCGCAGGCCAACCAATCCAGTGCGGTTAACGCCGGCCCTGGATTGCTTCGCTACGCTCGCAATGACGACAAACGATCAGACGAAGCCCGCCAACTAAGCCGCCTCGGCCACATCCTCCGCCGGCGCCAGCCGGATCAGATGGTCGAACGCCGATAGCGCCGCCTTGGAGCCTTCGCCCATGGCGATGACGATCTGCTTGTAGGGCGTGGTCGTCACGTCCCCGGCGGCGAAGATGCCCGGCTGCGATGTCGCGCCGCGGGCGTCCACCTCGATCTCGCCGCGCGGGGAAAGCGCGATGACATCCTTCAGCCATTCGCTGTTCGGCACCAGGCCGATCTGCACGAAAATGCCCTCGAGCGCGATCTCGCGCGGCTTGCCCGTGCGGCGATCCTCATAGGTCAGTGCGGTAACCCGCGCGCCATCGCCCTTGACCTCGGTGGTCGCCGCGCTGGTGATGATCTCGACATTGGGCAGGCTGGCCAGCTTGCGCTGCAGCACCGCGTCGGCGCGCAGCTGGCTGTCATATTCGATCAGCGTGACATGCGCGACGATACCGGCCAGATCGATCGCCGCCTCGACCCCCGAATTGCCGCCACCGATCACCGCGACCCGCTTGCCCTTGAACAGCGGCCCGTCGCAGTGCGGGCAATAGGCGACGCCCTTGTTGCGATACTGTTCCTCGCCCGGAACGCCCATCTGCCGCCAGCGCGCGCCGGTGGAAAGGATGATGGTCCGCGCCTTCAGGCTTGCACCATTGGCCAGCACCACCTCGTGCAGGCCGCCGGGCCGCGCGGACGGGATCAGCTTTTCGGCGCGCTGCAGGTTCATGATGTCGACGTCATAGTCGCGCACATGCGCTTCGAGCTGGGTGACCAGCTTCGGCCCCTCGGTGTGCTGGACCGAGATGAAATTTTCGATGCCCAGCGTGTCGAGCACCTGCCCGCCGAACCGCTCGGCAGCGAGCCCGGTGCGGATGCCCTTGCGCGCGGCATAGATGGCCGCTGCCGCCCCGGCGGGCCCGCCGCCAACCACCAGCACCTCGAACGGCGCCTTGGCCTTGATCGCCTCGGCGGCGCGCGCCTCGGCACCGGTATCGAGCCGGGCGATGATCTGCTCCAGCTCCATCCGCCCCTGCGCGAACGGCTCGCCGTTCAGGAACACCGACGGCACCGCCATGATCTCGCGGCCCGATACCTCGGCTTGGAACAGCGCGCCGTCGATGGCGGTGTGGCGGATGCGCGGGTTGACGATGCTCATCAGGTTGAGCGCCTGCACCACATCGGGGCAATTCTGGCAGGACAGAGAGAAATAGCTTTCGAAGACGAAATCGCCGTCAAGCCCGCGCACCTGATCGAGCAGTTCCTCGCTGACCTTGGGCGGATGCCCGCCGACCTGCAGCAGCGCCAGCACCAGCGAGGTGAACTCATGGCCGAGCGGGATGCCCGCAAAGCTGACCGCGACATCGCTGCCGGCACGGCGGATGGTGAAGCTGGGGCGGCGCGTGCCTTCCGGCGCCTCTTCGCGCACCACGCTGACCTTGTCGGACAGCGTCGCGATTTCCTCGAGCAGGCCCAGCAGATCGGCCGATTTCGCGCCGCCATCGAGCGCCGGAACCAACTCCACCGGCTGGCGGACATGGCCGAGATAGGTCGAAAGCTGCTGCTTGAGCGTGGCGTCGAGCATGGGGATCATCCTGAAGCAGGGAGACGCGCGCCTTCAGACGCTGCGCAAGGCGCAGGACGGCGGCGGTGCGCGATGGGAAAAACGTCCCCGCGCGATCCAGGGGATCGCGCGGGGGGGAGCCAGCCGATCGTCAGATCTTGCCGACCAGTTCCAGCGACGGGGCGAGCGTTTCCGCGCCCTCTTCCCACTTGGCCGGGCAGACCTGGCCGGGGTTTTCGCGAACATATTTCGCCGCCTTCACCTTGCGCAGCAGCTCGGCCGCGTTGCGGCCGACGCCTTCGCAGGTGATTTCGACGAACTGCACCACGCCGTCCGGATCGACCAAGAAGGTGGCGCGGTCAGCCAGGCCGACGCCTTCGCGCATCACGCCGAAATTGTTGGTGACGACACCGGCCGGGTCGCCCAGCAGCGGGAAGGCGATCTTGCCGATCGCCGGCGAGCTCGAATGCCAGGCCTTGTGGCTGAAGTGGGTGTCGGTCGAAACGCCGAACACTTCGGCGCCCAGCGCCTGGAATTCGGCATAATGGTTGGCCATGTCTTCCAGCTCGGTCGGGCAGACGAAGGTGAAGTCGGCCGGATAGAAGAAGAAGATCGCCCACTTGCCGAGCACGTCGGCCTCGGTCACCTCGAGGAAGGTGCCATTGTGGAAAGCCTGCACGCTGAACGGCTGCAGCTTGCTACCGATGATTGCCATGGGAGAGTCCTTTTTTGGTGGATTATGTGGAACTTGCAGGATGCAGATAGGAAGGGATGCTGCGCTGCACAAATCGATTTATCCGGCATGCCTGATTGCAAAATTCGATGAAACGCAATCGTCCCGTCCGTCTCGACAAGCGGGCATCGCGGGCGCATGGCGCCGCCATGACGACCGCCCGCTTCTTCTCGGACAATGCCGCCCCGGTGCATCCTGCGGTGATGGAGGCGATTGCTGCCGCCAACCATGTCGATACCGCCTATGATGGCGACGCGCTGTCGCAGGCGCTCGACGCCGCCTTTTCGGACCTGTTCGAAACGCACTGCTCGGTGCTGTGGCTGCCGACCGGCACCGCGGCCAACAGCATCGCGCTCGCCGCCTTCGTGGCGCCATGGCAGGCAATATTGTGCCATGAGGAAGCGCATATCGAGGTCGATGAATGCGGCGCGCCCGCCATGTTCACCGGCGGCGCCAAGCTGATCCTGCTGCCCGGCGCGGGCGCGAAGATCGATGCAGCGACCATCGACGCGCGGATGGCAACCATCCGCAAGGATGTGCATCAGGTCCAGCCCGCCGCCATCAGCATCACCAACGCTTCCGAATATGGCCTTGCCTGGCGCCCGGACGAGGTCGGCGTGGTCGGAGAGGCGGCACGCCGACATGGCCTCAAGCTGCACATGGACGGCGCGCGCCTTGCCAATGCGGTGGCGCATGTCGGCTGCGCGCCGGCGGATGTGACCTGGCGCGCCGGGGTCGACGCGCTGTCGTTCGGCTGCATCAAGAACGGCGGCATGAATGCGGAAGCCCTGCTGTTCTTCGGTGCGCTACCGCAAGGCATGCAGCAATTGCGCAAGCGCAGCGGTCACCTCCAGTCGAAGGGCCGCTATCTCGCCGCCCAGCTCCACGCGATGCTGGCCGATGATCTGTGGCTCGCCAATGCGCGCGCCGCCAATGCGGCAGCCGCGCTGATCGCGGCGGGCGCGGGCGAGCGGCTGCTGTACCCGGTCGAAGCCAATGAGCTGTTCCTGCGCCTGTCGCCCGCGGAAGCCGCGGCGCTGAGGGCAAAAGGCTTCGATTTCTACGACTGGGGCGACGGCGCGGCCCGCATCGTCACCAGCTGGCACCATGGCGCAGACGATGTGCGCCCGCTCGCCGAGGCGATTGCCGCGCTATGAGCGACGCCCCGCCGACCCTGCTCACCCCGCGGGTGCTGATTCCCTTTGTCATCGTGACGCTGATCTGGGGCTCAACCTGGCTGGTGATCCGCGATCAGCTCGGCACCGTGCCGCCGAGCTGGTCGGTCACCTACCGCTTTGCCGTCGCCGCCATCGCCATGTTCCTGCTGTGCATCGTGCGGCGGGAACGCCTGTGGCTCGATGGCAAGACGCAACTCTTCGCCGCGATCATCGGCGTCGCGCAGTTCATGATGAACTTCAACTTCGTCTACCGCGCCGAACATTATCTCACGTCGGGCGTGGTCGCGGTGATCTTCGCCCTGCTCATCGTCCCCAACACGCTGCTGTCGCGCATCTTCCTCAAGACCCCGGTCGAGCGGCGCTTCGTCGCCGGCGGCAGCATCGCCATGATCGGCGTGCTGCTGCTACTGGGGCATGAGGCGCGCTCGGTGCATGGCGACATCTCGATGGTCGCGGTCGGCGCGGCCCTCACCCTCGCGGGCGTGCTTTCGGCCTCCGCTGCCAATGTCATGCAGGCGACGCCGCTGGCCAAAAGCCAGTCGATTTTCGTGCTGATCGCCTGGGCGATGCTGTGGGGTGCGATCGGCGATGCGATCTTTGCGGCGGCCACCGTCGGCGCGCCGGTGTTCGACTGGCGCCCCGGCTACTGGCTCGGCGTGCTCTACCTCGGCCTGTTCGGCAGCGTGCTGTGCTTCCCGCTCTATTTCGGCATCATCCGCAAGGTCGGGGCCGGCCCCGCCGCCTGGTCGAGCGTGCTGATCCCGGTCATCGCCATGGCCCTGTCCACCCTGTTCGAAGGCTATGTCTGGTCGGGGCTCGCCATCGCCGGCTCGCTGATGGCGATCATCGGCCTCGTCGTCGCGCTGCGGCCCAAGGCGGGCTGACACCGACATAGCTGTTGCGCTGCAACAACATCGTTGGACATCGCCGCCAACCTGTGCATTATCCCGCCAATACAGCGCATGAGGGGGAATTCGGCGCATGGCTACGGTGACCAGTTTTCACGACGCCGACGTGGCACCGCCACCGCCCGCTGCGCCGGAGCGCATCGCCGGACTCGACGTCACCCGCGGATTTGCGGTGATGGGCATCCTCGCGATGAACATCGTCGCCTTCGCCATGCCCGAAAACGCCTATATCACCCCGCGTGCCTGGGGCGGCGATACCGGTGCCGACCTGCTGATCTGGGCGTTCAACTATGTCGTCTTCGATTCGAAGATGCGCGGCCTGTTCTCGATGATGTTCGGCGCCTCGACCCTGCTGGTCATCCAGTCGGCGGCAGCCACGGGGCGCAGCCCGGCACAGAGCCATTATGGCCGGATGATCGTGCTCGCCATCTTCGGCCTCCTCCATTTCTACCTGATCTGGTTCGGCGACATCCTGTTCCTCTACGCCATGTGCGGAATGCTGCTCTACGCCTTCCGCAACCTGTCGATCAAAGCGCTGCGCCGCTGGGCGGTCGGCTTCTTCATTCTGGCCATGCTGCTCAGCAGCGCGCAATTCGGCGTGCTGGCGCTCGCCCGTCAGGACTGGGCCCCTCCGCCGCTCAAGGAAGCGCTGGCCGAGCCGATGACCAAGCTCACCGCCAGCTTTGCATATCAAAGCCCTGAGTCGGTCGAACAGGCTGAGCTCTACCGCAGCGATTTCAATACCATCGTAGCCGGCAAGTTCGCAGAGGATGGCGCCGAACCGTTCGTCGGCGTGCTGCTCTACGGCCCGGAAACCATCGCGCTGATGCTGATCGGCATGATCATGTTCAAGTCCGGCCTGCTGCGCGGCACATGGGAACTCGCCCGGCTCGACCGCTGGCGCAACTGGTGCCTCGGCCTCGGCATCGTCGCCAATCTGGCCCTGCTGTGGTGGCAGTTCCGGTCCGGTCTCGATGCCGCGGTGCTGCTGGAATCGACCTTCTGGCTGTCCGTGCCCTTCGATTTCGCGATGAGCGTCGGCTACGCCTGTCTGTTCATGGGGCTGGCACAGCGTTTCGCCACGTCCGCCTTCATTGCCCGCGTCGCCGCGGTCGGCCGCGCCGCCTTCACCAACTATCTCGGCACCTCGCTGCTGATGACCGCGCTCTTCTACGGCTGGGGTCTCGGCCAGTTCGGCTACTGGTCGCGAATCGAGGTCTATGGCCCGGTGGTCGCCATCTGGATCATCATGCTGCTGTGGTCGAAGCCCTGGCTCGACAGCTATCGCTATGGCCCGCTCGAATGGTTGTGGCGCAGCCTGTCGCGCATGCAATTGCAAGCGATGCGCAAATAGCGCGCCGCGCGCACATCGCTATTGCGAACAAGTCTCACTCGCGCTATCTCTCGACTCGAGAGGTGGCACCCATGATCCTGTGCGTCTGCAATGCCCTGAGAGAAGCCGATGTCCGCAATGCGGTGCGTCAGGGCGCAACCTGCCCGCTCTCGGCGTACAAGGCGCTGGGCCGCAAGCCCAAGTGCGGCCAGTGCGTCCCCGCCGCCCGCACCCTGGTGAACGAGGAACGCCAGGCGGCCTGACTCGCATTCGCAATTGCCGACCTGCAAACGCCACGCAATAGAATCGCTGTAACCCGCAGAAAAGCTGGACTTTTCCGGTTGTGTTGCGATGTGCCGTTGCGTAAAACCCCCGTGGGTTTCCCCTGCGTCATTCCCGACTTCGCGGGAATGAAGAGGGGCGCAAGGAGTGACGATCATCATGCAGGGCGACGCCAAGGTCATCGATTTCCTCAACGAAGCGCTGAAGAACGAGCTGACCGCGATCAACCAATATTGGCTGCACTATCGCATGCTGGCCAACTGGGGCGTCAGCAAGCTCGCCGAATATGAGCGGCATGAATCGATCGACGAGATGAAGCATGCCGACCGGCTCGCCGACCGCATCCTGTTCCTGGGCGGCCTCCCCAATTTCCAGATGCTCGGCCGCCTGCGCGTGGGGGAGACGGTCGAGGAAATCCTCGCCGCCGACCTTGCGCTCGAACATGACGCGCTGCCGATGCTCAAGGAGGCGATCGCCTATTGCGAGACCGTGTCCGATTTCATCAGCCGCCGCCTGTTCACCGACATCCTCGAAAGCGAGGAAGAGCATGTCGACTGGCTGGAACGGCAGATGGATCTCATCAAGCTGATGGGCCTGCAGAACTACATCCAGTCGCAGAGCGACCCCAACGCCAAGCCCGAAGTAGGCTGACAGAGGTCCTCCCCGGCACGGGGAGGGGGACCATCCGAAGGATGGTGGAGGGGCAGGCGCGGCAAGGCGATGGGCGACGCCACCACCTACGCTCAAATTCCGTCATTGCGAGCGCAGCGGTGCCGAAGGCGGCCGTCAGGCCAACCAATCCAGCGCGGCACGGCGCTGCACTGGATTGCCACGCTTCGCTCGCAATGACGCATCAATCTACGCTGCCCTCGCCCCGAACGGCCTGTTCAACCGAACGATCTGCCAGTTCAGCACCGCCGCAAAGCTGACCCACGCCAGATAGGGCACGATCAGCCAGCTCGCCAGCACCGAATATTCGCGCAAGGCAACGCACAGCGCCAGCACCGACGCCCACAGCAGCGGCACCTCGATCAGCGCCCAGTCGGGGCGCTTGAGCTTGAAGAACAAGGGCGACCAGGCGAAATGGAACAGGAAGTTCGCCGCATACAGGATGACGATCGTCCAGCGCCCGGCCGCATCCTGCGCCCCGTCCCACGCCAGCACCGCCGCCCACGCCGCCAGTCCCAGGATCAGCGTCCAGGCGGGGCCGAACAGCCAGTCCGGCGGCTGCCAGCTCGGCTTCTTCAACCCGCGATACCAGGCCCCGATCTCCGTCAACAGCCCCCCCCGCCCCGCCAAGAATGACGGCCCACAAGATGGCGGCGATGGTGGATGTATCGGGCATGGTGCAGAAGATGGGCACATTTATCAGCACGGGCAATGGCTGAGGAGATATGTCCGGACTGGCGTGGATTTGGCTAGAACTAATGGGGAACAACAGCTAAGGGAAGCCTATAGAGGACTTAACCCAACTGCGCGTGTAAGGCGTCAGCTAACCAAGGATGACATCATGCAAAGCCAGCCTAGTTTCTACGAATTTTTTGCGGGCGGAGGAATGGCGCGAGCAGGCTTGGGTGACGGTTGGAAGTGTCTCTTTGCAAACGACTTTGACGGGAAGAAGGGCCTTTCCTACCAAGCGAATTGGGGAACGGGTGGAGAGCTCAAGATCGGTGACGTCAATTTGGTCCGATCCATTGATCTGCCCGGTCGCGCCGATTTGGTTTGGGGGTCGTTTCCTTGCCAAGACTTGTCACTTGCGGGCAGCGGCGCTGGCCTACAGGGTAGCAGATCGGGAACATTTTTCCCGTTTTGGCGAGTGATCGAAGGCTTGATTGCCGAAGATCGGGCACCTCGTCTGATAGCCTTGGAAAATGTGTGCGGTACGCTTACCTCGCACGGAGGCAGAGATTTTCAGGCTATCTGTAACGCGCTGACTGCTTCAAGTTACCGTATCGGCGCACTAGTTGTAGACGCTGCGCTTTTCGTTCCGCAGTCCCGGCCCCGCCTGTTCATAATCGGCGTTCGCTCCGATACGAAGATCAACTCAAATCTCTTGGCACCTGGCCCAGTCGAACCCTTTCACACCCGCCGCTTGCGCTCCGCTGTTGCGAGTCTTGATGCCGACAAACGTAACAATTGGCTCTGGTGGAATCTTCCGACGCCTCCGCGCCGCAATTCCACCTTTGCAGACATCATCGAGGACGAGCCGAGCGACTTAAACTGGCATACTGCAGTTGAAACCTCTCGACTGCTTAGCATGATGACGCCTCTCAACTTGGCTAAAGTTGCATCAGCCAAGCGGGCAAAGCGCAGGATGGTCGGCGGTGTGTACCGCCGTACTCGACAAAATGCGACCGGGCAAAAGATGCAGCGGGCAGAGGTGCGGTTCGACGATATCGCCGGTTGCCTTAGAACACCGGGAGGTGGGTCGAGCCGTCAGACAATCATGGTAATAGACGGTGATGTCGTCCGTTCACGATTGCTATCTGCACGGGAAACCGCTCGGCTGATGGGTTTGCCTGACGATTACCGGCTACCGCGCAACTATAATGAAGCCTACCACCTTACTGGCGATGGAGTGGCAGTACCCGTGGTACGGCACTTGGCATCTCAATTGCTGGAACCATTGCTAGGTTTGGATATGATCGCAGAAGGATATGTAGCGGGGCAAAGCTGGGCCTGATACTTATCGCCCATGGCCGACAATACACCCGATTCCATCAACGTCCCGCCGTTTGAAACCGAGGATTTGCGGCGCAATCTCGCTCGGTTTCTAGATAGCGAATTCCCTGACAAGCAGGGCCAACCAAGGAAGCTGGGGAACTACAAATGGGGCGTTTATGCCTTTTTCGATTATGATGGCGAACCAATATATGTAGGACAGACCAACGAATTGATCCGTACACGGGTACGCCGACATTTGACAAATCAGCGCACCGATGCGGTTGCAATGTCTGTACTTGATCCGTTTGAAGTATATGAAATTGAAGTCTGGCCTTTGCCCGGGTTGCAGGACGTTGCAAAGCCACGCGAGCGTGTCGGCGAACGCTGGAAAGCTTGGCAAGATGCAGTCGATCACTTGAATGCCCTGGAACGAGCTGTTCACGATCGAGCTATCGCAAGAAGCCAGTTTGGCGCTGTGCTGAATGAAAAAGATCCACCCAGTGGCAGCGAAATTAAAGTGCTACCTCCTTCAATCCGGAGCAGTATTGTGTCGCCAGAGGTCTATGCAATCCGGTCGCATCCTGACTTCCGAAATGCACGGCGAGCATTGATAATTTCACGTCTCGCCCAAGTTATCGCAGAGCGAAAGGTTCAGGGTGGCTTGCGCCGCGTATTGCTAACCCAAGCAAAGCGGCTGCAGTGGTTGGCGCAGCGACGATATGACGGGCTCGGCGGTGCGGCGTCGGTTGAACGCGCAAGTGATGAGGACGACCTTTAGGGCCCCCGCCCCGCTACGCCACCCGCCGCCCGAACCCCTGCGGCTTGCGCTGCACCAGCGGGTTGGCCTCGGCTTCGATCGCTGCCAGCATTTCCTGGAACAGCGGGCGCAGCTTGACCACGCGGTCGAGATAATCATCCGGCGTTTCGCGGGTTTCGACGCAGTGGCGGGCGTGCATTTCGATGTCTTCGGCCAGTTGGCCCAGCCGCTCGCCGCCGAACTGGCGTGCTTCGGTTTTCAGCGTGTGCGCGGGCAGCACCATGCGGGCGGCATCATTGGCCCGCATCGCATTTTCGATTGCCTCGACCGATTTCATGCCATCCTCGACGAAATAGCCGAGGATGCGGATGAACGATCCGCCAAGCTGGGATCGCGTGCGACTGAAGCTGGTCCAGTCTACCAAAGGTAGTGACATGTTGGGCATGGGTCTCACTCGTACACATGGCCCGCCTGGTCCAGCGGTGTTCCTGATGCTGGATTAAACCCGCAAATGTAAAGGGCAGGTTATCGTTGCGGCCGTTGTGGCGGCTTTGCCCGGCCGGTTCGCGCCGGATTGGCGCTTTTGGCCGACCTGCGCCCGCGCTCGCCGACCGGCTTGACGGCCGCAGGCTTGGGCCTGGCCGGCTTGGCGCCACCAGGCTTGCCGCCACCCGGCCCGCGCGAGACGGCGCGCCGCTCCGGCGTATGCGCCGATTTGCGTGCGGCCTCGCCATAGGGATTTTTAGACGCCCGCAGCGTCAGGCGCACCGGCACCCCGCCAAAGCCCAGCTCGCGGCGCAGGCCGTTGATCAGATAGCGGCGATAGCTTTCGGGCAGCATGTCGACCCGGCTGCCGAAGGCGACAAAGCTCGGCGGGCGCAGCCGCGCCTGGGTGATGTAGCGCAGCTTGATCCGCTGCCCCTTGTGCGCGGGCGGCGGGTTGGCCTCGATGGCGCGCTCGAACCAGCGGTTGAGTTCGCCCGTCGCGACCCGGCGGGACCATTGCGCCCTCAGATCGAAGGCAACGCCCAGCAGCTGGTCGATGCCGCGCCCGGTCTCTGCAGACACCGTCAGCAGCGGCACGCCCTTGACCTGCGCCAGCCCTTCGTCGAGCGCGGCGCGCACGCCCTGGTACAGGCTGCTGCCCTGCTCTGCGACATCCCATTTGTTGAGCGCGATGATCAGCGCCCGCCCTTCGTCGACCACCCGGTCGGCGATGCGCAGATCCTGCGCCTCCAGCCCCAGCGTGGCATCGAGCAGCAGCACCACCACCTCGGCAAAGGCGATCGAGTGCAGCGTGTCGGCGGCGGAGAGTTTCTCCAGCTTGTCCTGGATCTTGGCGCGCTTGCGCAGGCCCGCGGTGTCGATCAGCCGCACCGGCCGCTGGCTGCCGTCGGGCGCGGTCCACATCCAGTCTATCGAGATCGAGTCCCGCGTGATCCCTGCTTCCGGGCCGGTGATCAGCCGGTCCTCGTCGAGGATGCGGTTGATCAGCGTCGATTTGCCCGCATTCGGCCGGCCGACGATGGCCAGCTTGAGCGGCGCCGCCGGGTCGAGTTCGGCCTGCCCCTCGGCATCGGCCTCGATCGCGGCGATCGCTTCGGCCTCGTCTGCATCATCCGCGCCCGCATCCGCCGGATCTTCCCCGGCCGGCTCGAGATAGGGGCGCAGCGCGTCGAACAGGTCGACAATCCCTTCGCCATGCTCGGCGGAAAGGCCGAAGGGTTCGCCCAACCCCAGGCGATAGGCATCGGAAACGCCCGCGGCGCCCACCTTGCCCTCCGCCTTGTTGGCGGCGACGATGATCGGGGTATCGCTGTCGCGCAGCCAGCGGGCGATCTCCTCGTCGACCGGGGTCACGCCCGCCCGCGCGTCGATCAGGAACAGCGCGACATCGGCCATGGCCAGCCCGGCTTCGGTCTGCGCGCGCATCCGCCCGGGCAGCGTCACCGCCGCATCTTCCTCGAACCCCGCGGTGTCGATCACGCGGAAATCCATGCCGATCAGGTGCGCCTCGCCCTCGCGGCGGTCGCGCGTCACGCCGGGCGTGTCGTCGACCAGCGCCAGCTTCTTGCCGATCAGCCGGTTGAACAGCGTCGATTTGCCGACATTCGGCCGCCCGACGATGACCACCGTGGGGAGGCCGGGTCGTTTCATGTCAGCACCGCGCCATGCCGCTCAGCGCCAGGCCGTGATGCGGCCGGTTTCGTCCAGCACATAGAGCATGCCGTTGGCGACCAGCGGCGGCAGGCGGGTTCCGGCGTTGAGCGCCGACAGCGAGCGCACCGCGCCGCTGCCCGGCTCGACTTCCGCCATCCGCCCGTCGGTGCTGACCAGGATCAGCCGGCCGCCAGCCAGCACCGGGCCGGTCCAGCGGATCGCGCCCTTTCGGTCCTCCTCGTCGCGCCAGCGCGGCAACTGGCCGATCCAGCGGATCTTGCCGGTTGCGCGGGCGATGCAGAACAGCCGGGCATCGTCGGAAACCACGAACACCCACTCGCCAGCCACCCACGGCGTGGCGATGCCGGCCATGCTCAGTTCCCACAGGCGCGAGCCGCTGGTCAGCTCATAGGCGGCCATGCGCCCGCCCTGGCCGATGGCGAACACGCGGCCCCGGTCGATCACCGGGTCGGCGTCGATGTCGGACAGGGTGGAGACCGACATGGTGATGCTGGTGCGCGCCAGCGCGTCTTCCCACAAGGGGCGGCCATTCTCGTAGCGATAGGCGTTGAGCTCGCCGCTCGAATAGCCGGCGACGATGGTGCCGAGGCCCGCCGAGGGCGCGGCCACGCCGAACACGCTGCCCGGGGCGACCGATCCTGCGACCTGCCACTGCACCACGCCATCGCTGGCGCGCAGCGCGAACAACTGGTTGTCCTGGCCCATCACGAACACGCTGCCGAAGGCGAGCGTCGGCGCGCCGCGCAGCGGGCCGGAGGGGCGCGCGGTCCAGCGCACCGCGCCGGTCGCGGCATCGAGCGCGGCGACATCGCCAAGGCCGGACGCGGCATAGACCATCGTCCCGTCGGCGCTGACGCCGCCACCGAAGCGCGCGCTCTGGCCATCGCGCTCGGTATCGCCGATCTTGACCGACCAGCGCCGTGCCCCCGTCGCGGCATCGAAGGCATGCACCGTCGCCTCGACGTCGATGGCATAGAGCGTGCCCGATGCCACCACCGGCGCGGACGCCAGTCGTGCCCGGTTGCTGCCGCCGTCGATCTGCGCGGTCCACGCCTGCGTCAGCGTCGCACCCAGCGAGACATGGCCCAGCGACTTGGCGGCATTGCCGCCCGGCTGGTTCCAGTCGGCATTGGGGACAGCCGGCGGCAGGATGACTTCGAGCCCGGCAATCGCGGGATCGACCTCAAGCGCGGTCCCGGCGCCCAGGATCGGCGTGCGATTGCCGACCGTCGGGGTCGTCGCCGGGCCATTGCCCCTCAGCACGCTGCAGCCCGAAAGCGCGACGGCGGCGCCTGCCAGCATCAGCGCGGCACGCATGGTTGAAGACCGCATCCTCACTCCTCGTTTCTCGCCGGCGCACGGGCGGCCGGTCGGTTATCGGCATCGGGCACGGCATCGACGCCGAGCATGCCCGCCATCTGCACCGCGCGCGATTTCAGACTTTCGGGCGCATTGTCGCTGTCGGCAATGCGCTTGAACAGCGCACCCGCCGCCGCGTCATTGCCGCGCTTCAGTTCGGCGAGCGCGGTCAGTTCGGCCGCGCTGGCAAAGGCGGGGCTGTCGGGCTGCGCCACGATGTGCCGCAACCGCGCGATCAGCGTCGCCGGCTGGATCCGGTCGTAATCCGCGAGCATCTGGCGCAGCAGCGCCGCATCGCGCAGCGACTGGTCGATGGCGGCATCGGCGGCGACGGTCGCGAACTTGGCCGACGCGCCCTGCATATCGCCCTGCGACAGCGCGGCATTGCCCTGCACCATCAGCGCCAGCGCGCGATAGGTGGCATTATCCCCCTTGGCGAGCGGCTCGGCGGCGCTGGTTGCGGCCTTGGGCCGGCCCTGCGCCAGGCTGTCGATTGCGCCGTTCAGCGTCGTCCCCAGCGCGCCTGCGGAAGAATCGCGGTGCGTATTCCAGTACAGCCAGCCGGCGAACGTCAGCAGGCCGATGACCAGCAGTGCGATCAGCGGCGTGCCGAAGCGGCGGCCAAATTCCTGCAGCCGGTCGGCGCGAACCGCGTCATCGACTTCCTGCACGAATGTATCGGGATTGCCGGGCGGCAACGCCATAGTCTGTCCTTCTTTCTCTGCCGCACCCGGCCGCGCGCCGGGCAAGGCCGGTTCCTTAGCCGCAAGCCCTGCAAAGGCCAAGCATTTCGCCCGTGCCACTCGCTCTGCCTACCATGCACCTGTCATCCCCGCGAAAGCGGGGATCCAGGAGCAGCAAAGAGCATCGCGACGTTCCGCCCCTGGATTCCCGCTTTCGCGGGAATGACAAACTCTCGAACCCGGTTCTTCCGTTCCGTCCTAAACCTTCGGCTGATAGGTCTGATCGCCGGTCGGGAATGAACGGTCCCTGACTTGCGCCGCATAGTCGGTCACCGCCGCCGTCACGAACCCGGCCATGTCGGCATAGCGCTTCACGAAGCGCGGCACCCGCTCGAACAGGCCCAGCATATCCTCGGTCACCAGCACCTGCCCGTCGCACCGCGCAGAGGCGCCGATGCCGATCACCGGGCACGCCACCGCCTCGGTGATCGCAATCGCGATCGGCTCGAGCACGCCTTCGGCCACCATCGCGAACGCCCCGGCATCCGCCACTGCGCGCGCATCGGCCAGTATCTTCGCTTCCTCCGCCGCGCTGCGCCCGCGCGCGCCATAGCCGCCCAGTGCATTCACCGCCTGCGGGGTCAGGCCGATATGCGCCATCACCGGGATGCCGCGCTGGGTGAGGAAGCGGATGGTCGGCGCCATCGCCTCGCCCCCCTCCAGCTTCACCGCTGCGCAGCCCGTCTCCTTCAGGATCCGCGCCGCGCTCTCGAACGCCTTTTCCGGGCTCGCCTCATAGCTGCCGAACGGCATGTCGACGATGACGACGCTGTGCCAGCTCCCCCGCACCACCGCCGCGCCATGCGCGCACATCATCTCCAGGCTGACCGGCACGGTCGACGGCAGGCCATAGATCACCTGCCCCAGCGAATCGCCGACCAGCAGCATGTCGCACTGCGGATCGAGCAGCTGCGCCATGCGCACGGTGTAGGCGGTCAGCATCACCAGCGGCTCGGCGGTAACGCCATCCGCCTTGCGCCGCTGGATCGCCGGCACGGTCAGCCGCTTCATCGGGGCGGGCGTCGGGTTTGCCCGGCTGGTGGAGGTATCGATGGTGAAGGTGGTGGACATGCCGGGCTTGTAGCCAATCTCCGCGCCGCAGCAACCGCCAGCTCGGCCGGTGTCGACACCGATTGACTTCGTGTTATGAATCTTTTACATGGAGTCGCATAAAGCAAACATGGAGCCCGCAATGTCCTTCCGCGAAAAGACCCATTGGGTGGCGCTCGTCGTCATCCTCGCCGCCTTCGGCTGGTACTTCCTCCAACTGCACACCGCCCTGCCGCGCGGGCCGGGCAATATCGCGGCGAGCGGCGGGCTGCTGACCGGCGTGACCATCGGCATCATCCTCGCCATGTCGGTACTGATCGGCATCATCGCCATCATCAACCCGCGCGAGGCGCACCAGAAGGGTGACGAGCGCGACCGCATCATCCACTGGCGCGGCACCCATCTCGCTTATTACCCCATCGTCATCGGCGTCTGGCTGTGCATCGGCGCGATCTTCTACGGCTATTCCGCCGCGACCATCCTCCACAGCCTGCTGGCCGTCGTCGTGCTGGCCGAACTGGTGCGCATCGGCAGCCAGCTCTGGCTCTACCGGCGGGGCTGAGCGATGACCGCCCTCCCCTTCACCAACACCATCCGCACCTTGCGCTTCTTGGCCGGAGAGATGACCCAGGCCGATCTCGGCGAGCGCGTCGGCGTCACCCGCCAGACCATCGCCGCCATCGAGCAGGGCAAATATTCACCGAGCCTCGAAACCGCCTTCCGCATTGCCCAGGTGTTCGGCAAGCCGCTCGAGGAGGTGTTCGTCTGGGAAACTCCGACGGACTGAACCCGGACAGCCGTCCGCGCCTCCGCGTGAAATATTCTAACGCGAAGACGCGAAGATGTCAGTTCAATCCCGCGAAGCGGCCTTCCTCAGCCACGTCGCGTTCAACGGGCCGGGCGTAAGACACAGCCACCTCGCAACACCCCCCCCTCTTGGCGACTTGGCGCCTTGGCGTCTTGGCGCGACCCCTTTTCACAGCACCAACTCTGCGATCCACCACGCCTCTGCGCCTCTGCGCCTCTGCGCCTCTGCGCCTCTGCGCCTCTGCGCCTCTGCGCCTCTGCGCCTCTGCGCCTCTGCGCCT